>ONMF01000025.1 GCA_900318865.1 uncultured Prevotellaceae bacterium
CCACCGCATCTACGCTCACTATCCTGTGGCTGAAACAATGCTGACGGGCGATGTGAACGCCGACGGCGAGTTGAGCGTGGCCGATGTGACTGCGCTCGTTGCCCTGGTGGTGGCTCACGAGTCGACCGAGCGCAGCGACGTGAACGCCGACGGCGAGACGAGCGTTGCCGATGTCACCACCCTGGTGCAGCTGCTCATGCAGCAATGATGTGAGAAAAAGAGTGATTATTCGATGCCGGCGAGGATCTGTTTCAGTTCCTCGTCGGTAGCTGTGAGTTTGCGCTTGCAGATGTCGAGCAATTCCTTGGCCCGGCGCGTGTATTCGCTCAGCCGGTCGATGCTGCACTGCGGGTCTTGCATTTTCTTGACCAGCTCGTCGAGCTCAGTTACGGCTTGGTCGTAGGTGATGGTGGTGTTTTCTTCTGCCATATTGAAGTGTGGGTTATTGTTGTTTCACAAGGTTGACGGTGGCGCGGGCCAGTCCGTTCTTGAAGTGGGTGGTGACCACATCGCCCGGTTTGAGCATGGTGGCATCGGTGACAAACTGCCCGTTGTGCATGGTGAGCGAGTAGCCCCGGTTCAGGATATTGCGTGGGGACAGCAGTGTCACTTTGTCGGCCAGCGCTTCAAGGCGCATTTGCTCGCGCATCATCAAGGTGGTGATGCCGGTCTGCATCAGTTGGATGCTGTGTACCAGATTGGTGCGCTCGGTGGCCAGTCGATTGCCTGCGGCCATGGGCATGACGCTGGTGTAGAAAGCCAGCTGCTCGCGTGCATGGGCCAGGGTGTCGCGCACAAGGGCGGCGATGGTGTTGCTCACCTCGGTGAGGTGTGCCAGCGCATTGGTGCCGCGCTGAATCAGGAACTCGGCTGCCGCGGTGGGCGTTTTCACACGCAGGGCCGCCACATGGTCGAGCACGGTGACATCGCGCTCGTGGCCGATGCCGGTGATGACGGGCAGCGGAAAGCGTGCTATGGCTGCTGCCAGGTCGTAGTTGTCGAAGGCGTTCAGGTCGCTCGTCGAGCCGCCGCCGCGGATGATGACTACGCAGTCGAAAGCCTGCCTGTGCTCGGCAATCTTGCCCAGTGCCGCCAGCACCGATGGGACGGTGTTCACGCCCTGCATCATGGCCTGAAACAGGCGGGTGTAGAATTTAAGTCCGTAGGGGTTGTTGTCGAGCTGGTTCATGAAGTCGCCGTATCCGGCCGCTCCTGCCGCGCTCACCACGGCGATGCGCTGCGGTGCTGCCGGCCAGGGCAGCTGGCGGTTGAGCTCGATAATGCCCTCGCGGGTGAGCCGTTCCAAAATTTCGCGTCGCTGGCGTTCCATGTCGCCCAGCGTGAACTCGGGGTTGATGTCGGTGATGACCAGTTTCAGGCCGTACTGCTCGTGGTAGTTGGCGCTGACCTTGACCATCACTTTCATTCCTGTGCCGAAAGCTGTGCCGGTCACGGCCTGGAAGCGGGCGGCCAGAGCAGTAAAGGTGTTGGCCCAGATGGCAGCCGACGCGCGCGCCACCGTGGTGCCGCCGTCGGCCGATTTCTCAATCAGTTCCAGATAGCAGTGCCCGCGTCGCACCTGCACGTCGCTGGTTTCGGCTTTGACCCATTGGGCCTGGAGCGAGGGCGCCGTGTTCACGGCTTGCTTGATGCGCAGGCCGTATTCCGCAAGTGTGAGGGCGGTGTCCTGCGGGTCGAAGAGTGACGATTGTGCCATGACGGAATGACGTTATTGCCCGGCGGGCTTGATTTTGTTGCCGTTTATCTGATAAACCAAACTGTCGACCATGTGGGGCCGAAACTTGCCGAATTCCTCCTTGCTGAGAAATTTCTCCAGGCCGTGGCGGGCCGTGAGGCGGTCTTTGCCTTCGAATTGCAGCTCGATGAGTGCGAAAGGCAGTGACCGGACGAGCTCTTGGCGCGTGGCGCGCGGTGTGGTGCGCAAGAAAAAGTCGTCGATGCCCGGAGCCTTGAAGTAGCGTGACGCAGGAAGTGGCCGCCACTGGGTGTCGTAGAAGGTGATGCGGCTGTCGGGCACAGGCGTTTTCACCGTTTCAATCACGGCAATCACCGTGTCGCGGCCGCCCTGGCGTGTGAGCAGTCGCATTTGCAGCATCTTGCTCTCGCTTGTGTTCATGGCCAGCAGGGTGTCGCTCACGCTGATGAGGCTGGTGTCGTCGCCCAGATTGTTCTGTGCCTCGACGATTTGTCCGCTGTCGTAGTAGTCGAGCAGGTCCAGGCGTGTGTTGGAGGGCAGCAGGGCAAAGATGTGGCCCGGCTCGCTGGCGAAAAAGTCGCGGATGGTGCGCGCCTGTGCGGGCGTGGTGAGGACGGCCACAATCAAGGCCGCTGTGAGCAGGATGTGGTGGCGGTGGATGGTCATCGTTTGTTCTTTTTCTTTTTGAATTTGGCAAAATGGTCGTCTTCGGGCTGCTCGTGGCGCGCGCTGCCCCGCCGTCCGCGCTTTGACGCGCTCTGGGTGGCGGCAAACATCTGCTTGCGTCGCTCCCGGCGGTTCATCTTCACCTCGCCTTCGGGCTGGTGCTCGGTGTTTTTCCCTTTTTTGCGCGAGTACTCCTTGCCCTCGACAGCGATTTCCAGATAGAGGCGTTTGCCGAAAAACTCCTCGTTTTTCAGTGCCGCAATCACTTGGCGCGCTTCGCCTTGCTGCACGTCGAAGAGCGAGTAGTCGCTCAGCAGGTCGATGCGCCCCAGCCCGATGTGCTGCCCGGGTGTGTGCTGGTTGATGAGCCTGATGAGATTGGGTGCGAAAAAGCCGTCGGCCTTGCCTACGTTGATAAACACCCGCTCGTAGCCTTTCTCGGCCACTCGTGAGTCTTTCTCGGCCTTGGTGCGTGCGGGCTTTTTGTCGGCCGCATCGCGTTTTTTCTTCTCCTTGCCCTCGGGCACGATATCGATGACGGGAGCGTTCTTGTAGTAGTCGAGCAGGCGGTTGAATTCCAGCGAGAGCAAGCGCTTGAGCAGGTCTTCGCCGCTGAGCCACGACAATTTCTTGGCGATGCCCGGCAGGTAGGCTGCGATGTCCTCGTCCTGCACATCCACTTTTTCAAGCCTGTCGGCCAGCGAATAGAGCTGTTTCTCGATGATTTCCTCGGGCTTGGGCACTTCGCGCCGCTCGAACTGCTTGCCGATGTGCTTTTCGATTTGCTTGAGCTTGTTGCGCTCGCGCGAGTGGATGATGGCGATGCTGGTGCCCGTCTTGCCGGCTCGGCCGGTGCGTCCGCTGCGGTGGTTGTACACATCGTCATCGTCGGGCAGGTTGAAGCTGATGATGTGCGTCAGGTCGTCCACGTCGAGCCCGCGCGCCGCCACATCGGTGGCTACGAGCAGCTGCAGGTTGCGGTCGCGGAATTTCTTCATCACAGCGTCGCGCTGTGCCTGCGACAAGTCGCCATGCAGGGCGTCGGCATTGTAGCCGTCCTCGATCAGGTGGTCGGCAATCTCTTGGCACAGCGCCCGGGTGCGGCAAAAGACGATGCCGTAGATGCGTGGCCGGCAGTCGACGATGCGTTTCAGCGCCAGGTATTTGTCGTTGGCGCGCACCATGTAGTAGATGTGGCGCACATTGTCGCTGCTCTCGTTGCGCGAGCCGATGACAAACTCCTGCGGCTCGTGCATGTAGTTGCGCGCTATCTTGGCAATCTCGCGCGGCATGGTGGCCGAGAACAGCAGCATTTTTCGCTGCTCGGGCACATGGGCGAGAATGGCGTTGATGTCGTCCACAAACCCCATGTTGAGCATTTCGTCGGCTTCGTCGAGGATGACGGTGCGCACCTGCTCCAATTTCACTTTACCGCGGTCAATCAGGTCGAGCAGGCGGCCCGGTGTGGCCACCACGATTTGCACGCCCTTGTCGAGGGCGCGGATTTGGCTCTCGATGCTCGAACCGCCGTACACGGGCAGGATGTTCACGCCGTCGGTGTACTTGGCGTAGTCGGCCAGGTCGCTGGCCGTCTGCAGGCACAGCTCGCGGGTGGGGTCCAGGATGAGTGCTTGCGTGGCGGTCGACGATGTGTCGATGCGTTGCAGCGTGGGCAGGCCGAAGGCTGCCGTCTTGCCTGTTCCTGTCTGGGCCAGCGCCACCACATCGGTGGGCTCGTTGAGCAGGTGCGGAATCACCTTTTCCTGTACCGGCATGGGAGCGATAAAGCCCAAGTCGGCCACGGCCCGCAACAAGTCGTCGCGGACGCCTAATTCTTGAAAAGTAGCGGCCAATGTGATTACTTTTTAGCGATGGTGGCAGTTCCGTATTTCTTCTTCACCTCGGGCAGACGCTTCTGGATGTCGCTGATGCGTGTCTCGTGGCTTGGGTGCGAGCTCATGAACTCGGGCACGTTGCTGCTCGACTGGGCTTGCATCTTTTGCCAGAAGGTCACGGCCACATCGGGGTTGTAGCCCGCGATGGTCATCAAGATGAGCCCCATGTAGTCGGCCTCGCTCTCGTGCTGGCGCGAGAAGGGCTGCATCACGCCGTACTGTGCGCCCAGGCCGTAGATTTGCTGGGCTATCTGCTGCGTTTGATAGCTCTTGCCCCGTGTGGCGGCGCTCACTGCCACGGCGCCATACTGTGCCAGCATCTGCTGGCTCAGGCGCTCGTTGCTGTGCTTGGCCACAGCGTGTGCCACCTCGTGACCCACCACCACGGCCAGCTCGTCGTCGCTGCTCACGAGCTTCATGATGCCCTCATAGACCACGATTTTGCCGCCGGGCATGCACCAGGCGTTCACCTCGTTGCTCTTCACCAGGTTGAACTCCCAGGCGAAGTTCTTCACTTCGCTTTCCAGGCCGTTGGCTTTGAGATAGGCCTCGGTGGCGGCGGCAATGCGCTTGCCCACGCGGGTCACCTGCTCGCTTTGCACCTTCTGCGTGCTGAGCTGGGCCGTCTGCATGAAACTGGTGTAAGACGCCAGGCTCGACTGCAGCACCTCGCTGTCGCTCACAAGGTTCAACTGCTTGCGACCGGTGATGGGCACCGAGCCGCAACTGGTGAGCAGCAATGCTGCCACAAACATGATGGATAATACCTTTTTCATATTGTCGGTAATTTAGGATTTGTACTTGTTTAGGTTTGTCATTACAAAAGTAGCACAAATCGCCCGAATTTTTGTAATCCGAGCTGATTTTTTTATCAATGGGGCAGAAAGTGCTGCCACTTTCCGTCCGCTCAACGTTTCTTTCCGTGATATGAATAACGTCACCCGACCCCCGAAAAAAGCCTCCCGGCGGGGGCGAACCGCGCCGGGAGGCAATGCCATATCGTTATCCAACTACTGATTTCTTTTTTGCTGTGATGGAAATGGCTTACCAAGCAAAGATATTATAACCCACCATGAGCGACAGCACCCCGCTGTGGCGCAGGGTGCACAGGCCGGGGTCGAGGGCGGGCAGGTCGATGAGCTCGGTGCCGCATCCGTCCACGACTATCACTGGCCGGCCGATTCGGATGGCTCGACGGTACCCATGATGATGCCGGCCAGCATGGTAAGGTCGGCCACGCTCACCTCTCCGTCTTCATTTAAATCTCCTTTCACGGGAGAGGGAGTCGGTGAGTCACCCGTGTCAAACTCCTCCATTCTCATATATCCATTCCAAGGAGACGTAATCGAGAAAAGTTGTAGCGTTCCTTTTGGAACATAAAGCACGCAAGTGGAGTACCTATGCCCCACCATTTCGTCGTTGTAGAACACGTAAGGTCGGGCCCGGCGATGATACAACGTGCGTGATGGGCTTGGCAGGGAATTCTTTCCCACGCTCAGCAGGTTTTTGCCAAGGGTTAAGTCTTTCACATTGGCACATCCGTTAAAAGCATTCTCTCCTATCGAAGTCACATTGTCGGAAATCACTACATACCGAAGTTCGTGGCAACCGTCGAATGCCATTTCGGGGATTTGAGTGACACCCGAGGGAATAAGGGCATTTACGAGTTTCCCGCAGCCCAGGAATGCTCCTGCTGCTATCGTCTCAATGGTCTCGGGCATGGTGACACCCGTTAATCCATAGCTGCCACAAAACGCGCGGCGGTTGATTCGGGTCACTTTGTATTGTTTGCCGTTTTTGGTCACCGTTGCCTGAATAGTTAAGTCTCCTTTATAATAGCTTGTTTCGTTTGCCCTGAAGACAGCGGCCTCGCTTGACGACTCATCAATGATTCCGTATTTGACACCATCCACTTCGAACAAATCGCCACCATATTCCTGCAGTACATTGGTGTTGTACGTTGTTCTGTCAAGTCTCACCCATACGATGAGCCTCAAATACTCGTCCAGCGATTTTGCCGGGACATATATTTTGTCAAAGTCATGGAGAATATTTTGTGTCTCATCATTAAGGAAGGCATTCTCATAGATGGCCAATGAGCCGGGATGCTCAAAGGGGCAATATAATTCCCGAATAGAGCTCCTGGCAAGGAAATGATCGCTTATTTGCTTCACACTTGCGGGAAGCCTCAATGACTTTATCGCGGAGCGGTAGAAGGCGTAAGAGCCTATCGACTCAATTGACTCGGGCAACTCAACCGATGTCAATCCGGAGGTGCCGCTAAAGCAATTGTTGCCCAGTTTTGTCACTTGATAGGTGATGCCGTCGTTCATGACCGATGCAGGTATTTTCACATCCCCGGCATAGGGGGCTTCATCCACTTCGCTGCCTTTATAGGTGACCTCCACCTAGCCGGGCGACAAGATGTTGTACGCAATCCCGTCAACCACAAAATCGTGAGCATGCAATATACCAGTAAAAAACCAGAACACACTCAACAATACACTTAATGTCCGTTTCATAATACTATTCTTTATTTATGGTATTTATTACTCTGTCTTCCTGTTGCAAATATAGCGTGTTTTTGGCACAGAAACAACGATATGGCAATATTTCTGCCATGCTGTCTTTCTGTTTGCTCATGGTGCATATTGATTCCGCGCAAGCCTTAATGTGACATTGGGCCGGTTTCGTAAGTAGGAGAACATGTCGTGTGTGCTGTCATCTTGGGTGAAAATAAAATTCTTTGTCACCTGAATGGTTGTCACTTGTTCTACATTGCCCCCAGTCGATTGCAGGCTGGTGCGTGTTCCTCTTATTGTCACTTTGGGAAAGCCTGAAATGTACAGGGGCTGAGTCAGTGTATAGGTGCCCGAGGCAAACTCTATCTCAAGTGCGGTGCCTTGTTTCCAGAATAGGCTTGCGTTGTTCAACTCGGTGTACAGTGCGCTGAGTTGGCTCTGACTTGTGATTGTTCTTGTTTCAATTCTCATAGGTCCTTTCTATTTAGGCGACATGATTGTCTGGATTTCTGTTTTTTGGGGGAGACCACCATCTTGGGGCATTTTATGGTGATGATTTATGCTGTGAGGTCTCTCGTGTGATCTAATTTTCTGATGACGCGGGCCGGGACACCAGCTACCACCGAGTTTGGCGGCACGTCTGTCACCACCACGGCGTTTGCACCGACGAGAACATTGTCGCCCACCGTGATGCCGCCTATCACCTTGGCACCGCAGCATATCTCCACGTTTTCACCGATAACCGGAGCCTTCAGGTCGTGATTGTAGCCGATGGTCACCTGCTGGTAAATCTTGCAGTTTTTCCCGATTCTCTCAGCCGAGACGATGGTGGAAAAACCATGCTGTATGAGCAATCCGCCACCGATATCCCTTGTGGTGATTTCAAGTGTGGTTTTACCTTTGAGCCACCAGCTGGAGAGCAAGCGCAACAGCCCGATGCGCTTGTAGAACAACGAGCGAAACTCAGGATAGTTGCCAAGCAAATGGGAGAATCCCTGTAGATTGTCCCCCAAACCCTTCCACGATGTCCATCTCGTTATGTCAGCACTGACCACCAGCCATTTGGCGCGTGGCATGATTAGCCTATAGACTATGGCGATCGGCAGAGTCGTAACCGAAACGATTTTTTGCCACAATGTTAGCATCTTATTTCTGGATTTTCAGTTAACGGTGAAGGTTCCTTCGTAGGTGTCGCCGCCGGGGGCCACCAGGCGCAGGGTGCACAGGCCGGGGTCGAGGGCGGGCAGGTCGATGAGCTCGGTGCCGCCTCCGATGCCGCCCGACAGCTGGCAGTCGCCGTCGGCGTCGAGGATGTAGTAGTTGTCTTCATAACATTTTTTGTAACTAACGTGAGTTCGGCGGAATTTAATTAATTGAAAATTAGGAATATAGTGGAACTTTTAGTAATCTTGTAGTGCTAAAAAACCAATAAAAACAACCGCTATGTTTCCTAATGACAAAATTATAAAAATATTCTCAATGTGTGATGATTTCAGCAAGAATTTTGACAACATCATCCAGAAAAATTCCATCGATGCCCGTGAATCAACAAAGAAGCGCAAGTATCACCGGGATGGCACCATGTCCGATGCCGAGGTGATGACGATTCTTGTGTTGTTCCACGGCTCGGGTTATAGATGTCTGAAGCATTTCTATCTCAATCATGTGTGCAAGCACATGCGGCATCTCTTTCCTAAAGTCGTGTCTTATAATCGTTTCGTTGAACTCCAGAAACGCGCGGTCATCAGGTTGGCCGCGGCGATGAGCGGCAGGTCGGCCTCCACGGTGGCGTAGGTCTTGTAGTGGGCCTCGACGGTGTCGACGGCGGCGCACGCGGCCTGCTCGGCCATGCCGCCGCCATGGCCGCATGCGGCCAGCGCCAGGAGCACCGCCACCACGGCGGCCACCACGGGCAATATGTTCCGGCAACCGTTCATCAACGCAAAAATAGCAAAAACGGGTGAGAAACGAAAAAAATCCTCCCTTTTTTGCCTTTTCCGCCAAGTGCCCGCTGCCAGCGTGGCTGGCCAATTCCTCCCCTAACGTTAGGGGAGGTGGCGCGAAGCGACGGAGGAGTGTGTGAGCCTTGCACGGTGGCATCTTCGCCGGGTGGCACACGCCCCCGGCCCTGCGGGCCACCCCCTCTACCTTAGAGGGGGAACTGCCGACTCCTCCCCTAAGTTAGGGGAGGTGCCCGAAGGGCGGAGGAGTGTGTGATGACAGCATGGGTGCCGGTGTCGCCGCGTGGCACACGCCCCCGGCCCGGGCGGTTTCATAGGTTGTGCCTCTTCGAGGAACATTGGCATTGTCGTCGTTTTCCCCAGGTTTGGCGCATTCATGCGCCGAAACCTGGGGCTCTGTCAGCTTGTGCGTCTCCGACGCACGGTTGCCACAGCGGCTGGCAGTGTTCTGTAGGCAAGCCCCGCCGGGCGGGGCGGCAGACCTTGAAGTTCGTCTTCGACGCACCACCCGCCATCACCTCTATAGGGGGACTTGCGTGGGTGATGCGTCGAAGACGCATTATTTGACAAAGCCCCATGTTTCGGCGCCGCCACGGCGGCAAACATGGGGTTGATGATGACGGTTTCACGGATTGTTCCTCGGAGAGGCACAATCAATACGCCCGGTGCCGCTCCGC
>ONMF01000024.1 GCA_900318865.1 uncultured Prevotellaceae bacterium
ACAATCTCACTTACTACGTCTAATTTCTCTTCAAAATAATGTTTCATATAAAAACTGCACCTCAAAAGTTTTGTGTCTAACTTTTGGGGTGCAGTTCACACGTGTTCCCGGGCTTTGTTTTGTGCGCTTGGCGCTTGATTCTTAGTCCACAATGAGCATGGCGTCGCCGTAGGCACCGAAGCGGTACTTCTGCTCGACGGCTTCACGATAGGCGCTCATGGTGTTTTCATAGCCTCCAAAGGCGGCCGTAATCATCAGCATGATGCTGTAAGGCATGTGGAAGTTGGTCACCAGCGCATCGGTCGTCGAGAAATCGTAGGGCGGGAAGATAAACTTATTGGTCCACCCGGCATAAGGCTTGATGTGGCCGTTCATGCCCACCGTGCTCTCCATGGCGCGCAGCACCGAGGTGCCCACGGCGCAAATCCGTCCGCCGGCATCGCGCACCTGGTTCACATGGTCGGCCAGTTGCGGTGTCACCTCCATCTGCTCGCTGTCCATGCGATGCTTGGTGAGGTCCTCCACGTCGATGTCGCGATAGCTGCCCAGCCCGATGTGCAGCGTGAGAAAATCGGTGGCAATATCGTTGATTTCCATGCGGCGCATCAGCTCGCGGCTGAAGTGCAGTCCGGCGGCAGGTGCCACCACAGCGCCCTCGTGACGGGCGAAGATGGTCTGATAGCGCTCGGCATCGTCGGGTTCGGCCTCACGCGTGATGTAATAGGGCAATGGCGTGCTGCCCAGCGCATAGAGGTTGCTCTTGAACTCGTCGTGCGGCCCGTCGTAGAGGAAACGCAGGGTGCGGCCGCGCGAGGTGGTATTGTCGATCACCTCGGCCACCATCGAGTCGTCGAGGCCGAAGTAAAGCTTGTTGCCGATACGGATTTTGCGTGCCGGCTCCACCAGCACGTCCCACAACTTGTGCTCCTCGTTGAGCTCGCGCAAGAGGAACACCTCGATGCGCGCGCCGGTCTTCTCTTTGTTGCCCATCAACTTGGCGGGAAACACTTGCGTGTCGTTGAACACCATCATGTCGTGCGGCTTGAAATACTCAAGTATTTCCTTGAACACGCGGTGCTCTATCTCGCCGCTTTTGCGGTGCAACACCAGCAGTCGCGATTCATCACGATTGTGTTCGGGGTGAGTGGCGATGAGCTCACTCGGCATCTTGGTGTCGAATTCTGAGAGTTTCATTGCTGTTTATGTTTATTACGTTTTTCTTTCATTTTCAGGGCGCGCGCTCTGTTGGCCTCGCGCTCTTGCTCCAATCGCTCGGCCTCGGCCTGCTCGGGGCTCACGTAGTGGGCCTCGTGAAGCATGTCGGTGAGCTGGTCCAGCGTGTGGCACCGGTCGATGGTCACATCGCCCACCCGCGTGCGTCGCAGCCCCGTGAGGTGGGCGCCGCTTCCCAGCGCGGTCCCGATGTCGCGGGCCAGCGCCCGGATATAGGTCCCCTTGCTGCACACCACACGCACCACCAGGTCGGGCAGACGGCACTCCACGAGCTCTATCTCGTCCACCACCAGGGTCTTGGGCCTGATGGCCACGTCCTGTCCGCGGCGCGCCAGCTTATAGGCCGGCTTGCCGTCGACCTTGCAAGCCGAGAACGCCGGCGGCACCTGCTCGATGCTGCCGATGAACTGCTCTTGCAGCACGCGCTCCACCTGCTCGCGGGTGATGTGCTCCCACGGATAAATGGCATCGACCTCGGTCTCCAGATCGTAGGACGGTGTGGTGGCACCCAGCCGGATATTGGCCACATATTCCTTCACGCCACTCTGCAACTGCTCGATGCGCTTGGTGGCATGGCCGGTGACGATGAGCAGCACGCCGGTGGCCAGCGGGTCGAGCGTGCCGGCATGACCCACCTTGAGGTTGTAGTGCCCCAAATGGGCACGCAGCACACCGCGCACTTTCTTCACGATGGCGAACGACGTGAGCCGCAGCGGCTTGTCGACACAGAAAATCTCACCTTCTACCGGATTGAGCTGCATCATGCACTTTCAGAGTTTTTTTGAGGGGAGGGAGGGGTTGTCAGTTGAGTTGCGAAACGATAATGGTGACAAGACCTGCCACGGCACAATAGATGCCGAAGTAGATGAGCTTGCCACGCTTCACGATGTTAATCATCCACTTGCAGGCCACGCAGCCGGCCACAAAGGCCGCCACAAAGCCCACCACCAGCGGCAAGGTGTCGACGCCGCCAAACACGGCCTCGCCCTTGAGGCCCTTGATGACATCAAGCAGCGCCTCGCCCAGGATGGGAGGAATCACCATCAGGAACGAAAACTGTGCCAGCGACTCCTTTTTGTTGCCCAAAAGCAGACCCGTGGCGATGGTGCTGCCCGAGCGCGACAAGCCGGGCATCACGGCGCATGCCTGCGCTATGCCGATGATCAAGGCGTCGCGCCACGAGATGCGCTCCTTGGGGCGCGGACGGGCATAGTAGCTGAACGTGAGCAGCGCAGCCGTCACCAGCAGCATAATGCCCACAATGAGCAAGCCCGAGCCGAACACCTCTTCCACCTTGTCCTTGAAGAACACTCCCACGATGCCCACGGGAATCATTGAGATGAGGATGTTGATCATGTACTTGGTGGCATCGTTCATCTTGAACTTGAGCAATCCTTGCAACAGCCACGCCACTTCACTCCACAGCACCACCAGCGTGCTCAACACAGTGGCCACATGCACCAGCACGGTGAACATCAGGTTATCCGACCCCTCGATGCCGAAAAGGGCGGTACCGATGGCCAGATGGCCGCTACTGCTCACTGGCAGATATTCGGTAAGGCCCTGGATAATGCCCAAAATCAATGCTTGAATCCAATCCATGACCCGCTGTTATTTGGTGGAGGAATCGTTGTTGTCTTTTTTCTTGTAGAGAATGGCAAAGGCCATCAGCACGAAGCCCGCCAACGCTATCATGGGGCCCACCACCGTGCGGCGGCTCTCAAAAATGGCGTTGTTAAACGTGGCGCCGTCGTTGGCGCTACCGGTCATCAGCGCAAAGCCCAGCACTATCAGCGCCAGGCACACGGCCATCATCATAAAGTTCACCTTGCCCAGCGGCAACCGGGCGCCCTTCTCACTCGATTTCTTTTCTTCGTTTGCCATAATGGTATATCAATCGCACAACCGATGGCAGCCACCACAAGCGGCTCACCACCAAAAACACATTACGAACCGCGGGCAAACAAGCCCATTATCTTGTTTTTGGCCTCGCGAAGCCCCCGATTTGTCTGAAAATCGACTGCAAAGATACAACACCGCTACCCCCCTTGTCAAGACTTTTCGCATTTTTTTAGATTTTCACCCGTGCCTGATGTCACCACGCTCAAGCATCCATGCGCCTGCCGCCTGTTCGCCCGCCGCCAAAAGGCATCTTGCTCCACAGCAGCAATTTATGGAGGCTTTATGAAAAATCACGCAAAATGCGTGACGCATTTTGCGTGATTCATGCGGTCCTCGCGCTTTCAGCTCAAAAACGCTTGCGGCGCAGCAAGTAGTACTCGACCACGATGTTGCGGCGGCCTTCAGCAGTGGCATGCAGCAGATTGGTGGACGGCTGGCATGTGTAGCGGCCGCGCATGGTGCGGTAGTCACGGTGGGCGCGGATGATTGCCTTGGCGTCGCCGCCATGCAGCTTGGCCAGCGCCATGAAGAACGCCAGCGTGTCGTAGAGCCGCCGCACCAGCAGCATGCGCTTGCCCTCGCTGCGGGGCAGGTTCTTGTGCAGCAGCAGCAAGTTGTTGCGGAAATTAAGATAGGTCTTGCGCGGATTGTTCTTGGGCAGGCTGCCGCCTCCCAGATGGTAGACGTGGCTCGCAGGCACCATCATCACCTTGCTGCCGGCCAGGTGGATGCGCCAGCACAGGTCGATTTCCTCCATGTGGGCAAAAAAATCCTTGTCAAGACCGCCCACCCGGCGGTAAAGCTCGCTACGCACCATCAGGCACGCCCCGGTGGCCCAGAAGATGCTCTTGGGGCCGTCGTCGTACTGCCCGTGGTCGTCCTCGATGGCATCGAAGAGGCGGCCGCGGCAGTAAGGGTAACCGTGGCAGTCGATATAGCCGCCCGCCGCGCCGGCGTACTCAAACATCTGGCGGTCGTCGTCGCGGTCTTGCAGCAGCTTGGGCTGCACAGCACCCACCTCGGGATGAGCCTCCATGTAGGAGAGCAGCGGATTGAGCCAGCCGTCGGGGGTGCGCACATCGCTGTTGAGCAGCACGGTGTAGGCATACTGCGTCATCTCGATGGCCCGGTTGTAGCCTTCGGCGAAGCCGTAGTTGCGGTCGAGCACGAGCGTCTTCACCTGCGGGAACTCGGTGGCAAGCACCTGGCGGCTGTCGTCGGTGCTGCCGTTGTCGGCCACGATGACGTCGGCCAGGGCCGGGTCGGTGCCGGCCAGCACGGTGGGTAGGTAGCGGCGCAGCAGCGCGGCCCCGTTCCAGTTGAGAATAATCACAGCCACTTGTTTCATATCACTTGTGCTTCGACCGTGAGGTCGTCGTTAAGGGTCAGTAATTTCACATCGGCCACGCGGTTCACAAGCCGCTCATCGGGGGTGACGTTCACGCGGATGTAGTTATCGGTGAAGCCGTGCATGGGTGCGCCGGCGTGGGGCTGCTCCAGCAGCACGGGGCGCACAGTGCCCAGGTATTGCTCTATAAAACGCCGCTGCATCTGGTCGCTCAGCGCTATCATGCGGGCTGCCCGCTGTTGTTTCACTTGCCGGGACACCACCACGGGGATGCGCAGCGCCAGCGTACCGGGGCGCTCGCTGTAGGGGAACACGTGCAGGTGCTGCAACGGCAGCGACTCGACAAAGCGGTAGGAGTCCTCGAAGCGCTCGTCGGTCTCGCCGCGGCTTCCCACCATCACATCCACACCGATGAAGCAGTGGGGCATGGCCTGGCGGCAGCGCTGCACCTTGCGGGCAAAGAGGTCGCGGTCGTAGTGGCGGCGCATGAGGCGCAGCACCTCGTCGTTGCCGCACTGAAGCGGGATGTGGAAATGCGGCATGAAAGCGCGCGAGCCGGCCACGAAGTCGATAACTTCGTCGGAGAGCAAGTCGGGCTCTATCGACGAGATGCGGTAGCGCTCGATGCCCGGCACCTGGTCAAAGGCTCGAAGCAAGTCGATGAACGCCTCGCCGGTGTTCTTGCCGAAATCGCCGATGTTCACGCCCGTAATCACAATCTCACGGCCACCGTCGTGTGCCACCTGGCGTGCCTGCGCCACCAGCTGGGCGATGGTGCCACTGCGGCTGCGGCCCCGCGCCAGGGGGATGGTACAGTAGGAGCAATAGTAGTCACAGCCGTCCTGCACCTTGAGCCAGTAGCGCGTGCGGTCGCCGCACTCGCACGACGGCGAGAACTTGCGGATGAGCGGTGTGCGCGTCACGGCCACTTGCTGCTCGCGCTCCGTGAGCCAGCGCTCCACGTACTGGGCGATGTCGTTTTTCTGCTCGCTGCCCAGCACGATGTCCACACCGGGGATGGCCGCTATCTGCTCGCTTTTAAGCTGTGCGTAGCAGCCCGTCACCACCACCAGCGCCTCGGGGAATCGCTTCACCAGGCTGCGGATGTGCTGGCGCCCCTTTTTGTCGGCCAGCTCGGTGACGCTGCAAGTGTTCACCACGCACACGTCGGGCGCCTGCCCATCGGGCACAGGCACAATGCCGCGGTCGGCCAGCAATTTCCCCATTGTGGCCGTTTCCGAGAAGTTGAGTTTGCACCCGAGTGTCTCAAAATGAACCGTGTGTAACACCTTGTCGCTCATAAAACGGCACAAAGGTACAAAAAACTCGTGAAAATCACTTTCCGGCACACAAAGTTTTGCTTCACGCCCGCCAAAATAAATTGGCATCATCAACCACAAGGCCCTTAGTTGCTCCCCTAAGTTAGGGGAAAGGCTACGGGTAGGCGAGCGAAGCTTGGGAACCACGAAGTGCTCGCGACCGAACGGGAGCCCGAAGGGCAAGCGCAGCGCAGCAATGCTGTCGCGTAGCGACGGAGGAGTGTGTGAGCCTAAGTGGGAGCCAGCGTCGCCGTGTGGACACACGCCCCCGGCCCTCCGTGCCACCCCCTCTATCTTAGAGGGGGACTTCAACTGCTCCCCTAAGTTAGGGGAACTGTCGCGAAGCGACTGAGGAGTGTGTGACCATGAGTGGGAGCCAGCGTCGCCGGTTGGCACACGCCCCCGGCCCTCCGGGCCTCCCCCTCTATCTTAGAGGGGGACATGTCACGCCGCCCTGGGTACGGTTGAAAATCACTTCAGCACCTTGCGGGTCGTGACCGTGCCGTCGTCGAAGCGCGTCACCTCGATGTTCAATCCCGGCCAGGGCGTGTGGCTCACCTGCCCCTGCAGGTTGCAGTAATCCACCCGCAGCACCTGCCGGCCGGCAGTCACCCTGTCGACCGTCGTCACCACTTGGCCGTCCTGGCGCTCCACAGTGAGCGGCTCAAGCGGATAGGCCACCAGCGACTTCGTGCCGCCGGCACGCCGCGGCGCCTTGACCACGCTGGCCTCCGTCCCGGGCTCGCTGCGCAGCACCGCCTTGAAGCTGTAGGGGTAATTCTCAATCAGCTCGCTGCCCTCGGCGTAGGAGAAGTTGGCAAAGAACTCGCCCTGCAGCCCGGCCGTATTGACACCCGGGGTGGTGCTGGGCGGCGTGATGAACTTCTGAGCCTTTGCATCCCACTGCGCCCAGTTGATTGTAGCCACCTCCATCACCTGCGGGGTGACAAAGAAGTAGGTGCGGCCGTTGTTGCCCGCCTGCGTTCCCTGCAGGCTGGGCACGATGTAGTTATTAAGCGTATAAGCGTTCTCGTCGCCAATCGTGGGCAAGGCCCGAGCCGTCAGCGCCGGGTTCTCCAGATCGGTGAGCGTGCCGCTCACGTCGGTCAGCCGGCGCCCGATGGGGTTGTACGAACTGCCCACCTTACCGGGAATGGTCAGCTCCAGCCAGTGGCTCTGGTCGTAATCCTCGGCAGCACCGAAGCCGTTGGCCGCCATATAGTCGGTCTGCCCGTCGGCCATCACCTGGCGGGCATCAGCGGCCACGGCATTATCGTCCTTGCAATAAAGCGCCGTGTGCTCGTTGTCAATCTCGCGCACAGCCACACAGGTGAGGTCGGTCACGGCATACTTCTTGCCGACTTCGCCTTCACTCACCAGCCCAGCCAGCGTCACTTCTTGCTCCATCTCCGGCAGCATCACATCCTCGTCGGCCACCAGATAGGCGCGGTTTCCGTTCATGGTGTTATCGGCCACCACATCGATGAAGCCCACGCTGCCATCGCTGCGACGGGTCAACTTGCGGTAAGTGCTGCCGCTGTCGGGCAAAGGTTGATTATCAAAATACTTGACCGAATTCACAAGAATGTTTGCACCGGCATCGAAAGTCGCAGCCTCGGTGGTGGGAATCATTACATTTTCCTCGGGGTCGTTCGTCTTGCACATGAGCACGACGGGGACACCGGCCGGAATGATGTCGCCCGTGACCTCTTCGAGGACAGCCTCACCGTTCTCATCAATGCCTGTCACAATATAGGCTGTGATGTCCTTGTGCGTGGCATCGGCAAACCGACAGTTCCACGAAGTGCGCAATGTGGTGCAGTAAAGCCCCGTGCGCTCATCCTTCAGCAATTCATCTGGATTCACCGAAAAATACTTGTCGTGTGTCGACAAATCATTATCAATCAACTCAAACTGCCACTTGTTGTATTCCGCATTAGGGTCATTGGGAGGGGTCACGTGATTCTCCGTGCCATTATCTTGCATATATAATGAAGTTCCTTTGGCGAAAATCAACCAAGTATCGTCATCCGTGTTCTGCAACATCGTCACATATACACCGGCATCCGTATTATAAATCGACCGCGAATTATAACCCTGAACCTCATAGGAATAAGGGCGACCACCGGTCACTTTCCAGTCCTCAATGTGGAAGATGGTGCCCGGCAGATACAATTCACCGTTCCCAATCAACTGCAGGGCCGAGAAATCCGTCTGACTTCCCTGGTCACTCACCGCATGAATGAAGCGCTGATTCTCCTTACTCTTGATACGCAAGAACTGATGCCCGGTGGAATAGCGGGCCACATACGTTCCCTTGTTTTCCTCGGTGACGGTGAAGCGATAGGGGTTGGTTTTCGTCACGAACTCCCCGTCCTTATACCACCCGATGAATTTCGACTGATATCCAAGCGCCCAAGCCTTGATTTCCACCTCATCGCCCACTTCGTTGTCAAGCGGGTGAGTCCCTTGGGTGGCCGAGGTGATTTTGGTCACTTCCGCTCCGCCCACCGCAATGTCTTGAGGAACCGCAATCACTGCCCGTGCAATCTCATGATAAACAGCCGTCATGTACAACGTGGGATTAAACGGAACCGGTGGATAATATAGCGAATCCGCAGTTATTCCACCCGAACCATCTTCATTCTTTGCGGCATTTTGTCCCTCATCCTTAAAGCCGGTCGACGGGTTCTGAGCCTCGCTGACGATGGTGCCTTCTTCCCCGTTGGTGCCGGTGTCGTCGCGCCAGCCCTCGAAAGCATACCTCGTGGGGTCGTTATTCACGGTGTTGAGATACCATAAAGTATTCCCCATAACAATATTACTTATATGTGTTGAGGTATAAGCGGTAAATGGCGCGTCTTTACAATTATTGCCATTTTTAGCGACAGATTGGTCTGTACTGGCATAAACCTTGCCGGCACCGGTAGGTTCCACATTAACCTGAATCTTCATGTACATCCAGTAGTTAGCATGCGCCTTTTGGCACATGCACAATGCGCACATTAAAAAAAGTGATATACGAAACAATTTCATCTTATTCTTTTTATTTTGTATTTAAATTCACAGATAGCACTCACGCACCGCACGAGCAAGGCGAGTGAGAAAAGTTGATGCTCAACATCCAATTGTTCACTCAATGGCGTGCCCAACACAAAAAGGAATAGCACAGCAGCATAGAGCCAATAAATCTTGTAGAAATTCTTTTTGCGATGCCAGCCTATCCAGATGAGCAAAGGCAACGGATTGCAAGGAATCAGATACCAGTTCCAATGTGTTCCGAATAGGCCTGAAACGAAGCTGGTGAACAACAGCACCACTCCCGCCACAGTGACCACTGTCAACAGAAACACATCAACGATTTGCCCGGCTCGCTTCATCCGCCCCTTCAACTGAAACAATGTGATGAGAACGACAATGAGGAGTAACAAGCCGAACACAACTTTGGGTGTGACGGCCGCGGGACTGTATTTGTATGACTGTTAAATTTTGCTAACGAAAATTTAACAAATTCAAAATCACTCGAGGTCGATGCTTTTTTTGTAATTTTGCAGCCTGAAAAATATAATTTCCCAACCCTGACAATGATAAAATTGAAATACGACACCGGCGACGACGGCAAACGGCTCTTTCTCGAAACCTACGGCTGCCAGATGAACGTGGCCGACAGCGAAGTGGTGGCCACCGTGATGAAAATGGCGGGCTACGACACCACCGACAGCCTCGACGAGGCCGACGCCATCCTAATCAACACCTGCTCGGTGCGCGACAATGCTGAGCAGAAGATTTTCGCGAGGCTCAACCAGCTCAATGCCCTGCGGCGGCGCCGCGAGCGCAGGCTCATCATCGGCATCATCGGCTGCATGGCCGAGCGCATGAAGGACGTGCTCATCAGCGAGCACGACGTGGATGTGGTGGCCGGCCCCGACTCCTACCTGCAGCTGCCCGAACTCATCGCGGCCGCCGAGAACGGCCAGAAGGCCATCGATGTGCAGCTGTCCACCACCGAGACCTACCGCGACATTATCCCCACGCGCGTGGGCGGAAGTCGCGTGAGCGGTTTCATCAGCATCATGCGCGGGTGCAACAACTTCTGCACCTATTGCATCGTGCCCTACACCCGCGGACGCGAGCGCAGCCGCGAGCCGCAAAGCATCCTCAACGAGCTGGCCGACCTGCGCGAAAAGGGCTACCGCGAAGTGACCCTGCTGGGCCAGAATGTGAACTCTTACCTCTATAAAGGCGACGACGGGAAAACGGTGGATTTCGCCGCCTTGCTGGCTCTGGTGGCCGATGCCGCGCCCTCGATGCGCGTGCGCTTCACCACCAGCAACCCCGAAGACCTGAGCGACGCCATCATCGACGCCATGGCCGCGCACCCCAACATCTGCAAGCACATCCACCTGCCCGTGCAGAGCGGCAGCAACAAGGTGCTCAAGCTCATGAACCGCAAGTACACCCGCGAGTGGTATCTCGACCGCATAGCGCGCATCCGCGCGGCCATGCCCGGCTGTGGCATCTCGACCGACATGTTCACCGGTTTCCACGACGAGACCGAAGAGGACTTTGAGCAGACACTGAGCCTGATGCGCGAGGTGGGCTTTGACTCGGCATTCATGTTCAAGTACAGCGAGCGCCCGGGCACCTTTGCCGCCAAGCATCTACCCGACAACGTGCCCGAGCCTGTGAAAATCGACCGTCTGAACCGCATGATTGCCTTGCAGAACGAGCTGTCGCTGTGCAGTAACCGCCGCGACGTGGGCCGCACCTTCGAGGTGCTGGTGGAAGGCTACAGCAAGCGCTCGCGCACCGACATGTACGGGCGCACCGAACAAAACAAGGTCATCGTGTTTCCGGCCGGCGACACCCGCATCGGCGACCGCGTGATGTGCCGGGTGGACCGCGCCACCAGCGCCACCCTGCTGGGCACGAGACTGCAGGATTAAGGCTCGCGCCAGTCGCCGCAGGCCTTGATGAGGGCCACCAAGTGGTCGATGGACTCAGCCTCGGGAATGTTTTTCTCCACGCACTCTTTGTTCTTGTAGAGGCTGATGCGCCCGCGCGCGGCCCCCACATAGCCATAGTCGGCATCGGCCATCTCGCCCGGACCATTCACAATGCAGCCCATCACCCCGATTTTGAGGTGGGTGAGATGCGCGGTAGCCTCCTGCACACGGTGTACGGTGGTCTGCAGGTCGAACATCGTGCGTCCGCACGACGGGCACGAGATAAACTCGGTCTTGCTCATGCGCATGCGGCAGGCTTGCAGGATGGCAAACGCCATGCGCACCACCTCGTCCTGATCGGGATAACAGGGAGCGTCAATCCAGATGCCGTCGCACAAGCCACTCATCATCACGGCGCCCAGGTCGGCCGCAGCTTTCACCTGCAACCACTCGCGATCGGTGTCCTCGTAGGTGACACAGGCCACCACGGGCAGCGTGTTGCCTTGGCGCTCCAGCTCGTGCAGCTGCGCCAGCAGGCTGCCCGGCACATTGTCATTATCGGGTGTAATCACCAGCAGGGGCGCATCGGCAAGAGGCAGGTCGTCGGCCAAGAAATCGGGCTTCATCGGGCCCGTCATCTCTTGAGGCTCGCACGAGGCTATCACCAGCGGCGTCTTGTGGCCCGCCACCTCGCGGGTGGCCCGCCGCGGCGGGCACACAGGGTCATAACCCGGGCACAGCTCGCCCGCGATGGGCTCATGGCCGGCACGCGAGGTGATGTAATCCACCAGTTTCTGAGCCACCGGCACTTCCAGCTCGGGGTCCTCGCTGAGCGACACGCGGATGGTGTCGCCCAGGCCCTGGGCCATGAGTGTGCCGATGCCCACGGCACTCTTGATGCGGCCATCCTCGCCAAATCCCGCCTCGGTCACGCCCAGATGCAACGGGAAGTGCATGTCCTCGCTGTCCATGGCCGCCACCAGCCGGTGCACGGCTTCCACCATCACCACCACATTGCTGGCTTTCATCGAAATCACCACATCGTGGAAGCCCTCGGCCACAAACACCCTAAGGAATTCCATCACGCTTTCCACCATGCCGGCCGCCGTGTTGCCGTAGCGGCTCATGATGCGGTCGCTCAGCGAGCCATGGTTCACCCCCAGGCGCACCGCCGTGCCGTGCTCGCGACAGATGGCGATGAACGGCAACAGCGTGTCGTGGATTTTTTGCAACTCGGCGGCATATTCGTCGTCGGTGTAGGTCAGACTCTTGAAAGTGCGTGCCGGGTCCACGAAGTTTCCGGGATTGATGCGCACCTTGTCGACCAACGCCGCCGCCGCGAAAGCCGCCTGCGGATTGAAATGGATGTCGGCGATGAGCGGGATGTCGCAGCCCTGGCTGCGGAGCAGGTTGCGAATCATGCCCATCGACTCGGCCTCGCGCACGCCCTGCGCCGTGAGTCGCACATAGTGCGCCCCGGCCTGCGCGCAGCGCCGGCACTGCTCGGCACTGCGCTCCACGTCGAGTGTGGAGGTATTGGTCATGGTCTGCACGCGCACGGGCCATTCACTGCCCATGGCCGTTCCGCCCACGTTCACAGTGACGGTGGGGCGGCGTTTGTAGTCAAAAACTGACATAGTGATGCGGTTTTATAGTGAGTGAAGGGGTTCGATTATCTATCCGAAGAGTTTCATCATGAGCGTCACGCACACATAGCCACAGGCAAAGCCCGCCAGCACCTGAGGCAGCGTGTGCCGCTTGAGAATGAGCCGCGACGTGCCCAGCGCGCCGGCCAGCAAGATGGTGAAGCACAAGAGCCAGAACATGTCGAAGGCGCTCAAACCCTGCACATGGAGCTGATAGAGCAGCGCCACAAGGCCGCCGATGCCCGTGGCGTGGGCACTGATTTTCCACCAAAGGCTCACCACAAAGTCCACCAGGCAGGCCAGCGAGGCACCGGCCATGAACATGGTGAACCACATGGGCGAGTGCACACGGTCGATGTAGAATGTGGCGCCCACATAGCACAGCACGGCAAAGGCATAGGGGATGATGCGGTCGCGGCGGTCGATGAGCCGCTTGTCGCCGATGAGCTTGAGATGGTGCAGCACGCTGATGAACACCACCGGCAGCACGCAGGTGATGCCCATCACCATCACCATCACGGTCACGCGGGTGCCCGTGGGCAGCAGGCACAAGATGGATGTCCACAGCACCAGAAAAACGCCGTAGGTGGGCATCAGCAGCGGGCTCATGGCAGCGGAAAGGAACCGCGCCAGGCCGGTGATGAACTTATTGAATGTGAATGACGACATAGAGCTATTGTTCTTTGTTTTGCGGATTGATTTGCCTGCGCTGGCTGGCCTTGGCTATGTGCAACACATCGCGGTACTTGGCAACCGTGCGCCGCGCTATGGAATAGCCCTGCGCCGCGAGCAGCTGGCACAGGCGGTCGTCGCTGTAGGGGCGGCGCTTGTCCTCGCCGGCCACCAATGCCTGCAGCGCGGCCTGCACCTCGCGCGACGACACTTCCTCGTCCGAATCGGTGCGCTTGAGGCCCTCGCTGAAGAAGAATTTGAGCGATTTCACACCCCACGGGGTGAGCACATACTTGTTGGTCGTGGCACGTGACACGGCACTCACATCGTAGCCGGTGTCGGCCTCGATGTCGCGCATCACCAGCGGCCGCAGGGCGGTTTCGTCGCCTGTGAGCACATAGTCAATCTGCCGGCGCACGATGGCCTGCATGATGTTGTAGAGTGTGTTCTGCCGCATAGACAGCACCTTGATATAGGTGGCGGCACGGTCATATTTTTGCCGCACGTTGGCCATCAACTCTTTGTCGGCCCGGGTCACGGGTCGTTCCTTGCCGTAACGGTCGTAGAGTGCCGAATAGGTCTGCGAGATTTGCAGCTCGGGGATGTTGTTCACCAGCGTGAGCCGGTACTGGTCGCCATCGACCTCAATCTCAAAATCGGGCGTAATCTGCTGGCCATGCTCGCCCGCGCCGCTCGAAAATCCCGCTCCGGGGCGCGGGTCGAGTGTCAGAATCTCATCGTGCACCACCTGCTCAAGCTCCTTCTCGTCGATGCCCAAGGCCGAGCACAGCACATCGTAATGGTGCTTGCTGAAGGCATCGAAGTACTGGCCCACGATGCGGCGCGCCATCTGCACATGAGGTGTGGGCGCCTTGCGCTCGAGCTGCAGTTGCAGGCATTGCTTCAGGCTCGACGCGGCGATGCCCGGCGGGTCGAGCTGGCGCACCATGTCGAGCACCTGCTCCACCTGCTCGGTTTCCACCTCCACGCCGTCGTTGAACGTCACATCGTCGGCGATGGCCTTCGGCGTGCGCTGCAGCCATCCGTTGCTGTCGAGGTTGCCGATGATGCTCTGGGCAATGATTTGCTGGGTGGCGGTTAGCTCACGCTCGTTGATTTGCTCATTCAGGTAGTCGTAGAGCGAGGGTTCGTTGGCAATGGGCGGGGTGTAGTATTCATCATCGCGGCTGCGGTTGTTGGCCTGATAACGGTAGGAGGGCAGGTCATCGTCGTCGCCGTAGTCGTTCTGCTGCATCTGCTCCGACGTCTCCCGATACACCTCACCGTCCTCGGTCTTCTCGATGTCGTTGTCGCGCTCGTGGTCCACCTCGAGCGCCGGATTCTCATCCACCTCACGCCACACATCGTCCTCGAGCTCGTTGACGTTCTTCTCGAGCAGACGTCCCACCTCTCGCTGCAGCATGTTCAGTCGCTGCCGCTGTTCTATCTCGGTTGTGAGTCCTTGTTTGCTTGGCATGTGGTCTACTTTTTCACAAAGGTACAACTAATTTTCAACAAACGGGCTTTTCGCGCCCATTATTCTATGGGAACGGCCTTCACCGACCCCATTTTTTTGACTTTCACCTGCGACGGCGTGCCGCGGTACAGCACCTTGCCGGTGCCGATGCCTTTCACGCGCAGTTCGCCACCGTCCACATGGCAGCGTGCCGTGCCCGTGCCGGTGAGCTTGCACCGCACGTCATGCGCAATCACTTGCTCGGCATCAATCACGCCGGTGCCAAGAATCGAAACGGCAAGCTGCCGGCACCGGCCCGATGCCACAATGGTGCCCTTGCCTGTGGCGATGCCCAGCGACAGTTCGTCCACCACGATGTCATGGGCCTCGATGCGGCCGTTGGCCGCGGTGCGCATGCGCAACCGGGCCTGTTCGGGGATGCCATGCAGGCGCAGCGTACTGTCGCTGGAGTTCATGGCCTCGCGCAGTGCCGACGAGTAGACCACCGCACGCGGAATGTCGGGCCGGTCTTCCTGCTCGGCGGTGAGCTGTATGGTGAACTTTCCTTTTCCGTTGTTGGACAGGATGAAGCCATTGGCCTGCTCGGCCGTGCAATATAGCACAAACTTTCCGGCCGAGTCGGCATTGCAATAGTAATCAACATTCACATTGTCGATCACCTCCAGGCTCTCGAAGTCTCCGATATTCATCTCATGACGGCCTAAAGCCGAGGCACCACTGGCCACCAGGCTGCACCACAAGCACAGCACGACGGGCAAAATATATTTGTTGGCATTCATCGGTTGGGTAATATGTCGGTCTCAATTTTGTCAAGAATCTTCTCAAGGTCGGCCCGTGTGCTGGCCTGCAACATGGCAATGCGCATGGGACGGAAGTCGCGGATGCCCTTGAACAGCGGCGTGGCGGCCAGGTGGCGCCGAATGTGCAGGATGCCGCGGTATTCATCGATACTCTCGATGCTCTCGGCAATCTGGCGGCGGATGAGCGCCATCTTCTCGGCATCGGTGACAACGGGTACCTCACCGGTGGCAAGGTATTGCTTCATCTCGCGGAATATCCACGGCGCCCCTATCGAGGCCCGGCCCACCATCACGCCGTCCACACCGTAGCGGTCGTAGTACAGGGCCAACTTTTGGGGCGAGTTGATGTCGCCGTTGCCGATGATGGGAATGTGCATGCGAGGGTTGTTCTTCACCTGGCCGATGAGTGTCCAGTCGGCCTCGCCGTTGTAGAGCTGGGAGCGAGTGCGCCCGTGGATGGTCAGGGCAGCGATGCCGCAATCCTGCAACTGCTCGGCCAGGTCGACGATGATTTTGCTGTCATGGTCCCAGCCGAGCCGGGTTTTCACCGTCACCGGCAGATGCACCGCCTTGACCACCTCGCGCGTGATTTCGAGCATGAGCGGAATGTTGCGCAGCATGCCGGCACCGGCACCCCTGCCGGCTATCTTCTTCACTGGGCAGCCAAAGTTAATGTCAATCACTTCGGGGCCGGCAGCCTCGGCCACGCGGGCCGCCTCTACCATGGCATCGACAAACCTGCCATAGATTTGGATGGCCGCCGGGCGCTCGCCGGGGGCAATCACCATCTTGCGCAGCGTGCTGTCGATGTTGCGCACCACAGCATCGGCGCTCACAAACTCGGTGTAGACCATGTCGGCACCCTGCTCACGGCAAATCTGCCTGAACGACTGGTCAGTGACATCCTCCATGGGAGCCAGCATCACCGGACGGTTGCCAAGGTCAATGTTTCCTATCTTCATCACTTGCAAAGATAGCGATTTTTCATCAAGTAAGCAAGTGCACGGCCATGCTCATAGCGGCGAACCATGCAGAAGAGAGTGTGACGAAGAACTGGCATAAAATTTGCAACAACCATGTGAAAACCGATTAAGAAGAATGAGGAGATTTGTTTCATTACTGGTTGCACTGATGGTTGCCACCGCGGGAGTGCCCATGTTCACACCCGGCGGAACGGGCATCACAGCCACTTTTGCCGCACAAGCCAAAGCCAAGAAAAAGAACAAAAAGAAAGCCCCGGGACGCTCCGAGAAAAAGAAAGCCAAGGCCTCCCGCAAAGAGGCTAAAGCTGCCATTGTGCCACTGCTATCGACACACGGGGCACAGGCGACCAACAAGCTGCTGCAGCTCACGCTGCCGCGCCACATGGTGAACCAAACGGTGAACTACAAGGCGCTGACGGTGTACTTCAACCGAACACTCCGCATCCCCAATTGCGTGGCCTACGAGCTGACTAACACCATGGTGGCCATGGCCGACGCTCCCACGGCCGAGCGACGCAAGAACCACAAGTTTCACGCCGACCCGGCAGTGGCGGGCTGCCCCGACTGGAGCGACTACAGGAAAAGCGGATACACACGCGGCCACATGGCGCCGGCAATGGACATGCGCGGCGACAAGCTCACCATGGCCCAGTGCTTCCTGATGACCAACATGTGCCCGCAGGAGCAAAAACTCAACAACGACCACTGGCGTGTGCTTGAGGAGAAAATCCATCGCTGGGCCAAGCGCGACGCACGGCTGATGGTGTTCACCGGCCCCATCGTGGGCCGACAGCCAGCGCACATCGGGCCAAACCATGACATCGCCGTGCCCGACGCTTTCTTCAAGATTCTCTATGCTCCCGGGCAACAGCGCGCCATCGCTTTCATCTACGCCAACAAGCCCTGCCCGGGCTCATGGCGCAACTACGCCACCACCATCGACGAGGTGGAGCGACGCACGGGCATTGATTTCCTGACGGCACTGCCGGCCGCCACGCAGAATAGTTTGGAGCGGATGTGCAATCCAGCCGAGTGGGAGTGAGCCGTCAGCCGAACATCGCCGCCACGCGGCGCACACCCTCAACGAATCGCTGCACCTCGGGCAGCGTGTTGTACACGGCAAACGACGCGCGCACCATCCCCTGCACGCCGTAGCGCGCCATCAGCGGCTGAGCGCAGTGATGACCGGTGCGCACGGCTATCCCCAACTTGTCGAGCAGCAGTCCCATGTCGTAACTGCTGATGTTTCCCACCAGGAACGAAATCACCGCGCCTTTTCCCGGGGCCGTGCCAAAGATGCGCATGCCGGGAATCTGCTGCAAAAGCCGCGTGGCCTCCTCGAGCAAAATGTGCTCGTGGGCGGCAATCGCATCGATGCCCAGCGCGTTCACATAGTCGATGGCGGCGCCGAAGGCGGCAATCCCCACAAAATCGGGGGTGCCGGCCTCAAACTTGAAGGGCAGGTCGGCCCAGGTGGTTTTCTCAAAGGTGACATTGCCTATCATTTCACCGCCACCTTGATAGGGAGGCATGGCTTGAAGCAGATGACGCTTTCCGTAGAGCACGCCCACTCCCGTGGGACCGTACATCTTGTGGCTCGACAGCGTGTAGAAATCGCAGTCCAGCTGCCTCACATCCACAGCCAGGTGCGGAGCCGCCTGGGCACCGTCGACCAGCACCGGGACACCGTGCCGATGGGCCATTTCGACCATCTGCGCCACTGGATTGACCGTCCCCAGCACATTCGACACATGCGCCAGCGACACAAAACGGGTGTTCTCGGTGAACAGGTCTTCATAGGCTTGCAAATTCAGCTCCCCACGGTCGTCCACCGGCACCACACGCAGGCGGATGCGCTTGCGCTGGCCCAGCAACTGCCAGGGCACGATGTTGCTGTGGTGCTCCATGGCAGTGATGATGATTTCATCACCATTGTCGAAGCGGTCGCCCATCGACGAGGCCACCAGATTGATGCCCTCGGTAGTGCCCCGGGTGAATATCACCTCATCGGTGCTACCGGCATTGATGAAACAGCGCACCTTCTCACGTGTGCTTTCAAGCAGGTCGGTGGCTTCTTGCGAAATGGTGTGCACGCCACGGTGCACGTTGGCCTTGTGGCGGTAGTACATCTGCTCGATGGTCTCCACCACCTGGCGGGGTGTCTGCGAGGTGGCGGCATTGTCGAGGTAGACCAGCGGTTTACCCTCGATTTGACGCTCGAGGATGGGGAAATCCCGTCTGATTTCAGCGATATTCATTAGTCGGTGATTTTACAGGGTGACACACAATTGCCGCACGATGCCAGCGACCCCGAGAAGCGCTTCTCGACCAGATGCCGCAGCCTGTCGCGCAACGATTCCAGCCGCACCGCATCGACCACATCGGCCACAAAGGCCTGCATAAGCAGGGTCTTGGCCTGCTCCTCGCCGATGCCGCGACTGCGCATATAGAAAAGGGCTTCCTGATTGAGCTGGCCGATAGTGGTTCCGTGCGAGCACTTCACATCGTCGGTGTAAATCTCGAGTTGGGGCTTGGTGTACATGCGCGCGGTGGACGAGGCGCAAAGGTTGCGGTTGCCTTGATAAGCCTCCACACGGGGGCAACCTGGCTGCACCAGAATGCGGCCGGCGAAGGCCCCCACGGCACTGTCGTTAAGCACATACTTGAACATCTCGTTACTGTGGCAGCGCGGGGCGTTGTGGGCGATGAAGGTGTGCGTGTCGACATGCTGACTGCCGCTGGCGATGGTCATGCCCAGCAGTTGGGTGCTGGCATGCTCGCCGTTCACCTCCACATGATAGTTGTTGCGGGTGAAACCATTGGTCAACGTGATGCCGTCCACCAGCACATTGCTGCCGGCATGCTGCTCGACGCAGATGGTCGAGATGCGGCTGTTGGCCGCCGTGGTTTCTTCCATGTCGTAGAAATCGAATGTGGCATTCTCCTGGGCCACTACCTCCACCACCGAAAGGGCCAATGACGCCGCTTCGGCGGGCAGCTGCGAGTGGTCACACACCAGCATCTGCGCATGGGCGTCACGCCCCATGACTATGAGCAGGCGCCTGACGGCCAGCAGCGGTGCCGCGGCTTGCAGGATATTGACCAGCTGGATGGGACGCTCGGCAGTCACACCGTCAGGCACATAGACCAGCAGTCCGTCCTGCGCCAGCAGGGTGTTGAGCGCCACCTCGGGGCGAGCCAATGACGCCAAGCGCCCGTAGTGGTCGACCAGCAACTGCCGATGCCGCTGCCATGCCTGCCTGAAAGTTTCCACCACCACGCCACCCTGATCGTGCAGCAGGGCCGTGCGGGTGGGGTGATACATATCATTGATGCAGAAATAGAGATGAGTGCTCAGATTGGGCACATCGCAGCGGAAAACCTGTGCCACGTCGGCATCGAAGGTGCGGCGCAGCACGTTCACTCCATAATCGGGTGCCAGCACCGCTGCCAGGTCGGTGGCCTCGTAGTCCTCGCTGCCTTTGCGCGGCAGCACAGCTCCCGCCAGGGCCTTCATCGCCGCCAGGCGCAGGGTGTTCATCGCCGCCGGCGCGCCTGCGGTGATGGCCTGCTCATGATTGCGATAAAGGTCGAGGTATTGCTGCAGGGGATTGCTCATGGTGCCGTCAGCCTTCATGGTCCACTTTCTCCTTAATCCAGTCGTAGCCTTTCTCTTCAAGTTCCAACGCCAATTCAGGCCCCGCGCTCATGACGATGCGGCCCTTGTACAGAATGTGCACAAAATCGGGCTTGATGTAGTCGAGCAGGCGTTGGTAGTGAGTGATGACGATGGTGGCATTGTCACGGCTCTTAAGCTGGTTGACGCCACTGGCCACAACGCGCAGCGCATCGATGTCGAGCCCGCTGTCGGTCTCATCGAGGATGCTCAGGCGCGGTTCGAGCATGGCCATCTGAAAAATCTCGTTGCGTTTCTTTTCACCGCCCGAGAAGCCCTCGTTCACCGCACGGCCGGCCAGCTTGTTGTCGAGCTGTACAACGGTGCGCCGCTCGCGCATGAGTTTCAGAAAATCGGTGGCGCTGAGCGGCTCCTGCCCCAGATATTCACGCTTGGCATTAACAGCTGCACGCATGAAGTTGACCATCGACACACCCGGAATCTCCACCGGATATTGGAAACTGAGAAACAGTCCCTCGTGGGCTCGGTCCTCGGGCGACAAGGACAGCAAGTCTTTTCCCGCAAAGGTCACCTCGCCACCTGTCACGGTGTAGGCAGGGTTGCCTGTGAGCACAGCGCTCAGCGTACTCTTGCCACTGCCGTTGGGCCCCATGATGGCGTGCACCTCGCCGGCACGCACCGCGAGGTTCACCCCCTTGAGTATTTCCTTGTCCTCGATCGAGGCTCGCAAGTTTTTTATTTCAAGCAAATTATCCATTGACAAAAATGTGATTCTATCGATTTGAAAAATATTTATCCCACCGAGCCCTCGAGCGACACGCTGAGCAGCTTCTGTGCCTCGACAGCAAATTCCATGGGCAACTTCTGCATCACCTCCTTGGCATAGCCATTGACGATGAGCCCCACGGCATCCTCGGTGGAGATGCCGCGCTGGTTACAGTAAAAAATTTGCTCCTCGTTGATCTTGCTGGTGGTGGCTTCGTGCTCCACCACGCTGGTGTCGTTGTCAACCTCGATGACCGGGAAGGTGTGAGCACCGCTGGTGTCGCTCAGCAGCAGCGAGTCGCACTGCGTATAGTTTCGGCAGCCGGCGGCTTTGGGGGCTATCTTCACAAGGCCGCGGTAGCTGTTCTGGCTATGCCCGGCGCTGATGCCCTTGGAAACGATGGTCGACGATGAGTTCCGCCCCAGGTGAATCATCTTGGTGCCGGTGTCGGCCTGCTGATAATTGCGGGTGAGCGCCACGCTGTAGAACTCGCCCACACTGCCTTCGCCCGCCAGCACACAACTGGGATATTTCCAAGTCACGGCACTGCCGGTCTCCACTTGCGTCCACGAGAGCTTACTGTGATCGCCGCGGCACAAGCCGCGCTTGGTGACCAGGTTCAGGATGCCTCCGTTTCCGTCCTTGTCGCCGGGGTACCAGTTCTGCACCGTGCTGTACTTGACCTCGGCGCGATCCTCCACCAGAATTTCTACAATGGCGGCATGCAGCTGGTTCTCGTCGCGCATGGGGGCCGTGCAGCCCTCCAGATAGGAAACATAGCTGTCATCATCGGCCACGATGAGCGTACGCTCAAACTGTCCGGTTTGCGCCGCGTTGATGCGGAAATACGACGACAACTCCATGGGGCAGCGCACCCCCTTGGGGATGTAGACAAACGAGCCGTCGGAAAACACCGCCGAGTTCAGGGCCGCAAAGTAATTGTCGGTATAGGGCACCACACTGCCCAAATAGCGGCGCACCAGGTCGGGATAATCGCGCACCGCCTCGCTGATGGAGCAGAATATCACGCCCAGCTCGGCCAGCCGCTCGCTGTAGGTGGTGCGCACGCTCACGCTGTCCATGATGGCATCCACGGCCATTCCACTGAGTGCCATGCGCTCCTCCAGAGGGATGCCCAGCTTGTCGAAGGTCTTTACCAGCTCAGGGTCAATCTGATGGGTGGCAGGGTCTTTCTTCTGGCGCGGGGCGGCATAGTAGCTGATTGACTGATAGTCGATGGGGGGCAATGTCAAGTGCCCCCACGACGGCTGCTCCAGCGTGACCCAGTGGGCATAAGCCTTCAGGCGGAAGTCGAGCAACCATTGCGGCTCGCCCTTGAGCCGCGAAATCTCGCGTATCACCCCCTCATTGAGACCCTTGGGCAGGATGTGCGTGTCGACATCGGTCACGAAACCGTATTTATACTCTTCGTTGGCCGCTTGGTCGATGATATGTTTGTCGTCGGTCATAGTTTACATTTCGTTTTTAGATGGCTCATCGCCAGCGGCGCGTGCTGCGGCCTCCATGCGATAGAGCTTGAGTGAGTCGCTGGGCATCACATCGGCACCGAGCACACGGGGCATCAGGTCGAGGGTGAATTCATAGGGCTTGTTACCCAGCATGTGCCGCGTTCCGAAAGTGGATGCGTCGGGGTCGTGGGCATACCACAAATTGAGCACTATACTCAGCAAAAACAGGTATTTGAACACAAACAGCCCTGCCCCGCCCCATTTGTCGATGCCACCCAGATGGATGGCGCGCATCAGCCCCCTGACAAGATGACTCACCAGGCGCAGAATGAGTGTCACCAGCAAGAAAAACAGGCTCAGCGCCACCACCTTCACGGTGACACCGGCCAGCGGCCAATTGGCGGCATCGGGGTTGATGGCAAGGAACAACTCGGTGACCTCATTGCCCAGAAAAAGCGTCACCACGATGCCCAGCACCCAGCTGACAATGGACGCCAACTGCTTGACGAGCCCCTTGCGGTAGCCCACCACCAGGCCGCCCAGCGCTATGAGCAGTATGATTGTGTCAATTAGAGTCATGATCCGCCGAATTTCTCATTCCAACCTGCAAAGTTACGAATAAGCGAGCGCAAAGACAAATTTATTTGAGCTTTGCCGAGCGTGAGTAACTTCGGCGCAGCCAACGTTACGAATAAGCGAGCGCAAA
>ONMF01000023.1 GCA_900318865.1 uncultured Prevotellaceae bacterium
GTTACAAAATATTCTTCAAGGAGGTTCTGATATGACAGACTTTAACACGATATAGTGCACATTTCCCTCTAAAATGAATCAAAATGCCATGCATGAGTTGATTTTGAATTATTAACCGACCTTGTCACACAGTTACTTAGCGCAACCGAGGTACAAGGTCGGTACAAATGCTCCCATTTTGATACTTTATCTTCTCTCTTTTGACTGGCAAAAATCCTTTGTCTTTGCTCACCGAAGTTGCCAAAAGCTCAAAATGGTTAAAACTCACATGTTAAATAATCTTAATAAATTGTTAAATCTTGTATGGTTTTTATGATAGAAAAACTGCTCGCGTTGGCACCAAAATCGACAAATCGACAATTGCACTTTTTTGTACCTTTCAACTTCGGGGTGTATTTGTTTCTGTCTATGTTACAAATACTTATAAAAATCCAAAACACTTCCACATGAAAAGATTGCTGAGAAAATGAAAGAGGAAGATAATAATGTATGGGAACAGACCGAGGCAATCTTTAATGCTATTATTGAAAATACTGAACGGCAGTTAGAGGAAAAACTCAGTGTGGAAGAAAGCACGCAAATGAGAGAGAACATTATGAATGCTTTCAACTTGTATGTACGTATGTATGGATTCGAGTCTTTTGTTAACAAAGACGTTAAAGCCACAGCTGACATTGTGGATGATGAAGACATTGTGAAAGCTGCAATGAAAAACTTGTCAGAAGAAAAGGGGGAAACTCTTGTTGGAGTATTATCAGATTTGTTGGAACATCCCACGCGAGAACAAGCGGCAACAATGATACTATGGGTAAAAATATACATAGGAACCCAAGTGATGCGCTTGGATCCTCAACTGAGTGAACTTGAAGCACAAAATCTTAAAAATAAGAAATTCGTGTTAGATACAGATTTTCTATTATATTGTCTTGTTTCCCATCCTAAACAGAGCAAAAGCTATCAATGGTTGTTGAGAGTGCTACGAAAGGTGGGGTGTCAGTTGATTATCCCTGAAGATGTGGTAATAGAGGTTTTGAAACACGCTCAGTGTGCCGAAAGAAACTACAGGCATTTCGCAAAGATGCTTAATGCAGTTAAACGAGAAGCTATAGAGTTAAAGGCAAACAATGTGTTTGTAAAAGATTATTGTTTGTACGATTTGGAAACGAAACATCACCAGACCATTAAGCAGTATATGAACAATAACTTTCTAAGTGATGATGAGCCCTTAGATTTTATGAAACAAGTGATTCACGATCAACTTAGAATAGAACCAGGCAATGATGATAAATTGGAGGTTAATCAAGAATACCAAGAACATTTGGAGGAATTAACAAAAAAAATATATCAAAGAACCCGATATACAGATAGTGACAAATGGCGCACTGATGAAGAAGTTGAAACCTTATCAAAGACTGATGCAAGGTTATATTTGTCTGTCTTATCGCTGAACAAAAAAATAAAGGATTCAGAAATGGGTGAGTTGCTTCGAGCTAACGCATATTTGGTTACAGGAACGACTAAAAGTATAAAGAGCGCACAGGAGATGGGAATTCACAGACATTTTGTTACAAGGCCAGAACTACTTATTAACCTGATGGTAGAGATTGGCGAATTTGATAATCAAAAGCAAGATTTTGTAAATCTCTTTGACAACCCTTTTCTGGCTCATGTGCTTGATTCTAACTGGGAGATGATCAGGAATTTGTCTGAGGTTGGGTTGAATATGCACGACAAAAACATTACGAGATTAAAGAAGGAACTGGAAATTGTATATCATAAGTATCTGACAAAAGAAGCTGACGTGGAGATTATTGACACAACTCCAAACTTCGATGTGGTGAGGATCAGAAGAGCCAAAGATTTCTTTGCATTTGCCGAGGAGGTAAATAAACTTGATTATCAATTGATACCAGAGTTACAGGAGATGGTAGATGAATATAGGGACGAAACAAATAAGCGAATGACAGCAGAAGAAAAACAGAGAATTGCTGAAAAACTCCTTGCCCAGAAAGCTCATGGTTATCAGGTGTACCTACAAAAGGTTGGCAAAGTTGACAAGAGCAAAAGAAAGATGAGAAGAAAGAAGAAATAAGGTGTTTGTAAAAGTTAAAAACGTTAAATATTCATCTTTTTCTCACTCTATAGAATCTGTGTCATCACTTTTCTACCATTTAAGATGTAAATAACTGATAGAAAAAGACTTATAAATACTCCTATTGCAGCGGCTTGACCAGCGTCACCATCGGCAACTCCGTCACCTCCATCGGCAACCATGCGTTCTCCAGTTGCAGTGGCCTGACAAGGATAAACGCATATCCTAACCCTGAAAAAGTCAGCATGGGGAGTATTGTTTTCTATGATGTTCCGAAAAACGGTACCCTGCACGTGTTGCCGAAGTATCTGAGTGCATACTTGACTGCCAACCAGTGGAGGGATTTCTTCAAAATCGAGGCTGACCTTACAGAGATTGGCGACGTAAATGCCGACGGGGAAATCAGCATTGCAGATGTCACGTCGCTTGTCGATGTGGTGCTGCGGCAGGAAAGCACCAGCGCCAGCGATGTGAATGGTGACGGCGAAACGTCAGTTGCCGATGTCACCGCCTTGACCGACTTGCTGCTGAGCAGGCAATGACGCATGCCCCTCGTAAAGGCTCAAAATCTCCGGCAATCGGTAAAATGAATGGTGGCTTCCTGGCGAAAAAACGAAAAATTTTGTTTCTGATTTTGTTTTTCGCTTGCTTATTCGTAACTTTGCACCGCTTTTTTGAAAAGAACATCGTGTGATGGGAAATTAAGGAAGCATTAACGAACTTAATTTTGAGTAACACAAACAATTAACCGAATGAAAACATTCAAACTCAATGCCGAGCCTCGTACCGACCTCGGCAAGAAAGCCGCAAAGGCTATTCGCAAAGAGAACAAGATTCCCGTGGTGCTTAACGGCGGCAAGCTCGTTGAGCTCGACAAGGATGGTAACTACAACGGCAAGCTGCTCAAGGGCGAGAAAGTGGTGCCCGTGGGCCGCGACGGCAAGGCTATCATCACCACCGACCTGGTGGTGAACTTCGCCGATGTCCGCAAGCTGGTGTACAGCCCTGAGATTTTCGCCATTGAACTGACCTACGACGGCCAGACGAAAATGGCTGTGCTCAAGGACATCCAGTTCCACCCCGTGAACGACAGCATTCTGCACATCGACCTGATGGAGGTCACCACCGACAAGCCCGTTGTGGTTGAGGTTCCTGTGCACGTGCAGGGTCACGCTGCCGGTGTGAAGGCTGGTGGCAAGCTCTTCCTGAGCATGAAGAAGGTGAAGGTGAAAGCCATCTACACCGAGATTCCCGAGACCGTGATTGTGAACGTGGACGACCTGCAGATTGGCCAGGCACTCAAGGTGCGCGACCTGCATTTCGACAACTACGAGCTGGTGAGCGCCAAGGATCTGGTGATTACCGGTGTCAAGACCACGCGTGCCGCTGCCGCTGCCGCCACAACCGAGGAGGAAGAGGCCGCCGAGTAATCGACCACGAATCTATTATCAACCGCGAATTTTCCGCTTCTCTCATCCGCGGAGATTCGCGGTTTTTTTCCGACAACCCCTCATGTTTAATTTCCTGAAAAAACTGCTGGGAGGCAAGCAGCAGCCTGCCACGCAGCAGCAAAACAACGAACCGGAGCAGATGAAATTTCTTGTCGTAGGACTGGGCAACATCGGTGCCGAATACCAGGGCACCCGCCACAACATCGGTTTCACCGTGGTCGAAGCACTGGCCGACCAGGCTGGCGCCACATGGGCCACAGCACGCTACGGCGCTGTGGCCGAGATGCGCGTCAAGAACCAGCAACTGCTGCTGCTCAAGCCGTCCACCTACATGAACTTGAGTGGGGAGGCAGTGCGCTACTGGGCACAGAAAGAGAAAATCGGCCTGGACCATATCCTGGTGGTCGTCGACGACATCGCACTGCCATTCGGCGCCATCCGCATGCGGGGCAAGGGTGCCGACGGCGGGCACAACGGGCTCAAGAACATCGACCAGATGCTCGGCAGCCAGCAATACGCGCGGCTGCGCTTCGGCGTGGGCAACGATTTCCCGCGCGGCGCACAGGTGGACTATGTGTTGAGCCATCCCGGTGCCGACGAGCTGGCGGTACTGCCCGAGCGGGCCAAGGTGGCGTGCGACGCCATCCGCGCCTTCTGCCTGAGCGGCATCGATTTTGCCATGACTCATTTTAACAACAAGTGACTTTCTCCCTAACCTATTGACCTATGACCGAAGTTCGCATCGACAAGTGGCTGTGGGCCACACGCATCTTCAAGACTCGCACCATCGCCACCGATGCCTGCAAAATGGGGCGCGTGACCATGGGCGGAATGAATGTGAAGCCTTCACGGCTCATCAAGCCCGGCGATGTCATCGCCGTGAAAAAGCCCCCCATCACCTACACCTTTGAAGTGCTGGCGGTGCTGCAAAACCGCGTGGGGGCCAAGCTTGTGCCCAACTATCTGCGCAACATCACCACCCGCGACCAGCTGGAACTGCTCGAAATGGTGAAAATCGACGGATTTGTCAACCGCCAGAAGGGTCTGGGACGCCCCACCAAGAAGGATGGCCGCGAGATGAAAGAGTTCACCGACGAGGCGTTCTTCGGCTTTGACGATGCCTTCGACTGGGACGAGGACGACAATCCCCTGTGGACTGCCGACGACGAGGCTCGGCTGGAAACTCCTGGCAAATGATTGTCAGGCGCCAAGCATAACAAAGGGCACGAGGTTATTCAGCCTCGCGCCCTTTGTTTATCGGCCCACATGAGCAATTGGGTTCAATCGATGTGGATGCGATATATTGCTCCCTCGATGAGCGAGCAGTACACATCGCCGGTGAACTTGTCCACATCGAAGCCGTTGACCTCGCTGCTGCCCAACTGATACTTGAACGCAAGCTCATGCGTGGACAGGTCGATGACCGCCAGCACACCACGCCGCGACCCCATCAGCACATAGCCAGAGCGCTCAAGCACGATGCAAGGAGCATGCTCATAGCCCAACTGGGCATCGGCTTTCCACAAGAGCTTATACTGGTCTCCCTCGGTGCTCATGGCCACGACTTCGCCATCCATGGTCTTGGCATAGGCCGTTTTCCGGTCCACACTCTCCCCCAGGCTCTCGCGCACCTTGTTCTGGTTTTTCTCGCGCCAAATCTGGTGTCCGTCGCGGCGGTCAAGGGCAGTGGTCACGCGGTCGGGTGCCACAATGATCACCTTGTCGTCGGTCACCACCGGCACCACGTTGCCCGGGCTGTAAAGGTTGACGTTCTTGCCGTTGTTCCACTTCCAGCGCAGCGAGCCGTCATAGCGGTTGAGCACTCTCAAATAGGTGTCCCATGCCCCGAAAACCACATCGGTTCCGTCGACCACTGGGGCTGCCTGACAGTAGTTGTTGATGCTGTCGTAGTGCCAAAGCATGCGTCGCTTGTTGATGTCCCAGGCCTGGAAAGTCTTGTAACCACCTTGATACAGCACGTCGGCGGTCACCACTCCGTCGGCCACGTAAGGACCGGCAGCCTTGTACTGGTAGACCTGCTTGCCGTTTTTCTTGTTGAGCCACACCAGCCGCTTGTCGGCCGTGGGAAGCACCACATATTTATCGGCCACGGCAGGGCGAGAGAAGAGCATGGCGTCGGTCTTATACTGCCAGCGCACCTGGTGTGTGCGCTTGTCGAGTGCCTTGCACCACCCCAGCGAGTTGCCGAAGTAGATGCAATCCTTGTCCACCCCCAAGCGCGTGAAAATCGACGCGTCGTCGGCAAACACCTTCTCGACGACAAAGCCGGCGGGCACGTCCTTATGGACGACCTCGGGCTGCAGGTCGTCGAAATCGAGATTGATGTGATAGGCATACTTCAGCACGGGCTCATGCCCCAGCTGCTTGTCGTAGACGTGAATCCAGTTGCGGCGCAGATCCACGTTGAGCAGCGTATAGCCGTAGTTGCCGCCGCCCATGTCGAGCGCGCGCACCATCAGGCCGTTGATACCGGCCGTCTCGTACTGCTTCCACGAGTGGTAGTGCCCGCACTGGTGGGTGATGACGGGATACTTCTTGAGGATGTTCACATAGTCGCGATAGTTATCCAGGTCGTCGAGGATGGGATAGTGGTTCACGCTGAGCACTTTCTTGCCCGGCGTGACGCGGCCGGCCAGCGTCTGGTCGAGCCAGATGAGGTCTTCCTGCTTGATGTGCCCGTCGCCCATCTTCATGAACGGGCCGCAGTTCATTCCCACCACCACCAGGTCACCCACCTCGAAGACGAAGCGGTCGTTGCCCCACAGGTCGTTGAACGTCTTGCACGCGCTCTGGCTCCAGTTGTTCTCGTGGTTGCCAGGAATGACATAGAGGGGCTTGGTGACCCCGTCCATGATGGTTTTGACATGATTAAGCTGCACATCGCTGCCCTCGTTGGTGAGGTCGCCGGTGAGCATCACCACATCGGCATCACCGGCATTGATTTCGGCCACGGCCTCGCGCAGTTTGCCGTCATTGGCATTGCCCGGCGTGACGTGGATGTCGCTCAAAATGGCAATTTTTTGCGCCGCAGCCGGCACACCGGCCAGTGCGGCAAGTGCCAGCACAGCCAGCAGTAGGTAAAAACGGTTATTCATCTTCACGGTTTCAAGGATTACGGTTTCATTCACAAAGATACAAAAATAGTTGGGCAACTGCCACAAAACCGAATAAAAAAACGTATCTTTGTCATGAATAACAATTCATCATCATGATTGACATCAATAATGGAATTATCAAAGCGGTGCGGGCGCTGGCCGTGAAAAAGAACCGCGACGACGAGGGGCTGTGGGTGGCCGAGGGCACCAAATGCGTGCGCGACACCTGGGGCCGTTTTACCTGCCGCTGGATTATCGCCACACGGGCCTGGCACGACCAGTTCGGCACGGCCGAGCACTACGACCGCCTGGTGCTGGCCGGAAAGAGCCAGATGGCACGCATGTCACAATTCACCACGCCGAGCGATGTCATCGCTGTCTACGAAAAGCCGGCCATCGGCATCGAACGCTCCCGCGTGGAGAGCAGCCTGAACATTGTGCTCGACAACATCCAGGACCCCGGCAATCTGGGCACCATCGTCCGCCTGGCCGACTGGTACGGTATCCGCGACATCTTTGCCAGCCCCACCACCGTCGACGTGTTTAACCACAAGGTGGTTCAGGCTACGATGGGAGCCATCGCGCGAGTGCAGGTCCACTATGTGGATCTGGAGGAACTCTTCGACGACTTCCCCACCCTGCCGGTGTGCGGCACCTTCCTCGATGGCGACAACATCTACTCTGCCACGCTCCCCGAGCGCGGTTTCGTGGTTTTCGGCAACGAGGGCCAGGGAATCGGAGCAAAAGTGGGCGCGCGTGCCACGCAGCGGCTCCTCATTCCCAAAGCCCATGATGCCGGCAGCGAATCGCTCAACGTGGGGCTGGCTGCCGCCATCACCATCAGCGAGTTCAAACGCCAATTATTCATCTGAAAAACGCCCCCTCATCACCATGGCCAAGCAAGCAAAAACCTCCTTCTTCTGCAAGAATTGCGGTGCCGAGTCGCCCAAGTGGGTGGGCCGATGCCCATCGTGCGGCGAGTGGAACACCTTTGTCGAAGAAGTCGTCACCCCCAAGGCCTCACACACTGCCTATGGTGCCCCCGACCTGCCGCGCCGCGCCGCCACGCCCATCAAAATCTCCGACATCAAGGCCGAGGACCTGCCGCGCATCAAGCTGCCCAGCGCCGAGATGAACCGCGTGCTCGGCGGCGGCCTGGTACCCGGCAGTATCATTCTCATTGGAGGCGAGCCCGGAATCGGGAAAAGCACGCTGGTGCTGCAAAACGTGCTGCGCATCCGCTCGCGGCGCGTGCTCTATGTGAGCGGCGAGGAAAGCCCGCAGCAGCTGCGCATGCGCGCCGACCGCTTGTCGCGGGGCAGGATGGACTGCGAATGTTACCTGCTGTGCGAAACCTCGCTCGACGCCATCTTCACCGCCATCAGGGCCGACAAACCCGGCCTCATCATCGTCGACTCCATCCAGACCATCGCCAGCGACCAGCTGGAGAGTGCCGCCGGCAGCGTGACCCAGGTGCGCGAATGTGCCGCAGCCTTCCTGCGCTACGCCAAGGAAACGGGCACGCCGGTCATTCTCATCGGCCACATCAACAAGGAGGGCTCAATCGCCGGCCCCAAGGTGCTGGAGCACATTGTGGACGCCGTGATTCAGTTCGAGGGCGACCGCCACTATATGTACCGCATCCTCAGGTCGGCTAAAAACCGATTTGGCAGCACCAGTGAGATTGGCATCTACGAGATGAAAGAGGACGGCCTGCGCGAGGTCACCAACCCCAGCGAGATGCTGCTGAGCAATGCCGACGAGCCGCTGAGCGGCACAGCCGTGGGAGTGACCCTGGATGGCGCCCGCCCCTTCCTCATCGAGGTGCAAGCGCTGGTGAGCACAGCCGCCTATGGCACGGCACAGCGCTCGGTCACGGGGTTCGACCCGCGACGGATGAATATGCTGCTGGCAGTCCTTGAGAAGCGCGTGGGATTCAAGCTGGCCCAGAAAGACGTGTTTCTCAACATTGCGGGCGGCATCAAGGTGAGCGACCCGGCGCTGGACCTGGCGGTGACCTGCGCCATCTTGTCGTCGAATGTCGACATGCCCATCGACCGCGAGGTGTGCTTCACCGGCGAGGTGGGCCTGAGCGGCGAAATCAGGCCCGTCACGCGCATCGAGCAGCGCATCGGCGAAGCCCAGAAATTAGGCTTCAAGCGCATCGTGGTCCCCAAGCGCAACCTCAAGGGCATCAACACCTCGGGCCTCGCCATTCAAATCATCGAGGTAGGCAAGGTCGACGAGGCCTTGGCACACCTTTTCGGGTAAGCGAAAAGTAGGCCATATGTTAATCTGCGTTAAATTGAACAATCTCGTTAAACTTTTGGCTCGCCGGGCAGTCAAAATGATGCAAAACAACAAGAATTGCTTCAAACGCATATACATAACTGACTTTTTCTTAGTAAAACAAATTCACAAGCGTGTCATCTTGCTTTGGTAGCAACAATGGACACAAAACATAGGCCCCGCAGGCGCACTGCAGGGCTTTTGTTTTTTTCACGGCGAGCCACGCGAGCCGCTCCGGGCCCACCTCGGCACATGGAACAAAAAAAGCCGGACGGCTTAACGCCATCCGGCTTTCAGTGACCCCTACAGGATTCAAACCTGTAACCTTTTGATCCGTAGTCAAACACTCTATTCAATTGAGCTAAGGGGCCATCGTTTTTGCGATTGCGGTTGCAAAGTTACTACTTTTTTCCGAATTGTCAACACTTTTAGCCGATTATTTTTCAAAAAAAATTCAGCAAAAATTGCATCCCGTTATCTTTCAGTATTTTAGAGAAGCCAGGTTGCCACAGCCCAAACGACAAAAATGGCGAGGGCAATGAGCGAAGGCTTCACCATCGTCTTGTAATCCACCACATAGAGCTTCTGCTCGGGCACATCGGGCTCCGAGGGTTTCTCGTTGGCAATAGCCAGCCGGCTCTCGTCGACGGGCTCCATGGCTTGCTCGGCCTCTTGATATAAATTTGCTTTCATCTGTTTCCGTTTTTCGGTTTGCAACCGCAAAATTACTAAAAATCCTTCACACTCTCAACAATGCCGGCAAATTTCGGGAAAAATGTGGCAAGAAAACCGTAACTTTGCATCAATGGAACGGCAAGACGTCTACATTTTCAACCCAGAAAACGACCTGGCGCTGGCGCATGGCGGCGAAAACTACACCGCCCCACCCCAGGCACGCCGGCTGCGACGCGACCTGCAGCTGCTGCCGGCATGGCTGGCAAGGCCGGGCAGCGCCGTCGTGGTCGATGACGACGCCCAGCTGGCACAGCAATGGCTGGCCGGGCAGGGGCTGCAAGTGGATGCGGTGACTCCTGCCGGCATCGCCTCGCTGGGGCCGTGCCGGTTCATCCCGTGGGGATGGAGCCGGGCCATGCGGCGCACCCTGGAAAAATGGGGCGCGAGCGACGACGACTTGCCCGGCCTGGCGCAACTCGACGCGTGGCGCGCCCTGGCCCACCGCCGCTCCACAATATCCATGCACCACGCCATTGCCCGTGAGCTGGGCTTCACGCCGGTGACGGCTCCTGTGGAGCTGCACAGCCTGGACGACGTGCGTCACTTTGCACGTGAGCATGCGGGATGCTACCTGAAGATGCCGTTCTCGGGCAGCGGACGCGGGGTGTATCGTGTGCTGGCCGACGGCAGCAACGACCCTCATCTGTGGCAGTGGGCCGAAGGGGCCCTGCACCGCCAGGGCAGCCTGATGGCCGAGCAGGGGCTGGACCGCACGCTCGACTGCGCGGTGGAACTCCACTGCCGCGAGTCGAGAGTTGCCGTCACAGGATTGTCGGTATTCTCCACCGACCAGCACTGCCAGTATGCCGGCGGCCGGGTCGACACCTATCAGCGCTTGCTGGCACTTATCGAAGAGAAATATCCCTCATTCGGCCACGTCATGGAAGCGGTGACTCGAGCCGCCACGCATCTCATCGCACCTCACTACACAGGCCCGCTGGGAGTCGACATGCTGCTCTATCGCCGTGACGACGGCACCACCGGCATCAACCCTTGCGTGGAACTGAATCTGCGCCACACCATGGGCATGGTCACCGCCGCCCTGGCCGCCCGCCACGGCATGCGGGGCACCTTTGTGCTCAACGCCGACACCCCGGGCCGGCCGCTCACGCCGCCAGGCACGCATCAAGCCGTGCTCACCCCCACACTTTAATCACCGTCTCTAAACCCAACGCTTATGGCCAGCTATCTGCAAGTAGAAAATCTCACCAAATCGTTCGGCGCGCATGTGCTGTTCACCGACATCTCGTTTGGCATTGCCGAGGGCGACAAGGTGGGGCTCATCGCCAAAAACGGCACCGGCAAAAGCACCCTGCTGGGCATCCTGGCCGGCAACGACACGCCCGATGACGGCTCCATCGTCTACCGCAACGGCCTGCGCTTGGGTTATCTGCCGCAGACGCCCACCTTCGACGGCGCGCACACCGTGCTGGCCACCTGCCTACGTGGCGACGATGAGCAGTCGCGGGCCGTGCGGGCCTACGAGCTGGCGCTGCACAGCGCCGACCCCGCCGCCACTACGCAAGCTATCCAGGACATGGACAACGCTCATGCCTGGGACTACGAAGAGCGCTTCAAGCAAATCCTCACCATGCTCAAAATCACCGACTACGAGCAGCCGGTGGGCTCGCTGAGCGGAGGACAGGTGAAACGGGTGGCACTGGCACGCCTGCTCATCAACGAGCCGCAGATGCTCATCCTCGACGAGCCCACCAATCATCTCGACATCGACATGATTGAATGGCTCGAAGCCTATCTCAAGCGCAGCCACATCACCCTGCTCATGGTCACCCATGACCGTTATTTTCTCGACAACATCTGCAATCGAATCCTCGAGATGGACCAGCAGGCGATTTTCGCTTACGACGGCAACTACAATTACTACCTGCAGAAACGCGCCGAGCGCATCGAGGCACAAAATGCCCAGGTGGAGCGGGCGCGCAACCTGCTGCGCACCGAGTTGGAATGGATGCGCCGGCAGCCACAAGCGCGAGCCCACAAGGCGCAATATCGCATCGATGCCTTCTACGACCTTCAGGAGCGGGCGCGCAGGCCCGTCGACGTGGGCAACGTCGACCTCGACGTAAAAGCCACCTACATCGGGAAAAAAATCTTCACTGCCCACCATGTGAGCAAGCGGTGGGGTGACAAAGTGATTCTGCACGACTTCAACTACACTTTTGCCCGCTATGAACGGCTGGGAATCGTGGGCGACAACGGAGTGGGAAAAACCACATTCATCAAGATGCTGCTCGGACTCGTAACGCCCGACAGCGGACACTTCGAGCTGGGCGAGACGGTGCGCTTCGGGTACTATAGCCAGGAGGGCATCGACTTTGACGAAAGCAAGCGGGTGATTGACGCCGCCCGCGACATTGCCGAATTTGTCTACTTCGACGAGCGCCACCAGTACACCGCCTCGCAATTCTTATCGCGATTTCTTTTCCCGCCGGCTCATCAGCAACGCCTCATCGCCAAGCTGAGCGGCGGCGAAAGACGACGCTTGTACCTGGCCACGGTACTCATGCGCAAGCCCAATTTCCTCATCCTCGACGAGCCCACCAACGACCTCGACATCACCACGCTGGGCATTCTCGAGGATTATCTCACGGGATTCAAGGGCTGCATGATTGTGGTGAGCCACGACCGCTTCTTCATGGACCGCACGGTGGATCACACGTTTGTGATGACAGGCGACGGGCACATCAAGGATTTCCCGGGCAACTACAGCGAATACCGTGCATGGCTCGATGCCCATCCTGCCGACAAAACGGTCAAGCCCGACAAGGAAACGGCACCGGCACGACGACGCGTGGAGCGCCCCGCCCGACTCAGCTACAAAGAGCAGCGCGAACTGGAAGCGCTCACCGCCACCATCGAGGCCCTCACTGCCGAAATCGCTGAACTCGACACCCTTTTCGGCAGCGGCCAAGCCATCGACGACATCACGGAACGCGCCCGGCGCTACGAGCAAGCCAAGCAAGAACTCGATGCCGCCGAGACACGCTGGCTGGAACTCTCGGAGCGGGCCGGCTAATCCCCAAATTCTCTTCTAACGGGAGTGGTGAGTAGTGAACACAAACGGCAGGACCGGCAAATTTCGGATATATTTTGGGGCCGCAGGCTCACACACTCCTCCGCCCTGACGGGCACCTCCCCTTAGGGGAGGATTTGACAGCCGCGCATCGAAGATGCACAATCTGACAGAGCCCCAGGTTTCGGCGCATGAATGCGCCAAACCTGGGGAAAACGACGGCAATGCCAATGTTCCTCGAAGAGGCACAACCCACACCGGCGGGGCGGCCTGAAAGACAATTGAGCCTTTAGCCCTCCGGGCACTGCTGCTGCGCTACGCTTGCCCTTCGGGCTCCCGTTCGGTCGCGAGCACTTCGTGGTGCCCGAGCCTCGCTCGCCTATCCGTGGTCTTTCCTCCTGCTAAAGCGCTTGTGGCCGCGCCATCACGGCGCAGCCACAAGCGATTCATCATAAAATTACTATTATCTCTATTGTTTATCTTCTTCGTTACCTTGTGAGTGGGTGGTAGTTTCAAGAGAACAGAACCTTTACACAATTTGGTAGTGCAAAGTTACCACTTTTCCTATTATTTTCAGTAATTGCTTCTGTTAATTTTTCATAAGCCGAGAAGCGTCAACGCAGCGGCCTAACTGCCGCCTGTAGCCGGCGCCACACCATGCGGAGGCACAAAAAAAGACGGCCCCCGCCAGGGGAACCGTCCTTTTTTGCAGTCTAAATGACTTGTACCGATGGATTATTTCACCACCTTCACAACCTTCTTGGTGCCGTCGGTCATGGTCACGACCTTCAGGTTCACACCGGCAAACGGAGCGGCGCTCACCTGTCCGGCCATGTTCACATACTTCACAGCAGCCACGTTGGCAGCGTTGATGTCCTCGACAGCGGTAATCTCGTTGGCGACAACCACCAGAGCGTACTTGCCAAGAGCGGCAGCGCGGCGCATGGGAGCGGGCTCCTCGACCACTTCCTTCAGCATGAGGGTGTAGTTGCCGTTGTAAGCCACTCTGAAGTTCGAGCCATCAACCAGTTCGAGGTCGTAGCCGAAGACATCATCGCTCAGCAGGAAGTAGCCGACTTTGTTCTCGTCGAGGCCACCCAGCCAAATCCAGCCACCATCCTCAGCCGGAGTGATGATCTTGAACTCATCATTCTCCTGCAGGTCGAGAGTGGCTTCATAGACACCGTCCTCATTCTTCACAAGCTCGGTAGCCACCTGGGGATCGGCAGCCCAATCATTGAAGTCACCGCTCACATAGAACGCGCGCTCCTCTTCAGCCTTGACGATGTACATCTTCATGGCTTCAACATCGGCCGAAATGGTGTAATGACCACCTTCCGCCACATAGAAGTCAGAGCCGTCAACCAGGTCGATACCGACACTGCCGTCGCACATCTCGGGAGTAATCTCGAAGTAGCCGAGCGTGTTCTCGTCAACGCCGCCGAACCACTTCCAGCCATCGCCGTCGGGAGCAATCAGTTTGAACTTAGCGCCGTCCTCAAGGTCAACCTCAGCCGCATAAATGCCCTCCAAAGGCTCCATCTCAACGGGAGTCTCGGTGGTCCACCCATTGAAGCTGCCGGTCACATAGAGAGTGGTAATCTCGAAGGGTTCGGGCTCAACGGGCATTCCGTCCACTTCGTACTCGGTGCCGCCATTGTACTTGTACACCTTGCCCCACTCGGGAACGATGTCGGAGGTTTGTGCACTGCCGTCATTGAACAGCATGCCAAAGTCGGACTCACCGGTGAATTCAAACACATAGTACTCCACACCGTTCACTTCCTCGGTCTCGAGTTCATTGATAGCCTTGCCGGGCCAGGGGTCAAAGTAGTTTCTCCATTCCTCACCGGTCTTGTCCCAAGCCCAGAAGTTGCCCTCGCTGGCCTTGTCGATGTAAATCTTGTGGGCCTCCTCGGCTTCAGCGCCGAAGGTGTAGGTTGCGAAGTAGTTGGCAGGAACATACTGATAGATGGTGGCTTGATTGCCATCGACCTGAACATTCAGGTTGTGAATCTGACGGGCGGTGGAAGCCTTGATGGTCTCCTCGGTCTCGGCCACGATTGTGCCCTGACCTTCAGCGTCAATCTCAGCAATGGCAAAACCATCCAGATAGTTGGTGGTACCCAGTTTGGTGGGATAAGCAATGTAGTCCTTGCCACCCATGGTGAAAGGCCAAGCACCGCACGAGAAGCCCTTGTTGGGCAGATTCAGCGTGCGACCGGTCAGCTCGCCATCCTCCAGCAGGAAGTCGATGGCAGCAGCGTTGCGGGTGTAGTACAGGATGTGGGTCTCGCCGGCAGCGTTCACATAGCCCGAAACGGTGGTCACCGTCGTGGGGCTCACTGTGATGTCGGTGGTAAGCACCTGGCTGTGGCGGGCATCCAGCTCACCCTCAACGATAACAACATCGTAGATGTCGTTAGCGCCAGCGGCATTGGTGGTGAGGAAGAGATGACCTCCATCCTCGCTCATCACATCACCCAGTGCTTTTCCGAAGAGGTCAACACGGCCTTTAAGGAACTCGGGAATTTCCACTTGAACGGCATCACCGCCATCGGCGGGGATGACGAGCAGGTAGTCATTTTCATTTTCGCCACCGGCAAACACGTTGGGGAACGTCTGACCACTGAGAATCAAGTTACCGGCATCATCAACGGTGATGGGAGTACCGCCGGTCGAAGCGATTTGAGTGTTGGCCAGGGCGCCATTAACTGCTCCATAGACGTCAATTCTGGAATCAACGCCATTCTGCATGTAGAAGTTGCCGTCCATTCCGATGCACTGATTGTTGGCACCGAAAATAGCATTGACCTCGGTGGCAACCTTAGTTGCCTGTGTGAAGGTCTGTGCGCTTGCCACTAATGATGCAGCGGCAGCTGCAAAAAGTAACAATTTCTTCATCTTGTTTAAAGTTTTGGTTAGTAAATAGGTTAATAATTATGTTGTTAAAAACATGAGTTCATGGTTTTTTGTAGTCCTCCGGCCTTTTCAACAAGCAAATATAACACTTTTTTTCTTTACCTCAAAAAAAAATGTAAAAAAACATCAACACGGGGTTCATATTCTTCTTCAGGGCACGCGGCGACACCTGACACCGGCGGCGGCAAAATCACCAAAACCATCAAATTGCGGTTAAAAAGCAAAAAAATGGCTGCTTCTTGCCACGTAATTGCCAAATATTTCGTACCTTTGCACTTGCGTTTGCCCGCGCATGCGAGCATTCGCAGCGTGTAATTAACTGATTTTATTAACTTTATCAATCAAAAATGAGCGAAGAATTAAAAAATTCTCCTATCGCCGACTTCGACTGGGATGCCTACGAGAAAGGTGAGACCCGCAGCGAGAAGTCATTCAAAGAACTGGAAGAAACCTACGACAAGAGCCTTGGCTCCTTCGGAGAAAAGGAAGTGACCGAAGGTACCGTCATCTCTATCAACAAGCGCGAGGTGGTGGTTAACATCGGTGCTAAGTCCGACGGCATCATTCCCTTTAACGAGTTCCGTTACAACCCCGACCTGAAGGTGGGCGACACCGTGGAGGTGTTCGTCGAGAACCAAGAGGACAAGAAGGGGCAGCTCATCCTGTCGCACCGCAAGGCGCGCGCAGCCAAGAGCTGGGATCGCGTTAACGAAGCGCTTGAGAACGACGAAATCATCAAAGGCTTCATCAAATGCCGCACCAAGGGTGGCATGATTGTCGACGTGTTCGGCATCGAGGCGTTCCTGCCCGGCAGCCAAATCGACGTGAAGCCCATCCGCGACTATGATGTGTTCGTCGGCAAAACCATGGAATTCAAGGTTGTGAAAATCAATCCTGAGTACCGCAACGTTGTTGTCTCGCACAAGGCACTCATCGAGGCCGAGCTCGAGCAGCAGAAGAAGGAAATCATCGCCAAGCTCGAAAAGGGTCAGGTGCTCGAGGGCACCGTCAAGAACATCACCACCTACGGTGTGTTCATCGACCTGGGCGGCGTAGACGGACTGATTCACATCACCGACTTGTCGTGGGGACGCGTCAACAACCCCGCCGACATTGTGCAGCCCGACCAGAAGCTCAACGTCGTCATCCTCGATTTCGACGACGAGAAGAAGCGCATCGCACTGGGCCTGAAGCAGCTGCAACCGCACCCCTGGGACAAGCTCGACCCCAACCTGAAGGTGGGCGACAAGGTCACCGGCAAGGTCGTCGTCATGTACGACTACGGAGCATTTGTGGAGGTGGCACCCGGCGTCGAAGGACTGATTCACGTGAGCGAAATGTCGTGGAGCCAGCACCTGCGCAGCGCACAGGACTTCATGAAGGTGGGCGACGTGGTCGAAGCTCAAATCCTGGCACTCGACCGCGAGGAGCGCAAGATGTCGCTCGGCATCAAGCAGCTCAAGGCCGACCCGTGGGAGAACATCGAGGCCAAGTACCCCGTCGGCTCGAAGCACACCGCCAAGGTGCGCAACTTCACCAACTTCGGCGTGTTCGTCGAGCTTGAGGAAGGTGTCGACGGCCTGATTCACATCAGCGACCTGTCGTGGACCAAGAAAATCAAGCACCCCAGCGAGTTCACCCAGATTGGGGCCGACATCGAAGTGGTGGTGCTCGAAATCGACGCCGACAACCGTCGTCTGAGCCTGGGCCACAAGCAGCTCGAGCAGAACCCCTGGGACGTGTTTGAGACGGTCTTCACCGTGGGCAGCATCCATCAGGGTGTCATCACCGAGATGCTCGACAAGGGCGCAGTCATCAATCTCCAGCCCTACGGAGTGGAAGGATTTGCCACCCCCAAGCACCTGGTGAAGGAAGACGGCACGCAGGCCAAGCAGGACGAGAAACTCGACTTCAAGGTGATTGAGTTCAACAAGGAGTCGAAGCGCATCATCCTGTCGCACAGCCGCATCTTCGAGGATGAGCAGAAGAGCGAGGCACGCCGCGCCAAGAAAGCCGCCGGCAAGCCCCAGGCAGCCGCCGAAGAGGCTCCCGCCACCGCTGTGGAGAAGACCACACTGGGCGACATCAGCGAGCTCGCTGCCCTCAAGGAGAAGCTGGAAAAAGGTGAGTAATCATCATCCCCAAGAAATATCTTTCGACAAAGATATTCGAGTAGCGGAGGCACCCATCGATGCCTCCGCTTTTTTTAACGATGACGCTCACCCGGCACCACCCGCACGCATTTTTTAGGATAAAATTTGGGCGGTTCGGCAAAATGTGTTAATTTTGTCCTGTCAAAAACAAAAACCGACGATGAAGACAACTGCAATGCTCACCACAGCAGCCCTGGCACTGGCCTTGGCCATGGCATCCTGCACAGGTTGCGGCAGCCATAATGCCGACGGTACCGACACCGTGGCCGCACCCGACACCGTGCACCGCCAGGCAGTGGTCGTCGACCCAGCCATCGAGCAGCTGGCCACCACCGGCGTGGCCGTGGATGGAGCCATGAACAGCATCTACATCAAGGTGGGCAACGACACGGTAGAGTACTCCTACCCCAACCTCGAGCAAGCCAAGCGCGCCTCGTGGTCCATCGGAGACACTGTGACCGTGGTCTATGCCAAGACAGCCGATGGCGACAGCGTCATCGAATTGCGGTAGTAGCTCAGTTGGTAGAGCATCAGCTTCCCAAGCTGAGGGTCGCGGGTTCGAATCCCGTCTATCGCTCCACTTTTAGAATACGCTGATAATTAAGGTAAATACCTTGATAATCAGCGTTTCTTGTCTTTAAGAAAACACCTGTATAGGTCAAAAAAAAACCGCAAATTTGTACCAACTTATCGCACTTTAGCCCACCTTTGCCCGTTAGACGTGCAAGTAGACGTGCAAGTAGGCGTGCAAGTAAGTGATACAATTGCGTCAGTTTTGAGTATGGCAAATACTAGGTTCTATCTCGATGAACGTGGAGCGAAGCCGAACACTCCCCGTGTGCTGAAGGTCGCAATTGCCCACAAAGGGAGTTCGGCGTTAGTCTCGCTTTCAGTAAAATTACTACCAAATCAGTGGGATGGCAAGAAGCAAAGGGTGGTTAATCATCCTGACCAGATGTTGACTAATGTTTATATTTCAAGCATTAAGCAACAGATAGACACGATTCTATTAAACTTAGCCAATGAGGGCAAACTTGGTACAATGAAAGCTTCTGAAATACGAAGTTACATTGACCTTGAACTCAATCCCGAGCGTGCCGAAGCAAAAGCCGAAGAAGAACGCAAAGCAAAATCTTTTGCAGTGCGATTCCTAAAGTTCGCTGAGAGCAAATCAGCCAGCACGCGTGGTGTCTATATGCAGACCTACAGACGCATGATAGCATTTGTGGGTGATGAACTGCAAAAGCTCTCTTTTGAGGACATCACGAGAGAGTGGATTGGCAAGTTTGAGGCATTTCTTGCCAAAACTGCCCCATCGAAGAATGCACGCAACATTCACCTGCGCAACATCCGTGCCGTGTTCAACGAAGCGATTGATGATGAGATTACTACGGCCTATCCGTTCCGTCGCTACGATGTAAGACCGGTAGCCACCCGCAAACGTAGCCTCAAAGTTGAGGACTTGCGTACATTGTTTGGCTACCCTTGCGAGGAGTATGCCGTGAAGTACCAAGATCTGTTCAAGTTGATGTTTATGCTCATCGGTATCAACGCGATAGACCTCTACAATCTGAAGAAGATTGAAGATGGCCGGGTGAGTTTCAACCGTTCAAAGACTCATCGCCTATATAGTATAAAGGTGGAGCCGGAGGCTCTGGAGATTATCAACAAGTATCGCGGCAAGGGTTGGTTGCTCGATATTCACGACCGCTACAAGAACCATCAGGACTTCTTGAAGAAGATGAACGATGCGTTGAAGAAGATAGGCCCCATGAAGCGTGTCGGTCGTGGCGGCAAGAAAGTTCGCGAGCCGTTATTCCCCGAAATATCAACCTATTGGGCGCGTCACTCATGGGCGACCATCGCCGCCAGCCTTGACATTCCCCGTGACACTATCGCCCATGCGCTCGGGCATGGTGGTAACACCGTGACTGACATCTACATCGACTTTGATGAGCGTAAGGTCGATGAGGCCAACCGCAAAGTGCTTGACTGGGTTCTTTACGGCAAGCGATAAAGAGAATTAGGGAGCGCAGAGTGCTATCTTCTGCGCTTCCTTTCAAACTTCCTCATGCGCTTCCTTTGAGACTTCTCGCAGTGATTTCCCCGCCGTTTCCACGATAGTTTTCTTCACTACTTCCTAATGTGATTTTCTTAGTACTTCCGCTGCTGATTCTCGATGCGCTTCCGTTACTGTTCCACCCCAATGTGACAAGAAAAGCACCTGCACTTTGAATATCCTCAAAATGCAGGTGCTAAATCTATTGATAGATAAGACCTTATACCACCTTGTAGAAGTCGCCTTTTAGGAGGTGGCTCATGCCGTCCTCGGTGAAGGTGGCTGTGAGCTTGGCGCAAAGGTAGCGTTTGCCGTCGATGTGGAACAGGGAGCGGACGTTTGGTATTTCATCGGATAGGAAAGAGAATGAGTATTTCTTCTTTTGGTCAACCTCGGTGTAGGTAGTGCGCTGCACGCCATGGCCGTAGGCTCGGTTGTTGATGCGCAGCGACAACTGCCGTCCGCTGTAGATTACGCCCCATGTGATGGTGAGCTTGCTTGTGTCGGTGAGCACCGCCGGCATAGCGTATGAATAGGTCATGTCGAAGGTGTCCGTCCATGGGTGCGGCAGCCAAGGCTTGCACTTGGTGTAGTCGCCCCACCAAAAGGCGACAAAGAGTTTGTCGAACACGGCACCCGACTTGTCCTGCTCGCCATTGCTCACCGAGGGGAACGCCCCGAACTGAATCACCACATCGGGGTCAACTACCTCCACACCCGGGCGCCGCCCCGTGTGTGTCTGCGAGGCGTTGGCCTCATCGTCCTCGCCAGTCTCTCCGCAGTCGAGGAACACGAGATTGCCATAGGTGTCATCGGTCTCATCGATCCATGCTGGAACGATATTCATTTCCTCCACCTCATCGGGGTGTTCTCGGTCAAGCATCAGAGTGCCGAAGCGGTTCACGGGAACAAGTCGGCACACATTGCCCCACTTCAATGCCTCGGAGTTGATGGTGAACGGTGTGGTGCGATACTCCACACGTTTCATCACTTCGAGGACAAAGTAGGTGTCGATGTCCTGCACATGGTGCAAGCCCCATTTGCCGCCCGGGTACTGGGCATAGTCGCTGCGTCCGCCGCCGGTGTCAAGCACACTGTCTTGCGGCAGGTCGCTTGCGAACAGGTCGGCGAGCGTAGCCCACTCGGTACATTTGACCGTGCCGTCGGCTCGTGTCATTCGCTCGATGTACCACTGGGCGTTATAGATATTATCAAGGCGGTGGCCACCATCGGCGAAGCCCTGGTTGAGCATGGCCTTATAGTTGCTGTCGCTGTCTTCCTCGCTATTCACCTCCACCGAGAAAGCGTCAGTCACCTTGTCAATACACACAAGCCCTGCATCGCTGACGTTCTCAGCCGTGACCGAGCAAGTGACCTTGTTGCGTGCGTGGTCAATGTCAAACTCCATGAGCAGGAATTTTTCAAGTTCCATGAAAAATTCATTGACCGTCCAGTGCGGCAGCGCAGCCGCCCATCGGCGGTTGCTCCATGAGTACGGCAGCGTGTTACACACAAGCAGGTACTTGTAATCAGATTGCTCCCACTTGGTGAAGTCGTAGGCGTAGCCGAGCGCGTCGCAAATCTTCTTGGTGAGCCAAAGAAGATTAGGCTGGAACGAGAAGCCTTTGGTGAAGTCCGTGTCCTCATCGTTGTCGCCGGTCACTTTCCACTCATACTTATTTGCGGAAGCGTTCCATCGGGCGCAGTTCTGCAAGTTGCCGCTATAATTGTTCACCCACGGCAGAGCCGTATAGTCCTGCCAGCGTGCCCACATTTGGGCAGGAGTCATATAGACAGCATCCTCCCATCCGGGGCGAGGTCCCGACATTCCACCCGACGAGATATTGTCGGGGAATATGTGTGGCCACTCGCCCAAATCCAGCTCGTCGATGTAGGTCTCATCGAAGTGCGGATAGAAGTTCTGGTACGAGCGTTTCTCCAGGAACTGCACCTTGACGCTTTCGTTGGTGATGCCTGTGATGACCACTGCACCCACTTTACGGAACTTGGTGTCTTGCAGAACGGCATTGAAAAAGATTTTGTCTGTGTCAATATCTTTTCGTGTGAGGTGTCCGAACACAGCGATGTTCTGCGGACACTCGGCAAGCGGCAGTTCAATCTCCAGCGAGTAGTCGTCGGCATCCGTGAAGATACGGTTCTCTGAAACGTATTCGATTGACGAGCCTTTCTTCAAGGCAACTTGCTTGCCGTCTATTGTGAGTGATATAGCCATAAGATAAGCGGTTGAGATACGCAAAGGTAACTCAACCGCTTGGGCTCATAAAAGACGATAAGATATTTTGGATTAGATTATCCATATCTGTATAAAATAAAACTGCCATTGCTGGTTTGAGCAATTTTATACTTTTCAAACTCTTGAAAGAAATCGTGACAATCACAATCAAAAGGAACATAAATAATTTTTTCTTCTTGATTATTCGTACAAATTATTTGCTTAAGATTGGAATGTGCCATATTTACTTTTTTTGTTTTGTATGAAAATTTTCCATATTCTGATTCAAACTCTTTTATTTTCCAAGTCTTAACAATTTCTAAATGTTTATTATATTTATTATTAGTAATTTCTATATGTCCGTTAGCAACAATTTTAAAATATTCACCAGACTTCAATCCCCGCCATTTCTTTATTTTATCATATATAACAAAAGGAAGACCTATTAAAATAACTCCAATGATAAGAAAGAAAAACCAATAAGAAGGCTCAGTATTTATTACTTCATCATCTATATCAGCGCCTCTACCATATCCTGTATATCTTTGAGCATATAGTGAGACTGTATAAAGCAAGGAGAATAATATTAAAATATTATTTTTCATAAAGGCAAATTTATAAATTATGAAATCATATCGAAATATAGCGTTTATTCAGTTTAAATCTGAAACGAGGCAAAGGTAATGATTATTTCGTTACTTGCGCATATTTTTCGGGGATTTGTTGTTCATCAGCCTTTGGTAATCATCTTGGGCTTGCTTGATACCGAGATCGCCGGTCACGGTGTTCACGGTGACGAATGGCTCGTTGAGCCTTTCGTTCAAGCGAGCAATCGTCTCACGCAGGGCATTGTTCTCCTGAACAATGACAGTCGGGGTCTGTGACTGCGCCAGCACTGCGGGAACAGTGATCGTGCGGCTCACATAGGTTTGCCGTAGGCTACCGATAGTGTTTGTCCGCTGCGCATAGTCCAGCGCCTCAATCAATGGGCGAGCCACCGGCGAGGCGAGCAGTTTCTGCGAAGCCACCCATTCCCCTGCGTGAACCACACCGGCTACTTCATCGACACGCCCGGGACGGGTGAAGCCGCCCTCGGCGTAGCCCTGTGCCTGTGATGCCTGTTGCTGCTTCTTGATGGCGGCCACCTGCATCATTCCAGCTGCCACGGCCATAGCCGCCGCAATCGGGGCGATGACGTAGCCCACCACGGGGATTGCCGCCGCCGATGAGTAGGCGTTGAGCGCCGCCGTTGCCGTCTGCGCCACGGCTTGGATCACCTGCATGGCAAACAACTTGCGGTTCGCCTCGTCCTTGACTTTGGCGACCTCTTTCTGCTTCTGCTTTTCAAGTTGTTTGGTCTTGTACTTGTTGCCCTCGGCCATAGAGACCTCACGCTCGTACCGCTTCTCAATGGCGGCAGTTTCAATCTCCATCTCAGCCTGAACCAGTGAAGAAAGCTGCGAGAAGATTGAGGACATTCCGCTGGTCAGTGCCTCAACCGACTTGGTGAGAGCCTGGCCCCCGTCGCCATTGAGCCAGTCGAGCAGGTCTTGGTTCCACTTTTCCTGCGCGTTGCGGTCAGCCTCGCTCCCTGCCTGGTTATACTTCTTCTTCAGGGCAAGTTTCGCCTTTTCGTAAGCCTCATCGATGCGCAGTTTCTCTGCGGCATTGTCGCCGGCAGCCTTGACTTCGGCTTGGTACACCTCATCGAGGTTGGCCATAGCCGCATTGTATTGCTCCAGATTTTCCTGTGCGTTGTTGCCGAAATATTCCTCTTTCAGTTTCTTCAGCTCGTCTTGGTGCTTCTTCTCGGCATCCTCGGTCTCCTTGCGCCGCCGCTCCATGTCCTGCATGAGCCGTTGGCGGTAGTTCGCCTCGGCTTGCAGCCGTTCCTCGGTGCCTTCCTCCTGAATTTCCACCAGTGCTCGCAGGTGGGCGAACTCGATGTTCTCCATCTGCATGTCGTAGGCTTGCTTGGAGAGTTTGCCGTCGAGGTAGTCCTGCTGCGTTTCCGCTTTCAGTTCCTCGTAGCCCTGCTTTTCCTCGGCGATGCGTCGTTTCAGGTCCAGCTCGTCGCGCTTCTTCATTTCCTCGGCATATTGCGCCGATATGGTCAGCCGCTCATTCTCCGACAGGTCGGTGTGAGCCAGCTGCTTTTGATAGAACTCCGCCGTAATCTCATTCATGCGCTCGGTGTACTTCTGGTAATCAATGACCCCGGTCGCGTATGCGATGCGGTTCAAGGCTTCCTGCCTCTCTCGCCACTCCTTTTCCGCCTTGAACTTGTCAACCGTGGCGGTTGACCCGCCGCCACGTCCGCTGCCGGCACCGCTGCCCGTAGCACCGCCGGTCGGTGTGTAGGGCGTGAAGTCCACCGTCTGGTTTTCGAGGTCTTTGGCGGAAATCTCGTATTTCTCGGCAAGCGTTTGGTTGGCCTTGTTCAAGGCTGCTATTTTGCTCTCCGTCTGCTTGCGTGCCGCGGTGGCGGCATTCGCCGCTGCCCTTGCCTGGTCCACCTTTTCGTTTTCTCTGTTATAGACCTGCTCACGCTCGCGCTGCGCCGTGTTCGACTCCCTGATGTCGCCCAGAGCGTAGCCTTGCGCCTTGTCCCTGGCTTGCTGCTTCTTCTTGTCGGCCTGCCGCTGCACCTGGTCAGCGTGAGCCGTCTTCTTCTGCTCATCCTCACGCTGCGTTTCCAGCGTGCCCTCCAGTGCCAGCAGTTCTTTCTCGTTCTCCTCAATCTTGGCGGCAGCCGCCCTCGCCCTTGCCGAAGCGATGATGGCCGAGGTGAGGTCGCGGTACTGCTTCGCCGCCTGCCCGGTGAGGATGGCCTCGGTGGTGAGGTTTCCGAACACCGACGGGTAGAGCTGCTGCAGCCGTTTCGCCGCCTCGATGCGCTTCTCCTTTGAGAGTGCCTCGTTGGTGGCTTCCTTGTAGAGCGCTTTCAGCCGGGTAATCTCATTGGCCGAGAACTGCGCCGAAGCCTCGTCGATGTTCGTCAGCGACTGCTTCCATTTCGCCATCTCCTCGCGCTGCTCACGGAGCCTCTGGTTCGCCTCGCGCGTCTTGTTGACGAAGTGGGCGATACCGGCCACTACAGCTGTCACAGCGGAAAGAATCAATCCCCATGGCGAAGATTTGGTGAGCAGGTGGAAAGCGGTGTAGGCAGCTTTGGCCTTGCCAATCTGCCCTGTCAGTCCGAAGAAGGCCACTTTCAAGGCCAGCGTTGCCGTGGAAAGTGCCTTCATCGTTCCCTGCGAGATCACGAGCCATGCGTAGTGCGCACGCAGGGCGATGGTGCTGGCGTTCACCGCCACCTTGTAAACCGTCCAAGAGATGGCAAACGTGATGATGGCCGCCTTGTATTTGATGATGAAATCGACAAATACCGACATCACGCGCATGAGCGCCGAAGTGCCGCTGATAGCGTAGCGCATCACCGGCATGAGTTTCTGCCCGAGAGCGGCAGCCATCTCGTTGAAGCCCTTGCGAGCCTTGTCGAGTTGGGCCTGAACCGTGTTGTTCTGCACGTTGTATTCTTTCGTGACCGATGTCGCCTGGTCAAAAGCCCTTGAAGCCTCCTGCTGCTGTTTCTTCACCATGTCGATATTGCCGGCAAGTGCGGAGATCACCTGCGCCGCACGTGCTCCGTTCTCGCCCATGTCCTTGAAAACAGGGGCGAGCACGTCGATGTTGCCGAGTTCGTGCAGCCGTTCGAGCAACATCAGCAATCCCTCGTTGGTGTCTCGTGTCAGTGCCTCCTTGAACTTGGCTGCATTGATGCCGGTCGCCTTGATGACCTTGTCCTGCTGCTTGAACATATCCATGACAAGTTTGGAAACGGCGGTTGCCGACATTTCCACCGCCTGGCCCTGCGAGTCAAGCACAGCCGCGAAGCCCATGATTTGCGGAATGGTCATCTTGGCTTGCGCTCCCACGCCCGCCATTCGCTGCGCGAAGTTGGCGAGGTATGGAGCCGACGCGGTGCAGTTCTGCGACAGCTCATTGATGACCGAGCCCACGGCAAGCAACGACTGCTCCACGCCGAGGCGTTGCTTGTCGCCGAATATGTCGGTCAGTTTGGAGAGGGTAAGCGTCGCACCCTCGCCCAGGTCGTCAAGAGCCACATTGATTTGGTTCGCCGCCTTGACGAAGCCCAGCACGTCCTGCTCCGACTGCAAGCCGAGCCGTCCTGCTTCCTGCGCGAGCTTGTTCAAGTCCTCCCGGCTGGTTCTTGTGTCAATCTTCTTGAACTGCTCGTTCAGTTTCTCCACCTCCTCGGCTGTCATGCCCGTGAACTTGCGGACAGAAGCCATTTCAGCGTCAATGTCCGCATAGACCTGCACAGCGGCTTTGCCTGCCATGACGATACCGGTCACGGCGGCAGCCGCGCCCATGATACTCATCTGCCAGTCGTTGAGCACCCGATTGAAACGCTGCCATTTCGATTCAGAGAGCGTAAGTTCCCCATTGACTTTAGCCAGTTCCTCTTTGACCAGTCGGATTTTAGCGGTGTGTGCGTTCCACGCCTCACTGCCTCGTTCCATGTAATCCAACTGCCTATTTAGGGTCTGCAAAGTCTTTTGCAGTTCCTTAGGTGAGGCCTTGTCGAGCCGTGCCATGACCCGCTCGACCTGCATGGTGCTGGTCTCTATCTCACGGATTTGCTTTCGGGTGTCGCTCAGTTCCTTGCGCAGTTTCCTAAGGTCAGCCTTATTTCCTGCCACCGCTGCTTTAGCGATGGCGTTCTCCAAGTCCATAGCACGCTTTTTCAACTGCTGCAGGACTTGCGCAGGCTGCTGTCCGTTCACCGTCAGGTTGACGGTCGCTTGACTGTTTATATTGCTCATATTCTTTGTGGATTTTTCCACAAAGGTAGGAGCAAACGATAGGCCGTGAAAAGACATTGAACGGCTGCTGCGGCTCGATGTGAATACGGAGTAAGATTTACGTCGAGCCGCCAAACATTTTCAATCCGCCACAGAAATTGCTAAATAGCGACAAAATCGCTATTTGTTTGGTAGTCAGCGACTTACCAAAACCTACAATTTGTTAAGGATTGAAAAAGCGAAAAGGCTGTTATACAGCCTTTTATGGGGTTCGGGGCTTAGCCCCGAGGCTGTCTGCCAAGACCCACCGACCGCCCTACGGAGGAAACCACGAAATCGCCCTTGAGCCGAGCGGAATATGCAGGGCGATGTGCGGTGAAATCGCCAATGTGTGACGACGAACCGAAACGAAGTGGCGGTTTCGGCGGCGCACTTTGGCTTCCGCTTTTCAAGATTGTCGGCTTGCCGACAACCGCAAGACAAAATCGTGCCTCGAACTCGCTTTGAGGCTTGATTTTGTGATTAGGCGATGTCGATGTGCGGTGAAGCGCAGGCAAGGGAGCAAGCGATTGAGGCGCAAGAGTGTGTGCAGGTGAGCCATAGGCGTTGCCCGAGAACTTGTTGAGCATTGGCTTTTGCAGTGACCGCAATCGGGTGTCAGCGCGGCGAAGCAAGCCGACCCCCGACTTGCAACGGAGAAAGCGTATGCGCTCGGGCAAACGCCGTCCATAGCGAGCCGCAGCGGAGCGGCACATCGACATCGGGGCTTGGGGTTGGGGCATTAAACAATGTGTTTACACTTCTCTGTCCTCGCACGGCAGGTAGTGGGCATGGGCAGCGACCGGAGCAAAGAGTGAGAGTGAAACGTGCCGCAGACCGGCGGCAGTGTGGTGCGACTGTCCTTTCCTCCTGACCGGCGCAACTCGTTTGCGCGTAACGTAGAACCAATCGCGGCAGCGTGTGGCTCATCGCTGACGACCGACCGCAGGGCGGTTTGTCAGCGATATGGCAGGAACTGCGAGCCACTTGGACCGGGCAAATGTAGTGCAGCGAATGAGTGTGTCAATGGCAGTCAGCGGCGATACCCCTTTGCGGCACGCAAAAGGCGTGGGCTTGCTTATGATGTCGAATTGGGGTTGGAGCGCAGCGCATACCCCAATATACTCGAACATCAAGAGCGAGCCGAAGCCGTGGGGTGTCGGCGCGAACAGACTGCCATGCCAGACACTTTCAGCAGCGCAACGGAGTGCCGGACAGTCCAACCAGCCGCCACGATAGATGAGCGGTAAGGCGCGAAGCGTAGAACTGACCGCCGGCAATCCGCAGCGCAGCGTAGGTT
>ONMF01000030.1 GCA_900318865.1 uncultured Prevotellaceae bacterium
CAGCATCTACAGCGATGCCTACACCACCGCCACCCCCAATCTGGGCTACTACGACTGGGGCTCACCCACGCGGTTCACCGGCATCACCATCGATGGCAACCCCACGCTGCAATTCGAGAACATGGACTACTACGGCCTGGGCTTCAACACCCAGCTCGATGTCACCGAGATGGACTTCCTGCACATCGACATCTACTCCGACCAAGCCGGAACACTGGGCATCGTGCCCATCTGGTGGAACGCCGAGGCCAACGCCAACTTCCCCGAAATCCGCAGCATCGTCAACTACTCGGCCGGTGAATGGTCAAGCATCGACATCCCCATGAGCGACTTTGAGGATGTGACACGTGGAGACTCCAACCTGGCACACCAGCTCAAACTCGACTATGGCAACGGAGCGAACATCCTGATTGACAACATCTTCTTCTGGAAAGAGCGCGTCACGGCCGTGACCGATGTGAAAGTGAGCAACGTGCGCAACAATGGCATCGTCTACTCGATTGACGGACGCATCGTCAAGACCGGCGCCACCGACCTGAGCGGCCTGACGGGCGGCATCTACATCTTCAACGGCAAGAAAGTGCTGGTGAAGTAACCATACAACAGAGGCAATAGTTTTTTTCAGGTTTAAAGTGACCGCTGTGGGGACATTCTCCACAGCGGTTTTTCTTATCAACATCAACGCCCACCCAGGAAAAACGGCCGACTCAGTGAGCCAGCCGTTTATAGTGGTTTAATTGATTTTTGACCGATTACTCGGCCAGCAGCATGTTCACAAGCGTGGTCACGTCGGCAATGCCCACCTCACCGTCTTCGTTCACATCGGCCGACGGGAAACGGGCGGCATCAATGGGCGAATCATTCACCAGCACGATGTTGACCAGTGCTGTGACATCGGCAATACCGACTTCACCATCCATGTTCACATCACCACGGATAAACGGTTCCTCGCCTTCATATTCTGTCCACACCTGATTTTTTTTGTAATACGGCGTCCAGCCGCGAGCCTTGATTGCAGCCAATCTTTCGTGGTCATCACTGGTCAGGATGCTGGTTTCATTGCTGTCGTCAAAGTCGGCAACATAGAGCCGGGCACCGGTGCTCACGGTGGGCAAGCCATTTATAAAACGGTCCAGCAAACTGGTTGTCGAGGTAAGTCCGGTGAGATAAACTTGCAACATTTCCAAATTATTGCATTTCAACAAGGTGACTGACTTCAGGGAGGGATTCTCACTCAAATCCACTGATTTCAGGGTCGGCACAGAACTTAAATGAAGCGTCGCCAACTGGTTATTGCGCGCATATAACGACTCCAGTTTGCTGCAGCCGCCCACATCGAGCATTGTCATTCCGTTGTTGGCAACGCTCAGCGTTTTCAAACTGTCAAGCCCAATCGTAAGAGAAGCGATATTATTACTATAGGCATAGATGGATTCCAAGTTCTTGAGATACTTCACACCGGTGAGCGATGCAATGTTGCGTCCATAAACCATCAGATTCTTGAGATTGACAATCTCCGAAGATTCGATAAATCCATCCTTTCCATAGTTCTGGGCAAGGAGGTATTTGCGAAGGTTCGCGTCGGGGAAGTAGTCAGCCTGAATGGGTATGGCATAGGTGATGCGCACGGTTTCCGATGTCACCGGGCTGCCATTTTGCACCAATGTGCCGGCCGATGCGTCAAAACTCACATTGGATGGCGACACCGTCTCGTTCTGCCCCTTCGACCACGAGGTGACACCCGACACCACCTTGTAACCGCCGCTGTTTCCCACCAGTTTCATCTCAAGCGGGTTCTCGAGATAAGAACTGAACAACACTTTGGGAACGCCCACAATACAGCCTTTTGAGCCATTGATGGTAGCGGTTATACCGGGTTCAAAATACACCACACCCGCCTTTTCACCCTCGCAAGCGATGGCACGGCTGTTGGTGGCTACTATTTCAAACGATGAGCCTCGGTCGCCCGACAGCATCACATAGCAATTACCAGCTATATAGATAGCATCCTCATTTTTACCGGCTATTGACACCCTGGCATTGCCGATGGCATCAAGAGCGGTACTTTGCTCCGCCCTCACCGGGGCGGCATCAAGCGCCACAAGGTTGCAGTTACCCACCAGCCGCACTCGCAGGTTGGGACAGCTCTCATTATAGATAGCCCGGTTGTTGCTGCCGGTTCGCTTGATGCTCACATTGGTCAATGTCACGACTTTGGTATCAGGATTATAAGTCACCGTGCCACTGTCGATGCCGCCGCCCGTCACATTCTGATAGTTATCACTATTGACGCTCACCCCACCGATTTTAAAACCGTAATAGGTGGCCGCATGCGCCAATATCGAGACCAGCACGCCCACTAAAACAACAGGAAATCGTTTGTTCATCATGTGTCGAGATAATATTTGTTTTTGCAAAGATAATCGCTCCAAGCATTACCACAACATGCAAAATGGAGCATCGACCATGCAAAATGGGGCATTACAGCACCGATTCGGCCTTTTTCTGCACCGTGGCACGATAGGACGTGGGCGACTGGCCGAAGGCTCGACGGAAAGCGCGAGAGAAAGTGGCCGCATCGTCAAAGCCGCACCGATAGGCCACTTCGGCCACAGCCAGCGGTGTGTCGTGAAGCAAACTCCGCCCGTGCTCCAGTCGAATGCGTGCCACATATTGCTGCGTGGTGACACCGGTGAGGGCCTTCACGCGCCGGTTCAGCTGACCGCGGGTGATACACATCTCGGACGCCAATTCCTCCACACTGATTTCCTTGCGCCGGGCCACAGCATCGACCAGCCGCACAAGGAAATCGTCTTGCACCGGGGTTTCGGACGCGTCGGCCATCTCCTTCTCGGCACCTTCAATACCCGAGGACTGGTCTTTCGACTTTTTCAATCCGTCAATGATGGCTTGAAGAGCCGCTTCGCGCATTTTGTAACGGCGACGCAGGAGCCACCACAGCACAACTGCCACGGCAACAACCCCGAGCAAGGAGATAACCACGATGCGGCGGGTGCGCTCACGTTGCAGTTCATTCTGCTCCTGAAGCAAGTCGTTGCCAAACTCGGCATTGAAGCGCGCCAGGCTCTCGGCCGAGGCATGGCTGTAGAGAGAATCTTTCAGGTAATCAAAGCGGTCGAGCGCCACCTTGGCGCTGTCGCGATTGATGTCCCAATACGCTTCGTACAGGCCACGGCACGCATGCATCTCATTGCCCAGGTCGCCCATCGAGCGCAAGATGGCGGCCGCCTCATGATAAAAGGGAATAGCTTCCTTGGCACGCTTTTGCGCCAGCAGGGCTTTGCCCAGCTTGTTAAGAGCCAGGGCAAGCGAATGGCGATCGGTCGACGCGCGCAAGACGGGCATTGCACGCCGCAAGTTTTCTTCGGCCTGCGCATAGCGTTCCAGCCCAATCAGCGCCGAGGCCTGTTGCGTGAGCCGCACAGCGGCGCGGTCGGCATGGCCCAGTTTTTCCTCTATATCATAGGCATCCTGCGCATAACGCAGCGACTTCTCATCTTGTTGCAGGGCATGATACGTTTCCGACGCCATGCCCAGCAGCACAGCTGTTCGGGCAGGATTGTTGGCTTGCCGGGCCATTTCTATTCCCTTCAGAATATATTGCTCGGCATCCTGTGGCCGATTGGCACCGATATAGATGCCGGCCAGCGTGTTGAGAGAAGAGCTCATCAAGTCGGGGTCGCCGGTGGCCTTGTCGAGCTGATAACATTTCAGCGCGTAGGAAGCAGCTTGCTCGTAGCTCCCCTGCCTGAAATAGGCAAGCGAAAGCAGACTCATGCAGTTGGCCTTGTCAGCACCCCGGCTCAGGGGCAACGCCTTTTCCGCAAGCGTTACCGCCTCATCGTAGTCCTGAGCTGCATAATAGTGCTCGGCAGCCCAGTACATCACGCACATGCGCACACTGTCGGGGTGCGATTTATTTGAGAATTGAATCAGTTCATCGGTCAATCCTTCACGATGAAATTCAAGCAGCATCTCATTAGCTATCGAAATTTGCTCTTTCCATGGAGCACTGTCAAAATGATGTATCTTCTCGTCAACCACAGCCGCAGTGGCACAGGGCCTGAGCAGCATCAAAGACAGCAACACAAGCCAGCACCGGCAATGCAACAACATATAAGACCTGTTCATCATCATGATTTTTGACTACAAATTTACTAAAATTTTCTCTAGATAATCTAGAGGTTCTATATAATCTAGAGGATAAAAAAAAACGGAGCCGCGGCCCGTTGCTGGGTCGCGGCTCCTTAGGGGGCGGTTACCTACTCTCCCACTTTCGCAGTACCATCGGCGTGGTGAGGCTT
>ONMF01000010.1 GCA_900318865.1 uncultured Prevotellaceae bacterium
AGAGTGTTGTTGCTGCACAAAAACGCTCAAATTCTTTACGCTGTCTTTGTTCTGCTTGTTAGTGACGGCACAGATGGTTTCGTGCTTATTCTCGCCCTTTTCAAAGAGCAATATATTTGTGTCGACAGTTGCGCTTTCGAAGATCTTGACCCCGGCAAAATCAATCAGCAACATTGGGTCGGTTTTTTTAGCAAAGAATCCACGCGTTTTCTCTCCATATCCTGCTCGCATCCACTTATTTGAAGTAATGAAACAGAGATGTCCGTTATTTTTAAGGAGTTGCCATCCTCGTTCATAGAACAAGCAGTATATGTCGCCTGTGCGTGCAAAGGATTCATAGCCACAATCTTCATATATTTTGGCCAATTCCCCTGCATTATTTTGTAATTGAATGTATGGAGGGTTGCCAATTACAATATCAAAACCTCCATTTGAAAACACATCGCTAAACCATGTGTGCCAAAGAAAGAATTTATCATTCTGAGCGGTTAAAGAATCTATTTCATTTTGTATCTCGCCTTTTGTTATTCTTGTACGAATAAGGTCTCTAAGTTGCGCGTTTATTCTTGTCCTTAACTGTTTTTTCAAGGTTGCGTCTGAACACCCATAGAAATCTCTCAAAGACTTAAGAAGTATCTCTTGAGCACAACTTTCATCATCGAAAATAATTCTTAATTGATTATTTGCTTGAGCCCCGAGAATATTGCTTAAATCAATGCCATGAAAACTTTCCAGCAGGGAGTTGCCTTGCATGATTTTGAAGTCAAGGTTTGGCAGAGCCTCTGGCGTTTCTTCGTCATCAATGAGTGCAAGCCAGAAACGTAGGCGGGCGGTGTCAACAGCACCGCGCTCAATGTCCACGCCATAAATATTCTGCTGAATGATATGCTTTTTAATTTCTGCTGCCTTCTTTTGGTCGAAACCTTCAAGGGCAACTCGGCAAAGGAAAAGTTCTTTAAGCAATCCCATGGGGAATGCTCCCGAACCAATGGCGGGGTCGCAAATCTTCACATTTTTCAACATCTCTAATGTGTCGCCAGGAAGATGCTCCACAAATTTGTGTGTTGTTACGAATTGGCGTATCGCTTCTTTTTGTTCTTCCTTTTCAATGTCGGTTTGCAGGTAGGCGATAAGAGATTCACGACACATATATGAAACTATCTCCTTTGGGGTATAGAATGCGCCCTTATCTTTGTTGTCTTCGAGCAGGTTTTCGAAAATGCGGCCAAGCATTTCAGGGTCCACACCAACCTCAGCATCATCGGGGTCATTCTCGTCGATGGTGAAGTTGTAAGAAGCGAAGAAGTCAAGCATCGACTTCATGTATTTTGCCGGCAGGGGGAAATCGACAGCATCAGCAGCATCTGGCTCAAACAAGCCACCATTGAGATAAGGCACGCGGATGTCTTTGCCCACGGCTGACGATGCGATGTCTCCCTCGCGCTCGCTGTTGATGTCGTTGAATAGTGGCTCCAACACATTATCTACAAAGGTGTCTTTGTCGGCTGTATTTTCAAATAAGTGCTGGATAAACTCACGGTCGCCATCGCCCCACTTGGCATTGACTGGTACGCCCAGCCAACCTTTCTTCTGCAAGAATTGCAAGAAAACAAGTCGACCCATCAGTTTCTTGACATAGTCACGGATGGCTTTTTCTGGGTCGGCAAATACACGAAATTCGGAGAATATCGTTTCGTTAGGCTTGCCAACAATTCGTTCCTCCCATTTGTTGGAAACTTTAACCATGCGCTTGCCCGTGATGAAAGCAATAATGTCTTCGTATTGTTGCTTGTAATCATCGAAGAACATGTCGCTGACGGCATCCACCGAGAATGCCTTAGTGAGGTCTTTCAGTGAGAGGTTGCTTTTCTTTAAGCCCTCGAACTGCTGAATGGCGGTGCGACTGCGATGTCCCTCGCCCAGCAAGTAGGTAAAGCGGCGCGTGTCGGTGCTGTCCTTCTTGTATGTGCCATCATCGGCAAACGACCACGACTCGCTGACGTAGGAGAAGCGTAGCACACTTTCGTTCTGGCGGTAGCAGAACATGAAAGCACCGGCGTAGCCCATGTTACGCCAGTCGGTCGTGAGCATATCACGGATGCCGCGACGGTTGCGCTCAATGTCCACGCTGTCGGTGAGTTCAATCTCATAGATGGCGATGGATTCACCATCGGTTAGTGAGATTTTACCGAGATTCAATGCTGTCTTGGCCAGGCGGCTATTGGCGTGAACCGCCGATGGCGCGCTCCAAAATGTTACCCTGCTGCGGAAAATGTCATGTAAGAGTTCTTGCCACGCTTTGCGGTCGTATCTTGACTCGATAATGTCTCTGTAGTCCATATCTCGATTTACTTAAAGGATTCTGAAAGGATGATTTCGGCCTCGGTCTCGGCTTCGTTTAGAAGCGATTCCTCTGCCATGTAGTAAGGAGCATATTTCTTTGCCATCTCGATGATTTCGGCTAACGCTTCGTCGTGGGTCATGCGAGCCTTGCCGCCCGATCGACGCAGATTTTTCTGTATGCGTTGCAATCGTTTTGCGATATAGGTGATAACTCCACGCTCAGCCAAAGAGTGCAGTTGCGAGACTTTCAAGTAAAGGTCGCTGTCATCAATCTCTTGCATAAAACTGTTTAGCAAGTTGATAGCAATGGTTACCTGTGCGCCCATATTGCCCGAATCGTCTTTTGAACTTTCTTGCGTTTGGACTTCTGTATCGCGTATCGCTCGGAACTTCTTCAAGGCTTTCTCCACATGGCTGTGGTGAGCCTCGATGCGATCAACTGGCTGCTCGTCTTTTGCAGCTTTGAAGTATTTGAGTGCGTCGAGCACTGAAATCTCCTCGGCATTTTCCGAGACGAGGAAAAACACCTTGCGGAAGTTGGTTTTGAGGAAAACCAACGTGTCGCCCGAGAGCGTCACGCCATCAACCCGCCTCGGTTCGCGGCCGGTGCGGCTGCGGAGCGACAGTTTGGCGATGCGGTTGTACTCTCTGCGGTCAGACAAATAGAGCGCACGCAGTTCCTCATAATAGGGAATCTCTTGGTTGAAGTCTTTCTTCTGCTCTTTCATCGCCTCGTCAAACAGCTTGCTGAGGTTGCGGTCAATTATCTCGCTACGCGAATAGATTTGGTTGTCTTCGCCAAACGTGGAGTGGAAAGTCTGAATCTTGCTTACAGCGATTTGATTGAGATTAATCTGCTGGTTGCCTTCTCGTGAAGGGTAGAACACATAGTTGTAGATGTGCTTCGACTCCGAGCCGATACGGTTCACACGCCCAATGCGTTGCATGAGGCGAGTGGAGTTCCAGGGAGTGTCATAGTTGACAATAACATTAGATCGATGCAAGTTCACGCCCTCGGCTAGCACATCGGTTGTCAAAATGATATTGTAATCATTCAACTTAGTCTTGTAGTTGGCATCGAAGTTCTCACGAATGGTCTTGAATTGTTGGCTGCGATTGCTTGACGAAATAACCAGCACATCTGGGCGATTGATGCGTTTTTGCAGGTAGTTGACAGTATCAACCGACTCCGAGAACACGACAAGCTTCTGGCCCGGATTGCGGTCAAGCTTGAACAATTCATGCTTGAGAAGTTCATAAAACTTAGCAAACTTAGAGTCGTCAGCATCGGTGATGTTAGCCCAGTCGCTGCACATCTTTTCTAGTATTGCCTGGTCTTGGCGTAGCATCTCGATAAATTCAGGCCGGAAATCATCGGCTTTGAAGATTGCGTTCTTGGGGTTGTCTTCGGCTTTGGCGTTCAACTTCTCCTCAATTTCTTCTTCAGAGAAACCGGATTCAAGGAGTAGGTTGATGTCCAGGTCGGGGGCGATGAATACCTTATCGTTATTGAACATGTCGAGCATGTTCTGGTTTGCCTGGCGGAAATTGTCAATTGAAACTTGGAAAGCGTAGAAACTACTTTCCAAACGTTTCACAAGTCCGTTCTTGCGGATGCCTGCCAAGCTGCGGCTTACGAGCTCGGCATTGTCATACAATCCGTTGGCGACTTCCGGTTTCAAATAGGCAATGGCTTGGTAACGAGCGTAGGTGAGTTCTTTATCAAGCGTCTGCATGGCATGCTCAAATAAGTCGGCCAAGTGCTCATTCAACTCATAATTACTCTCAATGGGACGCTCCACTTTTGGGAATCCGTTTACGTCCTTGTTATATCGGGGAACGCTTTCAATGTCGGTACGGGTTCGACGGACGGTAAGCGGCTTGATTACACGGTCTCGGACTTTCTCGGCAAGCCTCTTGAAATCTCTGATGTCGGCTTCGGGATTGTTGCGCAGCTTTCTGAACTCCACAATCAGGGGGGCGAAGAAAGCCGTCAGATTGCCCACACCGTCAATGGTACAGTGGCGAGAGTCTTGGAACAGCAGGATTTGGTTGTAAAGGTCAGCCGGAGAGTTGTTCATAGGCGTTGCCGAAATAAGCATCACCTTTTTCTTATAGCCGGGTATGTTGCCGGTCTCGATGCGAGGCATCTTGCAAATCTCCTGCAACTGCTCAAATGCCGATGTGGTGTGGCTACGGAACTTGTGCGCCTCGTCCACAAGCACAAGGTCGTACTCATCGGCATTCCAATAGTTGTAGTTGTCTTCATCAAGGATTTTGGAAAGACTTCCGTTGCTGATGAAGTTCGCATATTTGTCGATACCAAAGTCCTTGAACGTGGTTTTCCAGTTTTGCTCAACAGCAGGTGGATATACCACTAAAATTTTAGTGTGGTCACGTCCATTCTCAATCAAGAATTTCTTTGCTATCATGGTGGCGATAACAGTCTTTCCAAGACCAACCACATCTGCCAAGAAGAAGCCATCGTAGCGAATGAGTTTCTGATACCCCTCAATGACTGCATCCATTTGATAGTCATATTTGGTATAGCCCTCGGGCATATCAAACGGGTCATCGTTGTCCGTTTCAAGCACGCGGTCAGAGAAATACTCCATGAGCATCTTGATATAGAGGTCGTAGGGTGAAACGTCTCCTTTGAGGTAAGTGTTATCAATGGTGGTTTTCACGTCCTCAGCCGTAATCTCACTGCCTTTGGCTTCTTCCCAAAGCAGTTCAAATTCGTCTTTGGCAAATTGTACATCTTCGTATTGGGTGAGTTTCACATTAAACTCATACTGCTGGTCATCCGAGATGCCCAATCCGTTACCAGAAAGGTTGCTCGACCCCGTTATGGCCATGCCCTGTGTGTATTGGTTGAAATCGTCGGGGTAGAGGACATAAATCTTTGCGTGAATCTTCTTTGAAGGATGAGCACGCAGCTCAAGTTTTCCGTCAAGAATGTCCTGAACCATTTGGAACATTCCGTCCTCAATTTCTTTTTTGTATTTCGAGCTCTCAATGTCTCGTCTTACTTCACGCAGATAGTCTTTCTTCACTTCATCTTCAGCCCCGAAGAAAAGTTGGCCTCTCCTTGCAGCGTCAGCGATATACTTATCCACATTGATACCAATGAGCACCCGAACTTTCTTTATACTGTTCAGGAAAGGTCGCAGAGAGAAGTAGCCAGATGCTCTGAGAAAACCAACTACTGCGTCAAGGTTCTGAATTTGTGGGTTATGTTCAAGTACACCCTCAAATTCTTTCATCAGCGTGTTACCATCTCTATTAGTGAAAAATTTGGTGCTCATATTTCAGCGAATATTATAAACGAAACTCCAGTGCAGTGCCAGAAAGCCGACCAAAACTTGTATGCATAATTTGCTCACGCTCGGCATTATCCGAACAAGTCCTGCCACTCCGCTCGCTTAATCGCAAATTTCACTACAATGGAGTCAGTAAGTCTTTAATTTATATATGTCTGCGTAACACAGGAATGGTCTATGTCTGGAATGAGCGATTGAAAATCGACTCATAGGTATTGCAAAGATAATGAAATTTTTTCTTTCCTTCGCTCAATTTCTTTAGAAATTGACGCGGATGGGGGAAAGTCAAGAAATGAGGGGCTGGATGGCGTGATTGTGTCGTCATTATTGCGTCGCGCGATGCCGTGCAAACTCTGGAGTAGTTGCACGACACCGCGCGGGATGTGGAGTGGGGCGCGTCGCCTCGGTGAGAAGACGTGGTGATGTTACTGGCAACGTTACGAAAAAACGAGAGTATCACAAAAAAACAGGCCTTTTTTAACGTGAGTTCGGTAGAGCCGAAATCATCGCATCGTGCTGAAGCAGGCTTGTCGCATAATCGCTTAAGCCAAACTCACGTTAAAGCCGGTTTTTCTTTCTTATTCTTTTATAATGACCTTGGTGGTCGACGTGCTGCCGTCGTCGTATTGGGTAACCTTGATATTGACGCCATTCCATGGGCGAGAACTTCTCACGCCCGCCAGGTTGACGTATTCGACATTGACAACAGTTCTATTAGCCGAGTCCATGTCGTTGATTTCGACTGGTGTGGCCGGTAGGTGGGTGTTGACTCATTAAGGAACCGTTTCATAATGCGTTATTTGTCCATGCTGAAGAACAATCTTCTTTTAAGTGGTTGCAATTTCACTCAAAATCACCGACATTTTTGGATTTTATTTGTATCTTTGTGAAGTTACCGAAGTTTTTTTGTCAAATGAAGCAAATAGAGACCATGAAAGTACTGATGATTAACGCCAGCCCGCGTTTCAACGGCAACACACAGATGGCACTTGAGCAGGTGGCCGCCACACTTGCCACCGAGGGAATCGACAGCGAGATTGTGCCCCTCGGCACACGGCCGGTGCGCAGTTGCATCGCATGCAACAAGTGCCAGGAGCAGGGTTTGGGCCGTTGCATTTTTGATGACGATGTGTGCAATAAGATTTCGGCCCGCATGGACCAGGCCGACGCCATTATCGTGGGGTCGCCCGTCTATTACGGCCAGCCCAACGGCGGCTTGTTGTCGCTCATGCAGCGCATGCTTTATTCGGCTGGCGCCAAGTTTGCCGGCAAGCCTGCCGCAGCTGTGGCCATCTGCCGCCGTGGCGGCGCTTCGGCAGCCTATCAGATGATGCTCATGCCCTTTGAGATGATGAATATGCCCATCGTCACGTCGCAATACTGGAACATTGCCTACGGGCTCGAAGCGGGCGAGGCAGTGAAGGACGTGGAGGGCATGCAGACCATGCGCACGCTGGCACGCAACATGGCATGGCTGTTGCGTAAAATCCACACTGGCCAGGGCAGTGCCCCGCAGCATGAGCCCTGGCAGCCGATGCATTTCATTAGATAACCCGACACTTGTGATGTGATGAAAAAAAATACAATAGCCAAATTGATAGCCTGCGCCATGGCCTCGGTGGGGTTGAGCACCCACTCGGCTTGTGCAGGTGGTGGAGGGCAGGCCCGTGTTGCCGCCACCGACTCGGTGTCGCCGGTCAATGTCGATGTTTTTCTGACGCCCGGCGGCAAGCAGGTGACCCTGTATGCCCTGATGCACGCCAGCTTGCGCATCGTCTATGAAGGAATCGAGATTGAGGTTGACCCCGTGCACCAGTTGGGCGAGCGCACCGTCGATTATGCTTCAATGCCCCGTGCCCGCTACATCTTGGTCACCCACGAGCATGCCGACCACATGGACGCGCAAGCCATCGGCCTGCTCACCGGTGAGGCCACACGCCTTGTGACCAATGCCCGGTGTGCCGAATTGCTGGGCAAGGGTGAGATAATGGCCAATGGCGACACCCTGCAGCTGGCGCCCGACATTGTGGTGGAAGCCGTTCCGGCCTATAACACCACGCCGGGTCGTGAGAAATTCCATCCTCGAGGTCGCGACAATGGCTATATCTTGACTATTGATGGGCTGCGCATTTATCTTGCGGGTGACACCGAGGACATCCCCGAGATGGCTTCGTTGGAAGCCATCGACGTGGCTCTGCTGCCGTGCAACCAGCCCTACACCATGACCCCCGACCAGCTGGTGCATGCAGCCCGCATGGTCCGACCGCGTGTCGTTTTCCCTTACCATTACGGCTCGACCGACGTAAGCACCTTGCCGGCTCGGCTGCAGCCCGATGGCATCGATGTGCGGATACGTGACTACCAATAAATTGCTAACCCATAAAATGCTCAAATCATGAAAAAAATCAGTTTGTTGATTGTGATGATTGCGGCCGCGATGGGCGTCGTGGCGCAGAATAGCGTGAGTGCGTGGATTTCCGACTCCGATTCGTTCACCAATATCCGTTGCGCGCCCCATGGCGCTGTGGCGATGGCTCTGCCCGACACTTGTACTTATATGGTGGGCCTCACCAATCCCCGCGATGGCTGGTGGCAAGTGGAATGGATTGAGGCAGCCGAGGAAGCTGTGGAGATTGAGCTTGCCGGCTCCACGACCGGTAAATACTGGATACACCATTCGGTGGTGGGCACGTCCACCCGTAATTATGGAAACCAGCGGTGGTGCCTGCGTGCCACGCCCTCGAAAAACGGAAAACCGGTGTACTGGTTCACCGAAGAGCTGGTTGTGAATCCCATTGAAGTGAAAGGCGACTGGGTGAAAGTGAAAAGCGGCAAGCACACAGGATGGATAGAGGACGTAGGGCTTTGCTCCAATCCACTCACCACCTGCCCGTGATTGTTATCATGAAAGAGAAAAAGGCTCCCTCACGCACGATGTGCAGGGAGCCTTTTTAGTGGGTGCTTGATGGTGGCTTGTGGTGTTACTTGAACAGCAGCCGGGAGAACTCCACCAGATAGGTGCGCCAGTTTCGCCACTCATGGCCGCCGTCGCTTTCGAAGTAGGTGTAGCGGCTTGCCAGATGATTGTGGTCGAGCATCTTCCGGAATTTCTTGTTGTCCTCGTAAAGGAAGTCGTCCTTGCCGATGCCAATCCAGTACAGTCGCGGCCGCTGGTCGAACTGCGTCACGATTTTTTGCTCTAAATTCTCATAAATAGCGCTTTTCACATCCTTGCGCGGGGTGATGGCTGCCGAGAACAGCCCCACATAGCCAAAGTCGAGCGGCGCGTTGGCACTGATGTAGAGCGAGTGGAAGCCGCCCATCGACAGTCCGGCGATGGCGCGATGGCGCTTGGCGGCCTTGACGCGGTAGTTGGCCTCAATCCATTTCACAATGTCCTGGAACGAGCTTTCAAACGACCCCTCCATCCACTGCTTGTGGTCGAAGGTGGGTGTAATCATGCCGGCTGCCGTGCTGCCCGGAGCGGCTTGCTCGTCGACGTTGCCGTTAGGCATCACCACAATCATGGGCAATGCCTGGCCAGTGGCGATGAGGTAATCCATCACTTGGGCGGTGCGCCCTTGTTCGAGCCAGGCCGTTTCGTCGCCGCCCGAGCCGTGCAGCAGGTAGAGAACGGGATAGCGCTGGCGGCTGGTCTCGTAGCCGGCCGGAGTGTAGATGGTGAGACGCCGGCTGGTTTTCAGGGTGGGGGAGTCGTACCACACCTGTGCCACCGTGCCGTGCGGCACATCGTGCACGGCGTAGGGGCATGGTGCCTTGGCATCGTCCACGACAAAGAGGCTCATGACCGTGGCCACGTCGCGCATGGTGTACACATTGTTGGCATCGAGCGTTTTCACGCCGTCGACCAAGAAGCAGTAGCGGTAAATGTCGGGTTGCAACGGTTCGGTGGTGAACGTCCACGTTCCGTTGGTGCCGCGCGTCATCTTGATGTCCTGATGACGGTCAAGGCGCAGCATTACCTCGTCGGCTTTCGGCGCGTCGATGGTGAAGGTGGCCCGGCGGTCCTTGCCGATGAGCGGTGCGCCAGTGGCCCCTCCGTGCAACTCTTGCTGGCACAGTCCTGTGGTGGCCAGGCATAATGTCAAGAGCATGGTGGCTATAAATCTTTTCATGGTGATGGTGTTTTTGGGTGATGGTTCAATATTGTGCTATCAGTGCGTCGATGCGGTGCTGCCACTCGTCGGCCCGCGCCGGGCAGTAGGTGTGCATGCCCAGCCGCTCGGCCGCTGCGGTGTTGTGTGGGCTGTCGTCGATGAAGAGCGTTTCCCGGGGGTCGATGCCCTCACCGTGAAGCATCATCTCGAAGATGGCCGGTGCGGGTTTCATCACCTTGCACAGGTAACTCAAGTACAATGCGTCGAAATAGTGGTCCAGTCCATTTCCCCGTCCGTCGAACTCGGAGCTGCGTGCCCATGACATCATGAAGGGATTGGTGTTGCTCAGCAGAATCATGCGGAAGCCCTGCTCCTGCAGGCGCAGCAGTGTGTCGAGGTTGCCTTGCGGGTGCCCGGCGAAATAGCCTTTCCATCCGTGCAAGCACTGTTCCATGGTCAGTTCCTTGCCGCACATCAGGCTCAATTCCCGTCTGAAGTCCTCGGCGGTGATGCGGCCTGCTTCCAAGTCGCCAAAAATTCCGCGTTGCTCAAAAGGGTCGAGATAGGTTTCAGCGTCGGCCACGCCTGCCTCTTCGAAGCATCGCACGGCATTCTCCCGGTCGATGTCAATCACTACACCGCCCAGGTCAAATACAAGATTTCGTATCATAATAGAAATAGTTAGTTCAAAGATGTGAATTGACGGCTGCAAAGTTAACGAATTCCTGCCACTTCTACAACCGAGCCCCGGTGCTTAATCACTCCACCACTGCTCGAACTCCTGTGCTTGTGCTTCACCGAGACTCACCGGCTGGCCGATGCGCGGGGTGAGCAGTTGCCAGGCGTGTCCACGGGCATTGGCGGCAATGGAGTCAAGCGGTTCGTTCCATCGGTGACGGGCCAGTGCATACTTGGAGTTGTGATAGGTGAGCAGCCGGCGCGCGCCCAAATCGTCCACGGCCTGTGGCAGCAGTTGAGGCATCATGTGGATGTAGCGCCACTGGGTGTTATACTGCCCGTTTTCCATAATGGCCAGGTCGATGCCGGGATACTGCCTTCCGATGGCGGCGAAACGCCCGTCGTAGCCCCCGTCGCCACTCACGTAGATGCGGCGGGCGCCATCAATCAGGTAGCTGGCCCACAGTGTGCGGTTGCGCCCCAGCAGCCGTCCCGAAAAATGGCGTGCGGGCAGGCAACGCAGGGTGGCCGTGCTGTCGATGGCCAATGAGTCGCCCCAGTCCATTTCATGAACGAGTGAGGCATCAAACCCCCAGTATTCAAAGTGCTGGCCCACACCGAGCGGGCACACCACGGCGCCCACCCGCCGGCGCAGCGCTTTCACGGTGCGGTAATCCAGATGGTCCCAGTGGTCGTGGGTGATGATGAGGAAGTCGACAGGAGGAATGTCGGCTGGCGCATAGGCATCGGCCCCTTTGAAAGGCCGCATGAACAGGGTCACAGGCAGCGCGGCGGTGAGCACCGGGTCGAAGAGGAAGCGTTTTCCTGCCGTCTGCACAAAGACGGATGAGTGTCCCAGCCACACCACCACTTCCTCGTCGCGGCCGATGACTTTCAGATTGGTCTTCACGGCGGGGACGGGGGCGGAGGGGCTCAGGCCGTCGATCTTGCTGAACAGATAGTCCCACATCACTCGCACGGCGCTCTTGTCGCCGGTGAACTGCGGTGTCGTCTGCTGATTGTGAAATTCACCGTCGGCCCACTGCGGCGATTGCTGCACGCGTTCCAATCGCTGGCCGCGAGGCAGCTGGCCCGCCTCGACCCACAGCAAAGTTCCCAGCCACACGAGCATGGCCAGCCCGACCGTCAACAAAGCGTAAACCATTTTCTTCAGGAGCACGAGGTGGTGAATTATTCGAACGTCTTGGCCACGAACTGCAGCGAGTCGATGATGTCGATGCCCTGCGGGCAGTGCTCCTCGCACTGGCCACACTGGATGCACTCGCTGGCACGGCTGTGGCTCTTGGCCAGCACATTGTAGTACATGCGCGAGTTGCCCACCTGCTTGTCGTCGCCAAACTGGAACGCCTTGTTATAAAGTTCAAAATACTCGGGAATGCAAATCTGCTGCGGGCATCCCTCGGTGCAATAGTGGCAGGCCGTGCAGGGGATGGCGATGGAATCGTTGATGATGTGGCCGGCCTGGGCCACGATGGCCTGCTCCCGGGCGGTGAGAGGTTGGAAATCCTGCATCACCGCCGTGTTGTCGTCTATCTGTTGCTGGTTGCTCATGCCACTGAGCACCACCATCACGCCCGGCAGCGACGCGGCGTAGCGAATGGCCCACGATGCCGCGCTGGCCTGCGGCGCATGGGTGCGGAACAACCGCTCGGCCGCTTCGGGCACCCGGGCCAGGCTGCCGCCTTTCACGGGCTCCATGACGATGACGGGCTTGCCACGTTGCTGGCAGATGTCGTAGCATGTGCCGGCCTCAATTGAAGGGCTGTCCCAGTCCACATAGTTGATTTGCAACTGCACGAACTCGGCCTCGGGATGCTCGTCGAGGATGTGTGTGAGCAACTGCGAGTCGCTGTGAAACGAGAAGCCGATGTGCCTGATTTTTCCTTCGGCCTTCTTGCGGGCGATGAACCCGAAGCCGTCTACGCGCTGCATGCGGCTGTAGTAGTCGTGGTTGAGCGCATGGAGCCAGTAGTAGTCGAAGTAGTCGACTCCGCAGCGTTGCAGCTGCTCGGTGAAGATGCGCTCCATGTCGGCCTCGCTGTCGATGAGCCAGCATGGCATTTTGCTGGTCACGGTAAAGGCCTCACGCGGGTATCGCTCGGCCACGGCTTGCCTGAAAGCGGCCTCGCTATGGCCGTTGTGATAGGGATAGGCCGTGTCGAAGTAGGTGAATCCGCGCTGCATGAAGGTGTCCACCATGGCCTTGGTGGCCTCGATGTCGATGCTCGACAGGTCGTTGGCATCGGTGAGCGGCAGGCGCATCAAACCGAATCCTAATTTCTTCATTGTCGCAAAGCTTGAAAAGGTCTATTACTTGTTGAGCACATAGCGGAGCACGGCATAACCGCCCAGCACCTGCAGCAGCATGCCGGGGATGCCCATCCGCCAGTCGGCCAGTCCGGCCATCCATGAGCCGGCCATCAGGCACTCGGCCAGCGAGCCAATCACTTGATAGGCCAGCACCACAGCCACCAGGGCGGCCAGCGTCACCCGTCGTGTGCGCCGAGCCACCAGAGCCGCCGCAGCGGCGAGTGTCACCGACTTGACCAAAATCACGGGCAGAGCGGCCACGGCCGGCATGCCGAAGAGCAGCGAGTTCACTACGGGCGATAGCACCGCTGTGAGCAATCCCACGCGCCAGCCATATTTGTAGGCTCCCACAAGGGTGAAGAAATAGATGGGAAGCCAGATGTGGCCGCCGTGGGGCATGAGGTGGCACAACTGGGGCAGGGCGATGTTGCCCAGCACAAAGAGAGAAGCCAGCACATAGGTGCGTGCCTGACGATAATCCATTGAGTAGAGTTTGGTTGTTGCAGTAGTCATTATATCGATATTTAGAGTGAGCTTGCACAGCGTGATGCCATGTGGATAAAATGCTGCCGAAGCAGGTTCTCGATTTCCTGTGGTGTGCGTGCCTCCATCACGATTTGCTCGAGCGGGCAGCGGTCGTCGCCGGCCTCGATGACGATGTTGTCGACGAGCACGCCGTAACCATAGGGGATGCCGGCCTGCTCCAGCACCTGCCGTGCCGGGCGGCTCATCACCGAGGCATAGACCTCGCTCACACCGCCCTGTGCCATCAGTCCGGCGGCTGCTTTTCCCACCACTTTGTCGGCCACATGTGCTCCGCGCAGTCGCTCGGGTTCATGGTCGAGCAGCCACATCAGGTCGCGCACGCCTTTTTTGCCGTAGGTGCGCGTTTCTCCCCGATTTTCCACCACCAGCGAGCAGGCGGCGTCATGGAGCAGTTGCACGAGAGATTGCTTGATCATTCTATCCGCATTATTGCACAAAAATACAACATTTCGGGCAAAATCACAAAAAAGAACGAAAAATGCGTCATCTTCTTGTGTGCTTGGGCAAAAGGAATTAAATTTGTCCCATCAAGTGACAGTAGAGAATTAAAACAGACGGAAAATGCTTGAGAATTTGAAGAAATACGACGTGGTGCTGGCGAGTAATTCGCCCCGCCGCAGGGAGTTGCTGGCCGGCCTGGGCATTGACTTCAGGGTGGAGGTGCTCGGTGACGTGGACGAGTCCTATCCGGCGTCGATGCCGGCTCATGAGGTTGCGCCCCACATAGCGCGTGTGAAAGCCGATGCCTACGATGTGCCCGCCGGCGAGCTGCTCATCACGGCCGACACGGTGGTGATTGTGGACCATGACATCCTGGGCAAGCCGGTGGACAATGACCAGGCAAGAGCTATGCTGCAGCGCCTGTCGGGCCGCACACATGATGTGGTGACCGGTGTGTGTGTCAAGACGCGCCGGCGCACCGAGGTGTTTGCGTGCACGTCGGTGGTGGAGTTCGACAGCCTTACGCCCGAAGAAATCGACCACTATGTGGCGTGCTACCGTCCCATGGACAAAGCCGGCGCCTACGGCATCCAGGAATGGATAGGATATGTGGGCGTGAAGGGCATCAAGGGCAGCTATTTTAATGTGATGGGGCTTCCCATCCAGCGGCTTTACACCTTGTTGAAAACTTTTTGAATACACACAATTACAGCGATGAACGAGAGAGAAATATATCTGGCAGGCGGTTGCTTCTGGGGCATGGAGCATTTCCTAAAGCAGCTCGACGGTGTCACCGGCACAACGGTGGGCTATGCCAACGGGCACACAGCCATGCCCACCTATGAGCAGGTGTGTACCGACAAGACGGGTTTTGCCGAGACGGTGCGGGTGCAATACGACCCGCAGCGCATCGGGCTCGACACATTGCTCACGATGTACTTCCTGGCCATCGACCCCACCAGCGTGAACAAGCAGGGCGAGGACGAGGGTACTCAGTACCGCACGGGAATCTACTATAGCGACGCTGCCGACTTGCCTGTGATTGAGCAAAAGATGGATGAGGTGGCCGAGCGCTACGACAGCCCGCTGGCCGTGGAAGTGGGGCCGTTGCAGAATTTTTTCGCTGCCGAGGATTATCACCAAGATTACCTTGACAAGAATCCCGACGGCTATTGTCACCTGCCGCTGGCTTTGATGGACATGGCCCGCCGTTTCCGCCACAAATGACCGGTGGCGACATTTTTTTTGTGGCTTTTTATTGCAAATTGTAAGGAATTCTATATCTTTGCATTGTATTTAATCATAAATCAAATCTTATCAATCTAATCCGGATACAGAGGGAGCAACCCACAGCGGGCTGCTCCCTGATGTTTTATGGCGGCGGGCATGGGTCAGTCTTTCTCCTGCACGAGGTTCTGCAGGCGTACAATCTCGTCGCGGAACTGTGCCGCCTGCAAGAAGTCCATGCGTCGTGCCGCATCCATCATGTCGGTCTTCAGACGCTCGATGGCTTGCTCCATGTCGGCCCGGGTCATGTACTTGAGCACCGGGTCGGCAGCCATGCCGGCGTGTGCCGGATGGAACTCGGTCTCGTAGGAGGGTCGTGTGTGGTCGGCGGTTGCCGTGGCGGCAGCCTCGTGGCGCTTGCTGTGGCGGGCCGCCACGTCGTGGCGCTGCATGTCGGTGTCGATGCCGATGCCGATGATGGCATTGCGCGCCTTGACGATGGCTTGTGGCGTGATGTGGTGCTCTTCGTTATATTTGAGCTGCAGTGTGCGGCGTCGCTCGGTTTCGTCGATGGTCTGCTGCATCGACTCGGTGATATTGTCGGCATACATGATGACCAGGCCGTTCAGGTTGCGGGCCGCGCGGCCGGCGGTCTGTGTGAGCGAGCGGCGTGAGCGCAGGAAGCCTTCCTTGTCGGCATCGAGGATGGCCACGAGCGACACTTCGGGCAGATCGAGTCCCTCGCGCAGCAGGTTCACTCCCACCAGCACGTCGATGGCTCCGGCTCGCAGGTCGTCGATGATTTGAATGCGGTCCATGGTTTCCACGTCGCTGTGCATGTAGGCGCAGCGCAGGTCGAGCCGCGACAGGTAATCGGTCAATTCCTCGGCCATGCGCTTGGTCAGAGTGGTGACCAGTGTGCGCTCGCCATGCTCCACGCGCAGCTGGATTTCTTCGATTAAGTCGTCCACCTGTCCGTGCGATGGCCTGACGATGATGCGCGGGTCGAGCAGTCCGGTGGGGCGTATGAGCTGCTCCACCACCACGCCCTCGCTGCGTTGCAGCTCATAGTCGGCCGGCGTGGCGCTCACGTAGATGGTTTGGCCGGTGATAGCCTCAAACTCCTCGAAGCGCAGCGGCCTGTTGTCCAGGGCGGCCTCCAGTCGGAAGCCGTAATGCACCAGATTGGTTTTTCTCGACTGGTCTCCGCCGTACATGGCCCTGATTTGGGGCACGGTGACATGGCTCTCATCGATGATGGTCAGAAAATCTTTCGGGAAATAATCAAGCAGGCAGAAGGGTCGCATGCCGGGCTTGCGTCCGTCGAAGTATCGCGAGTAGTTCTCGATGCCCGAGCAATAGCCCACCTCGCGAATCATCTCCAGGTCGTAGGTAACGCGCTCGTAAAGGCGCTTGGCCTCCACCAGCCGGTCCTCGCGTCGGAAGGCTTCGACCTGAGTCCCCAGGTCCACGTCGATGCGTCCCAGCGCTCCGGCCATGCGTTCCTTGGTGGTGACGAAAATGTTGGCCGGGAAAATTCGGAATCCGTCCACGTTCTGAGTGGGCATCCCGGTGAGCGGGTCGAGCAGCTGCATGCTTTCAATCTCGTTGCCCCAGAAGATGACACGCAGCATCACATCCTCGTCGCTCAGGAAGATGTCCACCGTGTCGCCCTTGACTCGGAAATTGCCCATTTTCATTTCCACCTCGTTGCGCGAATACAGCGCGTCGACCAGCCGTCGCAGCAGTGCGTCGCGGCCCATGTTGTCGCCCACGTGCAGGGTGATGGCGTTGGCCTCGATGTCCTCGGGGTTGCCCATGCCGTAGAGGCACGATACGCTCGACACCACCACGATGTCGCGCCTGCCGCTCAGCAGTGCGGTCACGGTGGCCAGTCGCAGGCGGTCAATCTCCTCGTTGATGGCCAGGTCTTTCTCGATGTACTTGTCGGTGGAGGGGATGTAGGCCTCGGGCTGGTAGTAGTCGTAGTAGCTCACAAAGTAGTGAACCGAGTTCTCGGGGAAAAAGCTCTTGAACTCGGCATAGAGCTGTGCGGCCAGTGTCTTGTTGTGCGACAGCACCAGCGTGGGTCGGCCCGTGCGGGCAATGACGTTGGCCATGGTGAAAGTTTTCCCCGAACCGGTGACGCCCAGCAGGGTCTGGGCCGGTGTGCCGTCGAGCACGCCCTGCACAAGTTGGTCGATGGCTTGTGGCTGGTCGCCGGTGGGCTGGTAGGGTGAGTGAAGTTTGTATTCCATGTGTAGTGTCAAGGGGTTGTGATGGTGTCGAAGGTCGTGGCCGGGCGTTTCAGGGCCACATCGACTGTGGTGAGCCGTGGCACGAGGTGGGTGTGGCGCAGTGGCTTGCGGCTGCACAGCAGGTTGCGGTGCCATTGTTTCTCGCCCAGGCCGGCGTCGGTGAAGTCGTAGGTGTGGTAGCCCTCGGCTTGCAGCAGTTGCAGCATCGGCTCGTTGGTGTCTTTTACAAACACCACGTCGGCCCGGTGCTGTCGCACAGCCTGGATTTGGTCGTCGACCATCTCCTGGGTGTAACCCTCCTGCAGGCTCCAATACTTGCATGCCGGCAGAGCCTCGCTCTGGACCCCGAATCCTCGGTCGTGGGCCTGGAGGTAGAGCACGCGCGGGTGGTCGTACTGCTTCATCAGCCCGGCGTAGTAGTGCTGAACGGTCAGCTCCAGGCTCAGCGCGGTGATGTTCGACACGTGGTTCACCGTCAGCAGCAGTGCTGCCAGCGATGCGGCCGCCACGGGAAGCACTGTCCAGGGGCGGCTCAGCAGGCGTGCCAGCAACAACGCCAGCACGGGCACACCGTACCAGGAGAAGGTGGAGAGCGTGTTGAAGTAGGGGCGCCCGGCGGCATTGAGCAGCGTCACGGCCAGATACCAAACGGCCGCTGCCGCCACCTGCCACCTGCCGTGGCGCACGTACAGGCCGTAGAGCACTATCGATGCGGCCAGCCCTGCCAGGTAGAGCAGCATTTGCCACTGGGTGAGGATGCTCCAAGCCTTATCCACGGTGAGCGAGTGGCCCGCCATGTTGCCAAATGTGGCGAACGTCACCCCGATGTATTCGTGCAGGAAGTCGTCCAGGCAGCCCTGGGCCAGCAGCACCAGCGCCATGGGCACCAGCGCCAGCGCCGCCCCGGCAACGCCCGTGAGCCATGTGCGGGCCACGCTGCAGTGGCACCGGCGGGGCATCACCCATCCCATCCAGGGCACCCATGCCAGCATCATCAGCGTGCAGCTGTATTTGATCAGGAACGAAGCCCCCAAAGCAAAGCCCAGCGTCAAGGCCGCGCGCGTCGCCATGCGCTCGGAGTTGCGGCGAGCCACCGTGAATTGCAGAAAGTGGTAGATGACGGGCGCCAGCAGGGCGTTGCAGTAGTCCTCGGCCTTGACTTCCTCGTGAGCCAGGCCGCTGAGCATGAACACGCTCACCACGGCCACCACCGCCAGCGACGGCCAGCGGTGGAGCCCGAACAGGCGGGCGCACTTGTAGCAGTAATAGAAAATGAAGGTGTAGAGAGCCACCGACAGCCAGAACAGCCCCAGGTAATCGTGCGGGCTCATCAGGTAGCCCACGCCGTAGATGAGCCACAGCAGCGGCCCTTTCGAGTCGGCAAAGTCCACATAGGGCGTCATTCCGTTCATCCACGCCTTGCCGCAGGTGTAGAACCAGTTCACATCGTAGTGTGGCCATGCGTCGTACAGGTAGCCGTCCCACGACACCAGCAGCAGTGCTGCCAGCGAATAGAGTGCCACCAGGGCCAGCGCCGTCCAGTCGGTTTTATTTCGTTCCAGCATCATCATTCTCCCAATTTAGTGTGACAAAGATAGTGCAAACCGAGACCAAAAACAAATAAAAACTTGTTTTTGGCGAGGTGCCGCCTATCTTGGAGGTCGTCAGACCTCAACGAAGTGCAAACCGAGACCAAAAACAAATAAAACTTGTTTTTGGCGAGGTGCAGCCTATCTTGGAGGTCGCAAGACCTCAACGAAGTGCAAACCGAGACCAAAAACAAATAAAACTTGTTTTTGGCGAGGTGCAGCCTATCTTGGAGGTCGCCGCTCTCCCCCTAAGATAGAGGGGTGGCCCGTCAGGGCCGTGGGCGTGTGCTAATTTTGCGTCATGAAACAAAACCTGCACATAGAAAACGAGCGCCGCAAGGCACGGCCGGCCAGCGCATGCGTATGCGTGTATAGAGATTATGTGGCCGAAAGTTTTGCGGTGTGGAATTGTTTTGATACCTTTGCAAGGCAGTGAACAAAACTCAAAAACAAAATATATGAAACTGATTAAAACATTTGCTATTATGTTATCGACAGTGGCGTTGCTCTCGTCGTCGACGTGCAGCGACATCGTGGAGCAGCAAGGCCCCATCATCGGCAAGCCCGATGTGAAAGTGGAGAACGGCCAATTCACCCCCGAGTTGCTTAATTCGCTGGGTCGCGTGAGCGGTCCCACGGTGAGCCCCGATGGTCGAAAAATCCTTTACGGCGTCACCTATCAGGACATCGAGCAGAACAAAGGCAACCGTGAGCTGTGGGTGATGGACGTGGACGGGCAGAACGCCACGCAAATCACCAAGACCCCTTCGAGCGAGAACAATGCCGTGTGGATTGAGGGCGGCCGGCGCATCGCGTTTGTCTACAAGGAGGGCGACGTGACCCAGATGTGGGTGATGAACGCCGACGGCAGCGGCCGCAAGTGCGTGACGGCGCTGGAGAACGGCGTGGACGGCTTTGTGCTTTCGCCCGACGAGAAGCACGTGGTGCTCATCTCGCAGGTGAAATACGGCAAGAACGCCCAGGACCACCATCCCGACCTGAAAAAAGCCAACGCCCGCATCATCGACGACTTGATGTACAAGCACTGGGACGAGTGGGTGGAAACGATTCCTCATCCCTTTGTGGCCGACTTCGACGGCTCGCAGGTGACCAACGTGAAAGACGTGCTCGAGGGTGAGCCCTTCGAGTCGCCCATGAAGCCCTGGGGCGATGTGGAGTCGCTGGCATGGACGCCCGACTCGAAGTCGCTCATCTACGTTTGCCGCAAGAAGGTGGGCAAGGAGTACGCCATTTCGACCAATAGCGACCTGTTCCGCTATGAGCTGGCCACCGGCAAGACCGAGAACCTGACCGAGGGCATGATGGGCTACGACACCTATCCCATCGTGTCGAAGAGCGGACGGCTGGCATGGCTGTCGATGGAGCACGATGGATACGAGGCCGACAAGAACCGCATCTTCCTGATGGACACCAATGGCGAGAAGAAGGACTTGACCGCCAACTGGGACTACAGCGTGGACGCCATTGCCTGGAGTCCCGACGAGCAGTTCATCTATTTCATCTGCCCCTTCCAGGGCACGCAGCCCATCTTCCGCATGGAAGTGGCCACCCAGAAGGTCGACACCATTGCCTCGGGCACCTTCGACTACGACGGCCTGGCCTTTGCCGGCCCCGACACGCTGGTGACCATGCGCCATAACTATGCCATGCCCAACGAGGTGTTCAGCGTGAAAGCGGGCGAGCAACCCAAGCAGCTGAGCCATGTGAACGATGACCTGCTGGCCCAGCTCGACAGCATCACCATAGTGCGCCGCCTCGTGCGCACCACCGACGGCAAGGACATGGTCACCTGGGTGGTGCTGCCGCCGCATTTTGACCCGGCCAAGAAATACCCGGCCATTCTCTTCTGCGAGGGCGGTCCGCAGTCGCCCGTGAGCCAGTTCTGGAGCTATCGCTGGAATTTCCGCATCATGGCTGCCAACGGCTATGTGGTGATTGCCCCCAACCGCCGCGGCCTGCCGGGCTTCGGCACCGAGTGGAACGCACAAATCAGCGGCGACTACGGCGGCCAAAACATGAAGGACTACATGAGTGCCGTGGACGACATGAAGCGCGAACCCTACATCGACGGCGACCACATCGGCGCCGTGGGTGCCAGCTACGGAGGCTATTCGGTCTATTGGCTGGCCGGCAACCACGAGAACCGCTTTGCCTGCTTCCTGGCCCATGCCGGAATCTTCAACCTCGAAGCCCAGTACCTCGAGACCGAGGAGATGTGGTTTGTCAACTGGGATCTGGGCGGCCCGTTCTGGGAGAAGAACGCCACCACCATGAAGTCCTACACCGTGGCCAACCCCAAGAACTATGTTCAGAACTGGAACCGGCCCATCATGGTGACAGCCGGCGAGAAGGACTATCGCATCGTCTTCACCCAGGCCACCCAGGCGTTCAACGCCGCCAAGCTCATGGGGCTGGATGCCCGCATGGTGCTTTTCCCCGAGGAAAACCACTGGATTCTCAAGCCGCAGAACTCCATCTTGTGGCAGCGTGAATTCTTCGGCTGGCTCGACCGCTGGCTCAAACCGCAGGCCGCACCGGCCACCGAGGGTTCCGCACCGGCCGACAGCGTGAAGTGACCCGTCGGCGACAAGACAGCAAGCAGGGGGCACCATTCCTGGCAGCGATGCAGCCGGGCAATGATGCCCCCCACTATCATAGAGGGAGTGGCCCGCAGGGCCGGGGGCGAGTGCCGGCGATGTCGCTGGCACCCATGCAGGCATCACACACTCCTCCGTTGCTTCGCGCCACCACCCTTAACATTAGGGGAGGAGTCATCGCACAGGCATGCAGTTAGGAAAAATAGAAAAAAAGGATAATCCGCAAAACTCAAATAAATTTGGTTATGCGCTCGCTAATTCGTAACGTTGGCTTTCGCCGAAGTTACTCACGCTCGGCAAAACTCAAATAAATTTGGTTATGCGCTCGCTAATTCGTAACTTTGCAGTTTGAATGTGAAACGAAATAACAATTGATTACCAATATGGCAAAACAAGAAGACGTTTTCAAGAAAATTGTGTCGCACGCCAAGGAGTACGGCTTCGTGTTCCCCTCGAGCGAGCTTTACGACGGGCTGGGAGCCGTCTATGACTACGGTCAGAACGGAGTGGAATTGAAAAACAACATCAAGCGCTACTGGTGGGAGGCCATGACGCTGCTTCACGAGAACATCGTGGGCATCGACAGCGCCATCTTCATGCACCCCACCATCTGGAAGGCCAGCGGCCACGTGGATGCCTTCAACGACCCGTTGATTGACAACCGCGACAGCAAGAAGCGCTATCGTGCCGATGTGCTCATCGAGGACGAAATAGCAAAAATCGACGACAAGATAAACAAGGAGGTGGAGAAGGCCGCCAAGCGCTTCGGCGACAAGTTCGACGAGGCCATGTTCCGCCAGACCAATCCCCGCGTGCTCGAGCATCAGGCCAAGCGCGACGAGCTGCACGCCCGCTATGAGCGCGCCATGAACGCCAATGACCTGGCCGAGCTCAAGCAAATCATCGTGGACTACGAGATTGTAGACCCCATCTCGGGCACCAAGAACTGGACCGACGTGCGCCAGTTCAACCTTATGTTCAAGACGCAGATGGGCAGCAGCGCCGACTCCACGATGGACGTGTATCTGCGTCCCGAGACGGCACAGGGCATCTTTGTGAACTTCCTCAACGTGCAGAAGACCGGACGCATGCGCATCCCATTCGGCATTGCCCAGATAGGGAAGGCCTTCCGCAATGAGATTGTGGCCCGCCAGTTCATCTTCCGCATGCGTGAGTTTGAGCAGATGGAGATGCAATTCTTTGTGCGGCCCGGCGAGGAGCTGGAGTGGTTCAAGTTCTGGAAAGAGACCCGCCTGCGCTGGCACAAGGCGCTGGGCCTGGGCGACGAGAAATATCGCTTCCACGACCACGAGAAGCTGGCCCACTATGCCAACGCTGCCACCGACATCGAGTTCCAGATGCCGTTCGGATTCAAGGAAGTGGAGGGCATCCACAGCCGCACCGATTTCGACCTGTCGCAGCACGAGAAATTCTCGGGCAAGAAAATCCAGTACTTCGACCCCGAGCTCAACAAGAGCTACACGCCTTACGTCATCGAGACGTCGATCGGCGTGGACCGCATGTTCCTGTCGGTGATGTGCTCCAGCTACGAGGAGCAGGCTCTGGAGGGCGGCGACACCCGCGTGGTGCTGCATCTGCCCAAGGCACTTGCGCCGGTCAAGTGCGCCGTGCTGCCGCTGGTCAAGAAGGACGGCCTGCCTGAGAAGGCTCACGAAATCATGGACGTGCTCAAGTTTGACTTCGCATGCCATTATGACGAGAAGGACTCGGTGGGCAAGCGCTACCGCCGCCACGATGCCATCGGTACGCCCTACTGCATTACCGTCGACGGCCAGACGCAGGAGGACAACACCGTGACGCTGCGCGACCGCGACACCATGCAGCAGGAACGCGTGGCCATCGACCAGCTGCCGGCCATCATCGGGCGCGAGTGCTCGCTCAATGGCCTGCTGAAGAAACTTATCTGACTTCACCCCCCCAAAAAACTCACACAACCAACCTGACGACAATGAAGAAGTTTCCGATCATACTGATACTCGCGGCCGTGGTGGCCCTTATCGCTTCGTGCGTGGGCAATAGCGTGGAGGACGAATACAAGGACTGGCGGCAGACCAACACCGAGTGGTTCAGCATGCAGGTGAACCGCACCGATGCCAGCGGAAAGTCCTACTACAAGATGCTGGGCGCGCCATGGGACCCCAGTGCGCAGACGCTCATCCACTGGTATAACGACACCATGCTCACGCGCAACAACCTCAAGCCGCTTTACACGTCGACGGTCGATGTGAAGTATCGCCTCCGCCTCTACGACGGCACCGCCATCGACTCGTCCTACACCAGCATGTCGCCGGCCGACAGCGTCACACGCTTTGTCATGCCCGGCACCCTCATCGAGGGATGGGTGATGGCCATGATGAATATGCACGTGGGCGACAGCTGCTCGGTCATTGTGCCTTATCAGCAGGGCTACGGCTCGGTGACGATGGGCAAGGTGAAGCCGTTCTCGACGTTGGTGTTTGACATCAAGCTGGTGTCTATCTACGGTTACGAGACCAACTGAGCGCGTACTGAAAATACTGGAAATGGAGGAGCGACTGAATGATGTTGCTCCTCTTCATTTATAAAATCAGGCCAGGCATAAAACGTAATGACCGATTGGGCGGGGAGGAATGTGGCAAAGGCTCTTATTTCAACTTCTCAAGGCGCTTGGGGTCGCCCACAATCCACAGCATGTCGCCGGCTTGGAAGGTGAACTCGTTATCGAGGGGCACAAAATTGTCGCTGCCGCGCTCCACGGCCACCAGCAGTGCCTGGTAGTCCTCGCGCAGATGGGCGCGGTGGAGCATTTTTCCCACCAGCGGCGACTGCTCGCCGATGGAGAAATGGGTGAAGCGTGTGCCCACCGACCCCGTGCCGGCATCGACAGTGCCTGTGGCCTCCACCAGCGGTAGCAGGGCCATGATTTGCTCGTCGGTGCCAATCACACCCACCACATCGCCCGGGAAAATGCGCATCTCGCCGCCCGGCACGCGGTGCAGCGTGCCGCCTCGCTGGATGCTCACCACGTTCACGCCATGGCGCTGCCGCAGGTTGGCATTGCGCAACTTTTCACCCACAAAGGGGCATCCGTAACCCACGGTCATGTAAGCCAGATGAAGGTCGTTCACCAGATTGTTGGCTCGCCCGGTGCGCCTGTCCTCGCGCTCGTTGATGTTGCGGATAAACTGGTTCTCGATGCGCTGCATGCGCTTGCGCAGCACCGGCGACATGAGCAGCACCATCACCAGCATCAGCACAATGGTGGCAATGATTGCCGTCAGGGTGGAGTAGGGGCCGTAGAGAATCGACACCATCAGCCCCGACGAGACCAGAAAACTGAAGATGCTCATAGCCACCATGGGCACATAGGACACCTTGCCGGCGCTGGCCAGCAACATGTCGCGCTCGTGGCGCTTGATGCTGGGCATCATAATGGCGAAGATGAACGGCGCCACGATGGCCAGGGTCACCGCCACACCCGCAAGCCGTCCCCAATGGCCGGGCAGAGCCCGCTCGAGCAGGGGCATGAGGTAGGTGTGGCTGAGCAACACCAGCGCCACGGTCACCACCGAGTAAATAATCAACCGCACCACATAGCGCTTGACGATGGTCTTCCAGGTGCGGCGCGTGGCGCTCACCTCCACGGCCTCGGCGTCGCGGCTGTAGCCGTTGAGCAGGCGAGTCCACGACTTGGGCAGCACGCGCACCAGCACGTTGTAGCACGGAACGGCACTCTTGATGAAAAAGGGCGTGGTGAAAGTGGTGATCACACTCACCGACACGATGATGGGGTAGATGCTTTCTTGCAGCACGCCCAGCGACATGCCCAGCGAGGCGATGATGAACGAGAACTCGCCTATCTGCGTCAGGGCAAAGCCGCTTTCCACCGCCAGCTTCAGCGGCTGGCCGGCGGCCAGCATGCCCGTTGTGCCAAACACAATCATGCCCACTATCACCACCGCCGACAGCAGCGCAATCGTGCCGGCGTATTGCCAGATGACTGCAGGGTCCACCATCATGCCCACCGAGATGAAAAACACCGCTCCGAACAAGTCCTTGATGGGACCCACCAGGCGCTCGATGCGCTCGGCCTCCACCGTGCCGGCCAGGATGGAGCCCATCACAAAGGCTCCCAGAGCCAGCGAGAAGCCCGACGCCACACTGAACACCGCCATGAGGAAGCACAGGCCCATGGACAGGATGAGCATGGTCTCGTCGGTGATGATGCGCTTGAAGCGCTTGAATACCGTGGGCAGCACAAACGCTCCCACCGTGAACCATGTGATGAGGAAAAACGACAACTTCAGGATGGAGCGCACCATTTCATCGCTTTTCACCGTCTTGTTGATGGCGATGGACGACAGCACCACCATCAGCACCACGGCAAAGAGGTCTTCCACGATGAGCACGGCAAACGTCATGGGTACAAAGCGCCGCTGCCGCATGTTCAGGTCGGTGAGCGCTTTCAGGATGATGGTGGTGGACGACATGGATATCATGCCTCCCAGAAACAGGCTGTCGACGGCGGCAAAGTCCAGATATTCGCCCACCATCACGCCTAGTCCCATCATGCCGAAGACGATAATCAGCGCCGTGAGCACCGCCGAGCCTCCCACACCCAGCAATTTCTTGAAACTGAACTCCAGCCCCAGCGAGAACAGCAACACGATGATGCCTATCTGGGCCCAGAACTCGATGTTGGCCTCGCCGGCCACCGAAGGGAACAGCGAGAAGTGCGGGCTGGCGATGAAGCCTGCCACGATGTAGCCCAGCACCACCGGCTGCTTGAGTTTTTTGAACACCACGGTGGCCACCGCTCCCAGCACCAGTATCAGCGCCAGGTCGTTAATCAGGCTTTCTATGCTCACAGTTTCCATGTGCGTGAAAATGTTGCTATTCAGGATCGATTTTTCTAAGTGGCAAAGGTACAATTTTTTTCAATGCCGTGATGCCGACTCTACGATTTTTTGAGTAAAGCACTTGATTAATTCAAAAAATACGATTAAATTTGTAAATTCTTGAATCAGTCTCTAATAATTGTACTATATAAGCTGCGCTTGTTCGGCAACTCTTATGCCATGGACGATGTTAATCCGCTCCACACCACCGGGAGCCTGTCAATCATCGAGCGAGCTGGCTCACGGGTGGCGTGAACGGCGATGGTGAAGTGGGTGTGGCCGGCATCACAGCCCTGGTCAACCGCTGCTCGAGGAGAATTGATTATCAATACTTATTATTTAACAAATAAAAAAGCAACACAAGATGAAACACTTCAAATCACTGATGGTCGTGACCGTCATGTCACTGGCCACCATGCTCTTGACAGGAGCATGCGACGAAACCAAAACCATCAGCCCCTCGCAGCTCGACGGCGTGTGGACTGGCGGCAAAGTGCCCGGACAGTCGGGCGACCTGCTCATGACCTTCATGTTTGATCCCGATGAAACCGACAGTCTCAAGGGCGTCTTCGGCATCTGGTACGAGGGCCAGTGGACCGACACCGATGAGGACGACACCGAGTTCACCGTCAATTTCAGAGTGAGCGACAAGGGCACCTATGAGCTGAACGGCAACGACATCACGCTGCATTACCAGCCCGATTCCACCGGCGTGCAGATTGACCCCGACGATGTGCTGAAGCACGCCCGCAATGTGGCGGCCAAGGACCCGAAGGTGAATGTCGAGGAAAAGGCTGAGGAATTCGGACAGTTCTTCACCTCGTTCATCGGCGACACATTCAAAGAAATGTTCTCGGGTCGTAACACCAAGCAAGAGAACGAGCACACCCTGGCCATCGTGGGCGACAAACTCACTGTCACCACCGGCGACGTGAACACACTCACCTTCACCCGCCTCGACACGAGCGATGCCGAAGAGTGAGCCACCGCCGTTTTTACAAATAGAACAATGGCAAAGCGGGAATCGGGGGGATTGCGCCTCGATTCCCGCTTTCAGATGCGCAAAAATTGGGAAAAATGAGGCTATTGTTCATAAATTGTCGTACCTTTGCAGCCTGATAACAAAAAGTAGTGATTTTATGCCAAGAGACAGTAAACAACTCGAGGGCGTGACCCTGCTGGGCAACCAGGGCACCAAGTATGTGTTTGACTACTCACCACATCTGCTTGAAGCCTTCGAAAACGTGCACCCCGACAACGAATACCTGGTGACACTCGATTGCCCTGAGTTCACCTCGCTATGCCCCAAGACGGGCCAGCCCGATTTTGGACGCATCATCATCAAGTACATCCCCCGTCACCGCATGGTGGAGAGCAAAAGCTTGAAGCTGTATCTGTTCAGCTTCCGTAACCGTGGAGACTTTCATGAGGACTGTGTGAACATCATCATGAAGGACCTCGTCAGGCTCATGGACCCCAAGTATCTGGAGGTGGTGGGTTATTTTGCGCCGCGTGGGGGCATTTCCATCAAGCCGTTTGCCAATTATGGCGATGCCGAGCATCAGGATATGGTGCGGCAGCGCTTGCTGGCCAGTTTTGACAATAACAACGAATCATGGCACGTGACGCAGTGATAGTGGTGTCGGGCGGAATGGACTCCACCACGATGCTTTATGAGTACCGCAGCGAGATAGCGCTGGCCATCACCTTCGACTACGGCTCCACGCAAAACGCGCGCGAGCGGGAGTTTGCCATCCTGCATTGCCGCCGGCTGGGCATAGAGCACTTGATTATTCCGCTGGACTTCATGCACCGCTATTTCAAGAGTGCGCTGCTTCAAGGCCCGGAGGCCATCCCCGACGGGCATTATGCCGATGACAACATGCGGGCCACGGTGGTTCCTTTCAGAAACGGCATCATGCTGGCCATTGCATGCGGCATAGCCGAGAGCCGGGGGCTGCGGCGCGTCATGATAGCCAACCACAGTGGCGACCACACGATTTATCCCGACTGCAGGCCGGAGTTTGTGGATGCCATGAGCTCGGCCATGAGCGCCGGAACCTACGAGGGCGTGACGGTGTGGGCTCCTTACACCGGCATCTCCAAGGCCGATATCGCTCGCCGTGGAGCGGCGCTGGGGCTGGACTACAGCCTCACCTACTCGTGTTACAAGGGCGGCGAGCGGCACTGCGGCACCTGCGGCACCTGCGTGGAGCGCCGCGAGGCATTGGCCGGGGCGGGCGTAGCCGACCCCACGCCCTACGAGAATGAAGAATAAACAGTCGTTTCAATGAAAAGAGGATAAACGCATGTATTACGTCAAGAAAACCTTGGAAATATCATCGTGCCACCAGTTGTTTCTGGACTATGAGAGCAAGTGCGAGAACTTGCACGGGCACAACTGGATGATCAATGTGTACTGCCGGAGCCGCGAGCTCGACAGCAATGGCATGGTGTGTGATTTCACCGAAATTAAGCGCCTGATTCACGGCCGCATCGATCACCTCAACCTCAACGAGGTGCTGCCGTTTAATCCCACGGCCGAGAACATTGCTCGCTGGATAGTGGACACCGTGCCTTGTTGCTACAAGGCTGAGGTGTGGGAGTCGCGCGACAATATGGCTTGCTACGAGCGCGACGATGTGGAAGATTAACGAGATATTTTATTCCCTGCAGGGCGAGGGACGCAACACCGGCGTGCCGGCTGTGTTCGTGCGCATGAGCGGATGCAACCTGCATTGCAACTTTTGCGACACGGCCCACACAGCGGGGCGCATGATGTCGCTGCCCGAAATCATCGCTGCCGTGAATGCCTATCCCGTGGCACCGCTCGTAGTGCTCACAGGCGGAGAGCCGTCGCTTTTCATCAATGATGAGTTTGTGACGGCGCTCAAGACGATGACCGGCAAGCGCATTGCCATCGAAACCAATGGCACACGCCCGCTGCCCGCTGGCCTCGACTGGGTGACACTCTCGCCCAAGACGGGTGTCGACGGTGGCGATGTCGAGCCGCTGGCACTCAACTGCTGTGATGAGCTGAAAGTGGTGTATGTGGGGCAGGATTTGACTCTTTACGAGCACATCAAGGCTCCCTTCCGTTATCTGCAGCCCTGCTGGGTGAGTGATGCGGTCCAGTGCCGCAAAAACACGCAGGACTGCGTCAATGCAGTCCTGCAAAATCCAGGGTGGCGCCTGTCGTTGCAGACGCACCGCATTCTCCACATCCGATAGCCGCGCGAGGCAGAGAGAGGGCTTCGTCTACCGCTTGTTGCGCGGCATGGGGCGTGCATCGGCTTTGTTCATGTAAAACATGAGGGTCACCACACCTTTGTCATAGCCCGTCGACACTGCTGTGCCGGCATCGCTGACGAAGACGCCGTCGTGGTCCAGGATGAAACCACGTGTTCCCATGGCTCCCATGATTTTATTCACCACGATTTGCTCGGTGCTGGGTGCGCAGTGACTCACATTGAGCACAATGGCCACGCTCTTAACGCGGGCATCGAGATTGAACGATGCCGCAGCGCTGTCGGCCGCGGCAGTGGCCACTTCCCGGTCGAAGAAATACTGAATCGTGTAGGGACCTTGTGGCAACACAAGCATCTCACGGCCAACGTATGGCGTGGGGTCTCCGCCCACCAGGCTGTTCATGTCCATCAATGTGGTTCCGGGTGCGGCGCCGCAGCATCCGCCCGGGCCGAAGAGCGACAGATAGGAGGCTACCGCCAGGTCGACATCGATGAAACCGCGGGTGGCATAGACGCTCTCGACAGTGCCATGAACATGGGCAAACTTCACATCGCCCACCGGCCGCCCCGACCGGTCCACCAGATGGCCGATGGTGTCGTCGAGCGCGATGTAACGGTCGGCGGTGAGGTCAATTAAGCGGTCGTGTTCAGGCTTGATGAGCACCTGGTTGTTGTGGTCCACAAGTCCCATCTTGCCGTTCTTTGCCACAATGAAGTAGCCGGCCGGCGTGCGGGAGAAATCCTGGTATCCAGCCGAATCCACCGCCTCGTGGTTGCCGTTGGGGTTGGGCACCTCGTTGCCTTTTCCGTCAAGGCACACGATGGTGTCGCCCTTCACGACAGGCAGCACGCCGTTCATGTAGCTGGGCTGAATCACACGGTACTGCGTGTTCACCATGTTGAACAGCGAGCGCCCCGTTTTGTCAATCACGCCGAAGGTGACCACCGAGTCGCTGGGCTGAGCGGCATCCACCACCACAGCTTTCTCGCCGTCAAGGAAGGGGTTGACGCTGGCGTAGCGGGCAGCAATCACGGTGTCGCCCTTCTCATCGAGAAATCCCCACAGGCCCCGGTCGTTCTGGAATGCCGCCATGCCACCCACATACATGGAGCATTGCTGCACCTCCTTGGGCAACTCGCACACCACGCGGCACTGCTTGTCGATGACGCACAGTGGCGCGCCCTGCTTGCTGGCGATGGCCAGTCCATTGGTGCCGAACGACGTGACGCTGACAAACGGCTCGGCGTTGACTGCGTGCTGCGGGTCGGAAACCGAGTAGAAGTCGTAGCGGCCATCGGTGCGGACGATGTAGTACATGCCGTCGACCACAGCCGACGGCACCGCGTCGTAGGCATCCTTGACGACCAGTTGCCCGGTCTCGACATCCAGGATGCTCCAGCGTGCCGAACCCGGCAGCTGGACGGGCAGATAATGGGTGGGGTAGGGATAGTTGTTCTCTTGGCTGCCGCACGATGCCAGCAAGGCCACCATGCACAGGCATGCCACAAAGGTGTTAATACTTCGATTCATCGTCAGTTTTTTTAATTACTGACGCAAAAGTACAAAAAAACACCCACATACAGGCACACAGCCTCATCAATTGTCAATAATTGTGCGGCCGAAGGGCGTGAGGGCGATGTGAGCCATCTTCATGTGCTGCTTGCCGAACGGGGCCCCGATGATGGTGATGTAGAACAGCAGGCCGAAAAACCAGTGGGTGAGAGCAATCCAGATGCCTCCCACGAAAAACCAGATCAAGTTCATCACCGTGTTCAGGCAGCCGCTCGTGGGCTTGCGAATCACCTTTTTGCCAAACGGCCACAGGCACAGCACTCCCAATTTCATCGACTGCAGCCCGAAGGGGATGCCGATGATGGTAATCATCATGGCCAGCCCGCCCAGAAAATACTCCACGGCGGTCAAGATGCCTCCAAAAATCATCCAAATAATGTTACCCAGCAATTTCATCTCACTTATAGTTTAGAATTTAGCAAATTCATTGCAACATTCATGCCAAAAATCTCATCAACCGAATTCTTGGAGAGGCCGAGCGCCGGCCATCATGCTCGGCGATAAAAAACAGCCAAAAAAAATTGCCAATTTTCAATAATGTATTACCTTTGTGAAAGATTTCATTAACGGCTGAAAGGTCAGAGATGAATAAGTATTCACAGGCCGCATCAAGCCTGGGCTCGCGCGCTACTGCGACAGTGCGCCGCACCCACGCCATGCGTCCGGTCAGTTATCCTTATGGCCACTGGGACCATCGTTCCGGTGACCCTTGTCACATTCAGAATTAACCCCACGGGATGATTGATAATCGTCGAATAGCCAAGAACACCATCGCCCTTTACGTGCGCATGGCCATCGCCATGCTGGTGAGCTTGTTCACCAGCCGCGTTCTGCTGCAGTCGCTGGGTGTGGAAGACTATGGCACCTATGGCGTCGTTGGTGGAATTGTTACATTGTTTGCGTTTATTAATGGGACTTTGGTCGGTTCGATTCAACGGTTCCTGAATTTTGAGATTGGCAAGGGGAGCAATGAACGGGTGACACAAGTTTTCTCCAACGGCTTTCATGTGCAGGTGATATTTGCCGGCATAGTGGTGTTGCTGGCCGAGACGATTGGGCTTTATTACCTGAATAACGTCATGAATGTGCCGCAGGGGCGTCTGTATGCCGCCAACTGGGTCTATCAATTTGCCATTTTAACTACTGTTTTGAGGATTATTCGTTCACCCTTTAATGCAAGTATGATTGCATACGAGCGAATGACAGCTTTTGCTATTATTGGAATAGTAGATGTTTGCCTTAAATTATTCATTGTATATTTGCTTTTGATTTCACCTTTTGACAGATTGATCACATATGCTGCATTAGGGGCAAGTGTGTCTGTGGGGATGACGCTATTTTATGTTTACTATAACAATACTCATTTCAAAGATTGTCGTATTTACCGCGGCATAGAAAAACCATTGTTGAAAAAAATGCTCACATTTTCAGGTTGGAACATATTTGGTAGTGCATCGCTGCTCGTCACTTTCCAGGGAGTAGATTTAATTATCAATTATTTTCACGGAGTAGCTGTGAATGCGGCTTTAACTATTGCCAATCAGGTTTATGGAGCAGCTTATAGTTTAACGAGCAATTTTCAGACTGCTTTTAACCCTCAAATTACCAAGACATATGCCAGGGACAACATGAATGAATTGTTTGATTTCATTTGTCGCACAACACGTTATAGTTTTTACCTTGTTGTTGTATGCACAATTCCGTTGTTGTTTGAGAGTCACGATTTACTTGTGTTTTGGTTGGGTACGGTGCCGCAATATACTCAACAGTTCTGCAATTTTATGTTGTTGATATGTGTGGTTGATGCATTGTCGGGTCCGTTGTGGATGACTGTATATTCTACCGGCGAAATCAAGGTATATCAAATTTTTATTAGTTGCATTTTGTTTCTCAACTTTCCTATCACGGCAGGTTGTATGGCATTGGGGTTGTCGCCCGTATGGGCCATTATAGTTCGCTTTGGTGTGTCGATACTTGGGTACAGCTATCGCATTTTTTACCTAAAGACAAAGCTTGAAATGCCGATGAAAAAATATCTGATTTCAGCTGTGAAACCATGTTGTATGGTATTCTTTCCTGCTATATTGGTGGTGGCCGCTGTAAAGCAGTCGGTCCATCTTCACGCTGCATTCTTGACCTTCATATTTATTGTGACTACTGGGGCCATCATCCTTTCGATTGGGCTGAATAAAAATGAGCGTGTGGCTTTAAAGACAGTTATTATTAATAAATTCATGATAAATGAAGATGCCCAAGGTTAGTGTCATCATTCCTATTTACAATGTAGAGCAATGGATTGAGCGTTGTGCCCATTCGCTTTTCGGTCAAACAATGGAAGATTTGGAGTACATTTTTATTGATGATTGTCTGGAATCTTACCCTCATCGAAAACACCAAGTGAAACTATTGCGCAACGAAAAGAATCAAGGGTTGTCATACACACGTGCTAGGGGTGAGAAAGCAGCGACAGGTCAATATCTCATCAGTTGCGACAGCGATGATTGGGTGGCCCCCGACATATATCAATTGATGTATGATGAAGCACAAAAAACAAATGCCGATGTGGTGGTGTGCAATTTTTTGAACGAATATGCTGATGGAAGTCAAACATCGGTTGTCGTCAATCCAAAAATGTCGCCGTTAGAAATTATCAACAAATTGGCTGTAGGCTATCAATGGTATACATGGAATAAACTAGTAAGACGAAGCCTGATTGTTGATAATCAATTGTTTCCTGTTGAAGGGGTTGAGCGCTGGGAAGACGCTTTTGTCATGGTGCCTTTATTTGCCATGTCGCCTCGGATAGCGTATGTTGAAAAGCCTTTATACCATTATAATAGAGCCAATATTTCCTCAATTTCAAATGGTAGAAATGTGTTAAATAAAGGAGCAGAGATGAAAAAAGTGGTAGATCACATACAATCTTTTTCTAAAGAACATGATGTTGATATCGAAGAGGGATTGATGAAGTACAAAACCACTGTTCGGGATTTTTATATCAAGTATGATGGACATTGGCAAGCGTGGAAAAATTGTTATCCCGAAGTTGTGTCCTGGGTGATGAAGGAAAAACGTTATAAAACGTTATATAAAGTTTGCTATTACCTCGCTGCGAAGGGTATTGTCGCTCCGTTCAGGTTATATAGAATCCTGTCAAGGTATAATTCTTAATCAATGTCAATTATATTGAGATGTCAAAAGTTAGCATTATAATTCCTATTTACAATGTAGAGCAATGGATTGAGCGTTGTGCCCATTCGCTTTTCGGTCAAACAATGGAAGATTTGGAGTACATTTTTATTGATGATTGTCGAGTACTGGAATCCTACCCTCATCGAAAACACCAAGTGAAACTATTGCACAACGAAAAGAATCACGGGTTGGCGTTTACACGTGCATGTGGCATTCAAGCCGCTTCCGGCGACTATATCATTTACAGTGACAGCGATGATTGGGTGGAGCTTGATTATTGCGAAAAACTATATCAAAAGGCCGTTGAAGAGCACGCCGATGTGGTGGCGTGCAGCCATTTTGAGTCTTTTGACGGAGAAAACGAGCATGCTGTCGTCACGAAATATCATACGGATGTTCCCCGGCAGGTGATTCGCGAAATATACAAGCACTCCATCCCCACTTTCGGATGGATGCATCTTGTGAAGCGCTCACTATTTGTCGACAACAAGATTCTTCCTTTCGAGGGCATCAACAGCGGCGAGGATTTGAACGTGATATTCCGCATCCTGTTTTTTGCCAAGAGATTGGCCCACGTTGAGACACCACTGTATCATTATGTGCGCAGGGCAGGTTCGATCTCGCTCAGCACAGATTACGGTTTTATGTGGGACAACTACATTAGCAAGAATGTGGAAGGCCTTGAGCGTTTTGTGCAAGAGCAGGGAGTCGCCGAGGAATTTGGGACGACCATCAATTATCTGAAATTCATAAAGAAATTGTACTTGTTGCAAGGTCCCGCCCCACAGCTGAGGCGTTGGTGGAACACCTGGCCCGAGTGCAATAATGACATAGCCAAGTTTTCAGCAATACCCACCCGAACACGAAAAATATATGGGCTGTGCTCCAAGTCTTATGTGCTTTTGTGGCTTTATTTTAAGGTCGTCAGGAAAATCGTCGGTTGATGGCAAGCCTTGCTAAAATATTATATATAAAGGCCCGGTTCGAGCAGCAATATTGGTGCTCGCCCGCGTCGATGCCAGAATATGAGCGGCTGCGCGGCAAGAAAAAATGCCTGGTTTTCTTGGCGGCCGACTACGGCAATTTGGGCGATGTGGCCATCACCTTTGCCCAAGAGCGTTTTTTGGCCCGGCACTTTCCCGATTATGAAATAGTGGATGTGCCCATCGAGAAGACTCATTCGGTGCTTAAAGCCCTGCGAGGGGTTTGCTCGGCCCGCGACATTGTTACGGTCGTCGGCGGTGGCAACATGAGCGACCTGTATTTTGACATTGAGTTGCTGCGGCAGATGGTGGTCAGAGCGTTTCCCGACAATCGGGTGATACTTTTCCCGCAAACCATGTTCTTCAGCGATACCGCTGCCGGGCATTATTTGAGGCGGACGGCACACAAAACCTATGCCGGCCACCGGCATCTCACAATGGCGGCACGCGAGCGCTGGAGCTTTGATGCAATGAGGCGCACGCTGCCCCGATGCATCCTTGTCCCCGACATCGTGATGACGCTCGATGAGCGTGAGCCGGCAGCCGAGCGCAAGGGCGTCACGATGTGCCTGCGCAGCGATGCCGAGACCCTGCTGGCGCGTGACTTCGTGGAGCAACTGCGGCAGGAACTCGAGAAAGAGCACACACTGACCGACCGCGACACGCACATTGGCCGCGGCGGGCTCACCATGCCCGAGCGGGAGCAGGAACTGAAAAAAATATGGGCCCAATTCCGTTCGAGCCAGTGGGTGATTACCGACCGCCTGCACGGCATGATATTCGCCTATATCACCGGTACTCCTGCTATCGTCTTTGCCAACAACAACTATAAAATCGAGGGTGCCTACAGCTGGATAAAGGAGTGCGGTTACATTTTCTTTATCGAGGAACCAAGCATTGAGGCTGTTTTGTCGGTCATGCAATCCGAGCCATCGCCGATGTTTGAGTCCGTGCACAGCAAGATTTTGGAACGAACCGAAAGAATACTGTCATGAACAAGAAGAAGAAAATCCTCTTTTTCCATTTCGACCTACAAGGCGGCGGTGCCGAGAAAGTGCTTGTGAACCTGCTCAACCACCTCAACCCCGACAAATACGACATCACCCTGAGGGTTGTTTTTGGTGTTGGCCCTTATGTGGAAAAGATACCCAGTTATGTTCACTACAAGCCTGTGTTCCGTTTCTTGTTCAAAGGATTGCCGGCATTATTGAAAATAATAAAGGGGAAATGGCTTTATCGCTTGTTTGTCACAGGGAAGTATGACATAGAAATTGCCTATCTCGAAACATTGCCCACCCGTATCATCAGTTACAGTACCAATCCCGACAGCCGCAAGCTGGCATGGGTTCATATTGAATTTACTGAACAGCATAAACACTCACGCTCTTTCAGAGATATCAACGAAGCGACATCGAGCTACAACCGTTTTGACAAAATTTTGTTCGTGTCGCATGGTTGCAAAAAGGCGTTTTTTCACTATTTGCCGGGGGTAAAAACTGCCTCGGAGGTGATTTATAATGTAAATGATTATGAACTCATCAGTTCATTATCTAAAGAAGAAATCCCTTTTATACTTGACCATGATGTTATCAATATATGTTCGGTAGGGCGCCTTACATCACAAAAAAGATTTGATAGATTGATAAATGCTATGGCCAGGCTTAAAAAAGATGGTTTTAAATTGCATTTATACCTTTTAGGTGAGGGTGAAGAAAGAAAGGAATTAGAGGAGCAAATTCGTAGAAATTCATTGGAAAAAGAGGTGACTTTACTTGGCTTTGTTGCTAATCCGTATAAATATGTTGCGAAAATGGATTTGTTTGCATGCTCTTCGGAAAAAGAGGGCTACAGCACTGCTGTGACCGAGGCTGTGGCGTTAGGAGTACCGGTGTTGACGACCGATTGCTCGGGCATGGACGAGGTGCTTCGCAACGGCGACTTTGGCATGATAGTCAAGAATGACGAGGATGCGCTGTACGAGGGCTTGAAGGCTTTGCTCGACGAACCGCGACGCATAGCCCGATATAAAGAACGATTGAAAGCCGAAGGAGAGTTTACCACGCAAGCTTTTGTTGACCGATACGAAGAATTGTTCGATTCGCTATGAAAGATTCCCGGCCTCCGATAGTGAGCATCGTGATGCCATCCTATAATGTGGAGCAGTTCATTGCCGCTGCCATCGACAGTGTGCAGGCTCAAACTTTTGAAGATTGGGAACTGCTTGTGGTGGACGATGGCTCGACCGACGGCACCTGTGCCGTGGCGCAGCGATATGCCCGGTCCGATAGCCGCATCAAGGTCTTAAGAAAAGAGAACGGAGGCCTCAGTGATGCGCGCAATTATGGATTGGAACGGGCTCGGGGCGAATTGGTTCATTTCTTCGACAGTGACGACCGTATCGTACCCGAATTCTATTCAACGCTTGTAGCGGCCATCAATGGCCTCGACTTTGTCGTCTGCGGGTATTTCCGAGATATGGAGCAGGAAGAAGGCAGTATTAAAACCCATGAGGTTCGGTGTGAGGCTTTGAGCCAGCCATTGGCGGTCAATCGGAGTTATTTTCAGCTATTGACAGGAATTTTCAACTACGCTTGGAACAAGCTGTATAGAAAATCATTCCTCGTCGGCAATAACTTGATGTTTACTAAGGGGTTGAGCATTATTGAAGACAAAGAATTCATTTTGCGGGTCCTCCAATGTGCTCCGGCATTTGCTTTTATCGATTTCTCGGGCTATCGGTACCAAATCAGGCACAGGGCCACGTTGGGCAATCAGTACACCGATGAACTCATTCCGTGCCACCTGAGGGGCATAGAAATCCAATATGCCATTATGGAACGGTTCACTGCAGATGGCCGGTTGTTAAGTGTTGACAAGGGGAACTATGCATTGTTTACCGTAAAATGGATTCTGACCTGTCTGTTCTCTTACTCGGGGCTTTCGAAAAGTGCCATCATGGAAAAGATGGCGATGGTTCTGGATAATGAATTGGTCCATGACCATGTGAAAAATAGTGCTCCGTCTGCCCTCCCGGATAAAGTTTTGAGAAAGCTGATTTGCGGCAAGAACAGCCAATGCATTTATTGGTTGTATAAAGTGTTTAAATAGAAGAGGTTCAGAAAAAGCAAGCCCTCCGTTTAGATTGTTTATAGGATGAATTTCGGCATACCCGCCATATTATATCAAAAGATTTATATACTTGTTCTTTTTGCAATAAGTATAATAATCGGCGTGAGATATTCATTTTCAGAAACCAATGAACGTTTGCTGATGAAGAGCAGTGTCGGTAGTTCGTTGTGCTTTTTATTGGCGGCGATAGTCGTTGGCTTTGTGGGCTTGAGGCCTCAGGGAACGGCGTTTGTCGACATGAATTATTATGCCTACGTGTATAACAATATTTATGATGGTGTTGCCTCGAATTATAGTGGTGCCCGAGGTGAATGGTTGTTCTATGAATTCGGAAATCTGTGCAAGCGGCTCGGTTTCTCCGACACGATGTACTTTCTGTCGATAGCCGTGGTGTATTTCGGCTTGATGTTGGTGGCATGCTGGCGCTTGATGCGCAATAACTTGTTTGTTGCCTTCTTGTTTTGCTTGGCATCCTTGTCGTGTTTCACCTATGCGGTCAATGGCATGCGCAATGGCATGGCGTGCAGTGTTGCCATGATGGCCATCTGTCTGTTGACGGGAAATCAGGTGGAACGGGTGTTTTCCATTTTGCTGATGTTCTGCGCCTACAATATTCACCACTCCACGGCCCTTCCATGCCTGTGTGCTCTGGCGGCAATGACCTTTGTTAAGGAGCCGAAATTCGCGATAGTATTTTGGGTGTTTTCAATTTTGATTTCCATCGTTGCCGGCAATGCCATTACCGAACTGTTTGTGGGGTTGGACTTTGATGACCGAATGGAACAGTACGCAAATCTGCCCAAGGAAGTGGAAGACATGCTGATAGCGGACCAGTCGCCGGGCAACACAGGTTTTCGCATTGACTTCCTTATCTATAGTGCCATGCCCGTTTTGATGGCCTGGTATGTGACGGTGAAGCGCAATTTTCAAGACAATGTGTACAATGTGATTGCCACTACCTATGTATTGGCCAATGCCTTCTGGGTGATGGTGATACGGTCGGAACAAAGCAACCGTTTTGCCTATTTGTCATGGTTCCTGTATCCCCTGGTCATAGCGTACCCCCTGTTACGGATGGATTTATGGGAGGACCAGGACCGCAAGACGGCGCTGATTCTCTTCGTCTATGTCGGTTTCACATTCTTTATGGACTTTGTTTACTATGGCTAATATTCATTAATTATTTGATTGGTCTCCTTATATACTTTTTATGGAAAAAGATTGCTTATTAACCATATTTACTCCTACCTATAATAGAGCGCACACAATAGGACGTACTTATGAAAGTTTATGTAAACAAACGAATAAAGGTTTTAAATGGGTTATTGTTGATGATGGCTCAACAGATAATACAGAACAAATTGTAAAACAATGGCAAACAGATAGAAAAATACCTCTTGAATATTATAAAAAGAATAATGGCGGTATGGCGTCAGCTCACAATGAAGCATTTCGTCATATTAATACTTTATTAGCAGTCTGCATTGATTCAGATGATTGGATGCCAGACGATGGCGTGGATATAATCTTATCAAAATGGAAACAAGATGGTAGTAATCAGTTTGCTGGTATCATAGGCTTGGATGTTTTTGAGAACGGAAAAGTTGTAGGCGCACCTTTTCCAAAAACTCTCAAGCATTGTCGTGTGCGCGATTTGGCAAAAATACACAAAGCTGTTGGTGACAAAAAATATGTTTATGTTGTTGACGTAATTAAAAAGTATTTACCTTTCATTGAAGTAGAAGGAGAAAAACACGGAGGTGTAAATTACTTATATCAAGTGATCGATCTCGATTACGAAATGCTTTGCGACAATAGGCCGTATTGTGTTGTGGAATATCAAAATGACGGGCTAAGTGCTAATTTATTTAATCAGTATGCTCGGAACCCGAGAACTTATTCAAAAATACGCGAAGTTCTAATGACGACACTCACAGATAAAGGAGATGTTTTTAGACATGCGATACATTACGTTTCGTGTTCAATATTTGCCAAAGACATTAGCCTTTTGTGGAAGACTAAACATAAGTTCTATGTGTGGTTTGCGATACCATTTGGAATACTCTTCAATCTTTATGTGAGATGGAAAAGAAAAAAATTAAATAATAAGAGCTGATTATGGTAGTAGACGAGCCTATTCGTATATTACATGAGGTTGCCGGTTTGGGGAATGGTGGTGTTGAAACCTTTCTAATGAATGTGTATAGAAATATCGACCGTTCAAAAATCCAATTTGATTTCATACTTAGTCACGATTGGAATATTAATCTTTATGAAGATGAAATAAAATCTCTAGGAGGAAAAATCTATTATCTTCCAGAAGGATATAAGCAATTTTATTCTTTTTATCGATTTTTAAAAAATCACCCTGAGTATAAAGTTGTTCATTCTCATAGAGGAGCTTTTGGTTCTTTTTATTTATTCACATCATGGTTTGCTGGCGTTGGTAACAGGATTGCTCATGCTCATACATCAAGTGCGGTCAGGAAATCTAAAGCACGGTGGGTTAGATTCTTAAGACCATTCCTTAATATTGTAAGCACAAAAAGGTTCAGTTGTGGTCAAGAAGCTGGCCTATGGATGTATGGCAAGTCTAATTTTGAGGTTTTGAATAACTCAATAGACATCTCGTCGTTTCGACATTTTGATAAGCGAGACGAGATTCGTGACATGTTAGGGGTGGAGACCGATGAATTACTTTTTGGTCACGTTGGCCGGTTTGCGGAGGAAAAGAATCACGTTTTCATAATTGATGTATTCAAAGCTATACATGACAATAATAATAAGACAAAACTTCTATTGATAGGCGATGGTCATCTTAGGCCATTTATTGAGAATAAAGTTCGTTTACTTGGGCTGAATGATGCTGTGATATTTTTGCGGAATAGAGACGATGTTAATTTGTTGTTGACGGCTATAGACATGGTACTGTTCCCATCTCTTTTTGAGGGTTTATCTTTTGCCATGTTAGAAATGCAAGCTTCCTCATTAAGAATACTCGCTTCAGACAGTATTCCCAAAGAAGTAAATATCACTGGTGAAGTTTATTTCAAAAGTCTTGAAGATAGTCCGAATGATTGGGCTGAAACGGCATTGGAACTGTCTAATTACAGTAAGAATGATGTTGACATAGATTCAATGTACAAAAAAGGCTTTGATGTCAGAAATAATGTAAAAAGGTTGGAGAATTATTATTTGAGTTGTGTGAATAATGAATAAACGACCTGGGTGAAATGAGCCGGATTCTTGAAATCATAAACCTGTCGTCTTCGGCAAGAAATTTTATAGGTGGACAGCTGTCTTATTTCAGAAAGAATGGCGGCCATGAGGTGCATTTGATATGCACCCCCGACGATGCCATCTATTCATTTGTTGAGGCTCAGGGGGCAAATTATTTTCCGGTGCAGATTGAGCGGCGCCCCAGCCCCTGGTGCGACCTCAAGGCATTGGTCAAGATTTATCGCTATATCAAGCGAAACAAGTTTGATATTGTGATTTGCCATCAAGAGAAGTCGCGCTTGCTGGGCACGGTGGCAGCGTGGCTGTGCCGGGTGCCGGTGCGTGTTATCTACGCCCATGGCGTCCTTTTGGACACCATGCATGGGTCGAAGCGCCGCTTCTTCCTGGCCGAGGGGAAACTGGTGTCGAGGTTGGCACACCATGTGGTGTGCGTGAGCCCGTCGGTGATGAAGCGGCGTGTGGAAATCGGTATGGACAAGCCGCACAAGCAAGTACTCATCGGTCACGGCACGTGCAATGGCATCGACACGCAGGGTAAATTCAATCCAGCTCTTGTGAGCGATGTGGAACGCCGGCAAATCAGGGATGCGCTCGGACTGGCACCCACTGATTTCGTGGTGGGTTTTTGTGGCCGCATAGTGCGTGACAAGGGTATTACGGAATTGGCAAGAGCCATCGAGCTTCTTGTGAAAAGACACCCGGACCAATCGGTCAAGCTATTGGTCATCGGCGAATTTGAACGGCGCGATGCAGTGCCGCAGGCAACCGCCGATTTCCTTCAATTGTCGCCGTCGGTCATTTTCACGGGTCGAGTGCCATTTGATGAAATCCAGAAGTACTACACGCCGATGAACGTGATAGTCCTTCCCAGTTATCGTGAAGGCTTCGGGTTGGTGACGATTGAGGCAGGCGCCATGGGCATTCCGGCCATCGTGTCGCGCTCCACAGGTTGCATCGACTCCATTGTCGAGAACGTGACGGGACTTTATGCCGATATAGAGCCCAATGACATCGCCGACAAGATTGAGCGGTTCTTTGACCCGGAGTTTGCCCGGAAAATGGGCGACCAGGCACGCCGGCATGTGGCAGAGAGCTATGAGCAAAGCGATGTGTTGAAGAATACGCTTGACTTTATCAATCAACAGGTAAACGGAAAGTCAGAAAAATGACAAAGAAAAAACTGAGTCTTACTTATCGATTTTTGCGATTTATTGGTCTTAACTATTCCGAGGAAGAATATGGGCAGGTGTCGCTGTGGGATGTAATCAAGCGGGTTCTGAAAACGTATCGAGATGGCTTTTTGCTGAAATTCGTCATGAACTCGTGGCTGTTGTCGCCCATCTTGCCTCGAAAAGTGCGTCCGTGGGTGCTCAAGAAAGTGGGATGCCATGTGGGGAAAGACATTTTTGTGGGCGATTCGGTGGTGGTTGATGCTGGCCATGCCGATCATATTTTTATCGATGACCATGCCCACATTGCAGGAGGTGTACGACTGCTCTGTCATCAGCGTGACTTGAGTCATTATTGTGTGGGCGACGATTATGCAAAATTGGGTTATCGATTGGGCAAGATACATCTTTGCAAGGGCTCACTTGTGGGAATGGAAACCTTTGTGATGCCCGGCGTCACCATTGGCGAAGGCGCGATAGTGGGTGCCGGCTCGTTGGTCACAAGAGACATCCCGGCATGGACCATCGCCGCCGGCCGTCCGGCCAAAGTCGTAAAGCACATTCCTGAACGTAAAGAAACTATTGAAGAATGAATATCCTGACATTTGACATCGAGGAGTGGTATGCCGAAATGGTACTTCTTGGCGACCGTCAAGATAAATACGTGCAATACGATAAATGTCTCAATGATGTTTTAGACCTTTTGGATGAATACAAAAAGAAGGCCACTTTCTTTTGCGTGGGCAGCATAGCCACAACGTTTCCACATGTGGTGAAAGCCATTCAATCTCGAGGTCATGAGATAGGATGTCATAGTCATCGGCACATGTTGCTTCATGGGATGAGCCGTGATGAAGTGCTTGATGACACAAGGCACGCGGTGAATGCTTTAGAGCAATGCACGGGCGAAAAAGTGAAAAGTTACCGTGCTCCTGCGTTTTCGATAGGCCCGGAAAACAAGTGGGTGTTTGAAATACTCTCGTTATGTGGAATAGAACGAGATGCCTCGGTTTTTCCCGCCTCACGCGACTTTGGCGGCTATCCGGGTTTCGGGCATAAAGAGCCGGTTAAGATTGCATGTGACGGCATAGAACTCAAGGAATTCCCGATCTCGACCATGAATGTGCTGGGAAAAGAAATCGCCTTTTCCGGCGGAGGGTATTTCCGGTTCATTCCATTCTGGCTGTTCAAGCGCGAGATGGCAAAGAACAAATACAATATGTGTTATTTCCATATCGATGATTTGTTACAAGAAAGGACGCCGATGCTCACCCGAGAAGAATATGAGGATTACTTTAAAGAGGAAGGCAGCTTGGTAAATCGTGTGAAGCGTAATGTGAAAGACAATTATGGCAAGAAGGGTGCTTGGGAAAAACTGAAGCGCCTGATTAGGGAATATGACTTCTTAAATCTTGATGCTGTGGATCAATCGATCGACTGGGCGAGCCGTCCTGTGGTGGAATGAGAACGATGTATAAGAATTGGGTTAAGCGCGCATTAGATTTCACCTTGTCACTGATAGTGCTGGTGATATTGTCACCACTGCTGATGGCAGTGACAGTGTGGCTGCACTTTGCCAACAAGGGTGCCGGTGCATTTTTCCTGCAAGAACGTCCGGGCAAAGACGCCAAGATTTTCAAGATTATCAAGTTCAAGACGATGACCGACGAGCGTGATGCTGATGGAAATCTTCTCCCTGATGCTCAGCGTTTGACAAAGGTCGGCAAATTTGTTCGTTCCACGAGCATCGACGAGTTGCCACAGTTGATCAACGTGCTTAAAGGCGATATGGCGTTGATAGGCCCTCGGCCACTACTGGTGAAATATTTACCGCTCTACAGCGCAGAGCAGGCCCGCCGGCACGAGGTGCGGCCGGGTATCACCGGCTGGGCGCAGTGCCATGGGCGTAATGCCATCTCATGGGCCGAGAAGTTCAGGCTCGATGTGTGGTATGTGGACCATTGCTCACTAATCACCGATGTGCAGGTGATACTTATAACAATTAAAAAAGTGATTCATCGTGCAGACATTACACCTGCCGGGAATGAAGAGCTTCAAGAGTTCAACGGAAACAATTAAACTGTTATGAAAAATCTTGTTATTATTGGCGCCGGTGGAATGGGACGCTCCGTATTCCACATAGCTCAAGGTTGCAAGGGATATGGAACAGAATTTGTTATCAAGGGTTATCTTGATGACAATTTGTCACAGTTAAGTAATTTCAAGGGCTATCCTCCCATCTTAGGGACAATCGATAGCTATGAAATTGAACCCGATGATGTGTTCACATGCTCAATGGGGAATGTGGCGACAAAGCAGCGTTGTTGCGAAAAGATTATTCAGCGTGGCGGAAAGTTCTTCACGCTAATTCATGAGCAAGCGAGAGTGTGCGGCAATGTTACCCTTGGAGAGGGCTGTATCGTGGCGCCATTCTGCCTGGTTGATTGTGACACAGAAGTTGGCCGCATGTGCCTGTTGCAGTCATTTGCCGTCATAGGACACGATTGCAGCATAGGCGACTACACATGTATCGACACGCATGTGACATGCGTTGCCGGTATTCGTGTGGGTGATTGTGTCACGGTTCATTCATCGGCTGTCATTAATGGCGGTGTTGTTGTAGAAGATGGTGCAACAATAGCTGCCGGCAGTTTCGTCATTCGCAAAGTCAAATCGGGAGTTACAGTATATGGCAATCCCGCTAAATCATTGAATGGATGAGAGCTTTTATATTTCCTGGACAAGGCTGCCAGCAGCAAGGTATGGGGAAGGACCTCTATGAAAAATTCCCCCAAGCAAGAGATTTGTTTGAACGTGGCAATGATTTTCTGGGGCGTCGTATCACCGACACAATGTTTTATGGGTCGGAAGAAGATTTGATGATGACCATCAACACGCAGCCAGCCGTGTTCTTGTACGAGGTGGTACTTGCCAAGTGCCAGTCGACTGTGTCGCCCGACGTTGTTGCCGGCCATTCACTGGGCGAATTTGCGGCGCTTGTGGTGAATGGGACCATCACGTTTGAAGATGGCTTGAATTTGGTGCTGAACCGTGCCGTGATAGGGCAGCGCGCTTGCGAGAAGGTGAAGACCGGCATGGGAGCAGTGATTGGCCTGAGTGACGAATATGTGGCACGGCGAATACAGGAATTATGGGATGAAAATGGCGAGCCCCTCTATTTTGCTAATTACAATGGGCCGGGACAAGTTGTCATCTCGGGCAGTAAAAAGGGGGTTAGGCTTGCTTGCAAAGCGTTCATGAAGGAGGGAGCCAAAAAAGCGGTGCCTCTTTTGATAGGCGGCAGTTTCCACACGCCGTATATGGATGAGGCCCGTGAGGAGTTGGGCGAGATTATAAAGAAAACCACGTTCAATGCTCCTGCGATTCCTGTCTATCAATGTGTCGACGCATTGCCTCATACCGATCCGGAAGAGATAAAGAATAATCTTATTGAGCACATCACGCACCCTGTGCTTTGGACATCAATGGTGAACAATATGGTAGCCGACGGTGTGACAGAGTTCTATGAGGTGGGAACCGACGACACATTAGAGAAAATCGTCAAGCGAATGTGTCCTGACCTTCATTCTCAGTCATTACTCGATATTGAGGCTTATAAAAACAAAGTAATGAATTATAAAATAAATAAATAATAATAGGAAAAGAACTATGACAATAGAAGAATTTATTGAGCTTTTTGAAGGTGAGATGGATGAAGTTCCAGCAGAAGGATTGAAGCCGGAAACCGATTTCAAAAACATGGATGAGTGGAGCTCACTCACTGCACTGTCAATCATCTCGATGGTGGATGAAGAATATGATAAGAGGCTTACGCCATCGGAGTTGCGCAACAGCACAACGATTGAAGAGTTGTGGAAACTAATTGAAGCAAAATGAGTTACAAAAATCCGTTCACGTTACAGGAGAAGCGAATTCTGGTAACCGGCGCATCGTCGGGCATAGGCCGGAGTATAGCCCAGGAATGTGCAGCAGCCGGTGCCACCGTGGTGCTGAATGGCCGCGATGAGCAGCGGTTAAACGAAACACTCTCGTCACTCGAAGGCTCGGGTCACTGTGCAATAGCTGCCGACCTGACCCACTTCGACACGGTTAAGCAACACCTGGCCACGTTGGAACCGCTCGATGGCTTGGTGCTTTGTGCCGGGGTGGGGCAAACAGCTCCTGTGCAAAATGTTAAAGCCGACAAGATTCAAGGTGTATTCAGTACCAATACTTTTGCTCCTGTGCAATTGTTGCAGATGCTGGTGAAAGGCAAGAAAATCAATCGCAAGGCCTCGGTGGTGTTCATCTCGTCTATCGCCCGGCAAAAGCCTTATGTGGGCAATGGCGTGTACTCGGCATCGAAAGCGGCCTTGAATGGCTTTTCTAAGGTTGCAGCCCTCGAACTTGCCGGTCGTGAAATCCGTGTGAATTGCATCGAGCCCGGCTTAATTATGACGAGTATTGTAAAAGAATCGGTTTTTGACGAAGAGCAGCTCGCTGAATTCAAGAAAACCATGCCATTGGGTTTCGGCGCCCCTCGTCACATTGCGTTGGGATGTGTTTATTTACTCTCGGATGCTTCATGCTGGACCACCGGAACAAGCCTGGTGATTGATGGTGGCCAAACGTTGATTTAGAATATGGCGATAGTAAGATATAAAGATGTCGGCATGACCGCAATAGCTGCGTGTGTGCCGAAGACGATAGTGTCGAATATGTCGCTCGGGTACATGATGAGTGACGATGCGATGGAGCGTGTGGTGAAGTCGACAGGTATTGAAGAGCGCCGAATTGCCGATGACGATGTTTGTTCTTCGGATTTATGCGTCAAAGCGGCAGAGAGGTTGATGCTCGATAACCAGATTTCACCCGATTCGATAGATTTATTGATTTTCACTACCCTCACTCCTGATTTCGTAAGCCCCCCGACAACCCCTATCATCCAAAAACGCCTTGGACTGCCGCCGACGACTGCATGCATCGATTTGCAGTTTGCCTGTTCAGGCTATATATATGCTATGGGTGTGGCTTATGCCATGGTATCGGCTCCCGGTATCAATCGAGCGCTTGTCCTGGCCGGCGAAACGATGTCGAAAATCACGAGTCGCCGCGACCGAGTCAACTGGCCCCTATACGGTGATGCCGGCACAGCTACGCTTGTCGAAAAAGGCGACTTTGGTGAATCGGTGTTTGAACTGACGGCCGATGGTGTGGGGCAAGACTTCGTGAAGGTTCCGTTCCGTGGTTTCCGCAATTCATTGAGCGAAAATAATCTTATTGATAAAGAAGATGCTGAAGGCAATTTCCGTCGTGATATTGACATCACAATGGATGGTATGGAGACATTCAACCATGCCATTACGGCTATTCCACGGCAAATTAAGGCCTTGATGAAGGAAACTGGGATTACTGGCGATGATTTCGATTATCTGATATCGCATCAAGCCAATAAAATGATGATTGATTTCATTGTCAGAAAACTGAAAGTTTCTAAAGACAAGGTGCCATTTTGCTTGCAGAAGTATGGAAACACAAGTTGCGCCTCGGTGCCGTTGACAATCGTTTCGGAGTTGGAAGGAAAGATGGCGGGCGAGAAAAAACTGTTGTTGAGTGCAATCGGGGCGGGATGGTCGTTCGGGACGGCATTTCTAACGGTAAAAGACCTTCAAGTTTCTCCCGTAATTGAATTCTAAAACTCATGAGATATTTCGTTTTCCGCAATCAGACGGTAGAGCCTTTCTTTAGTGGTGAGGAGGCGACTTTTTCGGGCTATGACGATGTCAGTCAAGTGCCAACCGACGCCTCCCGCTACATTTGGTTCTATCAGGTGCCGGTGGGCCCTATAAATGAGGTGGCCGACGAGGTGGACACCTATTTTGAGAAGTTACAGTTTGTGGCGAGTCGGTGTGGCGCCGACAAGCAACTAATCGTTTTCTCGCTTGTCGACACTGCGAATGTGTTGATTGTGGAGAATGACCGGGCACTGAGGCGGGCAATCAACGATTTTAACCGCCAAGTGTCGCAGTGGGCCGAAACAAGGTCAAATGTCAAGTTGATTGATTTCAGTGAATTCACTGAGCGTTATCCGTGTGAGCAACTTGTTAACTGGAAGTTTTATTTCATCTCGCAGACATTGCTCAACCCCAAGCTTGCCCGAGACTTCGGCCAGTGGTGGCAGAACAAGGAGCGTGCGCTTGACTTGAAGCGCAAAAAATGTCTTGTTCTTGATTTGGACAACACCTTGTGGGGGGGCATACTCGGAGAGGACGGTCCTGCCGGAATCAAAATTGGCGGTGACTATCCCGGGAAGGCTTTCTCTTATTGGCAGCGGGCTTTGTTGGAACTTAAGAACACGGGAGTAATGCTTGCTGTGTGCAGCAAGAACGATGAGAAGGATGTGATGGAGGTTTGGGAGCGGAATCCATTCATGGTGTTGCGTAAAGACGATTTTGTGGCCTGGCGCATCAACTGGCAGGATAAAGCGACCAACATTCAAGAGTTGGCAAGCGAGTTGAACATCGGGCTCGACAGTATGGTTTTTGTCGACGACAACCCTGCCGAACGAGAACTCATCCGCCAGATGCTTCCCATGGTAACAGTTCCCGATTTTCCAACACGTCCCTACGAATTGATGTCATTCGTTAAGGGTTTGGTCGACAGCTATTTTAGTGTCTATTCCATCACCGTGGAAGATGTGAGCAAGACGGCCCAGTACAAGGCAAATGCCGCACGGCAGGCCGAGCAGACGAGATTTGCAACGATGGACGACTATCTGCAATCGCTTGAGTTGTGCTTGCAAGTGTCGGAGCTGGATAAGTTCAACTTGGCTCGTTTGGCTCAAATGACGCAGAAAACCAACCAATTCAATCTCACAACCAAGCGCTACACAGAGGATGATTTGCAACGTATGGCTTCACAAGGGGCAAGGATTTTCGGTGTATCGGTGAGTGACCGCTTTGGCGACAATGGAATCACAGGCGAGTTGATATTGTGTCCGCTTGATGCAACGACGGCCGAAATTGATACCCTGCTGCTCAGTTGCCGCATCTTGGGCCGGGGGATAGAGTTTGCCTTTTTAAACTCTGTCCTGAATTTGCTCCTTTCCAATGGGGTGAAGTCGGTCCATGGCACTTATATCCCTACGGCTAAAAATGGTCAAGTCGCGTCCTTTTATGAAGAAGCCGGTTTTTCGCTTGTTAAAACTGATAATGATGGGCGCAAATATTATGTAAGGAAAATAGACACAGTTATCGACAATAAAGATTATTACAAAATAACAATTCACAAAAATGGAGGAGAGAATACTTGATATTATGCGCAATGTTTTTGAAGATGCATCGGTTAACGTTGCCAGCAATCAAAACAATTGCCCCAATTGGGATTCGTTGCGTCAATTGACGCTTGTAAGCGAGCTTGAGGATGAATTCGATGTGGAATTCGAACCTGAGGAGATTGCCCAGATGCGTAGTTTCACGCAGGTTAGAGAGATTCTGATGACTAAATTATAAAAAGAATTATAAGCTGAGGGACACACACAATCGACCATGGAAAAAACACATCCACTCATCAGTATCATTGTACCCGTCTATAATGTAAAAGAGTACGTCGTTCAGTGCCTGGAAAGTATCGCCGCACAAACGTTCACTCACTACGAGTGCATCGTGGTTGACGACGGCTCGACCGACGGAAGTGGAGACATATGTGACGATTATGCGGCAACACACGAGCGCTTTCTCATTGGTCGACGTGTAAACTGATGGGGTTATGAAAAAATGTTTGTTTGTTTTCATTGTTTTTCTGCAGTGCACGGTGTTTGCGTCGTGGGGTGAAAATGATATATACTACGACGCGTCCACTGTAGAGAGGAGTCCTCTCAAGGTGAGTTTGTATGCGAAAAACAGCAGGGTGAATCAAAGTTCGGCCCGCTATGGCGATTATCTGATACTTGTCCCCAAAGGCCGCGGTGTGCTATATCTTTATAATTTACGCACCAAGACAATGCTGTGTAGCATAAAAATGAAACCCGGTGTGGGCAAGGATGCCTGGGGGTATGACTTGTACCACAGCAATCAGGCAACATTTGGATGTGATTTTTACGACAAGAACGATCCATTCCCATTGCTGTATATCAGTCAGCGTGCAAGAAAAGACAAAAGGTGTTTTGCTGAAGTGTATCGTATTGTGCCATCAAAGACTGATGAAGACACCGATTATACGTCAATGAAAGTCCAACTGGTGCAGACGGTTTTCTTCCCTGTGATGAGTACTGAAAACTCGCTCGGAAATGTAAATTGTGTCATTGATGGTCAAGCGAAGTTGATGTACACCTATTCACGCAACAATAACAGCGGCGAGCACAATTCAGGGATGTGTAAAATCACCTGCTTCGACATTCCACCGGTGAAAGAAGACACTGTGATGCTGGACGACAGTTCTATCCGAGATTCTTATATGCTGCCCTGCCGTGCTGTTTACATGCAGGGCGGATGCATTAAAGACGGAAGACTATACATTGGGCAAGGTTATAAATCGGCTGGATATATCTATCTCAATATCGTAAATCTGAACGAGCGATGCCTTGAAAAACGCATCGATTTGCTTGCAAACGGCGTGACGTGGGAGCCCGAAGGATGTTTTGTCTATGAAGGTTGCGTAATGATGTCTTCAGGGGTGAACATCTGGAAGTTCAACGCCATTCCATGAATGGCACGATTCCGACCTCACGCACATCATGCCTGCCTTGGTCAGTAGCAATTTAACTATGACAATAAAACCGACCGATGAAGAAGTGCAGAGGGCAAGCTCACTTGCGCCATGCCTTGCGAGGAGGAAGAGTGCTACAGCCGGCTTAACAACTTGCGAAACTTGAATAATAGAACTTTATGGTTGACTTGAAATTAACGATTCCCTCCGGGTTTCTCCTTGAAGAAACACGCTGCGGATACACGATATCGCAGCAGATGAAGCAGGTGTGGGCTATACAGCTCGATTTGTTTGCCGAGTTTGACAGAGTCTGTCGTAAGCATAACATTGTTTATATAGCCTCGGGCGGAACCATGCTTGGAACGGTGCGTCATCATGGTTATATTCCTTGGGACGATGATGTGGACCTGATGATGATGCGTGACCAGTATGACAAGCTGTGCGAGGTGGCTCCCTCGGAGTTTAAATATCCCTATTTTTTCCAGACCGAATCGTCAGAACCCGGCGTGCACCGTTGGTTCGCAAGGCTGAGAAATTCGGAAACCACGGCCATCCAAAAGCGCGAACTGGCCCTTCATCCCAAGTATAATCAGGGCATTTTCATCGATATATTTCCACTGGATGGAGTGCCTGACGAGGAGGGAATGTATCAGCGGCAGTATAAGGCGTATAGCATTTATAGAAAATTGTATTATCGTTTTCTTTCTATAGAGAACCCCATATGGAGCGATAACGATTCAAGGATTAAGGCGGGATGTAAAAAGGGAGCAAATATGCTCTTTGGTGCTCCCGCGCGCGCACTGCATCTTGCGCATTGGGCCTTTAACAAAGTGGAAGAAGCATGCAAGGCCTACAGCGAAAGCGACACGGAGCTCGTCTCGTTGTTGAGTTTTGAGTTTGAAAATCTTGGACATGCTCTCCGTCGTTCCGATATGAATCATATCATTGAGATGGATTTCGAGTTCCTGAAGATGCCGGTAATCGCCAATTATGATGAGCATCTGAAACGCAAGTACGGTGACTATATGACTCCTTTGATGAATCCAAGTTATCATGGCGAAGTCATTTTTGATACGGGCATCAGCTATAAAGAGTACTATACTCAACACCCGGAGTTATCAAAACGGCAACGTGGCACGGGCGATTAGTTGTAATACACTGACTTTTTAATGACTATTATATAAACAAAATGACTGATAAGAGGATATTGCTTTGCCTGGCGCATATGAGCGAGAGCGGAGCGGAGCAGAAGTTTGTCAAGGAGGCCTTCGACACCAACTGGGTGGTGCCGCTGGGTCCCAATGTCAACGGATTTGAAAAGGATTTGGAGGCCTTTGTGTGTAGCAGTGCTGATGGGGACAAGTTGCTCGACAAGCGAGTGGTGGCCCTGAGCTCAGGCACGGCGGCTGTGCACTTGGGACTGATTGCCTGCGGTGTGCAACCCGGCGACGAGGTGATGGTGCAGTCGTTCACCTTCTGCGCTTCAAGCCACCCGGTGACGTATCTGGGCGCCACTCCGGTGTTTGTGGACTCGGAGCCCGGCACATGGAACATGGACCCCCACTTGCTGGACCAGGCCATCGCCGACCGCGTGGCCAAGACGGGCCGTAAGCCCAAGGCCATCGTGCCGGTCTACCTCTATGGCATGCCTGCACAAATCGATGAAATCATGGCAGTGGCCGCGCGGTGGGAGATACCTGTGCTGGAAGATGCGGCCGAGGGGTTCGGCTCGCGCTATCATGGGCGGGTAGTGGGCACCTTTGGCGACTATGGCGTGCTGTCGTTCAACGGCAACAAGATGATCACCACCAGCGGTGGCGGCGCGCTCATTTGCCCCGACGAGGAGGCATGGCAGCGCATCATGTGGCTGGCCACGCAGGCACGCGAAGCCTATCCCTATTATCAGCATGAAGCCATCGGCTACAACTATCGGCTGAGTAATATCTGCGCCGGCATCGGTCGCGGGCAGATGACGGTGCTCGACGACCATCTGGCGCATCATCGCCATATAGCCTCGATGTACCGCGAAGCGTTCGACTGTGTAGACGGAATCACGTTCCACGACGAGTCGGCCGGGATGGAGAGCAACTTCTGGCTGTCGACCATCGTGCTCGACGAGCATCTGCACGTTAAGGGTGAAGAGAAAGCCTACGGCCAGGCCGTACAGGGCGCTGTGGGCGGTGCCGCCGGTGTGGTTCACGGTGGAGGAAGTCCCCACACCGATTGTGAGCCCAACCGCAATGTGGAAGCCATGCGCCTGATGCTCGACGCCGCCGGCATCGAGAGCCGCCCGTTATGGAAGCCCATGCATCGCCAGCCTGTGTATAAGAACGCACCTGCCTATGTGAACGGCGTGAGCGAGGGCCTGTTTCGCCGCGGCCTGTGCTTGCCCAGCGGCCCGCTGGTGACCGATGATGATGTGGCTCGTATCATCGATGCCGTCAAAGCATCCATCGGATAATAAAGTATTATAGATTGACAATAAAATCGCCTGGAGAGAAAAACTCCAGGCGATTTTTTGTTAGGGTGAATGAATTGTTATCCTAATTGGGCTATGAGAGCGTCGAGGGCAGCCGGAAGGCCTTCAACGTTTCGCCCGCCGGCTTGTGCCATGCCCGGTTGGCCGCCGCCACCGCCCTGGATGTGCTTGGCGGCTTCGCGCACCATTTTTCCGGCATTAAGCCCTGCCTTGACCAGGTCGTCGCTCACCACGACGGTGAGGGTGGGACGGCCGGCGTCTTCGGTGGCTGCAAAGAATACGATGTTTGGCTTCTTGTCGGCTCGGATGGCAAGTGCCAGCCCCTTTATCACGTCGGTGAGGATGGGTCCACGCAGGGTGAGTACGTTGATACCGGCCACTTGCCGGGCATTATCGTACAGCCTTTGCTTGGCCGAGGCAATGCGCTCAGCGATGAAGTCGTCAACTTGCTTGTGCAGCGCAGCATTGTCGGCCAGTGATTTCTTCAGCGCCACAATGGCATCGGGGGCGTTGTTGAGCAGTTCTTTTATATGTGCCATGGAGTCTTGAATGGTGTCGAGCACATTTTCCACTTGCTCGCCGGTAACGGCCTCAATGCGCCTGATTCCGGCTGCGATGCTGCTTTCGCTCACAATTCTTATCATGCCGATGGCACCGGTGTTGGCCACATGAGTGCCACCGCACAGCTCGATGGAGTCGCCATACTTGATGACACGCACCCGCTCGCCGTATTTTTCGCCGAACAGCGCCATGGCTCCCATGGCGCGTGCCTCGTCGATGGGGATGCTGCGATGTTCCTCGCGTGCCAAAGCCATCCGCACCATGCTGTTGGCCAGGTGCTCTACCTTGCGAATCTCCTCGGGTGTCACTTTCTGGAAATGAGAGAAGTCAAATCGCAGCATTGTGGCATCGACATACGACCCCTTTTGCTCCACATGCGTGCCCAGCACGGTGCGCAAGGCGCTGTGCAGCAGGTGGGTGGCTGTGTGGTTGCATTCGATGGCTCGCCGTGCCTTGACATCGATGGCAGCTGTGAACAGAGCCTGTGGGTTGGCCGGCAGTTGGCGAGCGATGTGCACGGGCAGGTTGTTCTCACGTTTGGTGTTGATGATTTCGGTCACATCGCCATTTGGGTCGGTGAGAGTTCCGTGGTCGCCCACCTGTCCGCCCATTTCGGCATAGAAGGGCGTGCGGTCGAGAACAATCTGGAAGAAGGTGTTGTTCTTTTGCGAGACTTTGCGGTATCTCAGAATGCGTGCTTGGCACTGGTCCATATCGTATCCCACAAAATCTGTGACACCGTCGGCCAGTTCCACCCAGTCGGTGGCATCGACCTGTGCGGCATTGCGTGCGCGCTCTTTTTGTTTCTGCATTTCGGCGTTGAATTCATTCTCGTCGACGGTCATCCCGTTTTCTTTGAGGATGAGTTGGGTGAGGTCGAGCGGGAAGCCGTAGGTGTCGTAGAGTGTAAAGGCTTCGCGTCCGTCGATTTGCATCGTGCCATTCTTCTTGGCATCGGCCATTACCTTGTCGATGAGGCGAATGCCCGTGTCGAGAGTGCGCAGGAACGCCTCTTCCTCTTGTCGTGTTACCTGCTTGATGAGGTCGGCCTGAGCGGTGAGCTCGGGGTAAGCCTCGCCCATGCTGTCGATGAGCGTGTCGATGAGTGTGTACATGAACGCCTCTTTCATGCCGAGGAACGTGTAGCCGTAACGCACGGCTCGCCGCAGGATGCGCCGAATCACATATCCGGCCTTGGCATTGCCGGGCAGTTGCCCGTCGGCCACCGAGAAAGCGATGGTGCGCACATGGTCGGCGATAACCCTCATGGCCACATCCACGTCGTGATTTTGTCCGTAGCGCTTGTCGGCCAGCTGGCCGATTTTGCCGATAAGGGGCTGGAACACATCGGTGTCGTAGTTTGATTTCTTGCCTTGCAGAGCCATGCACAATCTCTCAAATCCCATGCCCGTGTCGATCACATGCAGAGGGAGCGACTCGAGCGAGCCGTCAGCCTTGCGGTTGTACTGCATGAAAACCAGATTCCAGATTTCAATCACCAGCGGATTGTCCTTGTTCACCAGTTCACGCCCCGGCACACTGGCTTTCTCGGCATCGTCGCGCAGGTCGATGTGAATCTCACTGCATGGTCCGCAAGGGCCGGTGTCGCCCATTTCCCAGAAATTGTCGTGCTTGTTGCCGTTGATAATGTGGTCGGCCGGCAAGTGCTTCTCCCAGTAGGTAGCCGCTTCGTCGTCGCGTGTCAGGCCTTCGGCCGGCGAGCCTTCGAAGACGGTGGCGTAGAGTAATTCGGGGTTGATTTTAAGCACGTCGACCAGGAATTCCCATGCGTAATCGATGGCCTCCTGCTTGAAGTAGTCGCCGAATGACCAGTTGCCCAGCATTTCGAACATGGTGTGGTGGTAGGTGTCGTGTCCCACTTCTTCCAGGTCGTTGTGCTTGCCACTCACACGAAGGCATTTCTGTGAGTCGGCCACGCGTTTCCATTGTGCTTGTTTATTACCTAAAATAATGTCTTTAAACTGGTTCATGCCGGCATTGGTGAACATCAGTGTGGGGTCGTCTTTAATGACCATGGGTGCCGATGGCACCAGATGGTGCCCCTTGCTTTCGAAGAAGCGTTTGAACGCTTCACGTGTTTGTTTTGCTGTGAGCATATTGTTAAAATGAATGTTTTTTCAAATAATGGGCAAAATTAGTGCAAACCGAGCGAAAAAGCAAAGTTAAGCTTTGGTTTTTCACTCTCGGTGCACTAATTTTGCATGGCAGAAAGGAGTAAAATTGATATGGCATTATCTATGCAATTCACCGACACGCAAAAGGGAGCCATTGTGAGCCTGATTATTGAGATGGCCAATGTGGACAATGAGGTGAGCCTGCACGAGCTTCGCGAGTCGAACCTCATCAACGCGGAGCTTGCCATCACCGATGAGATTTTTACGATGGGCCGCGCGCTGGATGTGGGGTTCGCAGTAGAAATAATGCGTCACATGAGCGACAAGCAAAAGCTCTATGTGGCACAGCTGCTGACACGCATGATAGATGCCGACAGCAAGGTCGACGACAACGAAATTTCCTTCCTGAACTGGGTGTGCCGGCAGACGGGTGCCGACATCTTGCTTGAGCGCGAGCCATGATGACCGGCACAAGTCATGGCGGCGATGAGGGTTAAATATTGTCAATGTTAAGTGCCGATTGCAGGGAAATGACTAACTTTGCCCGATATTATGCACCCGTGGTGCCGTGAGACGAATCGTTCACTACATATTGCTTGCTTTGTTGTTGTTCCTGGTTGTGCAGCCTTCGGCTGCGGTCCAGGCGCAAACGACGTCGGACACAGTGGCCACCGATGCCGACAGCTCGCGTTTTATCAAGCGCCAGATTGACCTGGACCATGTGGTGGAGTTCACAGCCAAAGACTCGATTGTGCTTTATGGCCGCCACGACGCCCGCATGTTCGGCAGCAGCCAGGTGCATTACGGTGACATCGACCTTACAGCTGAGCAAATCAGCATGGACATGGACAGTAGCCTGGTGCGTGCCAATGGAGTCCCCGATTCGATAGGCGACTTGCAGGGCAAGCCAGTGTTCAAGGATGCGAGCGGTGAATACGAGTCGCGCCTGATGAATTATAACTTCAAGTCGAAGAAAGGTTACATTACCGACATCATCACCGAGCAGGGCGAGGGGTATCTAACCGGCGGCATCACCAAGAAGATGGCCAACGACGAGTATTACCTGCGCGACGGCATCTACACCACTTGCGACAACCACGAGCACCCCCATTTCTATTTCAAGCTCACCAAGGCCAAGGTGCGCCCCAAGAAAAACGTGGTCACCGGCCCGGCCTATATGGTGCTGGAGGACCTGCCTCTGCCCATCGCAGTGCCATTCGGCTACTTCCCCTTCAGTGAGAAATATCAGAGCGGCATTTTGATGCCTACGGTGGGCGAGGACTATAACCGGGGCTTCTATCTTCGCAATGGCGGGTACTATCTGGCCCTTAGCAAGCATTTCGACCTGGCCCTCACCGGTGAAATCTATACCAAGGGCTCGTGGGGTGTGACAGCTCAGTCGAACTATGCCAAGCGCTATCGTTTTCGCGGCAACTTCAACGTGAGCTACCTGACCACGGTGAACGGTGACAAGGGCGACCTCGACTACAACAAGATGCACAACTTTCAGGTGTTGTGGAGTCACAGCCAGGATTCCAAGGCCAACCCGAACATGAGCTTCAGCGCGAGTGTGAATTTCGCCACCAGCGGTTACTCGCGTAATAACCTGGATTCCTACTACTCAAGATCGTTCACCGAGAACACCAAGAGCAGCACGGTGAACATGACCTACCGCATCCCCAACTCCAAGTGGTCGTTCTCCACCACCGCCAGCATTGCGCAGCGCACGGCCGACTCCACACTGAGCGTGTCGTTCCCCAACGTGACCATCACCATGTCGCAGCTCGCTCCGTTCAAGCGCAAGCGCGCTGTGGGCGACGAGCGCTGGTATGAGAAAATCAAGGTGTCCTATTCGGGCCGTTTTCAAAACTCGCTCACTGCCAAGCAGAACGATTTTTTCAAGAAAAATCTTGTCAAGGACTGGCGTAACGGTATGAATCACACCGCCACGGTGAATGCCACGTTCAATGTACTCAAGTACTTCAACGTCACGCCCGGCTTGACACTGAACGACCGCATGTACACCAGCAAGGTGCGCCAGCAGTGGGACCCCAATGCCAGTGCCGTGGTGCGCGACACGACCTATAACTTCTACAACGTGTTCGACTTCAATTTCTCGTTGTCGTTCAGCACCAAGGTCTATGGATTTTTCCGGCCCTTGAAGTTTTTGGGAAAGAAACTGCAGATGGTGCGTCATGTGCTCACTCCCACCGTGAGTTTCAGTGCCGCGCCCGACTTCGGCTCTCCGTTCTGGGGCTACTATGGAACCTATTACCGCCCCGACAGCAATGGAAACCAAGTGCCCACCAAGTATGCCTATTTCCAGCACGGGCTTTTCGGCCCGGGGCCGTCGGGCAAAAGCGGCATCATCAGTTTCACGCTGGCCAACAACCTCGAGGCCAAAGTGCATAGCGACCAAGACAGCACCGGCTTCAAGAAAATCTCGCTCATCGAGAACCTCACGCTTTCACAATCCTACAATATGGCTGCCGACTCACTACGGTGGAGTAACTTGAACACCAGCATCATGCTGCGTATCACCAAGGGATTCAACTTGAACTTGAGTGCCACGTGGGATGTGTATAAATACGGGCTCAACGAGTACGGCAACCCCGTGCGCATCAATAAGCTGCGCCTGACACATGGTGGCGGTTGGGGGCGCCTTGCCAGCACCGGCACGTCATTTTCCTACACCTTTAATAATAGTACATTCAAGAAACTTTTTGGTCGCGACAAAGGCGGCAAGGACGACAAAAAGAAGAATGTGGCCGACAACCAAGCCGACACCAGCCCCAATGGCACCGGCAATCAAGACAATGGCACGGCTGCCGAACTCACAGCCGACGGTTATGCCAAGTGGGAGTGCCCGTGGAGCTTGACGGTGAATTATTCGGTGAACTATGGTTACGGCAGCTTCAATTACGACAAGATGGAATACAACGGGCGCTGGACCCACAATCTAAGCTTTAACGGTAACATCAGGCCTACCCGCAACTGGAACCTTTCGTTCAGTGCCAGTTACGATATCCAGAATAAGAAATTGGCCTATATGAACTGCACCATCTCGCGGCAGATGCATTGCTTTGAGATGAGTGCCAGTTTTATTCCCGTGGGGCCTTACAAGAGTTATAATTTCCACATAGCCGTCAAGTCGTCGATTCTGCAAGACGTCAAGTACGACAAGCATTCCAGTTCCAGTAACGGCGTGACATGGTGATGAATGCTCGTCGAAACAGAGTTGTTACCACCTGTGTGGCGGTGCTGGCTGCGGTGCTGTGGCTGGGTGCGCTGCCACCGCCGGCCGAGGGCGACTTGGTGTTTGTGCTTTCGGAAAGCGAGAATGCCATCACTGCGGTGACCACCGGCTTCGATTCTTTGCCGGTCGACCATGTGGCCATCGTGCATCGAATCGGCGGTGACAACGGCCCCCTCTACCTCATTGAGGCGTTGCCACGGAATGGAGTGGTGCTCACTCCGCTGGATTCCTTATTGAAACGGACACAGGGCAGGGTGCTGACGGCCCGAGTGACGGGTGTTGACGTTCAGGCCTCGGTGCGTCGTGCGTTGCAATATGTGGGCCGGCCCTACGACTTCTATTACCAGCCCGCCGACTCGGCCATCTATTGCAGCGAGTTGGTGCAGCTCAGTTATGTCGATAGCACGGGTAACGCCATTTTTCCCACCATCGCCATGACCTTTTGCGACCGTCCCGGCCACATTGCCGATTATTGGCAGGAGCACTACCGCCGTGCCGGCCTGCCGGTCCCCGAAGGCGCCCCCGGCACCAACCCCGGCCACCAGAGCCGCGACCCCCATGTGAGCATAATGAATATTCAATCAGCAACTGAACAATGAAAGAAAGAGATAAGAAAATCGACGGGCTGAAGTTCTTGATGATATATCTTGTTGTTTTGGCTCATATCCACTACAACGATTATGGTCTACATCTGAATAAGATAATTTTCTCCTTTCACATGCCCGTATTCGTTTTCCTTTCGGGATATTTCACATCGCTCAACGCCAGCACCACCAAACAAAGGGCTTGGCTGAAGCAGACCTTGATTATCTTCATGTGTGCGCAGTTGGCGCATTGCGCATTAACCTTGATTTTAAGTTATGTGGCGAGCCGGTTGCATGGTGAGCCATTCAGCACCTCGTTGCTGTCGTGGAAAATGCTGATTGTGCCGGCATTCACTTTATGGTATCTCGTTTGCTTAATGTACTGGCGCTTGGTGGTCTGGTCCCTTCCGCGCCGTGTGGGTGGCATCACCCTGTTGATTGTATCCTTGCTGCTTGCTTTGGCCTCGGGATTTGTTCCCCTTGACCGTGCATTCTCATTCCAACGCGCATTCTCATTCTTCCCGTTTTTCGTGGCTGGAATGATGTTTAAGGACAAAAAACTCATGCTGCGATTGGAGCGCATCGGTGTGGGTTATGCTGTTGTGGCGGTGCTGGCCTGCTTGATTGTGGCGCGGCAGTTGCCCATTTATATACCGTCTGTTCGCTACGCTGGCTGGCACGATTTAGCATTGCGATGTGCCCAGACGGCTTTGGCTATGATTTTGTGCCTGATGATTTTTCGCTTGTCGCGAAAAGGCGGATTGGAGTGCCTTGCACGATGGGGAACCTATACGTTGTGGATTTACATAGGCCACTCATTCCTGATTGTCATTTCCCGCAAGGTGTTCGGTCTGTTGCATATTTCGTTCAATGTGTTTGTGGCCATAGTGGTTGCCGCATTCTTCTGTGCGCTGTTCATCGGTGCCGCTCACTTGTGGCATAAAGTGGCCGGGCCCCGGCGGGACAGCCTGCCAGTTAAAAGTTGAAAAGTTTAGCGCTTTTCGCCGCCTCGATAATTTTATCGGCAATCATTCTCATCCCCATCTCGTTGGGGTGCAGCCCGTCGAGAGTGCAACTTTGTATGTCCTGGGCCATCCCGCAATCTTCCATGTCGATGTAGGCCACCTGAAGCGACTCGGCAATTTCCCGGATGGCGTTGTTGCCCTGCTTGATGGTCCATCCGCTGCGGTTTTTTGTGTTTACACCTTGCTTGCGGGGCAAGATTCCACACAAAATAATGGTTGAGTTGGGATATAGCCTTTTTAACTTCCTGACCATCAGCGAGTAAGCGCCACAGACGGTTGTCACCTTGTCCACATCGGTGACGTTGCCTAATGGAATACTTCGGTTCCAATCGTTGGTTCCACCTAAAACAAAGATGACATTGGGAACACCATTGCGGGCCAGGCTTGCTATTCGATAGTCGGAATAAAAGAAAGAAATGCTGTCTAATGCCTGATGGAAGGCAACGGTTGCCCCCGACCACGAAGAATTGGCTATCATCGCCGATTTTGTCTTCTGTCCTAAGATGGCCCACCACATGTTCTTTTTTTCCATCCGGCTCTGTGAATAATAAGTGGGATAGCCGAGCGGCATGGTACCTGCATAGGTTGAAATGGAATTGCCATAGACGGCGAATGTCCATTTCGGCTGAGGGTCGAAAATGACCTCCTCTTCGTAGTCAACATGCCCGCATGTCATGGATGAGAAAAGGAGAAACAATAGCAGGTAGCAGGCGCTCAGTCTGATTGTTTTATTCTTGGGGTTGGTTGCCATGGTGTTCATCTGTGCCGTTCGATTTGTTTAGCACAAAAATACTGTAAAAATATCAATTGGGCAAATCGAAGAATGCCTCGCCCATGATAAGGAGGTTATAAAAAAGCCACCCGCACGATTGTGGTGGGGTGGCCGGAGTTTCGTTTACGCTCTTGCGTGCGGGCGCCGCTCATTTGCGGATACCCAGCTCTTTCTTGGCGATGAGGGCGCGGTAGCGGTTGATGTCTTTGCTTGCCAGATAATCGAGCAGGCGACGGCGTTTACCCACCAGCATCTTCAGAGCACGTTGAGTCGTATGATCTTTCTTATTGACCTTCAAATGCTCGGTCAAGTGGGAAATACGGTAAGAGAATAATGCAATCTGTGCCTCGGGAGACCCAGTATCAGTATTGCTGGCACCGTACGTTCCGAAGATCTCTTTCTTCTTTTCTGAATCTAAGTACATTACGTTAATTTTAATGGGTTGTTTTGCAAAAATGCGGTTGCAAAATTACAAAACTTTTTGTAAACGGCAATGGGTTAGACGCTTTTTTTATTCATTAGGGTCGATTTTTGTCGTTTCGGGGATGGCAAGCAGGCTGTGCAGTGCCTCAAATCGCTCGACAGTGGCCGTTCCGAACTTGGCAAGCGACTTTCGCACCCGCTCCAGTGTGCGCGGCGGTTCTTCCAGATGGGTTTTGGAGAAAAACTTGTCGGCATAGCACACCACTTTCTCCTCGATGGAGATGGGCAGCATGTCGCGGTGGGGCAGTGGCAGCTGCTGGCTGAGGATGTCGTCAAGCGAGATGCCAGCCCCGGTGTGCCGCTCACACACCAGCGCGTGCCGATAGAGGCCTATGGCTTCGAGCATCTGACGGCCCAAAATGCCGTGGCGGATGTAAGGCTCGGTGCCGTGGCAGTGGATGGAGGGAGCGTCGGTGTGGATGATGCCCACGTCATGGAGCATGGCCGCCTCGCCGACAAATTCCGTGTCAACGGGCACACCGCAAGCCAGCAAGTGGTTGCAGATGGCTTGGGCCAAAGCCGTCACTTGCTGGCTGTGTGTTACCAACGTGTGGTATAATGGAGTGCCCGGCTCGTAATATCGGGCTATTATTTCTAAGCAATCAATCATTCCACAATGGTGACCCATCCGTGCTCGTCGGGGTAATCGCCCCGCTGGATGGCTTGCAGTCGTTGCATGAGCTTGGTTACCACGGGCCCTGCCACAGCGGGGTCGCCGAAGGTGTAGCTCTTGCCCATGTCGTAGTCGTCAATCTGGCAAATGGGCGCTGCCACGGCGGCAGTTCCGCACTCGGCCACCTCGTCCATTACTTCAAGTTCCTCGACCTTCATGGGGCGACATTCCACTTCCAGGCCCATGTCGATGGCGATTTGTTGCAGGCTCTTGTTGGTGATGGAGGGCAGAATCGAGCCCGACTTGGGCGTGATGTATTTGTTGTCCTTGATGGCAAAGAAATTGGCGGGTCCGCACTCGTCGATGTAGCGTTTCTCTTTCGGGTCGAGGAATAGCGCGGCCGAGTAGCCGTTGTCCTTGGCACGCTGTGTGGCGCCCATTCCCGCGGCATAGTTTCCGCCCACTTTCCATCGTCCTGTGCCGCATGGGGCGGCACGGTCGTAGTCGCGATAAATCACCACTCGTGTGGGTTTGAATCCCTGCTTGAAGTAGGGCCCTACGGGCATCACCATGACCATGAACAGATATTCGTCGGCAGGGCTGACACCTACTCGCGGCGACATACCAATCTCAAGGGGACGGATGTAGAGTGAGCTTCCGCTGCCGTAGGGCGGGATGAAGCGCTCGTTCATTTTCACCACTTGGGTTATCATTTTCATGAAAAGCTCGTCGGTGATGGGCTCCATCTTGATGCCTCTGGCGCTTTCCTGAATGCGGTGCGCGTTGTCGAGCGGGCGGAAAATGCGGATGCGCCCATCGGCCCCGCGAAACGCTTTCAGACCCTCGAACACTTCTTGCCCGTAGTGCAGGCATGTGGCGGCAATGTGAATGTTGAGCGTCTCATCGGTGTGGACCTCAATCTCTCCCCATTTGCCGTCTTTGAAGGTGGCTCGCAGGTTGTAATCAGTTTTCATGTAGCCGAATGGGAGTTTTTCCCAATCGATGTTTCCTAAATTTTCCATATCTCTATAAATTAGTTAAGCATTCTCGTTGGTTATAATGCTACTTTTTGCGTGATGTTTCCCACCCTGACGATGTAGATTCCGCGTGCTGCGATGCGTAGCTCGTGGATTCCGGCGTTGAGTGTGGCTGAATTCACACTTTGCCCCAGGATGGTGAACACCCTGACGGTGATGCGTCGTGGCGTTCGGATTGTGATCACTCCGTTTTTGCCACTGATTTCGATGTCGGTGACGCGTTGCTCAATGCCGGGTGCAGGAGTCAGTTCCCGCCATTGCATTTGTGCAATAGCGGCATTTCCCGCAGCCATGGCGAGCATCAAAAGCAATATGGCGCACCTTTTTCTCATCTCATCTATCGAAAGACAAAGTTACAATTTTTTTTGAACAATCCACCATGGAGATCAAAAAAAGAGCCATAAAAATGTAAAAGCATCGTCCGTGGACCAGCTTATCGGCCCGTCAGCGCCTCAAGCCAGTCGCTCAGGTCCTGCAGCATGGCCCGGTGATAACGGAAGTCTTGCTTGATGCCCCAGCCATGCCCGCCGGTGGGGTATATGTGGATGACGGCGGGGACACCGTTGCGTGTCAACGCCTCAAAGTAGCGCGCCGAGTTGAGGACGGGCACGTCAACGTCGTCGGCGCTGGCAGCGATAAAGGCCGCGGGGGCGGATGGCGTCACATGGCGCTCGTTGCTGTAGTAGTGAAGCAATTCGGGCGATGGACTCCGGCCCAGAAGATTGTGGCACGACCATTGATGGGTGACGAGGCTGTCGGTGCTGACGACGGGGTAGAACAGAATCTGGAATGCCGGCGTGAGTGATGCCGGTGCATGAGTTGCCACCGTGGTGGCCAGATGGCCTCCGGCCGACGAGCCCATGACGCCTATCTGGCCCGGGTCGATGTGCCACAGGGCGGCATGCTGCCGTGTGAGGCGCATGGCTTGCAGCAAGTCGTCGGCCGGCACTTGGTGATGCCCGTGCGGCAAGCGGTAGAGCAGTACCAGTGCAGCGATATTGCGGCTGGTGAAGAAATCTTTCCATTCAAATCCCTCGTGCTGCATGGCCAGCCCGGCATAGGCTCCACCGGGGCAGATGATGACTGCCCGCGAAGCATCGCTGTGCCCACTTGGCAGGAAAACGTGGAGTTGTGGCTTCACGTCGTTGGGATTCGCGGGAGCTTGATAGTCCACACCGTTGTCGGCCGGCACTCCGCCGGGCCACAGGTCCAAAACAATGTGCCGGCCGGCCTGGCCGGTGCCATGGGGTTGCCCTGCCACGGCCAGTGCCGAGAGCAAGACGATAGTGAAAATGCACTGTTTCATCATTTTTTAGTTTTGGACAAAGTTACGAATAAGCGAGTGCAGAACAAAATGAGAAACGCAGTTTTTCATTTTTTATGCCGAGCGGGAGTAACTTCGGCGAAAGCCAACGTTACGAATAAGCGAGTGCAGAACAAAATGAGAAACGCAGTTTTTCATTTTTTATGCCGAGCGGGAGTAACTTGGGCGCAGCCAACGTTACGAATAAGCGAGTGCAGAACAAAATGAGAAACGCAGTTTTTCATTTTTTATGCCGAGCGAGAGTAACTTCGGCGAAAGCCAACGTTACGAATAAGCGAGTGCAGAACCAAATTTATTTGAGTTATGCCGAGCGGGAGTAACTTCGGCGCTGGGTGGCAGTTCCCCCTCAAGGTAGAGTGAAGGGCTACGGGTAGGCGAGCGTAGCTCGGGAGCCATGAAGTGCTCGCAACCGAACGGGAGCCCGGATGGCAAGCGTAGCGCAGCAATGTGGCTCGGAGGGCCGGGGACGAGTGCCCAAATCTCCCCCTAAGTTAGGGGGAGTGGCCCGTAGGGCCGAGGGAGTGTGTCACCCGGCATCGCCGGCACCCGTGCAGGGCTGACACACTTCTCCGTCGCTCCGCGCCACCTCCCAACTTGGGAGAGGAGTTGAGATTTCCCCTCTAAAATTGCCTTTGTGAGGCTATTACCGCGCAGTGCATTTTGGCACACATATTATTTTTAAATGGTGATTATGCTTGTTTCTTAGATATTTTGTTTAACTTTGCGATTGAGTTGTGGGCCGCCATAGAGATGGGATTTTGCTCACAATGACATAAAATAATAAAACGAAAGCATTCGCTATTATTTCGCGTTCAGCCAAAAGCGTCGCAAACTTTAAAAGGCATAACAAGCACGAAAATAATAGTGCGGTAAGTACGTATAGGACTTACTGTCTCGTGAATATAGCAATGCTCACGCTTGGGCGTGATGCATTCTTATTTACGGGACAGAGGTGCCATGCGACGCTACCTCTTGCTGAACGGATAAGGTGTATCGCGCCTTTTCCTGTTTCGGCGTGATTGATAGTTGAATGCCGAGAAAATCGACTGTCAATCAATTATGGCGAATCAGAATTTATCAAATGCCAAGACTGCGAAGAACGACGAATTCTATACGCAGTATGCCGACATCCAGAAGGAAATCAACGCCTATCTCGACTACGACCCCCATGTGTTTCGTGGCAAGACGGTGCTTCTGCCGTGCGACGACCCTGAGTGGAGCAACTTCACCAAGTTCTTTGCGCAGAACTTTGAACTGCTCGGACTGAAAAAACTGATTTCCACCAGTTATGCCCCCGAGAGCAAGAATTATAAGATTCCTTACCAGCCCACGCTCTTTGAGACCGTTCAACCCTATTACAGCCCCGACAAGACCAAGACACACGGTAAAATCTTTGTCCTGGAGCGTGACATCACCGGCGATAACCGCATCAACATCGACGACCTGGAATGGCAATACCTTGAGGGCGATGGCGACTTCCGCAGCAAGGAGATTCGTGCCCTGCGCGACGAGGCCGACATCATTGTCACCAACCCACCATTTTCGCTGTTCCGAGAGTTTGTCGCTTGGTTAATGGAAGCCGATAAGAAGTTCATTATCATTGGGAATATGAATGCCATTACCTATAAGGAAATATTTCCATTGATAAAGGAGAATAAAATGTGGATGGGCAATGGATTTCAAAGTGGCAACGCATATTTCAGGGTAATGATGCTTAAAGAATATGCAAATGGTGTCTATGACTCAGAAACAGGTCTTGTAAAGTTTAGGAACTGCTGTTGGTTCACGAATCTTGATCATGGTCGTCGTCATGAGCCGTTACGCCTAATGACCATGGCCGAGAATTTCAAGCATAGCAAACATAAAGAGATAAGAGGCCGTAAAGAATATATCAAGTACGATAATTATGATGCGATAGAAGTTCCATTCACCGATGCCATACCTTCGGATTATGAGGGTGCGATGGGCGTTCCAAAATCATTTATTGATAAATATTGTCCTGAGCAGTTTGAAATTATAGGTGTTGCAGAAGGAGATTCAGGTAAAGAACTTGGTTTAAAGCCTTTTGATAGAGAATTAAAGAAACTAAACCCAAGTCTCCGTGATGGGCAACTTTATTATAAGGAAAATGGCATACCAAAAAAGCCATATGCAAGAATTTTAATCCGCAAAAAGCAGTAAAGATATGAAGACAGAATTAAAAATCTATACCGTAGCTGAGATTTGTGACGGTTTTGAGTATAACGAGCTTGAGGGAAAGGGCTTGTATGGCCTTGCGGGCAAGTTGACCATTCAGCCGGAGTATCAGCGCAATTACATCTATGCCGACGGCCGGCGCGATGTGGCCGTCATTGAGTCGGTGCTGAAAGGCTATCCATTGGGCTTGATTTATTTCAACAAGGTGGACGGCGGCAGGCTCGAAGTGCTTGACGGCCAGCAGCGCATCACCTCGCTTGGACGCTTTGTCAAGAACAAGTTTGCCGTGAAAATCAACGGCTTGGAGCAAATCTTTGAAGGCTTGAACACGGAGCAGCAAACCAAGATATTGAATACCGCGTTGCTGGTATATATCTGTGAAGGAGAGGGCGATGCCGCCGAGACCGAGATTAAAGAGTGGTTCAAGACTATCAATATTGCCGGCATCCCCTTAAATGCGCAGGAGGAGCTGAATGCCATCTATAGCGGGCCATTTGTGACGCTGTGCAAGGCTGAGTTCAGCAACTCCCAAAATGCCAACATCCAGAAGTGGCAGTCTTATATCAAGGGAGTCGCCAATCGTCAGGATTTCCTTGCCGCTGCTTTGGCCTGGGTGAGCAAGGGCAATGTCGACGGCTACATGAGTAAGCACCGCCGCGACACCAATATCAATGAGATAAGGACTTATTTCAACACAGTGATTGACTGGGTGGACTCGAAATTTGACGATGTTTATCCCGAGATGTGCGGCCTGAACTGGGGAGAACTGTATGAGCGGTTTCACACCGTGGCCTATGACCACACCGAGCTGTCGGCCCGGGTGCGTGAGTTGATGAGCGACGACTTTGTGACCAACCATCGCGGCATCTTTGAGTATGTGCTGGGTGACTGCAAGGACACAAAGTTGCTCAACGTCCGGCTTTTTGACAAACCCACCATGCGCAAGGTGTATCAGTGGCAGACGGAAAAGGCCCGTCAGGAAGGCATCTCGAACTGTCCCTACTGTGCCATGGGCATCGACAACAACAGCAAGCGCATCTGGAAGATGGATGAAATGGATGCCGACCATGTGACAGCATGGAGCATGGGCGGTTCAACATCAATAGAAAACTGCCAGATGCTCTGCAGACCCCATAATCGCGCGAAAGGCAATAAATGACGACGTTCCATGCGAAATCGGTGCCAATGTTTCAAAGTGGCGGCAGCTCCTCCTCTAAGCTATGGGAAAGGCTACGGGAAGGCGAGTGAAGGACAAAATTTATTTGAGTTATGCCGAGCGGGAGTAACTTCGGCGCAACCAACGTTACGAATAAGCGAGTGCAGAACAAAATGAGAAACGCGGTTTTTCATTTTTAAAACATGTGAGTTTCGAGGAATTTCGTTATATTTGCATCAGGGATTATTAACGAATGAAAAATGTTATCATAATGGAAAAGACATTACCAAACGCTGACGGAGTTTTTGAACTCATGACGCTACCTTACGCTCCTCAGGAGTTGGAACCCGTGGTGAGTGCCGCCACCATAGGTTTTCACCATGGCAAGCACCTGCTCACTTATGTGAACAATCTCAATGCCTTGCTGCCGGGCAGCGCACATGAGGGTAAGGCCCTTGAGGAAATCGTGACCAGCGCCGAGCCGGGTGGCTTGCTCAATAATGCCGGTCAGTTGCTGAACCACAACCTTTACTTTGCCCAATTCCGCGGTCCCGTAGCCGACAACGCTCCTACTGGCACCCTTGCCGATGCCATCATCGGGCAATTCGGGTCACTGGATGCTTTCAAAAAAGATTTTGTGCAGAAAGGCGCTTCGCTGTTTGGCTCGGGATGGGTGTGGCTTGCCGCCGATGATGCCGGTCGGCTCACAATTGTGCAGGAGCCCAATGCAGGCAATCCCGTGCGTCGCGGGCTGCGTCCGTTGCTCACAATGGATGTGTGGGAGCATGCTTATTACCTCGATTACCAGAATCGTCGCCCCGACCATCTGAACGCCCTGTGGCAAATTGTCAACTGGGATGAGGTGGCTCGCCGCTATCAGTAATTAATAGGGTAGAAAAATCCACAAAATGAGTGGGTAATCGTTTTTTTCTCGCTCCTCATGTGACGTGTCTCGTGTCTTTTTCGTACCTTTGCACCCGCAAAAGAGAAAAGTAAGGTATGCAAAAGATAAGAAATGTTGCCATCATCGCGCATGTGGATCATGGCAAAACCACACTGGTCGACAAGATGCTCGCCGCCGGCCATCTGTTCAGGGATAACCAGCAAATGGGTACACAAATCCTCGACAGCAATGACCTGGAGCGGGAGCGTGGCATCACCATCTTGTCGAAAAACGTGTCAATCGACTATAACGGATATAAAATCAATATCATCGACACGCCGGGACACAGCGACTTCGGCGGTGAGGTGGAGCGCGTGCTCAACATGGCCGACGGTTGCCTGCTGCTGGTTGACGCCTTTGAAGGACCGATGCCGCAGACGCGTTTCGTGCTGCAGAAGGCGCTGCAACTGGGGCTCAAACCCATCGTTGTGGTAAATAAGGTGGACAAGCCCAACTGCCGCCCCGACGAGGTGCAGGAACTGGTGTTTGAACTGATGTGCAACCTCGATGCCACCGAAGATCAGCTCGATTTCCCCACGGTGTTTGGCAGCGCCAAGCAGGGCTGGATGAGTACCGACTGGCGCAAGCCGTCGACCGACATCACCGCTGTGCTGGATGCCATCATTGAGCACATCCCGGCTCCCCAGGCCATCGACGGTGATGCCCAGATGCTCATCACCTCGCTCGATTATAGCAGTTACGTGGGACGCATTGCCGTGGGCCGCGTGCATCGAGGCACCTTGCGCGATGGCATGGAGGTGGGGCTCTGCAAGAAGGATGGCACCGTGGTGAAGCAGAAGATAAAGGAGCTCCGCACCTTTGAGGGCATGGGGCAGGTCCATGCCGAAGAGGTGTCGAGTGGCGACATCTGTGCCATTATCGGGCTCGATGGTTTTGAAATCGGCGACACGGTGACGGCCCTCGACAATCCCGAGCCGCTGCCGCGCATTGCCATCGACGAGCCCACCATGTCGATGCTCTTCACCATCAACGACTCGCCTTTCTTCGGCAAGGACGGCAAGTATGTGACCTCGCGCCACATCTATGACCGCTTGATGCGTGAGCTCGACAAGAATCTGGCGCTGCGTGTGGAACGCAGCGAGAACGAGGATGCGTGGGTGGTCTATGGCCGCGGTGTGCTGCACCTGAGTGTGCTCATCGAGGAGATGCGGCGCGAAGGCTACGAGCTGCAGGTGGGCCAGCCTCAGGTTATCATTAAAGAAATCGACGGCGTGAAGTGCGAGCCCATCGAGGTGCTCACCATCAATGTGCCCGAGGAGTATTCCAGCAAGATGATTGACATGGTGACGCGCCGCAAGGGCGAGATGACCAGTATGGAGACGCAAAACGACCGAATTCACATGGAGTTCAAGATTCCATCGCGTGGCATCATCGGACTGCGCACCAATGTGCTTACCGCCAGCGCCGGCGAGGCCATCATGGCGCACCGTTTTCTTGACTTTGAGCCGTGGAAGGGTGAAATCACGCGCCGCGTGAACGGGTCGCTCATCGCCATGGAGGGCGGCACCGCCTTTGCCTACGCTATCGACAAGCTGCAAGACCGCGGCCGCTTCTTCATTTTCCCGCAAGAGGAGGTCTACGGCGGCCAGGTGGTGGGAGAGCATGCCAAGGAGAAAGATTTGGTGATCAACGTCACCAAGAACAAGAAACTCACCAATATGCGTGCCAGCGGTGCCGACGAAAAAGTGCGCATCGTTCCGCCCATCGTGTTCAGTCTTGAGGAAGCGTTGGAGTATATCAAGGCCGACGAGTATGTCGAAATTACGCCCAACCACATCCGCATGCGGAAAATTGTGCTTGACGAACTGGAGCGCAAGCGCATGAATAAGAGTGACGACTGATTACAGTAATCCTATATAAAAAGCCATCAAGAAACTGCAATTCTTGATGGCTTTTCTATTGATTGGCTATGGCGGGCTGGCATTTTGTGCCCAGCAGGCGGCTCAGCGGCGCTTCACCACAATCGACATTGCCACCATCACGGCCAGTGCCCAGGCATAATAGTGATAAGGAAGAAACGCCACCGGTGCCAGCCCGGCCAGTCCTGCGGCGAGCAGCGTTTGAGCCCCGTAAGGGATGATGCACTGCACGATGCACGAGCAGGTGTCGAGCAGGCTGGCGGTCTTGCGCGGGTCGATGCCGTAACGCTGGCCTATGCTGCGGGCAATGCTGCCTGTGGTGATGATGGCAATGGTGTTGTTGGCCGTGCACACGTTCACCACGCTCACCAGCAAGGCAATGCTGGCCTGGGCACCCCGGCTGCCGCCGATGCGCCTTGTGAGCAACTGAATGAGGTAGCGAATGCCGCCGTTATAATTGATGACTTCGAGCAATCCCGCAGCAAGCAGGGTGACCACAATCAGGTCGCTCATGCCCTTGATGCCGTCGCCCATGAGGCCACACATGGCCATCAGCCCTGTGCCTCCAAGGCACAATGCCAGCACCATGCATGCCGTGATGCCCAGTGTGAGCACCAACAGCACATTCATGCCTGCGATGGCCGCCGCGATGACAAGCAGATAGGGCAGCACCAGCAGCCACGATGTGCCGATGCCCGGCTCTACTGTGCCGGCATCGATGGTGGCACCCTGAAAGAAGTAAAGAACCAGCACCACCAGGGCTGCCGGGAGCACAATTCGCAGGTTGGCCTTGAACTTGTCATTCATCTGAACACGCAGGCTGCGCGTGGCGGCAATGGTGGTGTCGCTGATAAACGACAGGTTGTCGCCAAAGAACGAGCCGCCAAGCACCACGCTCACCAGCAGGGCCGTGTGGGCCCCGGTGGTCTGTGCCACTTGGCAAGCAAACGGTGTGAGCGCCACGATGGTTCCCACCGAGGTGCCGATTGACATGGAGATAAAGCATGCTGTGACAAACAGTCCGGGCAGCAGCAGCCTCGCCGGCAGGAAACTTAAGGTCAACTCCACCGTGGCGTCGATGGCACCCACACCCTTTGCCAGAGCCGAGAATGCGCCGGCAAGGACGAATATCCAAATCATGTACAAGATGTTGGTGTTGGACGCGCCGTTCGAGAAAATCTCGATGCGTTCTTTCATGGGCATGCGCGGCAGGGTGGCCAGCGCCCACATGGCCGCCACCACAAAGGCGATGCTCAAGGGCATGGCATAGAAATCGCCTATGATGACCGATACGGCCACATATAGTGATAAAAACACCGCAATGGGCGATAGTGCCAATAGGCCCCGGCGTGTTGGCACACGCTGCGTCGAAGCCGCAGGTGAGGATGTTTCGTTAATCATTCAGTCGTGTTCCCTGTTCATGAAATAATGGTGCAAAGGTAACACATTATTCGTTTTGCCTCAAACTTTTTTGCCCAATAATTGATTATTGTGTAACTTAGCGCAACCGAATTAAAAGATGAACTGGATGAAGGGCAAAGCTATCGTGACGGCGGTTCTGGTGATGTTGTCGGCACCGGCGGTGCTGGGCGAGACGGCCACCGTGGGCGGCGTGACCTATGATTTTACCTCGCCCGCCACAGCCACGGTGGTGCTGGGCGATAATTTTTATGCCGGAACGCTCACAATTCCCGAGCAGGTGAATGGCCACACGGTCACAGCCTTGTCGGCCGGTGCTTTCAACGGTTGTCACAGTCTGAAGGCTGTGAACTTGCCGTCGACATTGACAACGATAGGTGACTATGCCTTCAATGGGTGCGACTCGTTGACATCGATCATCATCCCCGGGCAGGTTTCAACCATAGGTAATCACGCGTTTGCCCTTTGCAAAAAATTGACCACGCTTGCCCTGCCCGATGCGGTGACGGCTATCGGCGATTATGCTTTCTTTGGATGCTCGTCACTCACTCAAATTGACCTTGGTGAAGGTGTTGCAAGTGTCGGTTATCGTGCTTTCCACGGCTGCCAGATGCTGCAGTCGATTGTTGTGGCCGAGGGGAATACTCACCTGAAATCGGCTGGTGGAGTGCTTTATACGGCCGACGGCGCCACGCTGCTTGCCGGGCCGCGGCGGCAATCGTCGCGCCGCGATGTGACGGTCCCCTCCACGGTGCGTCACATTGCCCCCTATGCGTGCCACACGCTGTCACTCACCCGCACTTTAACGCTTCCTGAAGGCTTGTTGACAATCGGGGAGCGGGCTTTTGCGGGCAGTACACTTATCAAGGAAGTGACGTTGCCGGCCTCGCTCACCGCGCTGGGTGTGGACGCATTTGATGGCTGCACGGCGCTCACACGGGTCACTTGCGAAGCCGTCGACCCATTGCCACTGAACGGATACTTCTCTCCTTTCGGCTTTTTTACCGACCTCGGGCGCTTCACACTGATTGTGCCCCGAGGCGCTTCGGCAGCCTATCGGGCTGCTTCGGTGTGGCGCGATTTCGGCACCATCATCGAGGTGGGTACTGCAGGCGTGGGCGATGTGAATGGCGATGGCGAGGTGTCCCTGGCCGACGTCACAGCACTTGTGGCACTCGTTTTGGATGAACCGATGCCGCCCGACTATTCAGGCCGTGCCGATGTGAATGGCGACGGAGAGACTTCGGTTGCCGATGTCACTAATCTCACCACCCTGATCCTGCAGCAATGACCGGCGTTCAGCCTTGCCGCCGCAGGGCGAGCCATTGCTGGCGCTCGTGCCCGGGCAAGCGCTCGATGGCATAGCGCAACGTGGTGGCATGGATGCGGCGAATGTTGTGCTGCAAGAATTCGCGCAACAAGTTCTCACTCACACATTTCCCCATTTCACGAAGCATCCATCCCACGGCCTTGTGCATCAAGTCATGAGGGTGATTCAGGTGCCGCTCGGCATAGCGCAGGCACCACCGCGGGTCGCCCTGGTGCGTGGTTGTCCAGGTGCACACCATGCCGATGCGCTGCCGCCACAGGTTGTCGCTGGCCGCCAGTTCATCAAGCACAGCCACTTTGTGCTCGAGGTGCATGCCTGGTGGTGAGCCGCCCAGCGCCGTGGGCAACAGCAACCACCGGCCCATGATTTTCGGAGCCGACAAGTCGACCAGGTCCCAGTTGTTGGCTCGCTCGGCGTGTTCGATATAGAGGTTGATGATACGGTCGCGCTGTGCCATGGCGTTTTCATTATCGATGAGTTTGTTTTTCGAAAGCCGTTCAAAATGCTTTACCCATATCAGCAACCCACAAAGCCTTGCCTCGTGCCACTTGCTGGCAAGCAGGTGCGGCACCTGTTCCGGTGGCAGGCCGGCAAAGAGCTCGGCCACTCGCCGCGTTTGCGGCACACGCAAGCCCAGAAATTCATCGCCTTCACCATATTCTCCAGGCCCGGTTTTAAAGAATTGCATGAGCACTTGGCGTTGTTCGTCATTGCGTAAGGCCTCGAGAGCTGTGATTACCCCGTCGGGGGTGACTGAAATGTATTTGTTGTGCAGGGTATCGGTCATGCGGTATATATAATAGTAATGACTGTGACGCAAAGGTAGTGTAAGTTTCGGGAAAACTCAAACTTATTCTTTGCCCGGCTTGCACTAATTTTGGATAAATCAGGCTGCGGCTCGGAAAAGCTCAAATAAATTTGGCATTTCACTCGCCTTGCACTAATTTTGGATAAATCAGGCTGCGGCTCGGAAATGCTCAAATAAATTTGGCATTTCACTCGCCTTGCACTAATTTTAGATAAATTAGGCTGCGCCGAGGCATAAAAAATGAAAAATCTGCGTTTTTCATTTTGTTCTGCGCTCGGCTTGCACTAATTTTGCAGTATGAGTTACGAACCGCTGGCCGAGCGACTGAGGCCCAAATCGCTCGATGACTACATAGGACAGCGGCATCTGGTGGGTCCGGGTGCCGTTATACGCCGCATGATTGAGAGCGGAAACATCTCGTCGTTCATCCTGTGGGGACCGCCGGGAGTGGGGAAGACCACACTGGCGCGCATCATCGCCGAGCAGACGCAGGTGCCGTTCTACACGCTGAGTGCTGTCACCAGTGGCGTGAAGGAAGTGCGCGAGGTTCTCGACCGCTGTCGCAAAGATGCCACCAGCGTTTTTGTCAAGGGGCGTCCCATTTTGTTCATTGATGAAATTCATCGCTTCAACAAGTCGCAGCAAGACTCCTTGCTGGGGGCCGTGGAGAATGGCACGGTCACCCTTATCGGCGCCACGACCGAGAATCCATCGTTCGAAGTCATCAGGCCCCTGTTAAGCCGTGCGCAAGTGTATGTGCTCAATCCGCTGGATCGCGACGACTTGCTGCAACTGCTCGACCATGCGGTGACTACCGACAGGATGTTCGACGGCCACGAAGTGCGCATAGAGCAGACCGAGGCACTGCTGCGCTTCAGCGGCGGTGACGCGCGGAAATTGCTGAATATCCTTGACCTCGTCATGCAGTCGTTGCAGCCTGGCGAGCCATTTGTCATCACCGACGACATCGTGACCGACCGGTTGCAGCAGAACCCGCTTGCCTTCGATAAGAACGGTGAGATGCACTACGACATCATTTCGGCCTTTATCAAGAGCATTCGCGGCAGTGACCCCGATGCTGCTGTCTACTGGCTGGCGCGGCTCATAGCCGGCGGCGAGGACCCGAAATTTATCGCCCGCAGGCTGTGCATCCTGGCTGCCGAGGACATCGGGCTTGCCAACCCCAATGCCTTGTTGCTGGCAAATGCCACTTTCGACATCATCAACAAGATAGGGTGGCCCGAGGGACGCATACCACTGAGTGAATGTGCCATTTACCTGGCCACGTCGCCCAAGAGCAACAGCGCCTATCTGGCCATCGGTGCCGCGCAGGCGCTGGTGGAGCAGACGGGCAATGCTGCGGTGCCGCTGCACCTGCGCAATGCGCCCACCAAGCTCATGAAGCAGCTGGGATATGGCGAGGATTATAAGTATGCGCATGACTTTCCGGGACACTTTGTGATGCAGGAATATATGCCGGCCGAGCTCCATCATCCCCGGCTGTGGACACCGCAGGACAATCCGTCGGAAGCGCGGATGGCCGAGCGCCAGCATGCTCGCTGGGGCAAACCGGCTACCAAGGATGAACCTCCCGAAAATTAATAGTTGAAAAAGAGGCCCTGAATGGCTTTGAGCAGCACAATGAGTCCTGTGATTCCTATGGGGCTTATTGTGACATGGTGACCGATTTGGGTTAAAATTCCTTTTTAGCGACAATTTTGCGCGCGCGTGTGCGTTATTCATAAAAAGAAAATAGTAATTTTGTGAGTTATGAAATCAAGAACTATCATATTGGCCTTGCTGATATGGTGGCTCACATCGTCGGCAGTGGCGCAGGTGTCGTTTATCGGCAACTCGCGGCCAGTCTTCGACGAGGTGCCGGCTGCCACCACGGGCTTGAGCCACATCTATGTGCTTTACGACACTCAGGGGGTGTCGATGACCTATACTGCTTCAACCGACCGCACCGTCGTCTGGTACACCTTTGGCGAGCAGGGTGGGGGGTATGCCCAGGAAAGAACCGACATCGTGTATGATGGCCGCTTGAGCACGTTGTCCCAAGTGGAGGCCGACTGCGGATACATCATCGATGAAGGCACCGACCGCATCTGTGTGTGGGTGACCGATTACAGTAAGGGCTATTTGCACTTGAACGGTTTGTCGGCCGACAATGCAGCAGGGGATTGCGGCACAGCGACGCTCAACGTAGCGGGTAGCGGTGAGGACTTGGTGTACTACACCACCGGTGGCGTGCGACACACGCTTGACCGAGGGATGACGCTGACCTACAACACGCTCGAATGGAACGACACCACGCAGTGGCGTGAGCCTGTGGTGATCGAGGAAAACGTGGCCTCGTTCAAAAACACGATTGTGGTGCCGGCACCTTATTGCAACACCTCGTTCCACCTGTCGCGCGACCGTTTCCTCACATTCTGGAAAGAGGGCAATGACGTGTGGTCCGACACCTATGTCACTACCGCCGTCAATGTCCACGCGCAAGCCGTGCAGGACGAGCGCGAATATGACAACGAGAAAAAAGAACAGGGCGGCACCACTCTGGGCGGCTCGGCACCTGTGCACATAGTCTTCACGGCCCACTGCACCGATGCTGTGGTACACAAGGAATGGCAGATGTCGCGCGACAGTGAGTTCTCCGACATCGAGTTGCGCCTCAACCAAGAAGAAGTGGATGAGACCTTCGAAGACGCCGGCATCACCTACTGGCGCTTCATAGGCTCCAACGCCGATGGCTCGTGCGAGGCCTACAGCGACGTCTACACCGTGAGTATCGGGGTCAGTGAATTGGAGTGTCCCAACGTTTTTTCTCCCGGCTCAACCCCGGAAGTGAACGACGTGTGGAAGGTGTCGTATAAATCCATCGTCGACTTCGATTGCTGGATTTTCAACCGCTGGGGGCAGCAAATTATCCATCTCACTCATCCTTCGCAAGGATGGGACGGCACGTATCACGGCAAGTTGGTGTCTGCAGGTGTGTACTACTATGTGATTCGTGCCCGCGGCAGCGACGGTCACCAGTACAAGCTGAGCGGCGACATCAATATCATTCGGTACAAGTCGAATCCCCACTCCGGCGGATACGACAGTGGCGGCAACGAAAGCACTGATGATGACACCACCGTCACCGATGGTGACAAGAAAGAATGATGTGGACAACTATTTGTAAATGAATTAAGTAAACACAAATGAAACGATACTTGATGATGACTGCCGCGGCACTGATGACACTGTGCGCGGCAGCGCAATTAAAGCCCGAATACATGGTCAAGCCGCAAGAGCAGAAATCCGATTTTGTGGCCACAATCAACCCGGATATTCCGAGCTCGGTGACATTTTGCGGCGAGAAAGTGAGCTTCGACAGGCTCGACATGGCCGACCGCCTGGACCGCGAGCTCACATCGCTCATTTACGGCCACACCAGCTCGCTGCTGTGCTTGAAGCGTGCCAACCGCTATTTCCCGGCTTTGTCGAGAATTTTACGCGACCAGGGTGTGCCGCAAGATATTCTGTACCTGGCATGCACCGAGAGCACGATGGACCCGGCGGCCTATTCGACTGCTTCGGCCGCCGGCACATGGCAATTGCTGGCCGCCACAGGGCGGCAATATGGGCTGCAAGTGGACGATGAGGTCGACGAGCGATATGACCCCGAACTGTCGACTGTGGCTGCCTGCAAATACTTGAAAGCGGCCTACGCGCGCTATGGCAACTGGGCCACCGTGGCCGCAAGTTACAATGCCGGCATGGGGCGCATCACCAGCGAATTGTCGAAGCAGGGCGAGAACACATCATTCAACCTCTATCTGAACAAGGAAACGTCGCGCTATGTGTTCCGCATCATCGCATTCAAACTCTTCATGGAGAACCCGAAAAAATATGGATATCGCTTGAAACGGAGTCAGCTGTATCAGCCTGTGGCCTACACGACGGAAAACGTGAGCGGTGCGGTCGACAGCTGGATTGCCTGGGCAAAGGCTCATAAAATCACCTATGCCCAGCTGCGCGAGGCCAATCCGTGGATTCGGGCCTCCAAGCTCACCAACAAGAATGGTAAAACCTATCGGGTGCGCATCCCGGTGGAGAACGAACTGTATCGCAGCAAGCGTAAAAACACGGTGTTTAACACGAACTGGGTGGTGGACTGAGGCATGAAAATCAACGGAAAAGAGACCGACTGCGTGAGTGTGCTCGGTGCGCGGGTACACAATCTGAAGAATATTGATGTAGACATTCCCCATTACAGCCTCACGGTCATCACCGGGCTGAGCGGCAGCGGCAAGTCGTCGCTGGCCTTCGACACCATCTTTGCCGAGGGCCAACGTCGGTATTTGGAAACTTTTTCGTCCTATGCCCGTGGCATGCTGGGCGTGCTGGAACGGCCCAATGTGGATAAAATATCAGGCCTGAACCCGGTCATCTCGATAGGGCAGAAAACGGTGAACAAAAATCCGCGAAGCACCGTGGGAACCACTACCGAGGTCTATGACTACCTGCGCCTGCTCTATGCCCGCGCGGCACAAGCGTTCAGCTACCTCTCGGGCGAGCCTATGGTGAAGTACACTGTCGACAAAATTATCCAACTCATCCTCGACCGATACAAGAACAAGCGCATCTACATCCTGGCACCGCTGGTGAAAAACCGTAAGGGCCATTATAAGGACCTGTTTGAACAACTCAGGAAGAAGGGCTATTTAAGGGTGCGCGTGGATGGAGAATTGTGCGAAATCACCTTCGGCATGAAGCTCGACCGTTACCGCAATCACAGCGTGGAGCTGGTGGTGGACCGTCTGAAGGCGAGCACAACCGACGTGAAACGCCTGGAGAACAGTATCAACCTGGCATTCAAGCAGGGTGGGGACCAGCTGATGGTGCTCGATGCCGACAACGGTGAGCTGGGGTATTACAGCAAGTCGCTCATGGACCCCAAGACCGGCCTGTCGTATATGGAGCCGGCGCCTCACAATTTCTCGTTCAATTCGCCTCTGGGCGCATGCCAGAAATGCAAGGGACTGGGATATGTGAATCTCATCGACCGCGACAAAATCATGCCCGACCTCACATTGTCCATCCGCAACGGAGGAATCCTGCCCCTTGGGAAATATAAAAACTCGTTGATTTTCTGGCAAATAGCCGCCATCTGCGAGAAGTACGACTGCACAGTCGACACCCCCCTTGAGCAACTGCCCGAAGAGGCCCTCGACGATATACTGAACGGCACCGAGGAGCGACTGAACGTCCGCACCGAGACATTGAGCACCAGCAATTATTTTTTGGCTTTTGACGGCCTGCTCAAGTACATCGAGATGCAGCAGGACGATGACGCGTCGGCCCAGGCGCAAAAGTGGGCTGGACAGTTCTTCTCGAGAAAAGTGTGCCCCGACTGTGGTGGCCGCCGACTCAACCGCGAGGCGCTTCACTTTCGCCTGGCCGATAAAAATATCGCCGAATTGGCTCAGATGGACATTGCTGAGTTACGGCAGTGGATGGGCAGGTTGCAGGAGCGCGTCACCCCTCAGCAATGGGCCATTGCGAGCGAGATAGTGAAGGAAATCAACAGCAGGCTTGATTTCCTGCTCGATGTGGGGCTGGACTATGTGTCGCTCAATAGAAATTCGGCATCGCTGTCGGGCGGTGAAAGCCAGCGCATCAGGCTTGCCACGCAGATTGGTTCACAGCTGGTTAATGTGCTTTATATCCTGGATGAGCCCAGCATCGGCCTGCATCAACGTGACAACCAGCGCCTGATTGACTCGCTCAAGCGCTTGCGCGACGACGACAACACCATCATCGTCGTAGAGCACGACCGCGACATGATGCTCGAGGCCGATTATGTGGTGGATATTGGCCCGAAAGCCGGCCTGCGCGGAGGAAACGTGGTTTTTGCCGGCACACCGCAGCAATTGTTGAAGCAGCACACCATCACGGCCGATTATCTGAATGGCACGCGTTCGATAGCTGTGCCAGCGGTGCGACGCGAGGGCAACGGCAAGCGCGTGCGCCTGTTCGGCGCCACAGGCAACAACCTTAAGAGCGTGGATGTGGAATTTCCACTGGGAACTTTCATCTGCGTCACCGGTGTGAGCGGAAGCGGCAAGTCATCGCTGATCAATGCCACATTGCAACCCATCCTCAGCCAGCGGATTTATCGGTCGCACACCGAGCCGCTGCCTTACACCGGGGTGGAGGGACTGGAGAATATCGACAAGGTGGTGACTGTGGATCAGGCACCGCTGGGCCGAACCCCGCGTTCCAATGCCGCAACCTATACCGGAATTTTTGCCGACATACGAAATCTCTTTGTCAACCTGCCGGAGTCGAAAATCCGCGCATATAAGCCCGGCCGCTTCTCTTTCAACATCAGCGGAGGGCGTTGCGAGGTGTGTAAGGGGAATGGATATAAAACCGTGGAAATGAACTTCTTACCCGATGTCCTCGTCCCTTGCGAAGAATGTGGCGGAAAACGCTATAATCGTGAAACACTGGAAGTTAAGTTCAAGGGCAAGTCGATTGCTGATGTCCTCGACATGACGATAAATCAAGCCGTGGAGTTTTTCGATGCCATTCCCGCGATTCTCGGCAAGATAAAAGTGCTCCAAGACGTGGGGCTGGGTTACATCAAACTGGGCCAGCCATCGAGCACACTGTCGGGCGGAGAAAGCCAGCGGGTGAAACTCGCCGCCGAACTTTCAAAGAAGGACACGGGGCGAACCGTCTACATTCTTGACGAGCCCACCACCGGACTCCACTTCGAAGACATCAAGGTGCTGCTCTCGGTGCTCAACCGATTGGTCGAAAAAGGTAACACCGTTATCGTAATCGAACACAATATGGATGTCATTAAGTGCGCCGACTATATCATCGACATGGGTCCCGAGGGTGGGAGAGGAGGTGGCCAGGTGGTGGCTTGCGGCACCCCGGAACAGGTGGCGCGCAGCAAAAAATCCATCACGGCACGCTATCTGAAACAGGAGCTGAAAAGGTAATTTTTGGAATGTTCATTACCATGGGGCAAATAGAAAAATTTGCCCCTTTTTTGTGCTCTTCAAGATAAAGAAGGGGTAAGAAAATGCTGAGCCGGCTCAAAGCTGCCAAGGAGAAGTAAGCGCGAAAACCGCAAAATATCAACTTTTTTCCGGTCGAGGAACCGAACTTTTTTTAGACCTTGAATCGCTCTTTTATGTGATTGAAAAATAGTGTTTTGTGTGATTTTTTGCATGGATTTCAACTGGCTGAGATTTTGTTAGAATTTAATTTTGTAATCGACACTAAAAGTTGGCGGCAAATATCGCAAGGAAATTGAGTTGAGCACGAAAAAACGCAAAATTGGTAACTTTACCACAATCCATTTTGATTTACGAATTTACATTTTCACACGTCAAAGGGTGGGGTAGGATTGCAGGTGTGCAAATCCAAACAGACTGTTTTCGGCTCCATGCGGCAGTTTGGAAAACGCCTTTACTGATATAAATCGCAAATTTGCAATATGAATGTTTACAAATACACCGATTTTTGTTATTAAGGTTTATTTACAATCGATATAAATATCTGAATATGAGTATAATATAACATAAATCTTAAGTAACAATTTAAAGTTTTCAGCAACCTCGAGTGATGCTTTAGGTGTTGAATTTTCTATTTAGGTATAATTCGCTAAAAACAAGCAAAATGTAACTACTATCTATAGAAAATATTTAAATTATTGAATTTGCGATTTTAAAATGGGAAATCAACCCTGTTTGCAAAACAACAAACGTAAATTTAAAAATTTTCATTCTGAAATTTGGATATTTCAACAAGACGATGTAAATTTGCAGATGTAAAATGTAATGTTGTAAACAGGGTGTTTTCAAATGCAACTCGTCAAATTTTGCGTTTTTCGACCATTTGATGACAAGCAGCAGAAAAACCCGGAAATTTTTTTAGAACAAAAACGATGGATATTGTATCACGATTGAAATTATTTTTGCAACAAAACGGAATAGCGAATTCTCAGTTTGCCGACACATGCGACATCCCTCGCCCCACTCTCTCGCAGTTGCTCAATGGTCGCAACAAGAAAGTGAGCGATGAGTTGATTTCAAAAATCCATCGTGCCTATCCTTCGCTCAATATCATGTGGCTCATGTTTGGCGACGGGGAGATGTTTGTGACGGGTATGGCTCCCGCCGCTTCCCCCGAGATGCCACAGGGCGATGCCGCGTCGTTTCAACCCACGGCTGCCGTGCGAGAGCCGGCGCATGCCTCACAGGGTATGATTGACTTCGGTGCGACCGATTCCGATTTTTCGGCACCGCAGCGTCGGCAGCCTAAGCCTATCTCGATTTCTGATGCCATGCAGCACATGGCTGCCGCCGCGGCAATGAAACCCGTGGGGAAGAAATCGACGGCGCCGGGTGAGCGCCACGTGACGCACATGATGGTTTTTTACAGCGATGGCCGCTTTGAGACCTTCGTGCCCGGAAATTGAAACGAGCATCCACATCCATTATTGAATAAACGACGGCGCCCTTGCAAGTTTCTGCAGGGGCGCCGTTTTATCGATGACGGGAAACTATCCGGTCCTGATGAAATTTATTTGGTGAGCGTCACAACCAGGGTGACGATGCTGATGAGCGTGCCGATGCTGCTCATGGTGAGGGTGAGTGCCGGTGGAATGGACCAGGACGACCGAGCGCGTGACGAGTTGGGCTCAACGTAGATAATGTCGTTCTGCTGCAGGTTGAATTCGGGCTGCAGGATAAACTGTGCGTCGTTGAGGTTGGCTCGCTTGATGGTGCGTGAGCCATCGGCGTTGGTGTGAAGAATCAAGACGTTGTCGCGCCGGCCCTGAATAGTAAGGTCGCCCGCTTTGGCCAGGGCCTCGAGCAGATTGAGGCGTCCGTTGGGGGCTTTGATCTCTCCGGGCGATTTCACCTCGCCGGTCACATAGACGCTGAAGTTTTGCAGTCGCACCTCCACTCCCGGTTTCTCGGTGAGGTAGCGCGGATAGATTTGTGAGGCGATGTAGTTCTCGGTCGCATTTTTGGTCATGCCGCTCACATGAAGCTTGCCCAGAAGCGGGAAGTCGATGTTACCATTGTTGTCCACAAGGTAATAGAACATGGAGTTCTCCTGGTTGTTGAGCGTGCTGGACCCTGTGGTGGTGATGTATTCAGTCTTGTTAAAAGGCTTCACGGCTTCGGGATTGGTGCCCGACACGTTGATATAAAGCAAGTCGCCAGGCATGAGGATAGGATCGGCGTTGTGCCAAGCCTTGGCCAGAACCTCTTGCGGAATTTGGTCGGCATTGGTCATGTAGGGCACGTCTTTCGATGTGCCGCAAGCCGTGAGCACGATGCTTACGATGGCCACAAGAATGTAGATGTAGTGTTTCATAACGATAAATCAATTATTGTGTTGTTTGTTTTCCAAGTACAAAATTAGTGATAAATGTGTCAAATGCAAAATTTTTTTAAATAAAGTGTACATGGACGGGGTGGGGCGATGGGGGCGAAAAAGCGGGCGGGCTGCCTTCCTGATGTGGTGGGAGGCAGCCCGGCGCTGTGTTTTTATCGGAGTTGCTGCTACCGCAGCCCAGCGGTTATTGCGGCGTGTTCTTGGCGTATTCCTCGTAGAGCTTGATGTAGTCCCAAATGATGTCGATGGCTTCTTGCTTCATGTCGAGGTTGAGCGAGCCGTCGTTCCTGACGTCGTTCACCACGGTGTAGACCATGCCCCAGTCGCCGTCGAGGTAATGCTGTGCGGCAATGAGGGCCGAGAGCATATTGATGGCAAAACTGTGGGTCTTGTCGTCATTGACGGCGCTTTGCGCGATAGCCATGGCTTCGTCCACATTGAAATAATTGCTCATGGCTCGCGCATAGGCGTAGACTGCTCGTGTGCCCGGGTCGAGTTTCTTGACCATGTCATTCTCGTTTTTCGCTTTCACCTTTGAGCAGAGGTACTCGCAAAAGATCTTGCTCCAGGGCGTTGAGTCGATGTCCCATCCCAGTGCGTTGACCACGGCGGCGCGCTCGCCGATGGGCCGGTTCTTGTCGGCCAGGAAATTCATGATGGTGGGCGTCATTTCTTTGTATTTCAGTGCCTGCTGCACCATGGGGCTGGCCGGGTAGGCTTCGTGGATGTCGCAACTGGTGAGCGGTGAATCGGCCAGGGCCTGGATGGCCCATGCCATGAGCACAAGGCTCAGGAGAATTCTTGTTGTTTTCATAGTTTGGTAATAGTTAGTGGGTGAGTGCATATACATTCTGACCATTAGACCGATTGGGGCGGTGGAAGTTTAATCGTAATCAGGCCGAATGTGCTTTTTTTATGAAAAAGTTGTAAATTTGCTACATGAAACCATCCACACCCGTCATCGAACGCCATCCGTGGCCCCCGTTTATGCCCCGCGACGCACGCCTGCTCATGCTGGGCACGTTTCCGCCCAAACCCGAGCGGTGGAGCATGCCTTTCTATTACCCGAACCGCATCAACGACTTCTGGCGAATCTGCGGCATGGTGTTTTACGGCAATCGCGACCATTTTTGGAATGAGGCCGAACGCCGTTTCCGCCAGGCCGACATTGAGCGGATGCTCACCGAGCGGCGCATCGCGCTGTGGGACACCGGCATGGCCGTGCGTCGCCTGCGCGACAACGCCAGCGACAAGTTTCTTGAGATTGTGGAAGAGATTGAGCTGGAGCGCTTGCTGGCAGAGTACGCCACCATCGAGGCGGTGGTTACGACGGGCGAGAAGGCCACCACCGTGGTGGCAGGGCAGATGGGAGTTGCGGTGCCCCCCATCGGCCGGCCGGTGAGTGCGGTGATGGCAGGGCGCAGCGTGGCATTGTGGCGCATGCCGTCGTCGTCGCGTGCCTATCCATTGTCGCTCGACAAGAAAGCAGCAGCCTACCGTGCCATGTTCGATGCACTTCACATTTTGTGACCTCATTTCAGAAAAACTCGCAGTAAACTTTGGTTTTTCGTATAACTTTCATTACATTTGCCCAAAAGAACAATATTAACCTTATATAATTACTACACACTATGGGAATTCTCGACAAATTGAAAGAAGGCATGGATAACATCCAGCAGCAGATTCAGCAACAACAGATGCTTGAACAGCAACAGCAAATGCAGCAGCAACAGATGCAGCAGCAACAGATGCAGCAGGGAGGCTTTTTCCCGCAACAAGGTTTCCAGCCGGGCTACCCCCAGCAGCAAGGCTATCCCCAGCAGCAAGGTTATCCGCAGCAGCAAGGCTATCCGCAGCAGCAAGGTTATCCGCAGCAGCAAGGCTATCCGCAGCAGCAAGGCTATCCGCAGCAGCAAGGCTATCCTCAGCAGCAAGGTTATCCCCAGCAGCAAGGTTATCCCCAGCAGCAGGGCTATCCCCAGCAGCAGGGCTATCCTCAGCAGCAAGGTTTCCAGCCGGGTTATCCCCAGCAGCAAGGTTATCCCCAGCAACAAGGCTATCCCCAGCAGCAACAAGGCTATTATCAGAATCCTCAGGCCGTATCTCTTGCCACGGCACTGCAGGGCCAGGCCGGTAGCATTCAGTATCAGATTGATGGCTACATCGACCCGCAGCAGTGGATGGGCGGGACCCAGGCGCGCATCACTATCACCGATATTCCTTCCAACGAAGTAGAGTGGGAAGAATTGCAGAAGCAGGTGGGGCACACGCCCCACGGAGCCGTGCTGCTCCAGCTGCTCGCCTTCGAGATGTATCGCACCGATGCCGGAGCTGCCGATCACTGTGTAGACCTCAACAATACCGACACCAATGCCGCTGCCACCAAGCGACGGATGCGTGAGTTGGTACTGCGCCCGTCGGACAGCTATGCCCGGCCTTATATCGCAGCAGCTTATTTCAACGGTGCCAATCCACAGAATGGATATACTCCTGTGAGGCCATTCTCGGTGAACTTGCGGGTGAGCATGGCGCGGCCCTACCAGATGTCGCAATCGTTGCGTGGCATGGTGATGTCGCTGGAAGTGTGGAGTGAAGGCTACGACTCCCCCTGGCGCCCCATTGAAGTGGTGCAGCCCTACGACTCGCCTTATTACAAAGTGAGCAACTGTCCCTCGATTTATACCCAATGCAAGGAAATCGGCTGGGGAAAGACCTATCAAGGACTCAAGTGAACCATTCCGGTGCCTCGGCACCCATAGCGTAACCATCACCTCCGCGCGGCAAGAGCAGTTGCGGAGGTGTTTTTTTACCGTGCGCAGTGTTGGCTCCCGGAGTGCTAACGGGGCGGCTGTGTTGCAATTGATGTGGATTTTAACTATCTTTGTCGAGCAAATCGAGAATCAAACCATAATAATACAATACAAAACATGAGAAAAATGATTCTGGCCGCCGCTGTGGCGGCAATGAGCTTAAACGCTATGGCACAAAACACCGATTTCAACTATCACGTTGACCGCTTTGCCGACATCGAGGTTCTTCGTTACCAGGTGCCTGGGTTCGACAAGCTGACCCTGAAACAGAAAAAGCTGGTTTATTACCTTCAGGAGGCCGCCCTGCAGGGCCGCGACATCCTTTTCGACCAGAATGGCAAGTACAACTTGTACGTGCGCCAAGTGCTGGAACAAATCTACACCCGCTACACCGGCGACCGCTCGAGTGCCGACTTCAAGGGCCTGGAGCTGTACTTGAAGCAAGTGTGGTTCGGCAACGGCATCTACCACCATTACGGCATGGACAAATTTGTGCCTCAGTTCTCCATCAACTTTTTTGTTGACGAGTACAACAAGCTGCCACTCGACGTGCTGCCCATCAATTCGTGCGACCGCTGCACCGAGGAGGGCAAGTGCGACAAGGCCACACGGCTGCGCAAGGCCCTTGAGAAAGTGATTTTCGACCCCGAATTCATGCCCAAGAAAGTGAACCAAGCCGATGGCGAGGACTTGATTCTGACGTCGGCCACCAATCTTTATGACGGTGTGACGCAGGCCGAGGTGGAAGCTTACTACAATGCATTGAAGAATCCTAACGACACCACCCCCATCTCCTACGGCTTGAACACGAAGGTGGTGAAAGAGGACGGCAAAGTGGTGGAGAAACCCTACAAGGTGGGTGGACTCTATTCGCAAGCCATCGTCAACATTATCTACTGGCTGCAGAAGGCCAAGAAAGTGGCCGAGACGAGCGCGCAGCGCGACTATATCGAAAAACTGATTGAGTTCTACACCACCGGTTCGCTCAAAACCTTTGATGAATACAGCATCATGTGGGCCGAGGACACCAAGAGCCAGGTGGACTTTATCAATGGCTTTATCGAGAGCTATGGCGATCCGCTGGGCATGACCGGCTCGTGGGAGAGCATCGTGAACTTCCGCAACGATGCCGCCTCGCACCGCACGCAGCTCATCAGCAGCAATGCACAGTGGTTTGAGGACAACTCGCCCGTCGACCCGCGTTTCAAGAAAGAGAATGTGAAAGGCGTGAGTGCCAAGGTCATCACCGCAGCCATCCTGGCCGGTGACAGCTATCCGTCGACCCCCATCGGCATCAACCTGCCCAACAGCAACTGGATTCGTGCCCAGCACGGCTCCAAATCGGTGACCCTCGAGAACATTACCGACGCCTATGACGAAGTGGCCAACGGCTCGGGCCTGAACGAGGAATTTGCCTACAGCCAGGCCGAGGTGGACATGATGAAGCGCCACCTGACGCTGGCCGACAAACTGCACACCGACCTGCACGAATGTCTGGGCCATGCCAGCGGCCAACTGCTGCCGGGTGTGGACCCTGACGCGCTGAAGGCTTATGGCTCCACGCTGGAGGAAGGGCGCGCCGACCTGTTCGCCCTCTATTATCTGGCCGACCCCAAGCTGGTGGATCTGGGCATTTTCGACAGCCCCGATGCCTATAAGGCCGAGTACTACAAGTACATCATGAACGGCCTGATGACACAACTCTACCGCATCGAGCCGGGCAAGAACATCGAGGAAAGCCACATGCGCAACCGCAAGTTTATCAGCGAGTGGTGCTTGCAGAAGGGCAAGAAAGACAAAGTCATCGAGATGGTGAAGCGCAAGGGCAAAACGTATGTGCGCATCAATGACTATGAGAAGTTGCGTGGCCTGTTCGGCCAGCTGCTGGCCGAGGTGCAGCGCATCAAGAGCGAGGGCGACTTCGAGGCCGGACGCAAGCTCGTGGAGACCTACGGAGTGAAAGTGGATCCCAAGCTCCATGCCGAAGTGCTGAAACGCTACAACACGCTCGACATTGCCCCCTACAAGGGCTTTGTGAACCCCATCTACAAGCCTGTGCTTGACGCAAAGGGCAACATTGTGGACATCACCGTGCATTACGGCGAGAACTATGTGGACCAGATGCTGCGCTACAGCCGCGACTATTCGCCACTCACCAAGTGAGCCTCGCGTAACTTTTAAAACAAAAAATGCCGCCTCGACGAATCGTGGGCGGCATTTTTTTGTGATGGGCAGGGAGTCCCGGCCGGGGGTCAGGGCAGTTTGTCGTACTCCTCGTCGGTGACCGGTTCCAGCCATTCGTTGCTGGCATCGTCACCCACTTGCGTCATGTAGGTGATGTGCTGGAACCAGGAGTCGCGCGCTGCTCCGTGCCAATGCTTGGCCTCGGCCGGAATGGCGACAACGGTGCCCGGGGTCATCGGTAGCGGTGCTTTGCCTTCTTCCACATACCATCCGCGTCCGGCCACACACACCAGCACTTGCACGCTGGCATGGTGGATGTGCCAGTTGTTGCGGCACCGGGGTTCAAAAGTGACATTGACCGGTCCGCCGTGCTCGGCATCGAGTGGAGCCAGATAGCTGTTTCCGATGAAATACTTGGCGTAGGCGGTGTTCAGTTCGCCTCTTGGCCAGACGGAGAAATCCACTGTCTTCACATCTTGTTTGGGCTGCGATTCGCCAAATTCTGTGGCGATGGCCGCCTGGAGCCGCCGTGTTTCCTCGGGGCCGACGGTGGATTGCATCACGGTGGCGATGTCGTGAATCTGAGCGTCGGTCACTCCCATGTTGCGTGCCCCGTGCACGTGGGCCAGCAGTTGCGGTTCGCATCCGGGCAGCGCGCTGATGGCGCTCACGGTCACTATCTCGCGGTCGGCATGGCTGAGATTGTCGCGTGCAAAGATGTCGCCAAAGAGATGCGCCTTGAGGTAGTAGTCGGTTTGCGGTGCGAACCGATAGTCGAACGGCTTTCCGGTGAGCTGGGTTTGCACCCGGGTGCCGCATCGCAACGCGTCATAATCGGCCGGCAGCGGCGATGCCTCGCGTCCCGGTTCGCAAGGCTTTCCATTTTGCTGGCGCTCTTGAATGACCTGTTGCAAAGTTCCCAGGGCATTGAGCGAGCGCGGGAATCCTGTGTAGGCGTAGAGTTGCGAAAGAGCCTCTTTGATTTGGCTGATGGTGAGTCCGGCGTCAAAGCCGTTGTCGATAGCGACACGCAGGCTGGCGATGTCGCCACGCGCTTCGTTGGCGGCAATGGTCACGAGCGCTTGTTGTGCAGTAGTAAGTTCCATAGTTTCTGTTGCCCCCGTTGCGGTTGTCGCAAGCAGTGCCACGGCAGTCAGGGCGCTTTTGATTCGATTCATGTGTTGAGATTACTTGTTTGTGTCAGGCAAACCGGAGAGTTGTGCCTGCGGGGTTATTTCAGTTTTTTGCCTTCCTGGAACGCATCGCCCACCTTTTCTCCCACCACACGATAGGCGAGGGCGGCCGAGTCGAACATGATGGGCTCAAGGCGGCCCAGGTCGATGCGTCCATCGTTGTCGAGAATCGATTCGTCGGCACTCATGTTGACCACTTCGCCCACGATGCGTATTTCACCGGTGTCGGTTTCCTGCATGTCGTGCAGCCGGCACTCGAGCGTGAGCGGAAACTCCTCGAAGAGCGGTGCGTCGACATGACTGCCCGGGAACGCATGGAATCCGGCCTTGTCCACTTTGGTCTCATGCAGCCCACTGACGATGCCAAAGTAGTCGGCCTCGACCATGGTGCCACGGGTGGCAAAGCTCACGGTAAAGGCACGCTTGAGTGTGATGTTGTCGCGCGTCTTGCGCACATGGCCAATGTTGATGGCCACATGGTGCTCGCTGCACTGGCCTCCCCATGCCACATTCATGGCATCGGGCACGCCATTTTCATCGTAGGTGCCGATAATCAATACCGGCAGCGGTGTAATGACAGGATTATTTGTGAAATTTTTTCTCATAACTGTGTTTTATAGATTAATTGATAAATAATCAATGTGTTTGAGCCGCGATTTCGCCGCGAGTACGGTGGCTGTCACCATGTCAGGTCATCCACGTTGTGGACGATGCGCATGGGTGCATCGTACTGGCGCACCAATCTTTCATCGCCCTCGTATTCCACCACATGGACGCTCGTGGCGCCGCGTAGCGATTGTGCAGCATCGGCTTGAAGATTGCGCAGAGCGCGGTTGCTGCCGGCGTTGCGGTGCAGCAGCAGGGTGGTGCCGCCGTCGTAAAGCAGCAACGGCTCGAGCGGCTCAGAGTCTTCGGCGTCGATGATGAGCAACAACTCTCCGGCCTGGTTTCGCATCAGGCTGTAGAAGGATGTGGCAGAGTGGGCATTGGGTTTCATGACAAATAGAAGCTTTAAATGGTTTTCTCCACAAAGATACAAAAATATGCGCTTAAAGCCCAAGCGTGGATTGTGTTTTTTGCCCGGGGGTGTCAGTTTTTGTCAGAAAAGTGGCAGATTCCGCAGAATGGAACATTTTTTGCAACGATAACTCAAAATGATTGATAACAGATGATAACGGCAACCTATCGGCACGACTATGTGATGCCTCTGTTCAGGCGCTTGGGTGACGTGCGCTCGTTTGCAGGCACGGCATTCTGCATCGGCGATTATCTGGTGACGGCCGGCCATGTAGTGGCCGACGCCGCCACTTACTATGTGCGAAACGGTTCCGACTGGCACCCCCTGCAGCACGACCTGTGGATACCCCGGCAAGTGCCCGCCTTCGACAAGCATGGCTGGGATGTGGCCTTTTATCCCGTTCCCGGGCTGCAAAGCCCATTGTCGCTTGCCGATGCCGATGCCCGGCCCGACGATGAGCTGGAGGTGGTGTGCTGGCAGATGCGGTCCGCCGGCCCCGAGCGGCTGGCCACTCAAAGCCTTGTAATCAAGGAACCCGATGAGAATGCTTACTTGCGGCTGGCCACCGTTGACCGCATCACGCACGGCTCGAGTGGCAGTCCGGTGATGCGCGATGGCAAGGTGTACGGCGTGCTCACCATGGGGCGCGACCATGTGGAGAGCGCCGGAATGGCACCCCTCAGGCGGCAGCTTGAGCAAAACACATGCTGGGCGTTCAAAGCCAGCAGGGTGCGCAGTTTCCTGCCGTGACGAAATCAGAAATCAAATCCGAGTGTAAGGAAGAAGTGAAGCCGGTGAGTGTAGCTGTTCCATCCCAGCGACAATCCCAGCGGGCCGGCGATGGCGCTATTGTAGTAATAGGCAATCTGCGCTCCCCATAGGGGCTTGTTGTCGAAAAGCCCGTCCAGTTCATCATTTTGTTCCGACACGCTGCCGTCGAGCAGCAGGTAGTGGCGGCCGGTGATTCGTTGTTGCAGGCGCAGTGCGGCGCTCACAAACTTGGAGTTGAAGAACTCGGCGTGCCCCATGCCCGCTATGGGCATCTGCTGGGGGAAGAATTTGCCATAGCTCTGCCCGCCCACCACATTGCCGGCCATGATGGGCAAGTCGTCGCCGAAGACCAATCGTCCCAGCACACCGGGCCTGATCCAGGTGGAGCGCGTGAGTGGGATGGTGACCTGGCACATGGCCATCACATCGCTGAATCCTGTGTGTCCCTTCCAGCGAGCCAAGTCGTCGGTGCAGTAGGCATAACGCGCCTCGGCTCTCACGCCCCGTGTGGCGAAATAGCGGCTGTTCTCGCTATTGTAGCGCACCCTGGCGTGGTAGTTGAAATAATGCTCGTTGGGGGTGAAGTCAATAGTGCTGTTCTCGTTCCACAGTGCGTTGAAGTGGTGGTAGTGTTGCCATCCAAGCCCCAGTTCGCAGTCAAAATTCATGGCATCGAGGGAAAAGAGCTTCAGGTTGGCATGCTGATAAAGCGTCGACAGATTGTTGCTGCGCTTGCCGCGTGTGTAGATGCTGGCGTACTTATACCAAAACTCATAGCTCAGGCCCATCTTGCGGAATGGCCGTGGCTCGATGTCAAAGCCGATGCGTAGCATCGACCTCATGCCCAGACGCACGGTCAGGTCAAGTTCTTTGTGGAGTTTGTCGCCAAAGAAATATTTGCCGTTGAGTTGCACAGCGGCGATGTCCTCGCTGTCGAAGCGTGCGGCCAGCGATGCGGTGATCGTGTGCTTCTTGCGGAAGTCGGTGAGTCCTGTGGGCTCCTCGTCGTTGTCGGGCACATTGTTGATGTCGCGCAGGTGCATGGTGTAGTCGGTGTGGGGCAGGGCACCGGCTTGTCGCTTGAGCACCATGATAGAATCGAATTTCTCGCGTGTGGCCTTTTCGCCGCGCTCCATGAGTGCTTCGAGCGCTCCCGAGGAAAAACTCCCGCTGGTGTAGCCACGCACGGGCACCTTGATGAGCAGGTCACAGTATTTCTCGTTCTCGCGGGCCCTGCGGCTCACGTCGCTGCCTGCCGAGCGCTCCATCACGTCCATGAGGGTGCGGTATTCCTTGTCGGTGCCCAGCTCTAAGTCAAACTTGACGCCAATCACGATGTCGGCCCCCAGCTCGCGTGCCACATCGGCCGCGAAGTTGTTTTTCGCGCCGCCGTCCACGAGCACCATGTCGCCCATGTGTACCGGTGTGAACACGCCAGGAATCGACATGCTGGAGCGGATGCTTTTCACCAGCGAGCCGTGTGTGAGCACCACTTGCTCGTCGTTGACCAGATCGGTTGCCACGCACGCAAACTGTCGTGGCAGGTCGCGAAGGAAGTTGATGCTGTCGGTGTGCCCGTAGAGATAGTGCTTGAACACGTTTTCCACATTGGTGCCGCGAATCAAGCCGCCGGGTTGCGGGTCAATGCCGCCCAGCACATAAAATTCGCGCTCGTAGATGTAGGTGTTTTGAGCGTCGCGGTCGGTGAGCGATAGAAGCCGCTGGTCATTTCGGTCGAGAAACAGCTCGGTCCAGTCCATTGTGCGGAACATGGTGGCAATATCCTCGCTGTTGTAACCCACGCTGTAGAGCGCTCCCACGATGCTGCCCATGCTGGTTCCCACCACCATGTCGACCGGAATGCCGGCCTGCTCGATGACCTTGAGCGCACCCACATGGATGGCTCCTAACGCGCCGCCTCCGCTGAGCACGACGGCCACCTTTTTTCGCCCTGGCACGCTGTCGGTGCCCATGCTTTGTGCTGCGCCAGGCAGCGCCAGCATGAGTGTCAAAACAGCCAGTAACACGTTCTTCATCATGCAGATAATTTTAAAATTTCCACAAAGTTAAGCAATTCTTTTGTTCTGCGCTCGCTTATTCGTAACTTTGCCGTAAAATAATGCTTCTGTAACGATGAAAATTGCGGTTTTTTGTTCGGCCAACAATCAGATTGACCCCGATTTCTTTGAACTGACCCGTGTGATGGGTCTTCGGCTGGGGGCCGCCGGTCACACGCTGGTGTACGGTGGTTGCAACCTGGGACTGATGGGCTGCCTGGCCCGGGCGTGGAAGGATGCGGGGGGGCATACTGTGGGGGTGATTCCCCGCTCGTTCACGCACGATGGCAAGCTATGCGACTTCCTTGACGAGGTGCACTACACGCAAAATTTGAGCGACCGCAAGGACTTGATGCTTTCGCTGGCCGACGCTGTGGTGGCTCTGCCCGGCGGCATCGGCACGCTCGACGAGGTGTTCACCGTGGCCGCACCCGCCACGTGCGGATTTCATCACAAGCGGGTGATTCTTTATAACGTCAAGGGCTTTTGGAACTCCCTGCTGGCGCTGCTCGACGACTTGCAGAACCATGGCATGATTCGCGGCGACTATCACACCCAGATTACAGCCGCCTCCACGCTTGGGCAGCTCACCGAGATGCTGGGCGCGTAATCGCTTAACTAATATAAAAAAACGCGCTTCAATGTGAAGTGCGTTTTTTATTGATGGTGTTGTGACCGGATGTGTCACAAAGCACCGATATGGAAAAACGTGTGCGCGCTATCGGACGATTTTCTTGCCGTTCTGGACGTAAATGCCGTGCCCGGGCTTTGCCACTCGCCGGCCGTCGATGGTGTAGGTGGCACTGTCGCTGCCGGTCTGGGTGTCGGCTGCCACACGGTCGATGCCCGTGCTGATGCGCTCAAAAGCCACGGTGACACCGCCGGTTCCCAGCGCCTCGCGAAGGCCCGCCGGGTTGTCGATGTGGCCGATGGGGGTGTAGGAATAAGATGTGCTGAACGTGTCGTAGAACAGAACCACACACGATGCGCCGTAAAGCATGATGTCGCCTGCATGGATGGTGCCCGGCGAGGAGGCTTGGGTGGGCAGCGACGAGTCGAGGTAGTAGTATTTCTCATTGCCGTTGAGCTCGCTCATGGGCAAGGTCATGGGCAGCATGTTTCTGAAAGCCTGCGCTGTGGCATTTTGTTTCAGCGTGGCGATGAATTTGCGGTCGCCTACGGTGACAGTGATTTTTTCGTTGTTCATAGAGGATTGTGTGAAGTTGATGTTGTCAAGCCATTGATTCAGCAACGAGGCTGTGCGCGAGCGGTTGCTGTTGTTGATCCACAGGGCATCGGTGGTGAACGTGGCGTCGGGCAGCAAGCGTGTGGCGTCGGACACCACTCCGCCAATGCTGCTCGAGTAGCTCGATACAATCATGGCCACCTGCTTGCCGGCCAGCTTGGCGGCGTTCTGGAACAGATAGGCCTGCATGGGAGCCGCCATGTGACTGTGCCACAGCGGTGTGACGATGATTACATGGTCGTAGCCATTCACGTCCTTGTCCACGTTTTTGATGGAGGGATAGTTGCCGGCATCGTTGGGGGCGGCGTTGATGGCATTGATCAGGTCGGCCCCCGCTTTGTAGTTGTTGGCGGCATAGTCCACGCCGTCTTGGACGGGCTCCACCCTTGCCACGTCGGCAGTGATGAGTTGGGTGAGGGTGCCCACTATATTGCTGCAATCACCCGAAAAACTGTAATAAACCACCAGCGTGGAGCCTAAATCCCGCTGCTGGCCGGTGGTCTCGGCCTTGGGTTCATTGTTGCTGCTGCAGGCACTCAGCAACATCGCAGCCAGGAGCATGGTTAAGTGTTTGATTCGTTTCATGAGTTGATGTGTTAAAGTTGACAGTGCAAAATTACAATTGCTGCTTCTCTCATCGCTTAGACAAATTACCGATTTAACTACCAAAATCACCTAAAATGCCCCGGCTGTTCAAACGCGGCCCGCCTCATGTGCCTGTTTTTCTGCTATGGCATGAGTAATCTACTGGTCGTGTGGTAGCTGTGATTCGTATGTTTTTTCGCAATGGGTGGCGCCGAAGTTACTGCCACTGGGCCATACAAAAAGAATCAATTCTTTTGTTCTGCACGCGTTTATTCGTAACTTTGCGTACATCAAAAGAGTAAAAGATATATGGCCGAAGTAAAAAGAACCGAATTACTGCACACCTCACAAAGTTGGGACGGCGCACACCTTCCAGCTTTCCCTCAGGAAAATGCTGAGATAATCACAGTTAGATATGAGTTCCCGCCAGGCAAAAAACTGGGCTGGCATCATCATGACGTGAACAATTTCGGCTTTGTCCAGCAGGGCGAACGTACCATCATCGACATCAATGGAAACGTCAAGGTGGTTCATGAGGGAGAAGCCGTTGTGGAAATGGTCGGCACCATTCACCATGGTGAAAACAATGGCGCTGAAACGGTGATACTCTACATGTTCTATGTGGCACCCAAGGGGACGCCTCTTTCAGTTCAGCATCCCGAGATTCCCATGGATTGATTGTCGGCTTTTCATGACGCTGCACGAACAGGACCTTGACCGGATTTTTGACACATTCATCGCCAAAAATCCAGAGTAAATTACACTCCGAACAGATGTGAAGGCAGGTTGACGGGTGGCAAATGGAGCTTCGGGGAAAATAAATTTGGCTTTTCACGCAACTTTCACTAATTTCGCAAATTGGTAAAGAAAACAACGTAACAATGAGTATTCTGAAAGAAGGCCAAAAGGTTAAGGACTACAAGGTGGTGTATATGATCAAGGCCAATGCCTACTGCGAGACGTATCGCATAGCCGATGAGAACGACACGCCTTATTTTCTGAAACTGTACCGCATCAAGAACACGCCCCAGCGGCTGCTGGACGACCATGGCGAGGTGAAAGAGATTGCCTATTGCAAGCAACTGTCGCACCGAAACATCGTTTCGTTTGTCGACAGTGGCCGGCTCATGGTCGAGGAGGGGGTGTGCCACTATATGATCACCGTTTACTTCAGCGGCGAGTTGCTTGCCGAGAAAATCCAGCGCGAAGGGAAAATCGCTCCCGACGAGGCTCGTGCCATCTTTGCCGAGATACTGGGTGCGCTGGACTATATGCACAACATGGAACCGCGCATGCTGCTGCACAACGACATCACGCCCCATAACATTATGCTAAGCGAGAAGACCGGCGGTGTGCCCGAGCTCATCGACATGGGCCATGTGTCGCCGCCGTGCAGCGGTAATCCGTCGTTCGACACTGCCGACCTGGATGTGGAGTATTGTTCTAATCAGACGTTTGTGGGAATGTACGAGGAGAAAAGCGACCTGTTTGCCGCCGTGGCTGTGTTTTACACGATGCTCACCGGCCATGCGCCGTGGCATGTGGAGTTGACGGCCGACATGGAACGCCACGAGCGCATCGAGCGCGTGAAGAAGGCGCGCAAGCAGCCGTTAGACCTGAGTGAGCCGAATCTTGATGAAGACCTTAAGCGGCTGCTCAAGCGTGGCTTGGAGGCTCCCTATGCCGACCGCTTCGACAGTGCCCGGCAGGCGCTGCACGCACTGCAATCGCCGGGAGAGGCCGATGACGAGGAGGACGACAAGAGCAAGCGGCGGCGCGGCGGCTTTGAACACCCGACCCGCGACGACATGGACGATGTGCACGAGCAGGCCACCACTGCCGATGTGGAGGTAAAGCGTGGCGGTGGCAACGGCTTTGCCGACATCGCGGGGATGCAGGAGCTCAAGGACATGCTGCGGCAGCGGGTGATTTTCATCCTCAAGGACAAGGAGCGCAGCGAGCGCTACCGGCTCACGCCGCCCAATGGCATGTTGCTTTACGGCCCCCCGGGGTGCGGCAAGAGTTTTTTTGCCGAGAAGTTTGCCGAGGAAACGGGCTTTAACTTCATTCTGGTCAAGGCATCGGACCTGGGCTCCATCTATGTTCACGGCACGCAAGGAAAGATTGCCGACCTCTTTAAGAAGGCCGAGCAGAATGCGCCCACAGTGCTCTGCTTCGACGAGTTCGACGCCTTTGTGCCCAACCGCTCCAACGAGGGTGCCAACCATCAGGCCGGCGAGGTCAACGAGTTCCTCTCACAGCTCAACAACTGCTCCGAGCGGGGCATCTTTGTGATTGCCACCAGCAACCGCCCCGACAAGATTGACCCCGCCGTGCTGCGCACGGGGCGCATCGACAAGCAGGTGTATGTGCCCCTGCCCGACGACGAGGCGCGCCGTGAGATGTTTGCCCTTCACCTCAAGGGCAGGCCATGCCAGCAGGCCTTGGACTTCGACAAAATGTCGAAACTGAGCGAGGGGTATGTGGCCAGTGACATCGCCTATGTGGTGAACGAGGCGGCTATGATAGCGGCGTTCAACAACGAGGATATCACTCAGGAACTGATGGAGAAAACCATTAGCCGCATCCATTCCAGCGTGCGCAAGGAGGTGCTCAAGACCTATGACGAAATCCGTGAGAAAATGGACGGTGTGGAGCACCGAAACGCCTTGCCGCCCATTGGATTCAGATAAAAAACCGGCTCGCGCGCCCGGTAAGAAGGCGGGGCAGGGCAGTGACAATGCATTGATTAATCACCAACAATAACCTAAAACCAAACCAGTTATGAACCTCAACGATTTGATGCTTGATTACCTTCGCAAAGAAGGTTACCGTCCCGATGTGACCAACTTTGGCATCGCTTTCAAGGTGGAAGGGCTGACATTCCTTTACCTCAAGGACGACAACGATAACCAATATTTCCGCCTGATGATGCCAGGCATCTACGATGTGACCGACGACAACGAGTTTGCCGTGTTGCGCGCCCTCAACGAGACCAACGGCTCGCTCAAGGTGGTGAAACTCTACACCATGGGCGAGGGTGATGACCGCGATGTGTGGGTGGCCTTCGAGATTCTTGCCGACAGCACGCCCGAACTGGCCGACTTTGTGCCGCGTGCCATCTCGCTTCTGCGTGCCGGGCGGCAAGATTTCTACAACCGCCTGCAGGAGGATTGAGCAAGGGTAACGAGGTTGTTCTGCTCCCCGCCTCAGGGGGGCGCGAGTTGCTGTATGAAAAAAGTATTGACTGCCACTGCCTGCCTCTATGTGGGGCTGCTTGTGGTGTGCACGGCGCTGATGATTGCCGTCCACACCATTCCGCTTGCTGCCATCGCGCCACAGCTGGAACGGTCGCTCGCCACCCTGGAGCAAGAAGGGATGTATCCCATGCGGCACACACCGCTGGGCGGCGCGCGCCTTGACAACTTCACCGACTGCTACATGCTGAACGTGGCGGCCTGTGCCGATGCCTCGCGGCCGGTGGATGCCGCCATGCGCAATTACCGCTATCGGGGCATCGACGATGACATGGTGCTATGCACACGCATGGCCATGCAGCGCCCGTTGCCGGCCGATGTGTTTGAGTACGGCAAGTATTGGCACGGCTATCAAGTGACACTGCGTCCGCTGCTCACGGTGCTCGATTATGGGGGAGTGCGCAAGCTCAACTCATGGCTGCTCGGCGTGCTGCTTGTGGCAGTGGTGGCGCTCATGTGGCGGCGCCTGGGTGCCGGGGTGGCGGCAAGCCTGGTTGTGGCATTGCTGATGGCTCACTGTGCCGTGGTGCCGTGGTCACTGCAGTTTTCCACTTGCCACTATGTGATGCTTGTGGCCGTGTGCGTGCTGCTGTCGTGGCGGTGGCTCACGCGCAGCTGGCGCCGACTGGTGCCGGTGTTTTTCGGCATCGGTGCCATGACTGCCTTTCTCGATTTCTTCACCACTCCCGTCATCACGCTGGGTGTGCCGCTGGCAGTGGCCATGATGCTCATGGGCAAGCACCGGAGGCCCATGATGGTGATGGCGTGCATCGCTGCCGCATGGGCGGCGGGCTACGCGCTGATGTGGGCTTCGAAGTGGGGCATGGCCAGCGTGCTTGCCGGTTATAATCCTCTGGCCGAGGCAGCCGATTCCATCCAAACCCACTCGCTGGGGACCGACGGGCTCACTGTGGGGCAGATGTGGCTCCGGTCGCTCCAGGGATGGTTTGCCCCCACCGTCACTACCGTGTGTCAGGTGTCATTCTTGATTCTCTTGGCTCTGGCGGCCGTTTTGGCCCCGCGTGGCCGTCGTGCCTTTACGTGCAATACCTGGCTGCTCGCTGTGGCAGCCTTGCCGCTCTTGTGGTACGCTGTGGCCACACACCACTCGTTTACCCACAGCCTCATCACATGGCGCATGTTTGAGGTGACATGGTTTGCCATGATTTGTTTCCTGCTAAAAAATACCGACTTAGATAAACTCAAAGCCTATGTCTTCTCCAATCGTAAATCCTGATTCGGCTCGGCGTGTGGTCGTGCTTGTGCCGTGCTACAACGAGGCCATTACCATCGGCAAGGTGGTGGGCGACGTCCGCCGGGTGCTTCCCGAGGCGCAGGTCTACGTCTACGACAACAATTCCACCGACGACACCGCCCGGCTGGCCCGTGAGGCGGGTGCCATCGTGGTGAGCGAGCCCAGGCAGGGCAAGGGAAACGTGCTGCGCTCCATGTTCCGTGACGTTGATGCCGATTGTTATCTGCTCATCGACGGAGATGACACCTACGGCGTCGATGCACTGCCCGAAATGGCCCGGATGGTGCTCGAACAGCGTGTGGACATGGTGGTGGGCGACCGCTTGTCGTCGACCTATCTGCAGGTGAATAACCGGCGTTATCACAACTTTGGCAACTTGCTGGTGCGGGGCTTGATTAACCGCATGTTCAAGAGTTCGGTTCCCGACATCATGTCGGGGTGCCGCGCTTTCAGCCCGCTTTTTGTGAAAAATTTCCCCGTGCTTTCCCAGGGTTTTGAGATAGAGACCGAGATGACCATCTATGCGCTCGACAACAATTTCGTGGTGCGTTCATTGCCGGTTGCCTATGCCAACCGGCCGGCCGGCAGCACCTCCAAGCTGAACACCGTGAGCGACGGTTTCCGTGTCATCGGCACCATCTTCTCGTTGTTTGTCCACTTCAGGCCGTTGTTGTTTTTCTCGGTGCTTGCGGCCATCTGCTTTGTGGCCGGAGTGGTGGGCGCCATCCCCGTTTTTGCCGAATATTTTGCCACGGGTCTTGTGCCGCGTTTTCCCACTCTCATCGTGTGCGGGTTCATCATCATGCTGGCGCTGCTGCTTTTTGTGTGCGGGCTCATCCTGCAAGTGACCGGCACTCGACACAAGCAACTCACCGAGCTGTTGATGAACAAGAAATAAGGCGGGCCGCACTGCCGGTAGGCGCTCCGCCTTGTCAAGTAAGTCCTCTGGATGAAGAACCGTTATGCGTCGGCAAATACCTTGCCGTCGTCAAGCACAATCTGCAGCTTGGTGTACTCGCTGTGGAAGTCGTGCAGCAGACGGTCGAGATAGCGGGCACTTTCCCACTTGCACATGGGCAGGTCGTGCAGCAGGTAGTTGCCGCAAGTGTCGGGAGTGGTGGCCGGAACTTCTTCTTGGGTGAGAATCCACTGGAGACACTCGATGGTGAGTCCGCGCATGTCTTCCACCGTGTAAGTGCCCGTCATGATGACATACATACCCGTGAGGCAGCCCATGGGGCCAACGTAGACCACGTCGTCCTTGATCTTGCTGTTTCGGAACCAAGTGGCCATGAGGTGTTCCAGACTGTGCATGGCCGCAGGAGCGACAGCCGGCTCTTTGTTGGGCTCGGTGATGCGCAAGTCGAAAGTGGTGAAACCCTTGTCTATCCGCGACACATAGATGCCGGGCTTGAGACGGGTGTGATCGATAGTGAAACTTTGGATGACTTCCATAATGAGTGTTACCTTAAAATCTAATGCAAAGGTAAGCAATATTTGCCCGCCGAGCGCGATATTACCCAAAATATCCGGATTTTTTCAGCTTTGTTCACATCAGAAGCGGTTACCGTACCAATTGTACGGTAACCGCTTCTGTGCGTGAAAGGCAGTGCAATGCCTTACCGGGCAATAAACTTTTTGCCGTCCTCGATGACGATGCCCTTATAGTCGCGGCCCACGGGCTGACCCATAAGGTTGTAGCGCCGGCCGGTCTTGGCGGCAGCCAGGTTGATGCCGCATACACCGGTAATTGACGGTGTCTCAAGCTCCACTTTTGTATATATCACCGTGGTGGCTTCCGAATCATAAATGACATTGATGTCACTGTGTCGAACGACTTGGCCGTTCTCGATGGTGTAGTAAACATCGGTTACCGTTCTTGAGTCGAGATGGGTTACGATACACTTTTCCACGTCGGCAAGAGTTTCAATCTCCTCGGCCCTTGCATCGGTTTGGGCGTCAAGGGCCGCTTTGAATCCCGCATCGACATCATACAGGTTTGAGTCGGTTGCCGCCGCGACCGTTTTGTCTGAATAATACTTTGGCCCGACATACTGCGCATCGCGCCAGTTCGCGTCCATCGCTGCTGTGAGCGTGGCGTCAGAGCAAAGAGCCAAGCCGCTGGCATCATCATCGGCCTCAATCCCGCCGAGCAACGCAGCATAGCTGCCGTCAGTCATGCCCTGCAGACCGTTCATCAAGTTGTTGATGACATTCGCCTTTCGGCTCATGTCGCCCGAATAGAGATATTTGATCATCGTTGCGCCATCCACGACAACCTCACCGACATATACGGTGGAATTACTGATTATGTTTTCAGATGTCGTGATGGTGCTGACAGTTTGCGCCCAAGCCGAGAGGCATGCCGCCATTGCCACAAGTAAGAGTAAAGATTTTTTCATAAGCGTATGGTTTAAGTGTGAAACATTGTCATGACACAAAGTTAATGATAATCGGCAAGAAGCGAGGGTGGACGGTGTTTATTTTGACGAAACAAACGCCGTGAGTGACGAAATGGCCGCATGGCGTGATGAAAGGGAATATAAAGAATTTCAAGTTTCTGAAGTACGCCAGCGTCCTTCAAAAACTTGAGGAGTAAAGAGTAAGGAGTAAAGAGGTTTTGCGCCGTTGCAGTACTTCAGGTAGTTGCGCTGCTCGAACTTGTCGTAGCCCATGACGTATAAGTAATCAATTGATATTTATAAGATTAAACATATCTGTTCTTTCTAATCCCTTTGTTACAATATTATATTCCATAGGGAATATAATTTCTTTTGACGTAACAATAAAAGGTCTTGGGGTATTATAATAGAACCAATAAGATTTTCCAGTTTCACAATTTTCCAATTTTTGCGCATCCAATTTTTGCGCATAAGTCCAAGGCCCAATTTCTTCAGCAATTAACTTATAGTGTCCTGTTATGTCTATTAAATCAGGATAACAGTCCAGAGTGTCAATTGGCAGATTTCTCAATGTGTCTTGGATGTGTATGTCTAAATCTTCAAAACATATATGTGTGTTTATTTTGCGGTTTTCAAAAGTGCAATTACTAAGAACAACCATTATTATGGAAGACATGAAGAAAAACTTAATTTGTTTCATATTTTTTATTTTAAGAAGTGAAGATTAGCCCGAAGAAAACTTTGGAATAACCTTCACTCATTATTATTCAGAAAAGGTTTACCTTCCCAATCAGTCTTCATGGGTTTATGTACTTTATACCACATTTCAATTTTCAAGTCAATGTTTTTGAAATCGTGTTTCAAAACATTTTC
>ONMF01000028.1 GCA_900318865.1 uncultured Prevotellaceae bacterium
TTGCCTCCCTTCTCAATCTTGAAGTTCGAGCCGTCGGTGAGGTCGATTTCGGTGGCACCGGCCATCATGTCCTCGGTGACGAGGAAGAAGCCAGCCTGGTTCTCGTCGACACCGCCAATCCACTTCCAGCCGTCCTTGGCCTGCGGGTCGGGGGTGATGAGCTTGAACTCGACGTTGTCCTCCATGTCGATGGTGGCTTCATCGTCGACCATCTCCACAGGATTCACCTTGTCCCAGTCGTTGAACGAGCCGGTCACATAGTACTTGGCAGGTTCCACTTTCTTGACAACGATGAGCGCCTTCTTGGCGGGCACGGTGGTCTGGTTGTCGTCGGTGGGAATCGAGTAGATACCCAGCTTGGCACCCGAGCAAATCATGTTGCCGGCGTAGTCAAAGTTGATTTGATAGATGGCGCGGTTATTCTTGCAGTCGGCCGTGAAGCTGTACTTGTGAGTGAGCTCAGGAGCTCCGTTCTCGTTCCAGGCCAAGTCGAAGAATTGCAGCACACCCTTGTCGTCGTTGATAACCAGCATCTTGCCATCGCGGGTGATGCCGAAGCCGGCCGTCGACGAACCGTCGATGAGCGAGTTGAAGGGCTCGGTGCCCGAGTTGAAGTCGATGGCGCCGTCGGCATTCACGTGGATGAGTGAGGGAACGCCGGTGGTGTTGTTAGGCGTGTAGCGCAGTTGCGAGCACCAGATGCCGCCCTTGCCGTCGCCCATGACATTGAGGTTGCCATTGAGCATCTTGGCACCCACATTGAAGAATTGCGACGGAGCCTCACCCCATTCGCGGGCGATACTGCCGTCGGGCTGGCCGATGTTGTAAACCACCACATTGTTGCCTGTGCCGCTGGCGTTGAGGATATCCTCGCTGGCGGCAATCAGCTTGGTGTCGGCGCCTTCGCCCTCAATCCAGACCGAAGTGGACGAGCCACCCACGTTCACGCCGTTGTTGACGAAGAGGCCGGCGCCGTTGCGTGTGCCCTGGAAGAACTGTTTGAACTCGCCTTCAAGGTTCGACGGGTCGATGACATAGATTCCCGACTTGGGGTCGCTCCAGTCGGGCATGTAGACGAAGCCTTCGCTGTCGATGCCCAGGCGGAACGGGCTGCTGATCAACATGCCGTTGCCGTTGTAGCGCACGCTGTTGATGCGGGTCCAGTCGGGATTGTAGGCCCAGATGCCGTTGCCCTCGTTGGGCTGGCTGATGCGGTTCGACACGTAGATGCGGCCGAAATAGTCGCTTTCGGGGCTCACGTCCACGGCGTTGCCAATCTGGCTGCCATAGTCAAATTCGCCGCTGGCATAGTCATTCAGGCGCACGATGCTGGCAATCTTCTTGCCCACAAGGTTCACGGCCCAGTTCATCTCCTGATTCATGTCGCCGGGGAGTTCATCGTAGGTGAGCGTGATGGAATTTTCTCCTTCTTTCACGTTGGGAACTTCCACTTCTCCCAGTACTTCGCCGGTCTCTTTGTCGGTGAAGATGAGTTTGGCGCTCTCGGCGTCACTGTTGGCAGTGAAGTTGAAGGTGTACTGCTGGTCGCCTTCGGTGTCGGTCAGGCCATAAGCGTAGATGCCCTTGACAACGGGCTGCTGAACGCCTTCGGTGGTGAAACGCGTCACCTTGTTGCCGGCCATGAGGTACATCGTGATGTCAAGGCCGTCGACCTTGGCGCCGGCTGCCATGTAGGGCAGGGCGGCGTCGCCTTCGGCACGGCGCGGTGCAGGAGCGGCAACTTCGAGGTCGGTACCCACCGTGTTGATGAGCTTGGCGTCGTTCAGGCCATCGGTCACATCAAAGAGCTTCACGCCTGCCACGTTGTTGTTGTCGACGTAGGGCGACACCATCATCGAGTGGCCTGCATATTTGAAGAAGCCCACACCGTTCGACACGTTGTCGAGCATGTCGGCGGGCACCTTGCCCATGATGGTGGCATCGACGTTGCTGCTGGTGGCGGGTTTCAACTCATAGGGAGTGGTGCGCTCGCCGTCCATCATGTAGCGGTCGTCGCCCAGCGGGGAGACCACCAGCTGCTGGTCTACGCCGGTCTTGTTCTCCGAGAGTTGCTTTTCAGCATTGAGGTTGTACTCGGTGAAGAGGGTTCCCGTCTGCTGGTCGCCGCTCATGCTCACCAGGAACAGGCGGGTGGCCGTCGAGGTGTAGGCCGTGGTGCCTGTGGTGACCAGTGTACATTCGGTCGACGGTCCGCTCACGGCCAGGGTGCGGCCCATGTAAGCGCGATACCAGTTAGCCGTGAGCTGGGTGTTGGTCCACTCCACGGGGTCGCTGTCCAGGTCATTCCATTTGTAGAAGCGCAGTGTGCCTCGCTGTTCGCCGTCGAACACATAATCGTTGTTGATTTGGCACAATGTGCTGTTCACGCCCACCAGCTTGTTGTCGGCTGTGAAGGCGATGTCGCTCAGGCGATAGCGGAAGCCGGCATTGTTGGGCTCGGCCGGTGCGATGCCGTTCACGCTGATTTGCTTGATGAGTTCTTTGGTCTTGCCGTTGATCAGATAGATGGCAGGCTCGCCATTGTTCTCGGTGAGCACCACCAGCGAGTCGCCGCGGACGATGGTGCGGCGGATGTTACCTTCCACGGGATATTCAGTGGTCTCCTGTTCGAAGTTGTACTCGTCGGCCACGGTGGCGTAAGCGGGTTGCTCGGGGTCGGGATAGTTGTAGTAGGTCACCGCGGGGGGCTCATAGCCTTCCGCTTCCAGATAGAGGCGTGCATAGGTGGTCTCGTCGGCCTTCACTTGATACACGGCCATGCTGTTGGCAACCTCTTGGGTGTACTCTGAACTGATGGTGCCCTCGCTGTAGTCGCCCTGCTCCTTGTAGCCATCCAAGCGGGCGCGCAGGGTGTAGTTGCCGGGTTCCAGGTCTTCAAAGACGAACACGCCGTTGTAGTTGTTGTCGACCTGATAGGTCTGCACCACCTGGCCGTCTTTGAGCAAGTCCACTTGCGCACCATTCAGGGGCACCCACTGGTCGATGGAGCCGGGAGAATAGGAATAGAGTGGATGGCTCATCTTCTCGTGCAAGTCCTTGACCGTGCCCATGATGTAACCGCGAGTTTCGGGGTTGAGCCCGAAGATGTCGCGGATGCCACGGGCAATGCGCACACCCTCCTGATGGCAATAATCCATGTTCAGGGCGCGGTGACGGGCGGGTTGATAGGTGTGGAAATAACCTTCAATCAAGAAACCCGGAGTGCTCTGGCGCAGCACGCCATAGTAGCCGTAGTTCTTGTTGCCCTTGGCGGTGACTGTATTGTAGTACTCTCCGCTCCAGAAACTGATGTCGCCACGGATACAGGGATTGGTACGGCTGTAATAGCTGTTGGGGTCAATCTCGTCCATGTAGTGCGGGCCCCACATTTTCTGGCACATTTCATAGCTGCCCTCCACGCGGTCGCCGGTGAAATCGGGCTTCTCGCCGATGCTGCTGTTGAACCAGTCGTAGTCGGCCGAGCTCTTCCCCTGGTCATAGCCGCTGTAGAAGATTGCCGGGTAGTTGGTTGACGCACCATCGGTGTGCGCGTTGGAGTGGACCGAGATGAACATGTCCATGTTGTTGGCATCCACCTCACGGGCGATTTCGCTCAATGGGCGGTTGTAAATCTCATCGGGGTCATAATTGTTCTTGGTGTAGGGATACGGGCCATTTTTGACACGCGACATCATCAAGTTCTCTTTCTTCACGCCCATGTTCTGAAGCACGTCGTAAAGTTTGAGACACTTCCACAGGTTGGTGTTGGACTCATAGAATCCGCAAGTGTCGGGCATGCCGGTTTCGGGCAGATTAGGATAGGGGATAGTGGCCATGGGACGGTCGTTGGGACCCCAGCTGCCGTGTCCCGGGTTGATGTAGATGCGCACCTCGTCGGCCGTCTTGGCTTGCATGGTGCCGGCTGCCATGATTGCAGCCACCGCGAGTAATATCAATTTCTTCATAGCTGTAATCATTTGGTGACGTTAATCAAAAAACTCTCTCCATAAGGCGTGGAGAACACAATCTTGCCTTGGGTTGCCACAGGATACATGGCGATGACAGAATCGTCGGTGAGCGTCTGCACTTGGCCGTCGAGGGTGGCGGCTTTGATAACCGACGAGGTGGTGTACACACCGTTGTCCTGGTCAAACATGCCCACGATGGTGCTGTTGTCGTACCACTGCGGGGCACGGATTTGTCCCAGCGATGCCACGATGTTGCCGTTCAGGTCGGCCACAAAGGCACCCACTCCGCACACATAATAAAGCACCTTGCTGCCGTCGGGCGAGAGGCTCTCCCAGATGTAGCTGTACTCGGTGCCGTTGGGCGAAAACACCTTGGTGTTGCCGTCCACGGTCATCATGAGCTGGCGGTTGTTGATGCTCAGCACGGGGCGGGTCACCGAGGCCTTGCCGGCCAGGGCCTTCTTTTGCAGTTTGCCTTTGTTGACAGCGGTCGCAGTTGTTCCCTCGAAGGCAAATCCTTGAAGGTCACGAGTGGCTTTGACCAATTCCTGTTTTTTGCCCGTCGCAAGATTGGTGCTCTTGAGTGAGCTGTAACGCAGGTGGTTTTGGTTGGTGGTCGTCTCCCGGTAGATGATGTTCTGTCCATCGTCCGAGATTCTCACATTGAATCCGGCGCCCTTGGCGTCGGTAATGCGCAAGCTCTCTTGGGTAGAGAGGTCAAACTTTGTGAGTCCAGTGTTGGAGTCGTCGCTCAGCAGGATGTAATCGCCCTGCGGGCTGATGGCTACCACCTTGGCCAGTGGATTGGCGGGCGTTTCCAGCTTCTGGATGCCGCCCACTTCAAACACCTGGGCAAACCCACACAAAGAAGTCACTAAGGCTAATGTCAGTAGCACTTTTTTCATGAGTTTTAAAGGTTTAGGTTAAACAATAAGGTGAATTAAAGGTTTGATGTTTTTTTTGCGCCTCTAATTTACAAATTATTGTAAAAAAATCAAAAAAAGAGGGGCGAAATTTTTCGCCCCTCTTAAAAGTTGTTGAGAACGAGGTGTTATTTCACCACTTTCACAGTGCTTGTTGTGCCGTCGGTGAACTTGGTGACCACCAGATTCACGCCGTCGAACGGACGGTCGCTCACCTGG
>ONMF01000013.1 GCA_900318865.1 uncultured Prevotellaceae bacterium
GCCGTTCTCGCCGTCGTTCTCGCCTGCGGGCAGGTCGACGCTTGCTGCGAGCTCACCGTCTTCGTTGGCCTCGAACTTGATGTTCTCGTTGCCGTCCTGACCCCAGTTGTTGAAGGCGCCGGTCAGGTAGTAATCCTGCGGCTGGGCTTCCTCCTCATAGATATAGTCGATGAGGGTCACGGGCAGGTTCATGTTGGTGGCGCTGCTCAGGGTAGTGGTTGCCTTGGGGAAGTCGTCGGTTTCCATGTAGTCGGCAAAAGTGGCGCGGTCGTTTCCGTAGGCCATGACGCGCTTGCTGCGCGAGTTGTCGACAAAGAAAGTCACATCGTCGCCGCTACCGGTGGCTTCGTCGCCCTCGGCCACAATGGTGATGAGCAGGTTCTTGCCTTCGGTCACAGCAATAGGAGCATTACTAAGGTCGATGATGAATTCTCCGGCCATGTAGTAGTAGTCCATGAAGTCTTCTTCAAAATCAAACTGGGCAACGAGGTTGTTCTCGTTGAAGTCGAAGTAATTGAAGTCGCCTTCCTCGTCTTTTGCAAAAGCACCCTCTTCAATTTCTTGGGCATAAACCTTGATGGCGCGAGGGCAGGCTTCGAAAGCTCCGATGTTGTAAAATTTGTAGCTCAGCTTGGTGATTTTGGGATTGACTTTGCCATCGAACATTTCTGCCAGGTCGTCGGCTGTGTAAATCATCTGAGCAGCCGAGTTGTTGAGGTAGAAATTGATGGGAGCATCGTCGAGGGCACCGCCGTTGTAGACGTCGCCGCCGTTTCCATCCTCATCGATGTTCTCATAGCCACCCAGGTCAATCTGGGCACTCAGTTGCTGAGCTTGTACGCTCAGTGTCATAGCAGCTGCAGCTGCCAGGAAAAGATAAAATTTTTTCATAATACCTGAAAGATTAAAGATTAGTAAAATTGGTTTGTTGTGTGTTATTGTTTAACAATCTTTTTCCCGTTGTGGATGTAGATGCCTGCGGGCAGGTCGTCGGCGTTCATGCGCCGGCCCATCAGGTTGTAGTAAGCGCCGTCGGCCGCGCGTGCCGCGCTCACCTCGCTGATGCCCGTTTCGGGGGTCACCTGATAGGTGAAGTCGAATTTGGTCACGGGCAAGTCAATGTCGGTGCCGCAGCCAAGCATGGATGTGGCTTTGGGGAAGTCGTCGGTCTCATAATAGTCGAGGAACGACACCGTGTTGTTGGTGAACGTCATGGCACGATGGCGGATGCCGGCATTATAGAACTGCAGGTCAAAGCCGCTGCTCAGGCAGTTGTCGTTGTCCTGTGCATCCATCACCACGGTCACAAGCAGTCCCTTGCCGGGCGTGTGGGCAAACGGTGCGGCGCTCAGGTCGAACTCCACCTCGCCGTCATCGCCGTAGGTTTCGTAGAGCGGATATTCGGCTGTGACATCGAGTGCGGGGCTTTCGGCATCGAAGTCGAAGAATTGTTTCGTGCCGTCAATCACGGCAAATGCTGTTTCGTCAATCTCTTGCAGATAGAGCTTTACGTCGCGAACGATGGTCTCATAGCCCTCGGCATTCAAGAACCGGTAGGTGATCTTGTCGATTTTCACATCGGTCAGTTCATCCATGTCGGCCAGGTCTTTGGCGGTGTAGATGATTTGCGAGCCGGTGTGTGCCAGATAGAATGTGGTGGGAGCCGAGTCCCAGTAAGAACCTTCCACCACGGTGGTGGCTCCCTCATAGTCGCCCACCTCCAGAGTGGCGCTCTCGTAGGTTTGAGCCTGCGCGGCAGTCATGGCTGCCAGTGCGGCAATCAGCAGATAAATTTTTTTCATAAGCAGTGTGTTTTATGTGAATAGATAGGTGTCGGTATTGGACGGCGGGGCCGGGCATCGCTCAGCGCACCACTTTCTTTCCATGGTGGATATAGATGCCGCTGCCGGGGTTGAGCACGCGGCGGCCGGTGAGGTCGTACCAGTTGTCGTCGGCAGCCTGCCGGGCGTCGGCCTTGATGGATGTGATAGCCGTGGCGTCGTCAATCACCTCGCTGGTGCGGTTGCGCAAGTCCACGAGCACGCGGTTACTGTAGGGCGACACCACCAGTGTGTAGCCTTCGTAGCGTGCGGCATACACGTCGTAGTAAACTTCGGTGTGGCCGTTGAGGTAGGCACTGTTGAGGGTGAAGCGTTTTGAGGTCACGTCGTCGCCCCAGTCGTTCTGGGCCATGACAGCCTCGTCGGCATCGATGTTGGTGTAGACTTCATCGCCCTCTTTTAAATCCTGCGTCACCTTCACGCGGTCGAAATAGTCGGCCACGCCCAGCTGGGCGGTGTTGTTGATCATCGACATGAACAAGTCGCGCGACCCGTTGCTGAGCTCGATTGTCTTGGTGCTCACACCGGTGGCCTGGCTGTTGTCAAGCTCCACGTTGTAGGCCACATTCACGGCGTCGCCTATTCCATGGCTGGTGACGCGAATCTCGTCGTTGCGGCTGGCATAGGTGGTGATGTGCACTTTGTACTTGCCGTCGTTGTTCACCAGGTAGAGGTAAGGTGTGTAGAGCATGCCGGCCACCAGGCTGGGTGCGAAGGTGGGGTAGAGGTATGCCTCCCAGCCGTAGCTCAGGGCGTAGCCCATCTGACTCAGGTTCACGCCACTCTCGTCGCCACCGGCCGGCTCAATGAGCGACCCGAAGTCGATACCGTCGAAGTCTTCATCGGCCAGGGTGAACTCGCCGTCCTGCTCCATCACGTCCTTGATGTAGACAAACACGCAGTAGGCCTCGGCGCCGTCCACGGGCTGCCAGTTGGCCGTGAAGCCGCTGGCGGTGATATTGGTGGCGGGGTTCACGCCGGGCGCGTTGAGCGTGGCGCTGGGCGCCTTTTTCATTTCGATGGCTCGCTGTGCGGTGGCCGCTGAAGTGCCGAGCAGCATCAAGCAGGCCAAAACGGTGTAAAAATGTTTCATTTCGTAGCTGATTTTTATAAATTTCTAATATTATCTTGTTTTTTTAATGTGCAAAAATAATATTTTTTGCGTATAATTAAAAATAGTTTACCTGTTTTTATTTTTAAAAACGAAAAAACAAAGAAAATAATGGCTCGGTTACTCTATAGTTTGCTTGAAAAGCATTACCTTTGCATGAATGAACCCACTATAGACCCTATTCGTAAAAAACATATCTATGGCAACTAATGAGGAAACCCCGAATGTTGAAAAATTGGCGCCACTTTATATCGTGACCGGTGCCACCGACAGCATGGGAAGCGTCATCACACGGAAGCTCGCAGCGCAGGGCAAGGCCGTGCTGCTGGCATGCCGCGACGAGGCCAAAGCTCAGAATTATGCTGCCCGCCTGCGCAACGAAACCCGCAACCCCGACATCAGCGTGCTGCAACTTGACCTGAGCTCGTTTGAGCAGGTGCAGGACTTTGTGCAACGCCTGAAGGCACTGGGGCGCCCGGTGGCAGCGCTGGTGAACAATGCCGGCACGCTGCCGCGTCACAGCAAACTCTCGCCCAATGGCTACGAGCACACGGTGCAGGTGAATTTCCTGAGCACGGTGTTGCTGTCGTTGTCGGTCTACCCGCTGATTATGGATGGTGGCACCATCGTGCTGTCGACCAGCGTGTCGCGCCGGTTTGTGTCGTTGCCCTATGAGTTCCCCGCTGTGTCGCACTTCACCCAAATAGGTGCCTATGCGCAGAGCAAGCTGGCATTGACACTGTTCTCCATCTACATGAGCACCGTGATGAAGACTCGCCGGCTGCGTGTGAACTGCGTGAATCCAGGTGTTATCAACACCAGTGTGATGGCCCTTCACCGCTGGCTGGACCGTGCCGCCGACTACATCGTGAACCCGCTTCCCGACCCCGAGAGCGGTGTGGTTTCCACCATGCGAGCCCTGGAGAGTAACGACACGGGTTTCATTTTCATGGGCGGTGACCGCCAAATCAAGACATCGACGATGCTCAAGAACCGCGACGTGTTCATCAAGTTGTGCAACGACACGATGCGCATCATCAAGAAATATCTGTGACGCTGCTCACTCACACCTCCACTTTGCCACTGCACAGCGCGGTGGCCACTATAGGAATGTTCGATGGTGTTCACCTCGGACATCAACTCATCATTTCCACGCTTTGTGCCCAAGCCCGGGAGGCAGGCAAGGCTTCGCTGGTGGTGACTTTCGACCGTCATCCGCAACACGTACTCAGGCCCGACGCCGCCCCGACGCCGCTCATCATGTCGCTCAGGGAACGCCTGCGGCTGCTGGGCGAGCTGGGGGTGGACTATGTGCTGCCGCTGCCGTTCACCGCCGAATTGGCACGGCTCACTGCCGGCCAGTTTATGGCCGCGTTGCAGCAGCGCTGGGGTGTGGACACCCTGGTGATGGGCTACAACCACCGCTTCGGCAGCGACCGCATGGACCACATTGACGATTATCGCCGCGCAGCCTCGGCGCTGGCCATGCAGGTGGTACAAGCCCCGGAATACGATGGCGCGCATGTGAGTTCAAGCATCATTCGCCGTCTCATCGGCGAGGGCAGGGTAGCCGAAGCCGCCGCCCTGCTGGGAAGGCCGTTTGCTCTGGAGGGCACGGTAGTGCATGGTGAGCATGTGGGTACCGGACTGGGATTTCCCACGGCCAATGTGGGCGGGCTGCCGCCACATCAGCTGCTGCCGGCCGACGGGGCCTATGCCGTGCAAGCGGTGACCGACAAAGGCCGGTTCCCCGGCATGGCAGGCGTCGGCACGCGCCCCACGGTGAGCGACGGCTTGCACAGCAGCATCGAGGTCAATCTGTTTACCGGCCGGCTCATGATTTACGACCAGCCCATACGCGTGGAGTTTGTTCAGTGGTTGCGTGGCGAGAAGCGGTTTTCTTCGGTCACCGGACTGATACACCAGCTGGCCGTCGACCGTGAGCAAGCCTTGAAAATACTGCATAACATAGATGATTCCAACACAACCAACAATACATTGTAACCAACATTATGGAAGTAATCAACCTTTGTGACCAAAATTCGCTGGTGGGCCAGTTTATGAGCGAGCTGCGCGACCGCACCATGCAGCAAGAGCGGCTGCGTTTCCGCACCAACATCCAGCGGTTGGGGCAAATCATGGCTTATGAAATCTCCAAGCGCCTGAAATATCGCGCTGTGGATGTGGAAACCCCTCTGGGTGTGAAGTCGACTCACGTGCTCGACGACCGCGTGGTGCTTGCCACCATTCTGCGTGCCGGCCTGCCTTTCCACGAGGGCTTCCTGAGCTACTTCGACGGTGCCGACAACGCCTTTGTGAGCGCCTATCGCAAGTATTTCCCGAAGACCGACGATTTTGTGGTGCACATCGAGTACATAGCCAGCCCGCGCATCGATGACAAGACACTGATTATTGTCGACCCGATGCTTGCCACCGGCTCGTCGATGGAGCTGGCTTATCAGGCGCTGGTGACCAAGGGGCAGCCGCAGCACATCCATGTGGCCAGTGTCATAGCCACCGACCAGGCCATCGAGGTGGTGCGCAAGCGCCTGCCGTCGCACAAGACCACGGTGTGGACCTGCGACATCGACCACGAGCTGAACGAGCACAGCTACATCATCCCCGGGCTGGGCGATGCCGGCGATTTGCTCTACGGCGAGAAGGAGTAAAAAAACATTGAAATCGCGGGGCGTGTGGCGAGAAATTTCCGCCAGCCGCCGCCCCGAGTGTCACGGAATTTCCTCGAAATCGGCATCGACCACTTGCTGTTCGATGCCGGATGTCGAGGTTTTTTCATAGTCCGACGTTTCGGCCGACGGCTTTCCGGCCATGTCCTCAAAGTCGGCGTAAACACCATCGTCGGTGCCGAACACTTTTTTCCGGCCGTCCTCTACCGGCTCGTCGACTTGGCGGGCGGCATCGAAAGCGTCGCGCACGGTGCGTCGCACGCGGTTCATGGCCATCCATCCCTTGATGATGGGGTAAAGGATGATAAAAAGCAATATGAGCAGGAGCAGTTTCATCGCAGGCAGGGGTTGTGATGTGCGGTTAACGGGTGTAGTGTTCCAGAAGTTCGTTGAGGTAGGGCGTGGCCAAATCCGACTGGTCGAGCATATAGTATGGCACGGTCACATCGGCTTCGCCTCGGGCATAGCAAGTGATGGAATAGGGTGGGTAGACGAAGTGCAGGTTGAATTCATCCACATAGAAGTTGTCGGTCACGGGCACCTTGCCGTCTTCTTGAATGATGAAGCCGTTTTCGTTCAGTTCGGCGATGGATTTCGCGTTTTCCTGCTCCAGCAAGGCCTTGGTGATGACCGGGGCCAGCCGGGCGGTGTCGGTCACGAGGTCGGTGATTTTGAGCACGCGCTGCTGCTGCATGTCGTAGTTGATATAATTGGTCCAGTACATGCCGTGCGCACCGCCTGAATACACTTCTTGATGCAGGGCCATGACGAAGAGCTTGCCGTCGGGGGCTTTCGTGGGCGTCAGTTGGGTGAATGCTGTGCAATGGGTCATGAAACTGGCATCGTCGGGCACTTTGTCAACATCCTTGGCCGAAACCACGTCGCTGCTTCCCACTGCCAGCGCATCGTTGCTGTTGAGCATGTCGGCAATGGCCTCGTCGAGGGTGTTGTATTTTTTTGGGGTGTCGCTCATGGACAGTGCATCGAGCAGCGCCCTGTGCAACGCGGCGGGCGTTTTTCCCATCAAGGTCACTGGCCAAAACAGTTTGAGGGTGTTCTCCACATAGTAGGGCTGTTCCTCGTCTTTGATGACAAATTTGCGGGCCTTTTTCTGGTCGATGTGGCGAAATGTCGACAAGTCGGCGCTGTTGACAGCCGTTTCTTTGCTGGCAGTAATCGCTGTGGAGTCGGAGCCCGATTGGGAGGCATCGGCCGATGGCGAGCTGCATGCGCCGGCCAGCAGGGCGCACAGGACAAGGTGAGAAAATTTGAGAGACATGGCGGGGACTATTTTTCGTGTTTTACAATCGAAAGTGCCACATAAAGTGCGATGGTGGCGGCCAGGCCGTAAATGCCCAGCAGGCACACCAGCACCACGGCTCCGGCGATGAGCGCCAGCTGTGCCCAATTTTCGCGCGGGCTCAGGTTGTGCACTTTGAGCGAGAACATGCGTAGCGGGCTCACCATGAGCCACGAAACCAGCACAATCACGGCGAGCGTGAGCCACGCCGGTGTGGCGGGATGCGCGGCCAGCCAGGCCGAGGCGCCAATCCAGAAGATGGCATTGCCGGGGATGGGCAGGCCGGTGAAGGTGGTGCTTTGGCGGGTGTCGACATTGAACCGCGCCAAGCGCAATGCCCCGCACACGGCAATGAGCATGGCCGCCCAGGCCACCCAGCAGGGTTGTAGCACATTGAACACAATCATGGCCGGTGCCACGCCGAAGCTCACCAAGTCGCTGAGCGAGTCGAGTTCCTTGCCGATGCCCGACACCGCGTGAAGCAGCCGAGCGGCAAAGCCGTCGAAGAAATCGAACACCGCGGCGGCGGCAATCAGCACAAAGGCCCATTCGAGGCCCGTGAGCCCCATGCACAGCGTTTCCCGGGCATGGAAGGCAGCCACCACGGCAAGGCATCCGCTCAGCAGATTGAGCGATGTGATGAAATTAGGAATGTTGTTACGAACCATGTTCATGATGGATTATCATTTTGCCAGGCGTGCCACCTGTGTTTCTCCGCCCCATGTCTTGTCGCCGAGTTTCACCATGATTTCGGTGTCGAGCGGAAGGAAGATGTCGACTCGTGAGCCAAACTTGATGAAGCCGATGAAGTCGTTCAGGTCCACGGTTTCGCCCGGCTCCACATAGGTGACAATGCGGCGGGCGATGGCTCCTGCAATCTGCCTGATGAGGATGTCTTGCCCGTTGGCGGTGCGGATGACGATGGTGGACCGCTCGTTGTCGGTGCTCGACTTGGGCAGGTTGGCTGCCATGAACCGCCCCGAGTGGTGCTTCACATATTGCACCTCGCCGGCCACAGGCACCCAGTTGGCATGCACGTTGAAGACGGTCATGAACACCGACAGCTGGATGGCGTTGCGGTGCAAATACTCGTCCTCGTAAACTTCTTCCAGGGCCACAACGGTCCCGTCGACGCTCGATGTGACCACCGTGCCGTCGGAATTATCGCCCTTGAACGACCTGCGCGGCAGCCTGAAGAAGTTGAGCACCAGCAGATAAAAAATGGCCAACAGCGCCACGATGGTGTAGGCAATAGGACGATATTCGATGAAGCGAAAGGCCATCCACCCCACCGTGAACAAGATGAGGAGCACGACAAACAGGATGTTTTGTCCTTCGTGATGAATTTTGACCTTCATTCTGTTGAATTCTTTTATTAAATTGCAAATTTACATCAAATTTTTGGATTTCTGCGCCCGTGTGTCTAAAAACTTCGTGCCATGGCCCGTGTGTCCTTGCTCAGAAGCCGATGGCAATCCCCACGATCCAGCTCTTGTTCAGCTCCGGGCCGTAGCCGTCTTTGAGCACTCGCTGCGGGCTGTATCGGAAAAAGGCTCCTATGCTTTTCCACTGCAAGCCTGCCAGAATGTCGAAGGTGATTTTGCTCTGGTTCAGGCCGCGTGTGGTTTCGCTGACTTGAGTTTTGCCCGTTTCGTATTTTCGGTCAAATGTGGCGTGAAAGTTCCAGTTCATCACCCCACCTCCGTAGAGCCAGACCTTTTTTCCTATTCCCTTGGCGTAGAGTAGCGGGAATTGCATGGAGTGTATCAGCAATTGCGAGGATTGGTGCTCTTTCTGTTTAAAACAAGGCCGTGGCCGCCGCCGTGCTCCGTCTGTTTTTCTTGGGTTTTCAGCCGCCCGCTTTCGGTGGGCTTGACGGTGTACTGATAGGTGTTGTCGGCATGTCCGTCGATGCCGGTGACGCTCACTTGCACCTCGTTTCCGTTTTTTATGAGCACCACCTTGTCGGGGTGGTCAATCACTTTGACGGTGTCGGGGGAGGAGGCCATGCCGCACAGTGCGGCGGCCAGGCAGGAGAATAATGTGATGAGTCGGTTGTAGTTCATTCTTTAAAAGGTGATTTGCCGTTGAGTGTTAGTCAATGGTCATTTTTCCGTCCCAGCTTGTCAATCTGGCGGTGTGCCCAGTCGCGGGCGGCGTTCACGGCCTCGCGCTTGAAGCCGGCGGCCAGGCTGTCGAGCAACTCCTTGGCCGGTGCCATGCTCACGCCGGCCACCGAGTCGGGCATCAGTTCCTTGCTCTGGGCTTCGATGCGTGCCACCTCCTCCTCATGGGCCTGGGTGAGGGCCTGCTCCACATCGTCCTTGCCGAAGGTGAACACATGGTTCATCACGCCCAGCGACACCCACTTGGGCTTCTCGCCCACATTGAGTTTGCCCACCGAGCAGACGAAGTAGTTGTCCACTTCCAGATATTGGTCGATGGCCAGGTCGGCTCCTTGGCCGCCCAGCCACTTGATGAACTCGCCCAGGATGGCGCCCATTCCCTGCTGGTCGACCTTCATGTTTACCCAGCCCTTGGTGGAGTCGAGAATAGCCTGCTCATGGGCCTTGCGGTCGGGGCAGGTGAACACCATGGTACATCCCAGCACCACCACGATGAGCAGTGCTATCAGTCCCTTCAGGCAGCCGCCTCCGCCCTTGCGCGGGGTCGACCATGATTGCTGATGATTGTTGTTAGTTCCCATTGAGTGATAGTGATTTCAGTGTGGTTGTTGATGTTAATTCAGCGGTTTGATGCTGATGGCATAGCCGCCCCCGGCCACCGAATGGAGCTTGAGCACAGTCTTGGCATCGACTTTTTTCTTGGTGATGACATAGGCGTGGGGGTTGGTACGGTAGTCGGCATTTTTGGCATCGGCATAGATGGTGGCCTCATACTTGCGCCCCGGGTCCAGGAAGTTGAGCTTCAGCACCGAGTCGAAGTCGCGGGCACCTGTCACGTTGCCCACAAACCAGTTGTCGCTGCCCTTGGCCTTGCGGGCGATGGTGAGGTACTGCATGGGGTCGGCCTCGAGATAGACCGAGCGGTCCCAGTCGACGGCCACATCCTTGATAAACTGGAAGGCGTCCATGCGCTTCTGGTAGTTTTCGGGCAGGTCGGCAGCCATTTGCAGCGGGCTGTACATCGTCACATACAGGGCCAGCTGGCCGCAGATGGTGGAGAGCACATGGTTGTGGTTGTCGGGCACAAACTGGTTGAGGTCCATTTCGAAGATACCCGGCGTGTAGTCCATGGGGCCACCTTGCAGTCGAGTGAAGGGCAGAATGGCGGTGTGGCCGGGCTTGGTGCCGGTGAATGCCTGGTATTCGGTGCCGCGGGCACTCTCGTTGCCCACCAGGTTGGGCCACGTGCGGCACAGGCCGGTGGGCCTCACCGCCTCGTGGGCATTGACCATGATGTGGTGCTTGGCGGCCTGCTTCACGGCATAGAGGTAGTGGTTGACGAGCCACTGGCCGTAATGGTGCTCGCCGCGGGGGATGATGTTGCCCACGTAGCCGCTCTTCACCGCATTGTAGCCATAGCGGTTCATCAGCGTGTAGGCCGCCTCCATGCATCGCTCATAGTTGCGCACGCTGCTCGACGTCTCGTGGTGCATCATCAGGCGGATGCCCTTGCGGTGGGCGTAGTCGTTGAGTGCCTGGATGTCGAAATCGGGATTGGGCGTCACAAAGTCGAACACCTCGTCCTTGGTGCAGCCGAACCAGTCTTCCCAGCCGATGTTCCAGCCTTCCACCAGCAGTTGGTCGAAGCCGTGCTCGGCGGCGAAGTCGATGTAGCGGCGCACGTTCTCGTTGTTGGCGCTGTGCTTGCCGTTGGGGCGGAGCTTGCTGTAGTCGGTTTGTCCCAGCCTCACCGCCGTGGCGTCGCTGTAGGCCCACGTTCCCTTGCCGGTAATCATTTCCCACCACACGCCCATGTACTTCACAGGCTTAATCCACGACGTGTCCTCGATTTGGCACGGCTCGTTCAGGTTCAGGATGAGGCGCGATGCCAGCACCTGGCGTGCATCGTCGGCCACCATGATGGTGCGCCACGGCGTGTGGCACGGTGCCTGCATGTAGCCCTTCATGCCCTTGGCGTCGGGGGTGAGCCATGATTCGAACACCATGTTCTTGTCGTCCAGGTTCAGGCTCATGCACGGATAGTCGACCAGCGCTGCCTCGTGCAGGTTGATGTAGATACCGTCGTCGGTGCGCAGCTGCAAGGCCGTCTGCACCCCCGTGTCGCTGAACTGCTCCTGGCTGGCGTTGCTGCTGATGGTGCCGCGGAACAGCCGGCGAATCTCGCTCAGCCGTGACTGGGTGTACTCATATTCTTGCGTGTCGTAGTCGCCAGCTATCCACCATGCCGTGTGGTCGCCCGTCATGGCAAACTGGGTGTGCTCCTCCTTGATGACGAAGTAGGACAGGCCCGGCTGCTCGGGAAACTCGTAGCGGAAGCCCACTCCGTCGTCGTAGACGCGGAACCGCACCACCATGTATCGATTCAGGGCAGGCTGCTGCAGGCGCACCGCCATCTCGTTGTAGTGGTTGCGGATGCTGCTTTCCTCGCCCCACACCGGGTGCCACGTCTCGTCGAAGGTGGAGCGCTCGGTGCCGGCCAGCCTGAAGCCGCTGTAGAGTGACGACTCGTCGGCCTGCGCTTCGGCCACGGCCCCGATGTCGCGGAAGTTGAGCCGGGCATTGTCGGCCTGCAACTCGAGTCCCAGCCGGCTCTCCTTGATCACCTGCCGCCCCTTGAACGACACGTCGTAGACGGGCACGCCGCCGGTTTTCACATCGAAGTTCACGGTGACGACCCCTCCGGGCGATGTCACACTCTCGGCTCCCGCAGCTGCGGGGGCGCACCATGCGGCCAGAGTGACCAGCCAGCAAAATACTCCAAATTTTTTCATCTATATAGACATTAGTGTTATGATTTCGTAACTCTTCAAGTGTGCTAAGTTACAAAAAAAATGTGTAAACCCAGTGCATCGGGCACAAAAAAAGAGCGCACCCGAATTTCGGGCACGCCCTCTGCTGGGTGGTACCTCCGGGAATCGAACCAGGGACACGCGGATTTTCAGTCCACTGCTCTACCGCTGAGCTAAGGTACCATTTTTGCGAATTGCGAGTGCAAAGATATGGCAAAGTTTTCATTCCCGCAAATTTTTTTGTGATTTTTTGTTTTTTCGCCCCATGTTGTGACGATTTGTGACGATTTTTCAGTATCTTAGCAATCGATTATGGAACGATTGATGCAATATGTGTGGCAGCACCGCCTGTGGTGCAGCGAGGACATGGTGACCAACGATGGCCGGCCGGTGCGTGTGCTCGACCCGGGCTTGCTCAATACCGACGCAGGTCCTGACTTCTTCAACGCCAAGGTGGAGATTGACGGCCACCTGTGGGTGGGCAATGTGGAGATGCATGTGCGCGCCAGCGACTGGAAGCGGCATGGGCACGACCACGACCGCGCCTACGACAGCGTGATTCTGCATGTGGTCGACAAGGACGATGCACCCGTCACACGTTCCAATGGCGAGCGCATCCCTCAGCTGGTGCTGCAGGTGGCACCACGTTTCGGCGAGAGCTACAACCGGCTGGTGAACGCCCGCACCGAGATTCCTTGTGCCCCGCGCATGGCCGAAGTGCCGCATTTGGTCGTCACCGAGTGGGTTGAGGCGCTGGCCTTTGAACGGCTCCACGGCAAGACCGACCGCGTGCGCTCGTTGCTCGACATGTATCACGGCAGTTGGGAAGACGTTTGCTATGTGACCCTGGCGCGCACGTTGGGCTTCGGGGTGAATAATGATGCCTTTGAGCGTCTGGCACGGCGCACACCGCTGCGATTGCTGCACAAGCATGCCGACTCGCTGCTGCAGCTCGAGGCCCTGCTGCTGGGCCAGGCGGGATTTCTCCACTCGCCGCGTGTGGGCAGCGATGCCTATGTGGAGCAATTGCGCCGGGAGTATGCTTTCCTGGCCAACAAATTCTCGCTCACACCCATGGAGAGCGAAGTGTGGAAAACATTCAGAATGCGTCCGCAAAACTTCCCGTTCCGCCGGGTGGCTCTGCTGGCGCAGTTTGTACTGGGCGGGTTCAACATGATGAATGCGATGATTGAGGCCTCGACGTCTGAGAAAGCGCTTCGAGAATTGTTCGCTGTGGAGCTGACGGGCTACTGGGCCTCGCGCTACACCTTTGGCCCCGAAAGTGCCACCTCGGCGCGGGCCCTGGGCGACCGCAGCATCGATGTGCTGCTCATCAACACCGTGGCGCCACTGCTTTACTGCCGTGGTGAGCTCACCGACGATTATGCCTTGTGCGAGCGTGCCATCGGCTTGCTTGAGCAGTTGCGGCCCGAGCAGAACAGCATCGTGGCCCTCTTTGCCGCCGCCGGCCTCAAGAGCGATGACGCCCTCACCACGCAGGCCCTCATTCAGCTCAAGCACAACTATTGCGAGCCCCGCAAGTGCATCTATTGCAAAATCGGGCACCGCCTGCTCTCTACCGACGCCCGCCGCCAGTAACCGTCATGGCCAAGAACCGATGAGAGGACCGCTACGGCTTGAGGAAGTCGTCGAAGTAGCGGGTGATGCGCTCGTGCAGATGCACGCTCTGGTGCCCTGCCATGTTGTGCCCCTGACCGGGGTAGACGTAGAAGTCGGGTTGTGTGCCTGCCGCGATGCAGGATTTAAGGAAGCTGTAGGCATGCTGGGGCACGACGGTGGGGTCGTTCAGGCCGATGATGATTTGCAGCCGCCCGCGCAGGTCTTTGGCCTTGTCGAGCAGGCTGGTTTGGGCATAGCCGTCGGGGTTGGCAAGGGGAGTGTCCATGTAGCGCTCGCCGTACATCACCTCGTACCACCGCCAGTCAATCACAGGCCCGCCGGCGACACCCACTTTGAAAACATCGGGGAAATGGGTCATCAGGCTGATGGTCATAAAGCCGCCGTAGCTCCATCCGTGCACTCCCACGCGTGTGGTGTCCACATAGGGAAGTGACCGCAGGAAGTCCACGCCTCGCATCTGGTCGGCCATCTCTTGCTGGCCCAGGTGGCGAAAGGTGACCTGCTCGAAGTCGCGGCCCCGGTTCTCGCTGCCGCGGTTGTCGAGAATGAAAAGCAAGTAGCCGCGTTGCGCCATGTACGTTTCCCATGAGCGACTGCGGTAGTGCCAGGCGGCGTCCACGTTGTGGGCGTGCGGCCCGCCGTACACATAGACCACGGTGGGGTATTTCTTGGCGGGGTCGAAGTCAACGGGCATCACCATGCGGTAGTAGAGCGTGGTGCTGTCGTCGGCAGCGGTGAGTGTGCCGCAGCGGTACTGGGGCACGGTGTAGCCCTGCCAGGGATCGGGCGCGGTGAAATAGCGGCACGCCGTGGCGGTGCGAGTGTTGACCACAGCGATGTTTTTCGGCACATCGGGCTCCTGGTAGTTGTCCACAACCCACTGGCCGCTATGGCTGGGCGTGCCGTTGTGCCAGCCGCGTCCGCCCTCGTCGATGCGGGTCATGGCAGCGGTTGCCACGTCCACGCGGTAAAGATTGCGCTGGATGGGGCTGTCGGCATTAGCGGCGATGAGCAGGGCCTTCTGCTCGGTGTCGAAGCCCAGCAATTCCATCACCACCCAGGGCCCCCGGGTGAGCTGTCGCACCAGGTGCCCGGCGGTGTCATATAAGTAAAGGTGGTTGTAGCCGTCGCGCTCACTCCACATGACAAACCGGCTGTCGTCCCACGGCAGGAAAGTGATGGGGTGCTGCGGCTCCACATATGTTTCGTTTTGCTCGCGATAAAGTTCGGCCAGCTGACGGCCGGTGGTGGCGTCGTAGCACATCAGGCGGCAGTCGTTCTGGTCGCGGTTGAGCTCGAAGACGTAGAGTGTGCGGCCGTCGGGTGCCCAGGCAATGTTGGTGAAATAGCGGTCGGTGGGGTCGCCTGTTTTCAGGTAAAGGGTGTCGGCGGTGGCGAGGTCGAGCACGCCGATGGTGACGCGGTGCGACGTTTGGCCTGCCATGGGGTATTTCTCGGGTGCCGCGGTTGCCATCACGGCAGTGGAATCGTCAAGTTCGGGCACGTTGACCAGCGGATAGTCGGTCACCATGCTCTGGTCCATGCGGTAGAACGCCAAGCGTGTGCCCTGCGGGTTCCAGAACAGGCCTCCATCGATGCCCCATTCGTTACGGTGCACGCTCTGGCCGTACACGATGTCGCGACTGCCGTCGGTGGTCACCTGGCGAGTGGCGCCAGTGGCATCGGTCACGTGCAGGTTGTGGTCCTTCACCCACGCCTCGGCCCGGCTTTCCTTGCTCCAAGCGCTTGCCTGGGCGTCGTGCTGCAAGGGCTGGCTCCACTGCACGCGGCGTTTTTTGAAGTTGAGCAGCAGTCTTCGGTGCTCGGTGGTGAGCAGCATCAGGGGCAGGTCGGGATAGGGAAATGTGACCTTTTTGAGCGAGGTCACCGCTGCCGAGTCGGCGGGCTGCGCTCCGGTCCATTGGTTGACTTGCTCGCGGGTGAGCAACAGCCGCCGCTTTCCGCTTGTGGCGTTCACCGTCCAGCAGGTGTCGTCATCGGCCTGCACCAGCTGGTCGCCCCACCAGATGAGTGTGCGGTTTTGCGGTGTCATGTTTTGATAGTTGGTGCCGCCGAAGTTCAAATCTTCGAGGGTGAACTGTTTCTGTGCCGCGGCGGTGAGGGCCGCCAGCAACATGGCTGCTGTGGCAAGGCGGCGGATGGGGTGCAGATTGAGGGAAAGCATGGTTGATGTAAACAATAGTGGTGCGGGCTCGGGTTCCTTATTGATTGAATAAGAGCCCGAAGACAAAATAGACGGCAAACAGCGCCAGCGTGGCCACGGCGCTGCGCCATGCGCAGCCCCAGGCCGAGTGCGGTTGCCAGCTGACGCTTTTCGCGCCTTTCTTGTTCTTCTTTTTCTTTGATGGCTTTTTTGCGGCCTGTTTTTGCTCGGCGGCTTTGCGCTGGCTGGCGGCCCAGGGGTCGTTGCTTGCCTGGGCGCGATTGAGCATGCCTTTGACGTCACTCATAATGTATAATCGCCGGCCGTGTTACCTGCCACTGTCCTTTTTCGTTGACTGCTTCACCGTCATGGTCGGTGACGATGTGTGTGAATCCGGCCGAGAGCTGGATGTTGGGCCCTGTGCACGACCGTGTGAGGTTTTCGGTGGGCATCATCAGCGCAAAGCGGTGCACGTCGCGGTTGTCCATCACACAGAAAGTGCCGCGGCGTCCGTCGTGGCTGGTGAGCACAAAGATGGAGTTGCCGGGCTCGAAGGTTTGGCTCACCCGCATGAAACGCCCGTTTTCATCGGTGCGCGACAGATAGAAGGTAGTTGCCGCGGTAGCCGTGGCATTTGCCGTGTCGTGGGCTGTGGGCCGGGTGGTGCTTGCCGGTGCGGTGACAGTGACCGGTGCGGCGGCTTCGGGCTGGCGTCCGGGCTGGCTTTCGGCTTTCACTGCTTTGAGACGGGTAGCCGTTTCACGAGCCAATTTCTCCAGGTTTCGAGTGGTGACATCGGCATGGTCGGCCACGGTTTGCTTGAGAACTTTTATTTCCCGCCGGTTGAGCACGGTCATCACCGCTGCCGTGCCAGCCAGTGCCAGCAGGGCAATGTTGATGAGCCATTGCCATTCGGTGGCTCGGCGGGGATTGTCTTCGGCCAGGGGCTCGGTGGAGAGCGTGGCGCTGTCGGTGAGGATGGCGGTCACAGCCGCCGGCTGCTCGGCCTCGGTGGCAGCCGGGGTGGCGGCAGAGGTGTCGGGAGCAATGGTGTGCTCTGCCATCGAGAGGGTGCTGTCGGCTATCTGGTCCTGCGCGGCCGCCGGGCCTGCAGTGAAAGCCCATGCGGCGCAAAAGATGAGAAGGTATCGGTTCATGATGTTCTTGTTATCCGTTATAATGTGAAATCACGTCGTTCGACAGGTTTTTGAGCAGGTTGTGTCTGATGGTGCCGATGATGGGGTAGAAGAACGGCACATCCTCAATCACGTCGTTGCCTTCGTAGCGTCCCTGCAGGAAACTGACAATGCCCGCGCTCAAGAAGTTGGCTATGCCATCGTTGACCACGTCGCCGAAGATGCGGAACACGTTGTTGTCGATGCCGAACTCGTCGCGCGTCACCTTGTCGCACAGCTCCATGAAGAAGTCGTTGAACACTCTCACCTGCTGCACGATGCGCCCGCGAGTCTCGATTTGGTTCACCGAATCGAAGGTGAGGTTGTCGTTGCCAATCATCGAGTAGCAGTACTTGATAGCGTTGACATTGCGTGCTGTGAAAGCCGCCGTCTCGGTTTTCCCTTCGAGGCGCTGATTTTCGAGTTTGATGCCGCCGCGGCAGGTGATTTGCTTGGGACATTCGTTCTCAATCTTAATCTCGAAGCGCTCGGTGTAGGTCTTGCCGAAAACCCGCTCAATGATCACCTGGGTGAACTCGTTGATTTGTTCACGACTGCCCAGGATGTTGAGGATTTTGGAGCCTGTGCCGCTAAAGTAGATTTGCTTGGGCATCTCGAAGTTTCGTGCCCGCATGGCACTGGCGATGTAATAGATGATGGCGGCGTAGAAATAGAGGAAGATGAGCTTGCGCTGACCGTCGTTGCGCAGCAGGGCGTTGTAGCTGTAGAGGTTGCGGTCGATGACACGCAGATTTCTCAGCTCCTCCACATTCTCGATGGAAAAGAGGAAGGCGTTGATGTCCTCGCTGCGTTTCTGCTTCATGATGTCGTGCATGATGCTGTTCAGGTAGCCGATGTTGTTGCCCTTGTCGTTGCCGATGAGCCGTGTGAAATACTTGGTGTAGTGCTGCAGCAGCGGATTGTTGTCGGCATCTTTGTCGCCGAAGGCATCGCCGAAGATGGCATTGCCCGCAAAGCGGAACGACGAGATGGCCACAGGCACCGAATGAAGGCGGTCGGGGGTGGGCTGATAAATCACGGTGTCGGAAGTGCCGCCGCCGATGTCGATTGACACGTAGCTGCTGCCGGCCACCTCGGCCCCGCTGTAATAGAATGCCGGTGCTATCGATTCGGGGTAGGAGTGCAGGTTTTGCAAGTCGCCGCCCATGTAGGTGTTGAACAGTTCCTCCCAGGCATCTTTGAGCTGGCGGCGGTCGTTGCCGCCCATGCTCACCGGGAAGAAGTAGATGACTTCGGTGCGTCGCAGGTCGGCGTTCTCCAGCAGCGCCTTAGCCTTGATGAGCAGCATGATTTCACGCAGGAACTCTTTGGCCAGCACCGAGTTGCCCATCCATTTGAGGTTGGTGGTCACATCGTAGCCGAAGAAATATTGCCGCTCATAGAGGAAGGGGATGTTCAGGTCGTGGAACAGCTTGGTGCCGGCCGCGCTGTTGGCGTTGGCCGCCAGTGCCGAGCGCAGCGGGAACCCGTACACGTTGTTGATTTCGCGCGGCAGGAATTCCACTCGCTGCACCTGCTCGGCATAATCGAGCGTGCCGGGCTTGTGCAGTGATGCGATGAGCACCTGCTGCTCGCCGTAGGCAAAGGTGACCGGCTGGCTGGGGTGTCCTTTTTCGGCCCATTCGACGTGTGTGTTGGTGGTGCCGAAGTCCACCGCGAAAATCAATTCCTTGGCACTGGGTGCATAGGGTTTCCACAGGGGCACAATCATGCCGTTGAATGTTCCGTAGGCATTATGCACGGTGGCCTGCGCCATGTCGAAACTGCCGTTGATATCGTAATAGGTGGTGGTGAACCCCGACTGGCTGCGCACCTTGTGCGACTCGGTGATGCCGTCGGTGTTCATGCCGTTGGCGTAGAAACGCAACTCGCCTCCACCGTCCTCAATCATGGTGAAGAGTTGCACGGTGTAGTCGTCGTTGATGCCGGTGCGCACAAAGGGGAAGACGGCCGTCGACAGCGGGGTGTCCATCACCCGGCCGGTGCCGCGGTGCTCGTCGAAGGTCCAGGTGTGGTCGGCGATGGTGACGTATTTTCGGGTGAACTCGATGAAACGGTTGGTTTTCTTGACGCGCACGCGCAGAGTGACCGATACACTGCCGTCGGGCCATTCCTCGATTTCAATCACATGCCTGCCGGCAATGGTGCCGGTGAGGTAATCGACCGAGAAATAGTTGAAAAACTCGGGCTTGAGCGGTAACAGATAGCCATGCTGGGGCTGCGGGTCGTGGCTGTGCAGGTTGCCGTCGAAGAAGTGTGCGTTGTCGATGGCGCAGTTCAGGCGCACGATGGTGTCGTGCAGGAAGTCGTGGGTGGTGAGGAAGGGGTACTGCGTGCTGGTGTCGGGCAGGATGCGTTGCGACATGGGCACGCCGTCGGCCCACACCTGCGTGGCGCTGTCCCACTGCTTGTCCACATAGCGGAAGTGGTCCACCGAGCCGTTGAAGCCGCCCACCAGCACCAGCGGCAACTCGGTGCCGGCAGGCTGTGGCAGGTCGGGGGCAATCACAAAGTCGCTGGCTGCCGCGGCGGTGCGGATGTCGGTGGCCCGCTTGTGGTAGAGCCGTGCGCCCAGGATGTTCACGTCCATGCCGCCTCCGAAGGGGTCGTAGCGCTGCTCCAGTTGTTCAAGCACAGCGGCAGCCCGCTCGCGGTCCAGCGCGCCCAGGTTGGGGATGACGTCGGTGATGCGGCGGTAGAGCTCGGGCTTGTGCTGGCGGATGTAGTCCACGTTGGCCATCATGTAGGCATACACGTCGCCCACATGCTCGCGCAGCGAGGGATAGGCGTTGAAAAGCAGGTACAAGTAGAACACAAAGTCGTCGTCGCGCTGCCACAGGGGGCGCAGCGTGGAGAAAAGCGCCACGCCTTGTTCCACCTTGATGTCGGCGATGGCGGTGGCGGCCGGTGCGGCCATCACCAGCGACGATGGCGACGTGCCACCCAGCACACGGCCTCTCCACAGGATGATGTACCAGTCGGTGAGCAGGTCGAAGTTGTAGATGCGGTCACTGTGCAGGAACAGGTCGAGTGTTTCGCCGTAGAGGCGATGCTTGGGGTTGGCCTTGAGCCGCGCAATCTCCTCGTCGCGGTTCCAACACACGATGCGCAGCATGTTTTTATGGTTCTCGAAATCGAAAAACAGCTGCGCCACGTCCAGGGCGTTCGACACGAGCCGCTCGTTCATCTTGGCGCCGCGCAGTTGCGGATTGGCTAGGTTGCGGAAGGCGTTCTTCACCAGGTCGAGCTGGGCAAAAGGGCTGGGAATTGCCGTGCGCGGATTCTCGGCAAGGCCGCCGTCGGGGTCCTTGATTTGTGCGATGTCGTCGTCGGTGTACGGCTCTACGGGAATCCAGTCTTCCTCGCCGTTCTTCGTCGTCTTGTTGCTATAGGATAGTATGTTGCTCATGATGTTGTGGTGTTCTTTCAGTTGATGTTTTCGTAGCGCTCGTCGATGATTTTGGTGGCGGCTTGCCAGAAGAGGTCGAGCAGCTTATATTCGACGGTGGCGGCGCTGTACTTGGGATTATCGCGGCTGATGCGGTTCATCTCGGCCTTGAACACGTTGTTGTCCACGTTTTTGTGGCCGAGCAGGCCTTTGCGCGTCCCCACGTCGGCGATGGCGCGGTTCATGTCGTTCTCGCCGATGTTGAACAGGCCCACCGAGCGGGTGTTGTCGTACATCTCCACAAGCCAGTCGGTGTAGCCGTGCAGGAACTGGTCGGTGAGTGTGCGGTAGAACTGCGAGGCGGTGAAGTCGCTCTTGATTTTGGGTGCATCCTCGGTGAATCCCTGCCCAATCATGTCGCGGAAGCCGGTGCGCAGGTACAGGAACAGCAGGTGGAAGCGCACCATGGGCTTGTAGATGAGTTGACGCGTGCGTGCGCCCAGCGCCAGAAAATTGACGTTGAGCACGTCTTTGTCGAGGGCAAACTCGTAGGCCGTGGTGGGCAGGGGGTAGCCGTCGGGGTCGCTCAGGCGGCTCAGCGGCATGCCGGCAAACTGCAGCGGTGCCATGGCTCCCACAAGCTCCACGAGGTGCGCGTTGTTGCGCTGCCCATGCTCGCCCGGGTCATAGAGGTAGGGGTTGGAGCGCACTTGGTCGCCCACATAGAAGATGGTGTTCACGTTGCTGTCGTTGGCACCGGTGAGGGTGCCCTTATAGTAATAGAGGGCGCTCTGTGTTTTGACGATGAAGTCGCTGGTGGCGATGCGCGTGTCGTCCTTGCTGCCCTCCAGGTTGAAGTAGGGCAGCACGGTGAGTCCGCCTATTGGGGCACGGCTCAGGGCGTCGCGGTTCTCGATGCCTTCGAGGTTGGCGGCCTGGCGGATGTTCTTCACCATGATGGGAAATCCGGCTGCTCCCGTTCCGCCGAAGATGGAACTGATGAAGAAGATGCGGTCGCCCTGCTTGAACACGTTGGAGAACGCCTTGAACTCGTTGCTGTCCTTGATTTCGTTCAGGGCCACACTGCCGATGTTGGGCGACCCCACGAAGCCGATGTTCATGTGATTCTCGAGTTGGTAGTCGGCAAAGAGTAGCGAGGTGAGTGCCTGGTTGGCCTCGTTCATGGTGGCATGGCCGATGAACTCGCGGAATTTGTCGTGCTCCACGGCCGCAAGGTTGAAGATGAACGTGTCGTTGAGCGTGACGCTGGTGTTGCTCATGATTTCGCGCAGCGTGACGATGCGGTTGGCGAAAAAGCCGTCCACGTTCAGCTGGTTGCCGTAGAGTCTGTTGCGGATGATTCGGTAGTCGTTGAGCAGCGCCTCGGTGCGCTTGAGGTCCTCGTTGCTCTTGTGCGGGTCGATGATGACCGGCACAATTTCCAGGTCGCCAACGGGGCGTCCGTTCTCGTCGAGCGGCTTCACTCCCGCTGCCGAGAGCATGATGAGCGACTTGAGTACGCGGCTTCCTGTGCCGCCTATGGCGAATAAAAACAATCTCATGGGTGTGTCGATGTTAAGTTGTCAAGTGAGGGGTGTTATTGCGGGAAAGGTGTGTGCCGGCAGTTGCTGCTCCACCAGCGCATGGAGAACGATGCGATGACAAACAGCAAGGGGGTCCATAGCAGGTTCTGAAGCTGGAAGACGATGCTCTCGCCGATGTAGCCCAGCCCGGCGCTTGCAAAGACGGCGTCGTTATAGGCATAGCAGGCGATGGGCACAAGCAGTGTGACGATGGCAGCGACGGCCAGCCAGTGATACCAGCGGTCGAATTTCACCGAGTTGATGGCATAATAATAGATGGCTGCTGCACCCCATGTGATGGCGATGGTGATCAGGGCCATGGTGGGGTACATGTTGTGGTTGTAGAGTGCGTCGTTGAAGCCCTGGCTGTAATAGAGCCGCTCATAAATGTTGAACGCCGAGCCGGTGGCCAGCACGAAAAACACAATGGTGAGCACGATGCCTGTGATGAGATAGACCAGATGTTTCATATCATGTGAAGAGTGTGTGGTTAATTATCGAGGTTCAAGGTGATGGTGAAGTAGTTTCCTCCGGTGTTAAACGCATCGTAGATGCCCTGCAGGAAGGGCTTCAGTCCCAGCGTGGTGGTGGCGAAGGTGGGCGCGGCGGTGTGGGTGTCGTCGGTGGCTGTGCTTTGCCCTATCCAGGCAGGCAGTTCGTTGCGCAGTGCCAGCTCTATTTTGTCGCGCGGCCCTTTGTATTTGCCGGTGAAGGTGAGCAGGTGGGTGCGTCCTTCCAGATAGGCCTTGTTGTTGCCGGTAATCATGTCGTGGGTGATGGGTTTCACCGTCAGGGTGAAGCCTGTGAGTGACTGCACCGTGTAGTTGGCGGGATTGCACAGGGTGGCTTCGTCCTTGTGCAGCGATGTGAGGTCCACAGCCATGCTCATGCACAACACGCCCGTGTTGCGGTCGGGCTGGCAGTTGGTGAGCGTGCCCTGCTTGCCGTGAGCCACGCGGAAGCGCCCTGCGTTGTCGCGCCAGTCGGGCACGATGGCATAGTCCACTTGGCTGCCGCCCTGGTTGAAGCGGTAGCTGTTGCGCACGCCGCTCAGATTCATGAAATTCTTGAAGTCGGGGCTTGCCGCCATGGCGTCCATTACCTTGGTGTCGGCAATGACGATGATGTAAAAGGGTCGCTGCCCGTGGTACTTGACAGCCGTGTTGTTGTAGGGGTAGTACATGCCGTGGTAGTCGCCCATGAGCTGATTCACGATGATGCTCTTGCCCTTGTAGTTCTTGAAGATGCTTGTGGCCAAGCTGTTCTCCTCGTTGAAAATTTTGTCGATGCTCACATTCTTGGTGTCGGCCGGCGAATAAATCAGGTCGGTCACCAGCACGCTCACATTGCCGGGACCCTGTGCCTTGAGGATGGCGTTGAAAATGCGCTGGAAGTCGGTGTATCCGGCGTTGCCTGTTCCCGCGGTGGTGGCGTAGATGTTGCGGTCCTGCAAGAACGAGTCGACCGTCCCCTGATAGGGGTAGATGTTGTCGTTCACGATGTTGATGGCCACATGGCCGGCATCGTGTGCCGGGAAGAAATTGATCAGGTCGTTGACGGCTTTTTTGAGCTGGCCGCGACCGTCGGGCGTGTCATAGGGCACCATGGAGCCGCTGCGCTCAAAATAGATGGAGAGCGACAGCTGCCTTACGCCGTAGGCCGCGATGTTCCAGTGCATGGGTGGCCGCAGCGATGCACCCACTTCGTCGGCCAGGCTGGCCAGGGCTGCGTAGTTGATTTCGCCGTCGGGCATGAGATATTGGGCGTAACGGTCTTTGCCGGCCTTGATTATCGAGGCGATGGAGTCGAAGCGCGCCTGCGTGGTGTCGTTTTGCAGCATGGCGTCGCGCACGGCTTTTTCCACAGGATTGCCGCCGCATGCTGTGAGCGTGAGCAGCATTGCCGTGGCCGCCGCAAGCCATATCAATAGGTTTCTCATTCTGTTCTCTTCTGTTGGTTTGTACTTTAAAAGGCAAAGTTACACAATTTGATGCAACAAGCATTGCAAAAGTTGCACCAAACACCCCGGGATATTGTTAAAAAACGTAAATAGCACGATGGGCCGAGAGGCGTTTTTGTTTTTTGGCCCGAAAGGTGTATCTTTGTAAAACAGTAGAATTACCAAAGAATGAAAACTATGAAAGCAACCGTTGTTTGTGCCGTTTTGTTGCTGGCCGGCATGATTCCGGCCTCGGCCACCGATGTTTACCCCGACAGTGTGCTGTGCGAGGCGTACGGAACTGTTCAGTACAAGGGGAAGGCTCCGTCAATCGTGGATTTTGTCACCTGCCTGCAGGATCCTGAGGAGCACCCGGAATTCTTTGGCGATTTCTATGACGCGTGGCAGCGCCATCTGCGCGGCCGCTCGCCCGGGCCTCACGAGCGGCTGACGGTGGACCGCCGCCACGGCTATGTGTTCTACGAATGTCGTTATCCCGACGATGAGCACGATGAGCGTGGCTGCATGGAGTACTGCTTCTGGAATTGCGCCGATGGCAAGCACAAGATAGTGGCCCAGAGTGTGTATTTCCTCTATGACGGCGAGGCCAGCCCGGGACAGTACGACGGCGTGCAGTTTTTCTTGTACGACAATGATACTCATGTCATGAAGCACCTGCTTCCCGAGGGGCTGGGAATTGACTTGTCGTGGGGCGTGACGTGGGACTACAACGATGACAATACGGTCATCCTCTACGACCTTGATGCCTCGCAGCCCCGCTTGATGAGCCGCGCCGACTTCGACCAGTGGCTTGTCAAGCGTCCTTACGCCGTGTACCGCCTGCCCCGGCAAGGCAAGGACATCGCCGTGACCATCTACACTGCCGGCCGGCAAGAGCAGCGGCGCCTGGTGTGGGACGGATGGAAGTTCGCTGTGGCCCGCTGAACAGATACAGGATTGGCGGATAGGGGACGGTTCTTTTTCGCCAAAACCAAGACCGCCTGGCTGCTTTTGAGCCAGGCGGTCAACTGTTAACTATGAGCTGTTAACTATGAATTAGAATACGACCTTGGTTGAGGTGGTGGTGCCGTCGGTGCGGGTCATGACCTTGACGTTCACGCCTTTGAAGGGCTTGTCGCTGGTCTGGCCATTGAGGTTGACATACTTCACGCTGGCCACAGCAGTCTCGCTGATGCCAGTGATGCCCGTCACCTTGTCCTCGAAGGCGAACGTGGCCTTGGGGAAGAAGCCACTAACATCCTCTTGGTCATCGATGTGATAGTATCCGGGGTTGTAATCATCGGTACCGTCACCAAAGAAGTAGGTTTGCCCCCATGTGCCGGCGGTGATGACCTTGACCTCGACAAGCAGGTTGCCACCCTTGTACACAAAGGGCTGATCCAGGCTGAAAGTCACCAGGTAGTCGCCCTTGGTGGGAGTGAGGGTGGCTACGGGAGTCACTCCATCCACTGCGACAGCTTGTTCAAAGCCCAGCTGATCCACCTCGAGCAGCGACAATTGCAGGGTGGCGTTCTCAAAGTTGATGTAGTCGGTGGCATCATCGCTTTCCTGACCTTGAGAGTAGTAGTAGTCGGCCAGGGTGTAGAAAGTCAAGTCGGTGATTTGCTTGCCCGACATCTCGGTGAGCATGGTTGCCGGATAGATGGTCTGGGTCATCGTGCCCTCGGAGTCGGCATACAGTCCACAGATGGGCGAAGCATTCGAGTAATGCAGTCCCTCGCAAACGGTGAGAGAGTTTTGTGCATGGGCACCCAGTGCCATGGCAGCTACTACAAGAAGAGTAAACATTTTTTTCATAAGCGTCGAAAAAATTTAAATGTTAGTAGATGAAATGAATTATTATTGGTTGGATTACAATTTGTGCAAAATTATGGAAAATATATGTAAGTCTGAGTGTTTTTGTTGAAAAAAATTAGCAAAGTGTTAGTTGTTAAGATTTATTAACCATTCTGCGGTGAGTAGTAACTATTCAGTGAATAGCGTGTTGAGCCTGTCCACGCTTAGAATAGTGCGCTGATGGCATCATAAATGGGCCTGTTGTGTTTTCTCAGACGGTTGACACTGAAAAAATGCGCTCGCAGCAACAGATGAATCATTGATTGGGAGCTTCAATCAAATAATCGCTGAATAGATACGCTGAGAGGATGATGTGTTAAAAAATCATAAAAATTTAGTTTCTTTGCGCCGATAGGATGCGTCGCAAGCGCCACAATTTGCACAAATTGAGCGAAATTGCTATCTTTGCAGCGCATTCGTGAGAGGGGGCATCAGCTTCCTCGTTTTTATTATAAACCGTCCAAAGAAGGCAAGTAATGATTGACAAGCAAGAGTTGACCCGTGTGATAGAGGCCGAGCTGGCCGAAAGCGAGTTGTTTGTGGTGCAGGTGACTGTGAGCCGCGACAACATTGTGGAGGTGCTGCTCGACACCATGGGCGAGGGCGTGACCATCGACGACTGCGTGCGGGTGAACAACGCTGTGCTGGCGGCCTTCGACCGCGACGTGGAGGACTATGAGCTCACCGTGGGCAGCTATGGCATCAGCTCACCGCTGCTCCTTCCCAGGCAATACGAGAAAAACCTGGGCGGCGAGGTGGAGGTGCTCACCGCCGACGGCCGCAAGCTCAAGGGCGTCCTCAGCCAGGCCGGCGAGGAGGCCTTCACCGTGGGGGTGCCCACCAAGGTGAAGGTGGAGGGGAAAAAACGCCCCGAGATTCAGGTGGTGCCCGTGGTGCTGCGATATGACGAAATCAAATACACTAAAAATATCATAAAAGTTTAATTACAACATGGCTAAGAGAGAAGAAGCGGTCAACATGACCGACCAGTTTGCTGAGTTTAAAGAGTTGAAAAACATCGACAAGACCACGCTCATCAGCGTGCTCGAGGAGTCGTTTCGCTCGGTGCTGGCCAAGATGTTCGGCAACGACGACAATTTCGATGTGATTGTCAACCCCGACAAGGGCGACTGCGAGATTTACCAAAATCTGGAGGTGGTGCCCGACGGAGAGGTGGAGAATCCTAACAAGGAAATCTCGTTGAGCGATGCCCAGGCCGATGACGACCCCGACTGCGAGGTGGGCGAGGAGCACACTCGCAAGATTGACTTTGCCAAGTTTGGGCGCCGTGCCATCTTGAACCTGCGCCAGACTTTGGCCAGCAAGATTCTGGATCTTCAGAAGGACGCCATTTTCAATAAGTTCAAGGCCATTGAGGGCCAGCTTGTCTCGGGCGAGGTGTATCAAGTGTGGAAACGCGAGGTGCTGCTGCTCGACGAGGAGAAGAACGAGCTGCTGCTGCCCAAGGATCAGCAGATTCCCACCGACGTCTACCGCAAGGGCGAGACGGTGCGTGCCGTCATTTACAATGTGGACAACAAGAACAACAATCCCAAGATTATCGTGTCGCGCACCGATGAGAACTTCCTGCGCCGCCTCTTCGAGCTGGAGGTGCCCGAGATTCACGACGGCCTGATTGTGATCCGCTCGGTGGCCCGCATCCCCGGTGAGCGCGCCAAGATTGCCGTGGAGAGCTATGACGACCGTATCGACCCCGTGGGCGCCTGTGTGGGCGTGAAGGGCAGCCGCATTCACGGCATCGTGCGCGAACTGCGCAACGAGAACATCGACGTCATCAACTACACCAGCAATCCGCAGCTCCTGATTCAGCGCGCTCTGAGCCCTGCCAAAATCTCGTCGATTCGCCTTGATGAGGAAACCAAGAAGGCCGAGGTGTTCCTGCGCCCCGAGGAGGTGTCGCTGGCCATCGGCAAGGGTGGCTTGAACATCAAGTTGGCCTCGATGCTCACGGGCTATGCCATCGACGTGTACCGTGACATTGAGAGCGAGGGCGAGGAGGATATCTATCTCGACGAGTTCAAGGACGAAATCGACGAGTGGGTGATCGAGGCCTTGAAGGATATGGGCTGCGCCACCGCCAAGGCTGTGCTGCGCACGCCGCGTGAAGAGCTCATCGAGAAAGCCGACCTGGAAGAGGACACCGTAGACAACCTGCTGGCCGTGCTGAAAGCCGAGTTCGACGAGTAATCGCCATTCGCAACCACACCATTCAAGAGGAAACAAAATCACAACATTGCGCTTATGCCAATAAAAATAAGTAAAGTAATCAAAGATTTAAACGTAGGGAGTACCACTATTCAGGATTTCCTTCGCAAAAAGGGTATTGAAATCGATACCTCCAATGTGAATGTGCGCATCGCTGACGATGTGTACGATATTCTCGTGAAAGAATTCCGGCCCGACATGGACCAGAAAATCAAGAGCGAGAAGCAAACCAAGGAGCGCCAGCAAAAGAAGAAAGAAGAGGCACCCAAGGTGGAGGAAATCAGGACGATTATTCCCGGGCAGAAACCGAAAATCTTGGGAAAAATAGACCTCGACAAGGCCGGGAAGCCGCAGCCCAGGGTGGAAGAAAAGCCTGCCCCTGAGGTGACTGCCAAGCCCGAGGTGAAGCCTGAACCCAAGCCCGAGGTGAAGCCCGAGCCGCAGGTCGAGGCGAAACCTGCACAGCCCGCGGTGGAACAGCCCCAAGCACCTGTGCAACCCCAAAAGGAGGCCGAGCCCAAACCCGAGCCCAAGCCCGCGCCTGAGCTTGAACCCAAGCCCGAACCCAACCCCGAGCCCGAGCAACATGAACCTCAAGCGCCCGACCAGCCTGAGAAACCTGCCGAACCCGAGGTGTTCACCCTGGGCAAGCCCGAAGGCCCCACGCTCAATGTGGTGGGCAAAATCGACCTCGACGCGCTCAACCAGCAGACCCGTCCCAAGAAGAAGACGAAAGAGGAAAAGCGCAATGAGCGCATCGCCAAGGCTCAAGGCTCCGAAGCCGGCAAGAAGAAGCGTAAACGCATCGGCAAAGAGAAAATTGACGTCGACAAGGCCGCAGCTCTGCAGCAGAACCAGCCGCAGCCGGGCAAGGGCAAAGGCTCACAGCAGCCCGGTGCCGACGCCACGAAGCGCAAGGACAAGAAGAAACGCCCCTTCAAGCCCGAGGTGAGCGAGGAAGATGTGCAACGCCAAGTCAAAGAGACGCTGGCACGCCTCACCACCAAGGCCCCGAAGAAGGCCGCCAAGTGGCGTAAAGAGAAACGCGAGGCCGTGCGCGAGGAAGAGCGCGAAGTGGCAGCACAAGCCGCAGCCGAGCGCAAGGTGCTCAAGCTCACCGAGTTTGTGACCGCCAACGACCTGGCCGCCATGATGGATATTCCGGTGAACAAAGTGATTGGCACCTGCATGAGCCTGGGCGTGATGGTGTCCATCAACCAGCGTCTGGATGCCGAGACAATCAATATTGTGGCCGACGAATTCGGCTTCAAGACCGAGTACACCAGCGCCGAGGTGGTCGAGGCCATTCATGACGAGGCCGACGCTCCCGAGGATCTGGTGGAGCGCTCGCCGGTGGTCACCGTGATGGGTCATGTGGACCATGGCAAGACATCGCTGCTCGACTACATCCGCAACACCAACGTCATCGCCGGCGAGGCAGGCGGCATCACCCAGCACATCGGTGCCTACAATGTGAAGCTCAAGAATGGCCGTCGCATCACCTTCCTCGACACCCCCGGCCACGCGGCGTTCACCGCCATGCGTGCCCGCGGTGCAAAGGTCACCGACATCGTGATTGTGATTGTGGCAGCCGACGACAATGTGATGCCTCAAACGGTGGAGGCACTGAGCCATGCCAGCGCGGCAGGAGTGCCCATTATCTTTGCCATCAACAAGATTGACAAACCCGGCGCCAACCCCGAGAAAATCAAGGAAGAGCTTGCCGGCATGAACTACCTGGTGGAAGACTGGGGCGGCAAATACCAGAGCCAGGACATCTCGGCCAAGAAAGGAACGGGCGTATACGAGCTGCTTGAGAAAGTGCTGCTCGAGGCCGACCTGCTTGAGCTGAAGGCCAATCCCAACCGCAAGGCCACCGGCTCGATTATCGAGTCGTCGCTCGACAAGGGCCGCGGCTACGTGGCCACCGTGCTCGTCGATAACGGCACGCTGCGTGTGGGCGACATCGTGCTCGCCGGAACGCATTACGGCAAGGTAAAAGCCATGTTCAACGAGCGCAACCAGCGCATCACCGAGGCCGGACCGGCGTCGCCTGCCCTCATCTTGGGCCTGAACGGCGCTCCCACGGCCGGCGACAAGTTCAATGTGATGGACACCGACCAGGAGGCCCGTCAGATTGCCAACAAGCGCGAGCAGTTGCAGCGCGAGCTGGGATTGCGCACGCAGAAGCGAGTCACCCTGGAGGATATCGGCCGTCGCCGCGCATTAGGCGATTTCCACGAGCTGAACATTATCGTCAAGGGCGATGTGGACGGTTCTATCGAGGCACTGAGCGACTCGCTCATCAAGCTGTCGACCCCCGAGGTGCAGGTCAACGTCATCCACAAGGCGGTGGGTGCCATCACCGAGAGCGATGTGACACTGGCCGCCGCCAGCGATGCCTATATCGTGGGCTTCCAGGTGCGTCCCAGCGGCGATGCCAAGCGACTGGCGGCACAGGAGGGTGTGGACATCCGCATCTATTCCATCATCTATGATGCCATCGAAGAGGTGAAGAGCGCTATGGAAGGCATGCTCCAGCCCGACATCAAGGAGGAAGTGAGCGGCAGCGCCGAGGTGCGCCAGGTGTACCACATCAGCAAGGTGGGAACCATTGCGGGTGCCATGGTGACCGAAGGAAAAATCAAGCGGCAGTGCAAGGTGCGCGTGATTCGCGACGGCATTGTGATTTTCACCGGCAACCTGGCTTCTCTCAAGCGCTTCAAAGACGATGTGAAGGAAGTGGCCAGCGGTTACGACTGCGGCTTGAGCATCCAGAGCTACAACGACCTGGTGGAAGGCGACATCATCGAGGCATTCGAGGAAATCGAGGTCCACAAGACATTGTAACAACTCAAATGAGTGCCGGGTGACGCAAGCCATCCGGCACTCTTTCTTTATAGCCCGATTCAATACCATGCGATATTATCTGAACATAGGAAGCAACCTGGGCGACCGCTGGGCCCACCTGTACGGTGCCATTGTGGCGCTGGCCGCCGGCGCCGGCGGATGGTGCCTGCTGAGCGATGTGGTGGAGAGCGAGCCCTGGGGCTTCGAGAGCGACAACGGTTTTCTCAACCTGGGAGTGGCCATCGACACTGGCCGCGAACCGATGGATGTGCTGCGCTGGATTCAAAGCATTGAGCGCGCTCTGGGCAGTGCCGCCCATCGTGATGCGCTGGGGGGCTATGTGGACCGGGTGGTGGACATCGATATCATGGCCATCGACAGCGAGCCCGCTCCCGACGGCAGTCGCACGGAGATTGTGATTGACACCGAGGCATTAAAGACGCCCCACCAGCATCTGGCGGAGCGTCCCTTTTTCCTGAAGCCTTTGCGGCAATTACGGGGCTGGTGAATCAGCGAGCCACTTTTTCGAGGCGGCGCATCATGATGAACATGAATGCGGCCGACACCAGGCACACCCCGATAAACACACTCCACACTTGCCACAGCGGGAGGTCGCCCCACAGGTAGCCACCCACGCTCACCAGGAAGTTACCGATGGCGGTGCTGGCAAACCAACCGCCCATCATCAATCCCTTGAGCTTGGGAGGTGCCACCTTGGTGACAAACGAGATTCCCATGGGCGAGAGCAACAACTCACCGAAAGTGAGCACCAGGTAGGTGCTGATGAGCCAGTTGGGCGATACCAGCGTGGCGGCACTGCCCGTGGCGGCCTGTTCGTTGGGCGTGGGCAGGCCCATGGAGCCAAGCACCATAATCAGGTAGGCCGCGGCGGCCACCAGCATGCCCAGCGCAATCTTGCGCGGTGCGCTCGGTTCTTTGCCTTTGCGTGCCAGCCACCCGAAGACGGCCATCGACACCGGTGTGAGCGCCACCACAAAGCAGGGGTTGAATTGCTGGAAAATGGGGGCGTCGATGGCGGTGCTCTCAGGCAGATAGAAGTAGCGCACCACCAGCACGGCCACAGCCGCAGCAATCACGGCAAGGGAGATGTTGCGGCCCCGGGCCGTCTTGCTCTCCCAGGCGGCGAAAGCCGCATAGACGATGATGATGCCCATTACCAGGTTCCACACATCGAAGGCCATGCTTTGCAGCCCGCTTGTCGACTTCACGGTGAACTCGTTGGCGAAGAAAGTGAGCGTGAGCCCGTTCTGATGGAAAGCCATCCAGAAGAAAATCACCACAATGAACACCAGGATGAGTGCCACCACGCGCCGTGTCGTGTCGCCGGCCGGAAGGTCGGGCGCGGCGGCCTGCTTGGCGTCGGCTTTCTTGCTGCGGCTGCTCACCTCGGTGTGGCGGAAGGTGCTGCGGAAGGCGTAGAAAATGGCTATCGAAACGATGAGCGACAGGCATGCCACCCCGAAGGCGAAGTGATAGGAGTCGGCCTCGCTCACGCCCAGCGACGTCTGCGCCCACTCCATGATTTTCACCGCCGCTGTGGGGGCAAACATGGCGCCAATGTTGATGGCCATGTAGAAGATGCTGAATGCCGCGTCGCGGCGGTCGCTATAGCGCGGGTCGTCGTAGAGGTTGCCCACCATCACTTGCAGGTTGCCCTTGAACAGGCCTGTGCCCACACTGATGAGCAGCAAGGCGCCCATCATGGCCCAGAGCGCCACATTGTCGCCGCCCAGAGGCACCGACAGTGCCACATATCCCAGAAACATCACCAGGATGCCCGTGGTGACCATGCGCCCGTAGCCGAAGAGGTCGGCCAGCACGCCGCCAATCACCGGCAGGAAGTAGACCAGCATCAAGAAGCTGCTGTAAATCAAGCCCGCCTTGCCGGCGTCGAGCCCGAAGTTCGCCCGCAGAAACAGGGCGAACACGGCAATCATCGTGTAATAGCCAAAGCGCTCGCCAGTGTTGGCAAGCGCTAAAGCATATAATCCTTTCGGTTGGTTCTCAAACATATCGGTTGTTATTTAGTGACGCGTTCCAGCCACTTGACCATGCCCCACATCACGCCCATGGCGATGAAGCAGATGATTAAGAACACAGCCCAGCACATCCACAATTTGGGCATGCCGTTGAGCATGACCGGGCCAATCCAGATAAACAGGTTGCCCAGCGCCGTGGCTCCCAGCCACAGGCCCTGGCAGATGCCTTGCAAGTGCTTGGGGGCAATTTTTGAGACAAACGACAGGCCCAGCGGGGAGATGAACAGCTCGGCCACAGTCAGGAAGAAGTAGGTGGCTATCAGCACCCACCATTGTGACTTCATGGCTTCCTGCTGTGCGATGTCCATGGCGCGGAAGTCGGTGCCGTTGGGGTAGTCGTAAGCCATGCTCAGCACCATCAGGAACAGATAGGCCAGGCCGGTGATGAACATACCGATGACAATCTTGCGTGGTGTGGAGATGGCACGTCCGGCACGGGTCATGGCGGCAAAGATGGCCATGATGATGGGCGTGAGCACAATCACGAAGAACGGGTTCACAGCTTGCCAAATCTCGGGTGCGATGGTGTCGGTGATAACATAGTCGCGGGCGAACACCGACAGTGATTGGCCGTTCTGGTGGAACGACAGCCAGAAGAACACGCACACACCCAGCACAGCAAACAGGGCATACATGCGCTGCTTGATTTCCTTGGCCATCGAGGCCTTCTCCTCGGGGGTGTATTCCACTGCGGCGACCGCCTCTTTCTTGGCGGGAGTGGGGAAGAGTTTCTTGTAGGCCATGAAAATAGCCAGCGAGATGAACATGGCCACGACCGAGGCGATGAATGAGTAGTGGACACCGGTGTTGAACACTTCCAGATAGCTGTTGCAAGCGGTGTTCATGTCGGCCACGGCGTTGGGATTGGCCTTGGTCATCAGTTGCGTCAGGTTGGTCATCTGCTCACTGGTCATCGTGGCGGCATCGTTGAGGTACTGGTGGCACAAGGCGGGCAGGCCGGCATCGTAGACCATGCCTTTCACGCCCAGCCACCACTGGCGCAGCAGCGGAGCCACAAATGGCGCAACCAGGCCGCCGATATTGATAAACACATAGAAAATCTGGAAACCGCTGTCGCGGCGCTCCTTGATTTCTTTGAGTTCGTCATCTTTGACACCGCGTGCCACGGCATCGGCTTCCATGTTGTCGTACATCTGTCCCACGATAGCCTGCAGGTTGCCCTTGAACAAGCCGTTGCCGAAGGCTATCAGGAACAGGGCCACGCAGGTGAAGACCAGCAGCCACATGTGATTGCCGGCCGAGTGCACAACGGGTATCGACAGCAGCACGTAGCCCACGGCCATGATGACAAGACCCCACTGGATGGTGCTTTTGTAGTTCTGCGTGCGGTCGGCGATCAGTCCGCCCACCAGGCTCAGCACATAGATTCCGGCATAGAACACAGCGTAGATGCCGCCGGCCAGGCCCTCATCGAGGCCGAATTTTGAGCACAAGAACAGCAGCAGCACTGCGTTCATGATGTAATAACCAAACCGCTCGCCCATATTACTTAAGGCGGCGGGGATTAGTCCTTTAGGATGATTTTTGAACATAATGATTATGGTTTTTTAGGTGTTGAGATTTCGATTATTCGTGGTTGGCCATCGTGTAGGCCAGTGCGTAGGAGCGGATTTTCTTCACCATGGCCACCAGGCCGTTGCTGCGTGTGGGCGACAGGTGGTCGTGCAGCCCGATGCGGTCGATGAAATAGAGGTCGGTGTCCAGGATGTCGCGTGGCGACTGCCCGTCGAGCACCCGCACCAGCATCGACACGATGCCTTTCACGATGAGCGCGTCGCTGTCGGCCTGGAGGTGTATCACTCCGTCGGTGTAGTCGGCCTGCAGCCACACCCGGCTTTGGCAGCCGTCAATCAGGTTGTCGGGCGTTTTATATTGCTCGTCGAGCGGCGGCATGGCGTTACCCATCTCGATAATCACCGCATAGCGATCCATCCAGTCGTCAAGGCCCTCGAACTCCTCGATTATTTCGTCTTGCAATTCATTGATAGTAGCCATGAAATATCGTTTTTCAAATACGAAATCCAAAATTACTGCAAGTTGAGCGAAAATGCAAATTTATTTGTGATTTTCCGAAACGCCGCGCAATTTCGCGCTCCCGCCCGCCGCTGTATCGCCATTTGCAGTCAGGCATACGCAGTGGAGAGGTGGCGGGGTGCCCCGCGTGTGACGTATACAAAAAGCAGGGAGTGCCATAATTGGCACTCCCTGCTGTCCCAGTGATTGGGTGATGGGAGATCAATAGAAATTGATGAGGCTCTTCTTTACCTTGGTGGCTTTGCTCAGGATGCCGTAGATGGCGCTGGGGTTGGCCACGAGCGCTGCTCCGCGCGATTGTGCGTAGCGGTTGTCGAGCTCTTCCTTGGTGGGCACGCGTTGTTCTTTCTCCTGCTTGACCACTTGGAAGACGTAGACGCCATTCTGGCCCTTCCACGGTCCCACGAGCTTGCCTTGCTGTGCGGCAGCGACGCGTCCCACGAGTCCCGGCTCGCCCTCGATTTTTGCAATCATGTCTTGAGCGAAGACCACTTGCGTGGTGTCGACTTTCGCACCCATGATGCTTGCATAGCCTGCGAGGTCTTTTGCTTTGCCCTGGAACTGCTTCATCAGGTCATCGCCCTTCTTGGAGTTGCGCACGCGGGTGGTGAGCATCTCTTTGACTTCCTTGACGTCGGCGCCGATGAATTCGGTGTCATAGACATCGTCCACAGCCACGGCCAGCAGCACATCGTTGTTGTCGCTGAAGATGGGCGACACGGTTCCCTTCTTGTTGTCGAAGGCCCACTTGATAGCCTTGCGGCTGTCCTTGATGCCCTGACGGGTGTAGGGGTTCATGCCCAGTTGCGGGGTGCTGGGGGTAATCATTGCCTCGGCGGCGTTGTAGCCGGCCTGGGCGGCATTCTTCTCGAAGTTGGCCACCGTCTTGTTCTTGTTCAGGAAGGCCTGGAACTTGTCGCGCAGGTCCTCGCTGGTCTTGGTGCTGGCGTAGGCCTCATAGGAGATGGTGGCCACGGTGTAGAAAGTCTTGGGGGCTTTCTTCTCGTTGACCTTCAGCAGCTGAGCGCCCTGGTCGCCTGCGAAGAGCACAAAGTAGTTGCTGCCGGCGTTGGCAATTTTGTTCTTGGTCGAGTCGGGCGCGCTGGCAATCTGTTGCCACAGGTCTTCCTGTGCTTGAGCGCCCTTGATGGCCTTGGCCACCTCGTCGGGGGTCTTGCCGCCATTGAGCATAGCCAGTGCACTGTCTTGTGTTTTCTTGTCGCCGGGAACGACCACCATGCTGATGTTGATGGAGTCGAGCGACACGCTCTTGCCGATGAGCTTGTACATCTTGTAGCGGTTGTTCACCGGTTCGTCGCGCTTGGTGGCTCCGACGGTAGCGCTGGCGGCAAATTCCTTGACCGCTCCCGAGAACTTGTCGATGGGGTTCTTGACGGTGTCGATATTCACCTTGCCCAGAATTCTCACGCTGTCGATGCCGGTGCCTTTCTGCAAGGCTGCCCATGCCTCATCGGCCACCTTAGCGGCGGCTGCGATGTCGGCCTGCGACGGAGCGATGTTGACGGCGATGTAGTGCACGCGGCGGGTCTCCTCCTCAAGGCGGAACATGGGTTTGAGTTTGTTCCATTCGGCTTTGATTTCGGCGTCGCTGACGGGATATTTGTCATCGGCGAGCGATGCGAAGTCCTTTTTGACAAAGTTGATGCTGGTGGTGGTGGCCTCGTCCTCGGTCATCTGCGCGCGGTCCAGGTCGTTGGCTTGGATGGCGCCGGCCAGCAGGGTTTGCAGTTTGTTGAACTTAATTTGCTGTGTGAGGTTCTCTTTGAGCTTGTTCCACTCCTGCCTGAGCTCAATCACTTGCGATTCCTGAGCGCCCATCTTGGCGGGATTGGTGATGAACTCATAGAGTTGTGCGGGCGTCTCGGCACCCACTTGCTGTGCAAACTGGACAACTGCCGGGGCGGCGTTTTTGCCAATCATGAGCTCGCTGATTTCGTTGTCGCTCACATAGATACCCACTTTTTCGTACTCTTGCTTGAGCAGCGTTTCGTTGATCATCTCTTCGAGCACTTGCTGCTGGCGGGTGGCTGCGTCGACCTGACGGTTCTGGTTCTGGTCTTGCGCGGCCTCTTGCTCCACGCGTTTCTGGAAGGTCATGATGTCGATTTTCTCACTGCCCACTTTCACAGCGGTGCTGTTGCTTGCTTGGCGTCCGAGTGCCTCGATTCCCACCTCGATGATGAAAGCGAGAAGAGCGGCGCCAATCACAATGGCAAGAATTTTCTTTCTTTGCCTAATTTTCTCTAATAGTGCCATTTAAGTTATATTTATTTTATTTTTTTGTTCGCAAAATTGGGCTTTTCGCCAAATAAACACGCAAAAGTACAAAATAATTGATAATTAGCAATGGAAAAGCGCCAATTATTTTTAATTCTGCCATTATTAGGCCTTTTGGCAAAGGCAATGGTGCCCATGAGCCACGTGGTGCTTTCCACCGAGCGGGAGCCCGAAAGGCTGGCGTATGTGAGGCAAATCGGGCTGCGGAAAAACACAAAGTAAACTTTGGTTCTGCGCCCGGCTTGCACTAATTTTAGATAAATTAGGCTGCGTCGAGGCATAAAAAATGAAAAAACTGCGTTTTTCATTTTGTTCTGCGCTCAACTTGCACTAATTTTGCCTAATAATATAATAAGGATAATGGTTTCGGTGTGGAAACGCCCGAAACGCATAATAACCGACTAATTGAAGATGAAACTGAAATCAGTATTTTTCGGCTTGGCAATGGCGGTGCCTGTGGCATTGCTGGGCCAGCCCACAGTGATGGGGGTGGATGCTCCCGGTTTTTTGGATCGAGGACGCCTCATGCTCGAATGGCGCAATTATGTGGGCGTTATCGACCAATCGCGTCATGCGATGACGCTCGACGTGACGGTGCCCGAGCAGGAGCGTGCCGAGTACAATGAGGCTTTGGCGATGTTTGAGCGTGGCGAGGCCGAGAGTTTGGATGCCCTGCAAGAGTTTGTCGACGCGCATCCATCGAGCCCGCTGGCCGAGGAAGCCCGTCTGAAGATTGGCAATTACTACTTCTATCGCGGAGAGTGGGAGAGTGCTCTGGTGAGCTATGGGCTGGTTCGTGACGGCGCACTGGATGCCGACAGCGATGAGGACCTGCTTTACCGCCGGGCCTACTGCAATCTGCGACTGGCCAATTATGATGAGGCAGCCCGTCAATACGGCACGCTGTCCCGCACGGCACGCTATGGAGCGGCATCGGCTTTTTATCAAGCCTATATTGCCTATGCGCGCGGGAACTATGCGGCGGCCCGCAGCCAGTTTTCCGACATCGCTAAGGCGCAAAGTGGCGAGCTTCCCTATCAGGCTCAGTATTATATCACCCAAATCGACTATCACAACAAAAACTATCGTGAGGTAATCAAAAATGGCCTTGAACTGCTCGAGGAAGGCAATAACGACTACTTTGATGCCGAGCTCAACCGCCTGGTGGGCGAGAGCTATTACCACACCGGCGACAAGGGACGGGCAAAAAACTACCTGCAGCGCTATCTCGACAATCCGGAGGGAGAGCCTTACCGCACGGCCACCTACACCATGGGCGTGCTCGACTATGAGGCCGGCAATTACGACAGTGCCCTGCAGCGCATGACCCAGTCGGTGGGCGAGGACGATGCCCTGGCACAGAGCGCTTATCTCTACATGGGCCAGTGCCGGCTCAAGAAGAACGACCTGAACGGTGCGGCACGCGCCTTTGAGCAGGCCGCCAAGATGACACATGACGCGGGCGTGCGCGAAACGGCTTTCTACAACTATGCCATCAGCCAGAATCAGGGCGGCCGCACACCCTTTGACCAAAGTATCGACATGCTGGAGCAATTCCTCAACGACTATCCCCGCTCGCGTTATAAGGACAATGTGGAAGGCTATCTTGTGGATGCCTATATGACCACAAGCGACTATGGCAAGGCCTTGTCGAGCATCAACCACATCAAGAATCCCGGCCCGAAAGTGAAGAAAGCAAAGCAGACGGTGCTCTACAACCTGGGTGTTCAGTCGCTTGCCAACGGCAAGAACACCGATGCCATCCACTACCTGCAGCAGGCCGTGGAACTCGGCAACCAGGACAAGACCATCCTGAACGAGAGCCGGCTGTGGCTTGCCGAGGCACAGTACCGCGCGGGCGATTTCAAGAATGCGGCAACCAACCAGCAGGCCTACGTCAAGAACGCGTCGGCCAAGGACAGCAACTACGGCCTGGCGCAGTACAACCTGGGCTACTCGCTGTATCAGCAAAAGAGCTACAAAGCGGCCCGCACCGCTTTCCAGAACGCGGTGAAGAGCGGACAGCTGCCGGCCGACCTGCTTGCCGATGCCCACAGCCGCATAGGCGACACCAACTATTACCTGCAGGACTACACTGCCGCGCAGGCCAGCTACGACGAGGCCGTGAAGGCCGACAAGACCACCGGCGCCGACTACGCCATGTTCCAGAAGGGAGTGATGATGGGGCTCGCCAAGGATTATGCCGCCGAGGTGGCCCAGCTCGATGCCTTCCTCAAGGCCTATCCCAAGTCGCAATATGCACCCCAGGCCATGCTGGAGAAAGGCAACGCCCTGGCTGCAGCCGACCGCGGACAAGATGCCGTGGCGGCCTTTAATGCCCTGCTCAAGGCCTATCCCAAGAGCGTGGAAGCCCGCAAGGGACTGCTTCAGATGGCCATTGTGGATAAGAACATGAACAACGAAGCCGCCGCCATCGAAGCTTATAAGCGCGTGATAAAGGATTATCCGAGCAGCGACGAGGCCCAGGCGGCCGCCGAAGACATGAAGCTGCTCATGGCCGACCGCGGCGAGCTGGCCGACTTCGAGCGCTTCCTCAACAGTGTGCCCAGCGCGCCGCGCATCGACGTGAGCGAGGTGGACCGCCTTACCTTCGAGGCTGCCGAGAAACTCGCCATTGCCGACAAACCCAGCATCACCAAGATGCAGAATTATCTGAGCAATTATCCCAATGGCGCCTACGCCCCGAAAGCCAAGTACTACATCGGGCGTTACTATTACTCACAAAACAAACTGGGCGACGCACTCTCTTGCCTCGATGAGGCCCTGAAAGGAAACGGCGAGGCCTCCTTTGCCGAGGATGCCATGGCCATGCGGGCCGACATCTTGATGCGCCAAGGCAAGAAAGCCGACGCACTGAAGGCCTATCAAGACCTGGCCGACCGCTCGTCGAGCACCGACAACCGCACCACCGCCCAGCTGGGCCTGTTGCGGGCCGCCCAGGCTATGGGTAACTGGGATGTGGTGTCGGCTACCGCCACCACCCTGGTGAAGCGCGGCGGCCTCACAGCCGCCGAGGAGGAAGAGGTGAAGCTGGCCCGGGCATTGGCCGATGTGCATCTGAACAATGTGCAAGAAGCCGTGACCGACCTCAAGAGTCTCGCCGCCAACCCCAAGAGCGAGGCCGGAGCGCAAGCGGCCTACGAGCTGGCCAACCTTCAGCTGTCGCAAGGCAACTTGAAGGACGCCGAACGCACAGTGAACAACCTGATTGATGCCGGCACGCCTCACAACTACTGGCTGGCCAAGAGCTTCATTGTGCTGAGCGATGTGTATCGCAAGCAAGGCAAAGTGGCTGAGGCGCGCGACTATCTGCTCAGCCTCAAGAGCAACTATCCGGGCAAGGAACAGGAAATCTTTGATGAGATAGAGCAGCGTCTCAAGGCGTTGAAAGACGGCTCCAGCGCAAAGAAAACAACCACCAATAAGAAATCCAAGAAATAAGTCACTGCGATGATGAACAAAACGATATTAACAACGATTCTTGTGGCGGCGCTTGCGGCAAGCACGGCGTTTGCACAAGACAAGAAGGAGCTGAACAAGGAAATTACTCTGGAAAAGGACTTTGTGCCTCAGGTGAAAAAGGCCACCAAGAAGAACAACCTTCCCCAGGTGAAAAAAGTCGACACCAGCGGCCCGAAGACCACCCTGAAATACAGCGACTGGGCATCGCCCATCGATGTGCCCGCCAGCATTCCCACGATGATGCCCTATGGCTACCGCACGGCTCACATTTTCAATCACAAGCGTGGCTACTTTGATGTGGGTGGCGGCAGTCAGGCCAACTTTGTGGGGAGCCTGGGCTACCGGCTGCTCGACAGCGAGCGCACCAAGCTCGGCATCTGGTTGCAGCACAACAGCACCTGGGCCGGCAACAACTCGAGCGTCCATTTTCCTGCCCCCGAGAAGCGCATTGAGCAAAAGTTCAACGACAACCGCCTGCAGGTGGACCTGGCCCACCAGTTCGAGAAAGGCAAGTTGTCAGTTGGGCTGAAGGGGCGTATTGACAATTTCAATTATTATGGTGGATGGAGTAATCTGTACCCCGTTTCATTGTTGGACAACCCAGATTTCACCGTGCTGAAAGAAAAATTTTCTCCTTGGGACTGGAGCAGCGAGAAGCAGACTTTCCTGCATTTGGGATTTGATGCCGGATGGGAGGGCAAGACCGCTGTGGCCGGACACGCTGTGGACTATCATGTGGGTCTGGGTGTGGAGCACTCTCGCTACGACAAGAGAATCGACAAGGACGGTGATGGCCTGCGCGAAAATCTGGTGCGTGCTGCTCTGGGGGGTGAGACGCCTTTGAGTGAATACACCGGTGCCGGCTTGGATGTGGATTTCTTCTATCAGAAATGGAGCAACCAGGTTGACTATAGTTTGGTTTCCGACTATATTGTCCGCCGCATTGGTGCTGTGCCGCTCAATGCTTCGTTGCTTGGGGCAACCTCCATTCCCAATCACTCGATGTGGATGTTCCGCCTGTCGCCTTTCTTCAAATGGCGCAACGACATCGTGTCGCTGAAAGCCGGGTTGAACATTGACCTGTCGCACAACGACGGTGCCGCTGTGCGGTTGTCGCCCAATGTGCAGCTCGATGTGGATGTCGCCCCGGGTTTCGGCCTTTATGCCAAGGTGGAGGGTGGCAAGGACATCACCCGCCTGGAAGATATGCACATAATCACGCGCTACTGGACACCCAACGTGGCCTTCTCCAATCCTTATATCCCGCTTGACATGGAGGTGGGTTTGAACGTGGGGCCGTTTGCCGGCTTCAGTATGAGGCCGTTTGTGGGATATATGATGGAGAAACATGGCAACAACAATTGCCTGTTCGACTATCAGGGCCTGTCGGGCACGGCTTTGGGCATGACCCACGGCAATCTGGTGATTGACATGCGTGGCGTCTATGTGGGTGTGATGTTGAATTACAAATACCGCTCGCTGGTGGATGCCAGCCTGAAATTGAGCTATGCGCCTCAGGACGATGACTACGACCCCTCGCGTTCCAATTTCTATAAGGGTGCGGTGATTGACAGATATGGGTCGGATTTCATGGCCGGATTTGATGTGCGCGTCCACCCAATCAAGCAGTTGACGGTGAATGTGGGCCTCGATGTGCACACTGGTCGTGGCGACTTCGTCCAGGATGCTCTTTTATTGCTTTCAAACATTTACCGCGATATTATCATTTTTCCCACAGGCGTTTATTCGCAGGTTGACCCGGGCAACATTGTCAACCTTAAGGCGGGTGCCAGCTACCGCTTCACCAACTCGTTCAGTGTGTGGCTGCAAGCCAGCAATCTGCTGAACAAGAAATGGGACATCATTTACGGCATGGGTGGCCAGCGCCTGAATGTGATGGCCGGTGTGGCACTCACTTTCTGACAGGGGCATTCACACAGACCACGAAAAAACAAGAAAGCCGGGGAAAATCCTCGGCTTTCTTGTGCGGTGCGTACAGGACTCGAACCAGCGACCTCCTGCGTGACAGGCAGGCATTCTAACCAACTGAACTAACGCACCATTTGCGAAATGCGATGCAAAGATAGTACAAAAATGTGTAATCGTGCAAACATTTTCGCGATTTTTTTCAAAAAAAGTGCTTTTTCCCCTCTTTTTTTTGAGTTGACCCCGTTTTGAGATGCTTCTGAGGTCAGGATTGGGGCTGCTTGAGCGTGAGGCGCACCAGCTCGATGCGGGCAGCCGTCTTGCGGGTGACGGTGATGACGTAGTCGCCCACATCGACCGATTCGCCCACATTGGGGATGGCTTCGTGCACGGCCAGCAGACAGCCCGCGATGGTCTGGTACTCGTCGCTCTCGGGCAGGTCGAGATGAAAGCGCTCGTTGATGTCCTCGATTTCCATGCGCCCGCTGAACTCGTAGGTGTTGTCGTCGAGCTGCCGTGCCACGAGCTTGTTGCGGTCGTGCTCGTCTTCTATTTCGCCGAAGATTTCCTCCACCAGGTCCTCGAGCGTGACCATTCCGCTTGTGCCTCCGAACTCGTCGAGCACGATGGCCATGGAGCGTTTCTTCTCGAGCAGTTGAGTCATCATCTTGCGTGCCAGCAGGGTTTCGGGTGCGAAAAGCACCGGCTTGATGCGGGTTTTCCAGTCCACATCGGGCACAAAGAGCTCGCTCACCTGGATGAATCCGATGACGTTGTCGATTTCCTCACGGTAGACCACAATCTTCGACAGTCCCGACTGGCTGAAGAGGTTCACCAGCTCGTCGCGCGTGGTGTCGATGACGTCGACGGCGATGATTTCGTTGCGCGGCACCATGCAGTCGCGCAGGTGTGTGTCGCTGAAGTCGAGCGCGTTCTCAAACAGTTTCACCTCGCGGTCCACCTCTTTGTTCTCGTCCTCTTTCTTGTCGATGTTCTGCTGCAGGTAGGCATCCAGCTCGTCCACGCTGATGGTGCCTACGTTGTTATTGCCCAGTTTGAAGCCCAGCAGCCGCATGAGCGAGGCCGACAGCCACTCGGTGAACCGTGAGATGGGGTAGAGCAAGCAGTAGCACACGAAGAGCGGCAGCGAGAATGTTCTGAGCGAGTAATTGGGGTTGATGCGGAACACCGCCTTGGGCAGAAGCTCGGCCGTGAACAGGATGATGGCTGTGGAGATGAGCGTCTGCAGCGTGAGCAGCAGCACCTCGTTGTTGCCCACAAGCCGTTGCAGGGGCACGGTGAGCAGGATGGCCATGGCCATGCTGTAGATGACGTTGACAATGTTGTTGCCGATGAGCAGCGTGGAGATAAACATCTCGCGGTTGCTGTAGAAGATGTTGAGAATGCGGTTGATGATACCGCCCCGGGCGATATCAATCTCGGCCCGCACTTTATTTGACGACACAAAAGCAATTTCCATTCCCGAGAAAAATCCCGAGAGCAGCATCGCCCCGAGTGCGATGATGAGAGGATAGGTGTAGGTTGTTGTCAAAAAAAAGAAGTGTTATGAGGTTTCAGTAATTGCGATGGTGGTCATGGGTGCGGCATCCGGTTCTCGTCGATGGGGAAAATGGCCTCCACCTGCCGCAGTGTGTAGGTGGTGAGCTTTTCGTTGCTCTCGTAGCCGTAGCCCTCGATGACGCGGCCCTGCTTCTCGATGTGGATGAACGACTCGCTGTAGAGTTTGTGGACGGCCTGGTTCCAGAACAGCTCGTTGGTGGAGATGGCGTCGCCCTGCTCGTTTGTGATGCGCACGTTGCCTGTCAGTGTCCACAACTGCTGCATCTTGTCGAAGTAGGCCGAGTCGCACTTGATGGTCGACACCGTCTTGTAATTGTCGTCGAGTTCCTGGGCGGTTACCCCCTTGGGAAAGGTCCAGTGCGGTTGCCGTGCCTCTTCATACATGCACCATAGCGGTGTGGTGATGCGGTAGCGTGTGTGGCCCGAGTCGCTGATGACCGTCTGCACGTTGCGTGTGAGCATGGTGGGCACTTTTTCGGGGTCGGTGGGATGCTTGACGACGCTTTTCACCTCGTCTTTGCAGGCCACCGCCGTGCTCAGTAGCGCCCAGGCAAGCAATATGTGCAGCAATCGAGTCATGCCCCCCATGGCCGTTTATGGTGTGCGGCGGTCAGCGAATCTTGTTTTTCCAGAACCACAGTTCGTTGAAGTTCACCCCCAGGGTGATGTTGAGGTAATTTTCCTTGATGAGCAATGTGGGTGCCGAGTAGCGGTGTCGCCACTCCAACCCCAGGTTGACGGTGGTTTTTCCGTTGGGCACGGGCAGGCTCACGCCCACGCTTGCTCCGTAGTCGCGCACATTGTTGCCGGTGATGTTGATATAGTCGTGGTTGTAGAACACGCCCATTCTGAAGGCCATCGCGCCGAAGTAGGAACCGCGGCGGTTGGGGCTGTACTGCAAGCCGGCGGCTGCCTTCCAGCGCTTGTCGAACTTGAGCGTGCTCACCTCGAAACCTTCGAGCGGCTCGTATTTCACTGCCGACCAGTCCTGATAGGTGAAGTCGGCCTCGGCGAGCCATCGGTGGTTGTGCTCATAACTCAGGCCCACCCCAAAGGAGTGCGGCTGCTCGTATCTGCCCTTCAGCGAGGCGTAGCCCACGGTGTCGGTCTTGGTGTCCTGTGTGTCGTAGAACACGCCCCAGGTGTGGCCGTGGAATGATTTCTTGGGCTGGTAGGTGACACCCAGCACCACGCGGTCGCGCGGTGAGAGGTTGAAGGCGTATTGCAAGCCCACCTGCATGTTCCAGTCGCGCACTTCCATTTCGCGCTTGAAATAGCTGGTGGTAGACTTGGTGATGAGCGACTGATTGGTGGTGGTTCCGAACATATATGACACGTTCACACCCAGGCTCAGCCCTTTGAACAGCTCGTAGCCGGCGCCGATGTAGAGCTGGCTGATGCCTCCGGCGCCCGACTGGTTCTCGGTGGCGTTGTCGATTTTGGAACCGAATGAATAGCCCACGCTCGAATAGGGCACAAGGCCGAATGAGCCGCCCAGGCGCTTGCCCAGCTTGAACTGCGATGTGATGTAGTCAAGGCCGCCCCCGAAGCTGTATCCGCGCTTGCCCTCTTCGTTTGACCAGAGGTTGGTCATGTCGATGCCCACGTCCCACAGGAATGTGAGCGAGTCGACTTGAGAATAAGAGGCCGGGTTCATCACGTTGACAGCCCGTCCGTTTTGCATGGCGTAACCCACGCCACCCATGGAGCGCTGTATGCTCGATGCGTTGTCGCTGAGCAACCCGTAGCCCACCTTGCTGTAGGGGGTGGTGAGAGTTTGTGCCCATGCTCCCACGGCAGCCAGGCAGGCCACCATCAGGGGCAAAAGTGCTTTATTGATTTTCATTGTTTTCGTTGTATAAGAATATTCTGTTCAAGCCCTCGGCCAGCAGGTTCTCCAGGTAGATGAAATCGCTCTTGAGGTTGTTGCGCAGCAGCTGTCCGTCGCCGCCGGTGACGAAGACCAGCAGGTTGGGGTGTGAAAGACGAATGTCGGCAATGTGCGAGCGAATTTCGCCCAGCAAGCCCAGCACCACGCCGCTGCGGATGGCCGTTTCGGTGTCGTAGCCCACCACGGGGGTGGCTCCCTGGGCGTTCACCAGCGGCAGGTGGCCCGTGTGCTCGTGCAGCGCTTTGAACCGCATCTCAAGGCCCGGCGCGATGTTGCCCCCCACAAATCGTCCGGCCGCGGTGACCAGGTCGTAGGTGACGGCTGTTCCGGCATCGATGATGAGCATGTCGCTGCCCGGTGCCAGACGTTGCGCCACGGTCCAAGCGCCCACGGCTGTGGCGATGCGGTCGCGTCCCAGCGTCTGCGGGGTGAGGTATCCCAGGGTGATGGGCATCGGTGTGTTGTGCGAGAGCCTGAGCACTCGCCGGCATCGGTTGTTCACTATGTTGTCAATCTCGGCGTCGCCCTCGGTGACACTGCACAGGGTGACGGTGTCGGGCTTGTAGTTGCTGAACATGCGCTCAAGCATCGCGGTGGAGGAGCGGTCAAACCGATTGGTGGCAACGAGCTGTGCACCAATGAAGAAAGCCACCTTCACCGAGGTGTTTCCGCAATCTATAGTCAAATTACCTTTCATTAACCTGCAAAATTACGAAATGATTATGATTTATTCAAATTTCTCTCCATTTTGTCAATCATGGCCGATGCGTAGATTTGCAGCACCGCGCCAGCCAGCAGGAAGGCAATCCAGTTCGAAGTGCCTGAGTCGATGATGGTTACTGCGCCCGATGCCACATAGAGCAAGGCGCTCACCACCAGAATGCGGTAGAGCCGGCGTGTGCGCAGGTCATCGCTCTTGCATGCCGCGGCTTGTGCCGTGCGTGCCGCCAGTACCATCAGTGCTCCCGCGCCGTAGGCCCATCGCATCCATTGTTCATTGGGGCCCAGCAGGGGCATCAGTGCCATGATGAGCAATAGCATCAGGCCCACGATGAGCACCCAGTTCCAGATGCGCTGCGCCGTTGTGATTTCGCTTTTCATTTGATGTCGGTGATATAGACGTCCTCGTTGATCCGTTTCATGCCATATTTCTCGCGCGCGATTTTTTCGAGCGTCTCGCGGTCGGTGTTGAGCTCTTGCACCTTGGCGTTATAGATGGCCGCCGAGTCCTCGTTGGCCTTGATTTCGGCCTTCAATTCGTTGATTTGCCTCTTCAGATTGTTGATTTTCAAGTAATTGTTTTCGCCTGTAAAAAGCAGGGAAACCACAAAAACAATGAAAATCACCAGCGGCAGGTTGAGCCATCGGGGAATCCACTTGGGGCGTCGTAGGTTGAATAGGTTGAACATAGTGACAGCTGATTTGTCTGGTTCGTTTTGGTTCAAACGCTAAAATTAGTGATAAAATTTGAGATGAGGCCAAATTTAATCATTATTTAACAAACCCGGCCTCAGGCGGCGGGTGCGCTGCAGGGCCTGCTCCATTTTCCACTGGTCGATGCGGGCAAAGTTGCCGCTGAGCAGCACCTCGGGCACCTTCCAGCCGTTGAACTCGGCCGGTCGTGTGTAGACCGGTGCCTCGAGCAGGCCGTCCTGGAAGGAGTCGCTCAGCGCGCTCTGCTCGTCGCCGATGGCACCCGGGATGAGGCGCACCACGGCGTCGGCGATGACCGCTGCCGGCAGCTCGCCGCCGGTGAGCACATAGTCGCCGATGGAGATTTCACGGGTGATGAGGTGCTCGCGGATGCGATAGTCCACCCCCTTGTAGTGGCCGCACAGTATCATCAGGTTCTCGGCCATCGACAGCGTGTTGGCCATGGGCTGCGACAGCATTTCGCCGTCGGGCGAGGTGAAAATCACCTCGTCGTAGTGGCGCTCGGCCTTGAGCTGCTCCATGCACCGGAACACCGGTTCTATCTGCATTACCATGCCCGCGTCGCCGCCGAAGGGGTAGTCGTCCACCTTGCGGTGGTTGCGCAGCGACCAGTCGCGCAGGTTGTGCACGTGGATTTCCACCAGTCCCTTGTCCTGTGCCCGCTGCAGGATGGAGCAGTGCAGTGGCGATTCGAGCGCCTCGGGCATCACCGTGAGTATATCAATACGCATAGGGGTAAAGGGGGTTAATTGTTTTGGTTGTTGTCGTTGTCCCAGGGGTAGCGGCGTTTCGGGTTGCGTGGGAACCACCCTTTACGCACACGTTCCTGCTGGTGAAACACCTCGAGGATGCTCCAGAAGCACGAGAACGCCGTCACGCCCATGATGGAGGCCGCCAGCACATTGTCCACCAGCAGCGAGGCGGTCGCCAGGCCGATGCCCACCAGCAGGAATGCCCACCAGCACTTAGTGCCCAAGTGGTACTCGGCTTTGATGACGATGGGATGAAAAATTCCAATCACTAAAAAGGTGGCCAGTCCGATGACAAGCCCCAGCAGATGATGCGATGTAAGAAACTCCATAAAAAGAGAAAATCAGTAACTTCACTGCAAAGTTACTGATTTATTCTCTATTCGTTGCAAAAAAGGCGACTTTTCATCCAAAAGGGTGTGGCCGTTTAATTGGGTCCGGAGGAATTTTGTGCTTGTCCGCCACCCGCCGTTGAGCCGCCCACAACGTCGCTGTTTTCGATGGTTTTGTCGGTCTTTTTGACCCGGGTGTTGAGCGAGCCGAAGCGGTAGCTCACCGATAGCGAGAATGAGCGGGCGGCCCATTCGTTGCGATCCCATCCGGTGAAGTCGCCCTGGATAGTGCGAGAGGTGAAGGCGGTGTACTTCTTGCCAAAAGGCTGGTTTGCGTTGATGCGCACGGTAAGCCGATCGTCCTTCAGGAAACTGCGTTGCAGTCCCAATCCGTGGAACCAGTTATTCCCATTTTTCCCGTATAGTCCGCTGGCACCGCCTCCCCACTTGCCCACGTTGGCGGTGAGCCGCAGTTTCCAGGGCAGCTGTTGGGTGATTTGTGTGAAGAAGAAACTGTTCCATCCGCTGTTTTTCAGGTTCAGCTCGCGGCTTCGGTAATAGTCGTATCCCACATTGCCGTTGACCATGATGCTCGTTTTGGGATGCACCATCCACTGGAGAAATCCGCTCAGGCCCACCCAACGCTCAGTGAGCGTGTTAGCGTAGGTGGAAACCCTTTTCCCGTCTTGCACAAACTGCACGGCGGCAATCTCGTTGTTGCTCACCGAGAAACCGGGCACCACATTGAATGTGAACTTGGGCCCGATGTGCATGAATGTGGCGCTCACTGAATAGCTGCGGGCGCTGCTCAGTCGGGCGTTGCCGTAGGAGATGGTGGTGGGATTCTCCACGACGGCGGGGTTCAGGTAGCTGATGCCCGGACGGTGAATGCGTGTGGCAAAGGCCATTTTCAAGCTGTTGGCCATGTTGAACTGGTAGCTCATGCTGGCGCTGGGCACCCAGTCGTTGAGGCTGCGGTGGAACCCCTCCTGGCTGCCGTCGGAATAGCTGGCTCGCAGGTGGCTCCACTCGTAGCGCAGCCCCGCCCGGGCGCTCCATTTGTCGCGTTGATAGGTGTAGCTCAGATAGGCTGCCGCCACTTGCGTCAGGTGCTTGAAGCGCGAGTCCACGCTGGGCACTTGCTCGCTATCGTAGTCGGTGACGGTGTGGCTGGTGTTGCTGCGGTAGATGTACTTGACTCCTGTTTCCATCTTGTGCCACTGGGCGAAGGGGCGGGTCCAGTCGAACTGGAAGGTGTGTTCCCAGAAGTTTTCACGGCCGTTTTGGCCGAATACAGTGTAGGGAACGGGCGGGTTTTGGGCAGCGCTGATGGTGTTGCGCAGTTCTGAGGTGCTGCGCGTGGTCGACAACATATAGCTCAGTGTCAAGGCTTCGTCCTTGCGGGTGGTCTTGTGCTGATAGTCGGCGCGGCCGTTGAAATTGTGGTAGCTGTTGCCGGGGCTGTGGGTGTTCTGGGTGTAGCTGTAGATGGGCGAGCCGGCAGCGTCGGTCATGGCTATGCGGCCGGTGCCGTCGGATTTGTAGTTGAAGAAGTAGCCTCCAAAGGTGAGTGACAACAGGTTGAGCGAGTCGATTTCAACACTCGAGTCGATGTTGCCGTAATGCACGTTGACACTCGACAGCCCGCTGCCTTCGCTGTGCAGGGTGTTGCCGCTTTCGGTGTAATGGGTCTCGCTGCTTGAAAACTGCTCGTCGTGGCGTCCCTGGCGATGGTAACCATAGTTGACCGAAGTCACCCAGCGTCCCACCTGTGAGGTGACATAGGCGTTGGCGTTGGGATCACCGCGGTGGTTCACGCCGGCGCCGATTGTGCCTGTGATGCCGTTGATGTCGGCATTGGTCATCATCACAATGTTCAAGATGGCGCTCACACCCTCGGCGTCGTATTTTGCCCCCGGCTCGGTGATGACCTCGATGCGTTTGATCATGGAGGCCGGAATGGCTTTGAGCACCTCCTTGGGGTTGCTGCTGAGCGACGGGTCGGGATGGCCGTTCTTATAAATCTTGAAGTTGGTGCTGCCTTTCACGCGAATCTCGTCCTGGCCGTCGACGCTCACCAGCGGCACTTTCTTGAGCATTTCCAAAGTGGAGTTGGTGCGGCTGTCGGCATCGGCCTGAATGTCGTAGCTCAATCGGTCAATCTCGTTTTTCACCAGCGGTCGCTGTGCGGTGACCTCAATTTCCTTGAGTTCGATGTTTTTTTCCAGCGCGGCGTTCACGGCGCTGTCGATAGCGGCTTGTTCCTTGTCGGAGAGGGTGGTGTTGGTAGTCGTCTGCGCCCCGGCAGTCGCTGCCAGCAGTGCCACTGCGAGTGTGGCAAGTTGTTTTGTGGGGTGGAAAACCATTAGAGTTGTAGTTATTGTTTTTTGTGTGTTAGACGCGCGGTGGCGGTAAAAAGTTTCAGTTATTGCGTTAAAAAGTGTAAACATCGGTTATTGGCCGATGGCTTGCTTGATGTCGGTGTCGAGGATAGTGATGAGCGCCTGGCGCGACACATCGCCCAGCATGGCCAGCCTCACCGATTGTGCCTGAATGACTTTCTCAAACAAATTGCGCACGACGCGTGCGTTGCCCCAGTCCTTGCTCTTGTGAGCGATTTGCTGCTCCAGGTATTGTTGCAACGCAAGTTTTGCCTCAGGCTGGAGCCGATAGTCGAATTGTGAGCAGTTGTTTTCAAAAATCTGCATCAATTCGTCGGTGTCGTAGTCATCAAAATGGATATATCGGTTAAAGCGCGACCTCAGCCCCGGATTCGACTGGATGAACTGTTCCATCTCGTCGACATATCCGGCCAGAATCACCACCAGGCGGTCGCGGTCGTCCTCCATGCGCTTGAGCAGGGTGGCAATCGCCTCGGGGCCAAAGTCGTTCATGGTTCCCGGCGCCAGGGTGTAAGCCTCGTCGATAAAGAGCACCCCGTCGAGAGCCGAATCGATGATTTTGTTAGTTTTCACGGCCGTTTGGCCCACATATTCGGCCACCAGCCCCGAGCGGTCGGTTTCCACAAGATGCCCCTTTTTGAGAACGCCCATCTCCTTATAGATGGCGGCCACGATGCGTGCCACGGTGGTTTTTCCGGTTCCGGGATTGCCGGTGAACACGCAGTGATAGGAAATGGCCGGTGTTTTGAGCCCTTCTCCGGCCCTGTGCTTGTTCACCGTCACAAAGCTCTTGAGGTTGGCGATATCCTGCTTCACTTTTTTCAGCCCCACCAGTTGCTGCAGCATGTCCATCGGGTTGTCCTGCGACAGGTCATTCTGAGCTGAGCCTTCTTGGTTACGGCCCATTTGTTCGGGTGCAATCTGTTGCAGCCACTTGGCTTGGGAGGGGGTGACAACGCCATCCGCCTTGGCCACAATGGAGGCCAGCCGGTAGAGGATGACGCGGGCTTGTGGCAGCAGGTGGCCCGATGTGTCGGTCAGCCGGATGGTGAGCGCCAGCATGAAGTCGTCTTCGCCTTCCACCGTGATGCCCACGCCCGGATTTTTATAGACATCAAGCATTTGGCTGTACACCTGCCTGATTTGTGTGGAAAACGAGTCGCTGTGGGTGATGTTGCCGGCAAGGGTGGCGTAGGTGGTGGGGTCGTGTTTGTTCTTGATGCGGTCGAGAAACATGATGAGCAGTTGCCCCTCGGCTGTGGTGTTGTCGGTTTCGACACTCAGTCCCAGCTTGCGGTAAATACGGAAAAAATCCTGGACGAAGAAAAACCGCAATGTATCATTTAAAAAGTTGTTATCGAAATCTCCTTCGATGGTGTCTTTGTCGCGGGCGTGTTCAAGGAGATAGGTGCGCAGCTCGTTGTCGTGGCTCAGTGTGCGGCACAGCTCTAAGGCTTTGCCCACCTCGGCGGTGAGCGCGCTGTATTGTTGTTCCGAGACGAGAATGGGGATTTCTTCGGCTTTTGGAGAAGCCGATGCGGCGGCTTTCCGGGGAGCCGGAAAATCGTCGGATGCCACGATTACCATGACGATGATAATGATGCCGATGCAGCCCGTGAAAAACACCGTGAGCCATTGTGCTCCCATCAAAAGCATGATGAGGAGCAGTAGCGCCAGCAAGCCCAAGCATCCGCCGGCCGTGTCTTTATTTTTGTTTTTTGAACTCATAATCCCGATGCAAAAGTAACACAAATTCGGCATACGGCCACAATATGGGATATAAAAATGGCGGCACCCGCATGGATGCCGCCATTGATAATCAATGAGGGAGCTGAGTTGATAATCAGCGAACCACCTTGGTGGTCTTGACCGTGCCGTCACTCATCGTGGTGACCACGATGTTGAGGCCGGTGAAGGGCTTGGCGCTCACCTGGCCGGCAGCGTTGACATACTTCACAGCAGCCACGTCGGTGGCGGCGTTGATGTCGCGCACGGCGGTGGAGACGTCGTCAACCTTGGTGCCGTTGCTCATGGCCTTCAGGTCGTAGCCCTGGGCAGCTGCCACGCGGCGCGGAGCTGCGGTGGTGCCATTGGCGTTGAGGCGGATGAGGACGTCGAACTCCACGTTGCAATCATTTTCAAATGTCTTGCCCGTGATGTCGGCGTGGAAAGCACCATTGATGCTGGCGGTGTTGATGGTCTCGGTGGCGTTGGGCGTGCGGAAGTTGCCGTCGCTGCTGTGGAAGCATCCCACCATGTGAGCTACCTCCATCACTTGCGGCATGGCAAACCAGAAGTTGTAGGTGCGGTCGCCCACGGTACGCTCCACGTTGGTGCGGTTGGCCGGGTCAAGGTTGGCGGGAGTGTAGTTGTTCAGCGCCACGGTGCCGGCATCGCCACCGATTTCATAGTCGTCGACAGCCATCGTGTAGTTCTTCACGTCGGTCAGTTTGCCGGTGACACCGGTCAGCGTCTGGCCCACCTCTGCGTCCTCGATGCCTGTCAGGGCAATCCAGTTGCTGAAGGTGTTGGCGGGCAGGGCCAGGTAGGAGGCCACATAGTCGGTCTGACCCTCGGCGGGGCCTTGGGCAGCAGCACCGTTGTTGTCGCGGGCGTAAACCACGTCGCCATCCACGAAGGCCACGGTCAGGTCTTCGGTAATCAGGTAAGTCTTGCTGGCATCGGGAGCGGTCTCCATGTCGGCCAGAGAGGACTCGGTAATGGCGGGAGGAGTCACTTCGCCCACCTCTTTCCACTCGATGGTCACCATGCCGAAGTTCACCTCGCCGGGCATCAGCACATAGAGCGGAGTGTAAATCTGAGGATCGGTAGTGGATGTGGTCGTCACTGTGATGGAGTGGCCGTCGGCGGCAACGCTCATCACTTCAGGAGTGTTCATTTGCTGTGTTCCTTCACCATTGATGTGCCAGAACGATCCACCCAGGCCAACCAGTGTTTCCTCGCTGGTAATCAGCAACTGGTAGTTGTTGGTGGTCTCGTTGACGTAGTGGTAGCCCACGAGCGTCACGCTGTGATCGCCTGCGGTGAGCACTTGGCCTTCGGTGGGCTCGGGAGCCGCGGTGACGGTGAGCGCCAACTCGGCGGTGACAGTGTTGTCGCTGTTGAGGGTGGCAGTGATGGTGGCAGTGCCTTCGGCCACGCCGGTCACCACGCCGGCCTCGTCGACGGTGGCGATGTCGTCATTGCTGCTGGTGAAGGTCACCTTGCTGGCAGCCACGTTGTTGCTGTCCTGATCCTTGACGGTGAGTTGCAAAGTCTTGGTGGCCTGCACCTCGGTGGCGGTAGCCTCGAGAGTGATTGCGGTGGGCTCGCTGACCGAGGCATTCTTGTAGCAGTAGATGTTGTCAACCAGGATGTCAAGGCCGTTTCCGTTGTCGAGCTTGAGCTGGTGCATCAGGTTGGTGCCGCCGCGTGTGGCATCTTCAAAGGCGCTCATGGGGATGTCGAAACTCGACCATTCGCCACCAGCAAAATTCACAGTGTTGCGGATTTCGGGGAAGTTGGCGTTGGCCTCGGCGTTCCACCAGATGGGCACGATGCCCAGCGAGCCGGCTTGGTCGGAGTAGATGTCGATGTGCAGGAAGTCCATCTCGGTGACATCGAGCTGGGTGTTGAAGCCCAAGCCGTAGTAGTTCATGTTCTCGAATTGCAGCGTGGGATTGCCATCGATGGTGATGCCGGTGAACCGCGTGGGTGAGCCCCAGTCGTAGTAGCCCAGATTGGGGGTGGCGGTGGTGTAGGCATCGCTGTAGATGCTG
>ONMF01000006.1 GCA_900318865.1 uncultured Prevotellaceae bacterium
GGCAGGTCGACGCTTGCTGCGAGCTCACCGTCTTCGTTGGCCTCGAACTTGATGTTCTCGTTGCCGTCCTGGCCCCAGTTGTTGAAGGCGCCGGTCAGGAAGTATTCAGTCACCTCGGGTTGCTCCTCAACCTGCTTGTAGAGCAGCGGAGTGGCACCCACGGTGCTGGTGCTTGCGTAGCACGAGAAGATGGGGCTGTTGTTGTTGGGGTTGAAACGCATGACGTTGCGTGTGTTCGAGCCTTGGAACACAATCGTTGTCTCGTCGCCAATGGTGATGGCGGCATCGGCATTGGCATCGGCCTCGGCTTCAGTCTTCAGATGGTTCGAACCATTGCTGGCGGCATAGAGGTAACCGCCGTTCACACCCAGCGTCCAGGTGCCTTCTTGGCTGCCTTCGCCCAGCGTAATCACCTCAACATCCTCGGTACTGGTGATGGTCTCGTCGTCGTTGGGGACAACAGCCACAGCCTTGCGGTTGTTGGTGTTCTGGGTGACGCTCAGTGCAAAGTAGTTCACTGCCTCTTCGCCTTCTTGGGCACCCACGATGATGTACTTCTTGCCGGCTTCCAGCTCATCGGCGCTGGTGACCAGTGCAAAGGTAGCGCTCTCGAAGGGTTCGGGAGTGGCGGCGATAGTATAAGCGGCACGGTCGGCATGCTTCATGTTGCCGTCGGCACCGTAGACAAACACGCCCAGCAGAACCGTCTGGCCGGCCTCACCGGTGATGGTCACGCCCTCGGCGGGATATTCTTGCTCGGCCTCATTGTCGATGATGTATTTCACCACATCGCCCTCGACCAAGCCGGTGACGTTCACCTTGACCACTGTTCCGCTCTCAATCTCTCCGGCCTCGGGGTCGAAGGTGATTTCAATCACCTGCGGAGCATCGAGTGCGGTGATTTCAATGGGTTGGAACTGCAGCGCGCCGTTATAGATACCCAGTGCGCCCAGCACATCGAAGGTCACGTCTTCCACCGTGGCAGGATACTCCACATTGAAGGTGTTGCGGCCGGCGAGCTCGGCTTCTCCATCAGAAATGGTGAAGTTGCGGTCCGACTGCTCGCCCAGCGTCACGCCGCGCAGGTAGAACACCTTGTTCACATCGGCTTCCGAAATATTGGCGATATCAAAGTCGTCATAGCTCACCTCGGCAGCAGGAGAGGTCTCCTGGATGCCTTCGGCGCTCACGATTTCGGGCAACGTGCGGTAAACCGCCAGCTTGCCATTCCACGGACCCACGAGCGGAGTGCCCACAGTCACATTGGCCAGTGCGGCCACGTTGTAGAACAAGCCACCCGTTCCGGCTTCGTCCTTGACGTAGACGTAACGGTTGTTGCCACTCACTTGATTGGCGGTGACAACGAGTTGGGCATCGAAGGCGAACTCAGTGCCATCCTCCAGCGCATTAACCTGTGCCAGAGTGGTCAGAGCCTGAGCGGGTGTAGCCTCGGCCACGGTGAGCTCTTTGCTGACCACCTCGCTCTGCCGGGTCTCGTCGGCGCTGAGCACAAAGGCCTTGATGGTGAATGTGCCGGCCTCGGCAAGCGTGTAGTTCATGTCGTCGCTCCACACCTCGCTGTTGAGCGTGGGCTCAGTGCCGTCGAGGGTGTAGTAGATTTGTGCATCCTCGTCATCGTTAGGATTGGCGATAGCGATCGTGATTTCGTCACCCACGGTGTACTCATCCTTGTCGGGGGTCACAGTGATGACGGGAGCCAGCCACTCGCCGGCAGGAGTCACGTCGGTGAACTCCAGCGGCATGAACTGGTTGGCGTTGTGGTAGCCAATCACACCGGTCACATCGTAGGTTCTGCCCTCGTATGCCTCGGGCAGCTGGATGCCGAACTGGTTGTAGTGGGCCACCGTGGCGCCGTTGGCATCGGCATAGTTCGAGCCGTCGAAGGTCACGCCTTTCAGCACGGCATAACGGCCGAAGTTCTCAATCTTCACATCAGCGATGGCAACCTCGGCAGGAGTCAACTCGACCGTCTGGCCCGACACCGCCAGGTTGGCCACATTGATGACCTCGGGCTTGCCGGCATACTCATCCTTGGTGCCGCTCCAGCCCGGAGTGATGGCCGCGCCAAACACATAGTCGGCACTGAAAGCCTGGGCACGGTCATAAAGCAACGTGCCGGCGGCATTTTCGGCATCGACGATATAGAGGTTCTTGGTGCCTCCGCCACCCAGCACCACAGCGTTTCCGCTGAAGGTAAACTCAGCGCTCTTCTCCAGCGCGTTGACCTGTGCCAGAGAGGTCAGAGCCTGAGCGGGCTCGGTAATGGTGAATGTAGCCGTAGTATACAGACTGCTTCCTCGACCTTGGATGTACTCATTCACATAAAGGGTGTTTTGGCCCAATTTCAGATTGAACACCTCGTTATCACCCAATTCAAGGGTGCGGGGCTGTGTCGACAGACCAGAAGTGGCATTTTCGTTCAACAACGAGTAGCTGAATGTGGGGGTTTCCACACCGTTGTTGCTCACGATGGTGAGCGTGAGAGGCAGCTCCTCGGTGCTGTAGGTTGCCTTGGGGGCCTCGCCGTTGAGCAGGATGGTGGGAGCCTTGAGCACGTCGGCACTCTGCTCCACGATGGTGACAACGGCTTTTTTGAACTGCGAGTTGCCGGCAATGGTGATAACCACACTCTCGGCCTCACCGGTCCAGGTGCCGGCGGACAGCGTTCCTACATCGGCCTTGTTTCCGCCATCCCATTTACCGTTCTCAAGAACAATTTTGGTAATGTTATAACCGTTGGGGGCAGCCACGGTCATGGTGCCGCTATACATGCGCAGACGGGGAGAACTGCCCCAGATGCGGTTGGCGGTGCCGCCGGTGGCGGGTGAAACCGTCAGGTTCACACCATTCACCGTGGCTGTGACAGCCTCGGTGAAGTCACCGTCATGACTGCTGTTGCTCGACACACCGGTGATGGAGGGAAACAGCGTGGCGTAGTTGTTGTCAAAGTCAAACGTCGCATCTGTAGCCCAGGCCGCAACGGTCATGAGCGTCATCAGAAATAAAGAAAATAATTTCTTCATAAAACGATTTGTTTTTAAAATGGTTAATAAATTAAGGGTTAGGGGTTTATTCTTTGCTCTACAGGCCAGGGTGGGGGAGTGCCCACGACGGCCACAAAAAAACTCCCTTCGTATCCCGCCACGCAGGCAGGTGTCAGGGAGTGGGGACGTAACAATGCATCATGCCACGGGTCACAACCGCCTGGCCGGGAAAGCCAAGCAACGGAGTCAAATTGATGGTGCGCAAGTACGGCATGGTTATCATTCAATTATTGTGAGCACAAAGATACGAATTTTTCCACACTTCGACAATATTTTCATGATTTTTAAAATCCGTTTTTCGGGCAAGGCCTCCGAATGATTAAATTACCACCAAAAACGGCTATCTATTCCGATTATTTTTGTAATTTTGCCGCTGAATCAATTATTAACCCTTTTTACCATCTTTCATGAAGAAAATTTACTCTTTCCTGCTGATGGCCCTGCTGGCAAGCGCCGCTTGGGCCACGACCGTGACATTTGACTTCGCGGCTAATGGTAACACGATGTTCGACGGCATCACCGCCAGCGACACCAGTTCCGACACCGGAGATTTCACTCAAAGCAAGAGCAACACACAAGGCGATGTGACCATCACCGTGGGAGCCGGCGCCAAGATGTACGCCGTGTACGGTGGCGGCATTGAGCTGCGCATGTACTCTGGCTCAAGCCTCACTGTGGCTGCCGCCGAGGGACACAAAATCACCGGCATCGAGTTTGTCAACACCCGCTGGTCGGAGCCGACCGCCAGCAATGGCGCGTTCAGCGACGCCGTGTGGAGCGGTGACGCCGCTTCGGTGACGTTCGACTTCGGTGCGCAGTGCCGCCTCACTCAGCTCAAAGTCACCGTGGACAACGGACAGGGCACGGTTGACCCCGACCCGGACCCCGAAAAGACTGTCATCACCGACTTCAACCAAATGGCTGAGCTGGAAGACGGCACCGAGTTCGAGTTCCAAGGCTATGCCATTGTGGTGTACCAGAACGGCCAGTACCTCTATGTGCGCGGCGTGGACGAGGACAACTACTTCTGCAACGGACTCATCTATGGCAATGCCGGCATACAGTACGAGCCGGGCGACTTCATCCCCAAGGGATGGACTGCCACCAAGGACACCTACCATGGCCTGGTGGAGGCCAAGAATCCCCAAGGTCTTGAACAGGCCACCGAAGTCGACGAGTACGAAGAAGACTACGCTCCTTTCGACGAGACCGCCTACTTCAGCTATCTTTGCAACCTCGACTACCTGAGCTACTTTGTCAACGACTACCTTGTGGTCAAGGGAGTGACCCTGACCGCCCCTGACAACCGCCACAACTTCACCATCACCCTGGACGAGAACACCATTGCCGGCTACGACCGCTTCGGCGCTGAGTTCCCCGAGGACCTCGACGCGGCCTACGATGTGGTGGGTGTGATGTCGGTCTTCGACGAGACGCCCCAAATCATCCCCATCTCCATCACCCCGAACGACCCGTTTGCCGTGCAGCGTGAGCTGTGGGACGCCTGGTACAATGGCCAAGACGGCGAGCAGTTCACCGTGGCCGACCGCCTCTACGTGGTGAAAGCCACCAAGGCTCAGGAGCCCGAAGAGCAGAGCAGCAACTACATCTATGTGACCGATAACCGCACCGAGATTGAATACAACTACTACGGCTACCTCATCCCCATGGATTGGACACCCGACTGCTACGCCATCGACTGTCAGGGCAACGAGGAACTCTACAACCAAATCGCCGGCATGAACGTGATCGAAGCCGGAACACTGCGCGTGGAACTGGCCTCCAACTTCACCAATCCGCGCCTGCTGGTGACCGAGGCTCCCGAAGAGGCCGAGGTGGAGGAAGCCGAGGCCGACCCCGAGTTCATGTTCATGAACTTCAACCTCAACGACACGCTCGTGGCCGACGGACACCTGATTTGCAACATCCAGGGTGTCTACAAAGTGATTGACGGCAAAGAGTACCTCATGGGCATGGATGAGAATGGCGAGCTGTGGCAACCCATCGCCCTCGACCGCCGCTACATCGGCCAGGCCGGCCAGCCCAAGGATGGCGACCTCGTGGAACTCGACCAAGTGGTCATCAAACTCAACGAGGCTTGGGAAGTGCGTCCCGAGGACGACGAGAATGCAGGCGCTCCCGCACGCAGCCGCATGGCAACCTTTGCCCAGCACAAGCGCGCAGCCGCCCAGGCCGTGAAGGCTCCCAAGCCCCGCAAGGCCTATCGCGACGATGACAACTATTACGAGAACTACATCCTGTGCCCGCTCAACGCCGACTTCATCGTCACCGCTGTGAACGATGTCGAGACCAAGGCTGCTGTGAGCAGCGTGCAGTATGTCAATGTCGCCGGCCAGGTAAGCAACGCTCCCTTCCAGGGCGTGAACGTGGTGGTGACCCGCTACGACAACGGCACGGTCAAGACCGGCAAGCTCGTGAAATAACCGGCAAGCGACACACACCGCTAAAAACCTTCTCGGTGGCGGCCCCCACATGCTGGCGGGCCGCCACTTTGTTTCGGCCAAGACCCAAAAAAACACGCTCTGCAGGGTGATAATCAAATTATTTTACTATCTTTGCAAACAAAGACAAACCATAAACCCGCCCATCATCATGAAAAAATTCATTTTTACGATTCTTGCACTGCTGGCACTGGCGCCTGCAGTGGCTCAGGAACACCGCTATAACATCTACGGCGTGATGTTCTATAACCTGGAGAATCTGTTCGACACCATTAACAACAACGGCGTGTACGACCTCGAATTCTCACCCCAAGGCGCACGCCAGTGGAATCATGAGAAATACTGGAAGAAACAGCACAACATGGCCTACACCATCGCGCAAATCACCACCAAGGGGACGCCCGACGGGCCCGCCATCATCGGGGTGAGCGAGATAGAAAACATCACCGTGCTGCAAGACCTCGTGCGCATGCCCGAAATTAAAAATCGCCGATACCAAATCGTGCACCACGACGGCCCCGACCGCCGCGGCGTGGACGTGGGGCTGCTCTACAACCCCCGCCTGTTCAAGGTGCTCAACGTCACCAATCAGCGGCTCTCCATCGAAGGGAACCCCAACTTCCGCACACGCGACCAGCTGTGCGTCACCGGCATGCTGGCCGGCGACAAGGTGAGCGTGCTGGTGAACCACTGGCCATCGAGGCTGGGAGGCGAGGATGCATCGAGCTACCTGCGCGAGGCCGCAGCCGCCATGGCACGGCGCACCATCGACTCGCTCCTGCGCGACGACCCCAACCAAGGCATCATCTTCATGGGCGACCTCAACGATGACCCGCAGAACAAGAGCTGTGCCGAGGTGCTGAAGGCCAAACGCGACCTCAAAGACTGCGATGACCCGGACGATGTGTACAACCCCTGGTGGAAACTCCTGGACAAGGGTATCGGAACACTGGCCTACCGCGGGCAGTGGAACCTCTTCGACCAAATCGTCATGACGCAGCATTTCCTGAAATACTACGACAGCAAGGAGAAACCACAGCTCACATTCCTGCGCGCCGAGGTGCTCAACCGCGACTGGCTCAAAACCACCGAGGGCGACCGCCAGGGATACCCGCTGCGCACCTATTCGGGCGGAGTTTTCCTTAATGGTTATAGCGACCACTTCCCAACCATCATCTATCTGACCAAGGAAATCAAGTAGCGACGCAGCTCATTCGTCGACTCACACAAGGGGGTGAAACCACATGGTTTCGCCCCCTTTCATCATTTCGCACGCACTGAAAATCCGCCGTTTGTAGACGAAATCGAGGGTTTGGTCTATCTTAGTTGGAGCAATCTTGATTTCAGCTTAAATTTGCCAAAAACTCTTATTTTCATGAACATGAAAACACATTCCATCTTCCTTTTTATGGCGGTTTCGACATTCACCGGCATAGCACAGGACAGCCTGTCGACACAAGTGTGGACACTACAGCGCTGCATCGAGCACGCCAAGCAAGAAAACGTGGGGCTGCAACGCAAGCGAGTGGCTGTGCAACAGGCACAAATCAGTGTGGCCGACGCACGGGCCAACCGGCAGCCCACTGTCAATTTCACCTCATCGCAGCAATACAGCAACAAGCCTTTTCAAAGCAGCACGCCCATCGTGAGCGGCGATGAAGTGATTTCCACCACCAACAAGAACAGTTACAGCGGCACCTATGCCGTGAACGCCACGATGCCACTCTATAACGGTGGCAGCACCAGCAACAACATCAAGCTGCAACAACTCAACTCCCAAATCGCCGAACTCAATGTCAACGTCAGCGAGCTTACCCTGGAGGAAGACATCACCAAGGCCTATGTGCAAATCCTTTATGCGCAAGAGGCCGTCAAACACGACAACGAGCAGATTGCTCTCAGCGAAAAGCAACTCGAAAGGGCGCAGGCTCTCTTCAAGGCCGGATTGCTCAACAAAGCCGACGTGGCACAACTGGAGTCGCAAACGGCCAACGACCGTTACCAGCTTGTGGCCGACGAGTCGCAGCTCGACGGCTACAAACTCACCCTGAAGCAACTGCTCGAAATCGACGGCGACCGGGCCATCACCATTGCCGACCCGTCGCTCACCGACAATGTGATGGCACCACTGCCCGCCAAGGCCGAAATCTACGCAATCGCTGTGGCCAACCGGCCCGAGGTCAAAGCGCAACAACTGGTGATGGACCGCAGCGACATTGATGTGAAAATCGCCAAAGCCGCTTTGCTGCCCACCGTGAACCTGAGCGCAGGCATCAGCACCGGAAACAACACCAGCGGCGGAAACATGTTCACCCAGCTCAAAAACCGATGGAACAATGGGGTGGGGGTGAATGTGACAGTGCCCATCTGGGACCACCACAAAACCCGCAATGCCGTGGCCAAGGCAAGGCTTGAGAAAGAGAATGCACGGCTCACCCTAGTTGAAACAGAGAAAACTTTGTGGAAAACCATTGAGAATTATTGGCAAACGGCCTACAGCAACCAGCACCGCTACAAGGCTGCCCAGCAAAAGGTGAATGCCGCACGCACCAGCTACGAACTCACCAGCGAGCAGTTCAGGCTGGGCCTGAAAAACATCATCGAGCTGATGACCGACAAAACCACCTACAGCGCCGCCATGCAGCAAATGCTGCAAGCCAAGTACATGGCCGTGCTCAACACCGCCCTGCTCAAATACTATGGCGGCGAAAAAATCAACTTATAACCACACGACAAAACACATAAATCACACAATATGAAAAAGAAAACCATCATCATTGCAGCTGTGGCTGTGATTGCCGCTTTTGCGGTTTTTATGCTGCTGGGCAAGAAAAAGGCCGAGAACCGCATCCACTTTGAGACTGTCAAGGTGCAGCGCGCCGACATCGCCACCAGCGTCACGGCCACGGGCACCATCGAAGCGGTCACCACCGTTGAGGTGGGTACACAGGTTTCGGGCATCTTGAAACGTCTTTATGTGGACTACAACAGCGTGGTCAAAAAGGGACAGGTTATTGCCGAGCTCGACCGAACCAACCTGCAAAGCGAGCTCGCCAGCGCACAAGCAAACCTACGCAGCGCGCAAAGCGACCTGGAATATCAAAAGAAAAACTACGCGCGTTACAGCGAGCTCAACCAGAAGCAACTGGTGAGCGCCAGCGAATACGACGTGGCGCTGCAAAGCTACAAAAAGGCGCAAGAGAGCGTCAGCGTGGCGCAGCAGAGCGTGGCACGGGCGCGCACCAACCTGGGATATGCCACCATCTATTCGCCCATCGACGGCATCATCATCAGCAAGGAAGTGGAAGAAGGGCAAACCGTGGCTTCGTCGTTCAACACCCCCACGCTCTTCACCATCGCCAAGGACTTGAGCGACATGCAGGTGGTGGCCAACGTGGATGAGGCCGACATCGGCAACGTCAAGGAGGGGCAACGGGTCACCTTCACCGTCGACGCTTTTCCCGAAGATGTGTTCACCGGCAGCGTGAAACAAGTGCGGCAAAAGGCCACGACCACCAACAATGTGGTGACCTACGAGGTGGTTATCAACGCCCCCAATGCCGACCTCAAGCTCATGCCGGGACTTACGGCCAATGTCACCATCTTCACACTCGAGCGCAACGGCGTGGTGAGCGTGCCCAGTAAGGCCCTGAGGTTTGAGCCTGAACCTGAAATCATAGGCAAAAAATACACCATTCAGAACGTACAGGGAAGCCCCAAACTGTGGACACTGAACGGCAATGTGTTCACCGCCCACAAAGTGACCACCGGCCTCACCGACGGTGTGCACACCGAGATTGTGAACGGCATGGATGAAGGCACGGTCGTGGTTTCCGACATCACCACCGGCACCGACGCACAAGCGGAGCAAGACAACGCCAATAGCGGAGGCAGCAACCCGTTCATGCCCGGACCGCGCAACCGCAACAACAAGCAGCAGCAAAAGAAATGAAACCCATCATCGAACTCGAGAACATACGCCGGGACTTCATCGTGGGCGATGAAACGGTACGGGCGCTCAGAGGGGTGACCTTCTCCATTGCCGAGGGGGAGTTTGTGACCATCATGGGCACGTCGGGGTCGGGCAAATCGACACTGCTCAACATTTTGGGCTGCCTCGACACGCCCACCAGCGGAGAATACAGGCTCGACGGCACACCGGTGCGCACCATGAGCAAGTCGGCGCGCGCCATACTGCGTAACAGGAAGATTGGATTTGTCTTCCAAAACTATAACCTGCTGCCAAAAACCACTGCGGTGGAGAATGTGGAGCTGCCGCTCATGTATAACGGCGCTGTGAGCGCGGCACAGCGTCATGAAAGAGCCGTCACGGCACTCAAGCGCGTGGGGCTGGGCGACCGACTGAATCACAAGTCGAACCAGATGTCGGGCGGACAGATGCAGCGCGTTGCCATCGCCCGCGCCCTGGTCAACGACCCGGCGGTGATTCTGGCCGACGAGGCCACTGGAAACCTCGACACGCGCACATCGTTCGAAATTTTGGTGCTCTTCCAGGAACTGCACAAGGAGGGACGAACCATCATCTTTGTGACACACAACCCCGAAATAGCGCAATATTCGAGCCGCAACATCATGCTGCGCGACGGCAAGGTGCGCGACGACACGACGAATCCCCATGTGCTCAACGCCGCCGAGAAGCTTGCACAACTGCCCGTGAACGAAGACGATTAGCAACCACACACACATTCATGAGTGACAGATGAACGGAACAAATTTATTCAAAATCGCTCTCAGAGCCATCGCCAACAACAAGATGCGCAGTTTTCTCACCATGCTGGGCATCATCATCGGCGTGGCATCGGTAATCACCATGCTGGCCATCGGACAAGGGTCGAAGGAAAGCATCAAGCAAAACATCGCCGAGATGGGCTCAAACATGATCATGATTCACCCGGGTGCCGACCGTGGACCGGGCGGGGCGCGAATGAGCGCCGACGACGCCCAAAGCCTCACGCTCACCGACTTTGAGAACATTGTCAACCAGAACAAGTACCTGGCGGCGGTGAGTCCCAATGTGTCGAGCAGCGGGCAACTTATCTACGGCAACAACAACTATCAGGCCAGCGTGACCGGCGTGAGCGAGGGTTACCTCACCATCCGCCAGCTGAAGGTGGAAAGCGGGCAAATGTTCACCGAGGCCGATATCAAGGCCGCTACCAAGGTGTGCGTGATAGGAAAAACCATTGTCGACAACCTGTTCCCGGCCGGAAGCGACCCCGTGGGGCAAGTGATACGCTTCAACAAAATGCCCGTCCGCGTGGTGGGCGTGCTCAAAAGCAAAGGTTACAACTCCATGGGCATGGATCAGGACGCCATTGTGCTCATGCCTTACACCACCGTCATGAAGCGTGTGCTGGCGCAAACCTATCTGCAAAGCATCTACGCCAGCGCCATCACCGAGGAAATCACACCGCTGGCCATCAAGGACGTGACGTCAATCCTCAGGACCGACCACAAACTGCGCGACGGCGAAGACGACGATTTCTCCATACGCTCACAGGAAGAAATCAGCTCGATGATGACCTCCACCATGAGCATGCTCACATTACTGCTGGCCTGTGTGGCGGGTATTTCGCTGGTGGTGGGTGGCATCGGCATCATGAACATCATGTATGTGAGCGTGACCGAGCGCACCCGCGAAATCGGACTTCGCATGAGCGTGGGCGCACGCGGCATCGACATCCTGAGCCAGTTCCTCATCGAGGCCATCCTCATCAGTGTCACCGGCGGAGTCATCGGGATGCTGCTGGGCATCGCGGCCTCTCTGGCCGTGAAAACACTGGCCGGGTGGCCCATCAGCGTGCAAGCCTGGACGGTGCTGCTGTCGTTTGTGGTGTGTACCATCACCGGGGTGTTTTTCGGATGGTACCCTGCCAAGAAAGCCGCCAATCTCGACCCCATTGAGGCCATCCGGTATGAATAGTCTTGACCGGAATGTGATAATTCTGTATCTTTGCATTTGACAAAACATTTCATTCATGCCATCAAAAACCAACATAACGGGCAAGCGGGCAGCACTCATCCATGTGCTGTGCTGGAGCATCGTGCTGTTCTTGCCACTATTTTTCTATAATTCCAGCGACGCGCCGTGGCAGGTGACGCGCCACCACTTCATGCGCTCGCTGGGAGCGCCGCTGTGCTACATGCTGCTGTTTTATCTCAACTACCTGTGGCTGGTGCCCAAGTTTTATTTCCGTGACCATAAGGCGGCTTTCTATGCCATCAACGTGGTGGCCGTGGTGGTGGCGATGTTGCTCATGACGGGGTGGTGGCACCTGATGAACGAACTGTTTACCATCGACGGCATGACATCACACGGCAGCCATGCCCGAGGGCCACGGCCACCGCGCTATCCCATGTTCTTCTACAATGCCATCATGCTCATCCTGGTGGCGGGTCTTGCTTTGGCCGTGCGCATGAGCCAGCGATGGCAGCACCTGGAGGAGGCGCGCAAGGAAGCCGAAAAAAACCGTACCGAGGCCGAGTTGAGCAATCTGCGCAACCAGCTCAACCCACACTTCCTGCTCAACACGCTGAACAACATCTACGCCCTGATTGCTTTCGACAGCGACAAGGCGCAGACGGCCGTCGAAGAGCTTTCAAAACTGCTGCGCCATGTGCTCTATGACAACCAGCAGAATTTCGTGCCACTCTACAAAGAGGTGGCTTTCATGCAAAACTACATCGAACTGATGCGCATCCGACTCACCGACCAAGTGCAGGTGACCACGCATATTGACGTGGAGCCCGACGACTCCACGCCCATCGCGCCGCTCATTTTCATCTCTCTGCTGGAAAACGCCTTCAAGCATGGCATTTCGCAAGCCGGAAAAGGATTTATTGACATGACGCTGAGCCAGCACCAAGGCACCGTCACCTGTCAAATCACCAACAGCAACCACCCCAAGCGCCAGAACGACAAAAGTGGGTCGGGCATCGGCCTGGAGCAGGTGAGCAAGCGACTGGAACTCATGTATCCGGGCCACTACACTTGGGAAAAGGGAGTGAGCGCCGACGGAACCGAATATTTCTCTAAAATCGTTATACACCATGACCATTAAATGCGCTATCGTCGACGACGAACCGCTCGCTGTGGAACTGCTGGCGAGTTATGTGAAAAAAATACCGTTCATGGAGTTGTCGGGTAAATATGGCAACGCCATCGATGCGCTCAACGGAGTCAACGACTCACCGGTCGACATCATCTTCCTCGACATCCAAATGCCCGAACTCAACGGGCTGGAGTTGTCAAAGATGCTGCCCGAGTCCACACGCATCATTTTCACCACGGCCTTTGAGCAGTATGCGCTCGATGGTTTTCGCATCAATGCGCTCGACTACTTGCTCAAGCCCATCTCTTATGCCAATTTTCTTGAAGCGTGCAACAAGGCGTTGCAGTGGTTCAAATTAGTTCACCAGGCCGAGAGCAAGCCAGCCGACGAAGTGACTTCGATTTTTGTGAAAAGTGAGTACAAACTGCTGCAAATCAACTTGGACGACATTCGCTACATCGAAGGGCTGAAAGACTATGTGAAAATCTACACCGAGCAGTCGCAGCACCCCATTCTTTCATTGATAAATATGAAAGCCATGGAGCAGATGCTGCCATCGTCGCGTTTCATGCGCGTGCACCGCTCTTTCATTGTCAACAAGTCGAAAATCCGCGAAATCGACCGCAACCGGATTGTCTTCGGCTCGGTTTACATCCCCATCGGCGACAGCTACAAGCAGGCTTTCCAGGAATTCATCAACCGCTAATCCACCCGCAGCCGGTCGGCCGTCATGCGCATCATGTACTGCTGGATGAGGGCTTTCACCTCTCGTTCCAGCTTTGCTTGTTGTGCAACGCCGGTGCCGGCCAGATTGTGCTGCATCAAGCGGTCGTCAAGGGAATAAAGCCCCACCGTGCGCTGCCCGTCCCACTGAAGGAACAACCCGTCCTTCGCATATTGGTACACACCGTTCAGGTAGGAGAAAGCCCAGGTATCGGCCGCAGGAGTGTGGAGCACATCAATGCCGAAGGCAAAATAAGGCTTGCCGTAATGCAGCAGACCCAGCAGTGTGGGCAAGATGTCGATTTGCTGGGCAATTTTGTCTTCCATCGCCGGGGGCAGGTCGCCACTGGGGTCATAGATGATAATGGGCACTGAGAACTCACCCAAATCGGTCTGATACTCACTACGGGCGCTCATGTTGGTGTGGTCGGCGGTGAGCACAAATATCGTGTTGTTGAACCACGGCTGCCGGCTGGCGGCCTCAAAAAAGCGCCGCAGCGCATGGTCGGTGTAGCCGATGCACCGATGAATGGGCTGCGTGCCGGCAGGAAATGAGTCAACATACTGCTCGGGCACCACAAAGGGGTGGTGCGACGACGCAGTGAACACGGCCGTCATAAAGGGCTCGTGTAGCTCTCCCATCGTGCGGCAGTAATACTGCAGGAACGGCTCGTCCCAGATGGCCCAAGTGCCGTCAAAATCGGCATCACCGCCGGTCGAGGGGTCGGCATCAAACTCGGTGCGGCCATAGTAGGCATCAAAGCCCGTGGTGCGGGCAAATGCCTGAAATCCCATGCTGCCGTTCTGTGCCCCGTGAAAGAATGCCGTCTGGTAGCCCTCGTCGTGAAGCACGCGCGCCAGCCCCGACACTTGGTTCATGGCCGCCGGCGTCAGGAAGAAGGGCTCCACCATCATGGGGATACTCGACAGGATGGATGGCATGCCGTCGATGCTCTTGTGGCCGTTAGCATAACTGTGGGTGAACGTGACGCTGCGGGAAATCAGCGAGTCGGTGAAGGGGGTGTAGCCACGGTAGTTGCCGCCGTCAAGGTCGCGGTTGAGTGCTCCCACATACTCACGGCCGAAACTCTCCACAATAATCACCACCACGTTTTTATGCACCATGGGCACCGAGTCGCAGGGACGGTGGACGGGGGTGTAGACGGCAGCCAACTGCTGCTCGTCGGGGTAATAATCCGGCACACGGAACACGTTCTTGCCGAGCGTGCGAATCAGCGAGAACGGGGTGTTCAGCACCAGCGCGGCATCCATCGGCCGGCTCACATACTGGTTGGCATTGCTCACCGTGATGGGACGTACTGCCGTGGTGAAGCCGCCACGCATGCCGGCCACGCTCAGCAGCCCTAACAGCGGCAGGGCCACCAGCAGGGTGGGGTAGTAGGCCCACAGAAAGACGGGGCGCCGCACCCGGGGAGTGAAATAGAGGCGCCACAACGCGGCCACCGCTGCAGCGGCCAGCAGCACGAGGTACCAATGCCTCACCACCTCGCCGGCGACGATGGAGAAAAGGTTGCTTTCGTTGGCAAACTCGTCAAGCACCGTGCTCGTGGTGCGCCGCATGGTGAACGGGAAGTACACCGCGTCGCACAGGTTCACCACCAGCGCCAGGCCGTTGACCACCACAAACAGCCAGCGAAGCACGCGATGATAGGTCGCGTTTTCCTTGATGTGAAGCGGGAGCAACATCAGCAGCAGCCACAGGGCATTGGTATAAACGATGGCCGACGTGTCGAACATCAAGCCGCCCAGCACCACATCGAGCCACCCTCCCTGGGCCAGCGCAGGCGCCAATATGTCGCGATTGAGCAGATAAAACACCAGCCGGGCAAGCCCGTAGGTGATGTAGGCCAGAAGCAGGTTCCACACCACGGCCCACACCGGAGCCGCCACACTGCGCTGTATTCGTTGGCAATATCGTTTCATCACTGTGCCGTCGTTGTTATGGTTCGGAACGCAAAATTAAACAATAATTCCCCTCGTGCCACCCAATTTCGTGGCAGAAATTGACTTGCGGTCGGGATTTTTAACTTTTTTCCCTGCATGGGGGTGAAATATCGGGGTTTTTCAGTAAATTTGCAGTTTGGTAAAAGACTTTACGCACACTGTGACAATGGACATCAAACAATCAATGCGAGACATTCTGGCCGCCGAGAGCCGAGCCATCGCAAATATTCCTGTAACCGACGGCTATGAGCAGGCGGTGAAACTCATTGTGGAACAAGTGAAAAACCGTGGCGGCAAACTGGTGACAAGCGGCATGGGCAAGTGCGGGCAGATAGCCGAAAACATTGCCACAACGTTCTCGTCGACCGGTATTCCGGCCGTGTTTCTCCACCCCAGCGAGGCACAGCACGGCGACCTGGGCGTGCTCCAGCAGAACGATGTGATGCTGCTGCTGAGCAACTCGGGGCGCACCAGCGAGATTCTGGCTCTTGTGGAACTGGCGCAAGCTCTCTACACCGACCTGCAATTTATTGTCATCACCGGTAATGCCGACAGCCCGCTGGCACACCGCGCCAACATCTGCCTGTGGACGGGAGGGGCTCCCGAAGTTTGTCCGCTGGGCCTCACCCCCACCACCAGCACCACCACCATGACGGTGATGGGCGATGTGCTGGTGGTGAACACCATGAATCTCACCGGGTTTGATAAAAAAGACTATGCCTTGCGCCATCATGGCGGATACCTGGGGCAAAAGAGCCGCATGTAACGAAAACACACATTCAAAACGAATCACGAAACAACAATATGCGAAAAATCATAGCAATCGGTGAATCGGTACTCGACACCGTCTTCAGTGCCGGACAACCCGTCAAGGCCATGGTGGGAGGGCGCATCGCCTGTGCAACCGCCCAGCTGGCCAGCCGCGGCTGGCCATGCAGCATGGTGAGCGAGTGCTGCACCGACAGAGTGGGCGACCTGATAGTGGACTTTTTGGAACGCAACCATGTGGACGTGCGCTCGGTCGACAGGTTCACCGATGGTGCCACGGCTCTGTCGGCCATTTTTCAAGACGACGACTCCGCAGCCCGGCGCATCGTCAACTATGGCCGCTATCCCAAGGAGCGATTCGATGTGGTGTGGCCCCGAATCGACGAGGACGATGTGCTCATTTTCGGCTCGCTCTATGCCATCGACTTGCCGCAACGTGAACGACTCTTTGAACTGGTGAAACATGCCGCTGAGCGCAAGGCCATCATCGTCTATCTGCCCGGATTCCAGCACGGCATCGACTTCCGCATCACAAGGGTGATGCCGGCCATCCTCGAGAATTTGGAACTGGCTCATGTGGTGATAGCGCACGACAGCGACCTCACCGACATCTTCCCGGGAGAGACGGGCGAAGAGGCATTCCATAACCATATCGAGTACTATGGAGGCAACTGCCTGCACATCCACCCCGACCTGGCGGTGACACGGCTGGCGCAAGCACACCGCACCCATCTGCCGGCCGCCGGCAAGCCCACACAGCACATGCTGCTGTGGCAGGCCGCTTTTGTGGCGGGGGTGGTGGAACAATTGCTTGCAACCGATGTTACGCACCAGTCCCTGCCCCACATGGACGACGATGCCTGGCAAGCCCTCGTGCTGAAAGCACAGCAACTGGCCCACCAGTGCGTGACACAGAATCCCACGTTCAACAACACCCTCACTCAGCCCCGACAATGAATGCAGCCGTGCAGGTAGTCACCGCTTTCCCCCGTCTGCGCAACGACATGACCATTGCTCACGCGCAAATTGAACAGACAGGGAAAATGCCGCCGGCAGCCGGACTGGCGTGCGATGTGGTGCTCGACATCGAGATGTGCTATGTGCTGCACCTGATGCGCGACCGCCGCAGCGCCGAGGCATCGATGCTCATCGACGGCCTGCTCTACAACGACAACGACGACGACGTGGCAACGGCCACGCCACCGCTCTACGCAGCCTGGCTGTGGCTGGCACACATGACGCTGCTCATCGACAGCGGCGACTATGTGCTGGCGCTCAGTTCGGCCGAAAACGCCCTCTACCAGCTCGCCGGCATCACAGGCAAGAAGACCGACGACGTGCTGGCACTGCTGGCATCGCTGCTCTACAACCTGGCCATTGTCCATCACAACACCGGCGAGGACAGCCGCGCGGCAAAGGAACTCACCAAGGCACAGCAACTGCTGGAGCGGCTGGCCAAGAAGGACGAGGCTCGATACACACCCATGCTGCTCAAGGCCATTGAGGCTTCCACACAAATCATCACCTCGCGCACCAAGCAAATGAATGTGCTGGCCCACTACCAGACGGCAACCGCCCTCTACACCTCACAGCTCACCAGCGACGACGAGAACGCATCGCGGCAAGCACTCGCCGCACTGGTCGACACGCTCAAAAAAGAGGGCGACATCATGCTCGAAGTGGGCAACAGCCGCAATGCCGTCAAATACTACACCAAGGCGCTGCGATATCAAAAGAAACTCAGTGGCGACATGGGACACCGCGAGTTGACCATTTCCATCGGGCTGGCCAAAGCACTGATGCGACTCATCAACCGCCGGGCAGCCGCCGAGCAACTGCTCACATCGCTGCTGCCACTGGCACGGCGGCTCAACGCCACGGCCGAGCAAAAGGAAATCCAAAATCTGCTGAACAATAAAAACAAAAATTTCAAGATAATGAACCTTCTCAAAACCATTTTTACAATCATCGTGGTGCTGTGCGCCACGCTTTCGGCGCAAGCACAACTCATCGTGGGACACCGGGGATCGGTGTGGGGAGTGGAAAACACGCGGGCAGCTTTCATCAATGGCGCGCAGGCAGGCGCCTGGGGGCTGGAATGTGACATCCACACCACAGCCGACGGCACGTTTATCATCTGCCACGACAGCAACACCAAGCGCGTGGGCGGCAACGAGACCGACCTGGCACAACTCACCACCATGCAGGCTGTCAACATCCCGCTCACTCAGACGCGCCGCGGCATCACCTACGCCGGGCAACTGATGACACTGGCCGACTACCTCGATGTGTGCAACGAGCAAAATGTGGTGCCCGTGGTCGAAATCAAGTGGTCGACCAATATCCACAGCAGCACCAAATCTCCCGACGGCAACACCTTCGACGGCGTTCCGGCTCTCATCAACCTGCTCAAACAGAAAAACTGCCTCGACCGGGTGGTGATTATCTCGTTCATGAGCGCCGTGATTGAATACATCCACCAAAACTACCCGCAAGTGCAGGTGCAAGTGCTCGCCGGCGACGGCGACATCAACGAGTGGGTAGACTGGTGCATCAAGCGGCACATCGACCTCGACGTGCTGCACTCCATGCTCACGCAGGATGCCGTGAAGCGGCTTCACAAGGCCGGGCTGAAGGTGAATGTGTGGACCGTCGACAACCCCGACGTGTTCAAGCGGCTGCAAGACTGGGGCGTGGATTTCATCACCACCAACGCCATCTTCCCCAAAGAACTGAAATAAACCCCATTTGTCTCTATCACACATAATTTATCGATTGTCATGTCGACCGAACTGAAAAACAATGAAACGCACCACCAAGCCGCCACACTGCCTGTGGTCGATGGGCTGAAGGTGGGCATCGTAGTGGCCGAGTGGAACGCCCGGATTACCGAGGCATTGCTGGCCGGAGCGCGCCAATGCCTCAAGGACAACGGCTATCCCGACGACGCTGCAACCGTGGTCCACGTGCCGGGCACTGTCGAACTTACCTACGGCGCCGCACAGATGGCTCGCAGCGGATTGTTCGACGCCATCATCATGATTGGCTGTGTGATTCGCGGCGGCACGCCGCATTTCGACTACGTCTGCGAGCATGCCACCAACGGATGCGCCATGCTCAACGCCACCGGCGAAGTGCCCGTGATTTTCTGCGTTCTCACCACCGACAACGAGCAACAAGCGCTCGACAGAGCCGGCGGAGTGCTTTGCAACAAGGGCACCGAAGCCGCCGAGGCAGCCATCAAAATGGCGGCGTTCAAACACGGTTTTGCACAATCCTGACACTCGCACACCGCTATGCTCGTACGCACTTTCGGAGCCGCTGTTCAAGGCATCGACGCCATCAAGGTCGAGATTGAGGTCTCGGTCGACTGGGGCGCGGGATTTATCCTTGTGGGACTGCCCGACACCGCCGTCAAGGAGAGCGCAGAGCGCGTGCGATGCGCCATCGACCAGGCCGGGATAGGATTCCCCAACAAACAGACGGTCATCAACATGTCGCCGGCCGACATCAAAAAAGAAGGGTCGGCCTACGACCTGCCGCTGGCCATCGGCATCCTTGCCGCCGATGAGAAAATCAATGCCGACAAGCTGCAACGCTACATGATCATGGGCGAGCTGTCGCTCGACGGCTCGGTCAGGCCCATCAAGGGGGCCTTGCCCATGGCCATCTTGGCACGCGAGCTGCAGCTCGACGGATTCATCGTGCCACGCCGAAATGCACTGGAGGCCGCGGTGGTCAACAACCTGAATATCTACGGCGTCGACTCGCTCAAGCAAGTCATCGCGTTCCTCAACGGCGAGGCCGAGCTTGAGCCCACCGTGGTCGATACCCGCGCCGAATTTGCCCGTGCACAAGGGGTGTTTACCTATGATTTTGCCGATGTCAAAGGACAGGAAAATGTGAAACGCGCCCTCGAGGTGGCATGCGCAGGAGGGCACAACATCCTGCTCGTGGGGAGTCCCGGAAGCGGCAAGTCGATGATGGCCAAGCGCCTGCCGTCCATCTTGCCGCCGCTCACCCTGCAAGAAGCCCTCGAAACCACCAAAATCCACTCCGTGGCAGGCAAGCTGCCTATGGGCACCACGCTGATGACCGTCAGGCCGTTCCGCTCACCGCACCACACCATATCGAGCGTTGCCCTGGTGGGAGGCGGCACCTATCCCACGCCCGGGGAAATCAGCCTGGCTCACAACGGAGTGCTCTTCCTCGACGAGTTGCCGGAGTTTCCGCGCTCGGTGCTCGAGGTGATGCGCCAACCCATGGAGGACCGCACCATCAGCATCAGCCGCGCAAAGTACGCCACCGAATATCCCGCGTCGTTCATGCTCGTGGCATCCATGAACCCCTGCCCCTGCGGTTACTACGGGCACCCCAAGAAACACTGCGTGTGCACCGAGCACCAGCGAAGCCAGTACATGAACAAAATCTCCGGGCCGCTGCTCGACCGCATCGACCTCCATGTGGATGTGCAGCCCGTGGAGTTTGAGCAAATATCGGCACAGGCACCCGGCGAGCCCAGCGAGGCCATCCGCCGCAGGGTCATCGCCGCACGCGACATCCAGGCCCGGCGCTTCCAGGGCATCAAGGGCGTCTACTGCAACGCCCAGATGACACCCGCTCTGCTACACCGCTATGCCGAGCCCGACGAGGCCGGCCTGAAACGCCTGCACGACGCCATGGAACGCATGAATATGAGCGCACGCGCCTACGACCGCATCCTCAAGGTGGCCCGCACCATCGCCGACCTCGAGGCCAGCGACCGCGTCATGCAGCACCACATCATGGAAGCCATCGCCTACCGCACCCTCGACCGCAGCAACTACCTCGGCACCAACCTATAACTGAAAAAACATGTGATAGATTTTGTTATTAGGTAATTATTGTCTAATTTTGCGACATCATAATGTTGAAATATCAGGATAAAACTACAATAAGGTGTATGTATAACAGGATTATTAACGTTGATAACGAGTATAACGACAGTGTGTTCTTGTGGGGTGCACGCCAGGTGGGAAAGACCACATGGCTGAATGCAAAGTACCCTGCTTGTCGCACTTATGACCTGCTTCGGCCATCGGAGTTTGAGAGGCTGTTGCGTCGCCCGGAGATTTTGTCTGAGGAATTGGAGGACTTCGGCGAGAATGATACTGTCATCATTGACGAAATCCAGAAACTGCCACAATTACTCGACGAGGTGCACTCGCTGATACAGAGAAAAAACATTCGATTCATCTTGAGCGGGTCAAGTGCCAGGAAATTGAAAAAGTTGGGCACAAACTTATTGGGAGGTCGGGCTACTCGTGAGCAGATGTTTCCTCTTGTTAGTGCCGAGATCCCCGATTTTGATCTCATTCGCGCCGTGAACAACGGCATGATTCCGCGCCATTACATGGTGGATAATCCTAAAGAACGTCTGCGTGGTTACGTCGGCATTTATCTGAACGAAGAAATACGCCAGGAAGCCCTGACTCGCAACCTCCAGTCATTCTCGCGGTTCATGGAGGTGGCGGCCCAGTGTGACGGCGAAATGTTGGTCTATAAGAATATTGCCCAAGACTGTGGCATTGATTATCGAACGGTGAAAGAATATTTTACCATTCTTGAAGACACTTTGTTGGGTTACCTCATTCCCGGTTTCACGTCATCCCGTAAACGCCGGGCGATTGCAGCCCCCAAGTTCTATTTGTTTGATGTGGGGCTTGCTAATTATCTCACTCACCGCAACTCACTACGTCCAGGTAGCGATGACTTTGGGCACGCATTCGAGCATTTCATCATCCAAGAAATCATAGCCTATTTGGGCTATAACCACATTGATGAACGCCTCACTTATTGGCGCACATCAGGAGGATATGAGGTTGATGCCATCATCGGTGAGGGTCGAGTGGCTATCGAAATCAAAGCAACTGATGAAGCCAAGTCTCGTCACACGCATGACCTGAAGGCGTTCAGCGAGGACTTCCCTGATGCCCGCCTGATCATCGTGTCACTTGACAAGTACCGCCGCAAGATGAATGGCGTAGACGTCATCCCGGCCACAGAATTCCTTCGAGACCTGTGGCAAGGTGCCATAATCTAAAGTCGCCCGCACCATCGCCGAGGCGAACCGCGCCGCCTGGCGAAAGTTCATCAACCGCCACCGCCTCGACAAAACCGACTTAACCAGGGCTGCCGATGAGATGCAGCCAGGAATAGAATACTACATTACCCACAACGATTTTATAGGCCATGACGTAACAACCGCCGGGCACCCCAGTTTAGAAGAGCCGACCCCGTTGCCCGCCTGGGTTGCTGGATTAGTCGAGCATGAGCCGCGACTTTGCGCCTCTATATATTGGCGCAAATGGAGAGAAAACGGCCGCCCCCGGTGCAATCAAGCGAGAGGACCCCAATAATAAGCCATGACCACACCCCAGGGAGGCCGCGACGCGGTACTCCAAAAAAGGAGCAACGCCCAAATTAGTGAACTTTTTGGGCAGAAAAAATCGCTAATCACCCACAGCTGGGTGGTTAGCGATTGGTTTTGTGGTCCCACTTGGGCTTGAACCAAGGACTCCCTGATTATGAGTCAGGTGCTCTGACCAACTGAGCTATAGGACCGCTTTACGGGCGCGGCCTCGAGCGGCCGGCATCCAAAAGCGCTGCAAAGGTACGAAATAATTGATAATTGTTCATGGAGATTTTCATTTTTTTTTGGCCTGCGCCTCACAAGCAACCCATTGAATGGCATTTTTTACGCCTTTTCAGGTCAAAAATGGTTAAAAAATGCATAAAAACTGGTTCTATCACATTTTTTTAGACAAAAACTATTCTTGTTTTTATGAAAATGATGTAATTTTGCAGTGTACAGACAACGAAAGTAGCGAACCCGTTGGGAAACGGGGCAGTTATTCCAAAGCAGTCGCAACTGCGCCCCCGTCCCCGAGGACGTAAGGCACTGAATGGAGATATAGTTTTCAAGTATTAGTAATTATTAGTATTGGGGGTCTTGACATGCGAATGTCGAGACCTTTTCTTTTTAATACCCTTCGATCAAAAGCGGAACACACAAGATGACCCCGAAAGAGCTCGGGCGGGTCGGAGACCCCGACTTCGTTTTAGAAGGCCATGCAAGCGACCTCGCAGAGGTGCGCCGCTTGGTCACAGGCGACAACTTGGCAGAGTGCCTCGTAGAGGAACTTTGTGGAATCGTTTTTGTTGGTCGCGCACGTTTGCATCAATTTTATGCAGAAATTATTGACTGTCGCGAGCGGGGCCACCATGACATGGTGGAGTGCTCGAGCCTTAATCCTCCATGCCGCCACTATCCTCGGTTTGCTTCCACCGCTCGCTCAGCTCGGCCAATGTGATTTTGCCAAAACGGTTGATTGTCTCGATGAGCCAAATGTATTCCTTAAATAATACCGGTATCTTCATAGCAAACGATTCTTCAATCTCATTTCAACCACTCTACTCTCATGAATGCCACACCCGGCGGGCCCCGGGAAGGGAGGGCGGGCCGGGTGTGTTATTGACGTGGCGGCTGTGGACGATAGCCCGTCGCCGCGGGGTGGTGCGTCAGCCTTTGAGGCGGGCCTGGATGGCTGCACTCTGGGCTTCGTAGCCGGGCTTGTTGAGCAGGGCGAACATATTTTTCTTGTAGGCCTCCACGCCGGGCTGGTTGAACGGGTTCACGCCCAGAACGTAGCCGCTGATGCCGCAGGCGCGCTCAAAAAAGTAGATGAGCTGGCCCAGGTAGCGCTCGGTGAGGGCGGGGATGGTGATGAGCAGATTGGGCACTCCGCCGTCCACATGGGCCAGGCGCGTGCCCAGCTCGGCCATCTTGTTCACCTCGTCCACACGGCGTCCGGCGATGTAGTTGAGTCCGTCGAGGTCGGCGGCGTCACTGGGAATGACCACGCTGTGCTTCTGGTCGCCCACGCTGAGCACGGTCTCGAAGATGGTGCGCTCGCCGTCCTGGATCCACTGTCCCATGGAGTGGAGATCGGTGGTGAAATCGACACTGGCCGGGAAAATGCCCAGGTGGTCCTTGCCCTCGCTCTCGCCGTAGAGTTGCTTCCACCACTCGGCCAGGAAGTGCAGGCGTGGGTCGAAGTTGACAAGAATCTCGATCTTCTTTCCGGCCCGGTACAGTGCATTGCGGGTTGCGGCATAGCGGATGGTGAGGTCGTCGCCGGCACGCTCCATCTCGACGGCTCCGGCCACCAGGGCGCGGATATCGAAACCTGCCACGGCAATGGGAAGCAATCCCACGGGCGTGAGCACCGAGAAGCGGCCTCCCACATTGTCGGGGATGACGTAGGTCTGATAACCCTCTTCGGTGGCCAGGCTGCGCAGGGCGCCGCGGGCGGCATCGGTGATGGCCACGGTGTGGCGTGCGGCGAACTCCTTGCCCTGCTGGCGCTCCAGCATCTCCTTGAGCAGGCGGAAGGCGATGGCGGGCTCGGTGGTGGTACCACTCTTGCTGATAACCACGATGCCGAAGCGCTTGCCGTCGAGCAGGTCCATCAGGTCGTGGATGTAGTCCTCGCCGATGTTGTTCCCGGCAAAGAGCACCTTGGCTCCCGCGGCGGGCTTGTAGGCAGCGAAGGCATCGTTCAGCGCCTCGATGACGGCTTTTGCGCCCAGGTAGCTGCCACCGATGCCGATGGCCACCACATAGTCACAATCGGTGCGCAACTGGCGCGCGCAGCTCTCGATGGAAGCCAGGGTGGCCTCGTCGATGCCCGACGGCAGGTGCAGCCAGCCCAGGAAATCGCTGCCTTCACCCGTGCCTTGTTCCAGGGTTTGCACTGCCTCTTTGGCCGCGGGGCACAGCGCGTCGATTTGTTCTTGTGTCACCACACCCATGGCGTGGTTGTTGAATACTTGAATAGTATCGTTCATCTTTTTTACCTTAGTTTATTGTTTTACAAATGATATTTCTTTGGTGTAAGCGCGGCGGCGCTTGTTGTGGTCGGTTTCGAAATACTCCCACTGCGAGAGCACCTTGTTGTTCTGTTCCAGCTCGGGATTACTCTCGGCCCACTCGTAGCCACGGCGCTGGAACACGGGAATCAAGTCGGTGAAGAGCAGCGCGTTGGCGCCTTTGTTTTGATACTCGGGCTTCACTGCCACCAGCATCAGGTCCACAATGTTGGTGTGGCCCCTGAAGGCCTGGAGCAGATGCCACCAGCCCATGGGCAGCAGCCGGCCGCGCCCTTTGATCAGCGCTTTCGACAGCGACGGGATGGAGATACCCACCCCAATCAGCGTTTCCTGCTCATCGACAATGAGCGAGATGTGGTCCAGCGGCAAGAAGGGCAGATAGAGCTTGATGTAGTGGTCGATTTGCCCCTGTGTGAGCGGCGAATACCCGAAAAGCGAGTCGTAGGCCTCGTTGATGAGGTTGAAAATGGCCGTTCCGTACCGGCTCACCAGCTTCTTGCGCGAGGTGAACCGCACCGTGTGCAGGTTGAAGCGTGTGCGCACAATTTCGGCCACACGCGCCATTTTTTCGGGAATGTGGTCGGGCACCATGATGCGCATCTCAATCCAGTCGGCATCCTTCACAAACCCCATTCTTTCCAAATGGTCTTTATAATAGGCGTGGTTGTAGATGGTGGCCTGGGTGACCAACTGGTCAAATCCCTCCACAAGGCAACCCTCGCGGTCCATGTCGGTGAAGCCGAGCGGCCCGGTGAGCTGGGTCATCCCCTTGGCCGCGGCCCATTGCTCAACCGCCTGGAACAAGGCGTCCACCACCTCTTTGTCGTCGACAAAATCGACAAACCCGAAGCGTGCTTCCTGCTTACCCATGCGCTCATTGACCACACGGTTGATGATTCCGGCGATGCGCCCGGCGGGCTTGCCGTCGCGGAAGGCCATGTAGTAGACGGCCTCACAAAACTCAAAAGCCGGGTTCTTGCCGGGCCTAAGCGTGTCGATTTCATCGGTCACCAGTGCCGGCACATAGTAGGGGTTGTCGGCATAAAGGGTGTCGATGGGGAACGTGACAAACGGCTTGAGCTCGCTTTTAACGGGACGTATTTCCCTGATTTCTATTGCCATAATGCGTTTAAATATTCTCAGTCAATCATTTTCGCCTTGTCGCTCACCAGGTCGTAGCTGATGTGGCCGTCGGCAGTGCGCATGCGCAGAATCCGGTTGTCGTCACCGAAGCCGATGTCGGCCGGCGAGCCTTGTCCTCCCGACGGGGTGTAAATCACGAAGTACTTGCGGCTGTTCTTGTTGAAGCCGTAGACGGCCCCCTTGTTGTCGGCAAACACGATGTAGGCATCACTCTCAATCTTCTTGCTCATGTCCTTGAGGTTGAAGATGGGCTTGTCGTACGACGCAGCCTTCATCCGCACCTCCTCGCCGCCCTTGAGCGACGTGAGGCTCTCCCCGTTGTCGTGCGTCCACTTGGCGCCGGCGTTCTCAGGACCGCTGAGTGCTTTCTCCTCCTCGGCCTTTTCTTTGGCTTCCTGCTCGGCCTTCAGCTCCTCTTCGGTGGGGAAATAGATTTTCTTGATGGACGCGGCCTCTTGCTGCAGGAAACGCAACTCGGGCGAGTTGACCGTCTGCAACGGCTTGCCGTAGATGTACTGCCGGCCGTCCTTGGTTTTCACCGGCCCGTCGTAGTCGAGCGTGGTGAATTTTTTGTTGTTGATGTCGTAGAGGCACAGCGACACACGGCTGTTCGAGCCCTCACCGCCACTGCTTCCCACCGGAGGGTTAAGATAGGCAAAGTAGATGCAGTCGTTTCCGTTGACCTTCACGGCGCGCGGCACCTGGTTGATGTCGGCAATCAGTGAGTTGTTGTCCATGCTGATGGTGCGCCCGTTCAGGTATTTGGGCGGTGCCGGCTCCACGTTCCAGATGCTGCCACTGCGGGTGAGCGTGTAAACCTTGAAGAACGAGCGGCTCGTGGAGTTCGACAGATAGGTCACGCCGGCAATGCGGTCGGGCACATCGGCTCCGTTGCCGGGGAAACGCACCGCAGCACCCGCCGATGCTCCGTCGCCCATCAGGTTGTTGCGGTTGAGCTCGTCGGTAAAGATGGTGATGGCCTCGCCGGTGGCGGGAGTGGCAGCCTGCACCGATGTGCTGTCGGTGGGCACGGGCTCCACGGGGTTGCCACCATCGCCACACTGGCGCATGAGCATCAGTCCGCCGATGAGCAGCACCGCCGCCAGCACGCCAATAAGCAGATTTCTGTTGAAATTGGAACGCGGCTCGTCGTCATCATCCTCGTCGTCATCCTCGTCATCGTGGTCCACAGGAGGGACGGGCACGGGCTCTTTCCATTCCCTGTGCTGCTGAGAATGGCTGGCAGCCGGAGCCGCCGAAACAGGGGCTGCCTCCGCAGCCACCGGAGCGGCCGCGGAAATGTCTTGCACAGGCTCCTCGGCCATGTCGTTGCGCACCATCTTGCCGCACTTGGGGCAAAACACCGAATTGGCAGGTATCGACTCGCCACATGCCGGGCATGAAATTTCAAGATTGAGCGGCGTGCCGCACTGATTGCAAAAGGCCGACCCCTCGGGCGCCTGGTTGCCACACTTGGGACATTTCATAGTTTTTCAGTATTTCATTGACGTTTTAATATGCAAAATTAGTGCAAGTTGAGCAAAAAACATCAAGCTTGCTTGAATGTTTTTCCGAAACGCCGCCTAATTTCGCCTTTTTGAGGCAAAATTAGTGCAAGTTGAGCGCAGAACAAAATGAAAAATCACATTTTTCATTTTTTATGCCTCAACGCAGCCTGATTTATTTAAAATTAGTGCAAGTTGAGAGAAAAACATCAAGCGCTTGAATGTTTTTCCGAAACGCAGCCTAATTTCGCCTTTTAAGGCAAAATTAGTGCAAGTTGAGAGCAGAACAAAATGAAAAACTCTATTTTTTCATTTTTTATGCCTCGGCGCAGCAGCCCATATTATCTAAATTTATTTGCATTTTGCCCAAACGATGCCTAATTTTGCAAAACGATTCCATGAAAGCTGTTGTGAACAACATATTGTTCTACTTGCTGTATGCCATCTGGTACACACTGTCGCTGCTGCCCATGTGGTTTCACCACTTCATGGCCGATGTGCTCTATGTGCTGGTGGCATGCGTGATGCACTACCGCCGGGCGGTTATCCGCAAGAATCTGGCCAATGCCTTTCCCGAAAAGAGTGAGCGCGAACGCCGCACGATAGAACATGATTTCTACCACTTCTTCTGCGACTACATCGCCGAGACCGTGAAATTTGCCACTATGAGTCATGACGAAATGCGACGGCGCATGACGTTTGAGGGCACCGAGCAAATCAACGAATGTATGGCCCGCGGGCAAAGCGTGGCCGTGATGCTGGGACATTACGGCAACTGGGAGTGGGCGGTGTCCATCAGGTTGTGGCTCACACACCCTGCCGCCGCCATAGGCCACATCTATCATCCGCTCGAGAATCCTGCCATGAACCGCCTGTTTCTCACCGTGCGAAACCGCATGGGCTCGGAAAGTGTGCCCATGAGCGAGACGCTGCGGTGGATTCTCAAGGCCAAGCGCGAAGGCAAGCCATCGGGGCTGGGCTACATCAGCGACCAGGTGCCCCTGTGGCAAAACATCCACCACTGGGTCGATTTCCTCAATCAAGACACCCCTGTGTTCACTGGCGTGGAGCGGATAGCGCGCAGCCAGGGCCAAGCCGTATTCTACTGCGATGTGCGCCGTGTGAAGCGGGGTTACTACCAGTGCCTGATTCGCCCCATCACCCTCAATCCGGCCCAAATGCCCGAATTTGCCATCACCGATGCCTATTTCTCCATGCTGCAGCACACCATCTGCCGCGAGCCGGCCTACTGGCTGTGGAGCCACAACCGCTGGAAACGAACCCGCGAAGAATTCAACCGACGCTTCGAGGTGGTCAATGGCCGCGTGGTGGAGCGCGTGAAAGCTTAACAGTCCCCATCTTGCCGCACCGCATTTTCCATGGAAACGAAAACGATAAAACAAAAAGTAGCCCATTGGCTTGAGCGTTACGACGCCTGGAAGCGCGACTCCATGCGCCACATCTCCACTGCCGGCGACGACCGGCAGCACCATTGCCATTGCTGCCAGGCTGAATACGTGGGCAGGTTTTGCCCTCATTGCGGGCAGCAAGCCAGCACCAAGCACATCACATGGAAAAGCGTGTGGCAGGGGGCCATGGACCTGTGGGGGGTAGGGTCGCGGTCGCTTCCTTACACATTGTGGCAACTGCTGTGGCGGCCGGGCTATTTGATTGCCGACTACATCAACGGCCGACGGCAGGAGAGCTTCCCGCCCATCAAGATGCTGGTTTTCGTCGGCGTGTTTTTCTTGCTGGCCACCAATTGGACGACAACCGACGAAGCGAGCACCGCAGTCGATTATGCCGACAATGACGCATTCCAATGGTTCGACCGGTTTATCGACTGGGCAGCCCTGCATTTCCACTGGGGCGCTCTCGTGTTCTTTTCGATGCTCATCGTGCCCACCTACTACATTTTCCGCTTTGCCCCCCGATGCAAGGGCCACACCCTGCCCGAGGGATTTTTCATCCAGGTGTTCAACAGCACGCAATTCCTCGTGCTGATGATGATTGTCTGCGCCCCTCTTCTCCTAATCGACTATTCCGATGATGTGTTCACGATCATTAGCTTCACGGTGGTGGGCGTGATGCTCGTGCGCACCTACCGCCAACTCTTCGGCTACCATTGGTGGGGCACGGTGTGGCGGCTGTGTGCGGCTCTGGCTGCAGCCCTCTTTACGTTTTTTGTTATTATTCAGCTTTACTTCTGCACCTATCTTGTGGTCACTCACAACTGGGAACGGTTATGGCGCAACCTGCTCATCAGGCTGCCGATTTATTTCGCCGCACTGGTGGGCATCATTGCGGCTTGCTACGCCATCGGCAAGCGCAAGGCCGCCAGCAGGGAACCAGCCGGCACATGACACATTTCCAGCATCGCAAAAACTCGGCAACACATAACACCCCATAGCATCATGAATAAAAAACTTATCACACTGGCCCTGACGGGCCTGCTGCTGGGCAGCTGCACCGGCAGCAACAACAGCCACCCCGACGGCGAAGCGACCGCGCAGGCGGCAACCCACAAGTGCATCACCCCGCTGCCAGCCGGCTACGATGCCGATTCATTAACCGACTGCACCGTGGAGGCTGCTTTCACCATTGCCGACTTCGACTGGAAAGCACAAACCCTCACAATGAACGTCTTTGCCAAAAACATCTACGACGTGGTCGATGTGCAGCACCTGCAGGCAGGCGACACACTCGTGCTCGACGGCAAACCGCTGGTGGTGTCCAAAATCGAAGAACTTGAAGGCATGAAAGTGGTGAACGGGGGCATTGAGGAAGGGGGCGCGTACCTCACTCCGGCCGACGGCGGCACATTTGTTGCTACCCAGCTCGACGACCACCCGGTGTACACCCGCATCGGCAAGGCCACCCTGCCACTGGCACCCGGACTGGTGTTTATCGATTGCGGCGAGGAGCCGCTGGAACCCGCCGACACCGTCACCTCGCAGGCGGCACAACACATTCAAGCCCTCGACGGGTGGCGCAAAGAATTCACCGAGTTGAACACGCAGGTGCTCGTGCAGGGCGGAGTGGTAACCCAGATTGCACGGCACTGGATTCCTTGACACTTCGGCGGGCCCTATCGGGCATGACAATCACAGATTTTTCTTTCTTTACTCCTAAAAAAGAGGGGGTGATTATTATTTTTTTCGTAACTTTGCAGTCGCTTTTTGATAAAAACTGAGTTTTACCTCACATAAACCGTTTTTGCTATCAATTAGGAACTATGGTAATAGGATACGACGCCAAGAAAATTATCTACGACAACGATGACACCGCCGATTACGGCCAGGTGATGATTAGTGCTTTGTCCGAGCACTATATCCACAATCATTACATGTTATATACCCCAAAAGCCAAGGAGAACAAGCGGATGGCCTCGTTCTCGTCGCGAACCACAGTGCACATCAAAACGCCGCGCCATGCCATCATCGGATGGAAATGGCGCCGCGGCAAAGGCATCCTTCACGATGCCAAGCGCCATGGCGCACGCATCATGCACGGCCTGAACGGCATGCTGCCGGCACCGCTGGCCCACAGTCACATGCACGGCGTGGTGAGCATTCCGTTCACCACCTTCATCGACCCGGCCGAGCAATGCCCCTGGCTGGAGAAATTCTTCCTCACCCATGATGTGGAAAGGGCCTGCCGCATTGCGCAGCGCGTCATCACCGCCACCGCCACCGGCAAGCAAATGCTTGTGGAACACTATGGCATAGACCCCGACATGATTGAAGTGGTGTTGCCGGCTTGCCTGGAAAGCTACCATCACAACTACACCGACAACGAGCTCAAGAGCATCGCGCACAAGTACGGCCTGCCACAGCGCTTCATCCTGTTCAACGGCGAGCTCACCCAGCAGGCAGGCGCCCAAATGATGGTTGAGGCGCTCAATCTGCTCAACGACGAGGACGTGAAACTGGTGATGATTGGCAAGAACACATCGTTTTATCAGAAAGTTATCAAGGAATTCGCCCACCAGCACGGCATCAGGCACCGCATCATGCACTTAGACCGAGTGCGGTACTCCGACATGCCTTCCATTTTGAACCTGGCCAAAGTGGCCGTTTTGCCCGTAGCCGGGCAGAAAAACATCGTACCCCTGGCAAAGGCCGTGAGCTGCCGCACGCCCGTAGTCGTGGCCGACCATCCCATGGCCCGCGAGGTGGCCGGCGATGCAGCGCTTTATGCCACTTCGCTCGACGAAAAATCATTCGCAACAGCTATTGACGACATTCTTGCCGACGATTCGCACAAGCGCCAAGAACTCATCGACGCCGCCACCCGGCGCCGCATGCAGTTCACCACGCGCGCGATGGCCGATGCTGTGATGGGCGTCTACGACAAGGTGTGCGAGCACCACCACATCAAGTGACATCACTTCCCGGGCAACGCCGGGCAGAGATGTTCACCGCATCTCCCCAAAAATACCCTTATTTCGCTACCGGCAAGAGCTGTTCGGCGGCTTGGCATGCCTGGCGGGCATCGGCACCGCGGTACACCTGATTGCCTAGGCTGTCGGTCACAATGTATAGCGGAGTGCTCGTCAGGTTAACGATGCGCAATGCCATGTCCTGTGGGCCGCCCGGAGCCCAGTAGTGTTGCCACCGCGAACTGTCGGCCAGCAGTGTCGACTGCCACATCGTGGTGTCGGCCTCGGTGTTGATGTCGGCGATATGAACGTTTCCGCCACTTTTCTCCCACAAGTCGCGCAGCAGCCGCACGTGATCGGGGCGGTCGGGCTGACGGTTGGTCCACAGATAAAGCAGCGACACCCGTTTCAACAAGTCCAGCGACACGAAATCCTTCTTCGCACGGTTATAGAGCAACAGGGCACTCAGCTTCATCTTGGCCTGGCGCGTGGTAACCAGCACTTCGTCGAGCGCCTGAAGCAGTGCGGCAGGCCGTGCCTCGGGAGCCAGTTTCGACACCAACTTGCCCACGCGGGCAGCGTTTTGCGGCAGAGAGCCATAGTCGCACAACAGCAAGAAGGCCGACAACTCATCGGCCGGGTTCTGCTCGGCATACCGTTCGATGGCGGCATCGAGCTTGGCATCGCGTGCGGCGTATAATGCGGCATTTTCCTTCTTGAACTGCCACCACCGCTCATTCACTTCGCTGCCCTCCACTTTCCATTCCGACGGCGATTTCACGTGGCCTGTCAGCTTCAGCGTCTCACCATTGGCAACGGCCATCATGGCCATCACCGCGCCGTCCTTGTTGAGCAGCGTGAGCAACGTGCGCTCGGCCGACGCGCCCTTGAAGCGTAACTTCCCTTCACGGGCCGGCATCCACACATCGGTAAGCCCCGAGTCGCCCACAAAAACCACGCGCACGTTCTCATTGTTCAAGCCCTCCAAGTCGGCGCTCACCTTGAAATGACTGCCATCGCAGCCCGGCAGGGCCAAAAGCGACACCGCAAGTAATATATAGCCAAAAAATCTTTTCATCGCATCTTTTTATGGCAAAATTAGTGCAAACCGAGCGAAAAACATCAAGTTTGCTTGCATGTTTTTCCGAGGCGCAGCCTAATTTCGCCTTTTTAAGGCAAAATTAGTGCAAGGCGAGAGAAATGCCAAATTTATTTGAGCATTTCCGAGCCGCAGCCTAATTTCACCGAGCCTTACGAGGTAACATGAGTGCAAGGCGAGAGAAATGCCAAATTTATTTGAGCATTTCCGAGCCGCGCAAAACACTCAGTTCTGCAGGTGGCTCGAAATGGGCAGCACGAACAACGGGGCAGGGCGGCCTGAAATTTGTTGGGGCGGTATTGCGGGGGTATCGTTATTTTTTGGTATTTTTGCCTCAGTAAACAATTCCGACCATGAAACAATATCTCGATTTACTGCAAAAGGTGATGGACGACGGCATTCTCAAGGAAGACCGCACAGGCACGGGCACGAAGAGCATTTTCGGCTATCAGCTGCGGTGCGACCTGGCTCAGGGCTTTCCATTGCTCACCACCAAGAAAGTTCACCTGAAGAGCATCATCTACGAACTGCTCTGGTTCCTGCAGGGCGACACCAATGTGCACTATCTGCAGGAGCATGGTGTGCGCATCTGGAACGAGTGGGCCGACGAGAATGGCGACCTGGGACCCGTCTACGGCCATCAGTGGCGGTCATGGCCCGACGGCCATGGCGGCAGTATCGACCAAATCGGCCAAGTGATTGACCAAATCAAGCACACGCCTGACTCACGGCGCATCCTGGTGAGCGCGTGGAACGTGGCCGATGTTCCCACCATGAAACTGCCTCCCTGCCACACGCTGTTTCAGTTCTACGTGGCGCAGGGGCGATTGAGCCTGCAATTGTATCAGCGCAGCGCCGACCTGTTTCTGGGTGTGCCGTTCAACATCGCCAGCTATGCGCTGTTGCTGATGATGGTGGCTCACGTCACGGGCTTGCAACCCGGCGAGTTCATTCACACATTTGGCGATGCACACATCTATCGCAACCATTTCGACCAGGTGCGCGAGCAGTTGAGCCGCACGCCGCGGCCATTGCCGCGCATGGTGCTGAATCCCGACGTGAAAAGCATTTTCGACTATCATTACGAAGACTTCGCCATCGAAGGCTACGACCCCTATCCCGCCATCAAGGGTGTGGTGTCGGTATAATCACCACGCACTTGCTGTCCATGAAAGAAATTTCCATTATCGTAGCCGTTGCGGCCCGGGGTGCCATCGGACGCCAAGGCGGGTTGCTGTGCCACCTGCCGGCCGACTTGCGTCGGTTCAAATCGCTCACCACGGGGCACAGCGTGGTGATGGGCCGGCGCACGTTTGAATCGCTCCCGCACGGCCCGCTGCCGGGCAGGCAGAACATCGTGGTGACCCACAACCGCCACTACCACCCCCAGGGAGTGACCGTGGCTCACGACGTGCAGCAAGCCATCGAGCTGGCCACGATGCCAGGCGAGGTGTTCATCATCGGAGGGGCGCAAATCTATCAAGCCGCCCTGCCGCTGGCCCACACGCTGCACCTGACGGAAATCCATGCCCACTTTGCCGATGCCGACACCTTTTTCCCGCCGCTGGAGCGCGGTGAGTGGGTGGAAGTGGAACGGGAGTGCCACCCGGCCGACGAGCGCCACGCGCATCCCTACGATTTCATCACATTAAAACGCACATCATGAAATACTTCATCATTGCCGGCGAAGCATCGGGCGACCTGCATGGCGCCCAGCTGATTGCCGCCCTGAAACAGTGCGACCCCGACGCGCAAATCCGCTTTTACGGCGGCGACCAGATGGAGGCCGCCGCCGGCACGGCACCGCTCACGCACTACCGCGACATGGCCTATATGGGCTTTATCGAGGTGGCCAAGCACCTGCCCACCATCCTGGGCTTTTTAGGCGCTGCACGACGCGCCATCGACGAGTGGCAGCCCGATGCCGTGGTGCTCATCGACTACCCGTCGTTCAACCTCAAGGTGGCCAAGCACGCCCGCAATGCCGGACGGCGGGTGTTCTACTTCATTTCGCCCAAAGTGTGGGCCTGGAAGCAATGGCGTGTAAAGGACATCAAGCGCTATGTGAACCACATGTACAGCATACTCCCCTTCGAAGTGGAATTTTACCGCACCCACCACTACGAGGTAGACTATGTGGGCAACCCCACCGTTACCGAAATAGCCCATGCGCTGGGCTCAATGCCGGCACGGGAGGATTTCTTAGCCGAGCATGGCCTGGACGCCGGCCGGCCGCTGATTGCCCTTGTGCCGGGGTCGCGAGTGAAGGAAATCCGCGACAACCTGCCCTCGATGCTGGCGGCCGCCAGTCGCCACCCCCACTGCCAGCTGGCCGTTGCCGGCGCTCCCAATATTGACCACTCGCTCTATGCCGGCCTGCTCCAAGAGGCCGGTGTGAGCTGCCCCGTGGTGAGCGGGGCCACCTGGGCGCTGGTGCGCCATGCACAAGCCGCTGTGGTGACCAGTGGCACGGCCACGCTCGAAACTGCGCTGCTGGGCACTCCGCAGGTGGCTTGCTACCGCATGAACGGCAGCAAATGGGTGTACCGCTTTTATTCGCACCTCATTCATGGAAAATATGTGACCCTGCCCAATCTCATTGCCGACGAGCCGGTCATTCCCGAACTGCTCATGCACCACTGCACGCCCCACAGCATCGATAGCCACCTGGCTCCGCTGCTCGATGAGCACAGCCCCGAGCGCAAGGCCATGCTGGCAGGCTACGAGCGCATGCGCGCCCGGCTGGGCACCGACGACTGTGCCGCCGTCGCGGCACGCTCCATCGTCAGCCTGTGTACTGCGTGAGGGCGCGACGCAGTTCGTCCACGATTTGAGCCTTGAGTTCGGGCGGAGAGAGCACCTCCACATTGCTGCCGTGCGAGAGCAGCCGCTCACGCAGGTCGTAGGTGAGACGCATCCGGTAGTGAAAAATGGAATAGTTGTCGTGCACCACCTCGGTCTGCGAGGGATGCAGCGGCAAGGCTCTGAAGTACTTGGCCTGCGTGGGCTCCACCCGCAGCACGATATCTTTGGGCGCATTTTGGTTGGTGGTGATGCCAAAGCAGTCCTTGAAAAATCCGCTGGGGCTGAAATCGGGCGGCAACACAAATTCCTCGTCTCTCACATGCAAATCGCTCATGCGGTCCAGCGCATAGGTCTTGATGCGCTTGTCCTTGACATTGAGCCCGATGACGTACCACAACTGCTTGAAAATCTTCACAAAATAGGGTTCCACAACCACGGCATGCGATTTTCCGGCACGGGTATAGGTGCGGTAGTCGAACTCGATGCGCCGGTTGTGGCGCATGGCCTCGATGATGACCGGCAGGTGCTGGCGCGCGCTGGGCACCTCCTCCAGCACGATGCGCCCGGCCACATCGTGCGAGTCGGTGAGCATGCCGCTAATCGACATGGAGTCCATGAGCCAGTTTTGCAGGCGTCCGCCTTCCTCGGTGTCATCCTGGGCGATGTAGTACTCAAAGGTGGACTTATTGCACGCTATGGTCACCCCCAGCAACTGCTCGATGGCAGCCCGATAGTTGTTAAACGTGCGGCGCGGCAGCGGGGAGCCGTCGCCCAACGACGACCGCTGCCACAACTCGCTCAGCCGTTTGAGCGTGATGTGCCCATAGCGGGCTATGGTGTCCACCAGCCAGATGTAACGGTTCAGTGTGTTGCGGGGCATGAATCAATCCTTCTTGATGAGCAACGCAAGCCCTATCATGGTGAGCAGGGCGTTGAGCAACAACAGTTCGAAACCCAGCGTGTAGCCGAAGCTCGATGCCAGCCACTGCTGGATGAAGAAACTCAGCACAGGAGCCGCCACACACACCAGGGGCACCCAGCGGTCGCGCACGGCGGCGCGGCACATCATTCCGAAGGCAAACAGTCCCAGGATGGGGCCGTAGGTGTAGCTGGCCAGCGTGTAGACGGCGCTGATGGCATCGCTGTTGCTGATGGCGTAGAACACGATAATCACCAGGCCCATGACGGCAGCCATGGCCACATGCACCCACTTGCGTGTGCGCGCCAGGGCATCGGGCTGCTGACGCTTGTCGCTTTCCAGAATGTCGACGGTGAACGAGGTGGTGAGCGCCGTGAGGGCCGAGCCGGCAGCCGAATAGGCTGCGCTCACCAGGCCCAGGATGAACAGCACTCCCACCACAATCGGGATGTTGCCGCCGCTGAAAGCCACCTGCCCGAAGAGCTCGTCGGTCTTCTCGGGCATGGCCAGCCCGCTCTTGTTGCTGTAAAGCACCAGAAGCGTTCCCAGCACCAGGAACAAGCCCACCACAAATATCTGGGTGATGCCGCTCACGATAAGGCTTTTCTTCGACTCGGCAACATTCTTGCTGGCCAGTGTGCGTTGCATCAAGTCCTGGTCGAGGCCGGTGGTGGCGATGACCATGAAAATGCCGGCAATGAACTGCTTCCAGAAGTAGGTGCCCTCCTTGGGATTGTCGAAGAAGAAGATGCGCGACGAGTCGTCGCCTGCGACGGCCGAGCACAGCTCGCCCAGATTATATCCCAGCCCGCGGGCAATGAAAAAGATGCACAGCACCACACTCATGATGAGGCAGAACGACTTGAGCGTGTCGGTCCATATCACGGTCTTCACGCCTCCCTGCAGGGTGTAAAGGAAAATGAGGGCAATCGTGACAATGACATTGAGCACAAAAGGAATTCCCAGCGGCGCGAACACCAGCAGTTGCAGCGTGACACACACCACATAGAAACGCACCGCAGCACCCAGCATCTTGCTGATGAAGAAGAACCAGGCACCCGTCTTGTGCGTGCCGCCGCCGAAACGCTGCTCCAGGTAGCCGTAAATCGACACCAGATTACGCTTGAAAAAGAGCGGCATGAGCACATAGGCTATCACAAAATAGCCCACGGCGAAGCCCAGCACCATCTGCATGTAGGAAAAACTCTTCACCGCCACCTGGCCGGGGACCGACACAAAGGTCACGCCCGAGATGGGCGCCCCTATCATGGCGATGGCGACAATGAACCACGGGGCCTGACGGCCGCCGGTGAGGGCGGTATTGGCATCGGCGCGGCGCGACGCCGCCCACGAAATGATGAAAAGCAACACGAAATAGCCAACGATTGTGGCAAGTACTATCCAGGGAGTCATTATCTATGTCTATTATTTGTTATGAATTTCTTTTCGGTTATCTCATTCCTCATAAAGCAGGTAGCGCCGGCGCTGCTCCTTGAACCGCGCCACATCGCCAGCCCAGGTGGCCTTGATTTCAGCGGCACTCTTGCCGGCCACAATCATGTCATATATAGTGGTGTTGCCCATAAGCAGGTTGAAAAAATTACGCTCGCCGGTGCGCAGCAAGAATTGCTTGCCCTGGGCGGCAAGGTCGCGATAGGCATCGATGACGTACTCCAGATTGACGCCCTGCGCGATGGCCTGCTCGGCATCCATGTTGTGCAAGTCCACGCCGTAGCACAGCACATCGAGTTGCGGCGGGTTCTTCGCCCCGGCTCGGCTGCGCGGGGTGAACGCGAAGTAGCGGTCACGCATATCGGGGTGGCCATAAACCTGGAACGGCCAGTCGGTGCCACGGCCCAGGCTCACGGTAGTGCCCTCAAAATAACACGTTGATGGATAAAGGTAGATGCTGAGCATATTGGGCAAGTTGGGCGACGGCGCCACGGGCAGTTCATAGCGGGTGCGGTGTGTATAGTTCAGGCAGGGCACCACCGTGAGGGGCACTTGCTTGCCCTCGCGCAGCCAGCCCTCGCCGTTGGCCATCTTCGCCAGCTCGCCCAGCGTCATGCCGTGCACCGTGGGGATGGGCAGGCGGCCCACGCCGCTCTTGAGCTTCATGTCGAGGATGGGGCCGTCCACGGTCATGCCGTTGGGATTGGGGCGGTCAAAAACCACAAACTCCTTGCCATAGGTCACGGCCGCATCCATCAGGTTGACCATGGTCACATAATAGGTATAATAGCGCAAGCCCACGTCTTGAATGTCGATGACAATGACATCAAATTTGTCCATCGTTGCGCGAGCGGGCATGGGCGACTTGCCGTCGTAGAGCGAGGCAATGGGAATGCCGGTTTTCTCGTCGACACTGCTGCCCACATGCTCACCGGCGTCGGCCGTGCCGCGGAAGCCGTGCTCGGGCGAGAAGATAGTGACCACGTCGAGGCCTTGGTCAAGCATCACGTCGAGCACATGGCGGTCGCCCACCATACCCGTCTGGTTGCTCATCAGCGCAATGCGCTTGCCCTTGAGCAGCGGCACATACACATCGGTGCGGGCGGCACCCACCACCACGGCCTTATTCTTCTGGTCGGCACAATCACCACCACAGCAGGCCTTCTGCTGCGTGGCGGCACGGCACGACATGGCCGTCAACAACACGCATGCGGCCAGCAAAGTCTTGAACAAATGTTTCATGGTAAACTCATTTAATAATCATTGCCACAAAGTTAGCATTTTTCTGCTGGTGGTACGAACATTTTAGCAAAAAATGTCGATGCGGGCCGCACGGCATATTGCCACCGGCCTGTTGCTAATGAGAAAAAAGTAATAATTGTGGTCGGCTCAGAATTCCTTGAAGCACAAGGGCAGCATGTCGGCCATGCTGTCGAGAACGTAGACGGTGTCGCGACCGGCCAGATACACCCTGATGGGGTGCGGGGCGTTCTTCTCAAATTCCACTATCGCCTGGCGGCACACACCGCACGGCGCACACGGCTCGTCAACAAATTCACCCTGGGTGAACGCCGTGACGGCCAGCATCTTGATGGGAACACCGGGATAATTGGCCCCTGCATTGTAGATGGCGCTGCGCTCACCACAAGTGCCTGCAAAAGCGGCATTTTCCTGGTTGGCGCCTTTTATCCACACGCCATTGTCGAGCAGCAAGGCCGACCCCACATGGAAGTGGCTGTAAGGGGCGTAGGACGACTGGGTGGCTTCACGAGCAAGGTCAATGAGTTTTTTTTCCTCGTCATTGAGTTCATTGTAATGATAAACTCGTATCTTTGTGGTGATATTTTTCTCGGTCATGTTGTTTAAGATTTTCTGCAAAATTATCAAATATTTCGTAATCTACAAGCGGTTGGCGCCATTTTGCATCATTTTTGGAGCCGCCTCGACCGGTTTGGCCCAGCAACCACGGCTCAATGCCGTCTATCTGGAATACATCGACCGCTACAAGGAAGTGGCCATCAAGCACCACACCGAATTTGGCGTGCCGGCAAGCATCACCCTGGCACAAGGGCTGCTCGAGAGCAGGGCAGGGCGCAGCTACCTGGCCACGCAGGGCAACAACCACTTCGGCATCAAGTGTCACCGATGGGCCGGTGAGCATGTGGAGTGGGACGACACGCTCAAACACGACTGCTATCGCAAGTACGCCTCGGCCGAGGATTCCTTCGAGGATCATGCGCGTTTTTTGTGCGGACGCCGCTACCAGCCGCTCCACCGGCTCGACTCCACCGATTATAAGGGCTGGGCCACAGGACTGCGGCAGTGCGGATACGCCGAAGACCCTGCCTACCCCGAGAAACTCATCGCCTTGATAGAGCAATATGAGCTGCAGCGATACGACACCTGCTGGCAACACGACGACACGCCGGGCAACGCATCGGCCGACAACGACGACGACCTGCCCGACGAAGATCAAGACGACACAGCACAGCGTCAGGCCGCCACAACGCAACGGGTGCGCAACGCCTTCGGCCTGGGGGCCGCGTCGGCCGACAACGACTGACCTCTGCCCCACAGATGGGTGTATTCATGGATGGGATGCTCGGGAGATATGACGGTCTCGTCAAGATAGATGCGGCCCTGCTTGTCCACAAAGCCCTGCCAAACACGGTATAACTTTCTCTCAGGTGGTCAACTATCTGGAGAACACTGTGTGTTCTCTGATTTCGCCCCTGAAAAACTACTGTTTGTTTTGCAAAAAAGGGGCAGATTGCTTAATTTTGTGAACTGAATTGTAACCGCAGCTTCTTATAGAACATGGATAATAATACCTACATCGTGTCGGCACGCAAATACCGGCCCAGCACCTTCCAAACCGTGGTGGGGCAGCAAGCCCTCACGCACACACTGAAAAGCGCCATCGCCAGCGGACGACTGGCGCACGCCTACTTGTTTTGCGGGCCGCGAGGCGTGGGAAAAACCACCTGTGCGCGCATCTTTGCCAAAACCATCAACTGCGAGCATCCCACAGCCGACGGCGAGGCCTGCAACGAGTGCCCCTCGTGCCGCGCTTTCAACGAGCAGGTGTCGTTCAACATCATCGAGCTGGATGCCGCCAGCAACAATGGCGTGGACGATATCCGCGACCTCACCGAGCAGGTGCGCATCCCGCCGCAAACGGGCCGCTACAAAGTATATATCATCGATGAGGTTCATATGCTGAGCCAGGCAGCGTTCAACGCGTTTCTCAAAACCCTCGAGGAGCCACCCGAATATGCCATCTTCATCCTGGCCACCACCGAGAAGCAGAAGGTGATACCCACCATCCTGTCGAGGTGTCAAATCTACGACTTTGCACGCATCACCGTCCCCGACATTGCCCAGCAGCTGCGCTACGTGTGCCAGCAGGAAGGCATCGAGGCCGAGGACGCCGCACTCAACGTCATCGCTCAGAAGGCCGACGGCGCCATGCGCGACGCCCTCTCCATCTTCGACCAGGTGACCGCCTCGTCGCGGGGCCACATCACTTATCAGAGCGCCATCGACAACCTCAACGTGCTCGACTATGAATACTACTTCAGGCTGGTGGATGCATTCCTGGGTAGCGATGTGCCACAGGCGATGCTCATCTATAAAGAAATTCGTGACAACGGATTTGACTCGCAGTTCTTTGTGAACGGACTGGCCCAGCACTTGCGCGACCTGATGGTGGCATCCACGCCGCAAACCCGCATCTTGCTCGAGATGAACGATGAGGCAGCCCAGCGCTATGTGCAGCAAGCGGGACAGATGACTCCCGCCATGCTCTACCGCGCGCTCGACTTGTGCAACACGTGCGACCTGAACTACCGTAACGCGTCGAGCAAGCAGTTGCTCGTGGAACTCACGCTCATCAAGCTGTGCCAGCTCTCCGGTGTCGCACCTCAACCCGCCGAGGCCCCGGCACAACCCATCAAGAAAATCGCAGCCGCCCCGGCACCGCAGCCGCAACCGGCACCTGCACCGCCTACAGCTACAGCCACCGCCAAACCCGTGGCACGCGCCGCCCGGCCCCTAATGGGTGGCATGCCCGCTCCACGGCCTGCCGCGCCGGCCTCCACCACCCGTGTGGCCGCTCCGGCGGCACCGGCCGTCAAGAAACAGCCCGCCGACACAGCACCCGCGGCGCCGGCAGCACCTGTCACAGCCACTCGCCATGAGGCTTTCACCGCCGAGCAACTGCAAGCCGCCTGGCAAGCCTACATCGACCAGCATCCCAACGAGCACATCACCGTGAGCACCATGCGCCTGGCCCGGCCGGCACGCATCAACGACACGCTCTACCAGATAGAGGTCGAGAGCCAGGGACAGGTGGAGCACATGGAAAAGACCAAAGGCGGCTGGCTCAATGCCATGCGTGATGCCGTGGGCAACGACATGCTCGCCATTGATGTGAAAATCGGTGAAAAGATGTCGGGCCACCGCATCCTCACTCCTCGTGAGGTGGTGAACAACATCCGTGAGCACAACCCCAACTTCAACAAATTTATTCAAGATTTCCAGCTGAGCTTGGCTTGAACCACTTGGCACGCAGCTGCCGGGCCAGCGTCAACACGTCGGCACCGGGCTCGGTGGCCGGCATCAGATTGCTCACAGCCCACTGCTCGCCATAGTCGGCGGCACGGCGGCGGCGCTGGTCGTTGTCCATGGGCCGGCGGCTGGCTACCGCTTGCATCGCCGTGTCGATGTAATCGCGCCACAGATGGGTGTAATACTCGCCCACAAGGCCGCTCCAGTTGCGGCACGCATAGTCGTTGAGATTTCCTCCCCAGGTGGTGATGATGCGACGTGCATTCATCTCGTAATAATCACTCAGCCGCCAATTGTCGCTCAGCCGTCGAGCCTGCTGCAGCCACGTGGCCAGGGTGGCGTGCCGATGACATGCGTTGAGGCGGTCCAGGTCGGCCAGCAAGTCAAGCATCCTGTCGGAGCGGGCACGCATCGCCGTCGTGTCGGCCGCATCGATGGCCCGGTCAAAGGCCTGCTTCTCCTTGATAAACAGGTCGCCCAGTAATTGCCGTCCCACCCACACCACATCGATGGTCATGGCATCGGTGGTGACGCTGTCCTGCGCCAGCATCCAGTCCCAGGCATCAAGCAACAAGGTGGCATCGTACTTCACGCCACGGCTCTCTTTTCCCTGCACGGGATAGGAACACACCAGCGGCGAGGCAAAATTGGAGGGCGTGATGTCGAGCACCCCGTGGTAAAGGATGTCCCACGCACGCCGGGCCGCTACGGCCCCCTCGATGCCAGCGTGGCGGTCGGCCAGCTCATCGACCACCTGCTCATCGGTTTTAGGCAGGGCCCAAGCCTTCTCCAAAACGTACTCATAGGGGAATTGCTGCACATCAAGACCCTCGAGCGTGGAGCCGATGCCCACCATGGCATCGCCACACTGCTTCAGGGCTTGCTCAATGCGCAAGCCGGCCTCTTTCACACGGCCCTGCACGTTGGTGTTGCCCCCGAAGTTGCCCAGATAGCACCACACGAAAGGCTGTCCGTAGAACGCCTCATGGTCGCGCCACATCTCCTTGTACTCACAGAAATAGTCGAGCATCGTCATCTTCCCCCGGGGCACCCCCGTGAGCATGGCGCGGGTGCGCTCGGGAGTGTACTCATGCTGATAATAAAGGAACCACGCCATTTGCAGCCACTCGGCCTGCGGGTCGACGGCGGTGAGGCTTTCGTAGATGTGACGGCTCACGTCGTGCAGATAGTCGGGGTCGAAGCTGGGCGGGTCCACCTCGTTGAAGGGGTCCACGCCATAGATATGGTCGGTGCCGAAGAGTCGCGTCTGTTCCTCGAGAAACATGCGCTGGATGCGGCCGTAGAGGGGGTCCTCGCTGTTGAGGAAGCAGGTGCGGTAGCGGTCGTCGAAACCGGCCCACGCACTTAGCGACTGGATGTCGGCATCGGGGAACAGCTCGCGCAGCCGCGCCGGCACATGCCCGGCAAAAGCCGGCAGCACCGGGCGCATGTTCAGGGCACGCTCGCGCTGCACGATGCGTTGCTGCAGCTTCACCTGGCCGTCGAGCCACTGCTCGGGCAGCGGGCCGCACCAGCCGTCGATGTTGGCCATGCGGTGCCACGGCAGGTAGGCCGGGCCGGTGAAGTAGGCCCGCACCTCGTCATCGGTCATTCCCAGCGCCGTCCACACCCTGAGCCACACCGCCTCCTGCCCGGTGATGGCCAGTGGCATATTCACGCCGTTGAGCGCCATCCAGTCGATGAATCGCTCCCAGTCGTGCCATTGCCAGAAGGCCATCGTGTAGCCATAGGTGCAATAGTTGAGGAAAAACCGCTGCGGCACCCGCGCTGCGACACGCTCGCCGGCAGGCAGCAGCGGCAGCGTGGCCGGCAACGCCACCGGCACATCGGCGTACCACGACACCGTGGTGTGGCAGTAGCGGTTCAGGTAGCGGTTCAGGCCCACGGCCATCGAGTTGGCGTTGTTGCCCGCCACCACCACCTGGCCCTGGGCGTTGTTCTCCAGAGTGAAGACATCGGCGCCGCGGCAGGGTTCTATCTTCTTGAACACAATGTGGCGCTGCAGCCGCTCGCTGAGCCTGGCACACAAGTCTTGCGCCTGCTGCACATCGGGGTCGGCCGACGCCGCAAGGGTCATTGTCATCACAGCCCCTATCACGGCTGTCATCATGCGGTGGATATTCATGACTGTCCTAAGTTTTTGCATTGAACAAAGATAGCACAACTTCGCTTGCCAAGCAAACCCAATTGTTAAAAAATTTTTTTACATAGTAAAACATCGCTTTATTTGTCGCAAATTTAAATTTAAATTGCTAACTTTGCCCAAATAAACCATAATCGCACTAAATTTTTAATTATTAACCAAATAACTTTTAACTCCATGAGGAAATTTTTATCCCTTTTCATCATGAGTCTGTTGACTGCAGCCTTTGCTGTGGCCGACGAGACAACTGTGACCTTCAGCGACCTCTACGGCTCGGCCACAGTGCAGCCCGCCACCGAAGTCAGCAGTGGCTCGCTCGTCTTTTCTTTCGCTAAAGGCGATGCCGGCACCGAACCTGCCTACTTTGTGAATGCTTCGTACAAAGAGATGCGCCTCTATGGCGGTTCGGCAGCCGAAACTCCCAACGGCAACACAATGACCGTGAGCTGCTCGGTTCCCATCACCAAGATTGTGCTCACGCACGGATCAAGCTGCACCTGGGCCAACGTAACGGCCAATGCGGGTGAAGTGGCGATTGCCGATAACCATGATTTGACATGGACCGGCAGCGCCACCAGCGTGACGTTTACCGTGCTGCGCGGCGAAAAGTCGACCCAGTACCGTTTCACCCAAGCCACCATTACAACCAGCGGTTCGGGTGAAATCGTGGTGAGCAAGCCCACCTTCAGCCCGGCAGCCGGCACCTACTACAGCCCTGTGAACGTGACGCTGAGCTGCGCCACCGCCGATGCCAGCATTTACTACACGCTCGACGGCAGCACGCCCACAACCGGCAGCACGCTCTACAGCGCACCCATCGCCCTGAGCACCAACACCACCGTCAAGGCCATCGCAGCCCTCAATGGCAAAGTGAGCGACGTGGTAGAGGCCGCCTATGAATTCGGCACAGCTACCCAGGTGGCCAATATCGCCGCCTACCAGGCTACCGCCGACGAAACAGTGGTGTCTTTCGCCAACCCCGTGAATGTGCTTGCCCATAACGGCAGCAGCCTTTATGTGAAGGACGACAGCGGTTACGCCTATTTCTATGGCAGCAACCTGGGTCAGACCTACAAAAACGGTGATGTGATTCCCGCCGGCTTCATCGGCACCAAGACCACCTACCGTTTTGAGCCGGAACTCAAGGTGGATGCCAAGAGCGGATTCCAGGCCGCGTCGAGCAACACTCCCATCGACCCCGAAGTCATCCAGGCCAGCGACGTGGATGCCTCGCTCTTCGCACACTATGTGCTCATCAAGGGCGCCACGCTTTATATCAAGAGCAACAAACTCACCGATGCCAGCGGCGAGGTGATGGCCCGCTCGGGAATGGGTGGCTGGTCCGCCTCGACCGACACCACCAAGGTGTGGGACGTGTATGCCATCGTGGGTAACTATCTCGTCAACAAAGACGACACCGAGCCCGTCTACTGCCTGTTCCCTGTGAAGGTGGTCGACCCCAATGCCGGCACCCAACCCGAAGGCGTTGAGAACATCGCAGCCTATGCCGCCCTGGCCGACAACAAGGTGGAAGCTATTGCCGGTGATGTCACGGTCTACTATGTGAACGGCTCAAATGTGTTCGTCAAGGACGATTCGGGCTACATGTGCATCTTTGGCAACACCGGACAAACTTATAAGAACGGCGATGTGATTCCCGGTGGATTCAAGGGAACCAAGACCACCTATAACGAAGGCCCCGAAATGAAGGCTCCGCTCAGCGGATTCCAGCCTGCCAAGGCCAACAACCCCGTCTCGCCCGAAGCCGGCTCCACCTCTATGGTGACTCTGGCCAACTGGGGACACTACCTCAAGTTCACCGATGTGAAACTGACCGGCATCAGCGGACGTAACTTCAACCTCGTGGACGCCAACGGCACAGTGGTGGGTTACAACCAGTTCTACAGCACAGTGACCCTTCCCAGCGACGAAACCCTCTCCTATGATGTGGTGGGAATCGTGTCGGGACACAGCGGTGCTCCGCAGTTTGCTCCCACCGAGATCACCATCCACGGCGGCGGCGAGATTGAGATTCCCGAAGTGGACAACATCAACGCTCTGCTCACCACCATCGGCAAGGGTAGCAACGCCACGATTACAGGCGCTATGACTGCCATTTACCAAAATGGCCAGAACCTCTATGTCAAGGACGAGGCCGGCACCTACGGACTGGTGTTCGGCAACACGGGACAAACCTATGAGAACGGCGACATCATCCGTGGTGCGGTGGCCAGCTGGACCACTTACGGCGCTATCACCGAAATCGTTCCCAGCGAGCTCGACACCTGGGTGAGCGAGGAGAAGGGCACACCCGTGGAGCCCGAGGAAATCGCGCTTGAGGAAATCTCGCAGCAGGATGTGCACAAGTACTTCCTCATCAAGAACGCCACCATCACCAAGAACGAGAAGGACAACGAGTACACCATCGTGGACGAGAGTGAGACTCCCACTATCCTGTTCAACAAGTTCAACCAGACGATTACCATCCCCGAGGAATTGGAAGGAAAGACCTTCGATGTGAAGGTGTTCGCCACCCTTTACAAGCCCAAAGATTCGGAAACGGCCATCATCGAGCTGTATCCCGTTGAGCTGAAGGACAACTCCGCACCCGAATTCAAGTTGGGCGATGTGAACATGGACGGTGAGGTTGGCATTGCCGATATCACCTCACTGGTCAACATCATCCTGAACAATGACAATCCCTCGGTAGCCGACTATCCCATGGCCGATGTGAACCAGGACGGCGAGGTGGGCATTGCCGATGTCACCGCACTGGTGTCGATTGTTTTGGAACAGTAAACCGTCTCTCCAAATCTTGAATGAAACGAAGCGCCCCTGCCATGCCGGCAAGGGCGCTTTTCTATTCATGCCTGCCGATGGCGGGCGCGCTACATGAACAAGCCCTGCAGCCAGTAGCAAGCCATCCCGGCAAGGTAGCCGGCCAGGGCTACTGGGGTGATGTGCCGCATGTACCACCCGAAAGTGATTTTTTCCAGCCCCATCACCACCACACCGGCCGCCGAACCAATGATGAGCATCGAACCACCCACACCGGCACAATAGGCCAGCAACTGCCAGAAAATGCCGTCTACGGCCATATCGCCGAAGGGCGCCAGCGGATACATGCCCATGCAGCCGGCCACCAGCGGCACATTGTCGACAATGCTCGAAATGATGCCTATGGCCCCCGTCACCACATAATGGTTGCCGCCACTGGCACCGTCGAGCCACTGGCCCAGCGACTCGAGCACACCCACCTGCTCCAGGCAGCTCACAGCCATGAGGATGCCCAGAAAAAACAAGATGGTGGTCATGTCGATGCGCGACAGCAACGTGCTCACGCGCTTCTGCATGGCACTCTTGCCGCTGCGGCGAGGCAAGTGTGAGTAGAATAATTCGGTAGTGAGCCACAACAACCCCAGCACCAATAGGATGCCTACAAACGGCGGCAACCCGGTGAGCGCGCGAAACACGGGCACAAACACCAGCCCGCCCACTCCCATCCAGAAGATGGCATGCTGCTGCCTGATGGTGAATTCACGCTCGCCAGCGGCAGCGGCTTCGGGGGCGGCCGAAGCCGCATCCAAATGCCCTCGCAGAGCCATACTCAGCAGCAAGGCCGGCACAAGCAGCGACACCAGCGACGGCAGCAACAGGTGAGCGATTACCCCTGCCGAGGTGATGAGGCTGCTGTTCCACAGCATGATGGTGGTGACATCACCGATGGGTGAAAACGCTCCGCCCGAGTTGGCGGCAATCACCACCAGCGAGGCGTAAACCATGCGGTCACGAGGTTGCGACACGAGTTTACGAAGCACCATAATCATCACGATACTGGTGGTGAGATTGTCCAAAATGGCACTGAGCAGAAAAGTCATCAACGCTATGCGCCACAGCAGCTTGCGCTTGCTGGTGGTGCGCAGCACCGAGCGCACAAAGTTAAATCCGCCATTCTGGTCCACTATCTCCACAATGGTCATAGCGCCCATGAGGAAAAACAGCGTGGTGGCCGTGCTGCCCAGATACCGCTCAATGGCTTCGGTCACGCCGCCGCTTAGACCAAACTGGCCCGGGTCAAGCGCCAGCAGCGTCCAGCAAGTCACAAACATGAGCAGCGCGATGGCCGCCTTGTTCACTTTAATGACACTTTCAAGCGCCATGCAGGCATAGCCGGCCACAAAGGCCACAACGATGGCAAAAGTGAGGTCAGTCATTTGATTGGGTTTTCAACAATGATGTTTATTTAAACAGCGAACACACGGCCTGGGCTGCGGGGCCTTCAAACATTCGCACTTCGCTCACAGGTTGATACAGATAGTCCATGAAGCGCAGCAACTGAACAGCGGCAAACTGAGAATCGGCACTCACCGCCGCATCAACGCGCACATTGCTCACCTCCACGCGCTCAATTTTCAGATTTTCAGCCAGCGGTGCCACCTTGTCGGCGGGTGATGCCAGCAGTTTCTCAATCTTTGTCAAATCACCTGAAGCGATGTCACGCTTGATGCCATGCAGCACGCTGCCGGTGGGATTGTAAACGTAACGGGTCGAGAAAAACGATTTCTTTACACTGATTTTATCACAAGCGGCGATGGTTTCATCCATCTCCATCGATTTAATGTTAGCCATAATTTTTTTATTTTTAAAATGAATGTTGATGTGAATGGATGTTGTGCCAGAAACCGACACAACCGAGCGCCAACGTGAGTGCTTGCTATTCACTCCCGTCACCGCTAAAAAATAAAAAAAACTATGTGCCTCTAACGGATGATGTGCCGCAACGCTATCACATAGTAAGCGTTGCCGGCATGCGCATGCCCCGGGCTGGCAGGGCCGCTCATTGCAAAACCGTGGCTCTGTGTCACACGGCCGGGAAAGGGTGCTGCCGCGGAAAGTGATTTTCCGCCTTTGCCCGAATGTGACGCAGTGGGCAGCGTGCGGGGCGCACTCACACTCATCGCCTGCTCACCGTCAACAAGCAATCCGGCAGCCGGGCTTCGCTGGTCGTCAACCTCAGCCACCACCCCGGCCGGCTGGCACTGTCTTGCCTGGGAGCACACAGCCTCGCTCCAGCAGCCTAAGGCCAGAGTGGTCAGCACCATTACTATATATGCAAGCTGTCGCACAGGTTTATGTCTTGGTTTTGCAGAATAGGACTGCAAAATTACTAAAAAAAAGAGTGTTCCCAAATATTATCCAATACTAATTGTTTTTGGTGGACGGTGTCCTGTCAAATAATGCGTCGGAGACGCATCACCCACGCTGTGCCGGGCAAATTCCCCTCTAAGGCAGAGGGGATGGCCCGCCCCGACCGTGGGCTGCACAGCGCGTGCAGTGGAAAAAATGGGAAAAAGAGAATTTTGGTTTTAGATAAAAGATGTATTTTTGCAAATGAAAAGAAACATTACCGAAATGAGCACAAAACCTATCGATATCGATGAGCGCGGCGAACGCGGCCGCCAGAATTTTCTCGGCGGACTGAACTGCACGCAGTCGGTGGTGGCGGCGTTTTCCGACCTCTTTCCCGATGACGACCCGCTGACGCTGCTGCGCATGGCGGCATCCTTTGGCGGAGGCATGGGGCGGCTGCGACTCACCTGCGGCGCGGTCACGGGCCTGGCCATGCTTGCCGGGCTGGAAAATGGACCCACCACCGGCGACATGGCTGCCCGCACACGGAACTATGCACTGGTGCAGCGGCTGGCCGAAGAGTTCAAACGTGAAAACGACTCGCTCATCTGCTCCGAGCTGCTGGGATTGCGCACGGGAGCCGTGGAGCCGCCAAGACCCAGCGAACGCACCACCGAATACTACAAGGCACGGCCCTGCCCGCGGCTGATAGAATGTGCCTGCCGCATCTACGCACGCCACTTGAATGAGGACAATTCCCCCTCTCTGGCCGACAATCAATCATGAGTGTCGACAACCCCATATTGGCCCTGACGCGGCAGCGGCAATTGCTGCAAGTGGAATATGAGCACGAGCGCGAGGAATTCCGTCGCCTCACACAAGCCATGGGCATCGGCCGCAAAGTGAAACGCGGCGACTGCTGGTGGCCCATCGGGGTAGGGCGCAACTATTACAATTCGCTCAACCAACTGGTGGTGGAAATCACTCGCGACGACGACACCGACATCGAGCATAATTTCGAATACGGGCGGGTGGTGACTTTATTTGGTGTGACCGCTACAGGTGATATCCACTATCTCGATTTCACCGCCACCGTGAGTTATGCCGAAGCCCACCGCATGGTGCTCATCATGCCCCACACGGCCGCCATCTCAGCCCTCATGGCACTGGAGCGCCCGGGCGTGCAGTTATCGTTCGACGAAACCACCTATCGCCTGATGTTCGATGCCCTGGAGCGAGTGAGCAAGGCACGCGACAACCGGCTGGCCCAGTTGCGCGATATTTTCTACCTGCGCCAGCCTGCCGCAAAATTCACCTTCGCGCCCATGCGGTTTCCCTGGCTCAACACCACCCAGGAACATGCTGTGAACGAAGTGCTGCGGGCCAAGGACGTGGCCATTGTGCACGGACCGCCGGGAACCGGAAAGACCACCACCTTGGTCGAAGCCATCTACGAGACGCTGCGCCGCGAAACACAGGTGCTGGTGTGCGCTCAGAGCAATATGGCGGTGGACTGGATTAGCGAGCGGCTCATGGACCGCGGGGTAGATGTGCTGCGGGTGGGCAATCCCACCCGCGTCAACGACAAGATGCTGGGCCAGACCTACGAACGACGATTCGAGGCTCACCCCGACTATCCCCAGCTGTGGAGCATCCGCAAAACCATGCGCGAACTGCGTGCCCACCACCGTTCAACCGAGGCCTATCACCAGAAGATGGACAGACTGCGCAGCCGAGCCACCGAACTTGAATTACGCATCAACCACGACCTTTTTGCACAGGCACGGGTCATCGCATGCACTCTGGCCGGCACTGCCAGCCGCGTGCTCGACGGCATGAAATTCGCCACGCTTTTCATTGATGAAGCGGCTCAAGCTCTGGAGGCCGCATGCTGGATTGCCATCGCCAAGGCCGGAAGAGTGATTTTTGCCGGCGACCATTGCCAGCTCCCTCCCACCATCAAGAGCATTGAAGCCCTGCAGGGTGGACTGGGCACCACACTCATGGAGCGCATCGCCACCGCCAAGCCGCAAGTGGTGACACTATTGCAAGTGCAGTACCGCATGAATGAGGCCATCATGCGTTTTTCGAGCGACTGGTTTTACGGCGGACAGGTGCAGAGTGCCCCGCAGGTGAAATATCGCGGCATTCTCGATTGGGATTTGCCCATCACATGGATTGACACCACCCATCTCGACGACAGTCACGAGGAATTTGTGGGTGAAAACTATGGACGGATCAACCGCACCGAGGCGGCCCTCACCATGACCACACTCAACGAATATCTCGACAAAATAGGCCGGCAGCGTGTGATAGAAGAGGGCATCGACGTGGGCATCATCTCGCCTTACCGCGCCCAGGTGCAGCACTTGCGGCACCTTGTCAAGCACGAGGCCTCGCTCAAACCCTTGCGCCATCTCATCAGCGTGAACACAGTGGACGGTTTTCAGGGGCAGGAACGCGACATGATCATCATCAGCCTGGTGCGGGCCAACGAAGATGGGCAAATAGGTTTCCTGCGCGACTTGCGCCGCATGAATGTGGCCATGACGCGGGCGCGCATGAAACTCATTATCCTTGGCAATGTGGCCACGCTCACCCGCCATCCGTTTTACCGGCGGCTCCATGCCTATATCGAGTCGCTCAAAAACAACTCTTCCACATGAAATCACTTCTCAATTTCTTAAAAAATTGGACTTTGCCAGCAGCAATCGCCACGGGCATAGTGGTCTATTCCATCTTTTTCTGGGTGCCCGCTCTCGATGCCGTGGGCGAGCGGCTGGAAGGGGTGTTCGACACCATCCTGCCGCTTTTCATGGGCATGATATTGTTCACCACTTTCTGCCGTGTGGATTTTCACCGCATGCGGCTGCACAGGTGGCATGTATGGGTCACTGTGGCACAGGTGTTGCTGGTGGCCATCACCGCTGCTGTCATTTTGGGTTATCGATTGACGGGGCGCGCCCTCATCGGCATGGAGGGCGTTCTCACCTGCATCATCGGCCCCGGTGCCGCGGCTGCAGCCGTCGTTACAAGCAAACTGGGAGGCAACCTTGAATCGATGACCACTTATACTTTCCTCTCCAATTTTGTCACCGCCCTGCTGGTGCCGCTCATTTTTCCGCTTATCGACCCCGATGTGACCATGACTTTTTGGAAATCATTTCTCCTGATTCTCTACAAAGTGTGCCTGGTGCTGGTCTTGCCCATGGTGGCGGCCTATGTGGTGAAGCACTGGATGCATCGCCTGCATCGACTCATTCTGGGCATCGAGGACTTGTCGTTCTACATGTGGGGCATTTCCTTGAGCATCGTCACCGGCGTGACGGTGAAAAACATCGTTCATGCCGACACCACCTGGTCATTCCTGCTCACACTGGCAGTGCTGGCCGCCGTGCTGTGCATGATGCAATTCGCCGTGGGGCGTTACATAGGCCACTTCTTCGACGCCACCATCGAGAGCGGCCAGGGACTGGGACAAAAAAACACCGCTTTCGCCATCTGGATTGCCTATACCTATCTCAATCCACTTTCATCGGTGGGACCCGGATGCTACATTTTGTGGCAAAATGCCGTGAACAGTCTTGAATTGTGGCATCGTCGAAAAAAAGCCGCCAACCCTGTTAATAACCCTGTGAAAAGTTGATGATAACTTTTCAATAAAAAACAACAAAAAACACTTGACAAATCAAAATCAAGCCGGCTTATCAATCCACCACACAAATCCAAATTTTTTCATTCTTTCTTTTTTAGCAATTTTAAACAGGCTTTTTATCACTCATTGATTTGCACGCCGCTCATTTTTTATTAACTTTGCAAAAAATAAACAGGTTGTTAATAAGTTACTGAATTACTTTTCTTTCAGCATTTTAAATTGTCAATTATTTGTTGATTACGATTATTGGTCATTCAATAATTAAAAATGCAAGAAAATCCTAAAAAAGTTATTTACACTATTAACAGCCCATCATCACCATCATAAAATTCTTTTTAAAAATTAAAATTTATATTTTTATGTATCATGTGAAAACAACTCATCGCATGGCACCGTTGCAACTTGTCATGGCAGCTTTTCTCGTGATGCTTTCATTTTTTACACCAACCAAAGTTATGGCACAGAACATCTATGATTTTACGGTACTCGATCGTAAAGGCGGCCAAGTATCGCTGAGTGATTACAAAGGAAAAGTGCTGCTCGTGGTCAACACGGCCACGCGCTGTGGATTCACGCCCCAGTACGAAGAACTGGAGGCTATATATAAGAAGTATAAAGCAAAAGGCCTTGAGATTCTCGACTTCCCCTGCAATCAGTTCGGCCAGCAGGCCCCGGGCAGCGATGAAGAGATTCACTCTTTCTGCTCGCTCAACTACGGCACCGAGTTTCCGCAGTTCAAGAAAGTTGAGGTGAACGGCGCCGGCGAGAGTCCGCTTTTCACTTTTCTGAAAGAAAAGAAGGGTTTTGAGGGATTTGATTTGAATCACCCCATCGGCAAGCTTCTCGATGAGATGCTGGCCAAGGCAAATCCTGATTACAAGCAGAGTGCCGACATCAAGTGGAATTTCACCAAGTTCCTCATCGACCGCGAGGGCAATGTGGTGGCGCGTTTTGAGCCTACGCACGACATGAAGGCAGTGGACGAGGCCATCGAAGCCTTGCTGTGATTACTTACTAAAAAAGAGTTTATCGCGATGCCTTGCCGCACTCATCACTTAACGGGTGCCGCAAGGCATCACCTTTTTAAAAAAATGGATGGTGGGTTGCAGTATTTTTCACTATTCACTAACTTTGCACCATTGTTGAAAAAAAACGTAAATAATGATGGAATATAATTTCAAGGAAATTGAGAAGCGCTGGCAGCAGTACTGGCGCGACAACCACACCTACCGTGTCCAGGTTGATAGGTCGAAGCCCAAATTCTATGTGCTCGACATGTTTCCTTATCCCTCGGGGGCGGGACTGCACGTGGGGCATCCGCTGGGATACATAGCGAGTGACATTTATTCACGATATAAAAGGCAGAAAGGCTTTAATGTGTTGCATCCCATGGGTTACGACGCCTATGGACTGCCTGCCGAGCAATACGCCATCCAGACGGGGCAGCATCCCGAGGTCACCACGGTGAAAAACATTGCCCGCTATCGTGAACAGCTCGACAAGATAGGGTTCTGCTTCGACTGGGAGCGCGAGGTGCGCACTTGCGAGCCTCAATATTACAAGTGGACGCAGTGGGCTTTCATCAAGATGTTCAAGAGCTATTACGACACAGTTCAGGACAAGGCACGGCCCATTGAGGAATTGGAAGCCTATTTTGAAGAGCATGGCACCGAGGGATGTCCGGCCCACACGTCGAGCAGCGATACGTTTACTGCCCAGCAGTGGAAGGCCATGGACAAGGTGCAACGCAATGATGTGCTGATGAATTACCGGATTGCTTACCGCGGCAACACCATGGTGAACTGGTGCCCGGCTTTGGGAACCGTGCTGGCCAACGACGAGGTGAGCGAGGGCGTGTCGCTGCGTGGAGGCTATCCTGTGGAGCAGAAGATGATGAGTCAGTGGTGCCTGCGCGTAAGTGCTTATGCAGGCCGCCTGCTTCGCGATTTGGACACACTGGAATGGACTGAATCCATCAAGGAAACGCAGCGAAACTGGATTGGTTATAGCGAAGGAGCCGAGATGCATTTCAAAGTAGCCGGAAAAGACACCGATTTGTTGATTTTCACTACCCGTGCCGACACCATTTTCGGAGTGACATTTATGGTACTTGCTCCTGAAAGTATTTATGTGGACGACGTGGTGACCGATGCGCAGCGCGCGGCTGTTGATGCCTATCTCGACGAGGTGAAACACAAAACCGAGCGTGAGCGCATGATTGAAAAGCGCGTGAGCGGTGTGTTCACAGGCAGCTATGCCATCAATCCTGTCACCGGCAAAGAAATTCCTATCTACATCAGTGACTATGTGCTGGCAGGTTACGGCACGGGAGCCATCATGGCAGTTCCGGCCCACGACAGCCGCGACTATGCTTTTGCCCGGCATTTCGATTTGCCCATCATTCCGCTTATCGAGGGAGCTGATGTGAATCAGGAGAGTTTTGATGCCAAGGAGGGGGTGATGATGAATTCAAGCAACGACCTGCTGCAGCTTGATGGGTTGCAGGTGAAGGAGGCGATAGCCCGCACCAAGCAATTTATCGAGCAGTCGGGCATTGGACGTGTGAAGGTGAATTATCGCCTGCGCGATGCCATCTTCAGCCGTCAACGCTACTGGGGTGAGCCATTCCCTGTCTATTACGATGCCGACGGACAGCCACAAGTGCTCGATGAGAGCGAGCTGCCGCTGCAACTTCCCGAAGTGGATAAATTCTTGCCTACCGAGACGGGCGAGCCGCCGCTGGGACGTGCTAAAAATTGGGTGGCTTCCAATGGCAGGCCGCTGGAATTGTGCACCATGCCTGGATTTGCCGGCTCAAGTGCCTACTATCTGCGATACATGGATCCGCACAATGATGATGCGCTGGTGAGCCATGAGGCCAACGATTATTGGCGTCAGGTCGACCTTTATGTGGGCGGCACCGAGCATGCCACAGGTCATTTGATTTATAGCCGGTTCTGGAACAAGTTCCTCTACGACTATGGCTATGTGTGCGAGCCCGAGCCATTCAAAAAACTCATCAACCAGGGCATGATACAGGGAAGGTCGAATTTTGTGTATCGCATCAAGGATACCAACACCTTCGTTTCGCTCAATCTCAAGGATAAATATGATGTGACACCCATTCATGTGGATGTGAACATCGTGAGCAACGATGCCCTCGATATTGAGAAATTCCGGGCTTGGCGTCCTGAATTCCGTGATGCCGAGTTTATTCTTGAAAATGGAAAATACATCTGTGGATGGGCCATAGAAAAGATGTCGAAATCGATGTTCAACGTGGTGAATCCCGACGACATTGTTGATCGTTACGGAGCCGACACGCTGCGACTGTATGAAATGTTTTTGGGGCCCGTGGAGGCCAGCAAACCCTGGGATACCAACGGCATTGACGGTGTGAACCGTTTCTTGAAGCGGTTGTGGACATTGTTCTATCGTGGCGATGAGTTTGCGGTGACCGATGAAAAAGCGTCGGCCGAGGCATTGAAGTCGGTTCACAAACTGATTAAGAAAGTGACAGCCGACGTAGAAGCGTTCTCCTACAACACCAGCGTGGCCGCCTTCATGATTTGTGTGAACGAACTTACCACTCTCAAGTGTACCGCCCGTGAGGTTTTGGAGCCGCTGGTGTCCTTGCTGGCACCCTTCGCGCCGCACATCAGCGAGGAACTGTGGCATGCCCTCGGTCATGAGAACACTGTGTGCGATGCACCGTGGCCGGTGTGTAACGAGGAGTATTTGAAAGAGTCAACTGTGAAGTACACCGTCATGATTAAAAATAAACCGCGTTACAGCATCGAGGTTCCGGCCGGAACCGCCTCGGCCGAGGTGGAACGTGTGGCACTGGAGCATGAGATAGCTGCCAAGTGGCTTGAGGGCGGCCAACCCAAAAAAGTCATAGTCGTCCCCAACAAGCTCGTCAATATCGTGATATAAATTGATACAGTTACCTATATTTAATTGCCCAAACCCCAATAAAAACTGGGATTTGGGCAATTATTGCATTAATACCCAAATCCCGATAATTATTATATAGATAAAGCAAGGTGTTTAAAAATTGACACCTACATTGATGTTAAATGTACTGGTGTGAAGTGTGTAACTGGAATTCCTTGTTCATCTAATTTTTGTCTCATGGGAAACATTATTTTTTATACTGTTCGAAAAAGGCGGAAACTGCATAAAGAGGAACATTTTCTATTTGTCGCTGTATGCTGTGTGGTAACAAGGAAAATCGCAATGCATGCAAATCGGGACGTTTTCCAAGCAAAGTAATCAGTGATTTGGAATAAACATTTTGTTCTGCTTTCACTTCCACAGGGATTACTTCCTGCTCAGTTTGTATAACAAAGTCAATTTCTACGCGCGATGTGTTAGAACTGAAATACCGTATTGGAATTCCTATTGGTAACAGTTGTGTTAGGAAGAATTGTTCTGAAAAAGCACCTTTATATTCCACAAACCCATTATTGCTTATTAACACGTCGCTCGCCGCTGTGTCCATTTGTGCGCCAAGCAATCCCACATCAAGTGTGAAAAGTTTAAATACCAACGGTTCTTCATAGAATCGCAATGGTTTGCGGATTTGAGAAACACGGTTAACTTTATAAATAAGTCCGGAATCTAAAAGCCATTGAATAGCAATTTCGTAATCCTTTGCCCGTCCTCCCGGCTTGAGATTTGAATAGAAAAACTTCTTATTCTCTTTGGCTAATTGTTGCGGAATTTGGTCCCATACAAGGTTTATGCGTGTCACTTCGCGGTTTTGAGTGTGTTTGGAAAAGTCACGAGTATAGTCTCTCAGTATTTGTTTTTGAAGATTTCTTATTTCTTGCAACCCCAATCCATCAATATAAGCCTTTACTACGGCAGGCATTCCACCCACATAGTAATATTGCCGTAAAAGCTCAATAAACACATTGGACAGGGAATTGATTAAAGACCAATCCCCACTGTGTAGTGCATCATAAGCTTGCTTTTTGTCAAGTGCCATCAGAAACTCATCAAAATTCATGGGATAAAGATTTAGTTCATCCACCTTTCCCACAGGATATGATATTCCTTGATGTAGTGCAATTCCCAGCAAAGAGCCAGCAACAGCAATGTGATATTGTGGTGCTTCTTCGCAAAAATATTTCAATGCTGTCAATATCCGTGGATTTTGTTGCACTTCGTCAAGTATAATGAGAGAATCGTTAGGCACAATATCCACATTAGTATATGCTGACAAAGCCCTGATAATTCGTTTTGTGTCAAAATCTGCGAATAGCTCATTGATATTTGTGGCGCTTTCACAGTTTATATATGCCACCGACTCATATTCTTGAAATCCAAAATTCTGCAACAACCAGGTTTTTCCCACTTGCCGAGCTCCATTCAATATTAATGGCTTGCGATTGGGATTCTTTTTCCAATCGAGTAAATTCTTGTATAATAATCGTTTCATGTCTATTTTTACATTTTTTTGCACGAGTTTTTGATTGATAATCATATTTTTTCGCACGAGTTTTCTATGCAAATATACATTTTTTTGCGCGAGTATGCAAGTTTTTGCTGAAACTGTTATTTGTAATTTACTCTGGAAATGGTTATTTTTGCAGAAAAATACAGTACGATATGAAAGATATAGTTTTTGCTACCAATAATGAGCACAAGTTGGCCGAGTTACGCCAAATCATGGGACAGATGTTTCATGTGCTGAGTTTGGCCGACATCGGCTGCCACGAGGATATTCCTGAAAATGAGCCCACCATCGAGGGCAACGCCCGCGCCAAGGCGCAGTATGTGGTGGAGCACTATGGCTACGACTGTTTCAGTGATGACACCGGTCTCGAAATCGACGCCCTGGGCGGAGAGCCGGGCGTTCATTCGGCCCGCTACGGCGGTGTGGCGCACGACAGCGAGCGGAATATCGACAAGGTGCTCCGTCTCATGGACGGCATGCCCATGGAGCAGCGCACAGCCCATTTCCGCACGGCCATTTGTCTGATGATGGATGGTGACACACATCTGTTTGAGGGTCGTGTCGACGGACACATCCTCACCGAGCGTCATGGCAAAGGTGGTTTTGGCTATGACAGCATATTCCGCCCCTGTGAAGGCGACGGCCGCACTTTTGCGCAGATGACCGGTGAGGAGAAAAACGCTATCAGCCACCGCGGCAGGGCGGTGGCGCGCTTGGTGGCCTACTTGTTAAAGCGTTAAAAATCGCTGAACATGTTGGGCCTGATGAGCAGGCCGATGCGCAGGCGGGAATGAAACTTGTTGTAGTCGAGCAAGTTCTCGCCGTAGCCGTTGTAATAGTGGAGCATGAGGAATTGGTTGGACTTGCGCGATACGCGGAAGCCCAGGTTCACAATGATGTTCCCATTCAAGTTCCACCCTTTGCGCTTCACAAAGGTGAAGTCGAAAACCCATCGCTTGTTGGTCGAGATGGCCTGAAAGCCAGCTTGATAGATGCCACTGTACTTGAGAATGTCGCGGTTTTGCTGGCCGTCGATGATGGGAATCCAGTATTTGGCGTGTACCATGAGCTGCGGGTCGATGAACGCTGCCGCGCTGAGCGAAATTTTGTTCCAGCTGCGTGAGGCCTCGCCATCGCGGCCATTGCTTTCGTGTTCCAGCAGCAGAGTGAGCTTGCCGATGAGGTTGCCCTTCATGATGACCAGTTTCGACAGTCCTATACCGGGATTGAAATTCAGGTCGTGAAACGGGAGCGACTCTTCAAATACATTCCAGAACGCTTTTTGTGAATAGTAAAGAAACAAGTAGCTGTGCAGCGGCAGCACACTGCGGGTGAGGCGCTGGGAAAAACTCACCTGAAATTTCACATCGCTGTTATATTGCGATGGCTTCTGGTTCACGGCAGTGCCTACGGTGAAGTAATTATCCTTATATAGGCCGAAGTAGGGGCGGCTGTCGAAGTCGGCGCGGATGCTGTCGGCATTGATTTTTTCCTGGTGAGGAGTGTGAAGGATTTGCCCCGTCACCGCCAAGGTCGACAGCAAGGAAACGACGAGCACGAGAATATGTCGATGAACAAGACCCATGGTTTCGTGTAAGGGCAGATGTATATCAATTATAATCCCTGCAAAAATAATAAAAAATTATGTATGTGAGAAATTTGCCCATTGCAGGCAGGCAATAATGTTCTGAAACCGCCAAAACAAGAGAATAATAATTTGCTTTTTCGCTCAACGATGCTTAACTTTGCAATCAATAGACTCTTGACAAGCAAATGAGGATTGGGGGCTATCAACTCTCAATTCCAAACTAATAACTCACACCTAATGTTTACAATGATGAAAGATTTAAAAGGAACAAAAACCGAGAAGAATTTGATGGAAGCCTTTGCCGGCGAGTCCATGGCACGAAACAAATACACCTATTTTGCCTCGAAGGCTAAAAAAGAGGGATATGTGCAAATTGCCGCCATCTTTGAGGAAACGGCCGCCAACGAGAAAGAGCACGCCAAGATGTGGTTCAAACTGCTTGAGGGCGGTGCCATCCGCAGCACTGTCGACAACCTTGCCGCCGCTGCCAGTGGCGAGAATTTCGAGTGGACCGACATGTACGAGCGCATGGCGCGCGAGGCACGCGAGGAAGGCTTTGACGAGATTGCCGAGAAGATGCTGGGCGTGGCCGCCATCGAGAAGGAGCATGAGCAGCGCTATCGCAAGCTGCTGCGCAACATTGAGGACAAGGTGGTGTTCTCGCGTGAGGGCGAGTGCATCTGGCAGTGCCGCAACTGTGGGCACATTGTGGTGGGCAAGCAGGCTCCCGAAGAGTGCCCGGTGTGCAATCACCCGCAGGCCTATTTCGAGCTGAAAGCCGAGAATTATTGAGAAAGAGGAAATCATTTTCACGAGGCAGTAATGTAAAAATGAAGGGCCTGATTTTTGTGGCCATGATGGCATCGATTTTCAGCGGTTGTAATGCGCAGGAAGTGAAAAATGGGTGGATGACCCATTACGACATGACTCCGTGTGAAAACCCCGTGTTTGTGCGGCCCACGCACACCGTGTCCGGTGGCCGCGTGCGCGGTGCTGGCATCAATATGAACGATGGCGAGGCCTATAGCGACACTCGGGTAGAATTTTCTACCGAATGGCACTATGCCCCAAAAATCGGACTCTGTCAGGAAGAGAAAGACCAGTGGCTGAGAATCACAGGCCAGGAGCACATGGATTTGCTCAAGTTCAACGTCAAGCAGGTCAACGGGTGTGGAGCCGTGGTGATTTACCGCGACTGCAGGGCACGGAGCGGCGAGCCCAACCTGGGGCAGATTCTTGTCACTTACGACGAACAAGCACAGTTGCAGGATGTGATGCCGCTGGGCGACTTTTATGACATAGAGGAGGTGCTGGAGGCCTCCTGCACGGGCGCCTACACCTTCAAACCCAATATGGGCGGCCGGTACATGCAGTACACCGGTCCGGACAAGTTCACCGTCTTCAACTATTACTACTACACCGAGGAAGGGCAAAGCAGTGGTGTGAAATGGGAGGAGGAGCGCGACTATGTCATCGACCCCCAGGGAATGGTGAGCATGACCGCTCGCCGCGAGAAGAATCGTCCCCGGGGACACGATGCCCCGTGGCGGCTGCGCGACATTTCCATGATGCCCAGCCATGACGCGGCCGCCGTGCTCGACGCCCTTGCCGCATTGCGCCCCGCCCTTGCTGACAATGAGAAACTCCTGGGCTGGCACGACCGGCTGGTGAGGCGCATTGCCATGCGTAACATGGCGGGATTTCTCACATGGTGCCAGGGCCATCGCGAGTCGTCCGTCAGCAAAAACGCCTTGAATGTGATTTTCGATGAAGAGGGTCCCACACCGGAGTTGATGGAAATGCTCCTCGACACCATCAACCATCTTAACACGCCCGTGCGCGAGTATTGGCAGAAGACCCTTCGTGACAAGGCAGAAAACCAATAGGCAAAGCACAAGATAAGGAAAACTGCAGTGATTGACTTTACCCCTTTGGCCCGCGGACACTTCATGAGCCGCCTGCGACAGCAGGCGCGCTACATCCACCATGCCGATGCCGTGCAGCAAGGTGAGCTGGTGCGCCTGGTGGAGCGTGCGGCCCTCACCGCGGTGGGGCGCCGGTATGATTTTTCCACGGTTCGCACCTATCACGACTTCGCCAGCCGGGTGCCATTATGCCGCTATGAGGACATGCAGCCGCTCATCATGCGTGCCCTCAAGGGCGAGGCGGGCGTGCTGTGGCCGGGTCGCACCTATAACTTTGCGCAGTCGAGCGGCACCAGCGACGGCCGCAGCAAGTACATTCCCATCACGCGCGAATCGTTCCGCTGGAACCATTATCAGGGTGCCAGCGATGTGGTGGCTCACTATCTGAATTTGAATCCGTCGAGCCGCATTTTTTCGGGAAAGGCACTCATCCTGGGCGGAAGCTTCGCCAACAATTTGACCGGGCTCAAGCCCGGTGTGCGAGTGGGCGACCTATCGGCCAGCCTCATCGACAACATCAACCCGCTGGCAGGAATGTTCCGTGTTCCGCGCAAGCACATAGCGCTCATGGAAGACTGGAACGAGAAGCTGCCGGCACTGGTCGAGGCCTCGATAGGTGAGGACATCACCAATCTGAGCGGTGTGCCGTCGTGGTTTCTCACCGTGCTCAAGCGAGTGCTCGAGCGCACGGGTGCGCAGTGCATCCACGAGGTGTGGCCCCACTTGGAAGTGTTTTTCCACGGAGGCATAGCTTTCGGGCCCTACCGCGAACAGTATGAACGGCTGTGCGACATGAGCCGCATGCACTTCCTCGACACCTACAACGCCAGCGAGGGCTTCTTTGCGGTGCAGTCGGCATGGGAGTCGACGGCGATGTTGCTGCTGCTCGATGTGGGGGTGTTTTATGAGTTTATACCCATAGAGGAAACCGACAGCGACCAGCCCCAGGCGTACCCCATCTGGGAGATAGAGGCCGGACGAACCTATGAACTGGTCATCACAGCTTGCAACGGCCTGTGGCGCTACCGTCTGGGCGACACCGTGGCGGTGGAGCAGCTGGCACCGGCAAAAATCAAGATAGCCGGGCGCACGCGGGCCTTTATCAACGCTTTTGGTGAGGAACTGATGGTGCACAACGCCGACGAGTCCATCGCCCATGCGGCAACCGTGACAGGTGCTCAAGTGCTTAATTACACGGCAGCGCCGATTTTTGCCACCCAGCGTCAGCGTGGCCGTCACCAGTGGCTGGTGGAGTTTGCTCAGCCGCCGGCCGACATGGAGCGCTTCAACCAGGTGCTCGACGAGCGCTTGCGCCAAGTGAATAGCGACTACGATGCCAAGCGCACGGGTGACATTTTCCTGGGCCCGCCGCTTATCACGGTGGCCGAGCCGGGGCTTTTCGACCGATGGCTTGCAGCCACCGGCAAGCTGGGTGGCCAGCGCAAAGTGCCCCGCCTGGCTAATGACCGACATCTCATCGACGCCATGCTCGCCATGAGCCAGTGATGGCTCCCGCATTTCAAGTTATTGACAAGGGCCGCAGCAGGCGTATGCCGGCTGCGGCCCTTGTCGTGCGTGTGGTTGAGCGGCAGAATAGGGTTATTCTTGACTGAGCATGATGTTGATGAGCATGGTGAGGTCGGCCATACTCACCTCGAGGTCGTTGTTGATATCGTAGCGTAAGTCGTGTTCCTCCTCCTCCAGCAAGTCATTGATGATCAGGGTAAGATCGGCAATACCCACTTCTCCGTCACCGTTCAGGTCGCCTTTCAGATTGGAGGGAGCAATGTATTCCACCATGATTCTTTTAAAGGCTACATCATTAGAATTCGATGAGCTGCCGATAACTACCTTGCGCACGCCCGAAAACTCCGGGATATACTCTTGGATGTTGTATCCGGTGTACGTTCCCGCGCCGAAGGCAGATTCTTGCGAATCAGGGTTATTCACAATGAAAAGAATGCGGTTGCAATAGGCTTCACTTACACTCTCGGCCGAGATGCGGGTGATTTCGTAGCCGGCGGGAACGGTTAGCTTTATCTTGCCATCGCCCAGTGTCTTGTCAAAGTTAAACAGATAGTCGGGGCCCAAAAACAGGTTCACAATTTCGGAAGTGGGCAGTGTAAGGGCAAAGAACTGGGGAAAATGGAATAGATAGGTATTGGTCCATTCGGCCGTGACAGGTGGTGCGGTGAAAGTCAACAGGGCGTAGGAAGTTTCACGTTGGGATGCAGCATCATAGCCGAGATTATCCAAAGCACTGCTGTCGTACCCCATTTCCACTAATGAGGATTTTTCGCTGAAGTCAAAAACTGCAATCTCACCCTGCGCAGAAAGCGCCACAATCAGGCACAGCACCGAAAAGTAAACGATTCGTTTCATGATAGTATATTGTATTGGTTTATAATATATGAATGAGTAGTTTTCGCAAAGTTACGAAAAAGAGAGCGAAAAAAAAATTTTTTTGCCGAGCGGTAGTAACTTGGGCGCATGCCCTGCCGGAGCATAGCTGGGTGTTAAAGTTCTGCTGCGAGGCATCAGCGTTTCCGACGCAGTTTTCACTGCCGCTATCGGGTTGGGAAATAAACAACAACAAGAGCAACATTTAGCCTTGTGCCATGTGCATGAGTGTGAAGATGCCCTCGCGCCCTGTGTTCATGAGTAGGTCGAGGATGCTCAGCCCGGGCCGGAAGCCGTGCCGGTCGGCCCACAGCTGATAGTAGGGTACTTCGGCCAGAGGCAGCGAGTCGGGGCGCTTGCCGCCAATTCGTCCGCGCAGGTCGACGGCACCGGCCGGTACATCGTGGCTCACGGTGGTGCTGACAGGCAGGTCCATAAAGTCGACCACCAGGCGGTGAATCGACAAGTTGAGCTGGAGCAGCGACGTTTGGCCGCTGTCTACGAGCAGGGCGTGCAGCTCGTCGGCGATGTAATCGAAGTAGGGTGTGCGGCCATAGGCCGAGTAGAGGGCTCCCCAATGCAGGTGGCGCCAGTCGCCGTGCTCGCTGATGAGCACTTGATCCATGGGGGTGGCCATGTTGTGGGTGCTGCCCGTAAGGGGCACGGTGAGTTGCTGCACGCCGTTGGGTCCCACGATGGCATAGCGGTGGTGGCTGTGGCGCAGCGGCAAGTGGGTCTCGCCCGGGTCGATGATTACCTGGCCGGCGGCCACCATGGCGGCATAGCACCTCACGCTGCCGGCACACATGCTGCCCATGACGATGGGTGTGGAATGATTCAGTGCGGGCACGGGTGGCTCATTTGTCGGGGTTCGCGTCGTGGAAGATGCGGTTCCAGCGGATGCCGCCGCCCAGCAGCGGGTGGTCCTTGTCGAAGGAGATGAGTACCACCATGGGCGTGCCCACGATATGGTCCTCGGGCACGAAGCCCCAGTATCGCGAGTCGAGCGAGTTGTCGCGGTTGTCGCCCATCATCCAGTAGTAGTCCATCTTGAAGGTGTAGCGGTCGGTGGCCTGGCCATTGATGAGGATGGTGCCGTCGGGGCGCACTTCCAGGGTGTTGCCCTCATAGTTGCGGATGCATCGCTCATACTTGGGCAGGTTCTCCTGGTTGAGCATCACGGTCATGCCTTTTTTGGGAATCCACAAGGGGCCGTAGTTCTGGTGTGTCCAGCCGTAGTTGTGCCCCACGGGGTAGGTGGCCAGGTGGTCGTAGTTTAGAAACGCCTCATTGTTGAGCCTCAAGAATTCATCGTCCTCACGCACCACTTGTTGCACCCATGGCAGTGACTCGAGCGTCTGCTTCATGGTGGCAGTGAGTAGCAGTTCATACACTTGTCCGTTGCCGATGCGGTCGTCCTGGCTGATGCCCAGCTGGTCGAACAGTTCGTTGGAGATGGGAGTTCCGTCGGTCATCACCACATAGCGGAACTGCACGTTCTCGGGCTGAGCTTGCGGCTTGCCGTCGATGTGGATGACGCCGTTCACGATTTGCAGCCACTGGCCAGGCAGGCCCACGCAGCGCTTCACATAGTTCTCGCGGCGGTCCACCGGGCGGTAAATCACGTCGCCGTACACGGCTTTGTTGCTCCACACGGCTTCGCGTCCCTTGTCCATAACCAGAGTGTAGTAATCGGGGTTCTGCACTTTCAGCGCCACGGTGTCGCCGGCGGGGAAGTTGAATACCACGATGTCGCCGCTCTCGATGCTTCGCAAGCCCTTCAGGCGGTGATAGGGCAGCTGGGGATTGTCGATGTAGCTCTTGCAGCCCAGCAGGGGCAGGGTGTTCTGCGCCAGTGGGAAGTGCAGGGGCGTCTGCGGCACGCGCGGCCCGTACACCACCTTGTTCACCCACAAGAAGTCGCCGGTGAGCAGTGTCTTCTCGAGCGATGAGGAGGGGATTTGGTAGTTCTGCCCCACAAAGAGGAACAGGAAGTAGACCAGCACCAGCGCGTAGACGATGGCGTCGACCCAGCTCATGACGGTGCGCAACGCCCCGTTTTTGATACCTTTCCATGCTGTCCACGGAATGAACTGCGTCAGATAGATGTCGGCCAGCAGAGGCAGGGCCAGCAGCAGCCATGGATTGCCCATCCACACGGTCCATCCCACATAGATGGCCGCCACGATGCCGAAGCGTGCCCAGCGCGTGCCTTTCACTCTTGCCAGGCGCTCGCGCAGCGAGCCGGTCTGCGGGTTGTATTCAAGTTTATTGGCGTCTTTATCAGAGGTTTTTGTTACGTCTGCCATAGTGTTTGTCTTATTATGTGGTGCAAAGATAGTGCAAGCCGAGCCCAAAAGCAAATAAAAATTGCATTTGGCGAGGCACCGCCTATCTTAGCCGTGTAGGGCAAAGATAGTGTTTTTAGTTCACTCGCTCGGCATTTGGGTAGGGCGTTTTGTGAATAATTCAGGATGTGGTGATGTTTTTTGAATCTTTTTACTATTTTTGCGGTTGACAACCAGAATAATTACTGATCAGATGAAACAAGGAAAACAGATTTGCGACCGGCTGAAGGCCATCCGTAGCGAAATAGCCCAAGCCAACGAGATTGACTACACGCCCATCGAATGTGACCATCAGGGCGATTGTGACGGCACCTGCCCCGCTTGCGAGAAAGAGACGCGCTGGCTCGAGCGGCAACTGAGGCTGCGCCAGGCGGTGGGAAAAGTGGTGACCATTGCGGGCATCGGTATGGCCCTGGCATCGTTGCCGGCCTGCGGCCTGCCGGGAACGCAGGTAGACGGGTATCTGGAAGAGAATGATTCCATTGAGGTGGAGATTGAGCCCATGAGCGAGCAGGAACCTGCCGAGGTCGATGGAAAAACCATGCCCGAAGACCCCAACGACAACCGCGATGTGCCCCCGGGAACCCATTGACGCCCCGGAGGCGCCGCTGATAGGGATCGACCGCCACCGCATGGGCACCGACGGCCAGGGAGTGACCACGCTGGTGGGGTTCCACGGCTGTCCGCTTCACTGCCGTTACTGCCTGAACAATCACTGCCACGACCCGCGCAAAGTGTGGCGCCGCGCCACGCCCGGGCAACTGCTGCAGTGGGTAGCGCAGGACAACCTGTATTTTCTGGCCACCGGGGGCGGCATCGCTTTCGGGGGCGGTGAGCCGTTGCTGCACAGCCGGTTCATTGAGCAGTTTTGTGCCATCAAGGCCCCGCAATGGCGCATCACGCTGGAAACATCGCTCCATGTGCCCCGCGAGGCCCTTGAGCGGGTGGTGCCACATGTGAATTACTACAGCGTCGACATCAAGGACACCAATCCCGCCATTTACCATCGCTACACACAATGCAGCCATGGGCCGGTTATGGAGAATCTGCAATGGCTCTTGCGCCAGGACGGGATGGCCGGCCGCGTGGTGGTGCGCCTGCCCCACATTCCCCGCTACAACACGCAGGCCGACGTGGACCGCAGTCGCCGGGTGCTTCAAGACATGGGGGTGCAGCGGTTTGACGAGTTTCATTACCTCACAGCCTTATGCCGCCCATGAGAAAGCCGGCCGTCCACAGGGTGTGGCAGCCGGCTTTCGCATGATGATGGTGGCGTGTCAGTAGGCGTAGAGCATGTTGATGATTTCGTTCAGGCGAGTCGGGTTGTTGAGTCCGGAGTTCTTGAACTGCACTACCTTGTCCATTACGCGGTCCAGATACTCAATCGACGGGTTTTTCTCCTTTTTGTTGTAGATTTTCCAGTATTTGGTTCCCTTCATCGCTTTCTCAAATTTTTTGTACACCTCGTCGGTGCTCGACAGGTAGGCCCAGCCTTGGGCCGCCAGCAGCGGTTTCTGCTTCTCGAGGAATTGTTTCAAGTCCTTGGTGTACTCGCCGTATTTCTTTACCAGGTCGCGTTTTTTGATGACATCTTTGGTTTCCATGCCCTCGAAGCTCTTCAAGGCATCTTCCACATCGGCCTTGTTGTAGGGAGCGGTGAGCACGTCGGCCACTTGCAGGTCAAACACCAGGTTGTCGCGTGCGTCGAAGGTGGCTTTACGCGTCTTGTTGGCCAGCTTGATATCTTTTTCCATGGCTTTTTTTCTGTTCTCGAGCTCTTTGATTTGCTGCTTCAACTCTTTGATTTGCTGCTCGATTTCGGCAATGGAATCTTGGCGATGCATCACGATGGAATCCTGCTCTTGAATGTCTTTTTCAAGTTCGGTCACATTGTTTGTGCTGCGCACATAGATGTCGTCGGCTTGGGCCGTGGTAGCCGTGGCTGCGAGCAACAGGGCACACAAGGTGAGTCTTAATGATTTCATGATTGTCATTTTCTGTTTTTGAGGTTGATAGTGCAAAAATAGGGAAAAATCTTGGATTATCACACTCTTCCTCACAAAAACTGTGCCACCCGGCATGGTGACAGGGTGGCACAGCAGTGTTTTTTTCGACGGGCATGAGGCCCTGCCGTCAGGCATTATTTTTTCTCCTTGAGCAGGTCGCGGATTTCGCCCAGCAGTTTCTCTTCGGCACTGGGTTCGGGCTCGGGAGCGGGTTCCTCGGCTTTCTTCTTGGAGAGCTTGTTCATTGCCTTAATCATGAGGAAAATACACAGCGCAATGATGAGGAAGTCGATGATGTTCTGGATGAAAGCCCCATAGGCAAACATCGACACGCCGGCTTCTTTCAGTGCGGCATAATTGTTGGCCACACCCTCGGGAATTTCACCAAAGCGGACAAACAGGTTGGAGAAGTCGGTTCCTCCGGTTGCCAGGCTGACAAGCGGCATGATGATGTCCTCAACCAGTGAGCTCACGATCTTGCCAAAGGCTCCGCCGATGATCACACCGACAGCCATGTCCATCACATTGCCCTTCATGGCAAATTCCTTAAATTCTTTTACAAATCCCATAGTTTCATGTGGTTTTAAATGAATAATATTTGGTTATTTAAACGCTCAATGTAATTAGCAAACTATTAAACAATCTTAATTGTGGAAAATTTTCCGTTATTTTAATAGCTCGGAGCAGTCGTATACAAAAAAAAAGCATTATTTTTGCACATCGAACCGTAGCTACTTGCAAAGGTACAAAAAAAGACTAAAAAAACGAATTTTTAATTATTTATATTCAACAAATCGTTAAACTCTATTACAAAACTATGACTAAAGTTGCTATTAACGGTTTCGGCCGTATCGGTCGTCTCGCATTCCGTCAAATGTTTGAAGCAGAAGGTTATGAAGTGGTCGCCATCAACGACCTTACCAGTCCCAAGATGCTCGCTCACCTGCTCAAGTACGACACTTGCCAGGGTGGTTTTGCCGGCAAGTTCGGCGAGGGCAAGCACACGGTGACCTATAAGGACGCCACGCTCGCCGAGGATGGCAAGACGGTTGTCGCTCCCGGTTCCATCACCGTCGACGACCAGGAAATCACTATCTATGCCAAGCCCAACGCTGCCGAGCTGCCCTGGGGCGAACTCGGTGTTGACGTGGTGCTGGAGTGCACCGGTTTCTACACATCGAAGGCTAAATCGATGGCTCACATCCAGGCTGGTGCCAAGAAGGTTGTGATTTCTGCTCCCGCAGGCAACGACCTTCCCACCATCGTTTACAATGTGAACCACAAGACCCTCAAGGCCGATGATACCATCATCTCCGCTGCATCGTGCACGACCAACTGCCTGGCTCCCATGGCCGACGCTCTGAATAAGTATGCACCCATTGCCTCGGGTATCATGTCGACCATCCACGCCTACACCGGCGACCAGATGATTCTCGACGGCCCGCAGCGCAAGGGCGACCTGCGTCGCTCGCGTGCCGGTGCCCAGAACATCGTTCCCAACTCGACGGGTGCCGCCAAGGCTATCGGCCTGGTGATTCCTGAGCTCAACGGCAAGCTCATCGGTTCGGCCCAGCGCGTTCCCACCCCCACCGGCTCCACCACCATCCTCGTGGCTGTTGTCAAGGGTAAAGACGTGACCGTGGAAGGCATCAATGCCGCCATGAAGGCCGCCGGCACCGAGTCGTTCGGTTATACCGAGGACCAAATCGTTTCGTCCGACATCATCGGTATGAAGTATGGCTCGCTCTTCGACGCCACCCAGACGATGGTTTCGAAGATCGACGACGACACCTATCAGGTGCAGGTTGTTTCGTGGTACGACAACGAGAACAGCTACACCTCGCAGATGGTGCGCACCATTAAGTATCTGGCCGAGCTCAAATAAGCTCACGAGCTGAGATTCAACTATTCACCGCCCCTCGTGGATTGTGGCAATGCCGCCACAGCACTCCCCGAGGGGCGGCGTTTTTTTGAGGCGGCAGGCGTCAGGTCCATTCGTTTTTCAGGAAAAGGTAAAGATTTTTTACAGCCAACCGGCACTGATTGCCGAAAAATGTGTATCTTAGCAAGGAAATATTTCCATAAACGTAAATTATACAGAATAGATTCCATGATAACCGAAGAACTGAAAATCTATTGTAAGAATACCGAGGAATATATTGATGTGGACGGAGGCGACACGCTGGCCGGCATCTATGCCACGCTGCATGGCCGCCTGCAGATGGTGCCGCTGTGCGCACTGGTCAATAACCAAGAAGAAGATTTGTGCTATCGCATCTACCGACCCCACATGGTGGAGTATCTCGACATAGGCAGCAAGGCGGGCTATGCGGCCTATGTGCGCTCGATGTGCATGATTCTCTACAAGGCCATCACCGAGTTGTTTCCAGGCAGCAGGCTCATGGTGGAGCACAGCATCGCCGGCGGGCTGTATTGCACATTCAAGCATGAGGCGGTTATACCAAAGCCGGCCATCGAAGCCCTGAAGCGGCGCATGCGCGAAATCGTTGATGCCGACCTGCCCTTCGTCAGGCGTGAGCGCCTCACGGCCGATGTGATTGACATGTTTGACAAGCAAGGCCTCAAGGACAAGGTGCGCCTGCTCAAGAGCATCAACCGGCTCTACACGGTGTACTATAAACTGGGCGACGTAATCGACAGCTTCAGCGGACCGCTTGTGCCGTCCACGGGGCTGATACAGGTGTTTGACATCGTGCCCTATCATGACGGCATGCTTGTGCTGCCCCCCGATGGCACCAATCCTTCGCAACCGGCCAAGAAGATCAATCAACCCAAGTTGTTACAAGCCTTCACCGACCACATTGAGTTCAACAAAATCATTGGCCTGGGCGACGTGGGCACGCTCAACAAGGTGGTGCAGGACGGCAACGCACCGATGCTCATCAATGTGGCCGAGGCGCTGCACAACCAAGCCTTTGCCAAGATTGCCGAGGAGATTGCCAAGCGATACCAGAAGGGCGGGGCACGCTGTGTGCTCATCGCAGGGCCGTCGTCGAGCGGGAAAACCACCTCGAGCAAACGCCTGGCCATCCAGCTGGTGACCAAGCACATCCGCCCCAAGGTCATCGAGCTCGACAATTACTTTGTGGACCGTGAGCACACGCCGCGTGACGAGAAAGGCGACTTCGACTACGAGTCACTCTATGCCCTGGATTTGAAGCAATTCAACCACGACATCACAGCGCTGCTTGCAGGAGAAGAAGTGCCCATGCCCACCTATAACTTCTCCACGGGGGCGCGGGAGTACAGAGGCAACACGCTGCGGCTCGAGCAGAACGACATCTTGCTCATGGAAGGCATCCACGGATTGAATCCCGAGCTCACCAAGCAAATCCCCGATAATCAGAAATTCCGCGTCTTTGTTTCGGCGTTGTCCACACTTAATATCGACGATCATAACTGGATCGACACCTACGACGCCCGCTTGCTCCGGCGCATCGTGCGCGACAACAGATATCGGGGCATCAATGCGCAGCAGACGCTTTCACGCTGGGCCAGCGTGCGCCGGGGCGAGGAGAAGTGGATTATGCCTTTCAGCGAGAATGCCGATGCCATGTTCAACTCGTCACTACTCTTTGAGTTGGCCGTGCTCAAGTCTTATGCCGAGCCGCTGCTGCGGCAAGTGCCGGTCAACAAGCCTGAGTTTGCCGAAGCCGACCGCCTGCTCAAGTTCCTCAGCTATTTTGAGCCGCTCGACGTGCACAACATTCCCAGCACGTCGCTCATCAGGGAGTTTTTGGGCGGCTCCGCATTTCACTATAGTTGAAACAACAGATTTTTAAAAAAGAAGGAAGAGACATGAGAAAACCGTTGCTTGCACTCCTGGCCTTGCTGTGGGGAGCCATGACGGCCGTGGCGGCCACTCGGGTGGTGCCGCCCACCGACGCGCGCATCCAGTACACAGGCCGCATCAACTTCACCGACTCGTTGCGGCCGTGGTTCAGCTATCCGGGCACGCAGATTTGCGTGCGCTACAAGGGCAGCGGCCTGGCTATGATGGCCAAGCCGGGCAGCGGCTATTTTGTGGTGGTGCTCGACGACCAGTCGCCGCGCAAGGTGTTTTTCTCGGATGCCGACTCGGTGCTCACCGTGGCATCCACCCCGCAGGGCGGCAAGCACACGGTGCGCATCGTGCTGGCCTATGAGGGCTACGCCAAGCGGCCCGAGTTCCGCGGTTTCTATCTTGCCCACGACACGCGGTTGCTTGCGCCGCCGCGCCGCCCCAAGCACCGCATCGAGTTCATCGGCAACAGCATCACTTGCGGCTATGGAAACGAGGCACCGGGCCGCGATTATGGCTTTGCCGACTCCACCGAGAACCATTACATCACCTATGCCGCCATCGCGTCGCGTGTGCTCCATGCCGAGGAGATGTGCGTGGCGCGGTCGGGCATTGGCGCTTATCGCAACTACAATGGGCGGCGCGAGGGCGACACCAACACCATGCCGCAGTGGTACGACTTCACCAATATCTACGACTCCACCCAGGTGTGGGACCACAGCGGTTTCCGTCCCGAAGTGATCTGCGTGAACTTGGGCACCAATGACCTGAGCACGCCTAATCACGACGTGCAACTCTATCGGCGGGCCTACCGCCGCTTCATCCTTCACCTGCACGAGGTGCAGCCACAGGCGCAGATTGTCATGCTCACGGGGTGCATGCTCCTGGGGAAACCCCTCGACGAACAGCGCGCCGCGCTCGATGAACTGTGTGCCGAACTGAAAGGGATGGGGTTGCCCGTCCACCGCTTCGACATGGAGCCGCACGACGGTTCGCTGGGTTATGGCGCGTCGTGGCATCCGTCGGCTTTGCAGCACCGGAAAATGGCCGGCGAGCTTGTGCCGTTCCTGCGGCCGCTCCTGGGTGAGTGAGCGTCGCGCCCGGCGCTCAGTCGAATAGCGTGGGTTGCTTGAGGAGGGTGAACGTGCGCCGGTGGTGTTCCGATGGGCCGTACTGCGCGATGGCGGCACGGTGGTCGGGCGTGGGGTAGCCCTTGTTTTTGTCCCAGTGATATTGCGGAAATTGCTCGGCGAGCCGGCTCATCAGCTCGTCGCGGTGCGTCTTGGCAAGGATTGACGCGGCGGCGATGCTCAGCATCTTGCCGTCGCCCTTGATGATGGTGGTGTGTGGGATGCCGGGGTAGGGGTAGAAGCGGTTGCCGTCGATGAGTAGCGCTTCGGGCCTGACGGCCAGTTGGTCGACGGCACGGTGCATGGCGGTGATGCTGGCACTCAAGATGTTGGTGCGGTCGATTTCGCGGGGGCTCACCATGGCCACGGCCCAGGCCACGGCCTCGCGCTCGATGATGGGGCGCAGCAGGTTGCGCTGGTGCTCGGTGAGCTGCTTGCTGTCGTTGATGAGCGGGTGCTCGAAGTCGGGCGGCAGGATGACGGCGGCTGCAGTCACCGGCCCGGCCAGGCAGCCACGTCCGGCTTCATCGCAACCGGCCTCGATGCGGCCCTCGATGAGAAATCGCTGCAGCATGATGCGGGGATTAGTTGTTTCGCTCGATGATGAAGTCAAAGATGCTTCGCAGCATCTCGGTGGTCTCGGAATGCGGGAACCGACCGAGAATGTCGTCGGCCTGCTGTTTCAAGCGCTTCATTGTGGCGTAGGCATAGTCAATGCCGCCATTCTCCTTGGCAAAGGCTACCAGTGTGGCAATCTCCTGGGCCGAGAGCTGCTGGCTGCTTGCCAGCGCCACCATGGCCGCATGCTGCGGATGCTGCGATTGTGACAAGGCGTGAATCAGGGGCAGTGTCACCTTTCCCTCGCGCAAGTCGTTGCCGGTGGGCTTGCCCACGGCGCAGTCATCGAAGTAGTCGAAGATGTCGTCCTTGATCTGGAAGCAAATGCCCATGAGCCGCGCATAGCGCTTCAGGGCATCCAGGTCGTCAGCGGGAGCGTCATTGGCCAAGCCGCCCACCGCCACGCAGCACTCAAAGAGCGAGGCGGTCTTTTTGTTGATGGTGGTGAGGTAGTCCTGTTCGTTGATGTTGTGCAGCCGCGCGTTGTCAATTTGGTTGATTTCGCCCAGCGACAAGTCGCCGCCCATCGTGGCCAGCGCTTCGAGAATGGTGCTGTTGCCGGTCTTCACGGCGCAGCGCAGTGCGCCGGTGACGAAGAAATCGCCCACCAGCACGGCCACATGGTTGTCCCACACGCTGTTGATGGTGGGCACGCTGCGGCGGTTCTGCGCTTGGTCGATGACATCGTCGTGGATGAGCGATGCGTTGTGCAGCATCTCGATGGCGGCTCCTGCGTGCAGCACACGCTCATTCACGCCGCCGAAAAGGCGTCCTGCCAGCAGCACCAGCAAGGGGCGCAGCTGCTTGCCTTTTGTGCGCAAGTAGTTGGCCACGATGTCGTTCATCAACGGGGTGTCGCTGTGCAGCGTTTGCTCGATGATGGCGTTCAAGGCATCCAAGTCGGGTGCCAGCGCGTGCTGTATGTCGGAGAGGTTTGCCATTTGGGGTACAAAGATACAATTTAATACTGAAAAAAAGGGCGAATAATTTCGGCAAACCATCAAAAAAGTTTAATTTTATGAACTCAAACGCATAGATAACTTGAAATGGAAGATAAAAAATTGCTCTTGCTCGATGCCTATGCACTCATCTTCAGGGCCTATTATGCCATGATGCGTAATCCGCGCATGACCACCACCGGAATCGACGCGAGCGCTGTGTTCGGCTTTGTCAATATTCTTCAGGACTTGCTCAAGCGCGAGCGGCCCACGCATCTGGCCGTGTGTTTCGACCCTGCCGGAAAGACGTTCCGCCACGAGCAGTACCCCCAGTACAAGGCCAATCGCGAGAAGACACCCGAGGGCATTCTCACGGCTGTGCCCTATATCAAGCGCATTCTGCAGGCCTATCACATCCCGGTTTTTCAGGTCGAGGGCTATGAGGCCGACGATGTGATTGGCACGCTGGCGCACCAAGCTGCCGAAAAAGGCATTTTCACCTATATGGTCACCGGCGACAAGGATTTCGGGCAGCTCGTGGCGCCCAATGTGAAAATCTACAATCCCGGCAAGAACGAAGTGCTGGGCGTGGACGAGGTGAAGGCCAAATACGGCCTGCAATCGCCCTTGCAGGTGATTGATCTGCTGGGCCTCATGGGCGACACGGCCGACAACATCCCGGGCTGTCCGGGAGTGGGTCCCAAAACGGCCGAAAAACTGATTCAACAGTTCGGCTCGGTAGAGAATCTGCTCCAGCACACCCATGAGCTGAAAGGCGCTTTGCAGCAACGGGTGATGGAGAACGCCGAGCAAATCAGGTTCTCCAAATATTTGGCCACTATCAAGACCGATGTCCCCATCACGCTCGACGACGAGGCGCTGCGGCGCGTGCCGGCCGACTTGGAGGCGCTGCGCGCGGTGTTCGGCGAACTCGAGTTCCGAACGCTCACCGAGCGCGTCATCGACCGCCGGGAGGCCAATGTGGGTCTTGACGACACGGGCTCGGGCTCGGCCGTGGCACCCCAGTCCGGGGCCAAGCCTGCCGTGGCGGCACCGGCCACGGCGCAGCTGTCGCTTTTCGAGATGGACGACGCGGCTCAGGCAACAAGCCCGGCCCCGACCCGGAAGAACATCGACAGTCAAGAACACGATTACCGGCTGATTGCCGACTTCGACGAGGCCGAGGCCTATGTGAGCACGCTCCTCGGGCAGCAACGTGTGGGGCTATGTCTGGTGAGCGACGGCGACGAGGCCATGACGGCCACCATGGTGGGGCTGGCGCTTGCCGCCGGCGAGAACCGCGCGGCCTATCTGCCGCTCGACGACATGGGGTGGATGATGAATGTCCTGAAGCCGTTGTTCACAGCTCGTGCCTGCCTGGTGTGCAACGATGTGAAGCGGCTCATGGTCATGCTGCATGCGCGGGGCATCGATTTTACCGCGCCTTATTACGACACCGCTGTGGCGCACTATCTGCTGCAGCCCGAGCGCGGACACACCACGGCCGAGATTGCCGCCGATGTGCTGGCCTACGACGCGATGTCGGCCGACGCGCTCATCGGGCCGCGTGGGCGTGCTCAACTCAAGTGGCACCAGCTGGCACCGGCCCGCGTTGCCCAGTGGGCCTGTGAACAGGCTCACCTCACGCTACAACTGCCCGATGTGCTGGATGCGCGACTGGCCGATGAGAAAATGACGCATTTGCTCACCGACATCGAGCAGCCGCTGGTGGCTGTGCTGGCAAGGATGGAGATAGCCGGGGCGCGCATCGACGTAAAGGCTCTGGCCGACTATTCCAAGGCGCTTACCGCCCAAGCCGCCACGCTGGAGCAGGAGTGCTGGCAACTGGCGGGGCAGCAGTTCAACACGGCCTCGCCCATGCAGGTGGGTGAGATTCTCTTCGAAAAACTCAAAATCGACGACAAGGCTAAAAAAACCAAGAGTGGGCAATATTCCACCACCGAGGAAATCTTGATGCGCCTGCGCGACCGCCATCCGCTTGTCGACAAAATTTTGGAGCTGCGGGGCATCCGCAAGTTGCTCAGCACCTATGTCAATGCGCTGCCGCAACTCATCAATCCCCGCACGGGCCGCCTGCACACCACCTATAACCAGACGGTTACCGCTACGGGCCGGCTGTCGTCGGCCAACCCCAACCTGCAGAATATTCCTGTGCGCAACGACGAGGGAAGGGAAATCAGGCGGGCCTTTATTCCTGCCGAAGGCAATGTGTTTTTCAGTGCCGATTATTCGCAAATCGAGCTGCGGCTGGTGGCCGACCTGAGCCACGACCAGACGATGCTGACCGCCTTTGCCCACGACGAGGACATCCATGCCATTACCGCGGCGCGCATCTATCACCAGCCGCTCGAGGCCGTCACACCCGACCAGCGGCGGAAGGCCAAGACGGCCAACTTCGGCATCCTTTACGGCATATCGGCCTTCGGGCTGGCCGAGCGGCTCAACATCCCGCGTGCCGAGGCCAAGCAACTTATCGACGGCTATTTCGCCACGTTCCCCATGGTGAGGCAGTACATCGACCGCAGTGTGCAGCAGGCGCGCGAGAAAGGCTACGTCACCACACTCGACGGTCGGCGGCGCATGCTGCCCGACATCAATTCGCGCAATGCCGTGGTGAGGGCGTTCAGCGAGCGCAATGCCGTCAACGCCCCCATTCAGGGAACGGCGGCCGACATCATCAAGCGGGCCATGATAGCCATCGACCGCCGGTTCCACGAGCTGCACCTGGCTTCAAAGATGATTCTTCAGGTGCACGATGAGCTCAATTTCGACGTCATTCCCGCCGAACTGCCCACCGTGCGGCAAATTGTCATCGAGGAGATGGAGCGGGCCTATCAAGGCGGCGTGAGGCTCACTGTGGGGCACGGCACAGGCGCCAATTGGCTCGATGCCCACTGACCCGTAAGTGCCGTCGCCTCGATAGGGCGTTACCCTAATTCTCTTTGAATTCACTCAAAAAGCCTCCCGGCGCAATTCTGTAACCGTCGGGAGGACGTTGCCACATCGTTATTCACGCTGATTGTGTTATATCTTAATGTTTTTTTCGGTGAAAAGACCGTTTTCTATCACCAGGTAGAAGCCGTTGCCCAATGCGTCACACAACCACAGGTCTTGTGATAACTCAGCCACGCCCTTCACATTTATGCAGTGCTCTACTTCGGTGTGACCTACCACTTGTCCATAGCTCGGAATCATCACGTCGACCAAGGCGTTCGGGCGAATCCATGTGGGTGGTTGTTCTGGAGAGTTTCCATAGATATCGTGTGGGTCCTTAGAGGTGAACCCAAATAGTTCGGTGGGGGCAAGTGAATTGATGCCGTCCAATGTGAGCCGAATTGATTCAAGCCAATTCGTTGAAATCCCCGCATGGCTAAACACCGTGTTACCTATGACATAAATCCATTGTGTTTTGGCCAAAAACTCTTCTTTGAGATGAGCCATCAATGCAGCAACATGAGGAAAATAGCCACTACATTCTGCCCAATGATAGCCCAGGTGTTGCAGGTCGTGGTTGCCACGCAGCAGTATGGTATCGGGGTGCTGGTCTTTGTATTTAAGTATTTCCTTGAGATTGGATATTTGGTCAACGTCCGAAATGTTCTCTCGGGTAGAGACATAATCACCCAAGAAGATGGCCTGGTCAGGTCGCTCTTGAGCAATGATGTCTTTCCACACCGTGCGGCCGTGAATGTCACCTAACACCACAATTTTCTTTTTTGTGAGCGTTTCATGAATGGCGGTGTCGATTGCTTTCGGTGCTTTTCCTGTTAATATCGTGATGATTCTATCGGCATCATCTTTGGTGATGCCGATTGTTGGGTTGGTTTGGACAAAATGGGATTCCTGCTCGGGAAGCATATCGGGAAAATCATCAAGGATAGCGTAATGGGTGTCTGGGCTGCCGTAGGTTAACAGCCACTCCTTGATTTCGCTGCCCTTGATTGCTGGAATATCCATGTGGTCGAGATCTGCGCTTAAAAGCATTTCATCGCTCACGGTATTGGGTGTGATGCCGATGACCTTGCCGGGCAAATTCCTGTTTGCCCATAATTCTTGCATGGCATCTAATCCCCACATCTTCCATGACGAGGAAATCACAATGCAGGCACCCGTATGTTCTATAATCCTCTTGAGGTTGGCGATTGACTCATGGTCAAAAGCATAGCCAAATCTGTCAACTGGGGCAATCCTCAAGTTAACGCATCTATCGTGTTGCCGATCTGTATTCAGCACACCGTCAATATCCAAGAACAAGACGTTATTCATTTCTATTCAAGATAATAAGCTAAAAATGTTGAAATCACTTGCCGTAGTTACCTTCCATCTCAATCATTTCCAATGTGATGTGGAGTTATGCGTGTCATGCTGCCCTTTCAAGTAAATGTGACGCTAATCCGTCGGCGGTTTGAATGACGGTTGCAAGTGGGCAGATTTCGCGAGCCTTCTGAAGATTCCCTTTGATGTCGGCAGACTGGAACGGCAAGTCCCAGGCATGCATGTGCCAACGGATGGCCATGATTTCGTCATTGGTTAGCTTTAAGCCGGCACGCAGCAGCACTATGACTGACTTCTCACCATGTCCGAGTGGAAAGTTGCTGTAATCAACATCATAGCCTTGCGCGGAAATCCAGATGCCAAGTTTGTTCTTTTGCTTCTTAATAGCGGGTTTGTATATATCCGCTTTGCATGTATCATGCAGCAGCGAGGCGATGGTCACACTCTCCACAGGTAGCCACTCCACTAATGATGAGTCCATAGTTATCATCATGTCACGAAGTTCCATGGCTACGTTGTACACATTGAGCGAATGGACAAGCAGCCCGCCTTGTTGATTCAGGTGGAATCGGCTACTTGCCGGAGCCTCAAAGAACCCCAGTTCTTCAATAGCATGAATGGTTTCTTCGATGCCCTCGCGCCCGGTACCTCTCAGCAACTCTATAAATCTTCCTCTATAATCCATAATGAATCTTGTTTTCTCTTTTTTGTGCAAAGGTAATGGGTTGCCACGAACTGTAAGTTCGCAGCAATTTGTGATTTCCGAACTTAGGTGCGCAGCTTGCGGCCGTCGGCGGCGTAGGTGTGCTCCGTGCGGCGCCCGTCGGCCCACGTCACCCGCTCGGGCAGGTTTAGCCTGTTGTAGCGGATGTCGACGATGTTGCCGTTCAGGTCGTAGCCGTACTGCTGGCTGTGAGCCACCCGCGGATGTTGTTCAATATGTTGTGAAAACAACTCATTCTTTTCCAACATACCAATGCTCGTTTATTTGCTCTAAATTATGTGATGAGATGGGGGCATTAGTATCTTCACTATAATAACAAACGAGGTTTTCCATACTTTGTTCGTCTACTCCAAACAAATAAAAGGCTATATATTGGTTGCGTCCATCAAACATTGGTATTGAGATGTTAATCTGCTTTGGTAATTTTAATTTAAATAGTTCTGAAAACATACTATCAACAAATAATTCATATCTCTTTTTTAAAGACATGGTATCGGTTATTGTCTCTGTTCGTTTTATATTTTGTAAAAAATTATTATTCTTATTCTTGTAATATAAGTTTTGGCTAAACCGTATCGCCAATTCGTCATTTTTCTGATAGGGATTGTAGACAAACATCCACATGGGCTTTTCCCATTTATCATTAAATAGTTGAATTGAAGATGGCAGCATCGCATTTTTGCCTGTCTCATAGTCGTAATAACTATAATAACGAGTCACCTTAACATGAAATAATTTATCAAATTGAGCATCTTTATTCAATGCGCAAAATTGATGACAGATTTCTAATCTATCATCTTTTGAGCATGAGCAAAGCAATAAACAGCCAATTAACAATATTTTATGCAGTTTAATCATTTTCTGAATAATTTTAAAATTGTTCTTATTCTATTCCCACCGCCTTCTCTATTTGCATCAAATACAACAAAATGGTGTGGTGAATTTCTGAGTTTTTCCTCAATATCTTTAATTTCTGTGCCGATATACGCTCTTACATCTCGCATTTTATAATTAAAACTCATATTTGATGGAGAACTTGGATACTCTAAAACTCTTCCGGTAGGATCTATAAATCGCACGGGGTTGTTGGCGCAGTGGGCGTAGGGGCTTTGGTCGGGGTAGCGCCCGGCCAGGGGGTCGGGGGTGGTGAAGCGGCCGGTCAGCGCGTCGAGCACGCGGGCGCGGTTGTCGTACCAGCCCAGCCCGTTGAAGCCCAGCCACGGCTTTCTCCAATCAATATGATTAACCAATTTTATAGTGTCACCAACTATCTGAAACCACCACTCCATACAGCCTTCATATAATCCTCGATATTTGCTATATTTGAATTCTTTTAGATTTGATTCCTCTTTTGTAAAGCAATCACTCATATTTCCTGATACGAAGACAAAAATATCTCTATATGTTGTGTATCCTTTTATTTTAATTGGATAAAAAAACTCTTTTTGGGCTACAGAAATGAACACATATGGATATGGCTCATTAGTTTTATTATATCGTTTAAATGAAATATAAATATAATAATTATTTTGAGGATCTTCCAATGTTTTCAATGTAGAATCTACATACAAGTCAAAAATGGTAGGCACCAACGGAGAAGTAAAGGATACTTCAGGTAGCGTTACTGTCTTGATATTGCTGCTTTTGATTTCAAAAAAGCAGCATAAAACCATGCTTGAAAAGAAAAGTAAATGTAATTTTATTTTCATGGCCTTTTTGCACTTATTGTGATTCCTTTTATTTCAATTGTCGGTAAACCGAAATCAGACGGAGAGGAATTGTAGTCATATTTTATGTATGATCCAGACCCTTGTAGAACCATCCTTTCCGATCATTGTGTTACCTTGGCCGTCGACAATTCTTACCGCGTCAAAATCCATGGTCTTCTCGTAGCTTTGGATAGAGCCTCTCTCATCAATCATCCATATATCCATTCCCGTGGGGTCGATGTTGCGCACGGGGTTGTTGGCGCAGTGGGCGTAGGGGCTTTGGTCTGGGTAGCGCTCGGCCAGGGGGTCGGGGGTGGTGAAGCGGCCGGTCAGCGCGTCGAGCACACGGGCGCGGTTGTCGTACCAGCCCAGCCCGTGCTGCCGCTCCAGCGTGCCGTTGCTATGATACAATAAGTATCTCATGCCATTCGGATCATATCTCAGTTTTTTTGCCGACTCCCCCAAAGGAGGTTCGGACAATGCAAAGTTAGTGTATTTTTCGCTGTTTGTCAAGATATTGGCCCTATATCAAGGCGTTTTTAATGCGTTGATAATCAGTCACAACGATTTTTATTTTTATATCACCTCCACATCGTGTGCCGTCGGCCCTGATTTTTGGAGTTTTGATACCGTTGGCTACTCCAGAGCCGCCCTGGATAATGCACTTTGCCACTTCTATTCTATTTTGAGCCTCTGAAGTTGAAGTTTTGCTACACCATATTTCCTTTCTGAACTTTTCTTCAAATACATAATTGCCAATTCTTTCGTTTCCGAATCTAAAGAATCAAATTCAGAGAAAGTTTGAAAGGAATCTAAACACCTATACACATCATAATATAATTCAGCATAATGATATTTATTTGCCATATAGATTGAGTATGGCAATAAATCCATAAAATCACAACGTTTTTGATGTACATTAGCTTTACTTCTAAGCATCAAATAAGCTGATAAATTGCCCTCAGAAACAATTAATTCTTTAAGTGAATCTTCATTAAAGTAGACCTCTGTTATATTATTTTCTATCTTTTCATAAACTTGTTTCTTTCTTTTGTTTTCATTATGTATATGAAAACAGAAACACAAACCAATAATTATAGCCAACACAACTATAGCATCTAAGGCGTCTCTCATCTTCTACTGTTTAAACTCTTTTTCAATTATTTTTGTATACTGCAGATTTATCTGGAATGTTTTTGGGAATCATACTCTTGAAGTTCGTCAGTGGCAACGGCCAAACCTTTTCTCGCCGCCTTTTTAAGATACGAAATAGCTAACTCCCTTGTCTCGGCATCAAGAGAATCTAAGTCTCCAGATGGATGAAAATACGCCAAACTCCAATATACACTATAATATGCATCCGCGTAATGATATTTATTTGCCATATACAATGAATATGGCAAATAATCAAATTCGAAAGTAGGACTTTGGTGAATTAGTCCTTTCTCCAAATCATAGTATGCTTCTAAATCACCTTTTTCTATTGTCATTGTTTTAAGAGAATCAAGGTTGAAGTAATTTCCAATTATATCGTTGTTCATTAACTCCATCATTTCTTCTACAGATGGGTGACAAACCAAATAATGATATACGGAGATTCCAATTGCAGTTAATGCTAATAGCGATATAAATGTATCTATAATATTTTTCATACACAAATTATTTTCAATGAAATATTCGATCCATCAATGATGGTTTTCTTTTGCCGTAGGGTCAATATTCTTCACCGGGTTGCCGGCGCACCACAGGTAGGGGCTCTCCCAGGGACGGCGCTCGCACAGGGGGTCCATCGTGGTGGTGCCCGGGCGGGCGGGGTCGTACCAGCGGGCGCGGTTGTCGTACCAGCCCAGCCCGTGCTGCCGCTCCAGCGTGTGGTTGCTATGATACAATAAGTATCTCATGCCATTTGGATCATATCTCAGTTTTTTTGCCGACTCCCCCAAAGGAGGTTCGGACCATGCAAAGTTAGTGCTTTTTCCGCTGTTTGTCAAGATATCGACCCTATATCACGTCGTTTCTAATGCGTTGATAATCAGCCACAACGATTTTTATTTTTATATCATGCCAACATCGTGCGGTTTGCGTAGGGTTGTTTGATGAGAAAGTGGCTGTTAAATGAAAAAGATGGGGCGCAGGTTATCACATCCTGCGTCCCATCGGTTGAGGTTTGTTGTCGGTGGACGGTTACTTCTTGAAGTAACGGTTGTAAAGTCCTTGGAAGCCTTGTCCGTGGCGAGCCTCGTCACGAGCCATCTCATGAACGGTGTCGTGGATGGCGTCGAGGTTCTGTGCCTTGGCGAGCTTGGCAATGCGGAACTTGTCCTCACAAGCGCCGGCCTCGGCGTTCATGCGCTTCTCCAGATTGGTCTTGGTGTCCCACACGACCTCGCCCAGCAGCTCGGCGAACTTGGCTGCGTGCTCGGCCTCTTCCCAGGCGTAGCGCTTGAAGGCCTCGGCGATTTCGGGATAGCCTTCGCGGTCGGCCTGCCGGCTCATGGCCAGGTACATGCCCACCTCGCTGCACTCGCCGTTGAAGTGGTCTTTCAGGCCTTGCAGAATTTCGGGGTCCACGCCTTGTGCCACGCCCAGCACATGCTCGGCGGCAAATTGCAGACCATCGTCTTCCTTCAGCTCCTTGAATTTAGAGGCGGGAACTTTACATTGCGGGCATCTTTCGGGAGGGGTGTCGCCCTCGTGCACGTAGCCGCATACCGTGCAAATCCATTTTTTTGCCATAGTAGTGTAAAACAGTTTTAGTGTGAATGAGTAAAATTGAATTATTGTCTCTGATTACAAAGATAGCACACAGCCATTCCAAAATCCAAACTTTTTACCGTTTTTTCACAAAAATCAAGATTCCTAAAACCCATTAGAAATGGTGGGATTAAAGAAAAAACGCCTGCCGCCGTCGCAGGATGAGAAATTATTTGTACTTTTGTGAACATAACAGTAAACAAGCAACAGCGCGTATGGCAGCAAATCATGGCAAATGGTATGTGGTGTGGGATGGAACCGAGCGCGGTATATACGACTCCTGGGCCGAGTGCGAGGCACGCGTGAAAAATGTGCCGGGAGCGCGCTACAAGTCGTTTCCCACGCAGCAGGATGCCATCGAGGCCTATCGACAGGACCCCGATGCCATGCAGGTGCTGCGCGCCATTGCCCACGGGCCGAAAACGCAGGTCAACTACGAAGCCATCCCTGAGCTGGTGCGCGACAGCATCGCGGTGGACGGCGCATGCAGCGGCAATCCGGGCATCATGGAGTACCGTGGCGTGGATGTGATGACCGGTGCCGAGTTGTTCAGGGTGGGGCCGTTTGCCGATGCCACCAACAACATCGGCGAGTTCCTTGCCATTGTGCATGCCCTGGCGCTGTTCAACCAGTGTGGCAATGAGCACACGGCCATCTACACCGACAGCCGCACGGCCCTGGCGTGGGTGCGTCACCGCAAATGCAACACCAAGCTTGAGCGCACGGCGCGCAATGCCCGCCTCTTTGAGATTATAGCCCGTGCCGAGCGATGGCTCGCCACGCACGCCTGGCACAATGTCATCATCAAGTGGAACACCAGTGAATGGGGAGAAATCCCCGCCGATTTCGGACGAAAATGAACATCCTGCTCATCAATCGAAGCGACAGTTTGGGCGGCGCGGCAAAGGCATCGTTCAGGCTCATGAACGCCCTGCGCCGGCTGGGCCACGACGCACGCATGCTGGTGCTCGACAAGTCGTCGGGGCTGCCGTGTGTGGAGCTCGCCGCCAAGCCTTGGAGGGCGAAAGGCGCTTTTCTGGCCGAGCGGTTGCAGATATTGCTGAACAACGGATTCAGCCGCGACACGCTGTTCCAGATCGACACCGCCACGCATGGCATCGACATTTCCAGCCATCCCTGGGTGCGGCAGGCCGATGTGTTGATGCTGGGCTGGGTGAACCAGGGGATGCTGTCGGTCGACGGCGTGCGGCGCCTGGCAGCCCTGAAAAAGCCCATGATTTGGACCATGCACGACATGTGGAACTGTACGGGCGTTTGTCACCATGCCTACGACTGCCGCCGCTATACCGGCCGCTGCACGGCCTGTCCGCTCACAGGCAAGCAAGCCGACGACATTTCCACCGCTGCGCAGCGCCGCAAAGGGGAGCTTTACGCCGCTGCGGGCATCCACTTTGTGGCGGTGAGCCACTGGCTGGAGCAGTGCTGCAGGCAGAGCAGCCTCATGCGCGACGCGCACATCACAGTCATCGGCAATCCGCTCGACGTGGCCGCATGTGACTGCACACGCCGCGCCGGCGGTGACAATTCCGATAAATTTGTTGTGGCCATGGGGGCCGCCCGCCTCGACGACCCGGTGAAGGGTTTCGACACGCTCATTGCCGCCACACGCCACATCGCCGACTGTCGGCCCGAACTGGCACAGCGCCTGGAGCTGTTGCTCTATGGCACGCTGCGACATGCCGAGCTGCTGGGCCAGCTGGCGCTTCCGTTCACGCATTTGGGCTATGTCGACAATCTGGATGCCGTGTACGGCAGGGCCGACGCCGTGCTTTCGCTGTCGCACTACGAGTCGTTCGGCTACACGCTGGTCGAGGGCTTGGCCCACGGCTGCATCCCCGTCACCACGGGCGAGGGCGGGCAGGTTGACATCGTGCGTCATGGCCAAAATGGATGTGTGCTGGCCGGGCGTTCGCCCCAGGCCGTTGCCGACGGCCTGCAGTGGGCCGCCACGCATCCGCTCGACAGGCGCCGGCTGCACGACGATGCCTTGCAGCGCTTCGATGCACCGGTCATCGCCGGCCGTTACATTCATCTCATCGACAGTTTAACTCATCAAGATTTTTGATTACCGATATGCAAACCGTTTTGTTTCACAGCACCATTTACGGGCCTGTCAAGAGTCGCAGGCTGGGAGTGTCGTTAGGCATCAACCTTATGCCGAATGACGGCAAACTCTGTTCGTTCGACTGCCTCTATTGCGAGGCGGGTTTCAACGCACAGGGTCCCGGGCACGAAGGCATCCCGTCGCGTGAGAGCGTCAAGCGCCAGCTCAGCAAGAAACTCAAGGCCATGAGCCAGGCCGGCGAGCCGCTCGATGTCATCACCTTCTCGGGCAACGGCGAGCCCACGCTTCACCCGCATTTTAAAGAGGTGGTTCACGACGTGCTCATGTTGCGCGACAGGTACTATCCGCAGGCCAAGGTGAGCGTGCTGAGCAACGCCACCATGGTGGGGCGCCCCGGCGTGGCCGAAGCCCTGAACAAGGTGGACAACAATATCCTGAAGCTCGACTCGGCCATCCCGGCCACCCTGCGGGCTCTCAACCGTCCGGTCTCGGCCAATGTGCTGCCCGAGGGCATCATTGCCGACATCAAGCAGTTTGCCGGGCAGTGTGTGGTGCAAACCATGATGCTGCGCGGCAGCTATGAAGGCCACGTTATCGACAACACCACCCCCGCCGAGGTCGACGCCCTCATCGAGGCCTATCGGCAGATGGCTCCGCGCCAGGTGATGCTTTATTCCATCGACCGGCCCACACCGGCCACCGAATTGAAAACAGTGCCTCGCGAAGAGCTGCAGCCCATCGCCGACCGCATCGCCGAGGCCACAGGACTGACCGTAACCGTGAGTTGACGCTGCCATGGAGCAAGAACCCATTCTCAACGCGCATGGCAAGCAGGAATATCCGCCCATGCACACGGCCGAGCACATCCTCAATGCCACCATGGTGCGCATGCTGGGATGCGGCCGGCATGTGAACGCCCATGTGGAGCGCACCAAGTCGAAGCTCGATTATGACTTCTCACGGCCGCTCACGCCGCAGGAGGTGGCGCTCATCGAGCAGCGTGTCAACGAGGTGATTGCCGCCGATGTGCCGGTGACGGCAGAATATGCCCTGCAGGCCGATGTGGCCGGCCGGTTCGACCTGTCGCGGCTGCCGCACGACGCGTCGTCCACGGTGCGCATTGTGCATGTGGGCGATTACGACGAGTGCCTGTGTGCCGGCACCCATGTGGAGCACACGGGGCAAATAGGCTCGTTCCGCATCAGCAGCACGTCGTTCAGCAACGGACGGCTGCGCATCGTCTTCAGGCTGATGGAGCCTCGGCCTTGATGTGGATGTCGGCCTGCGGGAAGGGGATTTCCACATTGTTCTCGCCCAGCACTTGGTAAATCTGTTCCTTGATGACGGCGATGTCGGCCACGCGTGTCGCCACCTTGACCCAGATGACCACAATCAAGTCCACGCTGCTGTCGCCAAAGTTGTCGAACAGCACCTGTATGCCCTTCTTTTTGTCGTAGATGTTGAGCGTCGAAAGGCGGTCGATGATGAGCTGGCGCACGCGGTCCACATGCGACCCGTAGGCCACCCCCACGGGCACCTTCACCATCTCGTAGCCGTGGTTGCGCGTCATGTTCTTGAAGTTTTTGCTGAACAGCTGGCTGTTGAGGAAGGCTATCACCGAGCCGTCGATGGTCTCGACGAGCGTGCTCTGGTAGTTGATGTTGGTGACCTTGCCGCGAATGCCGTCGCACTCAATCACGTCGCCCAGTTTCACGCGGCCGCTCATCAGCGACAGGCCGTAGAACAGGTTCTCGAGCGTGTCTTTCATGGCGAAACCGATACCGGTCGACAAGCCGGTGAGGATGAGCGTGATGCCCGCACTGTTCACGTTGAGCACCACCATGGCGATGTAGGCAAAGATAATCCACCCGGCGTATTTCATGATGTTCATGCTCAGCGCCACCACTTGGTTTTTCGACTTGGTTTTATACTCCCGCCACTTGATGTAGAGCTTGATGAGCAGGTAGATGATGAAGTGGAACACAAATGCCAGCGCCACCAGGAAGAGAATTTTTTCGAGCGAGATGACAATCACATTGGGGATGTCCACAATCTTGTGCCGGAAGAAGTGCACGCACCATTCTGTGAGGTCAAACACCTTGGCGGCCCAGTAGATGGTGCCTGCCACACTGAGCGTGGCGGCGATGGGGATGATCATCTTGTAGATGGCGTCGAACAGCCACGTCTTGCTGATGTCCTCGTTATCGCTGATGTGAGCTGCCTGATACTTGTGCAGCCAGTAGTAGATGACGGTGATGCCCTGGATGACGGTGAGTTGCATAATCCACCAGATGAGCACCTGCACGCTCATCAGCGTGTAGCCCGCCCATGCCATGACAAGAGCCGTAATCATCACCAGCAGCGATGCCCAGGTGTAGACTTTGTCGGTTCGCGGCACATTGCGGCCGTGCCGCCTGATGACATCGCCCTGCCAAATGGTGGCGATGAGCAAGATGGGCGGGAAGGTGAGGTTGACGATGGTGTTAGGCATGAAGGTGATGCGGTACACAAACACGATGAAGCCCACCATCAGAATGGGGATGTAGAGGCGTATGCCGCTCTTCACCCTGGTGCTTTTGAGCCTGATGATGATCGAGAACATGATGGCCGTGAGCAGCCAGGCGTACTCGCTGAGCAGCATCGATGCCATGATCATGAAGTTGTGGTCGGTGAGTGTGTAGGAAATGATGAGAGTCACCACGGCGAAAAGCAGCGCACTCACGGCCACGATGATGCTGCCACGCTTGCGATTGAAGTCGTCGCTAAGCCAGCGCCGCGGCACCAGGTAGCGGATTACCAGCCAGCTCACCAGGGTCGACAGCACGATGTAGGACACGATGAACATGAACAGGAAAAAGATGAGGTTGCCTCGCCACTCGCTGTGGGTCTGGCCGGCGGGCCGGTATTTTTCATGCAGGTCTATGACGCCCTGCCGCCAGTAGCGATTGATGCTGCCCATGGTGCTGAAATAGGATTGGTCGCCGTTGACAAAGATGCTCTGGCGGATGTCGTCGTAGGCCTTGAGGGCGAAATCATTGAGCAGTTTCGACTTATTGAGCACCATCTGCGACCGCTCGCGCGTGCGGTCGAGCTGGATGCGCTGCACGGCCATGTCGGTGGCGATGGCCTTGGCCAGCACCATGCAGCTGTCGCGGTCGGCGCGCAGCTTGTCGTTGGTGAGGATAAAGTCGGGAATGTCCTCAAGCGACTTCACCAGTCGCACGTATTGCATCACCTGGTCGTTGTAGTGGCTGGCAAAGGTCTCGAAGGGGAGCATGCGGCTCGACATTTGACTGTGCAGTGAGGTGGCCTCGCTGCAGGCGTATGCCAGGTCGAAGACGTAGCCGCTGCGCTGGCTGTAGAGCATGAGCTCAATCTGCTGGCAGCGGTCCATCACCTGCACCATCATCCTGTCGAAGCGCCGCGACATCTCGTTGAAGCGCGCCACGCGTTGCTGCTGTTCCTTGTGCATCATGGTGAGTTCGGTGCGCAGCACGCTCATTGCTTGCTCCATGTTGCGCTCCTTGAGTACGGCCTGGGCGGGCAGGATGCCCACCACCATTGCCAGTACCATCATGGTCAATGTTTTTTTCATTGCTGTCGTCATTGGTATTTTTTGCAAAAATACATTTTTATGCCCGAATATCAATTAAATTCATGTTTTTTATGAACTCTTCAGGATTCGGCGGCAGGCCCAAGTGCCAAAAAAAGCTCCGCCCGGAGCAACGTCGCGGGCGGAGCTTTTATAAACGAAGTGCAAAGATTGGTTCATCACATGGAGACCCAACGCGGTGTTACCATGGTCACGCCACTGCCGTCGCGCACACCGATGGCAAACATCATATAGGCGCGTCCAATGTCGTAACGGCTATAGTAATCGGTGAACTCCTTGTTGTTGGTGCCATAAGTGAGCACACCCAGGTCGTGGCCGCTGGCATCAATTACATGGAAGTTAAAGTCCATGCGATTTCGTCCCAGATCGTTGTAGGCCTGTTTGATGAGAGGAACAATCGACCACTTGCAGGCCTCGCCAAATCCGAAGGGCTCGCCGCACTTCACATCGTAGACGCCCGTTTCTTGATTCTTGAAATAGGCTTGCAACTTGTGGGGATAGGGCACACCCTCACTCTCATAGAGGAAGTTGTAGAACTTGATGATCACACCCTCTCCGATGGGTTCAGGCAGTTCCACGCCAGTGTTTTGCCGCTGGACTTCGGGCATTGCCGGGATATTGTCCATCTCGACAGCGATGGGGTCCTTGGACATGTCGTAGATAAACACATGGTAGCGCTTTCCAGCTGCTACCTGGCAGGAACCGGAGTAGTAAGGCTCGGCCACGAAGCGCTCCTTGATGTTGAGCAGGGAGTCACGCACATTCTTGCCGTCGAGATTCTCACCGGCGTACTGTACGGCGTCTTTGAGCACGTTGCCCTGGGCATCTTTCACGTTGTCGCTTTCGAGCAGATAGATTGTTGTGCCGTTTTGAATGACGTTTTTCACGCCATATACATCAATGTAGTAGTAGCCGTTGCCTTCTTTGACATAGGTGACGTTCTCTTTCTTGTGCAGTTTGATGCTCAGCGTGCCGGCATCCACCGTGAAGAACAGGTTGGTGCCACCGCTGGGCACGCCGTTGCGCGGCAGCAGCATAGAGGCCATGTTGTTCTGGTATTGGTAGCCGTTGATGTCGACCATGTAGGCATAGTTGGCAGCGGAGTTGGCAATAGGAGCCATGTTGAAGATCTGCACAAAAGCCTTTGTCGAGTTATCGGCCTGTGTCATGTCGTAGGTCACATCCTTGTCGCTGCAAGCGGCAAACAGCCCCACGAGCAGGCCCATCGTGATATATTTGATATATTTCATCGTCGTTTAGTGTTTAGATGTGATTAAAATTACTTGGGCTGATCGCCGGGATAAGCGAACCAGGGGATTGAGCACTGGTAGTTGTCGGCCATGCCCGAGATGGGCTTGAGCACCTTGAGATTATCCTTGTTCCACATGTACTCCGAGTTGTAGCGCGGACGCACACGGAAGCACGGCGAGCCGTTGTTGTCCTTGTTGTAGGTGCCGCGACGGCCTTGCACGTTGGCCGGAGCCAGGTAGAATCCCTTGAAGACCTTCTGGGCCTCAGGCTTCATGGTGACGGTGGTCAAATCCCATCCGTTGCCGGTGCTGGGATAGTCGCCAGTGTACTCAATGTCGTAGAAGTACTTGCGCTGGTCGACCCATTCCTCAGCAGCGCCCCACGGGAAGAGGTGGATGAACTTCTGCATCATGATGTGCGACAGCGTGAGGGTGCCCTCGGTCAAACCACCCACATAGGGTCCAGCCAGATACTCGTCGGCAATCTTGTTGAAGGTGGCAGCATCCACCTTGTCGCCTTGATGGCAGCCATTGACGATGGCGCCCTTGGTGATGTATTTGGCGGTGAATTTCATGTCGGCGTCGACGGCTTTCTTGAAGCACTCCAGTGCCTTGGCCTTGGAGCCGTACTTGAATTCAATCTCGGCGCGGTCGAAGAGCAACTCGCCGTAAGTCATCATGATGTAAGGAGCATTGTCACGATAGAGCCAGCGTCCCACTCCGTCCTTGGCGCTGGTGGCGCTTTCCTTGCGTCCCCAGAACATGGGAGCGGTTCCTACCGGGCCAGTTGACGACGTGAATCCGGATCCCAAGAAGGTCCAGTTGCGCAGCGTAGTGCGGTCGGTAGTAATGTCGACGTCGTTGCCATCCTCGGTGGCCAGTTTGATGAGCGGGCGCGGGTCGAAGTGACCCACGGCAGGCGTGGTGTCGCAGATGAGGTTGATGTCCGGTCCAGCCAACTCATAGGGATAAGCGGCGTGAGCGGGTTCCTCGACGAGGGTCTTGTCGCCTTCGGAGTTGTAGGTTGGTATGGTTCCTGTCATCAGTTGCACGGCATAGTCGTGCTGCCAATATACGTTGGAGAGGTTGCCACGATAGGGGCCCCAGAAGTTGTTGTAGGCACTCTCGGCTGCATCGGCGCTGCCGCCCCAGATGCTCAATACGGCATCATCGTCACCACTCGAGAAGGCTTTCTCGCACGACTCGGTGAACTCGGCATAGTATTTCTCTTTGAAGTCGCGCTTGTTGCTCAGTGACGCCAGGTTGCGAGCCTTGACAGCGTAAGCAAACTTGATCCATTTGGCGAGGTCGCCGCCGTAGATGAAGTCGTTGCCGCTGATTTTCGATCCGTAACCCGTTTTGTCTTCCTTCTGCAAGTACTCGATAGCCTTGTCGGCCCACTGACGAACGATGGGATAGACATCCTCTTGGTAGTCGTAGTTGTGAGTGAGTTTACCGGGCACGAAGGCATCGTTCAGAATCACTTCGCCGTGATACTTGGTGAGAGCGTCCCAGGAGAACGCCTTCATGGCGTAGCCAATACCGGCCAGGTGCCAACTCTCGCTTGCCTCGGCTTGGTTGATCATGTTCTCCAGGTTCATACCCTGGTTCCAGTAAACCATACGCCACTGCTCTCCTCCAGCATCATTGGCCAGGCTGTAGTAGTGGGAGGCGAAGCTCGAGTAGCTGCTGGTACCCATCATCTGGGTGAGCGGTGCCAAAGCACGGATGTCCCAATAGAGTCCAAAGTACTCCTGCTCGATACCAGCCAGGTAGAGATGAGCGTCCACATAGTCGGGGGCATCCTCATTGCGGTTCACATCCAAATAGTCATTGCAACTCACCATGGTAAGGGCAAGGAACATGGATGCGAGCACATATATTATAGAATGTTTTTTCATTTCTTTCCTTGATTTATGGGTTTAACATTAGAATGTGACGCTCAAACCAAACGAGAATGTTCGGGGCGTGGGCAGTGACCAGTAGTCATAGCCTTCACCGCCGACACCGCCGGCAGCGGCACTCATGGTGTTGCCAGCCACATCGATACCTGTGTAGTTGGTGAGAGTGAACAAGTCGTTACCAGAGACATAGACACTGACGTTCTGCAGCAAGTTGCGAGTCTTGGTCTTGAGCCATTCGCCGGGCACGATGTAGGTGAGACGGAGCTCCTGGCAACGGATGTAGTTGATTTTGTTCTGCACCCAGCTCTCATGGTCGCCATTGTACATGGTGGTGGCGCCGTAGTGCGAGAAGTTCACACCGATGTTGTTGTAGTGCGGGTTGGCACTGTTCTCCCATCCGTCCTTGAGCACACCGTTGAACACGTAGGTGCCGTCGTCTTGACGCAAGGCCACCGACTGCTCACTGAAACCGCGGTTCATCATCTCACGCATGGTGGCGTTGTACACGGTGGCGTGGTAGCGGCCCTGGAACATGGCGCTCAGGCGCCACTGCTTGTAGCGCAGGGCGGTGGTGATACCGAAGCGCAACTTGGGCTCACGGTCGCCAATCACCTTCCAGTCGGTTCCCAGCAAAGGAAGACCGGTGGTGGGGCTGATGAGCACCTCGCCGGCGTCGTTGCGCTGGAGAGCCAGTGCCGAGTAGGTGGTGATGGGTTGTCCCACGGTGGTACCGTTACGCACGTTGCCATAGTTCCAAGTGTAGGCGTTGTAGTATTCGTTGACGGCATCGGGCAACTCGGTCATCTTGCTGCTGGAGTGCGACATGTTCAAGCCGATGTTCCAAGTGAAGTCACGGTTCTTGATCACGTCCACATCGACGTGACCTTCCCAGCCCCAAGTGTTAAACGTACCCACGTTCAGTGTGTTGAGCACAAAGCCCGTGGCATAGGACATACGGAAGCCCGACACAATCTGGTCTTGGCAATGGGTCTTGAACCAGGTGAAGTCGGCGTTGATACGGTCGTTCCAGAAGCGTCCTTCGATACCGACCTCGTACGAGGTGGTCATCTCAGGTTTGAGCCTGGGGTTGGGACCGGTGAAGTCGTATTTGTAGCCACCGCCACTGAGGCCCGTCTTGATCAACTCGGGGTCGATGCTCAAGGGTCGTGCATCCTTACCCACTTGGGCAATAGCGCCGCGCAGTTTCAGGTAGTTGAGCCAACTGATGTTCTTCAGCGGTTTAAGTTCGGTGAGCACCCATGAAAGTTCGCCAGCGGGATAGAAGTAGGAGCGGTTGTTGATGGGAAGGGTCGACGACCAGTCGTTACGGAAACGGAACGTGGCGAAGATCATGTTGGCATAACCAAACTCGGCTTGTCCCGAGATAGCCTGGATGCGACGCTTTGTGCTGCGCTTTGTGCTCACAACGCTCGCTGGCGAGCAGTTGTTGATGGAGAACAAGTCCATGATGGCGAAGTTGCTTCCCGACGACGACAGGCTCTTCACTGCGTTCTCCAGTTGGTGGTAACCCAACTGCAAGCCCACGGTGTACTTGTCGTTGAAGGTGTTGTTGTAACCCACCAGAATGTTGAGCGTCGGGTCGCTGTTGTTGTACTTGGTCATGTTGTAGGAACCCGAGTTGTTGGCATCGTCAACATCTTGGTTATAACTGGTGTAGTAGGGATGGAACCCACTCTCATAACTCGAGGTCGACACGTCCCAACCAAACTGAGCACGCAGGTAGAAGTGCTCGATGGGAGTGAAGTTGAGCGAGAAGGCGCTGATGAAGCGGTCGGTCTCGTCGTAGAGTTTGTTCTTGTACAAGCCGAACAGCGGGTTGAGCAGGTCGCCGTCGGTGTAGTAGTTGGGATAGCGCATGTGGGCGCCGTCCTCGGCATAGATGTTGCTCATGTCGTCCACGTTGGGCCAGCGATAGGAACGGGCGATGGGGCCATCGGCGCCACGCAGGGCCTTGTGGTTCTTCATGTTCACATATTGCATGCTGCCTTCCAGGTGGAGCCACTTGGTGAGTTCGGCGCGGCCGGCCAGCGACAGGTTGGTACGCTTGAGGTCGGTGGTCTTGATGACACCGTCCTGGTTGATGAACGATGCGCTGGCGCGCAGGCTCATTTTGTCGTTACCGGTCTCAAGGGCGATGTTGTGTTTCATCAGCGAACCGGTCTGGAGCACAGCCTTGGCGTTGTCATAGTAGTCGACATTGCCAGTGTACTTGCCACCATAGTGGTTGGTGTAGTAGTAGTTGGTCGATCCGTAGGAACCATTGGTGTAGGTGTCCTGAATCTTGGGCCATCCATAGGCCTTGGACCATGAGAATTGGTTGCTGTAGGTGATACGTGCGCGGCCGGCACGTCCCTTCTTGGTGGTGATGATGATGGCGCCGTTCGAAGCGTCACTACCATACAGAGCGGCAGCGGCAGCACCCTTCAGCACGGTCATCGACTCGATGTCCTCGGGGTTGAAGTCGTTACCACGGCTGGCGAAGTCGGTGTTGCGCACGCTCAGTCCCAGCACGTTGTCACCGCCGGCGAAGCCCTCGGTGGAGTTGAACGACGAGTTGTTCATGGGGATACCGTCCACGATGTAGAGCGGCTGGTTGTTGCCCGAGAGCGAAGTGGCCGAGCGCAGCACCACGCTGGTCGATGCACCGGGGGCACCGCCCGAGCTGATCACGTTCATACCCGACACGCGGCCCTGCAGGGCACTGATGAAGTCGGTACGTCCCGACTCGGCGATGTCGGTGGCCTTGACGTTCTGAACGCTGGAACCCACGGCGCGGGCCACACGTTTCATACCGAACTCGGCGGTCACCACCACCTCGTCGAGCTGACGCTCGTTGTTTTGCAGCACGATGTTCGCGGCAGCGCCTGCCGGAACCTCAATAGCGTCATAGCCCACATAGGAGAACTGCAGGGTGGAGTTCCTGTCGGCCTTGATCGAATAGTTACCGTTAAGGTCAGTCACAGTGCCGCGATTGGTGCCTTTCACCTTCACGGTCACGCCAATGAGCGGTTCGCCGTTGCTGTCCTTGACAACACCGGTCACCTTGTCACTGTTGGCCTGCGCCATGGCCGCGAAACCCATGCCGGAATGGCTGGTCGTCAGCCCGGCGGGAGCTCCACAAGCGATGGCGAATGTTGCCAACAACACGAGTTGTTTTTTCATACGCGCATTTGTTTTTGTGAGAATAGTTGTTAATAAAAGGTTTATATTCACGTTTTTTGGTTCGGCATGGTTAATGGCCGTATGCGCAAAGAAAACGAACCCTTTCGCTGAGCACGCGGAAACCGCGTTTTTTCGCTTTTTTGCACAATAGCAAATGCAAAATTGAACTTTTTTTTTCGTTTACGCAAACAAAATTTGATGATTTTTCATGTTTGTTTGTGTTCATGCACCATTTTTTGTGTTTTTTAACAAATAAACCTGTTTTTTGTACTCCCGAAAATAGTGAATCGCAAAAAAATCAGCCGTTTGGCTTCGGCTCAGCGAAAGGGTTCGATTAAGCTAAGCAGCCGTTTTTTGTCGACAAACGGCCGTTTTTTGCTCCTAAAAAGGCAAAAAAGCGGGTTTTCGGGCATATTCGCCGAGGAATGTTTGCGTAATTTAAAAAAATTTGCATAATTTTGTGTCGTAAAACAAATGACATAACCAAGACTAAAACGACAATAAAAAACGGAGAACAACCGATTGAAGTAACCTTGAAACAATGATGGATTTTCATATTTATTAACTAATTTACTATTAACCAAAAACAAATGTGCGTATGAAAAAACAATGCGTATTATTGGCTGCGCTGGCCATCGCTTGTGGAGCGCCTGCAGGACTGACCGACAGTCAGACCCCCGTGGGCTTCGCGGCTGCGGCCCAGAGTAGCAGAGTGACAGGTGTTGTGCGTGACGCTAATGGTGAAACCCTGCCGGGTGCCACCGTCACCGTTAAGGGCACCAAGACGACGACCGCAACCGACCTGGACGGCCGTTACAGCATTGCCGCCCCGCAAGGCAGCACGCTTGTGATCACCTACATCGGCTACAAGGCTCGCGAAGTTCGCGTGAACGGCTCGATGATGGATGTCAACCTCGAGGCTGGCGACAACGTGCTCGACGACGTGGTCGTTGTGGGTTATGGCACGCAGCGGCGCGAAAACCTCACCGGTGCCGTGTCGAGTGTCGATGTGAACAAAACCCTTCGCGGCCGTCAGATTCCCGATGTGGGCCGCGGCTTGCAGGGTACCACCCCGGGCTTGAACATCACCCTGCCCGATGCTGAGGTTGGTTCCGACGCAACTATCAGGGTGCGTGGCCAGGTGGCTTCGCTCAACGGTAGCGCTCAGCCTCTGATTCTGCTCGACAACGTCGAGATTCCCTCCATCCAGATTCTTAACCCCGACGACATCGAATCCATCTCGGTGCTGAAGGATGCCGCCGCATCGTCGATTTACGGCTCGAAGGCCGCCTTCGGTGTGGTGCTGATTACCAGCAAGAAGGGTGCCAACACCGACCGTGTGAACATCTCCTATCAGGGCAACTTCGCATGGCAGAACATCTCCAAGAAGATGGAAATGGCAGGTGTGGACGGTATCGCCTATCGTGTCGACGCCCTCAAGCGTGCAGGCGGCACACTGGCCGGTGCTTTCTTCTACATCGACGAGGCCAGCCTCGCCGCTGCCCGCGAGTGGGATAAGCAGTACGGAGGCACTATCGGTAAAGACGACCCCTTCGTGTACGGACGTGACTGGTATGTCGATGCCAACGGACGCAAGTTCTCGAAGCGCATCTTCGACCCCTACGATTACATGATTCGCGAGTGGGCCCCCTCGATGACTCACACCGTGTCGATTAACGGCAAGGCAGGCAAGACCACTTTCAACGTGGGCCTCGGCTATCTCGACCAGAAGGGTCTGATCCGGCCTGCCAAGAAAGACGACTTCCGCCGCTACAACGGCTCGCTGCGCTTGAGCACCGAGTTCAACAAGTACCTCACCACCCGCGTGGGTGCCACCTACTCGCTGCGCAACAAGCGTTACGCCTATGCCACCAGCTCAACCACCGCCGACCCCTGGCTCTACCTCTATCGCTGGGACACCACTTATCCTCTGGGATATGACGACCGCGGTAACCTCATCCGCAGCCCTTACAGCGAGATGAAAGCCGCCAACACGGCCAACAAGGAGAACTCCTATCTCTCGTTCAACGTGGGCTTCACCCTGAACTTCACCAAGAACTGGAAACTGGACCTCGACTACACCTACGCATCCGAGAACCAAGACTGGAACAAGATTGGTACGAAGTTCACCATGGCCAACAGCTGGACCGCTCCGGTGCTTCGCAAGGATGCCGACGGCAACCAAATCTACGTCAACAGCAATGGTGACGTGGTGAGCGCCGATGCCGAAGGTGCCATGCCCGCCTACGACCTGAACGTGATGCAGTACACCTCCAACGGCTCCAACCCCGACCACATCCGCCGCGAGGTGACCCACGACAAGCGTCACACCCTGAACATCACCACCAATTATAACTGGCAGGTCAACGATGCCAACAACCTGAAGTTCATGCTCGGTATGAACCGCACCGACTGGGAGTCGAAGAACGAGTGGGGACAAATCACCAACCTCACCGACATCGTTTCGCCGTCGTGGGACAAGACCGTGGGCACACAGACCACTTCCGGTAACCTCTACTGGGAAGGCCAGCTCGGCTTCTTCGGCCGTATCAACTACAACCTGCTCGACCGCTATCTGTTCGAGGCCAATCTGCGCTACGACGGAACTTCGAAGTTCCCCAAGAACCTGCGCTGGCGCTGGTATCCCTCGTTCTCGGCCGGCTGGCTGATTAGCAACGAGCCCTTCATGGAGAGCCTCAAGCCCACTCTGTCGATGTTGAAAATCCGTGGCAGCTGGGGTATGATTGGCGACCAGTCGGTGAGCAACTCCCTCTATGTGGCCACCATGACCCAGAGCCAAAGCAACTGGCTCGACGGCGCCTCCAAGCTCGTCACCGTGGGAACCCCCTCGGCCGTGCAAGCCAACATCAAGTGGCAGGACATCATCACCACCGACGTGGGCTTCGATGCCCGCTTCTTCAACAACGAGCTGGGCGTGACCTTCGACTGGTATCAGCGTCAGACCAAGAACATGCTCGTCCCCGGCGAGGGCATTCCCGGAACCTTCGGTGCCGCCGCCCCCACGGGCAATTATGGTAACCTGCGCACCCGCGGTTGGGAAATTGCCATCGACTACAACCACCGCTTCGAAAACGGTCTTGCCATCAACTTGATGGCCACCCTGAGCGACGCCAAGACCACCATCACCAAGTACGGCACGGCCACCAACATTGATGGCTGGTACGACGGCAAGGAATACGGCGAGCTCTGGGGCTACCAGTTCGACCGCCTCTATCAGAAGGACGACTTCGTGTACGATGGCGAAGGCAACCTCGTGACCACCTATGCCCTCAACGGCAAGGAAGTGGCAGCCGGAACGGCCGGTGCCAAGATTGTCAACAAACTGGCCGACCCCAACGGCATCTACCAAGACTACTTCCAGAGCGGCACGTTCCGCTTCGGCCCCGGTGATGTGAAATTCCGCGACACCAACGGCGACGGACAAATCAACAACGGCAAGAACTCCACCAGCGACCGTGGCGACCTCACCCGCATCGGTAACACGACGCCCCGCTTCGAGTACGGCTTCCGTGTCGGCCTTGAGTACAAGGGATTCGACTTCTCGATGTTCTGGCAAGGTATCGGCAAGCGCCGCGTCTGGGGTTACGGCTTCCTGGCCATCCCCGGCTTCAACACCGGCGACGGTTCGATGCCGCAAGCCATCGCTAAAGACTACTGGACCGAAGACAACACCGATGCTTTCTACCCCCGTCCTCAAAACATGGGTGGCAGCAACGCAGGCTACAACATGCAGGTCTCTGACCGCTACAGCCTGAACATGTCCTACATCCGACTGAAAAACATCACCCTCGGCTACACGCTGCCCGCCGACCTCACCCGCAAGGCTCTCATCCAGCGTGCCCGCATCTACATCGCTGCTGAAAACCTCTTCACCATCGACAAGCTGCGCGGACTGCCCATCGACCCCGAGGTCGTGAGCGGAATCTCGATGTGGAACAACGGTAACTACAACATGGGACGCACCGGCGTCGGTACGCCCGCTATGAAGAACTTCTCTGTCGGTATTCAACTTAACTTCTAAAATCTGTCAATCACATGAAAAAGAACATATTCATTGCACTGACGGCACTTCTTGCCCTCATTTGCGCCTCTTGTGAAGACATCTTAGACCGCCCGCAGCTCAACTCGCCCACCGATGAAAACTTCTGGAAATCGGAAAGCGACCTGCGCCTCTATGCCAACGGTTTCTATCCTAACTACTTCATTGGCTACGGCGTGAGCTGGAGCGAAGCCTATTCGCCCTATCGCGGTTATACCTTCAACGATGACCTCACCGGAACCGGCAAGCAGTCGGCTTTCACCAACTCTGTGCCCTCCTCGATGACCAGCACCAGCGCTACCGCCGTGGCCACATGGCAGGTGCAGTACTCGGGCCCGTCGTGGAACTTCTCGTGGATTCGCAAAGCCAATATCATGATTGATCGCATCGAGAACAACATGAAGGGTACGCTGTCCACCGAGGCCTACAACCACTGGCTCGCTGTGGCAAAATTCTTCAAATGCTACTCCTACAGCCGCCTGGTGGAGGTTTACGGCGACGTGCCTTATTTTGAGAGCACCCTGAGCGACGCCGACCTCGAGACCCTCTACAAAGACCGCGACAGCCGCATCGTCGTGATGGACAAAGTCTACGACATGCTCAAAAACGACATCCTGCCCAACATGCGCACCAACGACGGTGCCAACATGCTCAACCGCTACGTGGCCGCCGCTTTCGCATCGCGCTGGATGCTCTTTGAGGGAACGTGGCAGAAGTATCATGGTGGCGACCAAGCCGCTGCCAAGAAGTACTTGGAACTCGCCCGCGATGCCGCCGAAATGGTTATCAACAGCGGTAACTATGCCATCGACACCCCGCTGCGTGAGCTCTTCGGCTCGGAAAACCTCGCCGGCAACAAAGAGGCCATTATCTATCGCCACTTCGACGCCGGGCAATCGATTACTCACTGCGTGGCTTCCTACAGCAATGGTAACGAGAGCCAGACGGGTGCCAACCTTGCCTTCTTGAAATCAGTTATCTGCCAGGACGGCAAGCCCTACAAGACTTCCGCCCTCGACGGTGCCAAGAACCTCGACATGAAGAGCATCAGCCGCACACGCGACCCGCGCTTCGAGGCCACGTTTATCGACACGATTCGCGCCGCTTCGTCGACGCTCGTCTACTCGGCTAAATTCGTCGACCGTGCCTGCATCGACATGACAGTGGCCGACATGAGCAAGGTGGCCAAGTACAACTCGATGACCAACACCAACGATGCTCCCGTGATTCGTTACGGCGAGGTCCTGCTTAACTGGATTGAGGCCAAGGCCGAGCTCGCTTTGCTGGGCGGAGCCGCCGTCACGCAAGCCGACATCGACAAGTCGATCAACGTGCTCCGTGACCGTCCTCTCGACGACCATGCCAAGGCCAAAGGCTTGAAGAACACCGCTCACATGGTGCTGGCCGACATCAATGGCTCGTTCGACCCCGACCGCGACCCGACCGTCGATCCTCTCGTGTGGGAAGTGCGCCGCGAGCGCCGTCTTGAGATGGTGAACGAACACAGCCGTATCCTCGACCTGCGCCGCTGGATGAAGCTCGACTACATGAATAACACCAAGTATCCCGACACGATGCTCGGTCCCTGGGTCGACTTCACCAAAGAAGGTTACGCCAGCGAGAAGGTCGACGGTGTTGAGAGACTTGTAAGCCAGTACCTCGTGGCAGGCAACGTGAACAAGCTCCATGTGATGAAGGCCGACGGCTCTGTCGTGTACTACGACGGCACCAATGGCTCGGAAATGGTGGGCTACTACATCCCCACCAACTGCCAGCCCCGCGACGCTTTCGACAACCGTGTGTACCTGTGCCCCCTCGGCAAGCAGGAAATCGACACCTACAGCGAAAAGGGCCACACCCTGACACAGAACCCGGGTTGGTAATCTGGGAATAACCAACTTTTGAATACTTGAGAATCGCCGCCGGGCAGCACAGAGCGCCCGGCGGCGATTTGTGTGATAAACGTGAAGAGGAAAAGGAAGATTTTTGTATCTTTGCCTCATGAGAACCATTTTATTGTTGATGCTGGCCGCTTGTGTGGCTTGCACAAGCCTGCAAAGTGAAAAGCCCATGACCGATTTCACCCGCACCACATTGCCTCCTGTGGAGGTTGACACTACCGCCGAGCTGATTGCCTACTACCCGAGCCTGGGCGGAGGTATGGACCTGGTGTGCGGCGTCATGCCGGCCACTACCGACCCGCAGGTGGCCATGTGCGTGGAGGGGGCATTCACACATGCCCTGCTCGACCATTTTGAGCACACTAATATCGACGGCGACCATGTGGCGGCCGGGGTGCGCCATGCCGGTGCCCGCTGCAAGGACAATAGCGGGGCATTTATATATTATTATGTGGGAGAAAAACCGGTGTGGAGGTTTGTAAGAGGCAATTATGACGAAGCGCTCAATGTGGCGGCGGCACACGGAGGCATGGGCTTCGGGCAGGCGCTGATAGTCTATGACGGGCAGCGCATCGAACCGCTGTGGCGCAAGGGGCAGCACTTCTATCGGGCCTTGTGTCAACACCGAGGCAAACTGTGTGTGGTCGACTCGCGCCAGCGTGTGGACTACGCTACATTTGTCGACGAGTTGATGCGTTATGGTGTGAGCTACGCGCTATACCTCGACATGGGTAGCGGGTGGAACCACTCCTGGTGGCGCGACGCGCGCGGCACCGTCCATGAAATCCATCCACGGATAGAGAAAAGCCGTTTTTGCACCAATTGGGTGACGTTTTATCGCTGACGCCGCGCCTCCCTCCTACTTGCCATTGCCCTTGCGCGGCGAGTCCTCGTCGGGGAAGCGGTCGGGGAAGGTGAGCGGTTCACGCTGCCGGCGCAGCGCCCGCACCACCAGCCACACGCCCAGCACGATGAATGGGATGCTCAGCAGCTGGCCCTGGTCGATGCCCCAGGTGGCGCGCATCGTCAGTTCCCAGGGTTCTTGGACGTTTTTTACATATTCAATGAGAAACCTGGGGACGAATATTCCCAGCATGAATGTGCCGAAAATGAGACCCGGCCGCTCTTGGAGATTGCGCCGCCAGTACATCCACATGCACACCCCGAAGATGAACAGATAGCACAGTGCCTCGTAGATTTGGGTGGGGTGGCACGGAGCGGTGAACACCGGCTCGCCGCCGCGCATCACCTCATTGATGTTGGCAATGAAGGCAAATCCCCAGGGAAGGTCGGTGGGCGCTCCGTAGATTTCATGATTCATCAGGTTGCCCAGACGAATGAGGGCCGCGACAAGCCCCACAGGCACCACGATGCGGTCCAGAACCCACAGCGGGCTGCGATGGGTCACACAGCGGCTGTATATCAGCAGGGCGATGATGATGGCCAGCACGCCTCCATGGCTCGCAAGGCCGCCCTCCCACACCTTGGGAATCTCCGACAGGTGCTGTGAGTAATAGTCCCAGCCGTAGAAGAACACATGGCCCAAGCGGGCGCCGACGATGGTGGCCACCACAACGTAGATGAAAAGCGAGCCCACCCACTTCTCGGGGGCGCCCTCGTGCTTGAAGATGCGATACACTACCTCGTAGCCGAACAGGAACCCGATGGCGAACATAAGTCCGTACCATCTGACGGTCAAAAAACCGGAATATAAATTCGGACTTGCGGTCCAAGTGATAAAGTCGAGCATAAAATAGGGATGTGATATTGTGTGGCAAAGTTAATCAAAAAATGTCCAATGATTTAAACTTTGGCACACTTTTTGGGTCAATACGGAGAAAATAGTTCACAATCATGAAGCTGACATGGAAGCAAGGCGTCGCGGCTGCACTGTGTGTGGTGGCGGTGACGGTGGCATGGGTCAAGTTTGGCGCCAACATTTTTTTGCAAGGACGGACGGTTATCGGGACCACTGAACTCAAAGCGCTCGACGCCGGCAATGCCGGAATCAACATCGTGGTGGCAAGGCCATGGTTCACCGACAGTGTGCTGGTGCTGAATGTGGGCGAGCCCGACGCCGACCGCGATTTTGACCGCATCGACGCCACTCGGTGCCTGCTGCAGTGTGCCAAGCACCTGGAGAACGAGCCGTTCAAGCGACTTTATCTTGCCAACAAGTGGACCCGGCTCTATTACCTCGACGCTGCCGACGTGCGTGACCTGGGACGGCGGTATCGCACAGGAGAAAGCTGGAATAATGCCGGTCTCTACATTGAGGTGGCGAGGTATGCGCGCACGCTCAACGACTCGCTTGCCTTCAAGCCCGGCACCGGGGCGCTGGCACAAATCACCAATGTGGACAACTGGAACACCATGATGGGCAACTTGATGCGCTGAAAACGGATAAAGCGCGGCCCGCAGGCCCGAAATGTGAAATCTTTGTTGTAATTTTGCGGCATGATTAGCGAGAAAGGTAAGATATGCGTCTTTGCAGCATCGAGCAAGAATGCCGGCGATGTGTTCATGGGCCAGGCCAGCAAGCTGGGGCAGCTCATGGCCTCCCGTGGATGGGATTGCATCCAGGGCGGCGGGTCGACCGGGCTGATGCGGGCCGTGGCCGATGCCATGCTCGAGCATGGCGGCCATGTGACAGGCGTCATACCGAAGTTTATGGTCGACAACGGATGGCTCAATCCCCGGCTGACCGACGTGATTATCACCGCCGACATGCACCAGCGAAAGGAAATGATGATTCAGCAGGCAAGGGCCATCGTGGCACTGCCGGGCGGCCTGGGTACGCTCGAAGAATTGCTCGAGGTGCTCACCTGGCGGCAGCTGGGGCTCATCACCATGCCCGTGGTGCTGCTCAACACCGCCGGATTTTTTGAGCCGCTGAACGCCATGCTCATGCGGTGCATCGAGAGCCGGTTCATGAGCGAGACCCACAACCTGTTGTGGGCCTTGGCCGCCACACCCGTCGAGGCATTGGACATCGTTGAGCGGCAATTGTCGGAGGGAGTACCCCTGACCGAAAAAAAGAATTAACACCATGCCAGCCACCCACGTGATTCAAAATACCGCACCGGTTACCGACAGCTTGCCCGACAGCCTGGCGGCCGAGCAGGCTTACTATCCGCCGCAGTATATCGATGGCTTTGGCGACAGCGTGGGAAACGATACCGTGATTCAGTCGATGAGCCGGTTGCAAGTGATGGAGAAGCCTGCCGGTGAGCGGCCGCACAGCTTTGTGCCGTGGCCGCTGCACGATGCGGGAACCATGACCCTTGTGGTGGGGGCTTTGTTTCTGGTGGTGGTGAGTTACCGCAGTGGTTACAAGTACATCGAGCAGTTTTTTCACAATATGTTCTCCACCCGCCGCCAGGAAAGCATCTTTGAGGACCACACCCTCAACGAGACGCAGATTCTCTCGGCCTTGATTATCAACACATGTGTCATGGAGGCCGTTTTGGCCTACTGTGCCCTGACGCTTTATCTGCCCCGGCTCGCTGTGTCGCTGCAAAGTGCCATCACGCTGCATGTGGCGGCCTTGGCAGTCCTGGCCCTGGCATTCTATCTTGCGCAGCTGGTTGCTTACAAGCTCATCGGTTATGTGTTTGCCGACAAGGTGACTACAAAACTCTGGGTCGACGGCTTCAAGGCAAGCCAGTCGCTGTTGGGTCTGTTGCTTGCGCCTGTGGTGGGATTGATGCTTGTCAAGCCGGTTTGGGCTTCCTCACTGATGACCGTAGGAATGTTGCTTTACATATTATCACGCCTGGTATTTATTTGCAAAGGTTTTAGAATTTTTTATAGCAATTTGCCATCAATTGTGTATTTTATTTTGTACCTTTGCGCCGTCGAAATCGTACCCATTGCCATTGTTGTGAAAGCGGCAGTCTTTGTGTGCGGTTATTTACAATCATAAAAACTTGAAATAGTGAACGTTAAGAAGATTTTAGTTTCTCAGCCAAAGCCCGCGTCGGAGAAGTCGCCATATTATGACTTGGAAACGAAATACGGTGTGGAAGTAGTCTTTCGTCCATTTATTAAGATCGAAGGACTCACCGCACGGGAATTCCGGCAATCGAAGATTTCCATTCCCGACTACAGCGCCATTATTTTCACGGCCCGCACGGCTATTGACCACTTCTTCAGATTGTGCAAAGAGCTGAGAGTCACCGTACCTGATACATTGAAGTATTTTTGTGTGAGCGAAACCGTGGCACTCTATCTGCAAAAGTATATCGTCTACCGCAAGAGAAAGATTTTCTTCTCCGAGAGCGGAAAAATCGAAGATTTGGTGCCCATCATCCTCAAGCACAGCAAGGAGACCTACTTGATGCCCATCAGCGATGTGCACAATGACAAGGCAACGGTGCTCGATGAGCACAAAGTACACTACACCAAGGCGGTGATGTACCGCACCGTGAGCAATGATTTCCAGAAAGGTGAGAAATTCGACTACGACATGCTGGTTTTCTTCAGCCCGGCGGGTGTGAAGTCGCTGGTGCACAATTTCCCTGATTACAAGGAGCGAGGCATTCGCATCGGAGCCATGGGGGCATCGACCATTGCCGCAGTGAAGGATGCCGGCCTCGACCTGGACATCACCACGTCGGCAGCGGCACCGTCGATGGCGGCTGCCATCGACCTCTTCTTGCGGGAAAACGGCCAGCCTGTGCTGCAATCGCAGGAAGACGATGCTGCGGCTGATGCCGGATGACGGTTGTCACTGAAGGCACAATGAGAAAATTTATCGGGGGAGTGGTTGACATTCCCCTAATTTTTTGTAACTTCGCTTTCTCTATTTGAACTATGAACGAATCGGTGCACCGCTATTGCCTGAAAAAATCGGAACGACTGTGTAGCCGCACGGCCGTGGAGATGCTTTTTGCCCAGGGCCAATCGTCCATCGCTTATCCGCTCAGGGCCGTCTATCGTTTCCGCCAGGCCGACGAGCGCTCAGGCGGTGTGCAGATGATGATAACCATTCCCAAAAAGAAAATAAAACTGGCGGTGAACAGGGTGCTGCTGCGCCGCCGCATACGCGAGGCCTACCGCCTGCATCGCGGCGAGCGGCTTGCCACGGCACTGGGTGCCGCGCCGGTGGCGCTCGACGTGGCGTTCCTTTATCTGGCCACCTCCATTGAGCCTTATCGTGTCATTGAAGCCAAGGTGTGCGATCTGCTTGACCGGATTGCCCGCCATGCGCAGGAATTATCCTCACAGCCATGAACAGCAAGGGGGCGTCACATCGTCGGTCGCCGGGATGGATGTCGCGCATGCTCATCGCTCCCATCCGATTCTATCAGCGGTTCATCTCGCCGCTCACACCGCCGGTGTGCCGTTTCACGCCGTCGTGCAGCCAGTATGCCGTTGAGGCCATCGCCAAGTACGGCCCGCTGCGAGGCACCTGGTTGGCAATTAAGCGAATAGCCCGTTGCAACCCTTGGGGCGGCAGCGGATACGACCCTGTGCCTTGATGTTAAAAGAATCATTGATGCTGATTGACGCGCACACACACGACCGCTCGCGTGCCGACGCCGTGATTTCGGTGTCGCCGGCAGATTATTCCCCCGAGCCTCAGCGCCTTTATTCCGTGGGGTGGCATCCGTGGCATCTGCCGGCGTTTGATGACGAGCATCGGCGTTTGCTCGATGTGGCTGCCCGCAGCGGCCAGGTGGTGGCCATTGGTGAGACGGGTATCGACCGGCTGCGAGGTGCCGACCTCCTGTTGCAGCGGCTCTGGCTCGAGCGGCACATCGCTTTGGCCGACGAACTGGGCAAGCCGTTGATTCTGCACATCGTGCGTGGTGCCGAACAGGTAATCAAGGCTTGGCGCGACTCCGGGCATCATACCATCACCGCCGTGGTGCATGGCATGAGAGCCAATGCACAAGTGGCGCAAATGCTGCTGCGCGAGGGATTCTTCTTGAGTTTCGGCGCGCGTTTCAATCCTGATGCAGTGCGCTGCACGCCGCTTGATAGCCTGCTGCTCGAAACCGACGAATATCCCGCCGATATCGATGCGGTGGCGCAAGCGGTGGCGCAAGCCAGGGGGGTGACGGCGAGCGGCGTGAAAAAAGCAGCCGCTGCCAATCTGGCGCGGCTGCTGCAATGATGTGTGCCCGTGGTGGTGAGCGCGCTAAAACACGCGCCGGTAGGCTGTGTAATAGTACATGTTGGATTGCTGGGAAAGTATCAGGTCTCCATTGCGGTCATAGTCATAGTATAACGACTCTCTCAAGCCATCGTCATAGTTGATATACAGCATGCGGCGCGTCACGTCCCAGTTGAAGTCGATGTATAAGGGGCCGTAATTGTCATAATAGGTGTAGCGGCCGCGCCCGTTGCGGTAGAAGTCGTAACGCACCACATCGCGCCCGTCGATGTAACCCTCGCCGTGGACGTCGACCGTGTAGTACGACTCCCAGCTGCCCTGCATGCGGTCATAACTGGGCTCATCGCGGCAAGAGCTCAAAATGACCGCAACCAAGGCTAAAATCAATATGCAATAATTCTTTTTCATGATGGTGTCTTTTTTGTTTATTTGACAAAAATAGCCCAAAAAAGTTTAAAACCGAAAAAATTGAGGGGAAATAATGACATTGTCACTCTAAAAACAATTATCTTTGTAAGATAATAATCAAAAACGACGCGACCATGACTTTTGCTCAAAATTGCATGAAGCGGTTTGAAGAAACCGTTGAGTTGTACCACATGACCGACGATGTGGACGCCGTTCTGAACAACCCGTATCCCGCGGCAACCATCGAAAATACGCTGGTGAGGAAAAACTGGATTGATGCCGTCCAGTGGCATCTCGAAGACATTATCCGCGACCCCGACATCGACCCGGTGCAGGCGTTGGCTTTGAAGCGGCGCATTGACCGCTCCAATCAGGACCGCACCGACCTGGTCGAGGAAATCGACTCATTCTTCCGCGACAAGTATGCGCAGGTCAATGTCTTGCCCGGCGCCACCATCAACACCGAGAGCCCGGCATGGGCTATCGACCGGCTGTCGATTCTGGCACTGAAAATCTACCACATGCAGGAGCAGGTGCGGCGCGATGACATCGATGACGCGCACCGCAGCAAATGCGCGGCCAAACTCGATGTGCTCATCGAGCAGCGCCACGACCTCATTACGGCCATCGATCAACTGCTGCTCGACATTGAGGCGGGTAAGAAATATATGAAGGTGTACCGGCAGATGAAAATGTACAACGACCCGTCAACCAACCCCGTGCTTTATGGCAAAAAATGAAAACAACAAGAGGCGCACGGTGCTCATCACGCGCTTCTCGGCCTTGGGCGACGTGGCCATCACCATCCCGGTGGTCTATCCTGTGTGCAGGGCTAACCCCGATGTGAATTTCGTGCTCGCCACTCAAACGTGGCCGGCCACCATGATGGTCGACGCACCGCACAATCTCACGGTCGTCGATGTCGACATCAAGGGCCGCTACAAGGGCTTGCGGGGAATGTGGCGCCTGGCCGAGAAATTGAAGCGGCACTACAAGGTCGATGCCGTGGCCGACCTGCACAGCGTCATCCGCACATGGGTCATCGACTTCTGGATGAAGCTGCACGGGGTGGAGGTGGCACGGATTGACAAGGAGCGCAGCTTGCGCCGAAAGTTGGTCAAGCACAAGGTCGATGCCGTGACACCCACGGTGGAGCGCTACCGCTTGGTGTTTGAGCGATTGGGACTGCAGGCTCCGCAGCGGGCTTTCACCAAGCTGTTCGACGGCAAGCCGGCGCCGGTGAGCGCCATTGTGCCGGCCAAGGGCGAGGGCGAGCGCTGGGTGGCCATTTCACCGTTTTCGGCCCACCGGGGCAAAGAATACCCCATTGAGTTGATGTACCAGGTGGTTGACAAACTCGCAAACATGAAGGGTGTCTATATCTTCATGATGGGAGGCGGAAAAAGTGAAAAATTGGCACTTCGACCGCTGTCCAAGCGATACCATAATGTGACCTCGCTGGCCGAGGTCAAACACGCCTTCCTCGATGAGTTCGCGCTGCTGCAAAAGTGCGATGTCATGCTGTCGATGGATTCGGCCAACATGCACCTGGCGGCTTTGATGGCCGTGCCGGTGGTGAGTGTGTGGGGGGCCACGCACCCCAAGTGCGGCTTCATGGGCTACAATCAAAGCGAGGAAAATGCCGTGCAGGTCGATTTGCCGTGCCGCCCGTGCTCTATCTACGGTGAAAAAGGATGCCGCCATGGCGACTATCGTTGCCTGAATCGCATCACGCCGCAGATGATTGTCGACAAAATAACTTCCATCATAGGCCAATGAGCAAGCGAATACTTATCACGGGGGCCGGGGGATTTATTGGCGGATACCTTGTCGCCGAGGCTCTCAAGCGTGGCTACGACACGTGGGCTGCCGTCAGGGCAACCACCAGCAGGGAGTTTTTGACCGACGAAAGGATTCATTTCCTTGAACTCGACTTCACCGACGAGCAGGCCCTGGCACAGGCCATCGCCACCCATGTGCGCGACAATGGGCCTTGGCACTATGTGGTGCATAACTTGGGCGCGACAAAATGCACCAACTACACCGATTTCGAGCGCATCAATTACGGATACCTCCGTGAGTTGGTGGAGGCTTTGCGGGCCGCCGATGCCATGCCGCAGGCTTTCTTGATGATGAGCAGCCTCAGTGTCATGGGGATGGGCGACGAGGTGAATTATACGCCTTTCCAAGCCACCGATGTGCCTAACCCCAACACGCGTTACGGCATGTCGAAACTCAAGGCCGAAACCTACCTGCAGATGCAGTCGGATGTGCCTTTCACCATCTTCCGGTGCACGGGGGTCTATGGACCGCACGAGCGCGATTATTACCTCATGATTAAAAGCATTGCCCGGGGCTTCGACTTCGGAGTGGGTTTCAAAAAACAGTTGCTCACGTTCATCTATGTCGAGGACTTGGCCGTGGCGGCCATCGATGCCCTCGAACATGGCGCGGCACGGAAAACTTATTTCATCAGCGAGGGGAAAAGTTACACGCAGTCCGATTTCCGCAAGATTGTGCAGCAAGAGCTCAACAAGCGGTGGGTGATTCCCGTTAGATGCCCCATGTGGCTGGTTCGCGTGGTTTGCGCCGTGGCCGAATGGTGGGGAAAAGTAACCATCAAGCCGTCCACGCTGAATGGCGACAAGTATAAAATTCTGCGTCAGCGCAACTGGCAGTGTTCCATTGCCGAGGCGCAGAACGACTTCGGCTTCGCGCCCCGCCACGACCTGCGGCAAGGCCTGCAAAAGGCCATTGCCTGGTATCGGCAGGCAGGGTGGCTGTGAAAAACCGCTTGTCATGTGCACAATCTTTCTTTTGGGATTCATGGGCTGCGGAAAGTCGACGCTCGGAGCGGCGTTGGCAACCCGATTGGCGATGCCCTTTGTCGACCTCGACGACTACATCGAGGAGCGGTGCGAGTGCACCATTACGCAGATATTCGAGAAAGTGGGGGAGTCCGGTTTCCGTGAAATCGAGCAAAAGGCATTGCGGCAGTTGGCTCATGGGCCGGCTGCTGTCGTGGCGTGCGGAGGCGGCACTCCTTGCTTCGGCGCAAATATGGACATCATGAACTCCCACGGCATCACCATCTGGCTGACCACCACCGCTCAGCGAATTGTCAGCCGCCTTGTCCTGCCCGAGCAGAAGGCCAAGCGGCCGCTCATCGCTGCCATGCCCGACGAGCAGATTCTGCAATATGTGGAAAGTGTCATGCTGCAGCGCCAACCCAGCTATCAGCAAGCCATGCTGCGCTTCGACTCCACCTATCTTGAGTCGCCCGAGCAAATCGCAGCCACTGCGAGCGCTCTGGCGCAAACTCTGAAAAAGTTTTTTTGATTCGTCCGGGGGGCGGGCTTGTGGGCGCTGGCGCGCGTGCGTGGCCGCGTCGGCTCGCGCGCGTGTATGTAATTAGGTGTGGGGCGGCTTTTTCCGGCAGCGGCGTGATTTTTTTCGATTTTTTTGAAAAAAAAGTGCCGAAAAAGTTTGGCGGTTCAGAAAAAGGTTGTACCTTTGCATCCGCAAACGCGAGAGCGCCCATCCCGGCAAAAAAATCGGGTGGTCCGCGAAAAAAATCGCGAAACGCTTGCGTGTTTGGAAAAGTTGCAGTAATTTTGCAACGATTTCGCCTCACGAGATGAAGAATTGAGTGAGCGATTTTTTTGAC
>ONMF01000027.1 GCA_900318865.1 uncultured Prevotellaceae bacterium
TTGTGTGGCGTGGTCGCCTGCTTGTTGCCGTTGCCGGGCTTTTTGCCGCACGCCCAGCCGGAAGCCGGCCGCTGCGCCAATGAGCACACTGATGATGCATGTGAGCAGGTTGCTGCCGATTCCGCTAAAAATCCATTCGGTCATCGCTTGTGTGAGTTTTTGCTGGTGGGGTTATCGGCGGTGGATGATGTCGAGGGCCTCGCGCAGCTCGGGCATGCGGGTGAGGCGGGCGACGGTGAGGTAGATGGCGGCGGTGGCGAGGATGCCGATGGTGAGCAGGCTGATGAACGGCACCTTGAGATATTCGCATAAAGCGGCCTCCAGCCGTTGGTGGAACGTGCCGTTGTTGGTGACCCACTTGCTGTCCCATATTTCGTGAAGAAGTACGTCGAACTCGTCCAGGCTTGGCAGCAACGGCGACGTAACAAGAATAGTATCTTTTTTCATCATGTATTTTTTGCTTTTTGCGCTTAGAGTCGTCCATCGATAATCGATTTGTCAAGGATGCCTTTCACGTCGTAGATAATGTGCGGCGTGCGGCACAGCGCCTCCACATCAAGGCCGAGGAATTGCTCGTGAGCCACGGCCATGACCACTGCGTCGAATTTAGTCGGGGGCAGCTTGGTGGTGATGTCGATACCATACTCTCGCTTGGCTGTCGCGGGATTGGCCCAGGGGTCGTAGACGGTGATGCTCAGGTTGTACTCCGTGAGGGCGCGATAGATGTCAATAACCTTCGTGTTGCGCACGTCGGGGCAATTCTCTTTAAATGTGAATCCCATTATCAATATGTCGCTCCCTAGTACCTGTATTCCTTTTTTTAGCATCAGCTTGATGGTCTCATTGGCCACATACTCGCCCATGCCGTCGTTCATGCGGCGTCCGGCAAGGATGATTTCGGGGTTGTAGCCATAACGCTGGGCACACTGGGCCAGGTAGTACGGGTCCACGCCGATGCAATGCCCACCCACCAGTCCTGGTTTGAAGGGCAAGAAATTCCATTTGGTTCCGGCAGCTGCGAGCACGTCGTGTGTGTCGATGCCCATGCGGTTAAAAATCTTGGACAACTCATTGACAAAAGCAATGTTGATGTCGCGCTGGGAATTTTCAATGACTTTGGCGGCCTCTGCCACGCGGATACTGCTCGCCTTGTGGGTGCCGGCTGTGATGACGCTGGCGTAGACGTTGTTGACGATTTCGGCCACCTGGGGCGTGGAGCCCGATGTCACTTTCTTGATTTTTTCGACGGTGTGCAGTTTGTCGCCGGGATTGATGCGCTCGGGGCTGTAACCGGCATAGAAGTCGACGTTGAACTTCAGCCCGCTCACGCGCTCCACCACCGGGATGCACTCGTCCTCGGTCACGCCGGGATACACCGTGCTTTCATACACCACGATGTCGCCTTTTCCAATCACCTTGCCCACTGTCTCACTGGCGCCCCACAGCGGCCGCAAGTCGGGATTGTTGTTCTCGTCGACCGGAGTTGGCACCGCCACCACATAGAAATTGCAATCACGGATGTCGTCGAGTTGCGTCGTGCAGCGGAAGCCGTTGGCGAGTGCCGACTGCAGCAGGTCGTCGGCCACTTCGAGAGTGGCGTCATGGCCGGCCATCAGGGCGTCGACACGGGCTTGGTTCATGTCGAAGCCTATGGTTTGATACTTGGAGGAAAACAATCGTGCCAGTGGCAGGCCGACGTATCCCAACCCAATCACACAAATCTTAATATCTTGCTCACTCATGTCTTTAATCCTTAATCGTTACTTGTCAAGTAAAACTTGGTTTACAAATTGTTCCAGTACCATTTCACGGCATGACGCAGGCCTTCACGCATGCTGAATTGCGGGTCATAGCCAAGGAGGCGGCGCGCCTTGTCCACGCTTGCCAGTGAATGAGGAATATCGCCCACGCGGTTGGGGCCGTGAGTGGGCTCAATGGCTTTTATTGCATCGTCGAACTCGCCCAAATACTCACGCAGGTAGCCGACCAGCTGGTTGAGCGTGGTGCGCTCACCATAGGCCGTGTTATAGATTTGGTTCACTGCCTCGGGATTGGTCGTAGTCAAGGCAAGCATATTCATCTGAATCACGTTGTCGATATAGGTGAAGTCGCGGCTGTACTCGCCGTCGCCATTGATGTTGGGTGTCTCATGGTTCATGAATTGCTTCACAAACAGGGGTATCACCGCGGCGTAAGCCCCGTGAGGGTCTTGCCGGCGACCGAACACGTTGAAGTAGCGCAGGCCGATGTATTCGATGCCGTAGGTGCGGGCAAACACGTCGGCATACAGCTCGTCGACATATTTCGTGATGGCGTAAGGCGACAGCGGGCGGCCAATCACGTCTTCCACCTTAGGCAACGTTTCGCTGTCGCCGTAGGTGGAGCTGCTGGCCGCGAACACGAAGCGCTTGATGCCGGCGTCGCGTGCCGCCACAATCATGTTGAGGAAGCCGCCGATGTTCACCTCGTTGGTCGTGATGGGGTCTTTCACCGAGCGCGGCACGCTGCCCAGGGCGGCCTCGTGCAGCACATAGTCCATCCCCTCCACAGCCTTGCGGCAATCGGGCAGATTGCGAATGTCGCCCACCTGCAGCTCAAACGAGTGGGGGAACTTCTCGAAAAAGGGCAACAGGTTCTCGATATGCCCCGTCGCGAAGTTGTCGAGCACCCGCACCGTGTGCCCCTGCCCAAGCAGGTGCTCTGTCAGATTCGAGCCGATGAACCCGGCTCCACCGGTAACTAATACTTTCATGATTAAATGATGTTCATTATCTATATAGCTTATACCACTCCGCAAATCTTCTCAAGCCTTCTCTTAACGGAGTGGATGGATGAAATCCGAAGTCTTCCTCGAGGGTTGTGATGTCGGCACAGGTGACAGGGACATCGCCAGGTTGCATGGCCACAAACTGTTTGTGTGCCTCAAAATCATAATCGGCTGGGAGTACCTTAGCTCGGACTAATTCTTCTTGCAGAATGGTTACAAAGTCCAAAAGATTCTCTGGTTGATTGTTGCCTATATTATATATCGCATAAGGAGCCAATGGTAACCCGTCTTCTCCGCTCTTTCTTTCTGGCGCCGATTTCAGCACTCGGATTACTCCTTCTATTATGTCATCGATATATGTGAAGTCACGTTTACAATTTCCATAATTGAAGATTTTAATCACTTCGCCTTTGACAAGTTTGTCGGTGAAGTGGAAATATGCCATATCGGGCCGGCCGGCAGGGCCATATACCGTGAAAAATCTCAATCCTGTTGATGGTATGTTATATAACTTTGAATAGGCATGTGCCAGAAGCTCGTCACTCTTCTTTGTGGCGGCATAGAGGCTGATGGGGTGGTCGTCGTTGTCCTCTGTTGAATATGGAACTTTTTCATTGTTGCCATAGACACTGCTGGAACTGGCATAAATGAGGTGCCGAACACCTTGTCGACCTTTGTCATAGCTGTGTCGGCACGCTTCAAGGATGTTGTAAAACCCGAGGATGTTGCTCTCAATGTAAGCATCGGGGTTTTTGATGCTGTAGCGGACTCCGGCTTGCGCTGCCAGGTTGACTACAACATCAAATTTATGTGAAGCAAATAGATTGTCAATAAATTCTTTATTTGCTATTGAATTCTTATAAAATTTAAACTGATTATGATCAGCCATGTTTATGAGTTCGCCTAGTCGATTCTCTTTAAGCGTGACATCATAATAAGCGTTCATGTTGTCAACGCCAACAATATATGCTGACGGATAGTCATGCATCAAACGCTTAACAAGATTCGAACCGATGAAACCTGCGGCTCCGGTAACTAATATAGTATTGTTGTCTAATTCGATATTCGATTGTTTCATATCAATCGCGCTCAAACAAATCCCTTGTATAAACTTTCGCTCTCACATCGTTTAATAAGTCATCGTAGCGGTTGGCGAGGATGACTTGGCTTTGAACCTTGAACTGCTCGAGGTTATTGACTATGCGGCTGCCGAAGAAGGTAGTGCCGTCTTCAAGGGTGGGTTCGTAAACGATGACTCGCGCACCCTTGGCTTTGATGCGTTTCATTACTCCTTGAATTGAGCTTTGGCGGAAGTTGTCGCTTCCACTCTTCATCGTTAGTCGGTAGACACCGATGACACATTCGTGTTCCTTGTCGAGGCTGTAGGCGCCACGCTGGTGATAGTCATAGTACCCGGCCATAGAAAGTACGCGGTCGGCGATGAAGTCTTTGCGCGTTCGATTACTCTCTACGATGGCCTCAATAAGGTTTTCAGGCACATCAGTATAATTGGCGAGCAATTGCTTGGTGTCTTTGGGCAGGCAGTAGCCGCCATATCCGAAGGATGGATTGTTATAGTGCGAACCTATTCGTGGGTCAAGACACACGCCGTTGATGATGGATTTGGCATCGAGTCCTTTAATCTCTGCATAAGTATCGAGTTCGTTGAAGTAGCTCACCCGTAGGGCGAGGTAGGTGTTGGCGAACAGCTTCACGGCCTCGGCCTCGGTGAGCCCCATATAGAGCGTTTCCACATCGGGCTTCAACGAGCCTTGCTGCAGCAGGGCGGCAAACTCGTGCGCAACCATGTCGAGGCGCTCGTCGCCCTCGGGGCGGCCGACGATGATGCGACTCGGGTAGAGGTTGTCGTAAAGTGCCTTGGTCTCGCGCAAGAACTCGGGAGCGAATAGGATGTTCCGGCAGCCGTACTTCGCGCGCACGCTCTCGCTGTAACCTACTGGGATAGTGCTTTTGATGACCATGATAGCTTCAGGATTGACGCGCATCACCAGCTCGATGACTTCTTCCACATGGCGCGTATCGAAGTAGTTGGTCACCGGGTCGTAGTTCGTTGGCGTGGCGATGACCACGAAGCGGGCATTGCTGTAGGCGGCTTCGCCGTCGGTTGTGGCCGTGAGACTCAGTTGCTTCTCGGCAAGATACCGCTCAATGTATTCGTCTTGGATGGGCGACTGCCGTCGGTTGATTTTGTCTACTTTATCGGGAAGGATGTCAACAGCTACCACGTCATTGTGTTGAGCCAGCAAAGTGGCAATGCTCATTCCAACGTATCCAGTTCCTGCTACTGCAATTTTCATTTTAGAAGTTCAAGAGGTTTTTTGAAGAGAATATATATAGTAACCCCGACACGAAGAAGAAAAGTGGCATGTGAACCCCGTAAATCAGGCTGCAAAACAAATCGCTTGGAATGTGGATGTGGCCTAAAATTACAAGCAATATGCCGATGCCTTTCAGTAAATCGAATTCGCGTAACCGTCCTTGCATTGCTTCAAATGTAATCTTGATGTGGTTACTGGTGCCGTGGTCTTGTTTTAAATGTTGTTTACCAAACACTGGGGAGACGTTCGATGTCGTCTTCGCTAAGGAGGTCGCCCATCTGGACTTCAATGATGCGAAGCCGTGTTGTCGCTTTTATGGAATGCAGTTGGCGGCAAAGGACTTGGGTGCCGTCGGGGAGGGACTTTTCGTAAATCACGTGGTAATGGCCCCACAGGCGCTGTTCGTAGAGCGGGCGTTGTTCCATGATATCTGAGTTTTTGCTGGTGGGGTTGTGGGTCAGTCTTGCAGGGCGGGGAGGCCGGTGTGGAGGCGCTGGGCGTTGGCGTGGGCCAGGGCGCGGCCCACGGCGGTGATTTGCAGGCGGATGGGCAGG
>ONMF01000002.1 GCA_900318865.1 uncultured Prevotellaceae bacterium
CGGAAGCACCGTGTGGTACGGCGGTGAGGATGCCAACAATGTGCACTACTTCGAAATCACCGACGACCTGCTGGGCGGCGAGCTGAGCCTGTTCCCGGGCGACGGCTACGCCAACCTCATTGTCAAGGAGGCCGGCAAGTACGACCTCATCCTCAAGGAGGCTGCTGCCAGCGCCGCTTCGGGCGCACCCGCCAAGGCTCCGGCCGCAGGGCTGAAGCTGATTGTGAAGAAGAGCGAGGAAGTGCCCACCGCCGTGACCGACCTCAGCGTGGACGACATCGCCGGCGTGCAGTATGTGAACCTGGCCGGCCAGGTGAGCGCAGCTCCCTTCCAGGGTGTGAACATCATGGTCACCACCATGAAGGACGGCAGCAAGCGCGCCATCAAAGTGGTGAAGTAATTCCCACAATTGTAACCCATCAAAAAATGGCGGCCCCTATAAACAGGGGTCGCCATTTTTATAGCTTAATTCTGGATGAGCATCACTCAATCGCCAAAATGATGTTGACAAGAAGTGTAACATCGGAAATGCCCACCTCACCATCACCATTCACATCGCTGCGCTCATTGGATGTGTCGCTCAGAATAAAGTTCACAAGTTGGGTGACATCCGAAATGCTCACCTCCCCATCGCCGTTCACATCACCTCTGAGCCACGACGGCTTGCAGTTGAGAGTCATGGGATAAGTGTGGGTGAAGCCATCGCAGCCGACGGTCATCGCATAATCACCGTCCACCTTATCGGCGTTGTCCACCACATGCACCTCATTGCCAATGACAACAAACACGTTGCTTCCGCTCCACTGGAAGCCCTGGGCGGCAATGATGCCAAACGGAGACGTCGTCACGTTGTAGCGCGTGTCGCCCGAGGCAAGCACCACTGGCAGCGAGGCAACTTTCACGGCAGCCTGCCCGGCAAGCGATGCAGGCAACGGATAACCGCCAGTCGTAACCCAGTTCTCGCCCATCGTGGTGCCTATGATTTCCTGTGTTTCGCGGGCCACAATGCCTTCCGCAGCGTTTTTGCCGGCAGCGGCAAGGTTGCTCATCTGGCTGTCGTAGCACACGTTGGTATAGGTGGCAGCACTGCTGTTATAGCCTGTAATGGAACCCACATTGGCACTATTGGCGGCCACGCCTTCCACCCATCCCGTATTAAGCGAATTGGAAATCACCACTGGCGAGGAGTTGGTGAAGGGTCTTCCCAACAATCCGCCCGCGCAGTTAAGCGCCGAAACGGTTCCGGCATTGAAGCAATCGACAATCACGGGGGCTCCACCGCCTATCAGGCCACCGGCACCCGGCGTACCGGCCGCTATGGCAGTGGCGGGATTGGTTACACGACCCACGTTGGCACATTGGCTGAGCGTCACATTGTAACCCTCGGCCATGCCGATGATGCCGCCCACATTGGTGGCATTAGCACCCTCCTTGGCCATGATGTTCCCTGCATTGTAGCAGCCGCTCACCGTCAAGGCGTTAGATGTATTTTTCGAGGGCCAGTAACGCCCTATCACGCCAGCCACGGCCACCGTCGCGCCTGTCACATCTCCCATATTGCGGGCATTGGTGATATTCTGGCAGGCATCCACACCGCCAATTACGCCGCCCACCATGTTGGTTGTTGCCAGATTGCCGCGCACCGATCCGGAATTTTCCAGATTCTCCAAACTGCTATAGGTCACATTGCCTACCACCCCACCGGTGTACATACCGCCGGCCACATCGCCTGTATTGGTCATGCCGGAAAAGACATCGGAGTAGTTGCCCCAGATGGCCCCAATCACACCGCCGGTGTACATGGCGCTATTGGTCACATTGCCGTTGTTGTGCAAGTTGGCCAGCATCGCAGGATAATAAGCATATCCCACAATACCGCCCACATAGGTCTTGGTTGTTCCGGTCACGGTGGCATTGTTGACCACGCCGGTCAAACTGCCGCCCTTCATGTACCCCACAAAGCCTCCCACATACTGCTCACCGGTGATATTGCCGCCGGCAATGGTGAGATTCTCAACAAGACCGCCAAAGCCCATGTTTCCGATAAGGCCCACATAATTCGCACCGCTGATGGTGAGATTGTCAATCGAGTGACCGTCACCATGAATCTGTCCACGGAACGTCTTTTGCGTGTTAGCTGCAATGGGGGTGAAGGCCGATGTCATCGTGACATCGGCAACCACTTTGAAATGCTTATTCTCAAAGCAGTTGCGGTTGGCCGAATTGGCCATCTCGGCCGATAGTTTCTTCCAATCGGCCTCGGTGGCAATGACCCACGGGTCGTCGGCAGTTCCGGCGCCATCAAGAATGTTGCCATAGGCCGACAAACTGACAAGGCGGGTAACATCGCCATAGCGCTGCTCCACCTCTGCCGACGCGAATGACTGCGAACCATTATAGGTCAGCAATGCCGAGGAGGAATCAAAAGTGAAATCGCTGCCGGCCTTCAGGCTTTGTGTGAGCCCCTGCAACGAGGGGAATTGCGCCGATGCGCCATCGCTCATAGCCAACCGTGTATCGGCATCGGCAAAGACGATGGGATTTTGCGTCAAAACCACGGCTGGCTGGGAGGCAAACTTGGCAAGCACAGGATACTTGCCTGCCACAGCCAAATATTTATCACTTAACGCTCCGTCGGCCACTATCTCGCGGGTAAGTTTTCCCGAAAGCCCTTCGGCTTTGAAATTCTCATAGACCGAAACTTGCTTGTCGAACACCACATTCTCATACCGTCCATAGTTATCGCCCACCACAGCTCCGGCATGCTCCACGTCGGTGGAATAGATGATTTGCGCCGTCACCAGCGAGTTGCTGACAACGGGATCGGGAGCGTTGCTGTTATAATTGATGCAGCGCGATGCGATGCCGCCCACATAGCTTTGGGCCTCAATGCGGCCACTGGCCACGCAGTTGTCGACCCGGCCATAGTTCACAGCAGCGATGCCGCCCACATAACGCGAAGCGGGCGCGCTGATAGTATTGGCATACTGGCAACCATCTATCAAACCAATATTGTAGGCAGCAATGCCGCCGGCATAATTACAACTCCCCTCAAAGGTCATGGCCGACGCCACATAGCAGTCATTCACCATGCCCGTCTCGGTGTTGGTGGCCACAATACCGCCCACCACACCTTGCGCCTGGGCGGTGGAAATAACGGAGGGCAAAACAAGACAATTCTCAATGGTTCCGAAATTCTTGCCGGCAATCGTTCCGCAGTTTGATGCCAGCCCGATGTTGCTGCCGGTGCCGATAGTGAGATTCTTCACCGAGGCATCCTTGCCGATGGCACCGAACAAGCCACTGTTCTGAACACCTTGTGCCACAAGATTCATCGACAGATTGTTCAAGGCGAACCCGCCGCCGTCGAGGTGTCCGAAAAATGGCTCTCCCTGCTGGCTGATGCGTTCAAATGTAGCATCGTTCTCGCAGTCGATATCGTTCATTATCATGAGGTACTTGCCGTCAAAATCATAACCGGCATTGGTGGCCGCGGCCAGCTTTTTCAGGTCATCGTAGGTGTAGATGCGGTAGGGGTCGGACTCCGTGCCTGAACCTGCAAATATATTGGGAACGATAGTGACCACGCTCTCGTGAACATAGCCACCCAATGTTGAAGAGATGATGACATTCTCCACTTTTTCAGTTTGTGTCAAGGTCACGCGGTTGCCGCTGAGAACGGCACTGGCGTTCTCGTTCAGACTCCAGGCCACCCCATCGGCCTCACTCACCGTGAAATCATTGCGCACACCCGCATGGGTATCGCCTTCGGCAAGGAAATAAGGAGCCGCACACAAGCGGGCGGCATCGGTCTGTGCCGTGGATTTCAATCGCGGATAATATCCCTGTTCAAACTCCCAAACGGAATTGTCGAGTCCCGGCAACTGCGTGCCGTCGGTAAGCTCGGCAGTGGTTTTCCCGCCTATTGCCGACTTGTAGCCAGCCACCTGCTTGTCGTAAAAGCAATGATTGATGGGCATAAGCTGAGGCGACTGCGTGTAGCCTATGTATTCCGAATTAGCTGGCCGCGCCAGTGTGGAGTTGATGATGGTTCCCAAGCTCAAGCATGAATTCATTGTCACTCCGTAGGGACCCGACTGGTAAGCCACCAGTCCGCCGGTTTGCTCAATGGTGGTGTTTCCTGAGAGCCATGTCGACGGGCCATAAACCAACCCTGCATTATAGCTGTTGTTGACCACCACATTACCGCCCGACGCACCGGTGCTTCCTATCAAGCCTCCGGCCGAACGCGCCGACCGCAGGGTGCCACCATTCCAGCTGCGGTCGATGGTGCCGCCCATCATAAAGCCCACAAGCCCGGCCACATAGTCGCTCATGCCGTACGAAACCGATGCCTGTCCGTGGGCCATGAAATAGTCGGACACACGAGCGATGTTATAACTGTCTTCCACACAGGAATTGCCCGAAAGCTTGCCGGCGATGCCGCCCAGGTAGCCCAAACCCACTATCGTGCCCTTGTTCACACAGCCCTTGATGCGGGCCGCACCGCCATCGCCGATGATGCCTCCCATGCTCACGCTCGACGGGCTGGCGCTGTCGATCGAGAGGTTCCCCTCGAACACACAATCCACGTAGTTGTATTCCGCGCCATGCTCCATCCACTGGCTCATGCCCCCGATGCCGCCCGATGCCACGTTGCTGTTTGTGACAACAATGGTGGCCGTGCTCTTGCACCCCCGAACCAATCCACCATAGTTGCGGCCGGCTATTGCACCGAAACCGGCAGCGGTGGTAACTGTGCCCGAATAGATGCAGTCTTTCACCACACCCGTGGCGGTGACATAAGCGGCCACTCCACCATTATAGTAGGTCCATGTGGTGACGGTGAAATTTTGCACAGCATCGACAATGCGGCAGTTTTCCACCGTGCCCGACACCGTTCCGGCCAGAAACGCCGCATTGTTGGTCGTTTTCACTCCCGTCATTTGTGGATGGTCGATGACCACATTTTTCACCACACCATTGACACCGATCCATTCAAACATGGGTGTCGTCAACGCAATGCCGGTAAGCTTGTGGCCCTGGCCATCAAACACACCGCTGAATTGGCGGTTACCGCCGCCGATGCCCCACACACGGATGCCCTGGATGTTGGGATTGGACGCTTCAATGTCGTTGGTCATCACAAAATACACTCCCTCAAACGTGGTCAACTGCTGCGAATACAAGGAGAGGTTTAAAATGTGGTCGAGGGTGGAAATCTGATAGGGGTCGGCAGCCGTGCCAGTGCCTCCACCAAACAGTGAGGAGTAATCCTCGGCCCACGCCGTGGCACTCACCAAGAACGCCATCAGCAACAATGCAATGTGTCTCATATCATTTATAACAAGTTTGTTAATATATTGACAAATGTAATGAAATCCATGTGAATCGTCAAATTTTTATTACCTTTGCACACAATCTTTCAACCAACCGTTTCAAATGAAAAACAAACTCGCCCCAATCTTATGCGCAACCCTGGCTCTGACACTCATGGCAGCCACTCCCAAGGCTTCAAAAACCATGAAAACTTATCATAACGCCCAGCACAACTACGAGCTGCAGTATCCGGCTTTCATGGCGGCCCAAAACGCCGACCGGGAGTTGGAACTATTCAACGGCGGGAAGCGATTCATGGGCCGGCAAGGCTCGGTGTTTGTCACATGCCAGCAGCGCAGCGACGGCAAGCGCTACGAGCCGGAGTATATCAAAATGCAACACGACTGGCCCGTGAGCATGTCGGAAGAAGATGGCACGCTCATTGAGCACTTCTTCACCGACAGCACCTATCTGGTTATCACCGAGAACAAAGACCTGCAGTTGATCCAGGCGCAGTATGGCCGCATCAGCGCCGACCGCTCGTGGAACATCAGCTACGACTATTCCATCGAGCAAAAGTCGGTGCATGAGCCGTGGGTGAAAAAAGTATTTGAATCACTGAAAATTAGCAAATAACTCATGAAAGACTTTAATTATTATACCCCCACACGGGTGGTTTTCGGAAAAAAAAGCGAAGAACAAGTGGCTGACCTCGTGAACCTCTACGGCGGAACGCGTGTGCTGGTGCATTACGGCAGTGACAGCGCCCGCCGCAGCGGTCTGCTGGGCAAGATGCTGAACCTGTTGGAAAGCGCAGGCCTGCACACCGTGGAGCTGGGAGGCGTCGTGCCCAACCCCGTGCTGAGCATGGTGCGCCGTGGCATCGAATTATGTCGCAACGAGCAAGTGGATTTCATTCTGGCCATCGGCGGAGGGTCGGTGATTGACTCGGCCAAGGCAATAGCCTACGGAGTCCCCTACCGGGGCGATGTGTGGGATTTGTGGGCCGGAAAAGCCCAGCCACAGGCATGCCTGCCTGTGGGCTGCGTACTCACCATCCCGGCGGCCGGCAGCGAGATGAGTAGCAGCTGTGTCATCACCAACGACGAGACGCCTCATCCCTTGAAGCGCGGCGTGAACAGCGACTTGTGCCGGTGCCGATTTGCCATCATGAATCCCGAGCGCACCTTCACCCTGCCGCCCTACCAGACAGCCGCGGGTGCCACCGACATCATGATGCACACCATGGAGCGCTATTTCTGCCGCTATGACGACATGCCGCTCACCGACGCACTGGCCGAGGGCCTGCTGCGAACGGTGCGCGACAGCGCCATCGAGGTGCTGCGCAATCCCACCGACTACCGCCACCGCGCTCAAATCATGTGGGCGGGCTCACTGGCCCACAACGATTTGACCGAATGTGGTTATGAGAAGGATTTTGCCACCCATCGCCTGGAGCATGAGTTGAGCGCCATGTTCGGGGTGACGCATGGAGCAGGGCTTGCGGCACTGTGGGGCAGCTGGGCGCGATATGTGATGCCTCGCCACGTGAACCGTTTTGTGCAATTTGCGGTGAATGTAATGGGCGTGACGTGCGATTTTGCCGACCCCGAGCGCACCGCCATGCTGGGCATCGAGGCCATGGAGCATTGGTATCGACAAATCGGAATGCCCACATCCATCGTCGAGCTGCTCAACCGCCCAGTTACCGACGAAGAAATTGCCACAATGGTACAAACGGCAAGCCGTGGCGGAACCATCACACTGGGCAGCATTGAAGTGCTCGACACCGACGCCATGACGGCCATCTACCGCATGGCCAACCAAGGAAATACGCTATGACTCATCTGCAATCGACGTCGTTTCACTTACAATGACTTTGCTTAACGTATCACCGGCACATTAAAAAGCCCACTTCTGAAGTGCATCCCAAAAGTTAGACACAAAACTCTTGGGGTGCAATTATTATGATATATTTCCATCTATGGAGCGATGATAAGTTATCTGCACCCACAAAAAGTTTCAAATACCCCTTAAAATTGTTTTTTCGTTCATAATCAGCCAAATACGAATAAATGCAACTACGTTAGGTTCATCAAGGCAAGCATTACCGCCTCGACTTGGAAAGAAGCATGACGCTCAATATCCCATCAAAAGCCAATGAAAATCGAGATTACCGTATCTTAGTGGAGCTCGTTTTTCACATGACTGCGTTATTGTCCACTAAAATTGTGAACTGCTATGACCATAATGTTAAAAAAATGAATTGATGCAGCAAAACAGCAATCTCATTTGTCAATAATGTTGATGGACGCATTTCATGAAATCGAAAACGCAGTACTTGTTGGAAGATGCCGCCAAGGCGACATGGAGGCATTGCGTTTGTTGTATTCACAATTTTATCCTCATCTACTGGATTTGGCCCGCCGCTATGTCGACAACGATACGGCTTATGATGTGGTGCACGATTCCATCTTGATGGCATTGGCATCGTTAGATTCTCTGCATGATGACGGTAAGATTGAAGCTTGGTTGTCGCGTATCGTGCGTAACATGGCACTCAACCACATCAAGCATGACAAGGTTAAACAGACCCTGCCGCTTGAGGCTGTGCAAGACACCATTGCAGATGAAACACCCGACGAACCACTCATTCCCCTTAATGTGCTTATGAACATGGTTAGGCGTCTTCCCAATGGCTATGAGCAAGTTTTCCGTCTGCGTACTCTGGCGGGTTTGAGCCACGAGGAAATCAGTCGCCGCCTGGGCATAAGCAGTAGTACCAGCCGGTCGCAGTTCACCCATGCGCGACGTTTGCTCAAAGCCATGGTGAGGCATTATTGGGCATTGGCCTTGTTGACGTTAATTGCTCCGCTGACCTATTTCTTGCTTGATTACCATCGTGACCAGCGTGGCACCAGCCGTCCATTGCCATCGGTTCGGCAAGACAACAAAACCCTCAAGTCGATTCTTCAACCCTCACCCGCCACCGAGCCACCGCATGCGCCCATTGTTGCAGAACGCGATATGGCTGCTCCGTCAGCTGTTATCAGTCAGGCCGACTCGGTAGCAGTTGCTGTCGCCGATTCATCTTTAATCACCCAATTGTTGTCCGCCACAACGCATTTGGCATTAGACCTGCCGTCCTGGAACTGTGCACCCCCTGCCGCTCCATCTTCTATGCCCGATTTTAAGATGATGCGACCGGCCGATGTGAAACGCCAGCGAAAGCGCTTCCAACTGCACCTGGCCTATGGCGGAGCTCCCGCGGCGTCGGCAACTACAGTCGACAACTTCCTTTCAGTCATCAACTTTGCAACAGGTGGCACGCAGCGCAGCGTGCGCCTATACAACTGGGAGGACTATGCTAACTATCTCAAAGCCAATGCTGCCTATATGGATACCGTCGAATCCAAGTTTATGCACCAAACGATTGAGCAACACACCGACACAATGTCGGGCGACATCTCGGATAAAGATGAAAAGATAATCTACGACAACACGCCACTGAGCGAGGTCAAGCACCATGAACGCCCCCGCACCTACATGCTCTCACTGTCCTATCCGCTGAATGCACGGTGGAGCCTGGTGTCGGGGTTGGGCCTCACCACCATGCGCTCCACATTTGAGAGCGGAGACAATGGCAACCACATAGCCCGTCGCACCCAACGGCTTTATTATCTAACCGTGCCGTTAGGTGCATCTTACAACATTTGGACGCACAAACGCTGGTCACTTTATGCTACAGGCAGCCTTAGGCTCGACTTGCCGTTGCGAGGGCGCGAAACCACACGATTCGTGTATACGGGTACAGTTGAGCACGCTTTGGGCGACTCGCTCGTGTTTCCCACAACGCATGCTCCTGTTCGAGCGCCCTGGCAGTGGTCGGTGGGTGCTGGTTTAGGGGTGCAATACCGATTGCTTCCTCATGTCAACGCATTCTTCGAACCCTCTTTCCGCTATTATATACCCACTCACAGCCCCGTTGAGAATTACCGCACCGACCATCCTTGGGACATTGCCCTGCCCTTTGGCCTCCGATTCACCCCATAATCGAATACATCGATTTCTTTTCTGGTGATTAACATGACTCATAGGCTCATTATGGCCTGGAGTCTATTAGAGCAGGGCGATGCCTCTCGCACAGCGGGTTGAATTTCACATGCTGGCGATGCAGCAAACCGCTTCTCTTTTTTGTCATAAGAGAAAGAAGTTTGCATAATGACAGATACAATTCATTTTAACGAATGCCCTTTGTGCGGCAGCTTAGAAACCACCCTATTCGCTGTGGCGACCGACCATTTGGTGAGCGGCCGACGGTTTGTTATTGACCAATGCAAAGACTGTGGGTTTTTGTACACTCAAGATGCCCCCATCGCAGCCTCTATCGGACAATATTATGAGTCTGAAAACTACCAACCACACAATAGACGGAGTGGTTTAATGCCACTGGTTTATCAGTTTGTGCGTTCTCTGATGTTTCGCTGGAAACTGTTACTGATTAAACGCTACCACTCACAAATAGGCACCATTCTTGACGTGGGAGCTGGCAATGGACATTTTTTGGCATACATGCGCCGCAAAGGTTGGGAAACCGTGGGATGTGAACAAAGCAGTTTCGCTCGTGAGTCTGCCGCGAAACGTTATCATCTCATGCTGGACGGTGAAGTAATGAAGTGTGAATATCCCCCGAAATATTTCGATGTCATTACCGCTTGGCATGCCATTGAACACATCCACGACCTGCATAACTTATGGAAGTGTTTTGGCCAATGGATTAAATCAGACGGATTGTTGGTAATAGCGGTTCCCAACTGCGAAAGTTTGGACGCAAAATATTATGGCGGCAGTTGGGCGGCATGGGACGTGCCACGACATTTGTGGCATTTTAACGTAAACACCATTACAAGGCTTGGACAGCTACACGGCTTCAGTCTCATCAATATACACTCATTGCCGCTCGATGCGTGCTATATCTCCATCCTCTCCGATAACAACCATGGCAAGGGCATTGCAAATGGTATGCGCTTTACTTTGCTGGAAACTATTCTACGCCAACAATCCAGTTCACAGGTTTTTCTTTTCAAGAAAGCCAACTAATAGGATACAACCACATTAACATTCAACAATCAAATCCACATGGCACATTCTCATCCATTGTCTTATCACACATCAGCAATAATGGCATTGATTACTTTCACATCATTGACTGCGTATTACGCAAATGCACAAACTGGCACTTTGCCTGTTATGAGAATCGAGACCCAAAACCATCAACCCGTAACGTCAAAAACGGTTTATATTCCGGGAACGTATTTCATTGTTGACAATCAGAACCCTGACTTTAACATTGGCACCGCCGAAAGCCCCTTGTCACTTGAAATACGAGGAAGAGGCCATTCGTCCTGGAGGGGAGTTAAGAAACCGTACAAAATCAAATTGGCCGAAAAGGCTCCATTGCTTGGGATGAACAAGCACAAGCATTGGGCCCTGCTCAAATTCTATGAGCCCACCGTGGCCGGTATGCAACTGGGAAACATCATGGGTATGGATTGGACACCTTCCACCCGTCCTGTGGAGGTGGTTCTCAATGGCGATTATCTCGGCCTTTATCTGCTCACCGAAACCAACCGCATCGGCAAAAACCGCCTGAACATTTATGAGCAACCCAATTGGAATGAGGATGAAAACACCATACCCTATGGATGGCTTGTGGAGGTGGACAATTACTATGAATCCAACCAGATTGGCATCTATGAAAACGACTCTTGGAACCTGAGAATCACCTATCACTCACCCGATTCTCTATCCACGGCACAAAGGCAATGGCTGGTGGGTGAGTTTCAGGATATCAATGAAGCCATTTATACCCATAACAAAACTAACAGCACATGGGAGCAGTTCATCGACGTAGATGCCATGGCACGGTACTTTATCATTCAAGAGGTTCTTGATAACAGCGACGGATTTCATGGCAGTTTCTATCTGCACAAGGACATGACCGATGATGCGCGGTGGGTGGCGGGGCCACTATGGGATTTGTCGTGCAACCAGCGTCAGAAAACCGACTACACTTTCAAGATGAAAACGTCCTATGGATTCACGCCACACTGGATAGGCGAGCTGATTCAAGACCCCGACTTCGGCATAGCGGTGAGAAAAGCGTGGGAAGAATTCTATCCGCAGCAGGTGCAACCATGGATGGATTATATCGACGAGCATCTTTTGCTGTGTGACGAGGCTTTCGAGCAGGAAAAAGTACGATGGAATTACACAAATCAAGAAACCATTGGGCAAAGGGTGGACAGGCTCAAGGAGGCCCTGCTCTCTAATATTGAGTGGTTTAACACACACCTACCGGCCACACCAGACGAAATCGACGACATGGACTCGGCTAATAGAACTGTTGTCAATGTCGAATACGTCAACCTGGCGGGCGTGAGAAGTTCTCGCCCATGGAATGGGGTCAATATAAAGGTAACGACCTATGATGATGGCAGCACTTCAACAACAAAACTTGTTGTAAAACAATAGGTGATAAAACAAAGCATAAAAAGCCACAAACAAAGCCCACTCAATTGAGTGGGCTTTGGCATCATCCATTACATCATATGGCAGCTGCGTTTCTTACTCTTTCGGATTGCGTATAATCCAGTCAAAAGCGTGCCGCAGTTCGTCGGCTTGATAAACCACTTGCTCTTGGGCGAAAGAGGTTGCCTCAGGGCCAACAACTTTGTAAACCTGACCGTCGTGAAAATAAAACCGACGCTCAAAGCGTTTTCCGTTTTCATCATAGTCCTGGGTCAATGCGAATTGCAGCTGCTGCGACGAGGAAGAGAAAAGATACTCTTCGTAGTATTTCTTTTTCCCGATGTTGTAACTGCGTGTGACGAAGAACAACGGATAGTAAAAGAAATGAGGATCTTGGCCATCGGCCATCAAATAGGTGCCCTCGACTGTGTTGTAGAAGAAGTGAAGCTTCTCGGTGGTTTTACCCTTGCCACGTATTGTGTAGTCAAGTGTGGTCACCATCTCATTGCCAAGGCTTTTGTTCTTCTTCGTGAGGTCTTTTGCCTGCTGGTAGGCTTCATCAATCGTTGCAATGACAGGGTCGGGCTGCTGAGCGGCAACAACAAGCGCTATTACCCAACAAGCCATGAAAAGGATTTGTCGCATAGTTTTCATAGTAATCAGTATTTAAAAAATTAACAATTTTCTATCAACATTATTGATTCGGTGAAGAACGCAAAGCCTCCAAGTGACTAAGAGGAACCTCCAGAATGTTCCATGAGAGGACAATGCCTTCAAATCCGTGATCCTTCACGGCCTTCAGAGATTCTGCGACGTACTCAGGTGACGTTGGGACCAGCTCTTTGTCATAATTGAGTTCTATGCCGGGGTATTTTCCGCAGTCGTAACGTGCCATGGCATCCAATTGAGAATTCAAGAAATCAACATCCATCTCCAGTGCAGGATAGCCGGTGGCGCCGGGAAGTGATTTGCGGAGCAGTTCGTACTCGTAGCCCATCCCGGCAGGGGCAAAGGTCTTGCGATACAACATGGGCTTAATAAAGTCGGCATGAGCGGTCAGGATACTATAGTCCTGGCCCACGAAGGGCGCCATGAAAGGTGCATACAAATCCAGTCCCACCTCCAGATTGCGACTGCGCAGACTGTCACAGATGGCGGCCACCGACGAGCTGACAATATGGCTCTTAGCCTTGAAGAATGCCGCGGCAAGAGGATTTTCAAAGACAAAGCCATCGGCCGGACTATAGGCGCTGACGGAGAAAAACGCGTCGCCTTGCGATTCAAATTCCGATTTCACCTTCTGGATGTCGACCCCTTCGGCAGCAAATCGCTCCACACAAAGCGGACAGCCGCAACCCAGCACGCCGCTCACCCCGCACACAAAGGACTGGGTGCGCACACGGTCCAGAAACACGCCATCAAAACCGCAATCACTGAAAACGCGGTCGTAGATGTCGAGCAAATTAGCGATATTTTTCGGGTCCGACGGACAATTGAAGCGAAAAGCATTGGATGCTGCCGAGTCATAATTGGCCGGAGTGCGTCCCCACAGGTCCACAGCCGGGCTGTTGTCGAACACCTGCTCCGTCTCGGCAAATAATGGCAGCCACAACAGCATGCGGATGCCTTTTGAATGAAGATACTCGCCCACCTGACGGTAAATTTTCTTATCCACGTCGAGAGTCCATCCGATAATCACCTTCTCTACGGGCATGATTTGATTCACTGTGTCGATACGGCCAATGATTTGTTCTGCCGTGTAATGAGTTGGGACCCAGTGACCCAAGGCCACTTGCACAACACACCCTGACTGCTTAGGCTGCTTTTGGCACGACACCAGGGCCAGCAACACAAAGAGGAATAATGCAATTTTTTTCATAAATCAATTTGAAAATAAAACAAAAATAATATGATAATAAACACTCATGTCTATTTAATCTTGAAACGATGCGCCTGCGCCCTTAAGAAGGCTCACCAGTGCCGGTATGGCATCGGCATCGGCCTCAATGGTCATCGAGCACACGTTGTCGAAATGCTGTTCGATAATGCGTACTTGCTCTTTTTTGACAATCTTCATCACGTCGTTCATCGTCAGATAAGCAAATGTGAAGCTACGCCGGGCCTGTTCGTGACACTCCAAAATCTCGCCCGCCTCGATTGCCAGGCGGGCCGCCTCGCGATAGGCCACAATCAAGCCCGACGTTCCCAATTTGATACCGCCAAAATAGCGCACCACCACTATCACCACATTGGTCAGCCCGAATGAGTTGATTTGCCCCAAGATGGGCTTGCCGGCCGTGCCGCTTGGCTCGCCGTTGTCGCTCGACAGAAACTCTTCGCGCGCTGTTCCTATCATGTAGGCCCAGCACACATGACGCGCGTCGTGATATTGGTTTTGGTAACGTTTGATTACCGCCCGGGCATCGTCGGCAGTGGCCACGGGCTCGGCAAAAGCAAGAAAACGGCTCATCTTCTCACGATAAATACCCTGAGATACAGCCTTTAGTGTTTTGAAGAAATCAGCCATGGACGCGTGGTTTAAACAACAATCGTCCACGCACATGGTCGCCGTCGGGCGTAGTGACGGTCATATGCCAGTCGCCGGGCGCCTCTTCACGCCGGCACACCCGCACCTGCTCGCCATAGCGTGTTTCCTTGAGGAAAGCAAGCTCCATGCGCTGCACCATAAAATTGTCATGATGTGACAAGTCGAACTGATTCATGAACAGCTCTATGTATCGCAACGTGTTCACATGGCGGTTGAAGTCGCAGTCGGCATAACCGAAGACGTGCTCGGTGGCGCCATCGGTGTCGATGGGGCGCAAGCGGCCCTGAGGCGCTATGGGGCATGGCGTGCCCGACACGTTGTCGCTGATGTAACTCAACCGTGATATATCCATCCCGGCACGCGTGGCAAGGTCTATGACCATCCATATAGTCCGCACATAGCCCAGCACCTCGCCGTCGGCACCGTCGATGCGCATGTTGCGCTGCGAGAAATGTCGGTTATAGTCTTCTATCCATGTGGTGAATGTGTAGTTCTCATCAACGCGGGGATAACGGCTCATTTCCACCGTCACCCGGCTGAGCACCCACGCCTGGTTGTCGTGGATGAGCCGGGCATAGCCCACTCCCCACGAGTTGGCGTGCAATGTGGCCACATCTATCACTCGGCCCACCAGCAGTGCCAATGGCATCTCTCCCTCCGGATTGCATTCACCGGCAGCCATATAATAGGTCTTACTGAATTCTTTCATCTGTGTTTTATTGTTGTCCTATCATCCGCCACATCTCTTCGGTGGAGCTGTGCCGATGACCATTCAAGTCATAAAGATACTGGTTCACATGGGTGGGCGGCATGTTGCGCACACGGTCAAATCGCTCGGGATGCAATATTCGGGTGAACACCACACGCTGAATGGCCGTCTTGTCGCACACAGCTTCACCGTAGCCCATTTTCTCGGGCTCTTTGCCGGGGCCGTTGCTACTCCAGTAACGCACCCGCCCGTTTTCGTCATATCCCAGGAAGACCACGCTGTGGCCCGCCTCCTGCAGATGCCGGCGCACGCCGTCATCGCCGATGATGGCCCCTCCGTCGTGCCCCCGGCTGTCGTGCCGGTTCCAAAAGATTTTCATCATGTCGCCGGCTCGCGCACGGCACCACACAGGGTGGGCGCGCCACTCGGCATCGGTAAGATAGCGCTCGGCAGGACATTCCTTCACACTGTCGGCCAGCGCCCCGCGGTAGGCCGCAACGCTGTAACCGGCATCCAGTTCGTTCACCAGCACGGCCAGCGCGGGACCATTGGCATTGGCTCGGCCCCAGAAGCCCACGCCATCGTTTTGACCGTCGTGCACGCGCATGTTTTGCCAAGCCTCGCGCGAGATTTTCCCCGTGGTGTCCCACATGAGCAATGCCTTCACCAGCACAGCGTAGGTGGCACTGGAGCAAAACGATGGCTGCGCCTGGTATGGGTCGAAGCGGGGCTTTGTGTCGTTGGCGTCCATGACAAACGCGTCTTTCAGTCCCTGCCAAGTGGTCTTGGCAAAAACGGCGTTGGGCTTGCCGCCGGTATAATATCCGCCTCGCTCTGGAAACGAGTCGATGGCGTTCAGCACCGTCTGCTGCCACTGCGTGTTCACGGGGTCGCTTGCCGCGGCCCAGAGGCTGCCAACCAGCAACAGCATCGCCACTGTCAATATCTTTCTCATAGGTGAGTGGTTTTGTTAAGCAGATAGTTGTCAAGCAGCACGATAGCTGCCATGGCCTCAACGATGGGCACGGCACGTGGCACCACGCAGGGGTCATGCCGCCCACGAGGAAGAAGGGTGACGGGATTGCCGCTGTCATCAAGGGAGTCGATCTCGCGCATGAGTGTAGCTACCGGCTTGAAACCGACATGGAAATAGATGTCCTCGCCATTGCTGATACCGCCTTGAATACCTCCTGAATGGTTGGTGACGGTGCCCATGCGTCCGTTCTTCATCACAAAGTGGTCGAGCACCTCGCTGCCGCGGCGCGAAGCGAACACCTTGCCCAGCCCAATCTCGAACGATTTAGCGGCATTGATGCCAAGCATGGCCGAACCCAGCTGCGCATGGAGTTTTCCAAACACCGGTTGGCCCCACCCTGCCGGAACGCCGCTCACCACGCAGGTGACGCAGCCGCCCAGTGTGTCGCCTTGCGCGCGAGCGTTCTCGATAGCGTCGGCCATGCGCTTTGCCATTTCAGCATCAGGGCAACGAACAGGATTGTTGTCGACAGTCGACAAATCCAGGTCATGATAATCAACATCCAGTTGCAAAGGCCCCACTTGAGAAGTAAACGCGGTAACCGCAACCCCCATCCGCCGCAACAACTGCATTGCCAAGCCTCCGGCCACCACACGGGCCAACGTCTCGCGCGCCGAAGCGCGCCCGCCGCCACGGGGATCGCGCAGGCCATACTTGGCATCGTAAGTGAAATCGGCGTGCGAAGGCCTGTAACTATGGACCAGCTGACCATAGTCGGCCGGTTGCTGCCCCTCGTTGCGCACCATGAAGCCCACTGGGGTCCCCAGCGTTCTCCCCTCGTAGATGCCCGACAGTATCTCCACACGATCGGCTTCCCGACGTGATGTCGTGAGCGACGACTGCCCCGGCCGCCGGCGGTCGACAAAGCGTTGCAACTCGTCGAGGTCGATGGCCTCACCGGCCGGCAACCCGTCAATCACACCGCCGATAGCCGGCCCGTGCGACTCGCCAAAACTTGTCAACCTGAATATATTTCCAAATGAATTTCCCATTATTGTCATTTTCTGTCAATTATTATGTCGGCCAACTCGCCATCCACAAACTGCACCAACCGGGCGGGTTCTATTTTCAGCTGAAGCCCGCGCATCCCGGCGCTCACATAAATGAACGGGAAATTCATGCAGGTGGTGTGGAAAAACGTGGGAAAAGCCTTTTTCATGCCTATCGGCGAACAGCCGCCGCGAATATATCCGGTGACGGGAAGAAGCTCCTTCATGGCAATGAGGTCCACCTTTTTATTGCCCGACACCCTGGCGGCTTTTTTCAGGTCCACCTCGTCACAGCCCGGCACCACACACACAAAGTGGCCACTGCGCTCGCCACGAAGCACCAGCGTCTTGAAAACGCAGCGGATATCCTCGCCCAACTCATGTGCCACATGGTCGGCAGCAAGATTGCTCTCGTCCACCTCGTAGGGGATCAGCTCATAGGGGACATGGGCCTGGTCGAGCAGGCGCGCCGCGTTAGTTTTCGTTAATTTCTTCATTTATTCGCTTTCTTTATGGCAAATTTAATGAAAAATGTGGTATTTTTGCGCAGAATTCATTGAAAAACTATGAGAAAAACGTTTTTATCCGCATTTTTAATGCTGGCTGCCGCATTTGCGGCACAGGCGCAGAACATCGCGCTCAAAGTGAATGTTTTCGAGGAACTGCTGCGACAAGCGCAATCCATGCCCATCGATAACGCCAAGATGATTCTCGGCTCCACCATGAACGCCCTGGGAAAGAACCCCAAGGACTATCGCAAAGCCGTGGAACTGGCCGAACGCCGTCTGGGCAACCCCGCCGACTCCCTTCACAACGAAGAGCTTTACATCGCGCTGCTTGAAAACATCACCAGCGACTACGTGCTGAGCAGCAACGAGAAGATACGTCCCACCCTGCTGCTGCAGAATGCACGGAAAAACCGCATCGGCACCGTGGCTACCGATATCGACTTTGTGACTCGCGACGGGAAAAAGCAAACGCTCTACGAGATCAGCTCACCGCTCACTTTAATCCTTTTCAATGATGCCGAATGTGAAGCCTGCGAGCTGGTGCTCAACCGGCTGGAGAACTCAAAAATCATCAACTCGCTGATCGACAGCGGAAAACTCACCCTCCTCACCATCAACACAGGCAACAACAAGAGTGCTTGGAACAAAAAGGCATATCCACCCAAAGCCATTAACGGGTGGAATAAAAGCGGAAGCATTGACGAGAAAGGGCTTTACGACCTGCCGTCAACCCCTTTGTTCTATTTGCTCGACAACGACAAAAAAGTATTGCTCAAAAACGAACCGAGCCTCAACGCCGTGGAGAAACGCCTTCAGCGGGAGGAGCGGCAATAACGCAGCAGCACATAACCGGTGGAGCCGGGAGCAACGGCATAGTGCCGCGATGCGCGCAGCCCAATCACCCACAATACCAAGCCGTCGGCCTCAAGCAGCCAGACGGCTTTTTTGTCGGCAGCACTCAATTTGGCATCGACAAACAAATCACTCACCAGCTTGCTGCCGCGCATACCGTAGGGGCTCAGCCGGTCGCCACGGCGCCAGCGGCGCAGCACCACTCGCTTGCAGGCTTTCACTCCGGCACTTAGTGCGATGGTGGCATGCCCATCAACCAGCGATGGACTGAAGGGAACTTCGGGCCTCTCCACTTGCAACCACGGCCGTGGAAAACCAGCACCAAAATCAACAAAAATTTCACCTTCTTGTTCTACGTCTTTATCTTGTATTTCAATATATTCCCTGCCAACAAATAAAGCTTTAGTAGAACTTAAGAAAACACTGCCTACGCTGGCACCGAAAACCGCCTCGCACTGCTCGCGATTGAAGCCATATTCCCGCAAAAGCTCAAAGAGCAGAGTGCCACAATTCTTCATCTGTCGCAGCACGGCCAGTGAATAGCGAATCACGCCTTGCGAGGTTTTGACACGCGCCTCACGCTCCATGTGATTCACCAGCTCTTCGTATAAGGCCCGGCCATCGGCCACCCGGTCCATCGTGTCGGTCAACCGCTCGAAGGCATCGGGAAATTCACTTTCCAGCACAGGCAGCACCACATTGCGCAAGCGGTTTCGCAAGAAATGGTTTTCACGATTGGTGCTGTCGGTAACATATTCTTGCCCCAGCTCATGCAAATATTCCAGCACCTCGCCGCGAGTCGCACACAGCAATGGCCTCACCACCTTTTCGTGCACGGCTCGCATCCCTGCCAGGCCAGCCAATCCCGTGCCCCGCAATGCATTCAGAAAAAAGGTCTCCACATTATCGTCGCGATGATGAGCCACGGCCACAACACTGCAATTGTCGGTTTCAAGCAATTCGGAGAACCATCTGTAGCGCAATGCCCGGCAAGCCATCTCATCACTCATGCCGTTATCGTGCCTAAAGGTGCCCACATCGAAATGGCGAATCCTGAGCGGCACTCCCAACTGCTCGCAAAGCCGGCCGACAAACCGCTCATCCCTGTTGGACTCTTCACCACGCAGATGAAAATTGCAGTGGGCCGCCACACAACGCACACGCTGCGACAACAAGAACCGCAGCAGGGCCACCGAGTCGGCGCCGCCGCTCAGGGCCACCAGCACCTTGTCGTCGGGCGAAAACATCGCTTGGTCGCTGGCAAAAGCGGCCACCTTCTGCTCAAATTCCTTTGCTTTCATAATGCAAAAATAACGCAATTATTCTAACCTCGACCCATTTTCGCAAAAAAAATCCCGCACCCACGGGCATTTCGCCTGCATTGTGTGAACACGGGACTAATCGACCCGCATTTCGGCAATAAAGATAAAAAACCGCTTTTTTATTTTGTATTGCTCTCAATTTGCAGTAATTTTGTGCAAAATTTAAAACAAACGTCTATGTTAATCGACAAAATAGAGGCCATCAAGGCCCAGCTGGCCGAACTGCGAGCCGACAACGAAGAGGCTTTGGAAGCCCTGCGTATCAAATATCTGAGCAAGAAAGGAGAAATCACCGCGCTGTTTAACGACTTCCGTGAAGTGGCGCCCGAGCAAAAGAAAGAGCTGGGCATGAAACTCAACGAGCTCAAGACGATGGCCACCGAGCGCATTAACGCGCTGCGTGAGTCATGCAAAGAACAAGCCAAGGAAGAAAACAAAATCGACATCACCCGACCCGGAGCTCCGCAGGCACTGGGCACGCGCCACCCCATTTCGGTGGTGCGCAAGCAGATTATCGACATTTTCTCAAGACTGGGTTTCACTCTGGCCGACGGCCCCGAGGTGGAGGACGACTGGCACGTGTTCAGCGCGCTCAATTTCGCAGCCGACCATCCCGCCCGCGACATGCAGGACACTTTCTTCATCGAGAAAAACGATGCCGATGTAACCCGCAACATCGTGCTGCGGTCGCACACCAGCTCGGTGCAGGTGCGCACCATGGACCACCAGAAGCCACCCATCCGCATCATCTGCCCGGGACGCGTCTACCGCAACGAGGCAATCACTGCTCGCGCGCACTGCTTCTTCCATCAGATCGAAGGACTTTACATCGACAAGAACGTGTCGTTTGCCGACCTCAAGCAGGTGCTTCTCTACTTTGCCAAGGAATTGTTCGGACCCGACACCAAAATCCGCCTGCGCCCCAGCTATTTCCCGTTCACCGAGCCCAGTGCCGAGATGGACGTGTCGTGCATGCTGTGCGGCGGCAAGGGTTGCGGATTCTGCAAGCACACCGGTTGGGTAGAGATTCTGGGATGCGGAATGGTCGACCCCAATGTGCTCGAAGCCAGCGGCATCGACAGCAAGGTCTACAGCGGATATGCTTTCGGACTGGGCATCGAGCGCATCACCAATCTCAAATACATGGTGAAAGACCTGCGCATGTTCAGCGAGAACGATGTGCGCTTCCTCGATGAATTCCAGGCTGCTCACTGATTTTTGCCACAAGATGACAATCGACCGGCGATACGAGGGTGTGCTGGATTATTTCCAGCGCACGCAGCCCAACCCCACCACCGAACTGACCTATCACAATGCGTTTGAGATACTGGTGGCGGTGATTTTGTCGGCCCAATGCACCGACAAGCGGGTGAACATGGTCACACCGGCTCTCTTTGCCGCCTATCCCACCCCGCAGGCCATGGCCGCAGCCACGGTCGACGACATCCTTCAATTTGTCAAAAGCGTATCCTACCCCAACAGCAAAGCCCAGCACCTGCACGACATGGCGGCGATGCTGGTCGACGAGTTCCATGGCGTGGTCCCCGACACCATGGAGCAGCTCACACGCCTGCCCGGCGTGGGACGTAAAACGGCCAACGTGATGCTAGGCCTTGTGTTCGGCAAAGCTGCCATCGCTGTCGACACTCACGTGTTCAGAGTATCTAACCGGATAGGGCTTGCTCAGGGCAAAACACCCCTCGAGGTGGAAAAAGCGCTCACACGCCACATCCCGCCCGAGCTGCGATTCAAGGCACATCACTGGCTGCTGCTTCATGGCCGCTACGTGTGCCGCGCACAGCGGCCGTTATGCCTTGAATGCGCGCTCACGCCGTGGTGCCGCCATTACGCCAAGCAAAGGCGTCCCCTGACGCAAGACGGCGCTCAATAACGAATCTTTTCGGTGTCATTGACCCACTTGTCAAAGTGGTCATGAGCATGCTCGACGGTAAGCCGGATGCACGCTATCGAGCGAGCCTCGCCCGGCAAATCCAACTCATTATAAATGAAATCGTCGTCAAATCCCGCGTCGCGGGCATCGGCACGGGTGTTGGCGTAATAAATGCGCTCCACTCCCGCCCAGTACAGGGCGCACAGGCACATGGGGCATGGCTCGCAGCTGCAATAGATGGTGGCATGGTCGAGTTTGAAGTTCTTCGTGCGGCGGCAAGCCTCACGGATGGCATTGACCTCGGCGTGAGCGGTGGGGTCATTGTCGATGGTCACCGAATTCCCGGCCGTGGCAAGAACTTCACCATCCCTGACGATTACAGCCCCAAACGGGCCACCGCCCCGGTCTATATTGTCGCTTGCCAGGTCACAAGCCATCTTCATGAATCGGCGGTCTTTCTCGGTTAGCTCCATCATGAATGTTTCTATTGTGGGTAATTTTACTTAAAATCGGGTTGTAACTCTGAATTTTGGTTAATTTATTTGCATAATCTCACCGAAACCAGTAATTTTGTGCGTGTGTTTTTCATGGTATTAGATTATTCAATGTGAAAGCTGTCGCGAGACACCTTTCACATTTTTCATTTTCGGGGAGGCTTATAGCCACGCGTGCGGTAGTCGCAGTCCACGCGACCCTTCACGATGTTGTTGAGCTTGTTGCGGATGAGTTGTTTGCGAATGGGAGAAATGCGGTCAACGAAAATCGTCTTTTCCAGGTGGTCGCACTCATGCTGCACCACACGGGCCAGATAGCCCTCGATGTCCTCCTCGTGTTGCTCCCAGTTCTCATCGGTCCACTTGAGGTGGATTTTCTCATGCCGGCTCACACTCTCATGCACACCCGGCACACTCAGGCATCCCTCCTCGCGGCTCACGGGCTTCACGGTCTCGTCGACAGTGACTTCCGGATTGATGAGCACCATGTTCTTGCCGGCGAGTTCGGGCATGTCGTCTTTGAGGACATCCACATCGATGTAAACCAGGCGCAGACTCTGCCCCACTTGCGGTGCTGCGATTCCGATGCCGTCGGTGGCATACATCGTTTCCTTCATGTTGGCTATCAACTCGGCCAGGTTTTCTTGGTCGGGGGTCACCTCACGGGTGGCGGTACGAAGCACGGGATGGCCATATAAATAAATCGGTAATACCATAAAGAATGCTTTTTATAATTGGTTTTTTGTCGAATTCAGGTAATCATTCAGGATAATGGCGGCAGCGATGGTGTCCACGCGACTCTTGTCGCGGCGGTCGCTCTTCTTCATGCCGCCATCTATCATGGCACGGTGGGCTATGGTGGAGGTGAAACGCTCGTCGTACAGCACCACTTCCACCATCGGCAGCGCGCGGCTCAGTTGCTTCAAGAAGGGGCTGATGTAACGCATCGACTCACTCGGGGCGCCGTTGAGCTGCGTGGGCTGCCCCACCACAATGCGCTCCACCGGCTCTCGGGCCACATAGGCCTTAATCCAGTCAAGCAGGGTGTGCGTGGGCACGGTGCCCAGGCCGCCTGCCACAATCTGCAAGGGGTCGGTCACGGCAATGCCGCAGCGCTTGCGCCCATAGTCTATCCCCAGTATTCTTGCCACAGCGAGCCTTGCTTGTTATTTCTCCTGCATCATCATGAAGAACTCCTCGTTGGTGCGCGACCGTTCCATGCGTTCTTTCACAAATTCCATCGCCTCGACCGACGTGCGGTCGCTCAGGAAGCGGCGGATAATCCACATGCGGTTCAGCGTGTCCTGGCTCAGCAGCAGGTCGTCGCGGCGCGTGCTCGACGCCATCACGTCGACAGCCGGGAAGATGCGCTTGTTGCTCAACTTGCGGTCGAGCTGCAGCTCCATGTTGCCGGTGCCCTTGAATTCCTCGAAGATCACCTCATCCATCTTCGAGCCGGTCTCAATGAGGGCTGTGGCAATGATGGTGAGGCTGCCGCCGTTCTCGATGTTGCGTGCCGCGCCGAAGAAGCGCTTGGGGCGCTGAAGGGCGTTGGCATCGACACCGCCCGACAGGATTTTTCCCGAGGCGGGGGCAATGGTGTTGTAGGCGCGGGCCAGGCGGGTGATTGAGTCGAGCAGTATCACCACGTCATGGCCGCACTCCACCAGTCGCTTGGCTTTCTGGAGAACGAGGTCGGCGATTTTCACGTGGCGGTCGGCCGGCTCGTCGAAGGTCGACGCTATCACTTCGGCCTTCACGCTGCGGGCCATGTCGGTCACCTCCTCGGGGCGCTCATCGATGAGCAAGATAATCATGTAGGTCTCGGGGTGATTCTCCGAGATGGCGTTGGCAATGTCTTTGAGCAGCACTGTCTTGCCGGTCTTGGGCGGAGCCACAATGAGTCCGCGCTGTCCCTTGCCGATGGGGGCAAACATGTCCACCACGCGCTGGGAGATGTTGGGGCGCATCTTGCTCACCAAGTCGAATTTCTCATCCGGAAAAAGGGGAACAAGGTGCTCGAAAGGCACGCGGTCACGCACAAATTCCGGCGTGCGGCCGTTGATGTAACTCACCTGGCACATGGGGAAGTATTTCTCGCCTTCTTTGGGCGGACGAATGGAGCACTCCACCACATCGCCGGTCTTCAGGCCATAGGTCTTGATTTGCGACTGCGAAACGTAGATATCGTCGGGCGAGGTCAGATAGTTGTAGTCGCTCGACCGCAGGAAGCCATAGCCGTCGGGCATGATTTCGAGCACGCCCATGCCGTCGAGAATGCCCTCAAAATTATAGGGACTGTCGGCATACGGATTGTCGTTTTGCGACAATTGTTGCTGCTGTTGGTGCTGGTTCTGCTTGTTCTTCTTGTTCTTCTTGCCTTGTTTCTCGGGCTTGGGCTCTTGGATGATGATGGGTGCTTTGGCTGCCTCTTCGGCGGCACGCCGACGATTTTCCTCGGCGCGGCGGGCCGCTTCTTCGCGCTCTTGCTGAGTGCGGGGCTTGAAGGTGCTGCCGCCTGTGTTGAAGAAAGAGTTGAGCGACATCGACGGGCGGGCCTCCTGCGGCTCGCTGTCGGTAACAGCAGCGGCCTCGGCGGCACCCGATGGCTCGGCCTGGGTGGTGGCAGGTGTTTCTTCCTGTTCTTTTGACCGGGCTTCTTCCTCGGCAGGCGCCTCGGCGGCTGTTTCAGGTGCGTCCATCCGCTTGATGCGGCCACGGCGGCCTTTTTTGGGGGCTGCGGTGGTGGCCGGGGCTGCGGAATCCTCGGGCTCGGCGGCAGGCTCGGCGGCGGCCGGTTCAGCTACCGGCTCTTGCGCTTCGGTTGCGGCTGCAGCGGCCTCGCGGGCGGCCTTCTCGGCTGCCGACGGGCGTCCGCGCTTTTTCTTGGGTGCGGCAGCCACAGGAGCCTCGCCTTCTTTCTTGACATCCTCTTTGTCTTTGGAGGCGGCGGCCGGAGTCTCGGACGCCTTCACATCGTTTTTATCGTCTTTCTTTTCTTCTTTTTTCTTAGGGGTGGCTGCGGCAGCTTCCTTGGCGGGCTTTTCGGCCTTGGGCTGGCGCCCGCGCTTGCGCTTGGGCTTGGGCTCGGGCGCATTCTGAGCCTCGGTGATTGCTTGCTGGTCAAGGATGTGAAACACCAAATCTTCGGTTTCTATCGAATCCACTTTCTTAATACCCATCGACTTGGCAAGCTCCTTGAGTTGAGCCTCGCCCATTGCGTTCAGTTCATTGATGTTGTACATATTTACTATGTCAGATTGTTGATTTTCTCTTTTTTCGATGCACGCGTCATGATTCTTTGACTTGAGGCGCGTGGTCGCTTTGGCTATTGGGAACCGTGGTGCGACACGAAAAAATGGATGTTTAATATGATTATTTTTTAACAAGGAATGACGGAAAAGGCTTTTCCGCCAGGCCGGCAATCCCCGTCGACGGGGATGCGGCACTTTTTTCTTTGCAAAGATACAACTTTTTCCACAATAACAAAAAAAATTAGTAATTTTACACCCTCAATCATGGAAATCGACCAACAAAAAATATTTTCGGCTGTCGACCGGCCGGTGTTCAGGATGGTGGGCAGCGTGGCCGACACACTGCAGCGCGAATGTTATGTGGTGGGAGGCTATGTGCGCGACATCCTGCTCGGGCGGCCGTCCACCGACATGGACTTTGTGACGGTGGGAAGCGGCATCGAGGTGGCGCAGGCCGTGGCCGGACGCATCGGGCCGCGGGCGCACCTGGCGGTGTTCCGCACCTATGGCACAGCCCAGGTCAAGACACGTGACTGGGAGCTGGAGTTTGTGGGCGCCCGGCGCGAAAGTTACAACCGCAACAGCCGCAACCCCATCGTGGAAGACGGAACACTCGACGACGACCAGCGCCGGCGCGACTTCACCATCAACGCCATGGCCGTGAGCCTCAATGCGGGCAGCTTCGGCCGGCTGCTCGACCCCTTCGACGGCGTGGGCGACCTGCGGCGGCGCATCATCCGCACGCCGCTCGACCCCGACATCACCTTCAGCGACGACCCCCTGCGCATGATGCGCGCCATCCGATTTGCCACCCAGCTCGATTTCGACATTTACCCGGTCACCCTCAGCGCCATCACTCGCAACGCAGCACGCATCCGCATCATCACCCGCGAGCGAATTGCCGATGAACTGATGAAAATCATGCGCGCGCCCAAGCCTTCGCGCGGATTCATCCTGCTCGATCGCACCGGGCTGCTGCCGCTCATCTTTCCCGAGCTGGCAGCCCTCAAAGGGGTCGACACCTCACACAACCGGGCGCACAAGGACAATTTCATCCACACCATGCAAGTGCTCGACAACGTGGCCGCGGCCAGCACCGACGTCTGGCTGCGATGGGCGGCACTGCTGCACGATGTGGGCAAGCCGGCCACCAAGCGATGGGACGAGGCCCAGGGCTGGACTTTCCACAACCACAACTTCGTGGGCGAGAAGATGATACCACGCATCTTCGCCAAGATGAAACTGCCGCTCAACGAGCACATGAAGTACGTCAAGAAACTGGTGGGCTTGCACATGCGGCCCATCGCGCTGGTCGAGGACGAGGTGACCGACAGCGCCGTGCGCCGCCTGCTTTTCGACGCCGGCGACGACATCGACGACTTGATGACGCTGTGCAGCGCCGACATCACCAGCAAAAACCAGCAGCGCGTGCAGCGCTACAAGGAAAACTTCGACTTGGTGAGGCGCAAACTTGTCGACATCGAGGAGAAAGACCGGGTGCGCAATTTCCAGCCGCCGGTCGACGGGCAGGAAATCATGGCCACCTTCGGACTGCCGCCGTCACTGCCCGTGGGACAAATCAAGGACACCATCAAGGATGCCATCCTCGACGGGGTCATCGCCAACGACTACGCCCAGGCCTACGGGCTGATGATGAGCCGCGCGGCCGAACTGGGCATCCACCCGGTGAACGAGCACCGACTGTGCTTCACTCGTTTCGACAGCGCGGTGGGCACCATCACAGTGGCCGCTTCGCCGCAAGGGGTGGCACTGGTGGAATTCGGCACGGCGACAAGTCGTTTGTCAGAAATGGGCAAAAAACTCAGCCTCGATGTAACCGATAGTGCCACGCCCTTGCTGTGCCACGCCGTGGCGCAGCTACAGGATTATTTTGCCGGCAGCGGGCAATCGTTCTCCCTGCCGCTGCACATCACGGGCACCGACTTCCAAATGCTGGTGTGGCAACAACTAATGCGCATCCCCTATGGGCACACCTGCTCCTATAAGGAACTGGCTGCCGCCGTGGGCCGTCCCAGAGCTTTCCGCGCCGTGGCGCAGGCTTGTCACGCCAACCCGCTGTGTGTGATAGTCCCCTGTCACCGGGTGCTGGCGGCCGACGGCTCGGCGGGCGGTTTTGCGGCGGGCGTCCACGTCAAGCAGGAACTGCTCGCTTTGGAGCGGAGCCACCGGTCATAGGGAGCTTTTCGCCTCACAAAATCCTACCTGGCCCCCTTGCGGCGGTTGCACTCGCGGCACAACATCTGGCAGTTTTCCTGCACCGTGCGGCCGCCATCGCGCCACGGCGTGATGTGGTCACCCTCCATCATTTCGTAGTCAAATTCCTGCCCGCAAGCCTTGCAGCGGTGTCCCTGCAGTTCGTACACCGCCAGCTTGATGTCGTCGGGGAAAGCCCGCAGGTCGAGATGGCGCTCGTCGCCGGTGAGCACATAGGGGATGATGCCGCCTTTGCGCTGCACGTCGCCGTCGAGCATCAGCCGCCTCATTCGCTCAGTCAGCGCCTTGACATCGAGGGTCTGCTCATGGAAGCAGTCGTAGTATAACGCCCAGTCAAGGCCTTTCATGATGCGGCGGAACTGACGAAGGTCGAAGTTGGTCAAAGCCCAGTTGAGCACATTTTGGAAATAAGTCCACAGATTGTTGGCATTGGGGTCGTGCTGATGCTGCGCCATGTAGCCCACCGGCGATTGGGGATGACCGGCACGGGTCTCATGAGCGGCCATCCATTCAAGGGCTTTTTTCAGAAAATCCTGACGGATGGGCACACCGTTCACCAGGTCTTTGCCCAGCCGGTAGGCGCCGCAGTTGGGTTTGGAGAAATGCCGCTTGGCATCGCTCACAAAGGGTCCGGCATAGATGGCATTGTGCAGCTCCTGGTCGGTGAGCGTCTTGCCGGCGATGTTGATGGTGCGGAACCACTCTAATTTCTCGCTCGCATCGCCCTGGCACACGTACACCGTGAGCTCGTACTCCAGGATTCGCCGCTGAACATCGGCCGGCTGATTAAAAAAATTCTTAAACTCATGGCTGAACTTCCCCGCCACATACTCGCACAGCGACAGCGTGCGCTGCTGGCCGTCCATCACCTCGAAGGGGCACTCGGCGTCGTCGCTGCGGCGCACCCAGTACATCACATTGAGCGGATAGCCGTGCAGCACCGTGGTGATGACGGCCTGCTGCTCCTTTTCGTTATAGATGAACTCGCGCTGGTACGGAGGGCGAATGTCGAGCTGTCCGTCATAGCCTCGCACGCCCTGCTCATCGTTGTTCACATAACCCTTGACAATTTCACCAACGGTCACCTTGATTTGTTGTATCGTCATCATATCTTTACCGGTTTTTTATTGCGAATAAGAATTCGGGGATAGGTATTAAACAATTTTCCACCCTTACCCCATAAAGTAGGAGTTGCATTTAAATCGCTATAATTCTGGTAATCTGCTTTTGTATATACTTTTGACCTTAATCTGGGATCGCCTGCTCCTCGTTTAGCCATTCCAATAATCTCAAATTGCTCGGGGTTGTATTTGTCAAGAAAAGTGATGGGTACACCCATGATACCTTCATAATCACATGGGATGTCGGCTGTTTTGCCCACCTCTATTGCGTCATAGTTATCATAATGAGGATAGTTCTCAGGCGAATAATGGCAAACAAGGTCCAACTCTTCATGGCGCTTGTTATGGTCCAGATTGGTGAACCACCTAACCCCTTTGACCCTGATATAACGCCGGCCATCGGCATCCACTCCGCATCCTGCCGCATTGAGTGGATAATCAGCAGGAACCTGAAACTTGCGGTCACCGCTTGTGATGCTGGGGCCGAGCCATAACCGATTGCCCGCGATGAGTGGAAACACCTCTTTGTAAGTAACGGCATTGATATTCCCGATAATCAGGAATTTTTTGTCATATTTTATCAGTTGTGCCACATATTCGCGGAACAGCGAGAACGGCGGGTTGGTGACCACCACGTCGGCCTGCTTGAGCAATTCGACACACTCGGGGTCTCGGAAGTCGCCTGTGCGCAGCAGCGACAGCACGTTTTTGTCGTTTTGCAGCAAATAGCGCACATCGGTCAGGTCTACTGCCCCATCGCCGTTCAGGTCGGGCACCTCGGTGATTTCAACCTTGAATGCTTGTTTGCGCGGCTCGCTGTCAAGGTCGTCGAAACGGATGATGAGTTCGCTGCCCTGCACGGGCGAGCCATTGTAGCAGGTGCAGATGAGTTTGCGCAGCCCCAGCTGGTTGAAGCGCAGGGCGAAATACTTGAAGAAATTGCTCTCGTAGGGGTCGTCGCAGTTGCACAGCACCGTCTTGCCGCGGAAGTGCGGCCAGTAGTGCTGCAATTCGCGCTCGATGTCGGTGAGCTGGGTGTAGAACTCGTCTTTCTTGGCGGCCTTGGCCGCATTCAGGTTTTTGTTGGCCATGATGGATAGTTTTTTCGATATGGCATCAACTATCAATCACGCCAAGACGCAAAAAGGGCGTGATGCACCTTATTGCGTTCAGCTTTGAGGCAGCCTCGCACGGAAACCTCAGTCGACCAAATAAGAATACACCACGCTTGTGTTGGTGCATTGCTATAATGGCCGACAGGGCATCCTATACGGAACTTCTGTCACTAATTATTCCACAGTGTCGTTATTTCCAAATAGTTTGCGAGGCTTTTGGCTGAACGCGAAATAATAGCGAATGCTTTCTTGCAGGCTCGGAATTTCTCCCCCAAGCCCGATGCGAAATTACTGCAAAGCAACGAGAATTGCAAATTTTTTTCCATCCCGGCGCGGGCTCGTCGGGAAAAATGGCTTGTTGGTCGATTTCAGCAGGGACCGGCGTTAAACCGCTATGGCTTTGCATGGTCTTATCTGCAACAAACCAACCCTAAAACGCGTAACACGATATGAAACGACTTTCACTCCTTCTGCTCATTGCCGTGCTCACGGCTGGCGCGGTGGCCGCGCAGCCCCGCCACCGCACGGTAATTGTCCATCACGGACAATCGGGCCGCCACGCGTCGTTCGACGACCGGCGCCCCTCCTACTCCTCATGGCACCGCACCAACACCTACTTCGGACTGCGCCTGGGTCTGAACGCCGCCAGCGTGCGCAGCGAGGCCAACGCCCTCAATGGCACGTCGATGAAAGCGGGCCTCAACGTGGGGCTGGTGGGCGGCGTGCAGCTAAGCTACCGCACGCCCCTGTTCTTCGAGACCGGCTTGTTCTACAGTCAGAAAGGCGGCAAGAGCTCCAACGTGGTGACCTCCGGCGGGCGGACGTCGAAGTTCACCTATAACCTCGACTATCTGCAAGTGCCACTGCTGCTCAAGTACAAGCACATGGCCGACTGGCGCAGCCGCGTCACCATCGAGCCTTTTGTGGGCGCATTCGTGGGTGTGGGTGTGGGTGGCAACATCAAGGACTACGGCGACCGCGTGGCCTTCAGCAGCTACGAGAACGGATTTTTCAAGCGAGGCGACGCCGGCCTGAAGTTAGGCTGCGGCGTGGGCTTCGGGATGGGCTATGCCGACGTGAGTTATGAGCTGGGACTGGCCAACGTGGGGCAGGACGCCTTCGACGACACGCACACCGGCAGCCTGACGCTGAACATCGGCATCAACTTCTGATGCGGCCCGCCCCGCCGGCCTGGCGCACGGTGGTGCGCACGGAATCTTTTTGCCGGTTGTGCCACATGAATTTGTTATTGAGCCGAAAAATTGCTATCTTTGCAAGTAACAAAAACCAAACTTGTTACTAACCCTTTAAACCAAAGACAAAACCTATGGCAACTCCTCACAACAGCGCGCCCGACGGCGCTTTCGCAAAAACCGTTTTGATGCCCGGCGACCCCCTGCGCGCCAAACACGTGGCCGAGACCTATCTCGAGAATCCCAAGCTTGTGACATCGGTGCGTAACGTGCTGGGCTACACAGGCACCTACAAGGGCGTTCCCGTGTCGGTGATGGCCAGCGGAATGGGCATGCCCAGCATCGGCATCTATTCCTACGAGCTTTACAAATTCTACGGCGTGGAGAACATCATCCGCATCGGCTCGGCCGGCAGTTACACCGACCGTCTGGAAGTGCTCGACGTGGTGCTGGCCAGCGCGGCCTACAGCGACTCGTCCTACGCACTGGTGCACAACGGCACCACCGAGCACGAACTGCTGCCCAACGCCGAACTCAACGAGCTCATTCTCCAGAAGGCCAAGGAACTGGGCATCAACTGCCGCCTGGGCAAGGTGCACTCCAGCGATGTGTTCTACGGAGGCCCCAAGGGCGAAAGCTGGCAGGACATCGTGAAGCGAACCGGCGTGGAGTGCGTGGAAATGGAAAGCTTTGCTCTCTTTGACAATGCCAACACGCTGGGCAAGCGCGCGGCATGCCTGCTCACCATCAGCGACTCGTTCGTCAGCCACAAGGAACTCACCGCCGACGAGCGCCAGCGCTCATTCGGCGAGATGATGAGGCTGGCTCTTGAAGCCGCCATCGCCATTTGATTGAGCCACTTCTTATCAACCAATCCGCGCGACCCCCGATTTCCGGAAGTCGCGCGGATTTGTCTTTACGTGGCAATTCGCCAATCGCCGTCAGTGCTCCTTGAAGGTGACAAGCCGGTTGTAAGCATAGTTGGCCAGCGTGTAGACTACCATGGCAATCACCATGACAATGTTCTGCCCCGACTTGGCCATGGGCATGAAAGGAATCACATCGTCGGGCAGCGATTTCCAGCCCAGCCCTTCGAGCAACACCCAGCTCACGATGCCCTGCAACGTGAGGCAGAGCAGAAATCCGCCGCCGAAGAGCAACGCCTCGCGCCGCACGTTGTTGTGAGTCTTGAACACCCACTTGCGGTTCCAGATGAAACTGTTGATCACGCCCAGAATGTAGCCCACCACGTTGGAGATGCCATAGGACACCTCGGCCTTGGTGTTGAGCACATAGAACGTGACCAGCGTGATAACTGTGTTCATCACACCGATGACGCCGTATTTGAGAAGTTGGACAGCGGTTTTTCGGAATTCGCCTTTATCAATTTTCATAGCACCTCGTTTTAATTGTGCATGGCGGGAAACGACCAGTTGTGCTTCACCGCGAAGAAACGTAACAAAATCACCAGCACGGCACACGCCGTCTGCTGGACGATGCTGGCTCCCCCGGCCAGACCGATGAGCCAGTAAACAACGCCGCCGGCAATGCAGGCCGTGGCATAAATCTCGCGCCGGAACACCAGTGGCACTTCGTTGATGAAGATGTCGCGCAGCACACCGCCCATCGAGCCGGTGATGGTGCCCATGATGATGGCCACCCACATGGGATAACCCATCATCAGCGTCTTGTAGATGCCCACGTCGACAAACAACGCCAGGCCGAAAGCATCAAAGATGTAGAATGTGCCCTCCAGGCGCACCAGATACTTGCGAAACCCGATCACGATGGGCAACGCCGCCACCGTGGCAATGGCATACCACGGATTGAGCATCCAGAAGGGGTTGATGCCCAAAAACACATCGCGCATCGTGCCGCCGCCAATGGCGGTGATAAACCCGATGCTGTAGGCACCGAACCAGTCAAACTTTTTCACAGCGGCCAGACGGATGCCACTGATGGCATAAAACACCGTGGCAATGATTTCGAGCGCGAACTCAAACCCGTCCATATCCACCATCAACTCCCGAATCATCTCATTCGACTTTTTTAGTGATTAAACCCACATCCTCCACTCCGCGCAGCACCGGGCAATCGGTCATCGACTGCCACACCACCACACGCCGGACACGCTCGGCGGGCACGCGGCGGGCCACGGTGAGCCGGCTCTGGTACAATGTGCCGAAACCGGTCCCCAGCCAGTTGCCGTAGTCATCGGCCAGCACAAAGTGTGCCTTGTGACGCTCCACGCGGGCGCTGTCGTCGAGCAAGTCAACCACCAGGCTCAAGTTCCGGTAGCCATAGGTGGCATTGTGGCGAACGGCCACAGTCAGGTCGTAACACGCGGCACTGTCGGGCAGCGATGGCGTGAAGCGCAGAGGCAGCGAACTGTCCCATCCTGTGGCAGGCAGGTGCACATATTGGCCCTGCGACGCCTGCGATGGGTCGCATGCCGCACAGCAGGCGGCCAGCGCAATCAGTCCGGCTGCAAACATCTTATTGCTGCGGCGGCTGGCTGCCCGGGCGGGGCGCGTTTTTCCTGTTTTCTTGACCGGGATTGCCATTTCGACGGGAATGTTCGTGGTTGTTCTTCATCTGAGAGCGGCGGCGCCCGTTGGCATTGCCTTGAGGCTGTGGATCACGGCGCTCTCCACGCCGCTTGTCGGGGGACGGTGGCATAGCATCCTTGGGTGCCTGCTGGCCCTGAGCGGCCGATTTCTTCTTTTTCTTCTTCTTTTTGTCGAAGCGGCTGATGCTGTCCTGCCCCAGAATGTCGCCAAAGGCCTTCTGCTCCACACGGCGCTCGTCGTCGTCGAGCGTCAGCTTGTCGGGCTTGGCCCCGTTGCGGTTCAGCGCCATCACCTCAAGCACCCGCTCGGGGCTCAAGGTCACAACATTCTCGGGCTGGTTTTTCACCGTGGAATACGACATTTCCCGCTTCAGCACATCGGTCTTGAAGTGGTAGTAGACGGCATCCTTCGTTTCCAGGGGCACATCGCGCAGCGGCAACTTGCGTGAGGCTTCCACATAGGTGTCGACCTCGAAATTGATGCAGCACTTCAGCTTGGCGCACTGGCCGGCAAGCTTCTGCGGGTTGAGCGAAATGTCCTGGAAACGGGCGGCGCTCGTAGCCACCGACACAAAGTTGGTCATCCAGCTGGCGCAGCACAGCGCACGGCCACAAGGCCCTATGCCGCCTATACGGCCGGCCTCCTGGCGGGCGCCAATCTGCTTCATCTCCACGCGGATTTTGAACACATCGGCAAGCACCTTGATGAGTTGACGGAAGTCAACACGTTCGTCGGCTATGTAGTAGAAGATGGCTTTGTTTCCGTCACCCTGATACTCCACGTCGCCGATTTTCATCTTCAGGCCCAGGTCGGCGGCAATCTGTCGCGAGCGAATCATGGTATCGGTCTCGCGGGCCTTGGCTTCCTCGTAACGCTCCATATCGACGGGACGCGCCTTGCGGAAAATGCGCAAAATCTCGGCATCGGGCCGCAGGTGCACGCGCTTCATCTGCAGCTGCACCAGCTTGCCGGTGAGGGCCACCTGCCCGATGTCGTGGCCGGGGCTGGCCTCAACAGCCACCCAGTCGCCCTGCTGCAGGGGCAGGTTCATGCTGTTGCGGTAAAAGCCGCGACGGGTGTTTTTGAAATGCACCTCCACGATGTCGAAATCGGCAGCACCGCCGGGTATGTCGTCGAGCCAGTTGTAGCTCGCAAGCTGGCTGCGGGGGGCGCAACCGCCACCGCAGCAGCCGCCGTTGCATGCCACGCAAGCGTCCTCGCCGCCGGGCAACAGGTCATGAGTGAGTTCGTCTTTCATGTCGACCCGTGGGCTTTATTTGGCGTAACTCACGGCACGCGTCTCACGAATCACCGTGATGCGCACCTGACCCGGATAGGTGAGCTCGTCCTGTATTTTCTTCGCAATCTCGTTCGACAGCTGCTCGGTCTCGGCATCGCTGATTTTGTCGGCCCCCACGATGACACGCAGCTCACGGCCGGCCTGAATGGCGTAGGTCTTCACCACGCCCGGATAAGAAAGTGCCAGGCGCTCCAGGTCGTTCAATCGCTTGATGTAGGCCTCCACAATCTCACGGCGGGCACCCGGACGGGCACCCGAGATGGCGTCGCACACCTGCACGATGGGAGCATAGAGGCTGGTGGCCTCCTCCTCGTCGTGGTGGGCGCCGATGGCGTTGCAGATGTCGGGTTTCTCTTTGAATTTCTCGGCCAGTTTCATACCCAGCACGGCGTGCGGCAGTTCGGGCTCATCGTCGGGCACCTTGCCGATGTCATGCAGCAGGCCGGCACGGCGGGCTTTCTTGGGATTCAAGCCCAGCTCGCTGGCCATGATGGCACACAGATTGGCCGTCTCGCGCGAGTGTTGCAGCAAGTTCTGGCCATAACTCGAGCGATATTTCATCTTGCCGATGAGCCTGATGAGCTCGGGATGCAGGCCATGGATGCCCAGGTCGATGGCCGTGCGCTTGCCGGTCTCGATGATTTCCTCTTCCACCTGGCGGCGCACCTTGGCCACCACCTCCTCGATGCGGGCGGGGTGGATGCGGCCGTCGGCCACAAGCTGGTGAAGCGCCAACCGGGCTATCTCGCGGCGCACCGGGTCGAAGCCCGAAAGCACGATGGCCTCGGGGGTGTCGTCGACAATGATTTCCACACCGGTTGCAGCCTCCAGGGCACGGATGTTGCGGCCCTCGCGGCCGATGATGCGGCCCTTGATTTCATCATTCTCGATGTGAAACACCGTCACGGCATTCTCCACAGCCGTCTCGGTGGCCACGCGCTGGATGGTTTCCACGATGATGCGCTTGGCCTCTTTGTTGGCCGTGAGCTTGGCATCGTCCATGATGTCGTTGATATAGCTCTGGGCGGCGGTCTTAGCCTCGTCTTTGAGCGATTCCACCAGTTTCTCCTTGGCTTCCTCGGCGCTGAGGCCGCTCACGTGCTCCAGCGTGTCGCGCACGCTCTTCTCCATGCGGTCCACCTCTTTCTTGCGCTCATCCAGGATGGCCGTCTGCTTGTCGACGTTCTGCTTGAGCGTGTCGAGCTCGTTGCGGCGGCGCTGCACGTCGCCCTGAAGCTGGTTGAGCTGAATTTCACGCTGCTTCACCTTGGCCTCGTTCGATTGAACCTTGGCCAGGCGGGCGTTAGCCTGCTTCTCGGCCTCGCTGGTGATGGCCATTCCGGCTTCTTTGCCTTTGATCACCTCGTTATTCTTCAGCACCTCGGCCTCGAGTTTTGCTTTCTCCACAATCTCGTTGGCACGGGATTTTGCGTTGCGGCGTGCCATCATCTGAGCCACCAGGGCTCCCAGGGCAAACGCCACAATTGCCGCAATTACAACAATGATTATATCGTCCATTGTGATAAAACCTTTAAAATAATTATATATATAAAACAATACGCACCCCATCCTTTGCCATGAAAGCAGCGATTCCACCAGCAGGCGAATGGCCACTTGCCACAGCGAAAAAAGAGGTGCAGGAACCTAAATCTCAATCAAGCCTTCACGACAATGTCGTCGAGCTTTTTCTCAAAATCGGCCAGAAAATCATCGACAGCCTTGTTCTGGGCATACGCGTCCATGAACAAGCGTGCAAATTGAAAAGCCACACGCGCCAGCACATCGTGCGACGTGCTGTTCTCGCCGAATCGCTTCATCCACCTGTTCCACAGGTCGTTCACAAGTTCCTCGGCTTTACGGAACGACGCCTCTTCGCCGGCAGGAACGCTCACCGCTATGGGCTTCACGTCGGCCAGCTGAATCCAGATATTTTGTTTTTTATCTTTCTCGTTCATCACGCGTCGTTTCGGTTATCTGTTATGCATTCAACTGAGCAATGCATTTGTCGATGTCCCGCACCATTTTGGACAACAACTTCCGGCCCTGGGCCGCTGCCTCGGGCGTGAGGGCGATGTGACGCGCCATTCGCAAATACTCGTTTTCACGCGTCAGGCGCTCCAGCTGTTGCTGCAACTGCTCTATGCGGGCACGATGCTCCTCAATGAGCCGTTCCGACTCATCATGACGGGCTTGCAAATCTTGGTATTTCTCCACAAGAACGTTGCATTTGTGCATCACCCGCGACAGCGTTTGTTGCAAATCGGCAGCCATAGTTGTCCAATTTTTTACAAAAGTAGTAAAAATTCCGCAAATGGCGCACCTTATACCCCTTTTTTTTACGGCAGCCACTTTTTTTTGAGCATGGTGACCGCCGGTAAAATCAAGGCACCGGCCCTTACTGGCCGTAATCTTCCTTGCGGTACTTGTCCGACGGGTCGTCGGTGATGATGCTCAGATAACTGGCGTAGCGCGACTGGCTGATGCGACTCTGCTCCACTGCACGCAACACCGCGCAACCGGGCTCGTGCGTATGGGTGCAATTATTGAAACGGCACTCCTTACCCACCTCGAAAATTTCGGGAAAATAATGAGCCACCTCGGCACGCTCAAAGTCGATGGTCCCGAAACCCTTCACTCCGGGCGTGTCGATGATTGCCCCGCCGCCGGCAAGGTCGAGCATCTCGCTGAATGTGGTGGTGTGCATGCCTGTGTGATGGACCGCCGACACATCGCCCACTCGCAGCCCGGCTCCGGGCACGAGGCAATTGATGAGCGACGACTTCCCCACTCCGGAGTTGCCCGAGAAAAGCGACATTTTGCCCTGCAGCGACAATCGCAATGCGTCCACGCCCTCGCCTGTCACCGTGCTGGTGGCAAGCACGGTATATCCGATGCTTTCGTACAGGCGCCTCACCGCATCGAGCAGCATGCGGTCGTCATCGGCAGTGAGCAGATCCACCTTGTTGATGACCAGCAGCGACGGCACCCTGTAGGCCATGGCGGTGGCCAAAAAACGGTCGATGAAAGTGGTGTTGGTCACCGGATTGGCCAGCGACACCACCAGCACGGCCTGGTCGAGATTGCTGGCTATAATCTGAAATTCCTTCGACAGGTTACTGGCACGCCGGATGATGTAGTTGCGACGCTCGTCGATCGAGGTAATCATCGCGGTGCCGTCGGGCTTGGGCTCCAGCCTCACCACATCGCCCACGGCCACAGGATTGGTGCAGCGAAAACCACGAAGCCGCAAATTGCCCTTGATTTTGCAATTCACCTGCTCGCCGCCACCGGTGCGCACCACGTACCAGCTGCCGGTGTTTTTTATGACCAGCCCTTTCATCATGGCACAAAATTACAAAAAAAAACTGATTCGGCTATCAAGCCCCTTTCCAATGCCATGTCACCACACCAAGCCAATATGAACAATGCAAACGATTACACTCAATTTTGTGACAATCTGACAGAAAAAATAGTTAAAATTTGGTTAATTACGAAAAAACCTTTACTTTTGCATCGATTTTTAGAAAGAAGATTGTTTTTTTTAAAGGTTAATTATTATGAACGTAGAAATCATTGGTAATTGGGCAGGCGCTGCCTGGAATGCTCTTGACGCTGCTAACGGTAATCTGACAGTGAAAGGTCTGAAGAAGGCAACCAAGCTCAAAGAGAAAGAGCTGTACGCTGCCATCGGTTGGCTGGCCCGCGAGGGAAAGGTCAACGTTGAGGAGAACGAGACCGACGTGAACGTGACGCTGCTCTAAAACAGCTCACTAAGCAACACGACATCTCACGCTGGCCGCGGCATGCGGCCGGGTGTAATTCGATAAAAAAGGATAGTCCAACGGGGCTATCCTTTTTTTTCAAACCATTAAAACAAATCCATTATTGAAGGAATCGTACGCCAGGCCACTGGCAGCACGAGTTTATTGTAGCTTTCCGCCCATGAGGCGATAAAGTTGCAGAATGTTGTAGAAGGCCTTGATCTGGTCCTCATTGAGCATCTTCACATGGTCCATGCCGCCGGCTCCCTTCAGGCGAAGCTCCACCCAGTCGGCATGCGCCAATGCATAAACCAAATCGCGGTCGGTGGCCGTGAGCGCATCGTCACAATTCTCCCAATAGAAGCGGGGGCCATCCTTGCCGCGCTTGGGTGCCGAGGGTTTATAGGAATAGACGAATCCATTGATGCGGAATTCCATGCGGTCGAAGTTCAGAGGGTCGTCGGCATAGTATTGCACACGCAGCCTGAGCTCTGAGGGGCGTTCGGAAGCATCGGTCACAATATAGAAATACACAGCATTCTCACTGTTGCGCATGGCCACACCCTGCGGCATCAGGCGCTTGCCGCCGTTTTGCTCGCTCTTGCTGAGCAGCGGGGTGAGTTCCGAAACCGTCTCATGAATGGTGTCATCGACCCAGGTCAAGCGCTTGGGTTCCTCGGGCAGATACTGGTGAATGGAGTAATCGGCGTTCAACAATTCTTGAAGATAAGATTTATCGACCTTCGACTGGGTGTGCTGCACCACGCCGGTGACGGGATGCTCCACACGCGCCATCACGCCGGCACCACATTCACCCTCGTGGGTGCAATGGCACGGACGGTCGGCCTTCACATAGCCCATGCTCGCGAACAACGACTCACAAGAAGTAGTAGTGGTCAGCAACATAGTGCTTGACAACATCAAGAACAGACTCGCTGTGAATTTACATTTCATAATCACTTAATCGTTTAATTTTGGCAAAATTAAGCATAAATCCCGAATTTACAAAATTAAATTCGGGATTTTTAAAAATAAATTCTGTTTGAATTGTAAATCGTCGTGTCACAGGGTGCCGCCCTTCAAACGATAGAGCTGCCACAAGCGGGCAAAGTCCTCGAGTTGGCCGGTGGTAAACATTTTCACATGGTCGATGCCATTGGCACCCAATAATTTCACGCGCGCCCAGTGGCAATGGGTCAAGGCGTAGACAAGGTCGCGGTCGGCCGTGCCCAGCGCCTCGTCGCTGGTTTCCCAGTAAAACCGAGTACCTTGCCGCCCGCGCTGCGTTCCTGAAGGACGGTAATGATACTCAAAACCGTCTATCGTGAACACCATTTCTGAAAAGTTGAGCGGATCATCGGCAAAATATTGCACGCGCAATCTCAACGGGCCGTTGTCCACAAAATAAAAATAGATGGCATTCTCACTCTGTTTCATGGTGGTGCCGCGAGGTGTGTAACGGTCGCCATTTTTGTCAAAATGTGGCAGAAGGTCGCTCATGGAGGCGCTCACCGGCTCGTCGACCCACTGCAGGCGCTTGGGCCCATCAGGCACATACTGCTTGAGCGAATAATCCTTGTTGAGCAATTCGTAGAGGGCCTCTTTGCCGTCGGGCACTTCGACACCGCTTTCGGCCCAGGGGTCGGCACTGTGTGCGGCCGCCCCACCCTGCTGCTGCGCGGCTGCCTTGCGGGCTTGCTCCTCTTCCCATTGCTTAATGGCCTTGGCGCGCTCACGCTCGGGGTGAAGGCGCCTGATGGGCTTGCGGATGCTCTCGTCGTAATCCTCCTCATCGGGCTGCGGCATGGCAAATGACGTTGCACCGCACAGAGCCATGCACGCCACTGCCATCATAACGAAACGATATTTACTCATAGTTAGAAGGCTAATTGCAATTGAGTGAGAACAGAGTTGGCACCTTTGGCGGCACCGTGCACCTTTGCATGATTGTAACCCAGGCGCACACGGCATCTGGGATAGAACCAGTAATTGAGCCCCACCGAGACGCGATTGGTGATGCCGGCAGTACAGTCCAGACGGTCGTAGCCCGCCACCAAATCCAGATTTTTCACCGCCAGATTCTTGGCTGCGGCTGTCACATAGCAACCCTGGCTGTCGTCGTCGCCGTCACGCCCCCACATGTACTCCGTGCGCACCTCCAGCGGTGTCGTCTTGAGCTGTGCGCTGGCAGCAAAGCGGTTTCGCTTGAAATTCCCCAATTCTTCGGTGTGGCCGCGCCCCAGAATCATGGAGCCCCCGAAGCTCAGATGTTGCACAGGATGCACCATCAGCCGGGCCACAAAATCCTTGGCGCTGTTGATGTCGCCACGATTGCGTCCCGCACCGTTCATCACAGCCAGGTCATACGACAGGCGGGAATAGAACAAGTTGCCAAAAATTGTCAATCCTATGTCGCGTCCTCCCGAGCCGGGCATCATCAGCGGATTGGCGCCCATAACCATATATTGGGTCACGAGAGCGTTCTCTGTGATAAATTCCAGCATCGTGGGCGAGAGGGGGTTCTCGGCCGTGAATGGAGTCTTGAATTGACCGAATTTCACGCCAAACTGTTCACACGGGGTGTAACTGCCCCACGCTTCGAGCAGCGACGCGCTGTTGAAGCTGAACATGGCAAAGGCCTTGACCTTAGGTACAATGGTGAGCTCAACCATGCCTATCACTTTGTTCACTTTGAACTCGTTGTTGGGCGAGGCCTGGTCGTTGTAGGTGTAATCGAGCAGAGCGTAACCGTTGATTTTCAACCGGTTCGACAGGCTGTTCATGAACTGGGTCACCTTGTTCACCTTTTCCTGTGCGGCCATCGGCATCACCCAGCATGCCACGGCCAGCCACAAGAACAGGTTGATGAGTCGTCTATTCTTCACTGCCACAGAATCACATCATTTTTGCTCGCTGCCGACAAGCCTGTCGACAAGGGCAGCTAATTCGTCACCTTGAAGTCCGCGAGCCACAATGGTGTCGGAGGCTATGACCAGAATGTGAGGTATGCCGCTCACACCATACAGATCGGTGGGCACCATCCAGTTGGTTCCTCCCTCTATCACGGGCCAAGTGATGTTGAGTTCTTTCATGGCCTGATGGGTGTCGTCGGGCTTGTCCCACACGGCCACGCCCACCACATTCACTTTGTCGCCATGCTTGGCCACAATCTTCTGAAGGTTGGGTATCTCACGCCGGCAGGGGCCGCACCAGCTGGCCCAGAAGTCCACAATGTTCACTTTGTCGGTGGCCAGATGGTCGCTGAGGCGCTCACCTGCCGCATTGGAAAAATCGGTGTATTTCTTTCCGGGGGCCGTAAGTTCATGCTGCTGCGCAAAGGCGATTGCCTTCTGCACACGCCTCAGGTTGCGGTAACGGGCCGGCAGAGCCGACAGGATTGAATCGATTTGTGTGGCCGAGAACTCATTGTACATCAAGTAATAGTTCAGCGCCCACGGACCGATGGCATTCTCCACATTCTCATGGTAGGTCGTTTTGAATGCCTCGACGGCCAGTGAGTCATTGTCGCCGATTTCCTCAAGGCGCTTGTCCAGGTCGTTCAGCACCTCATTCAGATTGGTTCCGGTGGCCCGTCCATCTTGCCAGATAATGGCAATGTCGCCTTTCTCCACGACGAATCCCATCCGTTGTCCATGCACAAGCATGCGCGCCATGAACGAGGTGTCGACCTCTCCTTCTATCGTTGCGCAGGCATTGGCCACAAGGGTCTGCGCCACCGTGTCGCCGCTGTCGTAGTTGGTCAAATACATGGTGTCGCCATCGCACGACGCGTCGGGAAACGTCACGGTGATTTTGTAGTGCCCCTGGCTCGTACAGGCAACGGCCATAACCAGCGTCAAGAGAGCATAAATGATTCTTTTCATGATGATTGATTATTTCTTGATTTGTGATTTATCGATTACCACCCACACCGTGTCCACCACGCGGCCGTTACGGTTGCCATCGTTCAGATGCCTCATCACGTTGGCGAAGTCGCGGTCGAGCACTGTCACATCATCGACAAAATAGTCGGTTTCGCCACGGTTCTTGAAGAAATTTTTGAAACCCCACACAGCATGGTACTTGATTTTCACTTTCCAACCGTCGATTTGCGCCTGATAGAGCAATTTCACCAGCGAGTCCTGGTCGTTTCGGTCGTTGTCGAAGGAGAATTGGAATGGCTCGCCGCCGGTGTTCATACCGGTCTGCGTCATGTTCAGTCGGCCTTCCCATGAATCCCAGATCACGCCCTTACTGGCAAACTCGATGAGCGTGCCCACCTTTTCACCATTGGAGTAATTCTCTTTGCAGCCGGTGAGTGCCACGAGCACCACCAGCCCCGCCATCACAAGATGACTGATAGGATGTTTCATTTTTCGATATTTTGATAGATAAGTGACTGAATGTGGCTGCGGGCGCTCACGCGGCTGAACGCCGGGTTGTTGCGCGACGGGCTCACGCGGTTGCTCAGGAAGATGTAGAACATGTCATTCTTGGGGTCAACCCAGAAGCATGTGCCCGTGAAACCGGTGTGACCATAGGTCTCGGCCGTGGCCTCGGCACAGGTGTTCGAGGCATCGGGATTACCCACCACGGGCTTGTCGTAGCCCAAGCCGCGGTGGCTGTTGGGGCTCTTCTGCGTGGTGAACACATCCACGGTCGACGGCTTATAAAAGCGCACGTCGCCATAGGTGCCGCCATTGAGCCACATCTGCAGCAGTTTTGCCAGGTCGTTGGCCGACGAGAACAAGCCGGCATTGCCCTGCACACCGCCCGAGAAGGCGGCCAGTTCATCGTGGACATAGCCATGAATGTGCTGCCGACGAAGATAGGTGTCGACCTCGGTATAGGCAATCTGGTCACGGGAGAACTTCGACAGTGGCCTGTAAAGCGTGTGATAGGCACCCAGGGGAGCAAAGATGTAGCTGTTCACAAAATAATTGAGCGGAGCATGGGTGATGCGTTGCACGGCATCGGCCAGCAGGCAGAAATTCAAGCAGCTGTAGAGATATTTCTTGCTGCCCAGGTCGGCATGATAGATGCGCTGCATGATGGAATCGTAAGTCACTCGGCCTCCCCAAATGCCGTCGGCAATGGCCACATTGAACTGCTCGGTCTGGCTGCGCGACAAAATGTCGGTGCGCAGGCGGGCATCGTCGTGTCCATAGGCGCCGTTCATGATTTTGATGTTGTGCTGCGCATCGGGCTTGCCCACAATGAGCGGACCGCTGTAGGTGGCGGTGTCCATCATCATCTGCCACATACTCAGTGAGGGCGGCATGCCGGTTTCATGATACAGCAGGTCGCGATAGGTGATATCTTCCTTGTCGGTGCCGCGCAGGTCGGTGATGACGTCGCTGGCTTTGTCGTCAAGGCGGAATTTGCCGTCGTCGTACACTTTCATCAGTGCACTCAGGGTGCCGGTGGCTTTCGACACTGAGGCCAGGCCAAAGAGTGTGTTGTCATCGACAGGCACTCCTGTGCCATAGGCCGTCTCGCCGTAGGCTCGCTTGCAGATGACCTTGCCGTGGCGCCCAATCACCACCTGGCAACCGGGAAACGCATGCTCGCGAAGGGCCACCCGGGCCACCGAGTCGACCTGGGCAAGCAAGCGGTTGTTCACGCCCACCTCGGCGGGCACAGTGTAACCCAGTCGCGTGGCCTCATAATGGATGCCATGGCCGGCAGGATATTTTTTCTGGCCGTTGACCGTGAGTGAAATGGGCAGGCACCCCTGGGCTGCATTGCCGCCGAAGATGGTCTGCACGGCATAGTCTTGAGCCTCCTCACCGGTTTCATAAGTGAGCACCACGCCCTTTACATTAGATTGCCCGATTGCTTCGGAATAATTAGCTATCTCGTAGGGCTTGCAAAGGACGGCAAGCACCACATTTTTGCACTTTTTCGACAATGTTCCGATGCTTGCCTGGGTCGATGCATCGTTCCCATAGGCCTCCAGAATGACGGTATTGAAACGGCCTGCATTGAGCATGTCGGCCAAGGCCTCGACATCGTCGCCCGGTTTGCAGTCGAAGGCGGTGACCTCGGCATAGTCATCGGCACGGTCACAGAACATCGACTTCAGGCCTTCCCCGTCGCCCACGGTCACCACTGCGATGCGGCGGCTCTGCAGGTTGTGGATGGGAAGCACATGGTCATCATTTTTTATCACGGTTATCGAGCCGGCGGTGAGCTGACGGTGAAGCACAGCCGAGCCGGCCGACTTCAAATCGCTCTCCAGATTGTTGGTGTCGACATGTTGCGGCTCGGTCAGCCCCAACACATATTTATAACACAGCAGTTTGTGGCAACGCTCGTCAATGTCTTTCTGCTTGAGCGTGCCCGCGGCAATGGCGGCCTTGATGGCTTCCACCTCGCTCTCCACCTGGTCGGGCATGAGCAGCACATCATTGCCGGCAAGCAGGGCGTTGACGCACACCGACCCCTTGAGCAGCTGGGTGGCGCCCTTCATGCCAAGGGCATCGGTAATGACCAGCCCCTTGAAATGCAATTTGTTCTTGAGCAAGTCGCGCACGCATCGAGCCGACAGCGTAGTCGGGCCCTGCGTGGGGTCGATGGCGGGGACATAGAGATGGGCGGTGAGAATGCCCGAGAAACCCGCATCGATAAATTTCCTGAAGGGAACCAGTTCGCAGGTGTTGAGTTCCTCCATCTTCTTGTTGATGGTGGGAAGCACCTTGTGAGAATCCTCGGTCGACGAACCGTGGCCCGGGAAATGCTTACCCACGGCTATCACGCCGCCGTCCTCCAGGCCTCGGGCGTAAGCTATACCGTGTGTCGACACCATTTCAGGGCTCTCGCCGAACGAGCGGGTGCCGATGACGGGATTCAGCGGGTTGTCGTTCACATCGAGCACCGGCGCAAAATTCACGCGCAGGCCCAGACGGCGACACTGGCGCGCTATCTCGCGCCCGTAATTGTAGAGCAGGCGCTCGTCGGTGATGGCTCCCAGCGTGAGATTGCGCTGATATTTGGGCATTCCCTCCACGCGCATGGCAATGCCCCACTCGCCGTCCATGGTCAGCAGCAGCGGGATGCGGGCAAGCGACTGAGCGTAGTTGGTGATGGTCACCTGCTCATGAAGGGTGCTCTCGTTATAGATAAGACCGCCCACTTTGTTGTCGGCCACATATTTCTTGACGCGCGCACGCGTGGCGTCGTCGTCTCGCGGGTCGATGGCCATGACAAATAGCTGTGCGATGCGCTCATCCTGGCTCATCGACTTCATCGTGGCCGACACCCACTTCTCCATCTCTGCCTTGTTCACTGTGTTAAACAGTGTGGGCATGGCTTGCGTGCCGCGGCGGGCGCTGACGTTCAGCACCAGGGCACACAGCATCAGGGTCACAAGTGTTCTGTTGATTCTCATGAACTTAAAGTTTTTAATCATTTGTTCGTATATAACATCTAACTTCTATTCTCCATCCGTATGTCATTTCTTGACCATGCGCACTTCGTCGGTCGAATCAATCTTCTTGCCGGCAGCACTGAGCGCGCGCACATAATTGATGATGTGCTTGCCATATTTCTCTTCGTCCACAAACAAGCGCTTGCCCTGGGTGAAAGGAACCATGTAGTCGCCACCGTTGGCCAGATAGTCAATGGTCACCACTTTGTAGGTGCGTTCGGGCTTGATTTTTTTGCCCTTCACCTTGGCTTGGGTTATCTGGCCCTTGTCATTGAACGTTGCACGCAGTTCTTTGCTCACGGCGTCGCCGCCACGGCCGGCCATCACTTGCAAGGCATCAAGCAGCTGCTGGCCGGTGAGTTCCAGCACCACAAAGCGGTTGTCGAAGGGAAACATCGAGTCAAGAAGTCCCTCGGTCACCACACCCTGGGGCATGTCGGTGCGGATGCCACCCTTGTTCATAATGGCCAGGTCCACGCCCTTCACGCCGCTGATGGTCTCAATGATAGCCATGGTGACATCGCTCACCCAGTTCTGCGACGTGGCACTGGAGTTCTTCCATGAACGAACGCTCTCTCCCACGGGGCTGTTCATCAGCGAGTCGACACCATGGCGATACTGGTCGAGCCAGCTGTTCATGGCCGTATAACGGCCGGCGGCTTCGTCCCACGATGCGTCGACGGCGATGTGCCGATAGTCTACAGCTCCCGTTTCCAAATCCAGGTCGTAGACGGCCACTATCTTGCCGCTCTTGCCGTTCTGACCCACGGTGATGGGTTTGCCGTCGGCGTTCCCGATTTGGCAATACGCGGTGCCGGGTTTGAGCACGGTGTGCGAGTGCCCTCCCACTACCAGGTCGATGTAATGGCTTGATGCAATAATTGTGCTATCGTTGGGGTCGCCGGGCTTATAGGAGTCGTAACCAATGTGCGACACCATCACGGCGTAGTCCACCTTTTGCACTTCCTTCAAGTAGCGGGCAGTGGCATCGGCCACCTCTTCGCTCGGCAGATAGCGCATGCCGAGAAAGTTCTTATCGGCAATCAGACCTTGCGGCTGCACGTTGATTCCGAAAAAGCCCACGCGCTTGTCGCCGTAAGCCTTGATGATATAGGGCTGGAAAAGCCCCTCGAGCTTCGTGCCGCTCAGGTCATAGTTTGCACTCAATTTGGCAGCCTTGATATGCTTATAATAATGAGCAATGCTGTCGAGACCGTTATCAAACTCATGGTTTCCCAAGATGATGATATCGTAGCCCAGCGAATCCATGGCGGCATACTCCACTTCACCGCCATACAGGGAGAAAAACACGGTGCCCTGAACAGCGTCGCCGGCATGAACGGTGACAGTGTTCTTGTTCTCACGGCGCAACTGATCGTAAATGGCGCGACGGCGAAGCAGGCCGCCTTTGCCGTCCGACGCGGGCTCAATCTGGCTATGGGTGTCGTTCACAGCGATAATGGTCACATGCTCGGCTTGAGCCATGGGAAACAATGTGGCAGCAGTCAACACAGCCAGCATGGATTTCTTTACTCGATGATTCATCTCGGTAACTTTTTTATGGGTTTGTAACAATGCTTTTTCTTCAAACTACGAAATTACGAATAATTTGACAACCCACCAAGCAAAACCCCGCAATTTTTCTTATCCCGCCATTTTAAGTGAGCGCCACATCAGTGGTGGATGATTGACGTTTTATTTTTACGACTTCGAATTTTTCGGGCAATTAGGGTTAAATTTACAAAAATTGTAGTAACTTTGTAAAAATTATACATCTTTGAAAGCAATTTCACGCATTTTGAATGACAGTTTCACATTATTAAACATTCAACAGTAAATGAAAATCAATTTTAAACCCAAAAAATGGAGTAGCTCCGTTTTCCTGACTATCGCAATGCTCGGCGTCGCTACGCTGAGCGGTTGCGAAGAGAAAAACGGAGAGCCGTACTACGACGACAAGTCGCTGGACGACCCCTACCTTTTCTCAGAAGGGTATCAAGACCAAATCCAGTACCCCTACGAACTGGCCACGCCACTTACCGACTGGCTGTCGCTCGTGCGCGACGATGCAAGGGTGTGCAAGCTCAGTATTCCCGGCACCCACGACACCATGACCGGCATGGGCTTCTACACACCGGTTGTCAAGTATTTCTCCAACATCATGGCTATCAGCCAGGTGTCCACCTTCTCCGAGCAGATGTCGTGCGGCATTCGTTTCTTCGACTTCCGCCCCGTGGTGGCTATCGACACACTTGCCCAGAAGCCCGAAGACAGGCAAATCCTGCGCTTGGCGCACGGATTCACCGAGGTGAATGTGTCGCTCGAGCAGTCTATCGACTGGATGCAGCAGTTCCTCAAGTCGCATCCCTCGGAGTTCTTCATCGTGAAAATTCAGGCCGACAATGGCATGGAAAGCCAGCAAAACTGGACCAAACTACTGGGTAAGGTCCTCTCCTTGCACAAGTACAAGGGACTTTTTGTCGAAAGTTGGCATCCCGACATCACTGTGGGCGAGATGCGTGGCAAGATTCTGTGGCTCAGCCGCTACGACTTGCGTCCCTACAACCCCTCGTTCCACTATCCTGTCGCCTACTGTGACTGGCCCGACGAGGACCCCGACGTCGACGAGCAAATCCACCCCGAGCAGCAGCGCAGTTGCGCCATCTACAACATGGAGGACCCCAGCATCAAAGCCACCCTTTACAAGCAAGACTACTACAAGACCACAAGCGAGAAACGCATGGCCACCAAAATCTCTACCGTGCTCGACATGATGAAGAGCGCACGAGAGGCTACCGCCAGCAACGAGAACATCTGGATTGTGAACCACTGCTCGGCTTACACTGAGGTTTCGGCTCGAGGATATATCACCAACGCATCGAACCTGCACCCCAAAGTCATCGAAAACTTACTTGCCAACGAAGGAACAGTGGGCATTATGCCCATCGACATGTCGTGCCACGACTATGTGCACTGCATCATCAACGGCGGCACGCCCTACACCAGCGACTACCTCTACGGCTTCTATCCACGCAGTCAGTCTCTGACCAACCTGCTCGTGATGTCGAACAAGAATTTTTTTAAATAATCAACATGCTCTGATATCATTATGAAACAATATAGACATTATTTATCTCAGTTTTGCCGGGCTCTGGCGGTGGTTGCGACAATTGCACTCTTGACTCCTGCCACAGCTGCACAGGACAGCAAGAGTCTGAAACTACACAGCGAAAACGGCATGTTGAACCACCTCGCCGTGGGACTCCAGACGGGCTTGGGGGGCTTCGGCGTTGATGTCGCTATGCCCTTGCACCGCATCGTCACCGTGCGCGCCGGCATCGTGGGCAATGCCATGGGCGACATCAAGTTCAAGGCCATCAACACCGCAACCAACATCACACAGATGCAACTTGTGGAGGACGATGCCATCAAGCAGGCCAAGATGACCGACAAGGTGGAACTTGCCATCAAGCCGCGCTTCTGGAACGCTTTCATCATGGCCGAGGTGCACCCATTCCCCACACCATTCTATTTTGCCGCAGGGCTCTTCGCCGGGAACCGCACCTTCCTGCACTTCCGCAACACCAACGACGGGGCGCTGCAACCGCTCTACGATGCCAATCAAAAGGTGGAAGACTACAACCAACTTTACCACACCAATTATCCGCCGGTGGGACTCAAGTTTGGCGACTACGTGTTCACTGCCGATGAGAACTACAACATCGACGTAAAGATGAGGACATGGGCCGTGAAACCCTATCTGGGCATCGGTTTCGGGCAAAGCATGGCACGCCACCACCGCTTGAGCTTCGCGGTCGATGCCGGCCTCATGTTCTGGGGCTCACCGCAATTTGTGCTCAACAACGGCAAGAAAATCAAATCGAGCTCGAAGGAATCGGGTATCACGCACTTCATCTCATGGTTCAGCGCCTACCCCATGATTCAATTGCGTCTCGCCTACAAGATTTTCTGACCTGCCACACCTGGTTTTATACAGAACAGGGTGTGCCGGAATTCCGGCACACCCTCTTTCTATATCCATATCATCACGAAGCAACAATGGCCACATCGGCACGACGAAGTGGTGGCCGGCAACGCCGCCCCCGACAATTTTTTTCGCTGATAACCGTTAGCCTTCGCAAGCAAAACTATAGGCCGGCAACCGATTTCTTCAGAATCCTTCCTTTATGTAGCCCTTGCCTTTACACGTGCGACAAGTTGCAAGTTCTATGTCAACTTCCGCTATGTTTTCGTCTTTTGTTCCTCCACAGGTGGGACACACAATGACCGGGCGCAGGTATTTTTGAGAAACCCAACCGTCTCTTTCGTCACCGCCCCACTCCAATGGCCCGTTAACAAGGCAAAAGCCATTCTTCTTCTGGCCACGATCCAACACAACGTCGCCTTTTGACATCTGGCGCTTGTGGCCATCGCCCCGATCCATAACGGGATAATTGATTCCTGCCCCTGTGCGAATGTTCACACGATTGCCCGTGCACACATAGCCTTTCTGCTGTGCATTGGCAGTCATGATTGTACACAGCGCAATCAATAAGAATGTCAGTTTGTTCATCGTTATTTGTTATTTAATGGAAATATAGCATTTGTCAACTTCAAAATAATTGCAAATATAAGCATTATTCTTCACATCAATCCACTTTTGCGCCAAAAACGCATCGGTAGCAACACCATGAAAGCAAAGTGCCACAGCTCCACACCGATGGTGACGTTTGCCAAATGCCGATTTTTTTGTATTTTTGTGTCTTCAACCTTAATCAATGCCTTCCATTGCATGCAACCTAACGAAACGCACTACTCCAACAAAGACTACAAGCGATTGGGCGACCGCATCCGCAACAAGCCTCACGACATTGCCCCCGACGACCTGCTCATGCTCCAGCAGCTGCGAATGAGCTACAAGGAACCGCTGGCCACCATTTTCAACGCCATTGAGCGGCTGGCGCACAACGTCGACAAAGACTGCATCTGCACCTATCGCGTGAAGCGCATCGAGTCCATCGTGAGCAAACTCATCCGCTTTCCCGAGATGCAGGTGAACCGCGCCGAGGACATCGCCGGCTGCCGGTGCATCCTGTCGAGCACCGAAAAGGTCTACGAGCTCTACAACCGCATCCTCAAAAACCAAAGCCGCTTGCCGTTTCTCATCAAGGGAGTGATTCACGACTATATCGAAAAGCCCAAGGAAAGCGGATACCGTTCCATTCACCTGAACGCCGTGCTCAAAGACGGCGACAACCGAAGGGTGGAAATCCAGCTGCGCGCGCTCGAGCACCACAACTGGGCCACACTCGTCGAAATCACCGACTTGCTCTTCGGCGCCAAACTCAAAGAATACGGCCGACAGGGCAACGAAGACCTTTTTGAGTTTCACCGCCTGCTGGCCCGCAACGAGGACGCGCTCACCAAGAAGGACAAATACAAGATTGCCGATGTGTCGATCAAATATAACTACATCACCACCATCGGCGACGTGTTTGCACGCAACTACCTCGACGTTAGGGCGCAATGGAACGAGATGAAACTTCAGCAAAAGCACTTTTTCCTCATCTCGACAGGCAGCGACGGCACCCCCGACTTTCTGGGCTACCTCCTCTTTGAAGAGGCCGAAAAGGCTTATTTCGAGAGATTCATCAACAACGATGAAAACCGCAACATCGTGCTCACGCACCTGCAAAGGGCCGACTTCACGAAAATCAGCATCGCCTATTCCAACTACTTCCTCACCTTCAACAACACGATGAACCGCGTGCTGCTCTACCTCTCGGAAGCGGTGGTCAACGCCTACAAGCAGAACAAGGTGCAGGCTTTCTCGCGCTACTTCCAGTGTTTTCTCGACATCGTCACGTTCTGGGTCGACCGCCAGATGCTGGAACTGCGGTCGTTCAAACTCGACAAAAACGTGAAAAACTCCCTGCTCATGCGCACCGAGTGGACCAATTCCATCAAGAGCAGCATCAACACCATGCACTACATCATGGCCGACATGCGCCGGCGAATCAGGTTCGATGTCATGCACATCGCCCCCTACGTCGTCATGCGCAAAAAACTGCACCGGTTCAGGCTCGATGTGGTTGATAAGCAGAACGGCCACCACGAGGGGTGACCGTTCCGAATGGTTTCGTTTTGCCGGTATCCGACAATTTTTCAGCGCTCGATGAGCCTGTTGCCGGTCATTTCGGCCGGTTGCGGCAGGTCCATGATTTGAAGAATGGACGGCGCCACGTCGGCCAGGCGACCATCGCGCACAGTGGCATCGCGGTTCTCGGTGACGTAGATGCACGGCACGGGATTGAGCGAGTGGGCGGTGTTGGGCGTGCCGTCTTCGTTGATGGCATGGTCGGCATTGCCGTGGTCGGCAATGATAATCACCTCATAACCGTGGCTGCGAGCTGCCTCCACTGTGTCGTGCACACACTCGTCGATGGCCACGACGGCCTTTTGGATAGCCTCGTACACGCCGGTGTGCCCCACCATGTCGCCGTTGGCATAGTTCACCACGATGTAGTCGTATTTCTCCTCGCCGATGGCTGCCACCAGTTTGTCGCGCACCTCAAAAGCACTCATTTCGGGCTTGAGGTCGTAAGTGGCCACCTTGGGCGACGGCACCAGGATGCGGTCTTCACCCTCGAAGGGCTCCTCACGCCCACCGTTGAAGAAGAATGTGACGTGGGCATACTTCTCGGTTTCGGCGATGTGCAGCTGTTTTTTGCCGCAAGCCGACAAATATTCGGCCAGCGTGTTCTGCACATTTTCCTTCGGGAACAGGATATGCACGCCGGTGAACGAGGCATCGTAGGGAGTCATGCAGTAGTACTGCAGGTCGGCAATGGTGTGCATGCCCTGCTCGGGCATGTCCTGCTGGGTGAGCACGATGGTCAACTCCTTGGCGCGGTCGTTGCGGTAATTGAAGAAAATCACCACATCGCCCTCCTTGATGCGTCCGTCAACGGTGCTGTTGACAATGGGCTTGATAAACTCATCGGTCACGCCCTCGTCGTAGCTCTCCTGGATGGCGCGCACCATGTTGTCGCTCTGACGGCCCACGCCGTCCACAAGCTGGTCGTAGGCAAGCTTGATGCGTTCCCAGCGTTTGTCGCGATCCATGGCATAATAGCGGCCGGTGACCGTGGCCACCACGCCGGTGGTGGCTGCGCAGTGCTCCTCGACCTGAGCCACAAAGCCTTTTCCACTCTCGGGGTCGGTGTCGCGGCCGTCCATGAAGCAATGGATGAACACATCCTTCAGGCCGTATTCATGGGCGATGTCGCACAGCGCAAACAAGTGTTCGAGCGAGCTGTGAACGCCGCCGTCGCTTGTCAGTCCCATGAAGTGAATGCCCTTGCCGGTGCGCTGCGCGTAACTGAAGGCGCTCACCACCTCGGGGTTTTTGAGAATGGAACCGTCGGCAATCGACTTGTTGATTTTCACCAGGTCTTGATAGACGATGCGGCCGCCACCGATGTTGAGGTGACCCACCTCGCTGTTACCCATCTGCCCGTCGGGCAAGCCCACATCCTCGCCACAGGCCATGAGCTGGCTGTGCGGATAGGTGGCCAGCAGATGGTCCCAATAGGGAGTGGGTGTACTATAGATTGCATTACTGCGGTCGTGGGGGCCGATGCCCCAGCCGTCGAGTATCATCAAAAGTGCTTTCTTTGCCATGATTGTATTGGTTTTCTTGATTTTTTTTGCAAAATTACAAAAATCTCACCAATGGGCAACGCTGCGACAGGAACTATTTTTTCCTGCGCAGCGTTTATCGGTGACCGGCGGCAGTCAGATGCGCGGCCAAAAAGGTTTCAATACAACCTCATGCTCAGAACGATGGCGCGCACTTCGGGGTCGCTGGCATCAGTACCCTCCACCCCGATTTTTATGAGCTTGTCGATGTACTTGGTCACCAGCAGCAGCATGAGGCGGCCATCCTCCACATAGGTGCAGGTCTTATAGGTTGTGGCGCCAATGGTCACATCCTCGCCGGCAGTGGCATTTGATCCGGCCACCATCTCCTGGATGGCGCCGGCAGGAGTCACACCGTCGGCTGGCACGGTCACAAGGTGCACGGCACGGCCATCAAGGTAATCCTCTTCGATGGTGCCCTTGTAAACGATCAGGCAGTATTCTTCGTTGCTCATCACCTTCCATCCCTCGGGAAGTCCTACGTAGAAGTCATCGCGCTCCACTTCGTCTTCAAGGGGCGGCAGGGAAAGAGCCTCTACGGCATCCAGGTCGATGCCGATTCCGGGGCCACCGCACTGCACATTTTCCTGCTGATTTTTGGTATTCTTGCATGCGCAGGTGGCTGCAAGCATAGCCAAGCCTGCAACGGCCAAAAATATTGTTATCAGTACAGCTTTCATTGTCAAAGAAATAAAAAGCGTTGTGGTCACTTGGAGAATAAAAAACTTGCCGGCCCGAGCCCATTCTTAGCTCAGGCCGGCAAGTCGTGCTGGCAGTTGCCGAGGATTATTTCTCCTCTTTCTTGCCGAAGGTGTCCTTCAGGAAGTCAACAGCCTGGTCAACCATGCCCTCCACCTTGTCGTCGAGCGAGTCGGGGGCGATGGATTTGCCCAGTTCCACAGCTTTGGCCTTGAGCTCATCGGCATTGCTCAGCAAGTCGCCGGCCTTGTCGCTCAAGAAGTCCTTGGCTTGCTCCACGAGGCCGCTTCCCTCGCTCATCTTGCCGCTCAAAATCTCTTTTGCCTGGTCCAACAGGCCTTTGTTTTCTTCTGCCATAGTTTTTCTTGGTTTTAGAGGTGAAACTTATTTGTTGAGCCCAAAGTTAGGCAAAATTGCGCAAAAATGCAACTCTATTCAACAAATTCATTACAATTCGAATTTGTAACCCAGTGTGAGGACACCACCCGTGTTTCTGAAATTGCCTTTGCCCAGGTCAATGCCTTCTACGACAAAGGGTTTATCCATGACTTCCGTCACGCCCAGGTGCCACAACAGGCTCAAGCTCAAGCCATTCTCCCATTCATAGCTCAAGCCCAGAGGAATCGAAAAATCAAAGGAGCGGGTATAATCTTTGACGTTCACATCCACCGACGTTCCATTCGCCTTGGCCGAGAGCGATGACTTCACCACAAAGCCAGGCTGCACACCCAGGCTGATTTTCATGCCGCGAACCATATAAAAGTTGGCCATCACGGGGATCATGATTTTGTCGTTTTTCCAGGTGCCATCAACGCCCGCTATCTTGGCGCCACCCATGGCATACATCGGGATGGCCGACACGGAGAATTTGTTGCTTACCTGATACTCCAGCTCCACACCAGCGGCAAAGCCCCAGCGCAAGTTTGTGCCTTCGGCATCCTCGCCATAGAACTCGGTGGACGACACGCCCACCATCGGTTTCAACGAAAATTGATTCACTTCGCTCTGAGCCTTCAGGCCCAGGGATGCCGCAGCAGCGAGCATCACCGCTAATACGATTTTCTTCATAATGATTGTCATAAAATTAAAAAATGATTACAAAAATACTCACTTTTTATAATTAGCCTTACAAATACCACGGTTTTAACGCAACATTAACACAATGCGCGTCCGCCGCACATACACAAAACGTGCCGCCCGGCACTGTGGCTTGGCGGCACGATGTTGCCCGAACAAAAGAGCGTTCCTATCAGGCCTCTTTCTTGACAATGCGGCGCTCGGGAATACGAGCCTTCTTGCCGGTGAGGTTGCGCAGATAGTAAATCTTGGCACGACGCACGCGACCATGCTTGTTGATGGTGATGCTGTCGATGAACGGCGACTCCAGCGGGAAAATACGCTCCACACCGATGTTGTCGCTGATTTTACGAACGGTGAAACGCTTCTTCTCACCGTCACCGTTGATGCGGATCACCACACCACGGTACTGCTGAATACGCTCTTTGTTACCCTCTTTGATGCGATAAGCCACTGTCACAGTGTCGCCAGGGAAAAACTCAGGATGCTCTTTGCCGGTGGCAAACGCCTGCTCGGCAACTTTAATCAAATCCATTACTTCTTTATTTAATGCATTAAAAATCACTTCGCAATATACGCAAGCCACTCGATTTTCTTGCCAGAGATTGCGAAAAGCGGTGCAAAATTACAAAAAATCACTTAACCGACAATGATTTTGATGAAAATATTTTTATCTGATAGCAATAAAAATACTGTTCCGAGAAAAGAATTCTCCCGGTGGTCACAGCTTGAACTTGTATCCCAGGGTTAGAACCCCGCCGGTGTTCCTGAAATTACCTTTGCCGACATAAACACCACCGATTGTCATTTCTTTATCCATCACTTTAGTCAAGCCCATATGCCACAACATGCCCACACTCAAACCGTTGGCAAACTCATAACACACGCCCAGCGGAATGGCAAAGTCAAAAGTGCGCGTCACCCCACTGGCATCATAGTCCACACCGTTTCCATTCACCTTGACATAAAGCGATGACTTCACCACAAAGCCGGGCTGCAGCCCCAGACTCAACTTGAAACCGGGCGCCACATAGTAGTTGGCCATGACAGGAATCATGATTTTGTCATTCTTCCACACAAGATTTCCATCCTCCAACATGGCTCCACCCATTCCGTACACGGGGATAGCCGAGACCGAAAACTTTTGGGTGGCTTGATATTCCACTTCCACTCCGCCGGCAAACCCCCAGCGCAATCTCGACCCCTGGGCATCCTCGCCGTAGAAGGTGGTCGCCGCCAATCCGACAATGGGTTTCAGCGAAAAATGTTTCACTTCGTTTTGGGCACTCATGCTCATCGATGCTGCCATGGCAAGCATCACCACTAATACAATTCTTTTCATAACCTATAATAAATATACTAATTCTTACTTATTCTGACAAGCGCCACAAATTTACTGTTTTTTTGATGGAATCACGGGGGGTGGTAAAAATATTTAACAATACCTTAACACAAGCGAAATGAGGGCGTGTCACGTCGGCGATGCCCACTTCGCCATCACCGTTCACGTCGCCGCGCAAGAAAGAAGCCGCACCCACGGTGAATGCCACACGATACATGGTGTTGCCGTTATTCTGGTGGAATGTGTCGCCATATTCTCCGTAACAGTCCTTTCTGTAAATTTCGTGTTCTTTCGTGTCTTTCGTGGTTAAATAACTCTATGTGACTGGCACCATGTTCTGGCTGTCCCAGAGACAGCGGTCGGTGATCTTCAGCTCGGGGATGACTGGCAGGCAGAGGAACGCCATCGTGATGAAGGGAGCCTTCAGCGTGCAGCCGGTCAGGACTGCCATGTCGCAGAGGAGTCGGCATCGGTAGGCCACCTCATGACCGTCGAGCGGCGACATCAGCCCGGCAATGGGCAGTGCCATCTCGATCATCTCATCACTGGTTATTACCACTTGCCCCCCTCGCATCGTTATGATTCGGTTGATGGCATGGACAATCAACTCGTCGTCGGAGCCGATAGCCACGATGTTGTGGCTGTCATGGGCCACTGACGAGGCAATGGCCCCGTGACGAATGCCGAAACCGCGCACCAGCCCGATGACGGGACGTGCCGACGGGGTGTAGCGGTTATAAACTACCACCTTCTGCACCTCGTGCCACGGGTAGTGAGAGTCCTTCATTGGGTCACCAGTCACCTCCACCACCTCGTGACCGGTATACAGGCTTTTGTCAGTGGCGCGGATGATGTGCTTGGTGTCGCCGCGACGGATGTCGAGCCGTATGTCTTCGGGCGTGATGAGAGTGGCGCAGAAATGGTTGGGATAACTATTGAGGTCGGCAATCGTCTGCCGACGAATGCTGATGCTTCCGAATGACTGATCGTAACTATAAACCTCAACGCCGCGGATGATGGTACTCTGTATCGCCAGATAAGGGCCGATGTTGTTGACCACGATAAATGTGGCCGGGTCGCCCTCTTGCAGCAGTCCCCAGTTCACGCCGTAGTGACGCTGAGGGTTGCAGCAAGCCACCTGAAGGACGTTCCAAAAGTCGTGACCGTCGAGAAGTGCCCGTGCTGCAATGACATTGATGTGGCCACGCACAAGGTCGTCGGCATGGCAGTCGTCGGTACACAACATCACCTGATCGGGATATTCGTCGATGAGCGGGTGCAGCTGATTGTAGTCCTTGGCGGCACTGCCCTCACGAATGATAACCTTCATGCCGGCACGGATGCAGTCACGCCCCTCTTCGAGCGTCGTGCACTCATGGTCGGTAGACACACCAGCCTGGGCATAGAGCCGGCGACCTTCAAGCGAAAGACCGGGGGCATGGCCGTCGATGGGCTTGCCGGCCGCACGGGCAGCGGCCAACTTTGCCATCACCTCGCTGTCGCCATGCAGCACTCCCATGAAGTTCATCATCTCGGCCAAGAAAGCAATGTCATCGCGTTGCATCAGGGCTGCGATCTCTTGACTGCCGATCGTCGCGCCGCTGGTCTCCACGTTGCTGCCTATCGACGGCACGCAGCTGGGCGCACCGAACAAGAAGTTGAACTGCGCCTGGCGCCCCAAGTGAATCATCACGTCAACCCCTTCAACGCCCATCACGTTTGCAATCTCGTGCGGGTCGGCAATGGCCCCGATGGTGCCGTGTTCCGACGCCACACGGGCAAACTCCGCGGGCAACATCATACTGCTCTCGATGTGTACGTGGCTGTCGATAAATCCCGGCATCAGGTAAGGCCACGGCTCCATGCTGTCCGGTAGACTACACTGTCTTATGCTGCTGATGCGTCCGTCAGTCACGATTAACTCACCGTCATATATTTCGCGCCGCACCACATCCACGATATGTCCTTTGTACGTCATATTTAAGTTTCAAAAGTGAAAACTACTGCTATAGTTAAGTCGCTAAATCTCAGAATCTTTATGGCATTAAAAAAACTAAACCACAACTGCGCAGCACAAAGATAAGAATATTTTTTTGTAATGAGGCTATTTGCCTATAGTTTCTTGTCTTCTATGTTGAAATCCAAATCAATGCATGGGCAGAATTTGGCCACGGACAGGGCCTTGACAACGCTGCAACGATAGCCGGTCATGTCGCGCGCCACAAAAGCGGACTCCACAGCGCCTCGGCTGTGGCAGCGATGGCAGCGACCACACTCAGCGTATTGGTGACAACATCATGGGCTCAAGGAGAACCGTGCGATGCCGTCACGACCTGCACATCAGTGATGGGCGGCGACATCCGACCTCAAAGATTCCGGTAGCGATTCCCTACTGGCGCAATGCCTTGCGCGGTTGAATGGCGGCAAGTGTTGTCGCAAGTTGCATTGTCACCAGTAAAACAATCCTTTTTCTTATCATTGTTCGTTTATTGCTTTATCAGAATGTTCACCAGCGCGGTGATGTCGGCGATGCCGGTTTCGCCATCGTTGTTCACATCGCTGCGGGGATTCTCTGATTGGGCCAACACCAGCGAGGCCAGCATCGTCACGTCGGCAATGCCCACTTCGCCATCACCGTTCACATCGCCGCGCAAGAAAGAAGCCGCACCCACGGTGAATGCCACACGATACATGGTGTTGCCGTTATTCTGGTGGAATGTGTCGCCATATTCTCCGTAACGGCCCACCATGTTGAACCACAACTCGTAATTTGTGCCTTCTTGCAGGCCTTGCAACACGTCAAATTCCAAGTCGTTGGCAGCCCACTGGCTTTCATTAACGTTATTCAAGTGGATGCTCTGCCACCCTGTGCCTGAGCTATTCTCTTCAGCCACTTGATAATCCATGAACACTTCGGTCACGTTTTGCCCGTTGGCCTGCACATCGGCCGCAATCCGATTGAGCACAAACTCGCTCACTTGGCCCAGCTGAACGGTTTCCATGCCGTTTGATGGAATGGAGTGCTTCATCGCTTCTCCATTCACTGTCACATGGATTGTCACAGCAGTGAACTGCGGAGACTTAGCCATTCCATTGCCCACCGTGAAGTGGAATCGGCCCGTCTCGCTGTTGCTGTCTTTATTGAAGAAATAATATTTGCCATTGCGGTCTATCACTTGCCACATCATCTCCAACACATAGCTTTTGCCTGCTTCCAAGCCTTGCAGCAAGTCACAGCCCACGTTGTCGGCAGTATATTCCTTCACCAGCTTGCCGTCAATGTCGCGCTGGTCCTGGTATTGGATTCCGTTCCAACTGCCCGACGTGCCTTCCTCGTACACCTTATATTGCACCGACACATCGTCGATATTGGTGCCTTCCTTGCGGTTCAAGCGCAGCAAGAAGCCGTCGAGTACCAATTGATTCACCTCGCCCAGCTGGTTGCTGTCAAAATGGTAACTGCCGTCACCATCATAGTAGTACCAGGCCGTCTCGCCATTAGTGATGAGTTTCACCCCGGCAGTCTGATTTTCAAGGAAACTCACATTGGCCGCCGACTCACCTTTAGCCACCCGAAAGATGACCTTGTAGTTATAGCCGCCGTTGTTATAGTAGAACGACGTGCCTTCGTTATCAACGCCCTCGAAATAAATCTCAAACACATACACCTCGCCCGGCTGCAGGCCATCGAGGAGGTTCACATTGATGTTGGAGAGTGTCCACACACCGTCGGCTTGCTTGCTGGCGGGCAGTGTGCGCCATTCTTCGGGAGTTGTGCCACGTTTGTAGAGCGCCCCCTTGGCAGCCACACTGGCAACAGTGCCGGTGGTGGTGGCAGTGAAGCCGTTGACGATAAACACGCTTTCCTGATTATCACTCAAGTCCTCACCATTCTGCGGAAATCCTGTGGGCGGCAGGGGGAGCGTTTCGGTTTGCCCCATGGTGATTTGCAGCGACACGCCCGTGAACTGCGCCGCACCGGCTGTCATAACCATCATGATGGCAGCCAATAAACAATAAATCTTGTGCATAGTTTTTAAGTTATTAGATTATTAGTAATGATTACATTCGCAAATATAACAACTTGCACCCATCTTGGCAAGTGATGGGCGTAAAATATTTAAAAAAACAGTGATTTACAATAGCGAGGTCAATCTCCCGGCGTGAGGTATTGCTCAATATATAGCTTGCAGTTGGCCACCAATTCGTCGTACCACTGCTGGCCATAGCATTCAATGAGCGGCTCGCGCAGAAATTCATACAGACGTATGCCGCGCGCGCGGCCCAGCACCTCGGCGCATTTGCAGATTTTCCACCGGTGGTAGTTCACGGCATCGTAGCAGTCGTAGTGCTTGATGCGCACGGGATACAGGTAGCACGACATGGGTTTGCGCCACCCGATGCGCCCTTCTCGATAGGCCTTCTCGATGGCGCACGAGCACAGCCCGCCTGACTCGTAGCAGGTGAAAACGCAGTTACCTCCATCCACGATGCTGGTCACCAGTTCGCCCTCGGGGTCGTGGTAGGCCACTCCCTGCTCGGCTATCACCTCGCGGGCTCGCGGCAGCAGCTGGTCCCAGATCGCGGGCAGCACTTCTTTCAGTTTCTTGTACTCGGCCCGCGTGATGGGAGCTCCGGCATCGCCCTCGATGCAGCATGCGCCCAGGCACTTCTCCAGGTCGCAGCAGAAGAAGCGCTCCACCAGGTCGAGGCTCACCAGCGTGTTTTCACCTATCTGAAACATGATTCAGGAAATTCGGTTTTCAAAAGTGGGAACGTTTACAAATTGGACAACGCGTGCTCCAGATCGGTACTTGTGAGCTTCTGGTGAAGCTCCCCCTTATAGGCATAGGAGATGTTGCCGGTTTCCTCGCTCACCACCACGGCCACGGCGTCGGTGGCCTGCGCGATGCCCAGCGCCGAGCGGTGGCGCAGCCCCAAGTAGCGAGGCAGCGATGTGTCGTGCGACACGGGCAGGATGCAGCCGGCACTCTTCACCTTGTCGCCGGCAATGATGAGCGCGCCGTCGTGCAGAGGGCTGTTCTTGAAAAAGATGTTTTCTATCAGGCGCGTGTTGATGTTGGCGTCAATCACATCGCCTGTGCGCTCATAGTCGTCGAGCGGCATTTGTCGCTCAACGACAATCAGCGCGCCGGTCTTCGACTTCGACATGCTCATGCAGGCATAGACCACAGGCATGATCCAGCGCTTGTTGGCGCCGTCGTCGGCGCGGTGCTTGAACAGGTTGCTCACAAATCGCCACCCCTTGTGCGAAGAGCCCAGCTCGGTGAGGAATCGCTTGATTTGGTCTTGAAACAATATCACCAGGATGAACAGGCCGATGTCGATAAACTTGTCCATGATGGTGCCGATGAGCCGCATCTCGAATATCTTGTACATCACCACCCAGGCGATGACAAAGGCCAGCACCCCGATAAACACGCTGAGCGTGCCGGTGTCCTTCATCGTGCGGTACACATAGTAGAGCAACGTAGCCACCAGCAACACGTCAATCAAGTCTTTGATTCCAAACAGAGCAAATATGTTCATAGAGTAGTCAATTATCCATTTTCCATTATCATCATGCACAGCGTGCGGGCCTCGACTGCCGCCCGCACATCGTGCACACGCACCATGTGGGCGCCGGCCAGCAGCGCCGCGGTGTGTAGCACCGTGGTGCCGCCCAGCGCATGAGCGGCATCGCAGCCTAACGGCGCCATCACCATCGACTTGCGCGACACTCCCACCAGCAGCGGCACTTGCAGCGCGTGAAACACATCAAGATGGGCCAGCAGTTCATAATTCTGCTCCACAGTCTTGGCAAAACCGAAACCGGGGTCGGCTATCACGTCGGCAACACCCAGCTGGTGCATATGGTCGACCCGGCGGGCAAGCCATTCGAGCACCTGGGCGGTGACATTGTCATAATCGGTCAATTGCTGCATGGTGGCAGGCGTTCCACGCATGTGCATCGCCACAACGGGGACCTGTAGCCGGGCAAGTGTGCGCTCCATGTCGGGGTCGAGGGTTGCACCCGAGATATCGTTCACTATTTGTGCCCCCCACTGCTCCACGGCACTGGCCGCCACGCGGGCCCTGAACGTGTCGACCGACAGCAGCACATGCTCAGGCAGCAGCCGGCGCACCACGGGCAATGCCCATTGCAGCCGGCGCAGTTCCTCGTCTTCGGTCACCGTTTCGGCACCGGGGCGCGTGGAGCATGCACCCACGTCGATCACGTCGGCCCCGTCGTCCAGCATCTGCCGCACACGCCGCTCGAGCTGCTCCAGGTCATTGACCCGGCTGTCGGGGAAAAACGAATCGGGTGTGACATTGACCACACCCATCACCCACGGCCTGCTGATTTCCACCAGCCGGCCGCCAACATTCAGACTGTAAGGGATGAATTTCTGCATCGCTCGGTTTGCCTTTATGGGCAAATCGTTGCGAATTTACGAGTTTTTTGGCGTAAATCCAAAAAAACGCCTGATTTGTTGTCTAAAACCGCCTTGCCGAGCATTTTCACCATCGGCTCATCCGGCACCATAGAGTTGCTCAAACTCGGCAATTATCCTTTTAAAATCGGCCGACAGCAGTGTCATCACATGGTCGCGCATCCATCCTGGCACGCCATAAAGGGCCTCGGCCACACTGCCGGCGATGCACCCCACCGTGTCGCTGTCGCCACCGATGGAGATGGCATTGCGGATAGCGTCCTCGAAATCGGCGGCTTCCAGCGCGCAAACGAGCGCCTGCGGCACACTGCCCTGACATGTGGCTCCCGATGCCTCAAGGTTTCCGTCAAGGCCATCCCACGAATAGCGAGGGCGGATTTCATCCACCGTCAGGCTCAAGTCATAACCGAATTGCTCCTCCATTGCCCGGCGTATCTCGTCCTTTCCAACGCCTTTGCGGGCCATGAAAATGGCCAATGCCGTGGCCTGCGCCCCTTTGATACCCTCGGGGTGATTGTGGGTGCAGGCAGCACTGCGTTCGGCGGCGGCCAACGTCTGCTCGGCAGTGTCGAAAGCCCATCCCACCGGCCCAACGCGCATGGCCGAGCCGTTACCGCAACTGCCATAGGGAGCGGCTATCCCGCGAGCCGAACGGATGAGCCATGACTGGAATCGACCGCCGTAACCACCCATGGGGCACTCATTCTCTCTGCCGAAGCGATAATAATAGTTCGCCGGCTCTCCACCGTCGAGCAACCATTGCGCCGTGGCAAAGGTGAGCACCGAATCATCGGTATATTCCATTCTTTTGTCGAAAAACGGAAATTCTTTCGTCTTGATGTTGCGAAACTCGTAGATACTGCCCACGACATCGCCAATAACACTCCCTATCATAATCAACAATATTTATTAAATTAAACCCACACAATACAAGAAGATGAGCACCACGGCCACAGGAGCCACATAGCGCAGGCACACGATGGTGTAGTTCTGCACATGGCTGACCATGCGGCCGCGGTTGGTCAGCTGCTCGGCGATGATGCGGCTGTCGAGGAACCAGCCCACATACACCGCTGTGAACAAACCGCCCAGCAGCATGAACACGTTGCTGGCGGCGTAGTTAAACAAGTCGAACAAATTCATGCCCCACAAGGTGACATCGCTCAGCACATTGAACGACAACGCGCTGGGAACGGCTATCAGCAGCGTGCCCGCTGCCGTCCAAGCGATGGCACGACCGCGGCTCATGTGCCGGTCCTCGGTGAGGAACATGATGGGAATTTCGCTCAGCGAGATGGTGCTCGTGAGCGACGCGAACAGCAGCAGCACGAAGAACAGCACCGCCCACACCATTCCGCCCGGCATTTGCTGGAAGATACTGGGCAGAATCTCAAAGATGAGCTTGGGGCCGGCCTCGGGCTGCATCCCGAAGGAGAATACGGCCGGGAATATCATCACGCCTGCCAGCACGGCCACCAGGGTGTCGAGCGTGGCGATGATGGCGGCGTCACGGGCCAGCGGAGCATCGTCCTTGAAATAGGAGGAATAGGTCACCAGCCCCGAGATGCCGAGCGTGAGCGACATGAACGCCTGCCCCATGGCATCGACCACGCCTTTCCAGGTGAGTTGTGAGAAATCGGGGCTCAGCAGAAACCGCACGCCGTCCATGGCATTGGGAAGCAGCAGCGAGTTGATGCAGAAGATGACAAGCAGCAGGAAGAGCAAAGGCATCATGATGCCCGACGTGCGCTCGATGCCGCGTTCCACACCGCGGCGCAGCACCACAAAGTTCACCATCAGAAACACCAAGGTCCACAACACGCAGCGCCACGGACTGCCCACAAAGCCGCTGAAGATGTCGCTGTACTCCTGCGGTGTGTGGCCGGTCATGCCGCCACCGATGGCACGCAACAAGTACTCCAGCACCCATCCGCACACCACGCTGTAGAAGCCCAACGTCACCACTGCGCCCAGGATACACACATAGGTGAATCGGTAGACCGACGAACCGGGCGACAACTGCAGTAGCGCACCCTTCATGTTTTTGTGCGTCGAGCGGCCGATGATGAACTCACCCAGCATCACCGGAACGCCCAGCAATGCCACGCACACGATATAGACAAGGATAAAGGCTCCACCGCCATTCTGTCCGGCCTCATAGGGGAAGCGCCATATATTGCCCAAACCCACCGCCGAGCCCACCGTGGCGGCGATGGCTCCCATGCGGGTGGCAAAACTTGCACGTTTATTCATTTTTGCCTCAATTTCTTTTGAAATCGTAAAATTTTCGGCAAATTTAGCAACAATCCGTCACACCCGCAACACATGGCGCCGAAAATTTTCACACTACCGCCACAGCAGGCCGTAGAGGAAAATCACCACGATGGCTGCCGGTGCCACATAGCGCAGGCAGAACACCAGCGGACGCATCACGCGCACGGTGCGGGTACCATGGTTGGTGAGCTGGTCACGCACCAAGCCCCGGTCGAGCACCCACCCCACCAGCAGCGAGAAGAAGATGCCGCCCACGGGCAGCAGCACGTTGGACGACACATAGTCGAACAGCTCGAACAGGGTCATGCCGAACACCGTGGCCTCGCTCAGCACCCCGAACGACAACGCGCACAGTGTGCCCAGCACCATGGCAATGCCGGTGTTAAGTATCGAAGCGCGATTGCGGCTCATGCCCCACTCCTCGCTGAAGAACGCGATGGAAATCTCGCTCATGGAAATTGTGCTGGTGATGGACGCCACAAAGAGCAGCGCGAACAGGAGCACCGCCCAAACCGGTCCGCCGGGCATCTGCTCAAAGATAGCGGGCAACACCTCGAAAATCAGTTTAGGGCCTGCCTCGGGGCGCATGCCGTAGGAAAAAACTGCGGGAAATATCATCAGCCCGGCAAGGATTGCCACCACCGTGTCGAGCACCCCCACAATGGTGGCGTTGCGCACCAGCGAGTCGCTGTCCTTGAAATAAGACGCATAGGTGAGCAGGCACGACAAGCCCAGCGACAACGAGAAGAACGCCTGGCCCATGGCACCTATGGCCACACGCGGGGTTATCTGCGAGAAATCGGGGGTGAACAGAAACCGCACACCCCGCTCGGCGCCGGGCAGCGTCAACCCATTCACGCAAAACACCACCAGCAGCACGGCAAGCAACGGCATCAACACATTGCTCACGCGCTCTATGCCTCGTTTCAGCCCACGGCGGAGCACCACATAGTTCAAAGCAAGGAACAGCAGCGTCCACAGCACACAGCGCCACGGGTTCTGCACAAAATCGGCAAACATCTGCTCATATTCGGCTGGCGTGTGCCCGTGAAGCAAGCCGCGCACCGAAAGCTGCAGATACTCCACTATCCAGCCACACACCACGCTGTAGAAGCTGATTATCATCAGCGATGCCAGAATACAAACGTAAGAAAACCAGTGCAGCTTGTGACGGGGAGCCAGCTCGCGCAAGGCACCGCGCACGTTCTTGTGCGTGGAACGCCCTATCACAAATTCGGCCACAATCACCGGGATGCCCATCAGCAACACACACGCCACATACACCAGCAAGAAAGCGCCGCCGCCATGCACGCCGGCCTCATAGGGGAAGCGCCAAATGTTGCCCAGCCCCACGGCCGAACCCACCGTGGCTGCTATAGCACCCATGCGGGTGGCAAATATCGCTCGTTCACTTTTCATCAGTCTTCAATTCTCGCATGGGCCAGGCATCAGTGGCTCACCACACCAGCAGCAGCAAGGCGAGCACCGCCACAACGAGCAGTGTGCCCACGCGCTGGTGGCGCGTCATCTCCAGATGCCTTCTTATGCTTTCCTTCACTGTCTTTTTTTATTTTATGGACAAAATTACTAATCATCGTTCATTTTGCCCCACTTTTTCTCATTTTTTTCATCTTCCATGCATCACAATCACCAAAATTGAGTAATTTTGCCGTGTAAAACAAGTTCGTTTTATTAACCTTCCAGTAATGGTATGAAGAGTTTTCTCAGACAAATCCCCGTCGGCGTGCCGTCGCTCATCATAACAGCCCTTGTCATTTATTTGTCGCTGGCCCACGACCCGTTCCACACCAGCGAGTTGCCCCTTTTCCCGGGTGCCGACAAGTGGGCTCACGTGGTCATGTATATCGCGGTGACTGCGGTTTATATGCTGGATTACGCAAAACACAAATTGCCCCACCATCCCAAACTCAACGTCGACCTGGCCCTCACATCAAGTGCCAGCGTGCTGGGACTGCTCATGGAGGTGGGCCAACTCATCATGCACAACGGGAGGGGATTTGAATGGGCCGACTGGACTGCCGACACCATGGGAGCCATCATCGGGCTGCTGCTCGTCAGGTATTGGTTCATGCACCACTTCCGCACCTATTTCCTGGGGCGCCGGCACCATGCGCACCACGCATTTGCCAGGCGGCGCAAGCGGTCGCACCGCCACTCACACCACAGCCATTAAGCCCAAGATTCATAAAAACGACCCATTCTGGCCCTGAAGACCGATTGGGGCTAAAACTTTTTCCGTGCAGGATAGCTCAAATTCCGAAAAATATCACTACTTTTGTCAAAATCAAACAAAAGGAGGTGAATCATGCTTTTTTCCGAACACATCCGCACACTGCGCAAGCAGCAGGGCATCATGCAGCGAGAGCTTGCCAAGGCCATCGGCGTGGACATTCCCATGTATTGCCGTTATGAGCATGGCGAGCGCCGGCCAAAACGGGCACAAGTGGTGAAACTGGCCAAGAAATTCAAAGTCGACCCCGACGAGCTGGTGGCACTGTGGCTGGCCGAAGAAGCGTGGAGCGACATCGCGCACGACCCCATGGCCGACCGTGCAAGCCAGCTGCTGCTGGAACAATTAGGCGCCGGAGGCACAGCCGCCACACCCCAACCCGTGCCACCCGCCAAACAAGCCCCCCAAGCCCAAGCACCCGAGGTGAACCCACTGGTGCTGCGAGCCATGGAACTGCCGGCAAGCCAGCGCACACTGGTGGCAAACCTCGACGACAACCCCCTGCCGCATTATGTGCAGGGCGACGCCCTGACGGTGATGCGTTCCATCGAGGACGAGAGCATCGATTGCATCGTCACCACACCGCCCTATTGGAACCTGCGCAAATACAACACCGAGAGCATCAAGGCACGCACCCTGCAACAATTCACCGAGCAGTTGCTCTCGGTCATGGCCGAGGCACACCGAGTGCTCAAGCCGCAAGGATCGTTATGGCTCAATCTGGCCGACTTCTACGAGAACCGCGCCATGCAGGCACTGCCCTGGCGGGTGGCCATCGGCATGATGGACTTGCAGGGATGGATCATGCGCAACGACGTGGTCTGGAACAAGCCCATGGGCACCTTTGACAGTGCCGTCGACCACTTGCGCAATGTTCACGAATTTTTGTTCCATTTTGTCAAATCACCCGATTATTACTGCGACGAAGATGCGTGGCGACGCGACTATGGCATTGTGAGTCACAGCGTGGAAATCATGCCGGCCGACGTGTGGGACATCGCACCCGAAAAGAGTGAAATCGAGCGCTATCGGGTGGCCCCCGAGCGGTTGTGCCGGCTGCCCATTGCCGTCACCTGCCCGCGGCACGGCATCGTGCTCGACCCGTTCTGCGGCACAGGCACCACCTGCAAAGTGGCCTACGACCTCGACCGCCGGTCGATTGGCATCGACGTGAACGGCGACAGGCTCGAACGAGCCCGCCGCCGCATAGAGCAAAAATCGCTCAGTCTATTTTAAGTAGTCCTCGTAGAGGGCTTTCAATTCACCGGGGCTGATGCCCACGGCCTTGAGGCGACCCAAAAAGTAGTCCAGCTCGCCTTGCATGAGCGCGTTGCGCCGCTCGCGCACCTCAATTTGCGCCGCATCAGCGGCCACAAAGTAACCCAGGCCGCGGCGGGTGTAAATGACGCCCTGCTGCTGCAAGTACTCATAGGTGCGCGCCACGGTGTTAGGGTTCACCTCAATCTCGGCAGCCATCTCACGCACCGACGGAATTTTGCCGTCGGCCGGCAATTCGCCGCTCAAAATGCGGTCGCCTATATTGTCGGCTATCTGAAGATAGATCGCCTTGTTCTCCTTGAAATCCATAGTCAATCGTTCGTTTGGGGTGATAGATTAGAGCACGCTGCGTGTCACCACATCTTTGCGCTTGAAGAACACATAGGCAAGCACGGCGCACACCACCGCCTGAACAATGGCCAGAACCGTAAAAAACCATCCTATGCCATCCACATGATTCACGTCGGTGATATAATGAATCCATGTAGCGTTCATCCAGCGGCCACAAAGAATCAAGACAACAAAGATTACTATGTCAACCGCTTGCATGACCACCATCATTTTGAGCCATGTGTAGCGCGGCATGAGCACGGCTCCCATGAAATAGGTTGCCATAGAAGCGGCAAGAGCCATTGTGAGCATGGTGCCAAAGGATATCCGGGCGTCATAGTTCGACACGCCGAAAGCATAATTGTACGGAAATGCCAAGAAGTTGATGGGGCCGGGAATCTCTGCCGTGGGAATCAGCAAGTTCATCAGCCCTATTCGGGTGAGGTCGGCCAGCTGGGCACACAGCAAAAACACCAGCACACCGGCCACGCCGTAGACCAAGGCCTGCACCAGCACCTTCTCGAGGGCAGTGGCGGGCATCATCAGCAGGTCCACGCGGCTGCCTCGCGTCTTGAGGCCGCTGAATGCCATGGAAGCCATGATACTGAACACGAATGCTGCGATGCAGTAAACCACCACATTGGCCAGCAATGTTACCGGTATCTCAAAACTATGCGAAAACATCATGTTTCCAAAGGTCATCACTATGGTCAACCCCATGTAAAGTCCCAGCGCCAGCAACAGCAGCGTCCTGCCGTTGACGGCTATTTCCTTGCGCAGCACGTTCATAAACCGACGCGCGCTGAATACATTGTCTTTCATCGTCTTGGTGTCATTTACGGGTAAACAATTCTTTCATTCTCGCAGGTTGCGTGAGCGCAGCGTTGAAAAGCAACTCCATGTCGATGGGAGTCTCCAGGCCGCTCAGGTTGGGCGAAACGGTGACGGGACCCAGCGGAGTGGACTGCACATAGAGGGCGTCGGGGACCACCTCCGAGCCGAATGTGAGCCGCTGACCTATCTCGCGCACGCCGGCATCGAGCAGCACCTGGCTGCGGTCCACAATCACCACATGGTCGAGCAGGGTGTCGATGTCGCGCACCTGATGGGTGCTCACCACGATGGTGCGCTCGTCGGTCATGCTTTGGGCGATGGCCTTGCGAAACTGGCTCTTGCTGGGAATGTCAAGCCCGTTGGTGGGCTCATCGAGCAGCAGCAGACTGGTGCCCGATGCCAGCGCGAAGCAGATGAAGGATTTCTTTCGCTGCCCCATCGACATGGACTTGAGCGGCATCGCGCCGTCCATCTCAAAGATGTCGAGATAGGACTTCAGCGCCTCCATGCTGAAACGGGGATAGAACGGAGCGTTCACCGCCACATAGCGGTTGAGTGACATCGAGGGCAACTCAAACTCCTCGGGAACGACAAACACGTCGGCAAGCGTCGACGGCAACCGGCGACGCACGTCCACGCCATGCATCGTCACTTGGCCGGCATCGGGCGTGAGCAGACCTGCCATCAGGTAGATGAGTGTGCTCTTGCCGGCACCGTTCTTACCCAGCAAGCCCACTACCTGACCGGCCGACAGCGACAACGAGAAGTCGCTGAACAGCGGCGCGCCCTTGCGGCTGTAGCCAAATTGGAGATTTTTGATTTCAATCATGATTTTAGTATTATAGTGTACTACATAACTATTACACTGCAAAAATAGATGGTTTTTCTCACCTATGCAAATTTTTTCGTCTTTTTTTTAGAAAAAATTTATCTTTGCACATCAAAACCCAAATCATGAAATCGATTCGTCTTTTATTCGTCATTGCATGGGCGGCCCTGTGCGGCTCGGTTGCGAGCCATGCCGCACACACCTTCGCCGTGGCCGACGGCTCGCTGATGCTCGACGGCAGGCCGTTTACGGTGCGGGCGGCCGAGTTGCACTATCCGCGCATTCCGCGCCCCTACTGGGAGCACCGCATCAAGATGTGCAAGTCGCTGGGCATGAACACCATCTGCCTCTATGTTTTTTGGAACTTGCACGAGCCCAGAGAAGGCCAATTCGACTTCACCGGCCAGAACGACGTGGCACACTTCTGCCGACTGGCCCAGAAGGTATCTGGCGGTAGAACTGACCTCCGGCGATGGACATTGTGCATCGCTTGCCGAAATCGTGGCCTACGACGCACAGCGCAAAAGCGTGCCTCGCGAAAACTGGGCCGTGCGCTACGTGGACAGTGAAGACCTCCTGCATGGAAACCACACGGCCGACAAAGCCTTCGACCTGCAGGAATCCACCCACTGGAGCTGCGCACAGGCCGACACATCGCCCCAATGGCTCGTCATCGACATGGGCACCCGGCAAGCCATCACCTCGGTGGGCCTTCTGCTGCCTGCCTCGCATGCCGATCACTACCGCCTGTTTGTCGCCGAATGACAAAGAACCGACACAAAAAAAATTCGAGTCCGGAAAATGAGTGGAGGCTATCCACTCACTTTCCGGGCCCGGTGATGCTTTCACAGTTCTGAAAACGCCTTACTGGGCTGTTTTCTCAGCAGCGATGACATCGTTCAAGGTCTTGAAGTCGTAACCCTTGGCCTTGAGCGTGTCGATAATCTCGCCCAGATAAGTGTAAACGCGGTCCTCGTCGGTACGGTCGGGATAATTCATGGCATGGATGAGCAAAATCACACCATTCATGCTGTGCTCTTTCTCGTACTGCCAGATGTTGTCAAGAATTTCCTTGGCCGAGACATAATTCTTGGCACCGGGCGATGTCCAGTCCATTCCCGTGAGAAATCCGCCCGTGGGATTGAGCAGATGGTAACCCAGATTGCGCATGGCGTCGGCCGTCTCCTTGTTATAGGTCTCATAGGGAGGAATCATCCAGCAGTATTGCTCCTTGGTCAGACCCAGGGCATTGAGCCGCTCTTCCATCTGGGCAAAATCGGTGGCAATCGAGTCGGCTCCCACCAGCGTCTTCGACGGGTCGGCCTCGTCGCACAGCATCAGGTGATTCATCGAGTGTGCCGACAGATAATGTCCCTCATCGATGATGCGGCGCAACGGAGCCTGATATTTCTCTTGCAGGAAGCACACGCCCGTGGGGAAGAAAGAACCTTTCACCCCTTTGGCTTTCAGGGTGTCGAGCACCGGCACCACACCGTCGAAGTTTTCAAACCGTCCGCTGTCGCTGGTGCTGTAATGGGCGGTGAAAACCAGATAAACGTTTTTCTCATCGGGGTTGAAATTACGCACCACACCGCAATCGTCGGTTTGGGGGTTGAGGGTCACTACAGGGGTTCCACCCTGCTTGCAGGCTGTCAGTGCCAGGCACATCAAGGCTGCCATTGTCAAGAAATGCTGAAGTTGTTTCATCATTTTTTTCATTATTTAGAGGTTAATAAAAAGGGTCAGAAGGGATAACCGATGGCCAGGTGAAACGCCAGGCTGTCCTTGAAACGAAGCAGATTGAAGTAGCCGCTCTTCCCTGTGTCGTAAGGCGCATGAAGACCGATGCCAAGGTCGGCGCGCACCACCAGCATGTTCATGTCGAAACGTATGCCAAATCCTGTGCCCAGCGCCAATTCCTTGAAGAAATTGCCGATGGTGCCGCCAGGCCGGTAGTCGTCGGCTTTGAGCAGCCACACGTTGCCGGCGTCGACAAACACCGCGCCCTTGAAATAGCCTATAATAGGGAAACGATACTCCCAGTTGGTCTCAAACTTGAAGGTACCCGTTTGGTCGTAATAGTCGTAGACCGACCTCACATTAGGGCGATATCGACCGGGGCCGATGGTACGCACCGCAAACCCACGCACCGAGTTGGCGCCACCGATGTAGAACTGCTCGCGATACGGCACCTCATCCATGTTGCCATAGGCATGAGCCGCACCCACATAGACGCGCCCCACCAGTTTGTTGCTTTCCGACAAAGAACGCGTCCACACCAGCTGTGTCTCGGCCTTGACAAATTGCGAGAAGGGGGTGCCCAGCATCTTCTTCTGGCCCTTGCTGCCGCACATGGCCCACAGACCTGCAAAAATGTTGCCGGCTTCAATCACGGTAGAGCGCCAGGTGATGTGGTTTCGGCCAAAGTCGTTGTCGTAGGTGAAGCTGTAGCGCATCTCGGGGATGAACACATTGGCAAAGCTTTGGGCAATGGCCGGGTTTGCCACCATGGCCGAGTCGAAGGCTGTCGTCCGGCTCAGCAGTTTATTATAAGACAGCTTGAACGGAGTGAACTCATTGAGCGAGTGGCGATTGGAGTGCCATTCCCACGACATGCCAGCACCCATCTGAAGCAACTTGAAGTATTTGGGGCGGTTCATGATGTCGGCCTTCAGATTGAATCGGGTCCAATTCTGGTACCGGCGGCTGCGGTCCACAAAGCGAGGGGCCAGCAGCCGTGGCAGGGCCAGGCTGAATTCAGCACCGAATTCATAGGAATTGAAGTCGTTGCTCTTGTATCCGCCACCTTTTCCCGTTTGCCATTCATAAGACGCCATGAGATTGGCGCTGAATTTCTCACCGCCGCCAAACACGTTTTTATGAGTCAGTCCCAGCTCTAACCCGGGGCCGATGAAACTGCTGCTCTTGCTGGTGCCTTGCACCTCGAGTTTCACCTCCCATGGCTTGTCGAGAATGCAGTTCACATCCAGGTCGAGCAAGCCGTCGCCTGCGGGGGTGATGCTGTCGAGGGTGGTCACATGCATATCGATGTTGCTGAAAATGCCCAGCCGCGACAGCATGAGCTGCGTGCGGTCCATGCTGTTGACACGGAACGGCCTGCCGGGGCGCCCCTGGATATTGCTTGGCACCACGCGGTCACGCACGCGCACTGGCTCCAGTTTCACCAGTGTGCATCGGGGCATCTCAATGGTGTCGGGGGTGCCGGTGCCGGTGCCACTGTTGCCGGCCACAGTGGCTGTGACTCGGTTGAGCAGATAACGGACCTCGGCCTGATTGGGAATATCCTGGGCTTTGGTCAACCGCAGGTCAATGACGCCTTGCTCGCGCACGCTGTCGGCCAAATACTGGATATACTCCGGGCGATAATAGTAGTATCCGCGATTGCGCAGCGTGTTGGTGATGTCGACACGCACTGCGTTCAGGGAGTCAAGACTGTAGCGGCTGCCGGGACGCAGATAGGTGTTTCGGCGGGCCAGCGAGTCAATCAGCCGGTCCACCTCCGAACTGCGCTCCAGATATTCCACCCTGCCTATCCGATAGGGTTCGGCCAGGGTCACATCGTAGGTGATACTGGCTTTTTTCGGATTCGACTTACTGTAATTCAATGTATAGGCAGCACTCGATGTAAAGTAGCCATTATTGCGCAGCAGGGTATTGATCATGTCGACGCGGGCGTCGGGGTTCACACGGCTGATGAGCACAGGGCGCGCCACCAGGTGCTTATAGAGCCATCCTTTCAACCCTTTGGCATCGGGGTCCCAGTGGTTGTACACCCACAAACCCACGGGGAAGGGCGTGCGGTAATAGGGTGAGTACAACGGATTGTTCGGCTTGACGTTGATGACCTCAAAAATTTGGCTTTTCAGTCCATCGTCCACCCTCATGGTGTCGGGCTTGTGATAGGCCAATTTCTTCACACCGGTATATAGCACATCGCGCTCGCCCAGGCGGCTGGTGGTGGAGCAGGAAGCTCCCAGCAGCAGCATGACCGCGGCAATGCACAGGGCTATGTGGCTATGGCTGTGATGTTTCATCCTATGGGTCATCGGTTTCGTCGTCTTTTCGGTTTATTACAGGTGCTACCGCAGTGCTGTCGGGCTGTTGCTCTTTGGCGGTTGCCATGGCATCCTCGGCATCTTTCTGAGCCTGACGCAACGCCTTGTTCACGGCTTCTATTGAATCTTGCCTGGCCGCGTCTTGCTGACTGCGACGGTGGAAAAAGTCGGCCAGGGAGCCCACCTTGTGCTTCATCACAAAACCAATGCCGGTTTCGGTCACTTGCCCCTCAAGGATACTTTCAAAGCCGGTGTGGCGGAACAAACGCAGATAACGCGAACCGGCATCGTTGAGCTTGTATTCGAAGGAGATGTCGTTGATCAGATTCTGACCGAAATTCTCCTCGGCAGTGGCATCTGTGCTGTATTCACCACCCACCACAATCTTGAAGCGGTCGTTGAACAGGGTCTTGGCAAGGCGGTAGGAATAGCTGGTCTGCGTGCCACTGCTGCGTGTGCCCTCGTACTGGTTGATGCCAAAGGTCAGGTCAATTCCCTTCAGGCTCTTGGCCGCCCAGCTGTTGAGCTGCCCCTGCAAGAACGAGAACAACGCCGAACTGGCGGTGAGATTGCTCATGTTGGTACCGGTGCCTGAATAGGTGTTGTACAAAAGCAGGTTGATGGCCGACTGCGAGCGCTGCACATCGCTCATCGACTGCAATTCGTTCTCAACGGTCATGTCGTTCTCGCTGCTCATGTCGAATCCCAGGTTGATATTGCTCAGCGTGCCACCCACATTGGCCGTGATCAGGAAATCGACCAGTCGAGAACCTTCGTCGCCCGACACGCTGGTGCGCACACGCTCGGTGCCCGAGAGGTCGAGCTGCGGATTCATCATGTCACCGGTCCACACAATGGTGCCGCCGCTGGCGATGTCGAAGTTTTTCTGGGATATGAGCGGCGGTGAGTAGCGCACATTGCCGCTTTCTACTGTATATGTGCCGTTGAGACTGCTCTTGCCGGCAAAATCATAGGAATACTTCAGTTTGCCGCTGCCGTCAATCACGGCGCGGTCCAGGCCGTCCTCCGACAGGTAGGCGCTGATGTGCGCGCCGGGCTGGATGTCAATGTTGGCCAGAATAGATGTGGCCAAACTCTGGCCGGCGGCGGTTCGCAGCACAGCACCGGTATCGGTCGAGTCATTGAAGTTGACAAATGTCACCATGTCCTCGTCGACCTGTGAGGTGAGTTTCGACACATCGTCCTTGAGCACATAGGTGATGTTTGACCCGCTGAGCAGCGACACGTCGGCACGCACATTCATGGTGTTGTTACGGCTAATCACCGAAGCGTCAAGGTCGGCAAAAGCCTTGCCGAAGATTTCACTGTAGCGCTTCTGCTCGGAGCCGATAAACTGTACGTTCCTTCCGCGCATGCGCAGGTCGATGAGCGGCGCGCTCATGTCTTTCAAGTTCACCGAGCCGTTCACCGTCACGGGATTGTCGTTCAACCCGTAGATTTTGTATCCATCCAGGTCGATGACGTTGTTCTTCACCGGGATGGCAGCTTCCGAGAGGCGCAATTCACTGCCGTAACGAGGCAGACGGATGCTTGCCGAGTCGCCCGTCACCGAACCGTTGACAATGGGATTGTCCATCGTGCCACTGATGTTCAGCTCGCCATTGGCATAGCCTCGAAGCCTGATGAGGCGGCCGGGGATGAAGGCCGAGGCCTTGCGCAGCGGGAAACGGTCGAGATTCAGGGTCAGGTTCAGCGGACTCTCCGAGGTGCTGTCGTTAAGAGCACCGTAGGCCACCGCCACGCGCGAACCGTCCATCAGCAGGTCGGCATTGACACGCGTGCTCACCGTGGCCGGGTCGATGGTGTAGTTGGCTAAAAGTTTCAGGTCGCCCTCGCGATAGCCATCGTACACAAAGTTCTTGACCTCGGCCTCGCCCTTACCCTCCATATTTTTGCCATCGAACGACAAATCAAAATCGGCATTCATCGTCCCGCTCATCGACTTGAGCGACGGCACAATGTTGGTCCACTCCTCAATGCGCAGGTTGGCCACATCCACATAGATGTCCTCGCGGGTGGCACCGGCCGGGCGGTCGGTGCGCAGCGCCACCTTGCTTTCACCGCTTGCGAGCGACAGGTCGGCGTCGAGCATGCGGTTGTTATAGTTGTAATTGATGAAGTTGCCGTCGTTCACACTCCACTTGCGATAGCCCACAATGGGCTCCGACGGGAACAGGCGCACGTTCACGGCGGTGTCGGTGAGTGTGGCGTTGGCGCCCAGGCGATAGCCCATCTCTTTGTCAATGTTTTGCTGGGTGAGCAGGAAGTCGAGCACTGACCCCTTCACGCCACCTTTGACGGTGACCTGCGCCCAGTCGTCGAGCGTGCCGCGACGATTGCCCATGTGTCCCTCGAATGCCAGATACTTGTTCCACTCACTGGCTTTCAGCGTCAGGGTGTCGATATTGGTTTGCCCCACGCTGATGGAGTGTGCCCAGCCATCGATGTAGATGTTGCTGTCGTTGCGCATGTCGAGCTGCAGCTCGCGGAAGTCCACCTCGTAACGCTCCAGATAACGCTGCACCAGTCCGTCACGGCCCATCTGTGCGTGTAGCGCGAAGGGCGGGAGCGCTTGCTTCAGGGTGTCGATGTTAATCGACCGGGAGGCGTACTGCGACTGGGCTATGGCACCGGCCTCCTTGAAACGGCGGGCCAGGGCGTCAACACCCAGCGGAGCGTCAAAGCGCAAGTGGTTATCTTCATTGTCAAGGGTGAAATGGGTGGTGTCGGCATTGGCAGTGAACACGGCACGGGCCTCGTCGGCCACAAAACGCGAATCATCCATGCGCCAGTCGATATCGGTGAGACTCAGGTCCACATCGTAGTCTTGGGTGCGGGTGTTGATGGAGCCCGAAGCGGCAAATCGCCCGCTACCGGCACACGCGCCTTTATACATGCCCAGTGCCTGCAGGTCTAAATCCTTGATGCGCCCCTGGGCATCGAAGGTGTAACGGCCTGCCGCCACAGTGCCGTTCACATCCACATCGACATCGCAGTTTTTGTTGTTCGATGACAATCGGCCGCCGAATTGGCCGCCGCTCATCTGCACGTCGGCACGCAAGTTGCGATAAATGGCATTGTTGTAATTCACGCTGGCCAAATCCACCTGCGCATCGACCTTGGCATCGGGCTTAAATAAATCCGAGCCGTGACCGCGGGCCTTGACGTGACCGGTGAGGTCGTTCATTCCCGACATCGGAAGCACCGACCGGACGGGGAAACGGTCGAAGCTCGCATCCACATCGTAGTCCATGCTCTTGCTGTTGAACGTGCCGCGGCCCACCACCTTGCCGCCTCCGGTGGTCATGGTGGCGTCGGCGGCGATTGTGTTGCCGGCGAGCCGGGCCTTGCCTTTGAGCGACATCGATGGCAGGTTCACTTGTTTTTGAGTGGCTTTGTCCATTAGCGAGGGCTTCACCCAGTTGATATTGTCGAAGCGTGCATCCATCTCCACCTCACCGCTCAACCGGTCGGGGTCAAGGGGATTATTGACCACGCCACTCACGGTGGCATGGGCGTACCGCGGCATGTCGGCAGTGAGAGAATTGATCTGCAGCCGCTTCATGGTGCCGCTCACATCGCCCTTCACACTCACCGGGCTCACCTGGGGCACATCTTTGAGGGCCGGGCGCAGACCGGGAGCCAGCTTCCCTACTTCTTGCAGGGCTATTTTCGACTGGGTGGTGATGTGCATGTGGCCGTCTTTGTCGCCACGCAGCAGCGCCATGTCCACGTCACCATCCACGTCCACATCGCTCAGCATGGTCTTGAGGCGCACTTGTTTCAAGTCCACATGGGTACTGTCCATGACGATGCGACCACGGCCTTCCTTGATTTCAAGGCCCGAGCGCTCTCGGCCTTTCATCCGAGCCACAGTCAAGTCCACGTCGGTGCCGTGATTGGTCAGGTTGTCAACTGCCAGGTCCAGGTCGTCCACCTCGATATAGCTCATGTCGAGCGCGTCGGTGACGGTGGGCTTGGCATCGTTTTGAGCATAGATGGCATGGCCGCGGGTCAGGCGCACGCTGTCGGCTTTCACCGTCCAGGTGACGGTGTCGCCTGGCAACTTCAACTTGGGCACTGGCACGGGATGCTTTGTGTCGTAACGACGGGCCGAGTCGGCACTGGGATAAAAATAGCGGCAATCCACACTGTCCACGGCCAAGCTGGTGGCGTCCACGGTGTGGGCGCCTGTGTCGACTTTCCCACCACGCAACTCTGCATGCCCCACATGGGCAGTCATTTTGTCGATTGTTGGCAACATCTGCATCGAGTAGTTCACATCGTCAAGGGTCAGCCGGTTGGCTTTGATGCGCCAGGGGGCGCTTTGGGTGGTGTCGGCATCTTCTTCGGCCTTATAGGGCAGGTATTCCAAGTCCACATCCCCTCCACGCAGGGCTCCGTCGGCAATGTTCACCTCATTATTCGCCAGGTCCACTGCCACGCCGCGCACCCGGCAGTGCTGCACCTTGGCGTTGAGCCGAAGCGACTCATCGTCGGTGTTGAAGCGATATCGGGCGCGGGTGAGCCGGGCTTCGTCCACTTCGACGCGCTTGTCGAGCAATGGCTTCAGCGCGATGCCGGCTGTGAGATTTTCGGCAGCTAAAAGCGTGTCGCCGTTCTGGTCCAGAACGCGCACGCCGTCGACGCTCACGTCCAGTGGAAACTTGATGAGCACGCGCTCTATGTCGATGTCAAGGCCGGTCTTCTTGCTGGCCCACTCGCAGGCATAGTCCTTGGCGATGTCCTGCACCCACGGGATGTACAGGGCAAGGGGCAGCAACATCACGAGCAGCAGCAGGATGCCAAGCACCCAAGCTGCTATTTTCCGACCTTTATGTTTCTTCTCCTCGGCCATGCGCACGGTTATCAATCCACAAATTTAAGACATCTTGGCGAAAAATCGCCAACTCTTAGCCCAAAATTTGTCAAAACCGCACTGTTTTCACCTCTTTTCAGGACTTCGCCGCCCAGCGCAGCCATCCCACGTAGCTCAGAAGCACCACATTCATCATCAACGCGTAGAGAATGGCGGGGATGGCCATGACTTCGTTATTAAAGATAAACGGACTCGAGGCAACGGCAATGGCCTGGGCCGCGTTCTGCATGCCCACTTCGATCACGATGGTGCGGCGCACAGGGCCCGTGAGCCGGGTGGCACGCGACAGCAACGATGCCGCACCGGCGGCAAGCAAAATCAAAACCAACACGCACATGCCGAGTTGTCCGAAATTGGCAATTATCTCACGATAGTGTTGCACAAAGAAAACACCCGCAAGGAGCATCAGGGCCGGGAAGGCCACCTTGCCCAGCGCACGGGCCAGCCGCGCGGCAAGGGCGGGCCGCCACTTGTGCAACCCGGCGCCCAGGGCAATGGGAACGGCCATCAGCACGATGTTTTGTACCAGCAGGTTGCCCACGGGCAGACTGACCGCCGCCGTGGTGGTAGCACCGCTGGCGGCAACTGCCCACATCAAGACCAGGGGCACCGTCACCAGCGTGATGAGGCTGCTCAACGCGGTGAGTGTGACCGACAACGCCACGTCACCGCCGGCGAGCATGGAGAACACATTGCTCGAACTGCCGCCCGGGCAGCAGGCAATGAGCACCACCCCCACAAAAAACACCGGGTTCAGATGCATGGCCCATGCTAATCCGAACGCCAATACGGGCAGCACCACCAGCTGCCCAAACAAGCCCACAAGCACCGGACGAGGCGAGCGGAACAAGCGGGTGAAGTCGTCCAACTTGAGCGTCAGTCCCAAGTCAAACATTAACACAAATAGAATCGGAATTACTATGAATATCGTGCTCATTTATTGATAAAAACACTATAAAATTTACACATCAAGTAAAACTTAAGATTATTGGGCCGGTTGGGGTATTCCTGGATGAGATGCTCGGGCCATTGGTGCCGTCATTGGCGGCAACCTTTATGAAACCTGTTCCTCGATTAGCTTGGCCACCCGTATTACTTCGGGTAGAGTTTGGCATATTTCTGCTTTAAAGACATCACCACCTTCCGGTGGCCAAAGGAAAAAGAGGAGAGGACACATTTAGTCCCCCTCCTCCTGACAGTGCTTTTAATAAAATTTTCAGAATGGTTTATCGGGCAAATCATACTCTTTCATGAGACTTTCCATGAACTCCTTGTCGTCGCTCAATTTCTTGCCGGCCTCACTGGCTTCGGCGGCTGCAGAGAATTCCTTCATGATGCCCTCCAAAGGAGCGTACTCTTTGAGTTTATTATTCAAGTCGCCCAGCATCTTGGTGGCCTCGGCTGGATTTTCCTTCATCTTTGCCTGGAAATCCTTGTCTTCAGCCTTCTTCTGAAGTTCCTTCAGCGCGTCAAACATCGGCTTCATGCCGGCCATCATCTGGCGGGTGGCGTCTTTCCACTGCTCAACGCTCCAATTCGCGCCCTCTTTTTGAGCCTTCTCAGCAAGGGCCTTCATGTCATCCATGGTCACGGCCTTCACTGTGCCGGCACTCACATTCTCAACACTTGCTTCGGCTTTCTGCCCGTCACTGGCAGCTTCGTTCTTGCATGCGGCAAAGCACATGGCCACGGCCGCGATGGTCATCATAAAAAATAGCTTTTTCATCAGTAAAGAATTTTTTCGTGAAACATTTAATTTATTAGTATTTCATTGCGGCCTCGTGGCCTGAATGAATGGTTGTCATTTATTCATCGGCAGGAGCTGTGGCTGGTTTCACAAGAAGGGCACTCGACTCATAGAGCAGATAGATGGGCAGGAACACCACCATCAGAGTGAAGGGGTCGCCTGTGGGCGTGATGATGGCGGCGAGCACCAGCAGAGCCACCACGGCATGACGCCGATAGACACCGAAAAACTCACGATGCAGCATGCCCAGATGGCCCAGCAACCATGCCAGCAAAGGCAGTTCAAAAACCACACCCATCACAAAGAGCAGCATCAAGAACGTGTCCATGTAACTGTCCAGTGAAATCTGGTTGGGAACCATGGCACTCACATGATAGTCGGCCAGGAATCGCAGCGTCACCGGAAAAACTACCAGATAGCCCACCGTCACCCCCACAAAAAACATGATACATCCCAGCCCGAAGGCCATTTTCATGCCGCGTTTCTCATGAGCATAAAGAGCGGGGCTCACAAATGTCCACAACAGATACAAAACCACCGGAAACGCAAGCACCAGGGCCAGCCAGAACGATGTGCTCATGTGGATGAAAAACTGCGAGGCCAGCTGGATGTTAATCAAATCCACATGGAACCCATCGGCACTGAACGGTGTCAACCCGGGGATGGCCGCCGTGATGTGTTCAAAGAGCCGGTAAAGCGGGAAATCGGCACGACACGGAGCCAAAATCACGAGGTCGAAAATGCGGGGCATCAGCACAAACAGGCCCACGGCCAGCAGTGTCACCACCACGGCCATGCGGACCAGTACTGCGCGCAAGGCGTCAACGTGGTCCCAAAACGACATCTCTTGCAGATTGTCCTCGGCCATGGGTGCCGTGCGTCAGGCGTTTTGTTCGGGCTTGTCGTCGTCTTGAAGCGGCTTTTTCAACTCCTGCTCCACCTCGTTCATGCCGTCCTTGAAGCTGCGCACGCCCTTTCCCATGCCGCGCATCAGCTCGGGAATCTTTTTGCCGCCAAACAGCAACAGGATCACAAACACGATTATCACGATTTCGCCTGTGCCCAAATTCAAAAACAGTGGTACCAGATTCAACATGACTTTCTTGAGTTTTTGTTGATAATAAGTGCAAAGTTAACACAAATTGTCCACAATTTTGTAATTTTACGCCCTAAATCGCATCAACAACAACCAAAATTTGTGTAACCATGAAATTAACAGCATTACCGCTCAGCGCTTTGGCCTCCATCTTGCTGGTGGCATGCGGCACGCACGCTGGAATCACCGGAAGCATGACCAAGGCCGAGCGCCAAATTTATGTGGCCAACCAAGTCTACGACAACTTGAACAACCGACGCTTCACCATCGAGGTCGACGCCATGAAACCGCTGCGCGGCGGCATGCGCATGCTCAACGACAGGTATGAGCTCACCGTGAAAGCCGACACCGTGATGTCCTACCTACCCTACTTCGGCCAGGTGTATAAGGCAAATCCCTACATGCAGCAAGTAGGGCTCAATTTCACAGGCACAATCTACGATTATGCGGCGGCGATGGTGAAACAAGGGCAATACCGCATCTCGTTCAGGACCCGGACCGAAGAAGACACCTACGTCTACAACATCGACTTGTTTGACAACGGCAAGAGCGACATCAGTGTCTTCGGAGAATTTCACGACGCCATCACCTTCACAGGGCAAATGGTCATCGATTATTGATTTTTTCGGGCTTTTTTTCGATTGTTCGGGCAGAAATGATTATATTTGCGGCCTGATTACTGAAATTTTTCTTTAATTCTATACATTAGTAGTAAGATGAAAGCATTTGTATTCCCCGGCCAGGGAGCGCAATTCGTGGGTATGGGCAAAGACCTCTACGAAAGCAACGCCAAGGCCAAAGAATTGTTTGAGAAAGCTAACGAGGTGCTGGGATTCCGCATCACCGACCTCATGTTCAACGGCACCGAGGAAGACCTGCGCCAAACCAAGGTCACCCAGCCGGCTGTGTTCCTCCATTCGGTGGTGCTCGCTCTCACCATGGGCGACGATTTCAACCCCGACATGGTGGCCGGCCACTCGCTGGGCGAGTTCAGCGCGCTGGTTGCTGCCGGCGCTCTGCCTTTTGAGCAGGGACTGAAGCTGGTCGAGGCACGCGCACTGGCCATGCAGAAGGCCTGTGAGGCCGCACCGAGCACCATGGCTGCCATCATCGGCATGCCCGACGAGAAAGTGGAGGAAATCTGCGCCACCATCGACGGCGTGTGCGTGGCCGCCAACTACAACTGCCCCGGGCAGGTGGTGATTTCGGGCAATATCGACGCCATAGCAGCCGCTTGCGAGAAATTCAAGGAAGCCGGTGCCAAGCGCGCCCTGCCGCTCAAGGTGGGCGGCGCTTTCCACTCGCCACTCATGGAGCCCGCACGGGCCGAGCTGGCCAAGGCCATCGACGAAGCCGATTTCTCGGCTCCCCGCTGCCCCATCTATCAAGACGTGGATGCCAAGCCCCACACCGACCCTGCCGAAATCAAGGAGAACCTCATCAAGCAGCTCACTGCTCCCGTGCGCTGGAGCCAAATCATGGCCCGCATGGTGGCCGACGGCATGACCGAGGCCGAGGAACTGGGCCCGGGCAAGGTGCTTCAAGGACTCATCGGCCGCACCTATCGCGACGTAGTTGTCACAGGCCGACAATAATCACCTCCAGTACGGCTCCGCATGCCGCACCAGCCACAACTCGCCAACGAGGATTCTCAGCCACAAGCCTGATTCCTTGTTGGCGAGTTTCACATTCACTCAGATGGATTGCAAACAATTAAAAATGAATAAATTCATCATTTTTATGATTTCCGCCTGCAATGTAATGCGGCAAATTCGTTAACTTTGTACCAAACTATTTATAAACCTCAGTTATTATGAAACTTCGGTACATCATTCTGGCCATGACTTGCATGGCAATGAGCTCACTGTCGACGCAGGCTCAGTCGCTTGTGTACTTCACACACGACATCTCACCCGAATCACTCGTGAAAATCTACAAAGCTCTCGGGGTGGAAGCCACCGGACGTGTGGCTGTGAAAATCAGCACCGGCGAAGCCGGCAACAACCACTATCTCAAGCCCACCCTCATTCGCCAGCTGGTGAACGAGGTGAACGGCACCATCGTGGAGTGCGGCACCGCTTATGGAGGCTCGCGCCAAGAACCCGAAAAGCACTGGCAAACCATCCACCAGCACGGCTTTGACTCAATCTTCGCCGTTGACCTGATGGACGAGTTCCAGGACATCCGCATCCCCGCCAAGGACCAGAAACACATCAAGTACGACATCGTGGGCGAGCATCTGGCTCACTACGACTTCATGATTAACCTGGCGCACTTTAAGGGCCATGCCATGGGTGGATACGGTGGCGTGCTGAAGAACGCGTCGATCGGCGTGGCATCGACCCATGGCAAAGCCTACATTCACTCGGCCGGCCGCACCAGCGACCCCGTGCTGGCCTGGAAACCCGATTACATCGCGGCCGGTCCCACACAAGACCAATTCCTGGAATCGATGGCGGCAGCCGCACAGGCAGTTCATGATTATTTCAACGGCCGTGTCATCTACATCAATGTGATGAACAACATGTCGGTGGACTGCGACTGCGACGGCCATCCTGCCAAGCCCGAACTGAAGGACATGGGCATCATGGCATCGCTCGACCCCGTGGCCGTGGACCAGGCATGCCTCGACATGGTGTTCGGGCACAAAGCTCAACCCGGCGATGACAACAAGCCCTTGATTGAGCGCATCAACCGCCAGCACGGCACCTACATCACCGATTATGCCCAGCAGATTGGCCTCGGCTCGATAAAATACCATCTCATCAATCTCGACAAGTAATCATTGCATCGTAATACCGGCAATATCACCATGAGAAGATTCGTTTTCTCACTTTTCACAGCCGCTGTCGCCAGCTCCACCGTTTCGGCACAACCCGACTCGGTAGCGCTGGCCGACCTCGTGGTGACCGGCACACGCGTTGTGGCCGACGTGCGGCATCTGCCCTCCACCGTCACCATCATCGAGCGCCCCACCCTCGCACTGGCCCAACAACCATCGTTGCTGCCATCGGTCATGGAGCAAGTGCCGTCACTTCTTGTCACCAGCCGCGGCATGATGGGCTATGGCGTGAGTGGCGGGGCGGCAGGCGGCATCAGCCTGCGCGGCCTCAGCGGAGGTGCCGGGCAACTGCTGGTGCTCATCGACGGTCATCCACAGTACAATGGCATCTACGGCCACCCCATCAGCGATGCCTACCCCACGATGATGGCCGAGCGCGTGGAAGTGCTGCGCGGGCCGGCATCGATGCTCTATGGCAGCAATGCCATGGCTGGGGTAATCAACATCGTCAGCCGGCAGATGAATCACGACGGCGTAAAGACACGGCTTCACCTGGGGGCCGGCAGCTACGGCACGTTCCAGTCCGAAGTCACCAACCAACTGCGCCGGGGGCGCTTCAGCAGCACTGTGAGCGCGCAATACGGACGCTCCGACAACCATCGGCCGCGCATGGGATTTGAGCAATACGGCGGGCAGATGAAGCTGGGCTATGATTTTTCCGAGCACTGGAAAGCATGGATTGACGCCAATGTCACTCATTTCAACGCGTCGCACCCGGGCACCACAGGCAGCCCGCTTTTCAATGCCGACCAGTGGATTACTCGCGGTGAGGCGTCGGCAGCGATAGAAAATCACTATGACCGCACAGCCGGCGCGCTGAGCGTCTTCACCAACTGGGGACGGCACAAAATCGACGACGGCACGGCCGGCCCTGCCGCACCCACCATGCGCTATTTCCGCTCGAAAGACGCTCTCACTGGCATCTCTTGGTATCAAAGTGCGCAATTCTTCGACGGGAACCGCGTCACAGCAGGCATCGACTACCAGCACATCTACGGCAACGCCTACTACACCTCCAAGGCCACCGGCGAAGTGCTCGACACGCCCAACAAGCAGAGCGGACGCTCCTATCGCAACGAAATAGCGGGCTATGTCGATTTCAGGCAAGATTTGGCGGCCGGAAAGCTCACGCTGGATGCCGGGGTGCGTATCGATCACCACTCGGTGAGCGGAACCGAATGGATTCCACAGGCGGGCCTGGTGATTAGGCCCAACGCCACAAGCGAAATCAAGGCGATGGCCAGCAAGGGATTCCGCAACCCCACCATGCGCGAGATGTACCTCTATCCACCATCCAACGAGGAACTGCGACCGGAGCGCGTCTGGAATTACGAACTCTCTTGGAAGCATCGTGCCGGAAGAGTTCATTATGGACTCAACGTGTTCTATATCAAAGGCGACAACCTCATCCAGACGGTGGCTGCACAGCGCAAGAACTTGAACACCGGAGCCGTGGAAAACTGGGGAGCCGAAGCCGAGGTCACTTGGCACATCAACACTCGCTGGACACTCACATCCAATCATAGCGTGCTGCACATGGAGCATCCTGTGCTGGCTGCGCCCGAATACAAAGGCTATCTTGGAGTGCGCTACTCGCACTCCAAATGGAATCTGCAAGCTGGCATGCAACACCTGGCAGGCCTTTTCACCGCCGTGGGCGACAACGAAAAAAAGGAGAATGTGTGGCTGCTTCACGCCACGGCCGCCTATCAACTGTGCCGGCAGTTGCAACTGTGGGTGCGCGGCGACAACCTGCTGGCACAACGCTATGAACTGAATGCCGGCTATCCCATGCCACGCGCCACCTGCATGGCGGGCGTAAACGTCACTTTTTAGCCTTCACTCATCAAACAATTCATCTTATAACCTCTTTGCAAATGAAACAACTCATCATCGCTGCAGCAGCAATCGTGGCACTGGCAATGTGCGCCTGTGCCCAGAACAAAGAAAACAAGACGACTGAGCAGGCCGCCGGCTCGCAAAACAAAACCCTTGTGGCCTATTTCTCGGCATCGGGCGTGACCCGCGCCGTGGCCAAGCAACTTGCCGAAGTGGCTGGCGCCGACCTGCACGAGATTCTTCCCGAAAAAGCTTATACCGACGCCGACCTTGACTGGCGCGACAGCACCAGCCGCTCGTCGGTGGAGATGGCCGACAAATCGTCACGGCCCGCCATCACCGCATTGCTCCCCGACATGGCCGCCTACGACACCATCTACGTGGGCTTTCCCATCTGGTGGTATACCGCCCCCACCATCATCAACACCTTTATGGAGAGTTACGACTTCAAGGGCAAGACGGTGATACCATTTGCCACTTCGGGCGGCAGCACCATCGACAAGGCTTGCGACGACCTCAAAAAAGCTTACCCCAACGTGAACTGGCTGCCGGGGCGCCTTCTGAACAACGCCACGAAGGACGACCTGAAGCAATGGGTGGCCCAACATAACCAATAAGTCACAATGAGTGACACCATGACCCCCGAGCAGCGACATCGCTGCATGAGCCGCATCCGGAGCAAAAACACCAAGCCCGAACTGATTGTCAGGCGATGGCTCTGGCGACAAGGCTTCCGCTACCGCCTCCACGTCGGGGCATTGCCCGGCTCACCCGACATCGTGCTGCGACGGCTGCAGGTGGTCATTTTTGTCAACGGCTGTTTTTGGCACGGGCATGAGCGGTGCGCCACATTCCGTCTGCCGGCCAGCAATCAAGAATTCTGGCGGCAGAAAATCGACAACAACCGGCAGCGCGACGCACGCAATGCCGCATGGCTGCGCCGCATGGGATGGCATGTGTTCACCGTGTGGGAGTGCCAGCTCACACCTGCACGCCGGCAACGAACCCTGCTGGGCCTGTCACAGCGCCTGAGCACTCTCACACTGGCTGCCTATCACACTGTAGCCGCCCCCTACCCCGATGTGGAGCTCACGGCCACACCACTGGCCGCCGAGGGCACTCGGTCGTGACATTTATTTCTTATCTTAACCACCTCGAACCATGAACGTAAGAATCGAAGAAAGCTGGAAACAAGCCCTGCAAGACGAATGGGACAAACCCTATTTTGAAACCCTCACTCGCTGGGTGCGAAGCGAATACCTGTCGAAACAAATATTCCCGCCAGGTCGGCAGATATTTGCGGCTTTCGATGCTACACCTTTCGATGCCGTGAAGGTGGTGATTTTGGGCCAAGACCCCTATCACGACATCGGACAAGCCAACGGGCTGTGCTTCAGTGTGAATCCGGGCATCGCCATGCCGCCATCGCTCATCAACATTTTCAAAGAGGTGCACGACGACACCGGCGCACCTATGCCGGCCAATGGCGACCTGAGCCGCTGGGCAAGGCAGGGCGTGCTGCTGCTCAACGCCACACTCACCGTCGAGGCCCACCGGGCCGGCTCGCACCAAGGGCACGGCTGGGAACAATTCACCGACCAAGCCATCACCCGCTTGGCCACACTCCGCCGGGGACTGGTATTCATGCTTTGGGGCAATTATGCCAAGCAAAAAGGACGCTTTATCGACCGCCAGAGGCATCTGGTGCTCACAGCGGCACACCCCTCGCCTCTGTCGGCCAACCGCGGCGGCTGGTTCGGCAATCATCACTTCTCACAAGCCAACGCCTACCTCACAGCGCAGGGGCTTCAACCCATCGAATGGTGATTTTCATGGGCAAATTTGCCGATTTTCGGTCGGAAAACATTACCTTTGTAATTTGATTATTAACCTTACCTAAAAATCAAGAACCGTGCCCAGCATGAACAAATGGCGCATCGAAGACAGCGCCGAGCTTTACAACATCAAGGGATGGGGGCTGAAATACTTCTCAATCAACGAGAAAGGCCACATCACCGTCACCCCCAAGCAAAGTTGTGTGCCAGTGGACTTGGTGGAAGTGATGGAAGAATTACAGTCACGCAACATCACCGCACCGGCATTGCTGCGCTTTCCCGACATCCTTGACAATCGTATCGAGAAAATTGCCAGCTGCTTCAAGAAGGCGGCCAAAGAGTATGAATATCAGGCCGAGAACTTCATCATCTACCCCATTAAGGTGAACCAGATGCGACAGGTGGTGGAGGAAATCGTGAGCCACGGCAAGAAGTTCAATATCGGCCTGGAGGCCGGCAGCAAGCCCGAACTGCATGCGGTGCTCGCCATGGGCGAGTATGGCAGCAATTCACTGGTGGTGTGCAACGGCTACAAAGACGAGGGCTATGTGGAGCTGGCGTTGCTGGCACAAAAAATGGGGCGAAAGATCTTCCTCGTTGTCGAAAAGCCCAACGAGTTGCGGCTCATCAACGATGTGGCCCGACGGCTCGATGTGCGCCCCAACATCGGGATGCGCATCAAGCTCAGCAGCAGCGGCAGCGGCAAGTGGGAAGAAAGCGGAGGCGACCGCAGCAAGTTCGGCTTGAACACAAGCGAGCTTTTCAGCTCTCTCGACTACCTCAAGGAGAACAATCTGGTCGACTGCCTCAAGTTGATTCACTTCCACATCGGCAGCCAAATCACAAAAATCAGGCGCATCAAGAATGCCCTGCGCGAGGCGGCTCAATTCTATGTGCAGCTGTCCAAAATGGGCTACGAACTCGATTTTGTCGACATCGGCGGTGGACTGGGCGTGGACTACGACGGCACGCGCAGCAGCGGCAGCGGCTACTCGATGAACTACAGCATCCAGGAATATGTCAACGACGCGGTCTACACCTTTGTCGATGCCAGCAACAAAAATGAAATCAAGCACCCCAACATCATCACCGAGAGCGGGCGCTCGCTCACGGCTCACCATTCGGTGCTGGTGATGAACGTGCTCGAAACGGCGCAGCTGCCCACCTGGGACGAAGGAACCGACACCGTGACCGAAGAAGACGATGAGCTCGTGCGCGACATGCACGAGATTTGGGATAAAATCAACAAGGCGCGGTTGCTCGAGGACTGGCACGATGCCCTGCAAATCCGAGAGGAGGCGCTGGACCGCTTCAGCCTGGGGCTCATCGACCTGCGAACCCGTGCCATGGTGGAAAAATTGTTCTGGAGCGTGGCGCGCGATGTCAACAGCATAGCCAGCGACATGAAGCATGCTCCCGACGAACTGAACATGGTGGCAAAAATGCTGCCCGAGAAGTATTTCTGCAACTTCTCGTTGTTCCAGTCCCTGCCCGACTCTTGGGCCATCGACCAGGTGTTCCCGGTGGTGCCACTTCAGCGGCTCAACGAGCAGCCCGACCGCCGAGCCTCCATTCAAGACATCACCTGCGACAGTGACGGAAAAATTGCCAACTTCATTTCGCCTCAGGGCGTGACCCACTCGCTGCCGGTGCACCGGCTGCGCAAGAACGAGCCCTACTATCTGGGAGTGTTCCTGGTGGGGGCTTATCAAGAGATTTTGGGCGACATGCACAACTTGTTTGGCGACACCAATGCCGTGCACATCAACGTGTACAAAGACCATTACGACATCGACCAAGTCATCGACGGAGAAACGATTGCCGAAGTGCTCGACTACGTGCAGTTCGGGCCTGAGCAACTGGTGCGGAATGTGGGCAAATGGGTGAACGAGTCGGTTCGGGCCGGCAAAATCACCAGCAAAGAAGGCGACGAGTTTATCCGCAACTACCGTTCCGGTTTGTTCGGTTACACCTATTTATTATAACAAATAGCTCCATACACCGGGGACGATGCGCTATTTCATCACATTGAGCTACCGAGGCGAGCCGTTTCACGGCTGGCAAATCCAGCCGCACGACGCCAGCGTGCAGGAGACCATTGAGCGAGCTTTGGCCACTCTGCTGCATGCCCCCACTCCCGTCACGGGGGCGGGACGCACCGACACGGCCGTGAACGCCTCGATGATGGTGGCGCATTTTGACACCGCCGAGCCCATCGACAATAGGCCGCTGATGGTGCACAGCCTCAATGGCATCGTGGGGCGCGACATCGCCATCCACACCATCCATCCGGTGCACGACACCGCCCATGCACGATTCGATGCCACCAGCCGCACCTATAAGTACTACTGCCACACGGCCAAATCGCCATTCCTCTATCCGCTGAGCTGGCCGTGCCGCCGTGAGCTCGACTTCGACTTGATGAACCAGGCGGCAGCCCGACTGATGGGCTACCGCGACTTCACATCGTTCTCTAAGCTTCACACCGATGTAAAAACCAATAATTGTGTCATCACCCACGCGCAGTGGACGCACATCGACAGCCACCGGTGGGTGTTCACCATCACGGCCGACCGTTTTCTGCGCAACATGGTGCGCGCCATTGTGGGCACACTGGTCGAGGTGGGGCTTCACCGCATCGGGGTGAACGATTTCTGCCACATCATCGAGCGACGCGACCGCCGGGCGGCAGGAACATCCATGCCCGGCAACGCCTTGTTTTTGTCTAACATCACCTACCCTTATCCCATCCGATGAAGCATTGTTTATTCCTTATCATCGCCTTGCTTGCACTTTCTGCTTGCAATGGCAACACCGGCACTGCCACCGCCACCGTGCAGACCGGCGACACGATTGACTCTAAAACGAAACTGACAAATATGAATGAAGTACAAGCCTATCTGAAAGAATGCTCGGCATTCTTTATAGCCACCACCGATGGTGACCAGCCACGCGTTCGGCCCTTCGGTGTGGCCGAAGTGATTAACGACCGGCTCTACATCATGACCGGTAAAAAGAAAGATGTCTACAAGCAAATGATGGCTAACGGCAAGTTTGAAATTTGCGCGCTCAAGCCATCGGGAGCCGAGTGGATGAGGTTGAGCGGTGATTTGGTAGCCGATGAAACGCTCGCTGTGAAAGAGGAATTTCTCGAGCGCAATCCCGAACTCAAGTCGATGTACAAAGCCGACGACGACAACATGGCCGTCCTCTACATTACCCACGCCACAGCACGCTTTTGCTCCTTCACCAGTCAGGAGCGAACCGTGGCGTTTTAACCATCGCTACGTCAGTGAGGAAACCCGCCCATTCTCTTAAACCGTCGGCCGACCCCATGGGCCATGCCATTGCCTGCTACCACCGCACGGGCAAGGCCGGCCGGCTGCAGGTATTATCGCCCCAACTGGACGACGACGAGATTCCCGTGTCGTGGCTGTTCCGCACCTTTGAGCAGATGCCGGCACTGGAACAACGCGCCGTGCTCATGTCGAGCGGACGCGTGCTCGATGTGGGAGCCGGTGCAGGATGCCACTCGCTCGCATTGCAGCATCGTGGCATCGACGTAACGGCAATCGACATCTCGCCACTGGCCGTGGCCACCATGCGGGAGCGCGGTGTCAAGCAGGTCTTGCAGCACGATTTCTTTCACTTTCATGGACAGTTCGACACCATTCTCATGCTCATGAACGGCATCGGCATCGTGGGGATGCTCGACAAGCTTCCTGCATTTTTCAGGCACATCGACCGGTTGCTTGCACCGCACGGACAGGTGCTGTGCGATTCGTCCGACATCGCCTACCTTTATGAGGACGAGGATGGTAAACGCTTTTTGCCTGACGATGGCTCCTACTATGGTGAAATGCAGTTCCAGATGCGATGCGACGATGTGACCGGAGCGCCGTTCAAATGGCTCTATATCGACCCTCACACGCTCGGGCGTGTGGCTCAAGAGAATGGATTCAGCACCACCATTGTTGAGCAAGGTGACCATTTCGACTATCTGGCGAGTATCACCCGACTCAACCCAGCGCCATAGCGCCAACAATATTTTTTTCATGAATTTTCATTTTTCCATACACATTGAGTCTTAACTTCTTAGATTTATGAGTTCAAAACGTATCCTGCACTTCGATGTGCTCAAAGGCATTGCCATTTTCATGGTTGTCATGGGGCATGTGATTGCCATGTGCATCCGCGGCCTCGACGGGGCTTTTCTGTTCAAGTTCATTGAGCAAACGCACATGCCCATCTTCTTCTTCATCAGCGGCTATCTCACTTATGCCGCCACCGGGCAGAGCACCTTCAAGACCCCTAACCTGAAAAAACGCTTCATGCAACTCATCATCCCCTTCCTGGTCATCACGCCGCTGTGGGTGCTCTATTTCCCCCACAGCGGCCTGCAATCACCGCTGAGCGACAACCTGCCGGCATTGTATCGGGCTTATTGGAAGGACGGTTACTGGTTCACACTGTGCCTGTTCGAGCTATTCCTTGTTTACTATCCGCTGAGCTTGCTGCTGAGCCGCTTGCATCGCTCGTGGGCACAGATTGTCGCTATCGTGGCCACTTATGCCGTGCTCATCGTCATGGCCGTCTTGTTCTCCGACGAGGAGGCGGGCGTCGACTATCCGGGGCTGGGATTGCTGGCCCGCTTCTTCCCCATCTTCATCATGGGAGTGATGGCCCACCGCTGGCGCGGGGCATTCGATAAGGCTTGCCACAATTCTGCATGGATTACAACGGCCGTCGTCACATTTGCCGTGGCTTTCTTCATCGTGGCCTATCGCTGGGATATGCCTTGGGCCGAAAACAATACCGTGGCAGCGGCGATCAACTATTTGCTCATGCCGCCCATGCAACTGTCGCTCATCGTTCTGGCGATTGCCATGGCCGAGCCGTGGTGCAGCCGTGAGTTCCAGTCCGAGCGTCAACCCGGCCGCATCGCACGCTACTTCAACCTGCTGGGACACAAAAGTCTGGGCATATATCTGCTGCACTACTTCTTCCTGTTCCCGCTCACGGCTCTGCAGCAACCCCTCAAGCAGATGGCACTTTCGGCGGTGCCCCTGGCGGTGGTGGCAGCGGTGGTGGCGGTGGCCATTGTGGCCGTCACCCTGCTCGTGATTTATGCCCTGGAACGCAGCCGCCTGCTGGCTTTCCTGTTCTTGGGCCAACCGATGTCGCCACGATGAAATGCCGCGCGTCCACTCTGCTTGATAGCACCGACCGCGAGCGGTTCAGCCACATCTACGAGAGCAGTTTCCCTCCCGACGAACGCCGCGATGTGGCACTGGTGGCCGAGCTGGCAGCCGGAGGCGACAAGCGTTTCAACATTTGCCTGGCCGAGACCGCCCACGGCCACATCACCGGCCTGCTCACCACATGGCATTTCCATGACTTTGTCTACGTGGAGCATCTGGCCATCGACGCCGGTTTCCGCGGCCGCGGCTACGGCAGCGAGTTGATGCGGCGCTTGCTGGCCACGGTGCAATGCCCTGTGGTGCTCGAGGTGGAGCCGCCGGTCGATGCCGCCACTCAGCACCGCATCGAGTTTTACAACCGGCTGGGCTTTGTGCTGCACCCCGACGTGGATTACTTGCAGCCGCCCTATTCGCCGGCGCAGCAACCGGTGCCCCTCCGGCTCATGACCTGCGGGCACATCACGCCCAGGGGCCTGCAAGCGGCCATCGCCACCATCAAGCAGGCGGTGTACGGCTGCAACGGCCCGCTCGACAAAAAATAATGGCCCTTTTGCTGCTATGTGACAATTATTGCTTATCTTTGGGGCATTCAAACTTCTTTGCAATTACTAATCCACCTCTATTCTCCATGACACCTCGCTTTCTCACCATCATCATCATTGCCCTGGCTGCTGTGGCCGGCACCTTGGCTATGGCCAAATGCTGCACCATGAACAAGCACAAGTGCAACGCTCACAACAGCGACCCAGAATGTCGCGCGTCACTCAACCCCGTCATTGAAGACACCGACACCCTCACCAAGTTTCGGTTCGAGCGTCACGAGGTGAATGCCCAGGGCAATACCATGAGCGAAGTGCTTTCATTGTCGGCCTCGGCCCTTGAGCCTTCGCATTATCTCTATTATCGCTTCCTGAACAGCAACACCGGCATCAGCTGGAGCAGTGTGGATGGCAACGAGGCCATGCAGCGCTTGTCGCAAGTTTTGCGCGAAAACCCGACGGACTCCTTGCCTTGTATTGACTTCGACGATGAGGACAAAGCGCGCACACGCTCCATGATTCGCGCCGAGTACAAGTCGGGCAAAAAAATGTCGGTGGTCGACTATAGCGACTCGCCCGCAGTCACGGCTATCGCAGCCCAGGCCCACGACATTTTCCAAGCACTGGCCAAGCGCTCCTCCCAATTTCACAGCGAGCACTCGGAGAGCACCTATGATGCCAGCGGCAAGCTCCTGCGCCGCATCGACTACACGGCCGACGGCATCGTACACGGCGGCTACGATGCCACCAAGCCCGATGCCACCTTCTAAGCCCCGACCCGGTTTCACCCGAAATGCAAAATTGTCCATTTTAGTGCCATTTTGACCATGCCTGTGGCCAACTTGGCACCTGCGGCACTTTGGCACAAATCATGCAACCATGCCATGTGAATGCGCCACAAGCGCACTCAACATTGAAACGGATTATAAAACACTTTAAACTAACAATTAGGAGGTATTGATTATGTTACCAGTAATGTTTAAAAACAGTTGGTTCCCAACAGTATTTGATGATTTTCTGAACACTGATTTGATGCCTCGTGCCAATTCCACGGCACCCGCAGTCAACGTCAAGGAAGATGAGCATGCCTACACCATGGAGGTGGCCGCACCGGGCATCAAGAAGGAAGACTGCCAAGTCAACATCAACGACGACGGCAATCTCACCATCCACATCGAAAACAAGACCGAGAGCCACGATGAGGACAAGCAGCATCACTACCTGCGCCGCGAGTTCTCTTACACAAACTACGAGCAGTCCTACACTCTGCCCGAGGACGTGGAAAGCGACCAGATTGCAGCACACGTGGAGAACGGCATTCTCACCGTCACCCTGCCCAAAAAGGCAAAGGAAGAACCCAAAAAATTGACACGTCAAATCGAGGTGGGCTGATGCCACACGCTCGCACAAGCATTGCACACGGAGGGGCCCCACGGCTCCTCCGTTTTTCTGTTATTTCATGTACAACCTGCCTCTCAAGCATGACTTGACCGGCACGCACCCCGAAAAACTATCACTCTCACGGCAAGGCCTCACTCATAATCATGGGCAAATAAGTTGCAAACCATAAAAATTTTGACTAAATTTGCATTGTATTATACACTGTGATGATTTTTTCGCCTTTTAAAACGCCAAGAATCAACAAAATAGCGGACCTTTATAAATAATCATCGTCTGATTTTATTCTACCAACGCTTGATTGATTTATGTCACAACTTGAACCACTCATTGCCGACCTTGCGCTCATCCTTATCAGCGCAGGAGTCATGACGCTCATTTTCAAGAGCCTCAAGCAACCCATTGTCTTGGGTTACATCGTGGCTGGCTTTCTCGCCTCGCCTAACATGCCCTACATGCCCAGCGTGACCGACATGCACGGCATCCACGTGTGGAGCGAAATCGGAGTCATCTTTCTGCTCTTCGCCCTGGGCCTGGAATTCTCATTCAAGAAAATTCTCAAGATGGGCGCCGCACCCATCATCGCAGCCGTGAGCATTATTCTGGCCATGATGTACGTGGGCTCGTTCACGGGCTCGCTATTCGGGTGGAGCCGGATGGACTGCATCTTCCTGGGCGGAATGCTCGCCATGTCGTCAACCACCATCATCTTCAAGGCTTTCGACGACATGGGACTCAGGCAGCAACGCTTTGCAGGACTCGTATTGAGTGTGCTCATCATCGAGGACATATTGGCTATCGTGCTCATGGTGATGCTCTCCACCATGGCCGTGAGCAAGGAGTTCGAAGGCAGCCAGATGTTCTATTCCATCCTGCAGCTGGCCCTCTATCTCGTGCTCTGGTTCACGGTGGGACTCTATCTGATTCCCATGGCACTGCGCAAGCTTAAGCCACTGATGAACAGCGAGACGCTGCTCATCACGGCTCTGGCGCTGTGTTTCGGCATGGTGGTGGCTGCTTCGGCGGCAGGCTTCTCGGCCGCTTTCGGAGCATTCGTTATGGGTAGCATTCTGGCCGAGACCGTCGAGGCCGAGGAAATTGAGCATCTGGTGGCCCCTGTGAAGAATCTGTTCGGAGCCATCTTCTTCGTCTCGGTGGGCATGATGGTCGACATGCAGCTCATCATTGAGTATATTGTGCCCATCATCAGCATCATTGCTGCTGTGATGCTGGGCCAGACCATCCTGAGCACTTGCGGCTTCCTGCTTTCGGGCCAGTCGCTGAAAACGTCCATGCAGTGCTCGTTCTCGTTGACACAGATTGGCGAGTTCGCCTTTATCCTCGCCACGCTCGGCACATCGCTGCACGTCACCAGCGATTTCTTGTATCCCATCGTGGTGGCCGTGTCGGTGTTCACAACGTTCACAACACCCTATATGATTCGTCTGGCCGTGCCGGCCTATAATGCGGTGGCACGCGTGCTGCCAGCCAAGTGGATTGCCAAGCTGGAGCGCAACACCGACGAGAGCGACGAAAAGGCCCCCAACGAGCTGCAACAGCTCTATAATGCCTGCTTCAAGCGTTTCATCTTCGTCATGCTCATCAGTTGCGTGCTTGTGACGGCCATCATGGCCATCATGCTCTATTACGGCGAGCCCATTATCGCCAATCTGGTGCCGCCTAAATGGTTGCACCCTGTCACGGCTCTCGTCACACTGATTATCTGCTCGCCCTTCCTGTGGATGATGATGCGTTCCGGTGGCGACACCCCCGAAGTGAACAAATTGTGGGACAGCGGACCGCGTTGGCGCGTGAGGCTCACGGCTTACGGCGTGCTGCGCCTGTTCATCACGGCTATCTTCGTGAGTTACATCGTCGACTATGCCGTTCCCTGGACGAGCTGGCTCGGCATGTTTGCGTTCGTTGCCATCCTGTTCTTCATCTTCTACTCTTCCACCCTGGAGAAGCAGAGCGAGAGGATGGAGCGTAACTTCACCAACAATCTGGAAGCGCGTGAAAAGATGAAGAAACAACATTAACCCGTGAGAAAGAATCGAATTCAATCAATACCCCTATACCAATGAAAAAGAAAAATGCTATGAAATGGGTTGCCGTCATGGCCACCATCGCAGTGGGCTTCACCTCGTGCAAGCTCGACAAGCCCGTAGAAGTGAAATCATCGTTCGAGACGATGACGGTGAAGAAATCCGACATCGTGCTGCCGATCAAGTTCAGTGCCCGCATGAAGGGCGAGAGCGATGTGAACATCATGCCCCAAGTGAGCGGCCAGCTATTGCGCATCGCCGTCACCGAGGGACAGCAGGTGCACCGCGGGCAGGTTTTGTTCGTAATCGACTCACGCAACGCGCAGAGCGAACTGCAAGCCGCACGGGCCAACCTGCAGGCCGCCCAGGCCAACTTGCAGGCCGCTCAGGCCGCAGCCAACAGCGCCAAGCTGGAATTTGACAGCAACCAGAACCTGTTTAACAAGAAAATCGTGAGCAGCTACACCCTCGAGAACTCACGCAACGCCTACCGCCAGGCGCAGGCTGCCGTGGAGCAGGCAAGGGCCGCTGTGACGCAGGCTCAGGCCGCAACCAATAGCGCACGTGTCAATCTGGGCTTCTGCACCATCACCGCGCCGGTGTCGGGTGTAGTGGGCCAAATCAATGTGCGCGCTGGCGACCAGGTGTCGCCCATGACCTTGATGACCATCGTGAGCGGCAACCGACAGATGGAGGCTTGGTTCTCAATCAACGAGGCCATCATCGAGGCGGCTGTCAAGGGAGGCAACTCGCAGGCCGACATCAACAAGTATTTGGCAGCCTTGCCCGATGTGACGTTTATGATGAAAAACGGCACCGAGTATCCCCACAAGGGACGCATCTCCAGCCTCACCGGAATTGTTGATGCCGCCACAGGCTCGCTGTCGTGCAAAGCAACGTTCCCCAACCCCGAGGGTATCCTCTTCTCGGGCATTCAGGGCACAATCGTCATTCCATTTTCCGAGAGCGACTTGATTGTGATTCCGCAGAACGCCGTGGTGCGGCTGCAGGACAAGTCGCTGGTCTATAAGGTGAAGCCCGACAGTACCGCCACCGCTGTCAACGTGACCATCGAGGATGCCGGCAACGGAAAGGAATTCATCGTCACCAGCGGCCTGAACACAGGCGACCGCATCGTCACCACCGGAGCCAATAATGTCATGGAAGGGCAGCAAGTGCTCTTTCCCGAGCAACCGAAGAGTAAATAATGACCATTGAACCATTTGCTTGTGCCTCATGAAGAATAATATATTCATCAACCGATATGTGATGGCGTGTGCCATCTCCATCGTGATTGCCCTGGTGGGCTACATCTCGATGAGCACACTGCCCGTGGAACAATACCCCGACATCGCACCGCCCACTGTGTTAGTGTCAACCAGCTACACCGGTGCCGACGAGAACACCGTGATGAAAGCAGTCATCCAGCCTTTGGAAGAGGCCATCAACGGCGTGACCGACATGACCTACATGACCTCCAAGGCTTCGTCGAACGGCAACGTGCAGATCAACGTCTACTTCAAGCAGGGCGTCGATGCCGACATGGCAGCCGTGAACGTGCAAAACCGCGTGACGCGTGCCCAGGCACTGCTGCCCGCCGATGTGAACAAGGTGGGTGTCACGGTGCAGAAACAGCAGAGCAACATCCTGCAGATTTTCGCTGTCAAGAGTGCCGACGGCAAGTACGACGAAGACTTCGTCTCGAACTACGTCGACATCAACATCAAGCCGCGCCTGATGCGAATCACCGGCGTGGGTAATGTGATGAGCCTGGGCAACACCTACGCGCTGCGCATCTGGCTCAAGCCCGATGTGATGGCACAGTACGGGTTGACCCCCGACGACGTCTTCGCCGCCATCGGCGGGCAGAGCTTTGTGGCGGCCACCGGCTCGCTGGGCGAGCAGTCGGAAAATTCCTATCAGTACTCCATGCAGTACAAGGGCACGCTCAAGAGCGTCGAGGAGTTTAACAACATCGTGCTGCGCACCACCGACAGCGGCCACCTGCTGCACCTGAGCGATGTGGCCGAGGTGAAGATTGGCGCCATGAGCTACAACTACACGTCGAATATTCAGGACAAGCCGGGCGCCCTCTTTGTGGTGTTCCAAGCTCCGGGAGCCAACGCCACCGAAGTGAATGCCCGCATCAACAAAACCTGTGAGGAAATGAAGGCTTCCATGCCCGACGGCTTGGAGTTCGTCACCATGATGACCAGCGACGACTTCCTCTTCGCCGCCATCCACAACGTGGTGGAGACGCTCGTGATTGCCATCCTGCTCGTGGTGCTTGTGGTGTACTTCTTCCTCCAGAATTTCAAGGCCACCATCATCCCCTCTATCTCGATTATCGTGTCGTTGCTGGGCACTTTTGCCGTCGTCAAGATAGCCGGCTTCTCGCTCAACATCCTCACGCTATTTGCCCTTGTGCTTGCCATCGGTACGGTGGTGGATGACGCCATCGTGGTGGTCGAGGCCGTGATGGCCAAGATGGAAGGCGGCATCAGCGATGCCCGCGAGGCCACACGCCAGGCAATGAACGAGGTGTCGGTGGCGGTGGTGTCGTGTACGCTGGTATTCATGGCCGTGTTCATTCCTGTGACGTTTATGCCCGGCACATCGGGCACGTTCTTCACCCAGTTCGGCATTACCATTGCATCGTCGGTGGGATTGTCGTGCGTGTCGGCTCTCACCTTGTGCCCTGCCTTGTGCGCCATCATGATGAGAATGACCGAAGGCAAGAAGGAAGGCAAGGGCCTCTCCTATTACACCAAGAAGGCCTACAATGCGAGCTACAACGCCATCTATAACAAATACAGCACAAGCGTGCAGAAGTTCATCAAGCGCCCCGTGCTGGCCTGGAGCCTGCTGGCACTGGCCGCCGTGCTGATGGTGTTCTTTATGAAGAGTCTCCCCTCGGGTCTCGTGCCCCAGGAGGACCAGGGCGTCATCATAGCCGAAGCACGCGTGCCCGAGGGCAGCACGCTTCAGCAGACGCGTGAGATTGTCAGGCAGGTCGAAGCCAAAGTCAAGAAGATTCCCGAGATGGAGAGCTTCGCCGTGTGCTGCGGCTACGGTATGGTTTCTTCGGCCGAAGCATCGAACTACGCCACATTCATCATCCGCCTCAAAAACTGGGGCGACCGCCCGGGCATGAACCACATCCTGGACATGGTGGCATGGCGGTTCTACACTGATTGCCAGGAAATCAAGGACGTGCAGGTGACACCGGTTCAAATGCCTCAAATTCCAGGCTATGGCACCAACAATGGCGTCAATCTGATTGTGGAAGACCCCACCGACGGCAACATGTCGGAATTTGCCCAGCACACCGAGAAATTCTTGGCCAAACTGACCGAGCGTCCCGAGATTAGCTCGGCCATGTCGGCCTACTCTGAGCGCTACCCGAAATATCAGGTCGACATCGACCCCACCCAGTGCGACCGCGCCGGTGTGTCGCCGGCCGATGTGCTCAACACGCTCGGTTCGTTCTGTAGCGGCGCTTATATCGGCAACTTCAACCAGTTCGGCAAGGTGTACCGCATCATGGCGGCCTCCTCGCCCGAGTATCGCCTCGACCCGTCGGCACTGAACAATATCTTCGTGCAGGTCAAGGGCGGCAAGATGGCACCCATCTCCGAGTTCGTCTCGCTCAAGGAGATTGTGGGTCCGGCCAGCGTCGAGCACTTTAACCTGTTCCAGAGCATCACGACCATCGTGATGACCGCCAGCGGCTACTCCGAGGGCGACGCCCACAAGGCCATCGCCGAGGTGTTCAAGCAGGAAATGCCATCCACGGCCACCTATGAGTACAGCGGCATGTCGCGCGAGATGGAGGAAACTTCGGGCTCCAACGCCACCGTCTTCATTTACCTCATTTGCGCCATCCTCATTTACCTCATCCTGGGCTCGCTCTACAACTCCTGGTTCACTCCCTGGGCTGTGCTGCTGAGTGTGCCGTTCGGACTGATGGGAGCCTTCGTGTTTGTTTATTTGGGCAACAAGCTGCAACTGCCCGGCATGGACAATAACATCTACCTGCAGACGGGTGTGATCATGCTCATCGGCTTGCTGGCCAAGACGGCTATCCTCATCACCGAGTTTGCCGACGAGCGTCGCGCGCAAGGAATGAGCATTCACGATGCGGCATTCGCGGCTTGTAAAGAGCGCCTGCGCCCCATCTTGATGACCGTGGCCACGATGATTATCGGTATGATTCCCCTCGTGATTACAGGTGGAGCAGGTGCTAATGGCAACCGCGTACTCGCCTTGGGCGTCATCGGCGGTATGAGTATCGGCACCATCGCCCTGCTCTTCGTCGTGCCTGCCTTCTACATTGTGTTCCGCACCTGGCACGAGAAGTACCAAGGCCCGGTTCAAATTCAGCAAAACACCGACATAACCCCCGAAAAGCAATGAACAGAAAAAACATCATATTCCCATTAGTCTTGTTATGCATGCTCGCCACGAGTTGCGGCTTGTACGACAAATATGTGTCGAACAACAAGATTCCTGCCGACATCATCGGCATGCAAACTGCGGCCGACGCACCGGCGCCCGTTTCTTGGCGCGAGTTCTTCATCGACCCGATGCTGCAACGACTCATCGACACGGCCCTGATGCGCAACACCGACTTGCAAGCGGCACGCATCGCCGTGGAACAAAGCGAAGTGGCACTGAAGATGGCCAAAAAGGCCATCCTGCCATCGTTCTACTTCTCGCCCTCAGGTTCGATAGCCAACTTCAACAGCAACACTTCGAAAACCTACGACGTGCCGCTGCAGATGAACTGGAACCCGGGGCCCATAGGCAACTACACCAACAAGAAGCGCGCATCCCGGGCAGTCATGCTCCAAAGTGAGGCGCGACAGGACGCCGTGCGCGCCAACTTGATTTCGGCCGTGGCACAGCACTACTGCCTCCTGCAACTGCTCGACCGGCAGCTCGGCATCCTCACCGCCACCGACAGCCTGTGGAACGCCTCACTCGAGGCTCAGAAGATACTCTGGCAAAACGGGAAAATCTACTCCACGGCCGTCAACCAGCAAGAGGCATCGTGTCTGAACGTGAAGACGCAAATCGTCGACACACGGCGCAACATCCGGTCCATTGAAAACGAAATCTGCCGTCTGCTGGCCATCCACCCGCAGCACATCGAGCGCAATCAATGGGGAAGACACCCCATTCTGCCCATGGCTGCCGAGAACATCTCGGCCGCCCTGCTGGCCAACCGACCCGACGTGCGCATGGCCGACTATGCCATGGAAGAGGCCTTCTACAACATGCAGGCCGCACGGGCCGCTTTCTACCCCGGCCTGTCGCTTTCGGGCTCGGTGGGATGGACCAACAGCGCCGGCGGGCTCGAAATCAATCCCGGCAAAATCTTGTCGAGCATCATTGGTTCAATAGCGCAACCGCTGTTCGCACGCGGCCAGCTCAAGGGCAACCTTGAGATTGCACGCCTCAACTGCGAGAACCTGCGCAACCAATATGTGCAGACCGTTGTCAACGCCGGCAATCAAGTTAACGAAGCCCTCGCCGACTGCCAGGCCGCTGGCGAGAAACACGGCTACTACCTCCGTCAGGTGGAAGTCATGCGCGACGCCTACCGCGGCACCCACGAGCTCATGGACAACGGCAAAGCCACCTACCTCGAGGTCATCACGGCACAAGAGTCGCTGCTCAGTGCTCAGCTCAACGAGGCCATGAACCTCTACGATGCCTCATGCGGCGTCATCGAGCTCTACATTGCTCTGGGCGGGGCTGCACGTTGACACGCACTCGCCTTTCTGCCTCATCACCGAGGTGGAATGACGACAACTCTTCAACACGGAGGGGCCAAATAACCCCTCCGTGTTGCATTTATCCCCTAATTGACGTAATTTTGCACGACGCTTTTCCATTTCAGCGATGACCCACTTTGCAGCCATAGATTTCGAAACAGCCAACACCGTGCGCTCTTCGGTGTGCGCCGTGGGCGTGGTGGTGGTGCGCGACGGCGAGTTTGTCGACTCGTTCTACTCGCTCATCCAGCCCGAGCCCAACTACTACAACTACTGGTGCACACGCGTGCACGGCCTGTGCTGCGACGACACCGACCCGGCTCCCATCTTTCCCGACGTTTGGGCACAAATTGAGCCGTTGATCGAGGGGCTGCCGCTGGTGGCGCACAACAGCCGCTTCGACGAGGCGTGCCTCAAGGCGGTGTTCCGCACCTATCAGATGACCTACCCCGACTACGTGTTTCTCGACACCTTGCAGGCTGCCCGCCGGCTCCTGCCCCATCTGCCCAACCACCAGCTGCACACCGTGGCCGCCGCCTGCGGATTTGAGCTCACGGCCCACCATCACGCCCTGGCCGATGCCGAGGCCTGCGCCTGGATTGCCCGCGAGCTACTGTGACACAACGCCGTTTTGATGCAATTTTTAGCGATTCGTTCACAATATGTTGCTGAAATTTGGTAACTTTGTGTGCTCAAGCTAAAATATAGGCTCATTCAACGACTTCAACACTTACTATCGAATTACTATGGCTAAGATAACCAAGAAAATGGCGCTTGACTACCACATGGAGGGCAAGCCCGGAAAAATTGAAATCAACCCCACCAAGCCCTACCAGTCACAAACCGACTTGTCGCTGGCCTATTCGCCCGGCGTGGCCTATCCCTGCCTGGAAATCCAGGAAAATGAGGCCGATGCCTATCGCTATACCAACAAGGGCAACCTCATGGCCGTCATCAGCAACGGAACCGCCGTGCTCGGCCTGGGAAACATCGGTGCGCTGGCGGGAAAGCCGGTGATGGAGGGAAAAGCGCTGCTATTCAAGATTTTTGCCGGCCTCGACTGCTTCGACATTGAGGTCGACGAGCACGACCCCGAAAAGTTCATCCACACGGTCAAAGCGATTTCGCCCACTTTTGGCGGCATCAACCTGGAGGACATCAAGGCTCCCGAGTGCTTTGAAATCGAGCGGCGGCTCAAGGCCGAGTGTAACATCCCGGTCATGCACGACGACCAGCACGGCACGGCCATCATCAGTGGGGCCGGGCTCATCAACGCACTCGAGCTGCAAGGCAAAAAGGCCAAGGACGTGCGCCTGGTGGTGAACGGTGCCGGGGCGGCGGCCATCTGCTGCACACGGCTCTACATGGCGCTGGGCGTGAAGCGCGAGAACATCGTCATGTGCGACAGCAAGGGCGTCATCACCACCAGCCGTGAGGGGCTGAACGAACAGAAACGCGAGTTTGCGACATCCCGCCCCATCACCACGCTGGCCGAGGCCATGAAAGATGCCGACGTGTTTCTGGGGCTGTCGGTCAAGGACGTGGTGACGCGTGAAATGGTGCAGGCCATGGCACCGCGACCCATTGTTTTTGCCCTGGCCAACCCCGATCCGGAAATCGCCTACGACGAGGCCATCGCATCGCGCCCCGACCTGATTTTCGCCACAGGGCGAAGCGACTATCCTAACCAAATCAACAATGTGTTGGGATTCCCCTACATTTTCCGCGGCGCCATCGACAGCGGCGCCACCGAAATCAACGAGGCCATGGAACTGGCCGCCGTGCATGCCATTGCCGACCTGGCCAAGCGCACCGTGCCGCCCATCGTCAATGCCGCCTACAAGATGAACAACATCAAGTTCGGCCCGCAATACATCCTGCCTAAAGCACTCGACCCCAGGCTCATCACCGTGGTGTCGAGCGCTGTGGCCAAGGCGGCCATGGACAGCGGCGTGGCCACCCGCCCCATCAAGGACCTGGATGCCTACCGCCTGGAGCTGCGCAAGCTCATGGGCTACGACGACAAGTTGCTGCGCCGCTTCACCGAGGAGGCCAAGCGACAGCCCAAGCGTGTGGTCTTTGCACAGGCCAACACCGACAATATGCTGCAGGCGGCCGTCTACGCATTCCAGCATGGCACGTGCTACCCCATCTTGCTGGGCAACGAGGAAATGATTGCCAAGCGTGCCAAAAAACTCGACTTGGATCTCAAGGGCATCACCATCGTCAATCCCCGTCACGACCGCGAGGCGTCACGCCGCAAGAAATTCGCCGGCCTGCTGGCCGGAAAGCACCAGCGCGACGGCATCAACCTCATGGAAGCATCCGAAAAGATGTACGACCGCAACTACTTCGGCATGATGATGGTGGAGACCGGCGATGCCGACGCTTTCATCACCGGGACCTACGCCGGAGGCGGCAACACCGTGAAGATTGCCAAGGAAGTGATTGGCATCAAGCCGGGCTACGACCACTTCGCCACCATGCACATCCTCAACACCAAGCGCGGCGCGTTCTTCATTGCCGACACCAGCATCAACCATAACAACGACACGGCCGAGCTGGTCGACATCGCCCGGCTCACCCACGAGGCCGTGAAAAACTATGCCCACTACCCCGTCATGGCCATGGTGAGCTACAGCAACTTCGGCTCCAACCCCGAGCACGGCCCCATCGAGATTCACGAGGCGGTGAACGTGCTGCACGAGCAGTATCCTCACATCACCGTGGATGGTGAGATGCAAATCCAGTATGCCCTCAACAAGCAGCTGCGCGACAAGACGTTCCCCTTCAACACCCTCAAGGGGAAAGATGTCAACACGCTGGTATTCCCTAATCTGAGCGCAGCCAACACCGTGTTCCAGATGCTGCTCGAAATGGGTGCGGCCGAGGTAATCGGCCCCATCCAGATTGGCCTGAACAAGCCCATTCACTTCACCAGCATCCACACTCCCGTGCGCGACATCGTGAACTTGGTCACCATGGCCGTCATCGATGCTGCTGTCTACGAGCGGGTGAACGGCGACAAGCGCTGAACGCCGAGCGCACTCCCACCACCCGCCGTCCAAAAAACGCGGCATTGCCGGAGGTGACGGCACCGGCGTATTGATTGTGCTTCTCCGAGGAACAATAGATGAAACCGTTATCAGCCCCATGTTTGCCGCCGGCGGCGCCGAAACATGGGGCTTTGGCATATCATGCGTCTGCGACGCATCACCATCCCGGCTCCCCCTCTAAGGTAGAGGGGGTGGCACGGAGGGCCGGGGGTGTGTGCCACACGGCGACACAAGCCCACACACGGGCTCACACACTCCTCCGCCCTGACGGGCACCTCCCCCAACTTAGGGGAGGAACTGAACTCCCCCTCTAAGGTAGAGGGGGTGGCCCGCAGGGCCGGGGGCGTGTGCCACACGGCGACGCAAGCCCCCACACGGGCTCACATACTCTTCCGCCCTTCGGGCACCTCGCCGCTTAGGGGGGCTCCCCTTTTAGTCTCACACGGTTACGGCGCCTCAGCGCACCACCACCTTGTGGGCCACACCGTCGGCCACCACGACGTAGATGCCTGCGGCCAGATGCTGCTCGTGGGCCGTGCCCACCAGCGCGCCTGCCATGTTGTAGACGGCTACCCAGCGCGCGCCACTCACGGTGAGCAAGCCTCCGGCGGTTTTCACGGCTACGGCATCATTCGCGACGCTGCCGATGCCCGTGGCATCGTCGATAATCTCAAATGTGTAGCGGTCGCCCCAGAAGTAATAATGCTTGGGGTCCATCTTGCGCATGCACATCTCGTACACCACTCCGGGCACGCCTTCAAATGCCGAGGCGATGTTGACGGTGACGCTGCCGCCGGCTGGCACAGTCAGCATGTCGGTGTCGCCGGTGCTGAGCACCCTTTTGGTCTGCTCGTCCATAATCATGTAGGGCAGCGTGCCCACGTAGTCGCCCGTTCCGTTGTTGGCCACCACGGCACTGGCGGTAATCTTTCCATTGGGCATAAAGTAGGTGGTGGGTTTCAGGCCCGAAGTAACATCCAGATTGTAGTTGTCGCTTTCCACAACAGTAAGGGGATAGGCCTCGCTGATGATGTTCTCGGCGAAGTCACACACGTAAATATTGTACCGGCCCGGCTCATCGGGGGCGGTGAGCTCGGCTTTGGTCACCACATCGCCACCGGCGGCCACGCCGATGAGCTGGCCCTCGACAGGGTCGGTGTCAGTGCCGTCCTTGGCAATCATATAGCTTACCACACTGTAATAATCAGAGCCATTGTTGTGGATGGTGGCGGTCACGTTTATTTTCGACTGGGTGCCCACCCGCTCGGGATAATCAAAGCGGGTCACGGCCAGATGGTGATTGGTGGCGGGCTGTGAGAAGTACATCACGCCGCCTTTCACCTCGGCTTCCCAATAACCCGGTGAATAATTGCCATGGTTGTACTCCCTGAAGTCGTTGATGCCTACCTCGGGAATGGAGTAAAGCAGCCACAATTTGTACTGCCCGTCGGGCAACGTGGCCGAGGGGGTGTAAGTGATGGGATTCTGCGACAGGTCGGTTTCTTTGTAAGAATACGACCAGCCGATTAACCTCGTGCTGTAGAACGTGTTGGACCGAGCCCCCTCTTCGACGCTGTTTCCATCGTTATCGGTCAAAAAGAACCGGCTGTACATCGTCAGCGACGGCTGGTCGCTGCCTTCAAAATAGCCTTTTCCGGCCACCGAAATGCGTTCGATGAGCATGGGGACCGGCTCGCCCAGTTTCACCTCGTCAAGGCTGGGGCTGAAGCTTTCCACAAACACCTCCACCAGTTTTTCGGGATCGGGGCCGGGGCCTTCGGGATCGGGATAAATTCCCACCACCATGTCCTGCGCGTTGTTGTAGCCGCCTTCAAAGGAGCCGATGCCCTGGTTGCGGGGGCTGAGCGCGGTAATCAAGAAGTAGCCGTTGCTTGAGTTGCCCCATCCCCAGTTGATGTGATAATAACCCTTGGCATCGCGACCGTCAATCACAAACGAATGGCCACCGGTCGGGGTGAAGCCGCCGTACAGCACGGGGCGACTGTTGTCCAGTTCCTCGTTGATGAGGTTTTCCCACTCGTTGATGCCCATGCTGGCGCGCCGGTAGTAATGCATGTTGCGATTGTAACCGAAGTATTTGCGCAGGCCTTGCATCATGTAATAAGGGGCGGCTGTGCTCGTCGAGCCATATTGCATCCGTGCAGCCAGGCCGGTGTGATACATCAGTGTGCCCACCGCATCGCCCTGCACCTCGCTGTAGCCGGTTTTGTAGTAGTTAAGCATGTCGTCCCACTGGTAGGTGGTGCTTCCCAGGTCGGCACCCACCGTCTGCTTGGGGCCATTTTTCATTTCACATTCATAAGAGATAGTGCCTGTGCCATGGGCCGGGTACTTATAGTAGTACATGATTTGTGCGGCGGCTGTGGCCACGCAACCGGTGGCGGCGCGGTGGGTCTCCCCGTCATCGTCGGTGTAGAGGGGGCAGAATTTGTTGTATGGCTCGTCCTGGTCCCAGCCGGTAGTGAGCAGGGGCTTCACCTCTTGGCCGCGGGGCGCACGGGCCGCAGCGGCAGGGGCCGGCGGTGTGCCGCGCAGGTAACGCATCTCCTGCGCATAGGTGTCGAGCATGGCACGCATGCCGGCGGGCTGGTTAGCCGGGTCGAAGGTGCCCTCGTCGCTGTAGGCCAACACCGGGGTGGCGCGGTCATCGCCGGCCACAATCACATAGCCGCCGGCAGCGCCGCTGCTGAACACATAATAATCGGCCACCGATGCCCTGGGGGTGGATTTTGCCTCCAGCACGAGCGTGGGACGATCTACCTGGCCGTGGGCGGCAATGCGCTGAGCACGAGTGTGCACAAGTTCTTGTGCAATGGCCTGGGCGCGCTCGGGGGTCACCGGAGCGGCCTGCAGCATAGCAGTGGCCTGCAGCATAGCAATCAAAGTGAAGAAAAATCGTTTCATCCTATTTGGGTTTAAAAAATACTTGATTATGCAAAGTTAATCATTTTTTATGTCAATTTCGGTAGAGAACGTACTTTTTCGGATAGATTTCTCAACGCGGATGACTCATGGCCGGAACATGTTTCGGCGCCCCAGGTGCCAGAAAAGTTGCACACGCAGCAATATCAGCGGCCCGGCAATTCCTCCCCTATGTTAGGGGAAAGGATACGGGTAGGCGAGCTTTGCTCGGAAACCACGAAGTGCTCGCGACCGAACGGGAGCCCGAAGGGCAAGCGTAGCGCAGCAATGGTTGCGCAAAGCGACGGAGGAGTGTGTGAGCCCTGCACGGTGGCATCGTCGCCGCATGGCACACGCCCCCGGCCCGTTGGGCCACCCCCTCTAACTTAGAGGGGGAACCTCAACTCCTCCCCTATGTTAGGGGAAAGGCTACGGGTAGGCGAGCTTTGCTCGGGAATGGTGGCGCGAAGCGACGGAGGAGTGTGTGATGACAGCATGGGTGCCAGCGTCGCCGCTTGGCACACGCCCCCGGCCCTGCGGGCCACACCCTCCACCTTAGAGGGGGACCTGCCCGGCACAGCGCCCGTCATCGCACGTTCCTCGAGGAGGCATTACCTTGCCTCAAGGCATCGCGGCTATCAATTATTTGATGTATCGGCTGAAAAATTTCCACACCTCCTCACCAGTGTCGATGTCGTCGGTGTGCCAGCGGTGCCCGCCACCCACCACCTCGTAGAGCCACACGTCGCATCCCGTGGGGCTGCCCGTGTAGCGATGTTTCACCACCGGATGCCCCGCCGCGCCCTGCAGGCTCTCCACGCGCTCGGTCTCCTCGTGCGTGCAGCGGTTGCGGGCCACCCAGTAGCCCACGGCCACCGGCACAGGCAGATAGGCTCCCCAGCCGCCGGCATTGGTCAAGTCGCCCGTCCATTCCGACACGCGATCCTCGGTGCCGTGCACCTCCATCACGGGGAAGGGGCGCGGCGCCTCGAGCGTGCGGTACATCCACTCCATCGTCAGGCCGGCGATGGGAGCCACTGCTTTGAAGACGTTCTGCTTGCTGAGCGCCGTGAGGTAGCACATCTCGCCGCCGTTCGACACGCCGGTCATAAACGTGTTGTCTCGACTCAGCCCAAAGCGCTTCTGCACATGGCGCGCAATGCGGCACAGTGCTTTCACGTCGTCCACCTGCCAGCCTTGCTGAAAGGCATAGCCCACACTCCAGCTGTGCTGCCCCTTGGAATCTTTCAGCGCCAGCGGAATGACCACGGCAAAGTGATGGCGGTCGGCCGTGGTGACCATGGGATTCTCGCGCCAGATGCCGCCGCCGTAGCCACTGAGCACAAACACCGTGGGAGCGCCGGCCGGCAAGCCGTCGGGTAGATAGACATCGAAGTGGCGCACATGGCCGTCGACCTTAATGGAATCCTCTACAAACTCACCGGCATGGCACCACAGAGGGGCGAACAGCGTGAGCAACAGTGTGAGCACTGCCGCCCGCCGAATGATAAAACCGTTTCTCTTCACCTTCTTCATCTTCAATTTTTAGTTTTCGTCCATTGGTGGAGGAGTGTGTGAACCTGAGTGGGTGCCGTCGTCGCCGCTTGGCACACGCCCCCGGCCCTCCGGGCCACCCCCTCTAACTTAGAGGGGGATCTCAATTCCTCCCCTAAGCTAGGGGAGGTGGCGCGAAGCGACGGAGGAGTGTGTGAACCTGAGTGGGTGCCGTCGTCGCCGCTTGGCACACGCCCCCGGCCCTTCCCCACCCTCTTAGAGGGGAAACACGCCCGGGCACCCTTCTACATTAGAGGATAATGGTGTCAGCCTTTCTTCTGGTCGAGGATTTCGAGGGCCATGTCGAGGATGGTGGGGTCGTCGAGCGTGACGAAGCCGCCACCGGGCCCGGGTTCGATGTGCACACCCTGCATCTCGCCGGTGTCGTAGTTGCTGCCGCCGAAGTAGTTGCGCACACTCTGCACATTCATGTTCAGGCGCTTGGCAATCTCGTGAATGGAGCCTTCGGGCAGCTGGGCCTTGATGGCCCGCAGTTGATTGAATGTAATGGTTCTTGGCATATCGTAGTCGATGTTATGATTGATGTATTCACGTTATATGAAAATGGCTGCCACGCCCACTACCAGCAGCGTCAGCCCCACCGAGCCGGCCACCAGATGACGGTCGAGACGCTGGGGAAGCAGCGGTGCGTAACGGCTGCTGAGCCAGCGCCAGGGCACGTAGACGAGCACGGCGGCAGCGGCACCCACGAGAAGGCCGCCCAAAATGTCGCCGGGATAGTGCACACCCAGATACACGCGGCTGTAGCACTGCAGCAGGGCCCAGCACATCATGATGGTGAGCACCACGCGGTCGCGCAGCATCAGGCCCAGCAGCAAGCCCACGGCCACCGAATTGGCCGCATGGCTCGACACAAAGCCGTAAAGTCCGCCACGGTACTGGCGCACGATGTGCACGGTGTCGGCCAGCGACGGGTCGTGCGAGGGACGCAAGCGCTCCACGGCATGCTTGATGAGCGACGACGACACCTGGTCGGCCACGAGAACGGCCAGAGCCACCGCCGCCAGCGTGAGCAGGGCACAGCGCCAGCCCTTGCGGGCCAGCAGCAGCACGAACGTAAGCCCCATCAGTCCCCAGGCCAGACGGTTCGAGACCAGCCACATGAAGTTGTCGGCATAGGCGCCGTGGCACATATTGATGGCGCCAAAGGCTTGAGCGTCGATATCGTTGAGGAACTCAATCATGGGGAGGCTGAGGTGTCCAGGTTAAATCACTTCCACATCCTGCGCGCTGATCCATGCCCGCTGGCCGTCGGGGGTGCGCACATCGAGCCAGCGTGTGCCGGCATTGTTCACCGAGTCCACTATCTGCACCTTGTGGCCGGCACCCAGGGTCATGGCTTCCTCGGTCTTGTCCTTGGGAGTTCGGGGCGAGGTACTGAGCGTAGCGCGCTCGGCAGTGACAATGGCGTCGCTGCGATTCACGGCCTTGCTGTGCATGTGATAGGCGCAGGCATTGGCCGCAAGCGTCACCACCAGCATGACGATGGCTCCGAAAAAGCCCACCTTGCGCAGCAGCACATGGTCGAGAAAAAGGTAGACGGCGGCCAGCAGCAGCATGGCGATGAAAGCCACAATGGCCACCGTGGCCCACGTGTTGCTCGACAGGCGGCTCACCAGCCCGCCCAGCCAGTCGGAGAAGAATGAGTCGCCGCTGGTGTCGTTGATTTGGGCCTTCTCACGCACAAACTCCAGATTAAAGCGTGCATCGCCGTTCGACGGGTCGAGCAGCAGCGCGCGCTCATAGTAAAGGATGGCGTGAGCGTTGTCCTTGAGGCGGTAGCAGGTGTTGCCCATGTTGTAGCACAGCATCGACGAGCTGCCGCCCTCCTTTTCGGCCTGCCGATAGAGCTTGAGCGCCTCGTTATAGAGTTCCTTGTCGTAGGCCATGGCGGCGCGCGCCGCCATGGCAGCCGCGTCGGCTGCCGTGGCCGGCAGAGCCGCCAGCATGAGCAATAGTATCAAATAGAGCGTTTTACTTTTCATGACGTGGGTTGTTTTGCTTTTTTCACTTTTTCCAGGCTGTCGATCACGGCCGCAGCCTCGTCGAGCACCTGATCCATGGGTTGCGAGGCCAGCTCGGGCGCGTACTGGGCAAACTCGGCATCGTCGAGCAGGTGCAGCGTGCGCTCGCGCAACGATTGGTCCACGCCGTAGGCCTCGAGCTCGGTGGCGATGTTGTCCTTGCTCAGCTCGCTCACGGGGATGGTGAGCTTGTCGCTCAGATAGCCCCAGGCGGCAGTGAGCAGCTCGGCATAGAAGGCTGTGCGGTCGCCCCGGGCAGCCAGCGCACGGGCATTCTTCAGGCGCTTGGTGGCCACCTTGCTGGCGCGCTTGGTGCGCATCAGGCTCACGTTGGCACGCTCCTTGATTTGCTTGCGGTAATAAGCCATCAGCCCAGCCATGGCCAGCAATGGCAGCAAGTACCACAACCAGTAGCTCCAGCCGTCCACCATGTAGTGCTGCGCGCGCTGCTGGTGCAGGTCGCCGGTCTTGATGTGGCGGATGTCCATGTTCTTGAGCCGGTAGTGGTTGCTCGGGGTGCCCTCGCCCTTGGCCACGGTGAGATGGCGGCCGGCAACGGGAATCGTCTCGTAACGGCCGGCGTCGGGGTCAAAATAGGTGAATTCGCCTGCCGGAATGTCGAAGTCGCCGGCATATTGCGGAATGAACGTATAGTCGATGGTCACCGTGCCACTCATGTCGCCGCCGCCGGCATTGACCGAAACGTTGTTCTTGGGGTCGTAAACGTCGAACTGCGACGGGAAGGTCACCGACGGGGCCTTGATGTACTTGATGTTGCCCGAACCGCTGATCACATAGCTGAAAGTGGCGGCCTGATAGGTCTTGAGGCTGGCGGGCTTGAGCGTTGTGGTGACGTTGAACTTGCCCACGGCACCGGTGAACGAGGAGGGCCGCGGCTCGGGAAGAGGCAGTATGTTGATGGTGGCCTGGTTTGACTTCACTTGCAGCTTGCGCTCCACCGGTTGCTGCATGGTGCCGAAGGGGGTGCGGAACTGCTCGTACTGAACCACATTCACATCATAGTTGCCCGACGTGATGGTGAGCTTGCCCGACTGCTGAGGATAGAGCAGGCACTTTTTGAGCACAGCCACCATGTAGTTTTGACCGTTGACGTGCTCCACATTGTTCAGGCTGGGCTGCATGGGGATTTCCTCGATGAGGAAGCCGTCGAACGAAGGCTGCAACGTGGGGATGAACTGCGACACCTGATACTTGGTGTAGAGCTTGATGGTGCACACCACTGCCTGCTGCTCGTAGACGCGCGGTTTCGACATTTCGATGCGCACAAACAGGTCGTTGGCACTCACTGCCTTGTCGGCACTTTGCGTCGAGGGGTCGTCGTACTGCACCTGGCTGCGCCGCTGGCGCTCGCGGGCCTCGGCCTGGTCGGGAGGAAGCACCTCCACCGTAAAGGGCTTGGTGGTCATGCGCTGGCCACCCACCGTGATGCTGGCACTGCCCACCGTGCACTTGCCGGCGCGCGATGCCTTGTAAATCATGGTGTACTCTTGCGACGAACTCTTCGAGGTCTTGCCATTGACCCACGACGAACTGTAGGAGGTGGACAGCGCCGGGCCATAGATTTTCACGGCCCCGCCCACTTCGGGCGCCACAAAGCCACTGCCCTCGGCATTCTCAAGCACAAAGGTCACATTAAACTTGTTACCCTCCACCACCTGGCGCGGTGCCTGCACGGTAAACGACACAGCGGCCTGCGCCGTTGCCGCCAGCATGGCCATTATCGTTATCGCCAAGGCTCTGATGTGCAGTTTTCTTAATCTGTTCATTTCCCTTTTTTCAGTTGTCAAGTTTGTTCTACCATTTGCGGTTGGTGCGCGCTCGCTCGGCACGCTGCTGACGTGCCTGCTCGGCACTCACCTTCTGCTGGGTGGCACGCTCCTGGTCCTGCATGGCCTTGAGCACTTGCTCCACGTTCTGCTGGCTCATGCCGCCCTGTTGCTGGTTCTGCTTATCTTGGTTCTGCTTATCTTGGTTCTGCTTGTCCTGGTTCTGCTTGTCCTGGTTCTGCTTGTCCTGGTTCTGCTTGTCCTGCTGGTCTTTGTTCTGGTCTTTCTTGTCCTGATCCTGGTTCTGCTTGTCCTGGTTTTGCTGTTGCTGCTTGAGTTTGAGCTGGGCCAGGCGCAGGTTGTCGCGGGCCTGGTCGTCATCAGGATTGCGGCGCAGGGCGTTCTTATAATGCTCCACGGCTTGGTCATATTGCTGGCGTCCGAAGGCAATGTTGCCCAGGTCATAGTAAGCCTTGGCCTGCAAGTCGCGGCTGGGTGTGGATTTCACCAGATTCTGCAAGATGCCTTCGGCCTGAGTCATGGGGTTGTTCTTGTCGTCGCTCTTCGACGTGGCGCTGCCTTGTCGCATCAATGCCGTGGCCAGGTTAAACTGGCCCAAGCCCGACTGCGGATTGGCCTCGATGGCTTTTCTATATTCCACCTCGGCCTCGGCATAGCGCTTGGCGTTATACAACTTGTTGCCGCTGCGGATGTGATTCCGCTCTTTCTTCACTGTGGGGACCTCCTGGCCCGTCGCAGGCTGCGACACCCAGAGCAGGGCGGCCACAACGGCGACCAAGCACACAACGGTTTTATAGTGTTTCTTCATTTTTTTCGCGGGTAAAGAAATTAAACTTTTCGAGCCACGGATTCTTGCGCTCCATGAGCAGGATGAGTGCGAGCAGCACCGCCAGCGCTATCCATGCAAAGACGGGGAACTGCTCGTCGTGCTGGGTGTAGCTGATGGTGGCCAGGTCGCTCTTGGCCAGCTTGTCGAGTGTGTCGTGCAGCGTGTCGACGGCATCGGTGGCATTGCCGTTCACATACACGCCACGGCCGGCCTGGGCAATCTCCTGCGCCATTTGCTCGTTAAGATAGGTGGTGACGGGTTGGCCCTCATCGTCGGTGAGGTAGCCGCTGCCGTCGGGCATGGGAATGGGGGCGCCATGCTCCGAGCCCACGCCTATCACATCCACCTGGATGCCTTGCTTCTGCGCCTCGCGGGCCGCCCCCACAGCGTCATCCTCAAAGTTCTCACCATCGGTGATGACAATGACCGCCTTTTGTGATTTCTTGCTCTGCGAGAAGGAGTTCACCGCCATGTTCACGGCAGCCCCGATGGCAGTGCCCTGCGTGGGGGCCATTCCGGTGTTGATGCCGTTCAAAAACAACTTGGCCGCGGCAGCGTCGCCCGTGATGGGCATCTGCATATAGGAATTGCCGGCGAAAACGATGAGCCCCACCTTGTCGCCCTGCAAGCGGTCGATGAGCTTCTCAAGTATCATCTTGGCTCGCTGCAGGCGCGACACATCCTGCGGATTGTCGGTGCTCGAGGCGTTCATCGAGTTCGACACGTCCACGGCCACCATCACCTCGATGCCGTGAACCCGCGAGGTGGTTTTCGAAGCGCCGGCGCGTGGCCGGGCCAGCACCACAATCACCAATGCCAGCAGCACCAGTTCCAGTCCCAGCCGCAGCCAGGGCTTATAGGCCGACACATCGGGCATGAGCGGGGCAAGCACCTCGTCACGGCCGAAACGCTGCAACTGCCGGCGGCGCGATGCACGGGCCAGCCAAAACAGGACCACTACCACCGGCAGGAGCAGCAACAGATACAAATATTGTGGGTGAGCAAACGTAAACATGCTTCAACTAATCATCAAGTAATCATTCGTTTCATTCAGTTATGGCGTGTGGCGCAGCACGGTGTAGCGCGTCAGCAACGACAGCACCAGCAGCGCCAGCAAGGCCAGCGCCCACGGGCCATAATTGTCCTCGGCGTGAGTGAAGCGCTGCACGTCCATGTGGGTTTTCTCCAGAGCATCGATTTCCTTGAACACGTCGCGCAGCACACTGGTGCTTGTGGCACGGAAATACTGCCCACCGGTGGCGGTGGCTATTTTCTGAAGGGTGGACTCGTCGATAACCACGGGCATGCGCTGGTACTGGATGTTGCCTGCATAGTCGATGGCTACAGGATACTCGGCGGTGCCGTTGGTACCCACACCGATGGTGTAGATCTTGATGCCGTACTTCTGCGCTATCTGTGCCGCGGTGAGCGGTGCCACCACGCCGGTGTTGTTCGAGCCGTCGGTAAGCAGGATGATGCTTTTGCTGCGCGCCTTCCCGTCCTTGATGCGGTTGATGGCCGTGGCAATGCCGTCGCCGATGGCGGTGCCGTCTTCCAGCACGCCCATCTTGATTTCCTGAATGGCGTTGACCAGCGTGGCGTTGTCCATGGTCATGGGCACCTGCGTGAAACTTTCACCGGCAAAAATCACCAGGCCGATGTTGTCGTGGTCGCGGCCGGCCACAAATTTGGTGGCCACCTCCTTGGCGGCGTCGAAGCGGTTGGGGCGGAAGTCGCGGGCCAGCATCGACGTCGACACATCCATCGCCACCACAATGTCGGTGCCTTCCACGTCGCTGGTTTCCCACGAATCGTGCTTCTGCGGGCGGCACAAGATAATAATCAGGCAAGCCACCATGCACAGGTCCACCACAAACATCAGGTGCTTGAGCCACACACGCCAACCGGCCCCCAGGCCGTCGAAAGCACGTGTGGACGACACTCGCAACGACGGTTCGCCGGGCTGGTGAAGCTGGCTCCAAACGTACCATGCGATGAGCGGCAGCAGCAACAGCAGCAGCCACAACAGGCCGGGATGCATCAGTTGCAGGCTCATGACTGCCCCTCCTTTCCCGCAGGAGCTTCGGCCGAGGCGGCCGCCTTTTCGTCGACGGGGCGCGTTGCCTCCACAAAGTTCACGGCACGCTGATAGGCCATCTCGTTGTCATCGGCCAGCGGGCGAGCCTGCGCGAATTTCACAAAGTCGGCCATCTCGAGTATCATGCCCAGCTGCTCGTTGACGGCACGAGTCTCGTCGTTACGCTTGAGGGTGTCGATAATCTGGGTTGAGGTCATTTCCACGGCGTTCACCGAGAAACGGCGGTCGATGTACACACGCAATATATCAGTCAGGCCGGTGAAATATTCCTTCTCCTGGCCATTCTGCCACAGTTGCCGGGCCTTGAGGGCCTGCAGATTGAGCATGGCCTCGTCGTAGGCCGGCAGACGCTTCTTTTCGGGCCGCAGCGGATTGATACCGCGCTTGTACCACCTGAAGTAGGCATAGGCGCCTGCAGCGGTGAGCAGCAGCAAGAGCAGCCACGCCCACCAGTAGTCGGCAATAAAATCGGGCACCCAGTCGAAGAACTTGAAGGGAACCGTTTCCACAGGCTTTATCTCATGAATGTCCTTCAGCGAGTCCACGCTCACGGGTATCACCTTCAGCGTGAGCGAGTTGCTCATGAAAGTGTCGCGCCCCACCACATAGGCCAGCGGGCCGATGGCATACATCCCCGAGTCGAACGACTGGATAATCAAGTCGCGGTTTATCTGCACGCGGTTATTGCCCAGGTCCACCGTGTCGGGGACGGTGCGGCCGGCTATCTCCACCATGGCACTGAGCGTGTCGAGATGGTCGGCGGTCAGTGTGCCGGCCACGCCCTTGTCCTGCACAATCTCCACATGCAGAGCCGACGTCTTGCCCATGAGCAACAACGCCGAGTCAAGACGGGCTTTCACCATGGTGGGAGCGCCCTGCACAACAGTGCCGGCCAGCAAGGCCGCTATCAGTACTATTATCAATCGTGGTTTCATCCTCTTTGTTTAAACAGCCCCATGAGGGCTTTCACATAATCCTCGTCGGTGGCCACACTGGCCAGATCCACACGGCAGCGCTGCATCGAGGCCACCATGCGCTGCTGGCGCTCGTACCACCACCGGTCGTAGGCCTGGCGCACGCGTCGGCTGCCGGTGTCCACCCATCGCTCGGCACCGCTCTCGGCATCGCGAACTCGCATCAGCCCCACATCGGGCAGCTGGGCCTCGCGCTTGTCGTAGACCTGGATAGCTATCACATCGTGCTTGTGATTGGCAATGGACAGGGCCTTGTCGTAGTCGTGCTCGTCGATGAAGTCACTCACTAAGAACGTGGTACACCGCTTTTTCAACGCGCTGGTCATATACTCCAGTGCATGGTTCACATCGGTGCCATGGCTCTCGGGCTCAAAATTGAGCAGTTCGCGAATCACCAGCAAGATGTGCTTGCGCCCTTTCTTGGGCGGAATGAATTTCTCAACCTTGTCGCTGAAGAAAATCACGCCCACCTTGTCGTTGTTCTGGATGGCGCTGAAGGCCAGCGTGGCGGCAATCTCGGCCATGACCTCGCGCTTGCTCTGGCCCACGGCCCCGAAGTCCTTGCTGCCGCTCACGTCTACCATGAGCATCACAGTCAGCTCGCGCTCCTCCTCATAGACCTTGACAAAGGGGCGGTTGTAGCGCGCGGTGACGTTCCAGTCGATGTCGCGCACATCGTCGCCGTACTGGTACTCGCGCACTTCGCTGAAGGTCATGCCACGACCCTTGAAGGCCGAATGGTACTCGCCGGCAAAGATGTTTTGCGACAATCCTTTGGTCTTGATTTCTATCTTTCGAACTTTCTTCAGCAGTTCGCTTTGTTCCATCTCTTTTCCGATATTCAGTGGTTCAGACAACGCATTTCGATGCATCACCCGCTATCAGGGCACCGCAATCTTGTCGAGAATCTCGCTCACTATCTCGTCGGCGCCGATGTTGTTGGCCTCGGCCTCATAACTCAGCCCCAAGCGGTGACGCATCACGTCGTGGCACACGGCGCGCACGTCCTCGGGAATGACATAGCCGCGACCTTTCAGGAAGGCGTAGGCACGAGCTGCCAGCGCCATATTGATGGAGGCGCGGGGCGATGAGCCAAACGACAGCATGCCCGTGAGGTCGTTCAGACCGTAATCGCTGGGGAAGCGCGAGGCGAACACGATGTCGACAATGTATTTCTGAATCTTCTCGTCGATATAGATTTGCTGCACCACACGCCGCACATCCACGATGTCGGCCGGCGACACAAGGGGCTGGATGGTCTTTTGCTCACCGGTGATGTTCATCTTGATGATGTCGGCCTCCTCGGTCTTGCTGGGATAGCCTATCACCACCTTCATCAAGAAACGGTCCACCTGTGCCTCGGGCAGCGGATAGGTTCCCTCCTGCTCGATAGGATTCTGGGTGGCAAGCACCAGGAAGGGGTCGTCGAGACGGAAGGTCTGCTCGCCGATGGTCACTTGCCGCTCCTGCATGGCCTCGAGCAAGGCGCTCTGCACCTTGGCGGGAGCGCGGTTTATTTCGTCGGCCAGCACAAAATTGGCAAACACCGGGCCTTTCTTCACCTCAAAGCGCTCTTGCTTGATGCTGTAGACCATGGTTCCCACCACATCGGCCGGAAGCAAGTCGGGCGTGAACTGGATGCGGCTGAAACGGGCATCCACAAGCGAGGCCAGCGTCTTGATGGCCAGCGTCTTGGCAAGGCCGGGCACGCCTTCGAGCAGCACATGGCCGTTGGCCAGCAGCGCGATGAGCAGTGAGTCGACCAGATGTTTCTGCCCCACGATGGTTTGGTCCATCCCTTGCTTAATGAGGTTCACAAAATTGCTTTTACTTGCAATCAGGTCGTTTAATTCCCTGATATTCACAGATTCAGCCATAATAATAAAATACTTGTTTTGTTATCGTTGATTATTTGATGCAAAATTATCATTTTGCCCATAATCACGGTAACAAAACGTGGTTAATTTAATATATTTTACGTTTAAATTGTTAAAACATTCGGCACTTGGCGGGTGCTATCCACACCGGGCATGCGCCAGGATGTCACCAGCCGAATGCATGATGGTCGTCGAGCCACAATCCCTGCGCCCTCATCACCTGCTCCAGCAGGTCGCGGGCCACGCCGTAGCCACCCTGGCAAGGGCTCACATAACCGGCTGCCTGCCGCACCTCGGGAGCGGCGTCGGCCGGTGCCACGGCCAGCCCGGCGGCATGCATCACCTGCAGGTCGGGGATGTCGTCGCCCACATAGGCCACCTGCTCGGCTTTTAGCCCGTGGGAGGCCATCCATTGCTCAAACACGGGCAGCTTCACCGGCACGCCCAGCAGCACGTCGCTCACGCCCAAGTTCTCGAAGCGCACTTGCACGGCACGCGTGCGTGCGCCGCTCAAGATGGCTATCAGCAACCCCTTCTTCACGGCCAGCTGCATGGCGTAGCCATCTTTCACATTGACCATGCGCATGGGCTCGCCGTCGGGGTACATGGGTATGACCGTGGGCGACAGCACGCCGTCCACATCGAACACGATTCCTTTTATTTTAGTCAAGTCGTAGTCAATCATCACTTCCGGGCTTTATGGTTCATGATACTTTGCGACAACATTCGGTAAATCGCCTCCTCATCGCCGTGGAGCATCGACAGGTGCCGGCGCATCACCGCCTCATCGCCCCGGGCGGCAGGGCCGGTCTGCGACTGGGACGGCGACAAGTGGTGAAGTTTCTCCACCGTGCTCTCGATCAGCGGCAGCATGGCGTCGAAGGGCAGGCCGTCGCGGGACATCACATCGGCGGCAAGCGTCCACATGTGATTGGCAAAATTACAGGCAAACACCGCCGCCAGGTGCAGGATGCAACGCTGCCGACTGTCGGCAACGGTGACCTTTTCCGACAGGAAACGCCGGACAAAGGCTGCTATTTGCGCTGTCACTGCCGCCGAACTGCCCTCCACAAAAAAATGCACGCGGCGCAGGTCCACCAGCAAGTCGCGTGAGAACGACTGCAACGGATATAGCACACCGTAACGGCTCCGCCGGCCGGCAAACACTGCCATCGGCACGCTGCCCGATGTGTGCAGCCACAAGCCATCGGTGGGCGGGGAGGCATCCACTATGCCAGCTATGGCATCGTCGGCAACAGCCACCACATAGGCATCGGCATCGGTCACCAGGGCGGCCGCACTGTCCACTGGATCGGCGCCCACGGCATCGGCCAGCTGCCGTGCATGCTCCATGCGCCTGCTGTAGACCTGCACCAACCGGCACCGACCCCGCAACGCATGGGCCAGCGAGGTGGCCACATTGCCCGATCCTATCATCACGATGCGTTTCATCAGCACAAAAGTAAGAAAAAATACCAAATTTGGCAATGTTTTTGTAACTTTGCCACACCAAACCACCACTACGCACTTTATGAAAGGCTTTCAAGCAGCATTCATCTTCACGATAGCCCTCGCAATGGGGGCCGCGGCGCCTCATGCCCAGACCTACGTCCCCGTGACACACGACTCGGTCTACGTCTACAACTCGTGGGAGGCCATTCTCGACCAGTGGCCCGACACCATGCTCGTCGACCCCGAAATCGTAGCCGTCACCCCCTTCGACATCATCATCGCCACCCCCGACGAAAAAGACACCCAGCGAATGCTGCAACGCAAAACGGTGGCCGTGGCCGTGGGCGACTCCCTGTGGCTCATGAGCGGCCAGTACCTGCAGCGCAATTTCAAGGGCGAAAGCAAGCACATGGACGCTTTTGTGCCCATGTATTTCAACGCCAAAGTGGTTTTCGTGCAATACAACAGGCCACATCGCAACTTCGGCACCACACTGCTCGACATGTTATTTGAGTCGGAAGATTACGACTATGAGGACGAACTTTACTACACCGTGGCCCCGCTCTACCTACTCGACTTCGAGAACAAGCGACTGCACAAGGTGGATCACAATGTTTTGAGTCAGCTACTCGCCGACTACCCCGACCTGCTGAGACGATACGAAAGCATGAAGGACTACAAGCAAACCTACATGATTAACACCTTCTTCCTCGACTATGTGAACCGCATCATGCGCGACCCCGAAGTGCCCTACCTCATCGAGCGCTCCGAAGTGGTACCGCCCACCATCCACTGACACACGCCCTGGGCCTGCGGTATCCTAATCACCGAAGCAACCTAAATTCCATCACATCACGGAAACAAGACCACCCGGTGAGGCTGTTGCCTCACCGGGTGGTCTTGTTTTTTTACGGAACGTGTCAGGCATCTTTCACTTCCCAGCCCAGTGCCGAGGCGCCCAGGATGGCGGCATCGGCCTCCTTCATCTCGCTGAAGAGGATCTTGGCCTTGCCTTTGAAGATGGGCAGCACATTCTTGTCGAATGCTTCCCTGACGGGCTTCATGATGAGGTCGCCACTCTTGGCCAGGCCACCGAAGATGATGAATGCCTCGGGGCTGGAGAAGGTGGTGAAGTCGGCCAACGCCTCGCCCAGGATGGTGCCGGTGTAGTCAAAGATTTCCTTGGCCAGCTTGTCGCCTGCCATGGCGGCATCAAACACGTCTTTCGACGTGATGCTGTCTATATCCAGCTCACGCAGTTTCGACTCGTCGGAGCGAATTTCCAGGAACTCGCGTGCTGTGCGTGCCACGCCGGTAGCCGAGCAATAAGCCTCCAGGCAGCCCGTGCGTCCGCAGCCGCACATGCGTCCGTTGTTGCGTTTCATAATCACATGGCCCAGCTCGCCGGCAAATCCGTCGTGACCATAGACCATCTGGCCGTTGATCACGATGCCGCTGCCCACACCGGTGCCCAGTGTGATCATGATGAAGTCCTTCATGCCGCGTGCCGCGCCGTAGGTCATCTCACCGATAGCTGCGGCGTTGGCATCGTTGGTGATGATGCAGGGAATGCCGAATTTCTTGCTGATGAGGTCGGCCAGGGGTATGGGCGTGGGCCACGGCAGGTTCACGCCGTCCTCGATGATGCCGGTGTAGTAGTTGGCGTTAGGGGCGCCGATTCCGATGCCGTTGATTTTATCCTCAGCGTCGGCCGCCACGATGATGCGGTTGATTTCGGTATACAATTCATCGATATAGTCGTCGATGTTGCTGTGCTTCGCTGTCTTAATCGAGTCGCTGGCAATCACATTGCCGCGGGCGTCCACAATACCGAAGGCGGTGTTCGTGCCGCCCATGTCGATACCAATTACATAAGGTTTTGCCATGTTGATTTGTTGTTTTTTATGGTTTGTTAATAAGAAATTGTTTACGGTTCAACAAAGGTAATGCATTTCATCGACAATAGCAAATGCCGGGCTGCAAAATTTGATTAGAAGTTCAACTGCAGGCGCGCGTTGATTTGACGGCGCGTCAGGTAGTTGGGAACGGCGTACTGGATAGCGTTCACATCGGTAATCCAGTAGTAGCTGCTCACGTTAGAGATGTCGAACAGGTTGAACACGTCCACGCCCAGCCAGATGCTCTTGAAGTGGCTCAGGAAGCCCGTGGTGGGACGGTGCTGGCCACCCACCAGCTGGAAACTGAGGCCCACGTCCACACGCTTGTAGGCAGGCTGGCGGAAGTAGGACTGGTCGCGCGTCATGCGCGGTGATGTGGTGGGCAGGCCGTCGCTCACGATGGCTTTGAGCGAGAATTTGAGGCGCGGCAGCTTGGGAAAGTAGTCGGTGAAAAAGAGCGCGAAACTGTAACGCTGGTCGGTGGGGCGAGGCACCTTCACGCCGTTAAGGGTTTCCTGGGTCTTCATCAGCGAGAAACTGATCCAGGAGTCGGTGCCTTCCACAAATTGTCCGAACAGCTTCAGGTCGATGCCGGCCACATAGCCTTTCGACTGGTTCAGGCCGCTGTACACCACCTTCAAGTTATCCACCTCGTAGGGGATGAGGTTGGCCAGATTCTTATAGTAGATTTCGGTGGTGAACTTGAAGGGGCGGTTGAGTGCCCTGAAGGTGTAATCACCGCCCACGATGGCATGGATGCTGCGCTGCGACTTGATGTTGTGGTTCAGGTCGATATAGACGTTGCCCAGCGTGTCGGTGCGCTCGTAGCGGTATTCCTTGTAGAACGGGGCTTGATAATAGAGCCCGCCGGCCAGGCGCAGCGACAGCCGGTTGTTGCGCTCGGGCACAAAACCGATGCTGAAACGCGGCGACACCAGCGTCTCCTTGTTGAAGTCCCAGTAGCTCACACGCACTCCCCCGTTAATCGACCACAAGCCGCGGTCGGTCATGAGTTTGTAGGTGTCCTGCACATAGGCGGCAAAGCGCGTGGTGTTCAGGTCGTGGCTCGACGACTGACTGTAGACCACGTTCACCTCGCCGGGAACATGAGGCAGCGAATAGCCCGCGCTGTCGCGCCACTGCCACTCGCGCGAGCGGTCGTAGATGCTCTCGCGGCGCATCGTCAGGCCGTACGACAGGTTGTGGTTGTTCAGCCCGGTGTTGCCCTTGAGGCTGATGTCGTACACGTTGAGCTTGAGACGCGTGCGCTCATGCTCGTGATATTTTCCCACGCCGAGCTCGCCACCCACCGACTGCTCGCCACTCGTGCCGGCCTCGTCGAGCCAGTACTCGCCGTGGATGTCGTAGGTCACCAGCTCGTCGGTGCGGTAGCCCGATGCCTGCAGGGTCAGGTCGGTGCCGCGGCTCAGCTTGTAGTTGAGCGACAAGGCCCCGAAGTAGGTGTGGAATTTATCTTTCTCATAGCCGTCGAAATACACGGTGAACGACTTGGCGTTGGTCGATGTGCCGAAACTCGTCTCACGGTTCACGGGCGTGAAGCGGTAGTTGTTAATCGACACGTTGCCCAAAAACGACACCTTGAACTTGTCGGTGGGCTTGAACACGATGTGCGTCTGATAATCGAAATACTGCGGGTCATACTCGCCTTTCGACTCCAGCGAGCCCAGCAGCGAGGAGTTACGCTTGTAGCGGAAGCCGTGCAGCTGTGAGAACTTGCGGCTGCTCTGACCCAGCGACAAGCTGCCGCCTTGCAGACTGGCCGACACACTGCCCTCGAACGACTGGGGCTCGCGGTAAGCGATGTCGAGCACGCTCGACATCTTGTCGCCATACTCGGCGTTGAAGCCGCCCGTGGAAAAGTTCACACTCTTCACCATGTCGGGATTGATAATGCTCAAGCCCTCTTGCTGCCCGTTGCTGATGAGCTGCGGGCGGTAAACCTCTATGCCGTTGATATACACCGAGTTCTCGTCGTAGGAGCCACCGCGCACCATGTACTGCGACGACATCTCGTTCTTCGAGCTCACGCCGGCCATGGTGGTGAGCACCGCCTCCACGCTGCCCCCCGACGCGTCGGGGGTGAGACGAATCGACTCCACGTCGATGCCTTGCATGGTGTTGGTCTGCTTTTTATATTCGGTGACTTGAAGCTCGGTCAGCTCGTGCGTTTTCTCATAGAGCTTGGGATTGAGCGTGATGGTACCCTGCGGCTTGATGAGCTGGCGCTTCACGGCCGCATAGCCGATGCAGGTGAACTCCACCACCAGGGTGTCCTGTGCGGCCACGGTGAGCTCATAGAGGCCCTTGGTGTCGGTGTTCACACCCACCTGGGTGCCCAGCACGCGCACCGTTGCAAACTCGATGGGCTGGCCGCTCTCGTCCACCACCTTGCCCGTTATTTTGACCTGTGCAGCCATGCCCAGCGCACACAGCATGCACACGAATGCTGTCAATAAGTTTCGTGTCATCATACTTTATAAACGCACAAGGGCCCGAAAAATTATATCGAGCGGTTGATTGTTTGGATATAATCGAGCATCTCTTCGCGGCCGCGCTTGTCCTCGCTGCTGGTCATGAACACCGGGGGCAGCTCCTCCCAGCTTTTGAGCAACTCGCGTTTATAGGCCTCCACCTTGTCGACACCGGCCACGCGGCCCATCTTGTCCATCTTGGTGAACACCAGCGCAAAGGGCACGCCGTTCTCGCCCAGCCAGGTGATAAAATCCAGGTCAATCTTTTGCGGCTCATGACGGCTGTCGACAAGCACAAAGAGGCAGGTCATCTGCTCACGCCCCAGGATATAGCCCTGGATGATGTGCTGCAACTTCTCGCGCTCTTCCTTGCCCCGGCGGGCATAGCCGTAGCCCGGCAGGTCGACGATATACCACGAGTCGTTCACTTTGAAATGGTTGATGAGCAGTGTCTTGCCGGGGGTGGCGCTGGTTTTTGCCAGGCCCTTGCGACCGGTGAGCATATTGATGAGCGACGACTTGCCCACATTGCTGCGCCCGATGAAGGCATACTCGGGCAGCGACGTTGCCGGGCACTTGCGCCAGTCGCTGTTGCTGATCTCGAATTCGGCAGTCTTGATAATCATGAGTCGGTCTGTTTTGATGCAAAGATACAAAAAAAACAGGGAGATGGCAAATTTCTTCCATCTCCCCTGTGTCAAGAAAAAGTGCGGCACTCGCACCGGTTCAGTTCTTGCCCATCACGATGCCCACCAGTGCGGTGACATCGGGCAGGCCCACCTCGGTGTCGCCGTTGATGTCGCCTTTCTCCTGCACCACGGGCAGCACACGGTCGGGCAACCGGAAGCCGCCATCAAAGAACACTTTGCCACCTGTGCATTTGGGGTCGATGAGACTTCCCAAATCACCATCAATCTCGGCCAGCACTTTGTTGTTCTCATTGATGATATAGGTGGTTTCGGCAATCGTGTTCCAGTCGGCATCGCGTTGGCGATAATTGACAATCACCTCCACCAAGTCGTCGTTGTTGAACAGATCGACTGTGGCCCGAATCGAACAGCCACCATCATCAAAATCACCTGAATAGGAGCCCAAGCCCTCCAAATAATAACTGGAGTTGCCTTCGGGAGCCGGCAGCTCAATGGTGAATTGTTTGTAGATGGTGGTGAGGTCGAGTTCATAGATGGTGATTCGCATTTGCCCATTGGTCGTGGTGCAAAACAAGGGGCGGATGCTGTTTTCGGCAAAGGAGTACATCACACGGTCGAAAGGCATAGGATAATCAGCCCGGTAATTGTCGTCTTCAGTCATTTCAACGGGAACGGGGAGTTTGTTGATGACCAAATCGGCAGCGCCGACGCTTGCGGCCATGAAAGCCAGCATCAAAACAAAAGTAAAATATCTTTTCATAATAATGTAAGAATTTTGTTTTCAAATACTATAAAGAGTCGCCCCTGTGGCGAGCCACAGGGGCGACCCCCGAAATATCGGGTGAACCCTTCTGATTACAGGTTGGGGTTGATTTTGCTCCACTCACTGATGGGCGGCACGATGCCCAGCGTCACCAGCTCGTCGCGCATCTTGCAAAGGTGCTCGTAGCTGGCATCGAGCTTGGCGTTCTCCTCGGGGGTGCCGCAGGGCACCTCATAGCTGGCGCCATTCTCGTCGAGCGTGGTCTTCATGGCCATCATGATGTGGTCGTACTTGTCGTTCTGCACATAGGTGCCCACGGGGAAGCGGAATTTCTCACCGCCCATGACGGAACGGATCATTTCCACCGACAGATAAGCCGGGCTCTGGAACGACGAGCGTCCACGCAGCTTGATGATGGCGGCACCGCCTTGGGTCACAGCCGTCTTCATGGCTTCCCACTCCTCGGCGGGGAATTCCTCGGTGCCGATGATGTCGGTGAGCTTGCGGCCTGCAATCTCCACATGGCTGCCGAACACGGCCATCTGCTCGCCGTGGCCGCCATAGGTGGCGCAACCGGTGATTTCGTCTTGCATCACACCGAATTTCTTGGCCAGCGCGCTTTGCAGGCGCGTGGTGTCCAGGGCGGCCAGCGTGGTCACCTGCGAGGGCTTCAGGCCGCTATAGAGCAGCGTCACAAGGCCCGTGAGGTCGGCGGGGTTGAAGATAATCACCACATGCTTCACGTCGGGGCAATACTTCTGGATGTTCTGGCCCAGTTCCTCGGCAATCTTGCAGTTGCCGGCCAGCAAGTCCTCGCGAGTCATGCCCTCTTTGCGGGGTGCGCCGCCACTGGAGATGATGTACTTGGCGTTGGCAAAAGCCTCGGCCACATCGGTGGTGGCAGTGATTTTGACGTTGCCGAATCCACTCTGGCGCATTTCCTCGGCCACACCTTCGGGCGAGAACACGTCGTAGAGGCAAATGTCGTTAGTCAAGCCCATCATCAGGGCGGTTTGAACCATGTTCGAGCCAATCATGCCGGCGGCGCCGACGATGACCAGTTTGTCGTTTGTTAAAAAAGCCATGTCTTTAAATACTTTGTTTAATGGTTTATAGGTTGAAAAAAAATCAAATTTCTCTCTCGCTGTGAGTGCCGCAGCACAATCACACTACAAAATTACACATTTCTTGTCAGTGCGCAAATTTATTCGGCGTTCATGTTGTTTAAATATATTTAAAACGCGCCGATTCACCCATCGCGCAAATCGCGGGCGCGATTGTTGCGGATACTGAAAAAATGATGTAACTTTGTCGTCATGGAACAGGAATTTGCGTCATCACTGCTTGAAAACGCTGTCAGCGAGTTCGCCAAGCTGCCGGGCATCGGCCGCAAGACGGCTCTGCGACTGGTGCTCTACCTGCTCAAGCAGGAGCCGGGGCAGGCCGAAGCCTTCGGCGAGGCCATCGTGCGCTTGCGCCGCGAAATAGGCTACTGCACCGTGTGCCACAACATCAGCGAGACGCCCGTGTGCCCCATCTGCAGCAATCCGGGCCGCGACGCCGCCACCATCTGCGTGGTGGAGAACGTGAAAGACGTGATGAGCATCGAGAACACCCACCAGCATCACGGGCTCTACCATGTGCTGGGAGGGCTCATTTCACCCATGGACGGCGTGGGGCCGCAGGACATCGAAATCGATTCGCTCGTGGCACGGGTGGCCGCAGGAGGCATCAAGGAGGTGATTTTGGCCCTGAGCGCCACGATGGAGGGCGACACCACCAATTTCTACATCTTCCGCCGGCTTGCACCCTACCCCGACGTGCGCATCACCATCCTGGCGCGCGGGGTAAGCGTGGGCAACGAGATTGAGTACACCGACGAGCTGACGCTGGGGCGTTCCATCCTGAACCGCACCCTCTTCAGCGACACGTTTCACAAAGAATAACCACCCCAGTCATGGCCGACAATTTTCTTGAAAAACAACGACAGGACTTCGAGGCGGCAAAGGCCCGGAAAGAACAGGAGCGGCGCCGACGGTTGCAACGCTTCGCCGAGCAATACCGCAAGCGAAAAGCCCCCACCGCTACCCGGCAAGATAATCAATAACCATCATGGATATAACGGTTGTCATAGTCAACTATCGCGTCAAGCTGTTCCTGGAGCAGACGCTACGTTCGGTCGAGGAGGCCACCCAAGGCCTCGATGCCGAGGTCATCGTTGTGGACAACAACTCGGGCGACGACAGTATCGACTTCGTGCGGCAGCGTTTCCCGCAAGTCACCTTCATCGAGAACACCGACAACGTGGGCTTTGCCAGGGCCAACAATCAGGCCGTCATGCGGGCCGCCGGCCTCTTCACCCTCATCCTCAACCCCGACACCATCATCAGCCGCCCGTGCATCGAGCAGTGCATCGAGTGGATGCGCGGCCACGAACGTTGCGGCGCCATCGGGGTGCGCATGGTCGACGGCAACGGCGTGTTCCTGCCCGAGAGCAAGCGCGCCTTCCCCACGCCCTGGGTGTCGTTCTGCAAGATTTTCGGGCTGTCGGCGCTGTTTCCGCGCTCGCGGTGGTTCGCGCGCTATCACCTCCGCTACCTCGACGACCGACAGCCACACCGCATCGACATCCTGGCCGGTGCCTTCATGCTGTGCCGCACGACCCTGCTGCAACAGGTGGGCGGCTTCGACGAGGACTTTTTCATGTACGGCGAGGACATCGACCTCTCCTACCGGATGGTGCTGGCAGGCTACGAAAACTGGTTTCTGCCGGTGGAAATCATCCACTACAAGGGCGAGAGCACCAAGAAAGACTCGATGCGCTACGTGCGGGTCTTTTATGAGGCCATGCTCATCTTCTACCGCAAGCACTATCCGCGCATGGGCGTGGTGTTCTACCCCATCGTGAAGCTGGGTGTGCTGGTGCGGGCTTCGATGGCGGCACTCAAGCGCCTGCTCAAGTGGCCCAAGCGCCGTGCAGGTGGCGCGCATGCCGCCCACGCCCGATGGGTGGTGCTCAGCGATGACCCCGCGCGGGTGGCAACAGCGGCCGGCATCAGCACCTACGGCACCTCACTGCCCGCCGACGGCGCAGCCAGCGTGCTCATCGACGACGGCACCCACGACTACGACGCCATCATCGGCATCATTGCGTCGGGTAGCCGAAAAGGCCTGGACTTCCACATCTGGTCGCACCGCAACCAACTCATCATTTCACCCAAAATGCAACAATCATGACACATGCTTCCCTGCTCAACGACAATGTAATCGCCCTCCGGGCCCTCGAGCCCACCGACCTCGATGTGCTTTTCAAGTGGGAAAACGACACCGACCTGTGGACGGTGACCGACACCGTGGCGCCCTACTCGCGCCAGGTGCTGTGGCAATATCTGGAAAACTACACCGCCGACATCTACCAAAGTCACGAGCTACGACTCATGGCGGTGCTCAAGGACACCGGCGAGGCGGTGGGAATTGTGGACCTGATGAATTATTCCCCGCTCAACAACCGCGCCGAGTTCGGCCTGCTCATCGCCGCCGAGCACCGTGGCAAGGGTTATGGCGAGCGGGCACTCGCGCTGGCATGCAACTATGCCCGCAACCACATCGGGCTGCGGCAAATCTACGCCTACGTGGCCAGCGACAACACCACCTGCCTGCACCTGCTGCATGAGGGCGGCTTCAGCACCATCGGCACGCTGCACCAGTGGCGGCGCCGCGGCACGCACTACCACGACGTGGTGATGCTGCAATGCATTCTATCGTAATCTCACGCTCACAGCCCATCTCCCGGCCATGAAACACACACACTCTATTTCCGCTTTCCTGGCGCTGGCATGCTTTCTTCTCACCGCCAGCGTCCATGCCCAGCAATGGGACAACTATCGCCCCGACGTGACCACGGTGCAGCTCGACAGCACCAATCTGCCCATCATGCTCATCGATGTGGACGGCGCCATGATTTTCAAGGACGACTACATCACGGCACGCATGAAAATCATCGACAACGGCCAGGGGAACATCAATTATCTCGACACCGTGGCGCATCCGGGCCAGCACATCGGCTACGACGGGTTCATCGCCATCAAGTATCGCGGCAATTCTTCCTTCGGCAGCGCCGACAAGAAGCCCTACACCATCCGCACCCTCGCGCAACCGCTCGAGCAGGGCGGCAAAAAGCTGAAGGTGGAATTGATGGGATTGCCCAGCGACAACAACTGGGCGCTGCAGGCCTCCTACGCCGACAAATCGTTCATGCGCGACCTACTTTCCTACACGCTGGCTCACCGCTACATGGAGTTCACCCCGCAAGGACGCTACTGCGAGATGCTGCTCGACGGCATTTACTATGGCGTCTACATCTTGAGCGAGAAGGTGACCAAGGGCGAAAACCGGCTGAACCTGAAGTCGCCCGGCGACAGCGGCGACAAGCTCACAGGCGACTATCTGATTGAGGTGGACCGCGAGGACGAGCCGGGTTTTTACAGCGACTTCAGGCCCTACAGCAACAGCGGATGGGCCATCTCATCGGGGAAAATCTATTTCCAATTTGATGAGCCCGACGCCGACGCTATCACCCAGCAGCAAGAAGCCTACATCAAGCAGGCTGTGCACGACATGGAGAATGCCTTCCGCACAGGGCAGGATTACGCCAGCCACTTCGATGTGGCATCGATGATTGACTACCAGCTGGCCACCGAGGCATCGCACAATGTGGACGGATACCGCCTGAGCGCTAAACTCTACAAGCGGCGCGACAGCGTGGATCCGCGCTTCCACATCGCGCTCTGGGACATGAACCTGGCATGGGGCAACGCCGACTACTACAGCGGCTCGAGCACCAACGGATGGGTGCATGAGATGAACAACACGCTGGTGCGCTATCGCGACGACAAGCTGATTCCGCTATGGTGGTACGTTGTGAACCATGACGACTCTTATCTCAGCGCCCTCAAGCGCAGGTGGACTCAGTGCCGCGACGAGGATTACAGCACCGAGCACATCAACGAGGTCATCGACTCGCTCGCGCTCACGCTCACGCGCTGCGGAGCCATCGACCGCAACTACACGGCCTGGCCCAGGCTGAACACCTATGTGTGGCCCAACCCCTATGTGGGCGGCACGTTTGCCAACGAAGTGGCTCACCTCAAGCAGTGGATTAACTTGCGCATGCAGTTCATGGACCGCCAGCTCTACGCGCCTGTGGCAGGCGACGTGAATGGCGACGGCGAACTGTCAATTGCCGACCTCACCATGCTTGCCGACCTGGTGCGCAATCAAGACAGCAACAAGCGCAGCGATGTGAATGGCGACCATGAGACAAGCATTGCCGACGCCACCACCCTGGTGGCGCTGCTCATGGACCGGGACAGCGACGCTACGGACTGAGTGCAGCCACCGCTCAGCGTATTACCGTGCCGGGAGCCTGCGGATGGAACGTGTTCTTCACCCACACGGCGATGCCCTTGCTTGCCACGGGGGCGATGGTGGGCGGATAAATGACCTTGGCGCCGGCATCGCACAGCCGCTGCGCCTCGGCATAAGTCATCTCGGGAATCAATACGGCATCGGCATTGCGCCGCGGGTCGCTGTCGTAAAATCCATCCACATCGGTCCAGATCTCAAGGCTGTCGGCATCGAGGGCGGCCGCCACCAGCGCGGCGGTGTAGTCGCTGCCGCCACGGCCCAGCGTGGTAGCCTGGCCGGTGACGGCATCCTGAGCGATGAAGCCCTGAAGCACCACGCGCTCATGGCCGCACGAGCCCAGCACTTGCACAATCAGGCGCTCGGTGAGGGCGGCATCAAGCACAGGCTTGCCCGCGTCGTCGGGGCGGGTCTTGATGAAACTGGGCGAGTAATAAGGCGCGGCATCATCGAGCATGCTGGCCACGATGGCACTCGACAATATTTCGCCGTGGCACACGATGGTGTCGGCCAAGCGGCGGCGTTCCGGCTCGTCGAGGTCGGCGTTAAGGCACAGCATCGAGAAGAACGATGCCAGATTGCCGTCGACAAATTGCTCCACCACCTGCCGGGCCTGATGCTGGCGCGCGGCGGGCACCACCTGCTCTATCACATCCATGTGCCGCTGCCGCACGGCAGCCAGCAGGGGCTCATAGCCGGCATCGTGCGCGCTTGCCAGCCGTGTCATCTCTATCAATTGGTTGGTGACACCGCCCAGTGCGCTCACCACCACTATCACCGGGCCCTGCTGTGCCTCGACGATGCGCTTCACGTTCAGCAAACTCTCGACACTGCCCACCGAAGTGCCGCCAAATTTCATTACTTTCATCCTGTGCTACTGATTGTTTGGTTTATAACAACAAAAATACTAAAATCTCGGTGGAAATCACAATTATTGTGCCAAAATTTGGGAACACCCGTAAAAAGGTTGTCCCGTGCTGTCTTTGATAATCCCTCCCTGCAGCCCGGCGATGCGGGGCAATGTCCACCCCTAAGCTGGGAGGGGGAATCGGGATGGTGATGCGTCGCAGACGCATCATTTGACAAAGCCCCATGTTTCGGCGCCGACGGCGGCAAACATGGGGTTGATGATGACGTTTCCGTCGATTGTTCCTCGCAGAGGCACAATCAATACGCCCGGTGCCGTCACCTCCGGCAATGCCGCGTTTTTTTCGATGGTGGGTTGTGCCTCTTCGAGGAACGCCAGCCCGGTGGCCGTTTCCCCCAGGTTTGGCGCATCCATGCGCCGAAACCCGGGGCTCTGTCAGCTTGTGCGACTTCGACGCACGGTTGATGCGGCACGGGGCGTGGCGGCAGCGGCGACGGCATGGGTGCAGCGTCGCCGAGCCCTGTCGCTGTATGGGCACACGCCCCCGGCCCTCCGGGCCACCCCCTCTACCTTAGAGGGGGAACTGCCGCCGAAGTTACTCTCGCTCGGCAAAACTCAAATAAATTTGCTTTTGCGCTCGCTTATTCGTAACGTTGACTGCCGCCGAAGTTACTCTCGCTCGGCAAAACTCAAATAAATTTGGTTTTGCGCTCGCTTATTCGTAACTTTGTGAATTATGAACGACCTCCATCACGACATCTATCACCTCGACGATGAGCAACCCGCACCACAAGCCGGGTCGCTGCTGGTGGCCAAGCCCACCGTGCCCGACGACGTCTTTGCCCGCTCGGTGATTATCATCATCTCCAATCACGATGAAGAGGGAGCCATGGGACTGATTGCCAATCGCATCACCAATTTCACCGTGGCCGACGTGCTCGACGCCGTGCCGCGCGGCTCGTCGATTCCCGTCTATCTGGGAGGCCCGGTGGGCCTGAACACTTTCTTTTTCCTGCACACGCTGGGCCCCGACGTCATTCCCGGTGCGGGAGTTGTGGCGCCCGGGCTTTTTATCGGCGGAGACTTCGACGCAGTGAAGCGTTATCTGGCCAGCGGAGCGCCCGTGGACGGCCGAATCAAGTTCTTTGTGGGTTACAGCGGATGGGGCGAGCACCAGCTCGACGACGAAATCGAGCGGCACGACTGGGCCGTGGTAAGGCATTGGAACCCCGACACCGTGATGAGTGCCGACTTCGACACCATGTGGAGCCTCACGGTGCGCCGCCTGGGCCCGCGCTACCGCCTGTGGCTCGACATGCCCCTCGACCCCCAGCTTAACTGACCGCGCTCATTTGGCCACACATATTACAAATAGAAGACGGGGATGCCGCTCAAGGGCATTCCCGCCTTCATTAAATATAATTAAGAAACTGCTTTCTTATTGATGCCGCATGGCTTAGTTCTGGGTCATCAGGATGTTCACAAGGCTGGTGATGTCGGCAACGCTGGTTTCGCCGTCGCCGTTCACATCGCTGCGCTCGTTCGAGCTGTCTTCCGACACCAGGCTGGCCAGCATCGTCAGGTCGGCGATGCTCACCTCGCCGTCACCGTTCACATCACCCACGATGAACTCAGCAGGCTCTTCGCCCTGAACGAATTTCACCTTGAAGTATCCACCGGGGACACCGATTTTCATCTTGGCCACACGGCCGGTCACGCCCTCGGGAAGTGGTTCGGCCTGAACAGTAACATTCACTTGATTGACAACAGATTGCTCGTCGTAATCAACATCTTTTGCCTCAAACGTCAGCCACTCGGGATATTCACCGTTTTCATCAATAAACTCAAAGAATTCGGCAGTCTTGTTCGACTGGAAGTCATAGCCCACGAGTTCCAGCGGCTGATTGTTCTCGTCGGTGGCATTGAATGTCACGTTTCCACCCTCGACGGGGAACTCGTAGGTATCTTCATATTCATATAGAGGCATATTGTACGGATATTCAATGTTGAGGAAAATGGTGGGGGCTGTATAACCCAGCGACGACGTGAAGAAGTTGTTCAGCTCACGGATATAGGATGGCGTGCCGTCCTCTTCGCAATGAAGCATATAGCCCAGATAACCGTAGCCCTCATCCTCTTCGTCGCCCGAAATGCGCATGCAGAAGGTTTTGATGTTCTCGTTGTCATATCCGCTCACCGCAACGGCAATTTCCTGATCCACGTCGATCGAGTACTCATAGGGAAGTCCGTCCTCGTCGATTCCTGTGAACGCAATCGACAGGGTGCCGACTGCCGGCGAGTTGTTGGTAGTGCTGAGCACAGCCTTGCCTTCGGCCAGGACATCACCCAGAGCCAAAGTGTCGGCACTGTGCTCTTTCACTGCATAGACGCGAGCGGTAATCTCGGCTCCTTCTTCACCTGCTTCCGCACTGTCCCAAGCCAAATTGTGATAAAACACGTTCACTCCGCGCAGGTTATAGGGGTGCTCAGGTTTCTCGCAATAAATGGCCATACCATTGTATCCGCTATAGTTCTTTCCGAACCAGTAGCCACCGGTTCCGCCGCTGGCATCCAAGGCGCCTTTATAGGTTATAGAACCCAATTCGCCATCAGCACGGTTGCCGGCAGTGAAGAACTTGGGCGAGAATCCGGCCACGTCATAACCATCTTCCTCCAACTCAGTGAAAGGGTCGAACAACGACTGAATATAACCTTTATATGTATTGGTCACAGGATTGGTTTTATCGCTGTCGTCGAGGTAATAACTGAAGAGCTGATACTGATCCTCATTGTCGGCGGTGAGAATGGGGGCATTTCCAGAAAGCCAATTGAAGGCCACTTTCAGGTCGGTCACATCGTTGACCACAATCGAATCCCATGCCTGATTGACATGATTCTTGTAGGCCCACTCATAGCTGCTCGCATTCTCCGAGGCGTTGGGGAAGGTCACCTCACGGAACACCGGCAGAACAATTGTAGGAGCATAATAGGAGGCACCTTTCTTGGTCATTCCTATATAGAAAGAACCGGCGGGGCGATTGTACCACGCCTTGGCCTGGCCATTGGCACGCTTGATGGCTGCGCGGCGCTGGGCCACGGTCTGTTCCGAGGCCTGCTGCATAGGCATCTCACTCAACTGGGGAGCAGACACCTTGGGCGAGGCCACCATCACATGCTGCTTCTTCACTGCAGCCGGCAATTTCTTTGCCACAAGTTGCGCATTGGCACCAACGGCCAACGTTGCAGCAACTGCTAAAAGTAACATCTTTTTCATAATAAATACAATGTTTAGTGAATATAAATGAAATGTAAAACAATCTTTTTCTTTCGGTCGGCCATGCCGGTGGGGCGATTGGAATGACGCCCCACCGGCACCGCCGGTTTGATTTATCAGGTGTGCTTGTTCCAGTCGAAGGAAATGTAGCTGCCGCTATCGGCTTTGTCGACAAACTTGAGGTCAAGCGGAGCCAGCAACGACGACGACGACACAATGAACGTGCGCGATGCCAGCGCGTCGACAAAGTCCTTAATGCCGCTCACATTGGCATAGTACAACTCGGCCGCTGCATCACCTGTGCCGTCAAGTTTGAAGGCAATCTCATTCTCGCCCGTGCGCTCATATTTCAGGTTGAAATTCAGCCTGAGCACGCTGGTGCGGCGCCTGAGGTTGAAGTACAAGTAATAAACCGGCTCGGTGATGGCACGCCGTGTAATCGGGTCGCGGACGACCTGCCCGTTCTCGTCGAGTTTCTCCACAAGGCGTCCCCACAGTTCAATGAACTGCAGCGTGGTGGTGCTGTTGTAGGCCTTGAGACTGGGTGCTATGCCATTGTAGACATCGGCCAGGCTGCCACCCAAATTCGATGCATTGAGCTTCCAGGCCATGTTCACATCCAGAGGAATCTTGTTGATAGTGTCGGCCGAAATCTTGGTCACACCGTCTTCACGGCAAAGCAACGAACCATCGGCCTGCTTGACAAAGGTCTGCACCGTGGTCACACCGGTCCTCAAGGCGTTACGGGCCACGGTGTCGGCAGGCACGGTGGCATTGACCGGGTAGAGGTCGAGTGTGATGGGTGACATGAAGCGCAGCCCTGCGGGGGTGATAATGGCATTGAAATAGTCGGTCATGGAGATGGCGTCGCCATACTGCGGATACATGCCCAGAATGAGCGACGCTCCATCGGTAATGACATAGCGCGAACCATTCTCCAGAGTCATATACACGGTGGGCACCTTGGCGTTGAAGAACGAGTCGGCCAGGGCTACCACATTGGTCAAATAAGGCTCATCGTCAATCGACTCGGCCACGCGGGTCATAATCATGTTCACGCTGTGTTTCTTGCCCTGCAAGAACAGTGTGTCGCCACGATAAGCCATCAAGTCGAACTCATAGTCGCCCTTGTGGCCATAACCATTTTCATCGGCCTCGGTGCCGGGGATGTCCTCGGGGTCGGCAAAAAGATGGAAATACTTGTTGTAGCTGCTTAGCGACAGCACGGGGCCATCGTCGCCAATGACATCCCACAGCGTGGTTTCGCTGCCGAACGAGGGGTTGGAGGCGTCAATATTGGTCAGCTTGCTGATGTAGACATTGTTGCCTGAAATCTTCACCGAGCCGTCCTTGTTGAAGGTCATCAGATAGACGTAACCGGGCTCATCGGATGTGGTGAAATACTCAAGCTGCCACTTGCCGCCCTGCGCCACCAAAATGTCGCTGTAGTTCTGGAGCGACTCACTCAGTCGCTCGGCAGCGCTCTTGTCGAAGAAGTCGTCCACTTCATTTTTACACGAGGTGAGCACGCTTCCCGCGATCACGAGCGTCAAAACTGCTATATTGATTAATTTCTTCATTGTTCTTTCGTTTAATTGCGTGAGTAATGAAACTTAATCCTTACTTAATCCACGAGTCGGCGCAAATCCTCGATGTTATAAGTTTTCTGACGATACTGCACCATCTTGCGCAGGGCATCCAGGTCGATGCCCCATGCCTCGCGCAGCCACGAGCGCACAATCTCCACTTTCTGGTTGATGGCAGCCACACCGTCGATGCCATCCTCGTCGGGGACGGGATACACCTTGATGGGGATGCGGGCACCCTTGGTGTCGAGCGCATAATAGTTGCTGCCCGAGGCGCGTGTCCCCACCTGGAAGCCGTACTTGTCGCGCTGAATGGGCACGCGCTGGCCCTGGGCGTTGATAATGGTGTCGGGGGTGAACGGTTGCACGGCAAACTGATAGTCGTTGGGCTTGTAGTAGGTGGTGTCGCTATTCTCCACCGTCATGCGGATGCCACTCTCGGCAATGGGAACTTTATTGTCATCACCGGCCTCATTGTTGCGATAATAGAAGTAGCAATAATAGGTGGCTTTGGGGTCATCGGGGTCGCTTGGCATCCAGCCGCGGGCGGCATTCTTCATAATCTCGGCCCACTGGTCGTCGGTCTTGACAATGAAGTTGGCCATCGTCTCGGCAAAGTCCTCACGATAGGCGTCGCTGGCATAGTTGGTGACAAATCCCAACGAATTGCAATAGCCCGTCTGGCGGTCTTGCCAGTTGCTGCTGTCGTAATGACCGGCACTGATGGTGTTGAACACCGTGGGATAAGACTTCTTCTGGTGCAGGATGTGCGAGAACTCATGGTGCATGGTCTTGAAGTAGAACTCGTTCATCATCTCAAAGTTGCGGATGTCCATCTGGTTCACGCGGAACAGCGACACTTTGATGCCTCCCTCGGCAAGACCCAGAATCATGGTTCTGCTCGTGGGGTTATAGGCGGGCGAGCCAATCAGGTGGATGATGCGCGGCGCGTTGGCCTTGAGGAAGTCGATACCGTCCTCGGCAATCGAGTCGTAGCACTCGAACCACAAGTACTTGGCCAGCACAGCCAGGTCGCGGGCATTATTGTAGGAAGCCGGCACCAGGTCATAGTTCATGTTGGTGCCCACATCCTGCATCTTGTAACGGAACTCCAGGTTGTAGACCTTGAGATAATTGTCTTGCAGCCACTTGTCGAGTTTGTAGGTCGACGATGTGGGGTCAAGCTCGGCCTCGCCCTCGGGGAAGATGCTGGTCGCCTCCGGCTCATCTTTGCTGCAGGAGCTCATCGTCAGCGTCAATCCCGCCACAAGCATGGCGGCCCATATATATTTCTTGATTGATTTCATATTCATTATCATTTGAGATTCATTACGTCTTGTGCGATGTTTAATTCTCCTCCCCGCCGGCGGTGGCAGGCTTGTAGGTCACGGCCGTCGGGCTGCCCAGGGCTGTGGCGCGGGTGCGGGTGGTCGGCTCCATGCCGGCACCGAGAACCTCGGTGGGAATCTGGATGGCATAGCGAGGATCGAGTACTTCGAGTTTGCGGGTGCCAGTGAGGCCCACGTTATGTTCAATCGACATACCGAAGCGCTTGATGTCGAACCAGCGGCCACCGGTGTGTACCAGTTGGATGCGGCGGATGTGCTGGCAGGCTTGCACGTAGGGCAAATTCGCTTCGGTCAGCGGATAATTGCTTGCGCACACTTCGTCGATGTGAATGGGCTTGACGATGCCGTAACCCTCGGTGTCCTGAGCGTAGAATTTCTCAATGACATCAGCAGTCATCTCGACCATGCTCGATGTGCTGGCCACGCCCTTCTTGTGGGCTTCGTCCCAAATCTTGAGGTCGGCCACACATCCTTCAAAGTCGTTCATGAACGCCTTGGCCTCGGCACGGCACAGCAGTGTTTCCTCGGCAGTGAACTCACTGCGCACCACATGGCAGTAGCCGATGCCCTGAATCTTGTCGGTGTACTCAAATTGTTCACACATGTTTCCGCCAAAGTAGGTGCCATACTCCGAATCGCCGTAAATCGGGGCGCAAAAGCCGTTAAAACAGGGATGCATCGAGAAAACCTCACCCTTGGAGTTGCGCCAGTGGCAATTCTCCCATGTGGGGCCGGGGCCCTGGATGGTGGCACGCTTGGCCTCGCGGTTGCAAGCATAACGCCCGCTGCTCACGAACCGGCGCCACCAGTGGGAATAGGTGCTGATGTTCAGGAAATTGCCGGGGCGGGCCACATTGGTGTAATAACGGCCCATGTCGCTGATGTAGTAGTAAGCGCCGGCTTTCCCCCAAATGTCGTTCATCAGCGCTGCCGGGTCATAACCCTCGAAGCAAAGGTTGGCATACTCGATGACTTTCTCATATTCGCGCTTGAACAGATAGAACCGCGCCGCGAAGGCATAGGCGGCCTGCTTGTTGAAGTGGTACTTGGGCTGCTCGTAGTACAGGTCGGAAACCTTGGCCAGGCCGGCCACCAGATCCTTCTCAATCATCTCATAGTCTTGCGCCACGGTGCCGCGCTCATAGTGCGGGTTAACCGTTGTTTCGGGCTTGGTGGTATAGGGCACACCCTGGTCGGTGGCACTCGTTTTTCCGTAAGGCATACAGAAGATGTTCACCAGCAGGAAGTGATGATAAGCACGGGTCAGGTGGGCCTCGGCCATGACGGCGTCGAGCTTGGCACGGTCATCAGTGCTCAGTGTCCCGTCAGCAATCAGTGCCTCGCCTTTTTCAAGCACGGCGTTGGCCACAGCAATGGCATGATAGCAACCGTTCCAAATTCCCGACGGCGAATCGTTGTCGGTGGCGGCTCGCACGTCCTCCCAGGCGTAAATCTCGTCGTCGGCAAGGGAGTAGGAGCCTAAATTGTAACGGACGCCCTCGTTGCTGGGCGAATTGTTGTCAATGATATTGTCGCTGGAAAGCTCGCCCACCACAGCGTAGCTCTCATTTGTATAACCGTCAATCAGCAACTGACGCAACTGCTCCACGTTGACCAGCTCCACACGGGTGTCGGGGTTTTTGTCAAGGAAGTCGTTGCACGAGGTGAATGCCAGTGCAGCAAATATTGCGAATATTGATAAAAATCTTGCTTTCATATTGTTACTCCTTTTTCAGTCTAAATAATTACAGGCCAAAACGAACAGTGAGTGTGAACTGCTTGGGCGTGGGCGATGCCACACCGCCGCTGTTGAAGAACTCGGGGTCGGCGCCGTTCAACTTCTTGTCGCTGTAAAGCAGGCAGATGTTGGTGGCGGCAAGTTTCACCGAGGCTGAGGTCAGTTTCAGCTTCTTGTAGAAGCTCTCGGGCAGATTGTAGGTCAGAGCCACCTCCTTCAGACGGATGAACCCGCCGTCGGCCACACGAGCCGTGGAGTAATTGTAGGCACTGTAGCCGCGGCCGATGTAGGTGTTGCGATAGTACTGACGACGTGATGCAATCACGGGGATGTCGGTTGTAGCCTCATCGCCGGGAACCACCCAACGGTTCTTGAACTCCTTGGGCAGAGCGTCGAGATCGCTATAGCCGGCCGAGAACACAGGGTCAAGGCGCAACTTGTTGCCGAACGAATAGGTCATGAACACGTTCAGGTCGAATCCCTTCCACGAGAAATTGTTGCCGAAGCCGCCCGTGAACACGGGGTCGACGGGGCCTTCATACTTCAAGTTGGCCAAGTGTTCGGGATCCCACTCCTGGAAGTTGTAATCCCAGTTGGTCTTCACACCGTTCTCGTTGATACACACGGGCAAGCCATGCTCATCGAGGCCTTCGAACTGATAGGAGAAGATGGCGCGGTGAGGATAGCCCACCAGGGGGAATCCGGTGCCCTGCACCAGGTCGATGACACGCGAGCGCGAGTCCAGCTTGGTGATGTTGGTCTTCACATAGGAGAAAGTCCAGTCGGTGCTCCAAGCGAAGCCGCCCTTGGTCACGGGCTCGAAGTTCCTGGTCGAGAGCGTCCATTCCACACCGTGCGAGGTCATCTCGGCCACGTTGGCATATTTACTGGTTTCACCACCCACACCTTGTGTGTAGATGCGGCCCATCAGGTCGTAGTTGTTACGCTTGAACCAGTCGAACACCAGATTGATGCGGTTGTGATAGAATCCCAAGTCGACACCGATGTTGAGCTCGTGTTTCTTCTCATAGGTCAGGTCGTGGTTGGCAAGTCCGTCAAGCGACAGACCCATTTCCATGGCCTCGGTTTCCTGACGCCAGGGGCGGGTGGGATAATACAATGCCTGGGAGTTGGCAAGCCCCATCAGTCCGCTCTCGCCGGTGAGCGAGTAGCTGGCGCGCAGCTTGGCATAGCTCAAATATTTGTTTCCTTTCCATTCCTGGAAGAAAGGCTCCTCGAACACGTTCCAGATTCCCGACACGTTCCACGTGGGCAGCCAGCGGTTCTGGTCGGTGCGGCCCATCAGGTTCGAACCCTCGTAGCGGAACGTACCCAGCAGGATGTAGCGTCCTTTGTAGCTGTAGGTGGGCTGAGTGTAGAAGGCGGCACTGCGGCGATAGGTCTTGCCGTCGCTGAAGTAGGCGCCGTTCTCCTCCTGCATCTGCTTGAACAGATTGTAATTGAGGAAGGGAAGGTTACCGTTCTCGTAAACAATTCCATAGCCATTGAAAGCCTGCGCGTATCGCTCGATTCGTGTGCTCTCCACACCGGCCATCACCTGAATGAGATGGGCCTCATTGAAATTCTTCATGTATTGAGCTTGGGCACGGAAGTCGTACTGCGAGATGGAGTTCTTGTTGTAGAACAGGATACCACCCTGCGGAATGACCGACATCGGCAATGAGTTGGGGTCGTCGGGGTCGGTGTACAGGTAGGTGTTCGAGCCACGAATCAAGGCGTCATCGGGCACCACACCTGCGCGATAGGCCATGGCCTGGTTACTGTTGTCCTTCACATAATGGTTACGCTCCGAACCGCTGTAACGATAGGCGGCAAGCAGATTGATATCGAGTTTCTGGTCTTGCTTGATAATGGGCTTGATATTCAACTCGCCTTGGAACTTGACGTCAAACACGCTGATGTCGATGTAATTGTTCTCCAGCTCATGGAATATGTTGAAATCGGTGTAGTTGCGGCGATAGTAGATATTGGGGTCCATGGTGCGCGACGTGTTCAGCGCGTAGCTGTAGGGGTTGATGTCGAAGTCGCGGCGCACCTCGCCGTTCACCACGTCCACATTCTGGCTCAGCGTGCCGGGAGCTTTCTGCTTGCGGTAGCTGTCGCTGTTCAGAATCTTCACGCGAATCCTGTCGGTGATGTTATAGATGGCGTTGCTGTTAAAGGTGTAGCGCTCCACCGAGCTCGACTTGTACCATCCCGGGTCGTTCATCAACGACACCGATGAATAGAACGAGCCCTTGTCGGTTCCGCCCGAGATGCTCACAGCATGGCTCTGCATGATGTTGTTGTTGAACAGCAGGTCGAACCAGTCGGTGTTGGCATACTCGGCCTGGCGCAGATAGGAATTGCGTGCGGCCTCGGTGTTCTCAAGGCCGTACTTGCCCGTGGCCGGGTCGTATGAGTTGATCAGGTTGTACATGCGTCCGTACACACCCGTTGCCGAGCCGTTGGCTATCGAGGCGAACTCCAGCCAGCCCTTTTGCTCCATCTCTTTGTAGATGCTCATCTGCTCCTGAGAGTTGCTGATATTGAAGTCGCGATAATTGGGCTTGAGGCGGTAGGTGAACTCACCGGTGTAGTTGATGCTCGTGTGGCCCTTGCGACCGGTCTTGGTGGTAATCACAATCACACCGGCATTGGCCTTTGCACCATAAATCGATGTCGCCGAGCCATCCTTGAGCACCTGGAAGGTCTCGATGTCGTCGGCATTCAGACCCGCCACCGCATTGGCAATCAGCGTCTGAGCGTCACCGCTCGACAGGTCGTCGGCACTCAGCTCCACGTTATCCTCAAGAATCACGCCGTCCACCACCCAGAGCGGGCGCGAACTGCCATAGATTGACGTGGCGCCGCGCACGCGAATCTTGGGTGCCGTACCAAACGTACCCGACACATTCTGCACTTGCACACCACTCACACGGCCTTCCAGGCCACGGCTGGCGTCGGCCACACCCGACAATTTGGTCTTCGATGCGTCAACACTCGATGTGGCACCGGCGAACAGTCGCTTGTCCACATTGCCGTATCCCGTGACCACCACTTCCTGAAGCACCTCGCCTTTGGGCTTGATGTTAACGGTCACATTGGGCTGGGCTTTCACTTCGGCGGTCTCATAGCCGACGTAGGTCACCACAATGGTCGAGCCGTTGGGCACCGTCAGTGTGAACTTGCCGTCGATGTCGGTGGCTGCACCATTTCCTGGCTTTCCTTTTTGTGCCGCCGTGGCTCCAATCACTGGATCATTGTTCTCGTCGAGCACCACGCCATGAACCGTCACTTGTGCCGAGACGGTGACTGCCGTGATGGCTGCCAACAAGAGCAAGAGTAATTTTCTGTAACTCATAAGCACTTTATTTTAAATATTTAATATGTTCTACCAGTGTTTAGTCCTCCTTTTCAACTCCCTATCTATCATAAGTTTACAGAAAAACACAGCACCCTCCTGCAGCGCAGGACAGTTCTGGTTCTTCGTCGTATTAGTGCTTATTCAAGATTTGCAGTTTCTTAATCGTAAGCCTAAACATTTTGCAAAGATAATATTTTTCTAAACAAAATCCACATGATGTGAAGAAAAAACTTAATTTTTACCAAAAAAAATAACATTTTCGGGGCATTGGGTAATAAACTAACATTTCGGCTCGCTGCTTTTTTGCATAAACCACTGAAAAACCGTAATTTTGCACATCTGCATGGCGCATTTACTGTTTTCGGCAGGTTATATATAATATAATAAGGTGTTATGGACGTCGTTTACGAAGACAATCACATCATCATCGTCAACAAGGCCGTCGGCGAGCTCGTGCAGGGCGACCGCACAGGCGACATGCCCCTGGTGGACATCGTCAGGCAATGGATAAAAGAAAAATACAACAAGCCCGGCAACGTGTTCTGCGGCCTCACGCACCGCATCGACAGGCCCACCTGCGGGCTGGTGGTGCTGGCACGCACCAGCAAGGGGCTCACTCGCATGAACGAGCTCTTCCGCCGCGGTGAGGTCCACAAAACCTACTGGGCCATCGTCAAGAACCGGCCGCCGCACGACAGCGCCACACTCACCCACTGGCTCACCAGCGTGGAAAAGAACAACAAAACCTACGCCAGCCTGCATCCGCGCCAGGGAGCGGTGAAAGCTGTGCTCAACTACCGACTGCTGGCCAGCACCGACCGCTACCATCTGCTCGAAGTGGACCTCATCACCGGCCGCAAGCATCAAATCCGCTGCCAGCTCGCCGCCATTGGCTGCCCCATCAAGGGCGACCTCAAGTACGGAGCCGAGCGCAGCAACCCCGACGGTGGCATCGGCCTGCAGAGCCACCGCATCACCTTCACCCACCCCGTGAGCGGAAAAGTCATCGATGTCACCGCCCCCCTGCCCCACGACGCGTTGTGGCAGGCACTGGCGGCCAACATTCATCCACAACGAAACGAAATTTCCCCATCATGAACACTCCCGAGCTCACCCAGCCGGCCCTCACCCAATGGCAGTTCTACGCCAAGGCCATCACGCTGTTCGTTGCTTCGGCAGCCTATTTATACGTCATTTGGCATCAAGGGATGCGCGACCACGTTGAGGGCTACAACCTGAAGAAATCCACCGAGCAGATACTCACAAAAATCGGCATGACCCTACTGGGTGTGCTGGCCGTCGTCACCTATTTTTTCCTGCCCGACTTCTACCACACGTTTGCCGAGGACGCATCGCAGGCGGCCGCCGAAATCGCCATGGCGCCCGCGGGAAGCAAGATACAGGACTTTGAGCTGGCGCACGACGGGCTCGTCTGGGGTTGGCCCGGCTCTCAATTCGAATTCATCACCATCTACGGCATCCCGCTCAGCGCAGTGCTCATGGGGGCGCTCATCTACATCATGGCATTGATGCCGTCGCCCGTGGGGAAAGTCAAAAAAGCGCTCAAAGTGTTCATGCACGTTGCCATGGTGGTGGCTCTGTTCGGATTCACGCGCCTCCATTATTTCAATGCCGGCGAACTGTTGCCCATCGTCATTGCGGCGGCTGCGGCCGCGGCATGCTGGATCCTGAGCGCCGCCACTGCTGCCGACCTCCAAAACCCGCCCATGTGGTTCAAGCGCAGCTATGGCAAGGTCACCCCGCCCCGCGTGCCGCCACAGAGCCCGTCCACTCCCGTGCCGCCTCCGCTGCCCTGACGCGATGGCTTCCGCACCAAGGCCATCCTAATCCATGACGGCGGCTCCGCCCAAGTTACTGCCTCTCGGCATAAAAAAGAATAAATTCTTTTGTTCTGCACTCGTTTATTCGTAACTTTGCACCACCGACTAATTACTCAATTTTATCACAAACACTATGGCAAATATTCCCGAATTCAACTACGCTCCCATGTTCCAACTGGGAGAAGACAAAACCCAATACCGCTTGCTCGGCACCCAGGGTGTGAGCATGGGGGAATTTGAAGGCAAGCCCATCCTGAAAGTGGCGCCCGAGGCGCTCACCCTGCTGGCACAGCAGGCCTTCCACGACGTGGAGTTCATGCTACGGCGCGAGCACAACATGCAGGTGGCAGCCATCTTGCGCGACCCCGAGGCCAGCGAGAACGACAAGTACGTGGCTCTGCAGTTCCTGCGCAACGCCGAGACGGCGGCCAAGGGTGTGCTCCCCTTCTGCCAAGACACCGGCACAGCCATCATCCATGGCGAAAAAGGACAGCAAGTGTGGACGGGCTTTAACGACGAGGAGGCCCTGTCGCACGGCGTGTACAACACCTTCACTCAAGACAACCTGCGCTACTCGCAGAATGCCGCCCTCAACATGTACGACGAGGTGAACACCCGCTGCAACCTGCCGGCACAAATCGACATCGAGGCCACCGAGGGCGACGAATACCGCTTCGTCATGGTGGCAAAGGGTGGCGGCAGCGCCAACAAGACCTATTTCTACCCCATGACAAAAGCCACCATCCAGAACGAAGGCACACTGCTGCCCTTCCTGGTGGAGAAAATGAAGAGCCTGGGAACAGCTGCCTGCCCGCCCTATCACATCGCTTTCGTGATTGGCGGCACCAGCGCCGAGAAGAATCTGCTCACGGTGAAGCTGGCGAGCATCAAGTTCTACGATTCTCTGCCCACCACGGGCGATGCCACCGGACGCGCCTTCCGCGACGTGGACCTGGAGCAGAAGTTGCTGGCCGAAGCACGCAAAATAGGCCTCGGAGCACAATTTGGCGGTGTGGCGCTGGCCCACGACATCCGCGTCGTGCGTCTGCCGCGCCATGGAGCCAGCTGCCCCATCGGCATGGGCGTGAGCTGCTCGGCCGACCGCAACATCAAGGCCAAAATCAATCGCGACGGCATCTGGCTGGAGCAGATGGACAGCAACCCCACCGAGCTCATCCCCGAGGAGATGCGCCGGCCCGGTGAAGGAGGCAAGGGCATCGAGATTGACCTGGACAAGGGCATCGACGCCGTGCGCCGTGAACTCACCAAATACCCGGTGAGCACCCGCGTCAACCTCAAGGGCACCATCATCGTGGCGCGCGACATTGCCCACGCCAAGCTCAAAGCACGGCTCGACGCCGGCGAGGACATGCCGCAATACTTCAAGGACCATCCCATCCTCTATGCCGGCCCGGCCAAGACGCCCGAGGGCTACCCTTGCGGCTCGATGGGCCCCACCACGGCCAACCGCATGGACCCCTACGTGAATGAGTTCCAGGACCACGGCGCATCGCTGGTCATGATTGCCAAGGGCAACCGCACCCAAGAAGTGACCGACGCTTGCCAGCGCCATGGCGGTTTCTACCTGGGCACCATCGGCGGCGTGGCAGCCGTGCTGTCGCAAAGCAGCATCAAGAGCATCGAGTGCGTGGAGTATCCCGAGCTGGGCATGGAAGCCATCTGGAAAATCACCGTTGAGGACTTCCCCGCATTCATCCTGGTCGACGACAAAGGCAACGACTTCTTCAAAGAAATCGGCAAAAAAGCCTGTCAAGGCTGCCATTGATGTGTAAAATATGTTAAATAACATATCTTTTTCGGCCCGTGCTATTGACACGGGCCGTTTTTTGCAGTACCTTTGCACTCGCAAAACATCGCGGAGTGGAGCAGTGGCAGCTCGTTGGGCTCATAACCCAAAGGTCGTCAGTTCGAGTCTGGCCTCCGCCACCATTAGGAGTTGAACTTGGAAAAGTTCGACTCCTTGTTTTTTGCACACATCGCAAATTGTTTGTAACTTTGAAACATGAAACGCATCGCTGTCATCTTCGAGGGACGCATCGACCAGCGCATGGGCGTGTTTAACGCGGTTATCAACCGTGTGAAGCACCTGCAGGCCATCGCCCCGTATCGCGTGGACGTGTACATGATCCAGGTCTACGACGGTTGGCTCATGCGGCAGCTGCGGCGCACCCCGAAGACAGTGAGGCCGGCAACATTCATCGACCAGGGCATCCACATCAAGATGCTGTGGTACAAGCGGAGCTGGGCCGACTCACTGCGGCACCGCCTGCTCAAACGCCAGCCGCGCAACTTCCTGCGGTGGTGCTCGGCCATGGCTTGGAAGCTGCGAGGTTACGACCTGGTCACGGCCCACGACCGGCTGGCTGGTCACATGGCCGCAATGGCCGGAACGCAATTGAGCATCCCGCACTTCATCACCTGGCATGGCGGCAGCATCAATACCGACCCGTTTCACGACACGGTGGTGATGCAATCCACCCGCCGCCTGCTGGCCGGTGCACGCTGTAACTTCGGCGTGAGCAACGCCTTGTGCCACGTGGCACGGCAGATTGAGCCTTCGTGCGTCATCGCGCCCCTGTACAACGGAGCATCGAGCGAATTTCATCCCTATACCGCGGTCCAACGGCATGCCCTGCGGCAACGCTATGGCCTGAACGCCGACACAAGGGTCGTGATTTTTGTCGGCCGGCTCGATGAGGACAAGAAAGCCTTTCTACTTCCCGACATCTTCCACCACATCCAAGCAACCTACGATGGCAGCCTCACATTCTGGACCGTGGGCGACGGGCCGCTCGCCGACACGGTGGCCCGCTCGCTGGCCGAACGGCTTGATCCGGGCCTCTACACCATGTGGGGCAAGCAAGACCCAAGCGTCATCCCCCACCTACTTAACTGCGCCGATGTGCTGGTGCTTCCCAGCCGGATGGAAGGTCTGCCGCTGGTGGCCATCGAAGCCATTGCCTGCGGGTGCAACGTGGTTGCCACCCGAGTGGGCGGCACACCCGAGGTGGTGGGCGAAGAGAACACGGTTGCTGTCGACGACGATTTGGTTCCCAACATGGCACGCAGGGCGGTTACGATGCTGCAACACCACGTCGAGCAGTCGCTGCCACCAGCCATCGACTGGCGCGCCACCGCCCAAGCCGAAAATGAGCACTATCTACAGGCCATGGCCCGATAAATGGCTGGCCGAACGTAGTTTTTTCGATTTTATTTGCCTACCTTTGCAACACCTAACGCTCAACAACATGAAGAAAATTTTAATCATATCACCACACGCCGACGATGAGATACTGGGCTGCGGCGGATACATGCTCAAAGAAATCAAGCGTGGAGCCTCGGTGCACATCATCTACGGCACAATCGGAGGCAAGGATGCCCGGCAAAACATCGACGAGCGCATGGCCGAGGTGAGAGCCGTGACCGCCGAGCTGGGTGCCACCTTCAGTGTTATCGCCTACAACCACGACACCCTGCTCGACACCCTGCCCTCGGTCGACATCATCTCGGCCCTCGACAAGGAAATTGCGGCATTGGAGCCCCACGAAGTATTTGTCAACTACCCGTCGAACCATCAAGATCACATCAAGCTCTACCAGTGCGCCGTGACCGCCATGCGGCTAAAGGAAGGATATATTCCCCCTTTCTTCGCACTCTACGAGTATCCTTTCATCACGAGCAACGATCGACTCAACGGAGGCATGTACTACTACAATATCAGCGACTGCATCGACAAGAAGATTAAGATTTTTGAGATGTATAAATCGCAGGTAAAGACCTCGCCGTCGCCACTGAACGCCACGGGCATACGCTCTTTGGCCGCCATGCGCGGGCTGGAAGCTGGCTGCCCCTTTGCCGAGAAGTTCTATATCCAACGCTTATACAAAGAATAATGAACTATATCGTTTTTGAATCGGGTAGCCGGGCCGGACTCAGCACCGAATTGTTCTTTGTCAACTACTGTGCCATGATGCCCGGCACTGCTCACATGCTGTACCTCTCCGACATGGACACCATGTTCCAGCACATCGAGTCCACCCATCCGCGCGTGCGCCACATCCACGACAAAGAGGCCTTCAAACTGCTTGAGCAGCCCGAATCGGTCATTTTCCCGGCCGATGAAATGACCCGCCAAGTCAACGACGCGGGCAGGCGGCATGCCGGCAGGCACCAAATCTCACGCGTGGAGGACGTCTACTACAACAAGATGGAGACCAACCGTTACCTTGCCCGCCAGACGGCCGGATGCGCCATCAAGGTGCCACTCACTTTTCCCACCGACAACGTGTGCTTGCGTCCCAACGGCCGCTCGGCTGGCAGCCGCGGCCTGCAACTGCTGGAAAGCACATGCGTGACACAGCGCATCGACATCGAACGCGAATTTGTGGTCGACATCTTGCGCGACGACAATCACATGGAGATTTTCCCGAGGGAGGTGACGCTGAAAAACGGTTACGACCGCTTTGTGAAATTGCTGCCGCGCGACGACGACTTCGCCGGGGTCATACGGGAATTTGTGCTCAGAGCCTACCCGGCCAATGAAGGCATGTTCAGCGACATCTTCCACCTTCAACTGGCCATGACGCCACAAGCCGAGATTTACTATATCGAATCCTCGAAGCGCATTTCAGGAACCTCCTTGGTCAATCTGGCCGCGGGCATGAACCCGTTCTGCTTCATCAACCACGCCCCACAACCGGCGCCCATGCCTGATTTTACCGTGGGGAAATGGTACCGTTTCGAAGATTTCCTGCTCGCTCTGTAACCCGCCGTCATCCGCTCCATGCCACGCTTTGCCGAAGTCCTGCTGCCACTGTCCATTCCGGGCACCTACACCTACCGCATCGCACCGGGCGAGGCCGTCGGGGTGGGACATCGTGTGCTCGTGCCCTTCGGACGCAAGAAGATTTACACCGGCATCGTCACCATGCTTCACGACATCGAGCCCAAGGGCTACGAGGTGAAAGAAATCATGGCCCGGCTCGACGACAAGCCCATCCTGCGCCATCCGCAGCTCAAATTCTGGAACTGGATTGCCGACTACTACCTGTGCTCCATGGGCGAGGTCTACAAGGCGGCGCTTCCGGCGGGATTGAAGGTGGAAAGCGAGACGTTCATCAGTGTGAACCCTGATTTCGAGGAAGCGCAGCCCGGCGCGCTCACCGACCGCGAGCGCGTGGTGCTCGACTTTGCCGCACAGCGCGGCCGGGTACAGATCACCGACATCACACGGGCCACGGGCTTCAAGAATGTGGAAGGGCTGGTGAGCAAGATGCTCGACATGAACGCCATCCGCGTGAGCGAGCGCGTGGTGGACAACTACCGGCCCAAGACGGAATCTTGTGTGCGATTCACCATCGCGCGCGACGACGAGACGTCGCTGCACGCGTTTTTCGACCAGGTGAAGCGCGCCCCCAAGCAAGAAGCGCTGCTGCTGGCCTATCTGGACTTGTCGCGATGGATGCAACGCGCCGAGTTGCAGCAAGTCACCAAGGACGACCTGCTCAAGCGTGCCGCGGTGAGCGCCGCGGTGCTGCAGGCCGCGGTGGCCAAGGGCATGTTTGAGATTTACAAGCGTCCCGTCAACCGGTTTGCCGAAATGGGCTCGCACCCCGACCCCGCGCCCCAGCTCAGCGCCGACCAGCGCCGCGCCTACACCGAGATTCATCACAGCATGCGCGAGCATGCCATCACACTGCTTCACGGGGTCACTTCGAGCGGGAAAACGGCTGTTTACATGCACCTGATTGCCGACGTGCTGGCCATGGGAAACCAAGTGCTCTATCTGGTGCCCGAGATTGCGCTCACCACCCAATTGACGCGCCGGCTGCGGCGAGTCTTCGGCGACAAGCTGCTCATCTATCACTCCAAGTTCAGCGACAATGAGCGCGTTGACATCTGGCGGCGGCTACTCACCACTTCCGAGCCGCTGGTGGTGATCGGGGTGCGCTCGGCCGTGTTTCTGCCTTTCAGCAAGCTGGGCCTGGTCATTGTCGACGAGGAGCACGACAGCAGCTACAAGCAGCAAGACCCTGCCCCGCGCTACAACGGACGCAATGCGGCCATCGTGCTGGCAAGCATGCACGGCGCCAAGGCATTGCTGGGCTCGGCCACACCGGCCATCGAGGTTTACTACAAAGCCCTTGCCGGAAAATATGGCCTGGTGAGGCTGCTCACCCGCTATGGCGACATCGAGATGCCGCAGGTGCAGGTCATCGACACCAAGCAGGAACGCAAGCGCCGCCGCATGGCAGGGCTGTTCTCACAGCAACTCATCGACCAGTGCAGCGCGGCGCTGAAAAATGGCGAGCAGGTGATTCTGTTCCAGAACCGACGCGGCTACGCGCCCATGGTCACTTGCAAGGAGTGCGGCTGGGTGCCGCGATGCGAGAACTGCGACGTGTCGCTCACCTACCACAAGCACACCCACTCGCTCACCTGCCACTACTGCGGCTACACCCTCACCCTGCCCGACCTGTGCCCCGCCTGCCACTTGCCCGGCATCGAGATTGTGGGCTACGGCACCGAGCGCATCGAGGACGACATCGACAAGGTGTTCCCCGATGAAAAGATTTCGCGCATGGACCTCGACACCACGCGCAGCAAGAGCAGCTACGACCGCATTATCGACGACTTCTCGTCGCACAAGACCAACATCCTGGTGGGCACGCAGATGGTCACCAAGGGGCTCGATTTCGACGCAGTGAGCATCGTGGGCATTCTCAATGCCGACACCATGATCAACTTCCCCGACTTCCGCGCCCACGAAAGGGCCTTCGACATGCTCGAGCAGGTGGCGGGCCGGGCGGGCCGGGCACACAAGCAGGGACAGGTCATCGTGCAGACGAGCGACCCGTCGAGCCCGGTCATCGGCTTTGTGCAGGAGCACGACTACGACGGGTTTTATCAGCACGAGCTGGCCGAGCGCGAGAAATTCCGTTACCCTCCCTTCACCCGCATCATCAACGTCTACCTCAAGCACCGCGACGATGCCACCGTGGGCGAGGTGGCTGTGCGCTACAGCAACATGCTCCGCCAGGTGTTCGCCCACCGTGTCATGGGCCCCGAGCGGCCGCTCGTGGGGCGGGTGCAGAACCTCTACATCCGCCAGATAGTGCTCAAAATGGAGAACGAGGCTTCCATGCCGAAGGTGAAGCAGATTCTGCGGCAAATCTACGAGAACTTGATTGCCATCGATGCGCGCATGAAGTCGGTGCGGCTCTATTTCGATGTCGACCCGGTTTAGTCCTCAAAAACCGGCCGGCCCCTGAAAGCCTGGAGGAATGTGAGCCACACTTCGCTATAGTAACACCGTGAGAAGGGAGTACGGTGACATGCATCATGACCACAGCAACCCTGAAAAGAACAGACACTTCATTTTTCCTTAACTTTTGGACAATGGTGGATGATAAAATCAAGAACAAAGTCAAAATCTTCGGCACTGGTATAAATCTGGTTCTTGGCAAAGGGTTCATTCACCTTGATCGTGTGCCAGCGGCGCTGTGCCTTGACACTGCGCACCTTTGAGAAGTCCGACGAGAGCGATGTGTGACCGGCAATAAGCAGTCCCTGCCCTGCACGACCGGGGCTGCCGGTCAGGAAACCCGCTCCCCCGACAGCCTTTCCCATACGTCGGGCTATCTTCTTCTGGGAGGACACCTGCTCATGGAGAATCCCTTTTTCATCCATGGTGAACATGACAATGTATTTCCATCCATATTGGGCGGCCACAATCAGGTAAGCCAATGCACTGATGGCAAGAAACACCAATACCGCAACGCCCCACCACTTGAGGTCATCGACGATGACTGAAAACTCGCCACGAAACACCGGGCCGATGTAACTGGTAACAAAGGCGATGACACCCAACACCCCGAAAATCTTGCACACGGTGATATAAATGGAAGGGTTGGTAAGCATATTCATTGGGTAGGTCCACCGATATTTCCCATCGGTGCACAGTCGAACATTTCGGCCAGAATAATTCGTTTTTTCGAGCGGTCCGGTTGCAACTTTCTTTGAAGACTCTTTCATGGCGGTAACTTTTGTACAGATTATAATTAAAACAAATGGGTGAAGTATTGGGATGGTCATCAAGGCGCCGATTCACAGCTGGAACGAACTGGCGGAGTCCGTACCCGATGGCATATTGCGCGGGTAAATCCTTTAAAAATCGAGCAGGCCGATGTGCTTGCGCACGTAGGTCATGTTGTAACGGGTGAAATGCCACCACTCACGGCTGTAGGTAAAAAAGCCGTTGTCGGTGAGCATCTTGCGCAGCAACTGCCTGTTTTTCATGGCTTCGGCGCTAATGCGTCCCTGGTGCACCAGTGCAGGCTCGTCGGTGATGTGGGCATCGCTGGTGAAGGAGTCGAATGGGGTGCCCATGTCCACCGGCCGGCCATCGTAGGTGAGGCCTATGTCCACGGCGATGCCATAGTTGTGGGGGCCGCCGCGGTGCGGACTGGCCACGTACTTCTGCTTGTCGGTGCCCTTGACGAGGTTCCACATGATGCGCTGCACGCTCACGGGGCGGGCTGCGTCGTAGACGATAAAACTCCACTTGGGGTCGATGGCCTGTAACTGCTTCAAGGCTTTGAGCAACGACTGCGCCGTGGCCTTGTAGAGGTAGGCCTTTTTCAGGCCGCCGTACATGTCGCGCCCCACGAAATTGTCGGTCGTGGAATATTTCAGGTCAACGGTGATGGAGGGGTCGAGCGTGGCCACATCCACGAGGCCCTGCTTGCGCATCAGCGCGTCGAAGTCGGTAGCGGCTGCGGCTTTCCCGCGGCCCACGGCAGGCAGCCACAGCAGCAGCAACAGCGGCATGAGCATCCATCGATACATGGTCATCCTCTTCATGGTGGGTTAATCAAAAACTCCTTCCATCACGCCGTCATCGGCTTCGCTCACTTCCTCCACGTGGCCGCCACCGCCGCCACCGCCCATGAATATCTCACCGGCGCAGGGGTTATAGCCCTTGGGAAACTGGAACTTGATGTCCTGCGTATAGGGCAGCGCCGGGTCTTTGTACACTTGTTGCATGTACAGCCCGTAGAGCGGCAATGCCGCCGCGGCTCCCTGGCCATAGGCCATGCTGTTGAAGTGGATGTGATATTCTTCACCGCCCACCCACACGCCGGTCACCAGCTCGGGCGTGAAGCCCATGAACCAGGCGTCGCTGTTGTAGTTGGTCGTTCCGGTCTTTCCGCCCATCTGAGCCTTGATGCCGAATTGCGAGCGCAGGCGTGCACCGGTTCCGTGGTCCACCACCCCCGAGAGCATGTCCACCATCTTCAGATAGGTGTCCTCGCTCATGATTTCGGTCTGCTCGCCGTTGAACTCGGCCAGCACGTTGCCCTTGTTGTCGCAGATGCGCGTCACATAAATGGGTGCCACGCGCATTCCGCCGTTGGCAAAGGCCGAGTAGGCCGCCACCATCTCGCGCAGGGTAATCTCACCCACGCCCAGGCTCAGCGCCGGCACCGAGTCGAGTTTGCTGGTGATGCCGAAGCTCTTCATCCAGCGGGCCAGCTCCTGCGGGCTGTAGACGGGATAACCTTGCTGCTCGATCCAGTTGGGCGACGTGCCCTTCATGAACCCGGCCGAGATGGAGTTGGTGGAGTGCGTCAAGGCCGACTTGATGGTCATCGAGCCGCCCACGCCCTTGGGATTCCACACCGAGTTGTACCAGCGGATGTTGGGAGAACCACCAGGGCGCATCGAGCACGGCGTGAGTCCCAAGTTCTCCACGGCGTAGGAGTAGACAAAGGGCTTGACGGTGGAGCCGATTTGCCGGCGTCCGGTCGACACCATGTCGTATTTGAAGAAACGGAAGTCGGGGCCGCCCACGTAGGCCTTCACGTGGCCCGTGACGGGATCCATCGACAGCATGGCGCAGCGCAGATAGCTCTTGGTGTAGAGAATCGAATCGAGCGGCGACATCACGGCATCGTAGTCACCGTCGTAGCTGAACAGGCGCATCGATGTCTTTTCCTTGAAGTTGGCCATGATTTCGGCTTCGCTCTTGCCGGCCTTCTTGAGCACACGGTAGCGCTCGGTTTTGCGGATGGCGGCATTGATGAGTGCCTGCTTGCCGGCGGCCGACAATTCGGCCGTGTTGTTGGTGTAAGGATTCTTGGTGCCGCCACGCTCGCGCAGGAAAGCCGGCTGCAAGGTGCCGCCCATGTGCTTGCGCACGGCCTGTTCGGCGTAGGTCTGCATGCGCTCGTCGATGGTGGTATAGATTTTCAGGCCGTCGCTGTACAGGTCGTAGTGGCCTCCGCCGGGACGTGTGTTCTTGTTGCACCACCCGAAGAGCGGATTGGTGGCCCATGCCACCGAGTCGTCGATATAGGCCTGCTCGTTCCACGACGGATAATTCTTGCGCTCGGGCTTCTTGGCCGTCATCACGCGGCGCAATTCCTCGCGGAAGTAAGGTGCCAGGCCGTCGTTGTGGTCCACCTTGTGATAGGTGAGCACCAGCGGCAGGTTTTTGAGAGAGTCGCACTCGGCGCTCGACAGGAAACCGGCCTTGAGCATCTGCTCGAGCACCACGTTTCGGCGCTCACGTGTGCGCTCGTTGTGGCGCAGCGGATTGAAGTACGACGGGTTCTTGCACATGCCCACCAGTGTGGCGCTTTCCTGCACGTTGAGCGTGGCGGGGTCTTTGCCGAAGTAGACCCACGCCGCCGTTTTGATGCCCACGGCGTTGTTCAGAAAGTCGAACTGGTTGAAATACATCTTGATGATTTCGTCCTTCGTATAGTAGCGCTCGAGCTTGATGGCGATAATCCACTCGATGGGCTTCTGCAGGGCGCGCTCAAAGATGTTGCTCGATTCGGGCGAATAGAGCTGCTTGGCCAGCTGCTGCGTGATGGTGCTGCCGCCGCCGGCACTCTTCTGCCCCATGATTACGCGCTTGACCATGGCTCGGAAAATGGCTTTCACATCAATGCCCGAGTGGCTCATGAAGCGCACGTCCTCGGTGGCTATCAACGCTTCGGGTAGATACTTCGAGAGCTGGTCGAAGTCCACATACACGCGGTTGCCCTTCGAGCGATAGTAACGTCCCATCTCCTCGCCGCCGGCGGCATAGATGGTCGACGCAAACTTGTCGGTGGGATTTTTCAGCTGGTCGATGGGGGGCATGTAGCCTATCACACCATTATAAATAAGGACAAACAGCAGCAGCACCGATGCCACGATGATGCCAAAGCCGCACCACATGTGCTTGACGACATTTGTGTCCTTCTTTTTCTTCGAGTTGGCCATAATTCTTGCAATATTACGCTTTAAATGGCAAAATTAGTGCAAACCGAGCGAAATGCCAAATTTATTTGAGCATTTCCGAGGTGAAGCCTCATTTCACCGAATTTTGGCGGCGTCGAGGCATAAAAAATGAAAAATTTGCATTTTTCATTTTGTTCTGCGCTCAACTTGCGCTAATTTTGCTATCATGAAACAGATACTTATCATGCTTGCAGCATTTGTTTTATCGGTAAGCGCCGAAGCCAGTGACTGGGCTAAAACCGACCGATACGCGGCGGCCAACGACTCGCTGGCACAGTGCGTCAACGACGGGCACCGCGTGGTGCTCATGGGCAACTCCATCACCGACGACTGGGTGGACTTTCATCCCCGATTTTTCACCGACAACCGACTCATCGGCCGCGGGGTATCGGGCCAAACGAGCTCGCAGATGTTGGCGCGGTTCCGCCTCGATGTGCTGGCATTGAAGCCCAGCGTGGTGGTCATCAACGCCGGCACCAACGACATTGCCGAAAACACAGGCCCCTACAATGAGGACCTGACCATGAGCAACATCGTGTCAATGACCGAGCTGGCGCAGCTGCATGGCATCGGCGTGGTGCTCACCTCGGTGCTGCCGAGCAACGGTTTCGTGTGGAACAAAAGCATCACCGACGCGGCGGCCAAGATTGTGAGCCTTAACGAGCGCATCAGCCGTTATGCCCATGACAACGGCATCGCCTATGTGGATTACTATCAGCACATGGTAGTGCCCGCCACCGGGGCGTTGACTGCTCATTACACCTACGACGGCGTGCACCCCACCGCGGCGGGCTACGAGGTGATGGAAGCCTTGCTGCTGCCGGTGGTCACACAATTGAGATAACTTTAATAAGCACATTGATATTCAACAAAATTCCAACAAAATGAAAAACTCACTGTATCGCCTCATCGTCGCTGCATTGCTTGCAGTGTCGGCTGTCGGCACACCGGCATGGGCGGCCTTTACGGGCGGACGCACCGACTTTCGCGACGAAACCATCTATTTTGTGCTCACCACACGTTTTTACGACGGCGACCCCACCAACAACACTTACTGCTGGGACGGCTCAAAAGACGCCGCCAACCACGACCCTGAGTGGCGAGGCGACTTCAAGGGGCTGATTGAACGGCTCGACTACATCAAGGCTCTGGGATTCACCGCCGTGTGGATTACTCCTGTGGTGCAAAACGCTTCGGGATTCGACTATCACGGCTACCATGCCATGGATTTCAGCACCGTGGAACGGCGACTGGAGAGCGACGACGCCAAGTTTCAGGACCTGATTGACGCGGCACACGCCCGGGGCATGAAGATTGTGCTCGACGTGGTGCTCAATCACACGGGAAATTTCGGCGAGGAAAATCTGTGCAAGCTTTTCAACCGCGACTATAGCAAGCCGCAGAGCGATCTGAAACAGTGCATGGTGCCCTTCACCCTGTCGCAGGGCGGCAAGCTCAAGGACAACTACTTGAACTTACCCGGGACCCAGCAATACAGCGACCGCCTCACCAAGATGAAAAACACCGACGGCGTGAATCACGACAGCCACAACCTGTGGCACCACTACGGCAACTTCAACTGGGATGAGCCCAACCGCTGGTGGGCACAGATTGCGGGCGACTGCGTGGACCTGAACACCGAGAACCCACAGACCTATCAATACCTCATCGACTGCTACGGCACGTTCATCAAAATGGGGGTGGACGCATTCCGCATCGATACCGGCGGACACATCAGCCGCCTCACGTTCAACAAAGCGTTTGTGCCGGCCTTCATGGCGCTGGGCGAGCAATACAAAAGCCGACGACTGGACAACTGCCCCTTCTATATGTTTGCCGAGGTGTGCGCGCGATTCAGCGACGTGACCTATCGCAGCCAGCCGGCGCTGTCGCCCTACTTCTACACGTGGCAGAGCGACGAGGCACTGCTCGGCCAGTGGAATGAAACGAGCGATTACTGGAATGGCGTGGAGGTCTACGAGTCGACCGACCCGGCCACGCTGGCCAACCAGTCGCTCTGTCTTCAGGAAGAAGCCGCCAACCGCAGCGAAAGTTCCCAACCGCGAAGCAACAACGCCCTGCTCATCGGCAACGATTACCATGCCCCCGACTACAGCCGGGCAAGCGGGCTGGGGGTGATTGACTTCACGGCGCACTGGAATTTCCAGAACGCGGGCAGGCTGTGGGGCATTCTCGACAAGGACAACCTCTACAACGATGCCACCTTCAACGTGGTGTACGTCGACAGCCACGACTATGGCCCCGACAGTTTTGAGCGCTTCAACGGCGGCACCGACCAGTGGGCCGAGAACATGTCGCTCATGTTCACCATGCGCGGCATCCCGTGCCTGTACTACGGCAGCGAGATTGAGTTCCGAAAGGGCATCGTTATCGACAAAGGCACCGACCTGGCACTGAAAAACACCGGCCGGGCCTACTACGGCGGCTACCTCAAGGGCGATGTGACGGTCACCGACTTCGGGCAAGTGGCTGCCGCCAGCGGCAACGTGGCCGCCACACTGAGTCATCCGCTCGTGCACCACCTGCAACGGCTCAACGCCATCCGCGCCGCCGTGCCGGCACTGCGCAAGGGGCAGTACTCCAAGCAAGGCTGCTCCAGCAATGGCGGCTACGCCTTCAAACGCCGCTACACGGCCGACGGAATCGACAGCTACGCCCTGGTGGCGCTCAATGCCACCGCCACGTTCACCGGCGTGCTGAACGGCACCTACCGCGACTGCGTCACCGGACACGAGATAGTGGTCACTGACGGCACGCTCACCACACCGGTGTTCTCGGGCAAGGGCAACCTGCGCGTCTATGTGCTCGACGGGCCTGGAAAGGTGGGCAACGACGGCCCCTATCTCTACGGCACAGCCAAGCACACCCCCACCCTGCTCCCCTACGACGGCACCGAGGAAGAGGGTGACCCCACCACACAGTACGTCACCGGAGGCGGTAGCGGTAGCGGAACGGTCATCGACCTCGACGACCTGGACGTTTATGAGCCCACCGTGGACGACCCCAGCGAAATGTGTGTCTTCTACGAGGCCGACCCGTCGCGAAATGAGGTCACCGTGTGGGCCTGGAGCAGCGGCAAGAACTTCACTGGCGGCTCCTGGCCCGGACAGAGCGCCACACTCAAGGGTAAAACGGCCCAGGGCGACCGCCTCATCTACAAGTGGACCGGCAACGTGGCCTACGGAGGCACCAACAAGCCCACGGGTATCATCTTCAGCTCTTACGGCAACCAGCAGACAGAAGACCTGGCCTACGTGAACCACGGCTACTACGTGGACGGCGTGTTCGACCACAAAGTGGGCCCTGACAGCCCCGACGTGGAGCCCGACACCACACAGGCCGCCATCAGCCATGCCACCATCTTCCTGAAAGACCCCACCCCGGCACCAAACTCCTGGAGCAAGGTCTATTTCTACGCCTGGGACGACAACGGACAGCTGCTGGGCGGCTGGCCTGGACAGCTCATGACCGACACCAAGGTGGTGAATGGCCAGCGGTTCTACTGTCACACGTTCGACATTGCCAATAGCGACTATACATTCAACATCATTTTCAATCAGGGCGACGGCAGCCACCAGACCGAAGACATCAAAGGCCTGAACCGCGACACCTACTTCGAGATTGCCTCCACGACCAACAAATACACCGTGCGCGACATCACCGACCAGTGGGCCACCCCCACCGGCGATGTGAACGGCGACGGCGAAGTAAGCATCGCCGATGTCACGGCGCTGGTGGCAATGGTGCTCAGCGACCTGAGCAACGAGAGAAGCGACGTGAACGGCGACGGTGAGACTGGCATCGCCGACGTCACTGCGCTGGTGGGCTTGCTGCTGGCCCAGTGAGCGGGACACAACTTGCAACAATGGAAATGATTTAGTAAATTTGCAAGTGCAATGAAACTAAACTGGAGACCCGGCACCATGATTTACCCCTTGCCAGCACTGCTGGTGAGCTGTGGGGCGACACCCGACGAATACAATATCTTCACCGCAGCATGGGCCGGCACCATCTGCAGCGACCCGGCCATGTGCTACGTCTCCATTCGCCCCGAGCGACACAGCCACGACATCGTGGAGCGCAACATGGCCTTCACCCTCAATCTGACCAACCGCGACTTGGCACGCGCCACCGACTGGTGCGGCGTGCGCAGCGGGCGCGACTGCGACAAGTGGCACGAGATGGGCCTCACCCCGGTCAAGGGGGTTACCGTGCCGGCGCCCTACATCGAGCAGGCACCCATGAGCATCGAATGCCAGGTGCGCGACATCATGCGGCTCGGCACGCACGACATGTTCATCGCCCAGGTGACCAACGTCATAGCCGACGACCGCTATATCAACCCCGACACCGGCTCGTTCGACATGGAAGCCGCACAGCTCATCGCCTACTGCCACGGCCACTACTACACCCTGGGGCAGGAGCTGGGACACTTCGGATGGACGGTGCGCAAGCGAAACAAGAATCATCATTAACTAATTAACCCAATATCATCATTATGTTAAGAGACCAAGAAATTTTCAACATGATTGAGCGCGAGCACGAGCGCCAGCAACACGGCATCGAGCTCATCGCCAGTGAGAACTTTGTGAGCGACCAAGTGATGCAAGCCATGGGAAGTTGCCTCACCAACAAATATGCTGAAGGCTACCCCGGCCACCGCTACTACGGCGGATGCCAGTGCGTCGACGAGGTGGAAACCCTGGCCATCGAGCGCATCAAGAGCATATTCGGAGCCGAATATGCCAACGTGCAGCCTCACAGCGGCGCCCAGGCCAACATGGCGGTGTTCATGGCTTGCCTCAAGCCGGGCGACAAGTTCATGGGATTGAACCTGGCACACGGCGGACACCTGTCGCACGGCAGCCCGGTGAACTTCTCGGGACTGATGTTCCACCAGTGCGAGTACAACGTGCGCCCCGACGACGGACGCGTGGACTACGACATGATGGAGGAAGTGGCACTGCGGGAGCGGCCGCGCCTCATCGTGGGCGGAGCCAGCGCCTACAGCCGCGAGTGGGACTATGCACGCATGCGACGCATCGCCGACCAGGTGGGCGCCATCCTGATGATTGACATGGCGCACCCCGCCGGACTCATTGCCGCCGGACTGCTCGAAAACCCGCTCAAATATGCCCACATCGTCACCAGCACCACCCACAAGACTCTGCGTGGGCCGCGCGGCGGCATCATCCTCATGGGCAAAGACTTCGACAACCCCTGGGGCAAGGCCACCAAGAAAGGCGTCATCCGCAAGATGTCGTCGCTGCTCGACAGCGCCGTCTTCCCCGGCGTGCAGGGCGGACCGCTCGAGCACGTCATCGCGGCCAAGGCCGTGGCTTTTGGCGAGATTCTGCAGCCGTCGTGGAACGACTATGCCACCCAGGTGCGCACCAACGCGCAAGCCATGGCGCAGGCACTCATCGACAAGGGCTACAAAATTTGCTCGGGCGGAACCGACAACCACTGCATCCTCGTCGACCTGCGCACCAAGTTCCCCGAGCTCACGGGCAAAGTGGCCGAGAACGCTCTGGTGGCAGCCGACATCACCGCCAACAAGAACATGGTGCCCTTCGACGACCGCTCGGCATTCCAGACCTCGGGCCTGCGACTTGGCACGCCGGCCATCACCACACGCGGCGTGAAGCAGGACATGATGGGCCCCATTGTGGAGCTCATCGACACCGTGCTCCATGCACCCGAGGACGAAACGGTCATCGCCGCCGTCCGCGCCAAGGTGAACACCATGATGAAAGAATACCCCATGTTCGCATGGTAACCAATCACTACTTGCCGTGAATGCCGCCACGGTGAAATGAGTGGCAGCTCTCAGGCGAGCACTCTGACACATGTCGCTCATCCACGCCAATGCTGGCAGATGAGCGACTCGTTTTATGCCCCGGAATTTGCCCATGTCGACCGAAATGATTAACTTCGCCACCCGAAAGCAAAAAAACAAGCAATTATAACTACTCAACCAATGAAACTTCTTGAAGGAAAAGTCGCTTTGATCACTGGTGCCGCACGAGGCATCGGCAAAGCCATCGCGCTGAAGTTTGCCAGCGAAGGTGCAGACATCGCGTTCACCGACCTCGTCATCGACGAGAACGGAAAACAAACCGAGCAGGAAATCCAGGCCCTGGACGTCAAGGCCAAAGGCTATGCGTCGAATGCCGCCAATTTTGCCGAGACCGAGCAGGTCGTGGCACAAATCAAGCAGGAATTCGGACACATCGACATCCTGGTCAACAACGCAGGCATCACCAAGGACTCCCTCATGCTCCGCATGACCGAGGCACAGTGGGACGCCGTGATTGCAGTGAACTTGAAGAGCGCGTTCAACTTCATCCACGCCCTGGTGCCCGTCATGATGCGCCAGCGTGCAGGCTCCATCATCAACATGGCCAGCGTGGTGGGAGTGCACGGCAACGCCGGCCAGGCCAACTACGCCGCCTCCAAGGCCGGACTTATCGCCCTGGCCAAGAGCGTGGCTCAGGAGATGGGCAGCCGCGGCATCCGCGCCAACGCCATCGCACCGGGCTTCATCGAGACGGCCATGACGGCCGCTCTGCCCGAGGACATCCGTAAGCAGTGGGTCGAGAAAATTCCGCTGCGCCGCGGAGGCACCGTCGACGACATCGCTGCCGTGGCCACCTTCCTGGCCAGCGACATGTCGAGCTACGTCACCGGCCAGGTCATCCAGGTCGACGGCGGCATGAACATGTGATGAAGCAAGTACCGCTCACCACATTCACTCACAAGTACACCAAAAAAAACAGGCCTCAAGGTATGTTCCCTTGTGGCCTTTTTCTTATTGCGCCACGCCCTATGAAGTTTCTTTTCACGCATACGCATGAAAAACGGGAAAAATGAAGTAACTTTGTGCTATGGTACAAAAGAAGTATTTCACGGCCCCCTTACGACAACAGCCCATTTCATCGATGATAGCCGCCATCACCGGTAAATCGTTCATTTGCCCTCGGTACGGGAGGACGCATGGCAGCCCGACTTGCGTCAAATCACTATTCACGAGCATGATAACCATGCTCATGCTGTGTGGATGCTCTGCCGGCAAGTTACCGCCTTTTGCATCGGCGCAGGCATGGACACTGGATGGCAACAAGGCGGTCAGCTCGGCTCACGACCTGACCATCAACTTCGGAGGAAAGGACGTTTTCCCCATCACCAACATGAGTGATGGCGGATACGATCTGAACTTCATCACCGGCGATGCACAATTCCAGGCCTATGACCCTCGCTGCAAAGAACATATCGCATCTGCCATCCGCCAGATTCCACTGAATATCGACTCACTGGAATTTGTGCTTGCCGACCAGTTTATCGTGTTCACGCCTCGTGTCGCCAACAGCTGGATGCCCGATTTGGTGCGTCAGGCCGATGGCACCGAACTGGTGGTCGAGGCAAACCCCAGAACCAGCACCGTCCAGCCTCATGACGAGATTTGGCGCAATTTCATCTTCGATGGCAAGCGTCATCGTATTCTTGTGATTGACCGATTGGTGAAGAATGGAAAACACATCGGCATCGTCTATCTCATGCAAAGCGAAGACAAAAAGGTGCCTTTTTCCTCTACAATCCACTACGATGTCACATCTCCACGCAATGTCCAACCCGTGGGCGAACACATGAGGGCTCTGTTCGATATCACGATTGATGCCGCCCTCTCTCACGACAGGCGACGCGTCATGCGCAGTAGTGATGCAGAAGCAAATCGTAGAGAAATCAAATAATAGATAGTCCATTTTCAGCAATTAAGATGCATCACATAAAACAACGTGGGTGGAGCCAAGCGCTCCACCCACGTTGTTTTTCCGGTGCCACAGCACCGCGCCTTTCAGCGCACGATGACCTTGCGGCCGTTCACGATGTAGACGTTCGGAACCAGGTTGTTGACGTCGGCGGCGCGCACTCCGCTGGCCACCTTCATACCCTGGATGTTGTACACGTCCACCACGTCGCTGCCGGCCACGATGTCGGTGATGCCGGTCACTTCATTGGCTCCCAGGTGGCGGGCCACCATGGTGAGGGGCTGCTGGGTGGAGGTGGTGATGTAGCAGCGGGTGGCGTAGAACACATTGTCTTCACTGTCGACGCGGGTGAAGCGTGCCTCAGCGTTGTGCAGGGCCAGGATGCCGTATTTTCCCTTTCCCTGGGCCTTGAGCGCGGCTCCGCTCATGGTCACCTGCACACCGGCCTCGGTGGTGAAGGTGAGCGGCGAGTAGTCAGGGGTGAGCCGGGTGTTCACGAGGAATTTCTTCGTTCCGGTCTCACCGGCATAATACAGGATGTAGGGCACGCCGGCCTTCACGCCCTCGGCCTTGCACTCCTGGAAGCAAAGCTCCACTACGCTGCCCTGCTGATTCACGCCCACCAGGCGCTCCAGCTGCCATCCCTGCCCCAGGACCGCGTCGAGGTCTTGCTCGCTCATGTCGAACGGCAGCGCCACGGTGTTCCACCCGGTGAACAGGTAGCGGTTCATCGTCACGTCGCATTGCATGCCTGCATACTTGTCGACCGCTGTGCCACTGTAGGTGTTCAGGGTCACTTTCGTCTGTGCGCTGGCCGTCATCACCATAGCGGCCACTGCGATAATCGAGAAGATTTTTTTCATAATGATGTATTTTTAGAGTTAGGTATCACATGTTTTCTCACAAAATTACGAAATTTATTCGTTCTTGTCAACAATCGCGGCCGGAAAAAACGGAAAAATCGCATTCCGGGCTCAGAACTGGGCATAGATGAACGGCTGCACGTCGGCCGCGGCGAAGTGGACTACGAGCTGCACCACTACAATGAAAAGGAGCAACTTGAAAATCCAGAACGAGTCGATGAACATCTGCCGCAGGTCGGCCACGATGCGCTTGGGCACAAAATGGGCAGCAAAGGCCACCGCCATCATGATGCACCAGGTGGAGCGCACGCTGGCAAAGACGGGGAAATAAGCCGGGTCGAAGCGCGAGAACGTGCCGCTGATCACCTGCCAGGCCGTAGTAAAACTGTCGGCGCGGAAAAACACCCACAGCAGCGACACCACCACGAAGGTGGTCAGCCACGACAGGAACTTCACGGGCCAGCTGTCAGGAATCTTTTTGAGCGACGGCAGCAGCGCCTTGTGCACGCACAGCGCCAGGCCGTGACCCGCGCCCCAGAAGACGAATGTCCAGGCCGCGCCGTGCCACAGGCCGCCCACCAGCATGGTGGTCATCAGGTTCACATACTGGCGCACCTTGCCGCGGCGGTTGCCGCCCATGGAGATGTAGACGTAGTCGCGCAGCCAGAACGAGAGCGACATGTGCCAGCGCCGCCAGAACTCGGTGACACTGCGCGAGCGGTAAGGCAGGTCGAAGTTCACGCCCAGGTCATAGCCCATGACCGAGCCCAGACCGATGGCCATGTCGCTATAGCCCGAGAAGTCGCAATAAATCTGCATCGTGTAGCCCACGATGGCCATGAGCAGCTCCACGCCGCTGTAGCCGGTGGGGTTGCCGTAGGCGATGTTGACGTATTGCGCGATGTAGTCGGCCACAACGGCTTTTTTGAGCACACCTATCATGAACAGCCACAAGCCGCCGTAAATCATCTGGGCGTCGGGGCGCTTATTGGCCCGCAGCTGCGGCATGAACTCGGATGCCCGCACGATGGGGCCCGCCACCAGGCAGGGGAAGAACGACAGGAAGAACAAATATTCCAGATAGCTGTCGGTGGGCTGCAACTTGCCCTTGTACACATCCACCACATAGCTGATGGTGCGGAAGGTGTAGAACGAGATGCCGATGGGCAGCACGATGTCGAGCGGCTGGAAATTGCTCTGGACGAGCGCGCTCAGGTTGGCCAGCGCAAAGTTGGTGTACTTGAAGGCAAGCAGCGTGCCGGCCGAGAGCACCAGCGACAGCCACAGCAGCCCCTTGCGGGTGGCAGGCACGCTGCTGGCATGAATGCGGCGCGCCACCCACCAGTCGATGAGCGACGTGGCCACCAGCAGCAGGAAGTACCAGCCGCTGGACTTGTAGGAAAAGAACAGCGAGAAGGCGATGACAAAGAGCATCATCTGCGTGCGACGGCTCTTCAGCATGCCATAAAGCGGCAAAAACACGATGGCCAGCACCCAGAAAAGGCCGCTGGAGAACATCAACGGCTCACCGGGGGTGTAGCTCAGCTGCTCCAGCACATGGTGCCACAAAGTGGAAAAATCGTAACTCAAATCCATGACGGTGCTGTGTGGTTTTTACTTGACGGGTTGCAGAACGATGGTGCGCGTGCGGGCTTTTGCCTCGGCGGGCACTTTAAGCTTGATGGGGTGAGCGCCGGTGGTCATCACCCAGCGGCACACACGGTCGCACCAGGCCGCCGCGCTGGCACGCGTGGGATGGGCGCCGTCCTTGGCGCGGTCGAAATGCTGCCCGTTGCTGAGGAAGAAACTGCCGTCGGCACACGAGGCCTCAAGCATGTCGTTGATGCCGGTGTCGGGCTTCCAGTTGGGCGGGCCTATCCACACATAGGGGATGTTGCCTATCTGCGACAGCATGTTGTCCAGGTAGCGCTGGCGTTTCTTCTTGATGTCGCTCACGAAAAGCTCGTTGGCCCCCAGACACACAAACACATAGTTGGGCTTGAACTGGTTGATGTACTCTTTGAGCTTGGTGGTTCGCCCCCACACCTCGGTGGTGCTGCTGTACCAGATGACGTTCACCAGCGTGTGGCCGTTGTGCTTGGCATAGGCTGCCAGGCGTGGCCCCAGGCCCTCGAGCATCGAGTCGCCGATGAAAAGAATGGTCTTGCTGGTGGTGTCCATGGGCGCGCGCCAGCCCTTGGGGTGGACCGGCGCGGCGGGCACGGCAGTGGTGGCCTTGCCGTCCTTTCGGGTGGCGGCGGTTTTGCGGGTTGCCACACGCTTGGGATTCTCACTGGCCTGGACCGGGCTGAACAGCGTCTCGGCAAACGAGGCGGTCTTGAGCGTGGACGAGCCCAGCTCCAGCCCATCGGTATGGACCGACAAGGCCGCGAAAATGGCCAGCGCGATTATCAAGATGGCCAACAGGCCACCCAACGGTTTGTTCATATATGAGTGTTTGTGGTTATCCTAATTTTGTTATTTGCCGGCAAGCAGCTTGATGCCGATGCCGGGAATGTCGTGCAGGGTGATTTTGCCGTTCTCCACAGTCATGCCCGTGAAGCGGTCGTTGGCAATGAGCAGATTGCCGTCGAGGTCGGCATAGTCGACCAGTGGCGACAGATTGGCAGCTGCCGTCACAGCACACGATGTCTCGGTCATGCAGCCCACCATCACTTTCATGTCGAGCGCGCGCGCCAGGGTCACCATCTTGTAGGCCTCGTGCAGGCCGGTGCTCTTCATCAACTTGATGTTGATGCCGTCGTACACACCCTTGAAGCGCACGATGTCGGGCAGGCGCTGGAAGGCCTCGTCGGCGATGATGGGCAGCGGCGAGCGCTCGCGCAGCCAGGCCGTCTCGTCGATCATCTCCTTGTCGAAGGGTTGCTCCACAAACCAGCAGTTGCGCTCGGCCAGCCAGTGGCACATCTCCAGCGCGTGCTCCTTGCTGGTCCAGCCCTGGTTCACGTCGACGCAGATGGGCACGTCGGGCATCATCTCGCGGATAATGTTGATGGTTTCCTGGTCTTTGTCCAGGCCCATCTTCACCTTGATGAGCTTGAAGCCACGGCACTCTTCCACCTTCTGACGCACTTTCTCCTCGGTGTCGATGCCGATGGTCATGCTCGTGACCGGTGTTTTATCGGGATTCAGACCCCAGATTTTATACCAGGGCTGGCCCATGATTTTACCCAGCAAGTCGTGAAGGGCGATGTCCACGCTGGCTTTTGCGGCGCGGTTGTTGGGCGCCACATTGTCCACATAGGTGAGAATATCCTCTATGCGGAAGGGGTCGGTGAACTGCTCCAGGTCGAGCGACGACAGGAACTTGGTCACGCTCTCCACGCTCTCGCCCAGATAGGGCGGCATCGAGGCCTCACCATAGCCCACAATTCCGTCGTACTCGAGCTTCACCTGCACGTCGGGCGTGGTGGTGCGGCTGTAACGAGCCAGGTTGAAGGCATGGCGCAACTTCAACTCATAGGGTTCGAACGTCAACTTCAGTTTCCCCGATTTTCCACGATGGTTCACATTGATGCGTTTGCCGCGCTTGGTGGCGGCATCGAGCGAGATGGGCGAGGCGGCTGCAAGTGCCGTGAGTCCTGCTCCCACAATAAATTTTCGTCGGTCCATGATGTGTCTTTTGTCTAAAGTTATGTGTTTTTGTTTTCCAAACTACAAAGATAATCAATTTTTCAGAAATACCAAGGGTGGCGCTTCACCGTAGTGATGCCCCGGGTGCCAATCTGTCCGTCGATGCGGCTGATGGACAGCGGCGAATACAAGTAATCGGGCGATGCCGGGTCAAGGCTGTTGACCTTCACCTGGCCCGAGCAGTGGATGTAGCGCCCGTCGCGCAAGTAGATACCCACGTGGGTCACACGCCCGGTCTTGCTGTTGCCGAAAAACAGCAGGTCGCCCAGCCGCGCATCGTGCCAGTGGGCTATCTTCTGGCCGGTCAAGGCCTGCTGCGAGGCATCGCGCTGCACAATGATGCCGTTGGCCAGATAACACACTTTCACCAGTCCTGAGCAGTCGGTGACCTTGGTGCTGGTGCCACCCCACAGATAGCCCGAGCCCATCATCCGGCGCGCCACGCGCTCGATGAGTGCGCTGTCAAAGGTCTGCTCGGCCCAGCCGGCCAGCTCGGCGACCTCGGCCTTGAGCACATAGCCCGTGCGGCCGTCGGGCGTGGCCAGTTGAAGCCACTTGCCACTCTCGCCGCGCCACTCCAGAATGTTGCCCATCACCAGGTCGCTCACGGTTTCATCGCCCTTGGGCTCGGCCACCAGCCGCGTGCAGTATTCCGTCACGATGTAGCGCCGGGCGGCACGCCAGGTGGCCATCTCGGCCTCGGTCTTGTAGGCCAGCGAGCTCACCGGCACCCAGGCGATATAGTCATCGGGCATCTGCACCCGCGCCCAGTCGTCGTCAATATCCAGCACACACACGGGCTGTCCCATCAGTCCCTGAGTGGCCACTTCGGCACTGTGCTTGCCCTGCGTGCGCAGGGTGGCCACCGACAGTTTCACCAGCGCCCAGTGTTTACTTGCCGGCACCGAGTTCTCAAGCACCACCAGATGGTTCTTGAAGTCCTTGATGCCGCGCGAGCGCAGGCCGGCCTCGATGGCCGCGCTCTGCTGCAGCGTGCCCACGGTGCCCACCAGCACCGAGGTGCCGCCCTGGCCCACCATGCGCACGTCCCAGATGGCCGTGCGGCTGTCGGGGGCCAGTTCCTTCTTCATCTGGTCCAACACATTGTTCATTTTCACTTGGGCGGTCATTGCGCCCGTCAGCAGCAACGCGGCTGCCATGATGGTGAGTATACGTTTCATGTTTTAATGGATATATTACTTGATGAGATGGGCCACCGGGGTGACACCGTGCACCGTGAGGTGCGAGTGCCAGTGGTCGTAATAGAGGTTGCCGCCGCGCCACTCCACCTCGCCGGGCTGGAAGTCGACGGTCTCGCTGCGGATGTAGGTCTTGGGCGGGCTAAGACGGTCGCCCACCCCTTCGTTGCTGGCCATGCGGTAAAGGTCAAGGCCGCTGATGTAGTAGTTCTCAAGCGGAGTGTCCATCGTGCCGCGGCCGAACGACGGGTCGGTGGGTACCCATCCCACACCCTCGAAATAGGTCTCGGCCCAGTCGTGCCAGCCCTCGTCGCCGGGATTGATGACCCATCCGCTCTCCCAGCGGGCGGGGATGCCCAGCGAGCGCACCAGCGTGATGTAGAGCAAAGCCACCTGGCCGCAGTCGCCATGGCCGTTGTCGAGCACATACTGCGGGATGTTGGCCAGCGTGCTGTATTCGCGGGCGCCGGCCCAAGGATAAGCACGGGAAATCCATTTGTAGATCATCGAGGCTTGCAGCACCGGATTGGTCTCATTGCCCACGATTTGGCGTGCCAGGGCACGCATCTCGTCGGTGATGAGCACGTGGCGAGGCTCGCTGGCCGTGTAGCGGCGGTACTGCTCGCTGTCGGTCTTGTAGGGCCGCACCAGCGCCAGCAGGTCGTCATGCGCGATGTGCCGCTCGCCCACCTCGTAGGAGAATGTGTATTCAAAATGCGTGGGCTTGCCTTTCTCGGCCACAGCCTCCATGTAGACGGTGTGATGCTTGCTGCCCTCGCTCATCACCACGGGTCGGTTGCCGCCATCGAGCTGGATGCGGCGCTGACGCAGATTCTCGTAGGGGAAGGGCATCCACACGCGCAGCGTCTCGCCGGCCGGCACGGCATCGGCATCCACATCGAGGGTGAACGTGGCGCTCACACGCCGCCAGTCGCGCACGCCATGCGGGTCGGCCGGGGTGCGCATGGCTTCGCGCAGATAGCGCAGCCGCTCCTTGTAGCTTGCCTCGTCGTCCTGACCGGTGCGCTCCTGGAACTCGTCGGCCAGCAGCCACAGGTTGCGCACACTCTTGCGGAACCACCACTCCTGCCCGTCGATGACCATGTACTCAATTTTCTTGCCTTTTTTCCAGGCCGATATTTGTTCATCGGTGGTCTGGGGCACTCGCTCGCGTATCAATCGGGCACCCTGCTCGGGTGTCATGTTGAAATCCTTGCGGATGCGCTGCATGATGGTCTGCAACGAGTCGATGCGCACGGCGTCGGCACGGCGCACCTTCTTGGGCAGCGACTTCATGATTTTCTCGGCACGGGCAAACTCGCCCTGCGCGATGCAACGGTCCACCTGGGGCTGCCAGTCGGCATCGGCGGCCATGAGCCCCGCGAAAGCCGTCAAGCACACGATAAGCAACAGTACTCTTCTCATATTATTCGTATATTATGGATTTATCCACAAATTTAATTAAAATTAGTGCAAGTTGAGCGCAGAACAAAATGAAAAATGTAGATTTTTTCTTTTTTTATGCCTCAACGCCGCCTAATTTATCCAAATAATTCGATTTTGCCTCAATTGTGATGAAATAATCCCGCCAAAACTCCGTTTTTTTCAGTAACGACATCTTTATCAATCATGACACTTCTCGAAGCCATAGCGCAGCGCCACAGCGTGCGCCGCTACACCGACCGACCTCTGACGGCCAACCAAATCGACCATCTGAACGCACTCATCGACACCTGCAACCAGGAGGGACATCTGCACCTGCAACTCGTCACCGACGAGCCGCGGGCTTTCAGCAGCTGGATGGTGCACTATGGAGCGTTCAGCGGGGTGCGCAACTATATTGCGCTCGTAGGCCCCAAGGCCGATGACCTCGACGAGCGCATCGGATACTATGGCGAGCGGCTGGTGCTCGAGGCGCAGCGCATGGGCCTGCACACATGCTGGGTGGCACTCACCTACCGCAAGGTGGCCAACGCCTTCACCGTCAATCCCGGAGAGCGCTTGCGCAGCGTCATCACCATCGGGCAGGGTGTGGATGGGGGTCATGGACACAAAGTAAAAACCATCGACAAGGTAGCACGCTGGCAGGGCACCATGCCCCAATGGTTCCGCCAGGGAGTGGAGGCCGCCTTGCTGGCCCCCACGGCCATCAACCAGCAGAAGTTCCGGTTCACGCTGCACGATGGCGATGTGGTCGAGGCCACCCACGGCCTGGGGCCTTACGCCGCCATCGACCTGGGCATCGTCAAATTACATTTTGAACTCGGCGCAGCCCCCCACCCCTTCACCTGGCAATAAACCGCCAGCCACATCCCATATTGCAAGAGGTGCAGAGTCGCAGGAAAACACCAACCATCTCATCGCCTCACATGTTGTTTTGAACCACCAAGCTAACAAGTAAAAAAATTTCATCAGCTCATTGATTTCTCGTAAATTTATTATAATTTTGTAAATTGTAGGGATTATTCCTACATTAACTTTTTAGAAAATGACTTAACCAGACATAGAGTTAATCAAAGGAAGTGTTTACTTCTACTTGATGTGTCCCTGAAATCGCCAAATTCAACGACACTCATCAACAGTAGTAGTGAATGCTTACGCCATAATGGTGTGAGCTTCATTTGTTGTATGAGTGTAGGCGTTTGGCGATGCCTTGGGACAGCAATAATGAAGTCTTGCACCTTCTTTTATTGCTTTGTCGCAAAAAAGAAATTATGGAAAAAGAACAATTACTGAAAAACCATTTTTTAAGTCTTTACTGCATGGTTTTAGCTGACGGAGTAGTTTCACCCAAAGAAATGGAATCACTCTACAACATTGGGCGCACGAACTACAATCTGAGCGAGAAAGAAATCAATGAAGCCATAGTTGCTTCGGGCACGACTTATGCGATTCCAACTTCCCCCGAAGAATGTGTCAAGATTCTTTATGAAATGGCTATTATTGCATGGGCCGACAATAACATCGATGACAATGAAATCAGATTATTACACACTTATGCGCTTCGTTTTGGCGTAAACGAGTGTGACGTGCCCGACTTTGTAAATTTTCTTCTCGACAAGGCACAAAATCAATCTAGCGAGGAAGATGTCATTAAAGAATTAACAGCTTAACACCTACCATTATGAGTTTTAGTATCAAGAATCTTTTCAAAAAAAGCAATTCGGTTGCACAACAGCAGGTTCAACCTTTGCTTGGCCAACAAGCACCAACAAATCCCAATGACCGCAGACTTGGTGAAACATACCAAAATTGGGGCATAAGAATGTGCGCCACCGTTGCTGGATCGGTTTCGGCACTTGCTCCCATGTTACAAAAGGCGTTCTTGGACGAATATAATGCTCAAGCACAAAATGCTGCATTGCAACAACAGTTCAGGAGTAATATTCAATCACAAATACAACAAAAACAGAATGATGTGGCAAACATTAATAGCCAAGTCGAAAAAGAACAAGATACAATTCAAACTAAAAAAGATATAATCAAACAACATCAAGAACAAATAAAACAACTCAAAGAACTCAAGGAAACCAAAAACAAGGATGAGGTTGTGAAGTTTCGCATTGGTCTTCTTATCCTTTTGCCACTTACTTTCTATCTGATTCTCTTTTACAGTAGCACTTTCTATTCCGCTTTTTTAGAGAGCGGCATTGTTTCTGACGTTACAAATGCAATGTTTAACCCCAAAGCGTTTCCTAATGCTTGGAGCAAAAGCATATTCTCATTCTTAATGATGATTTTGTTCCCTATTATATTTATGGGACTGGGATTTAATTTGCATTATTTTGCCAAAGACAAAGGAATCTTGAAATATTTCAAGTTGATTGCCATTTTATTAGTGACATTTGCATTTGATTGTATTCTTGCATATAAAATTGGTGAGAAAATCTATAATGGAATGGTTATGAACGGAATAATCCCTGATGGTGTTCCTTACACAATCTCAGCAGCAATGAAAGATGTGAGTTTTTGGGCTGTCATATTTTGTGGCTTCATCGCTTATATTATTTGGGGACTCGTATTCGATCAGATTATGAGCGCATATTCCAAACTCGATTTAAATAAAGTCCAAATAAGGAATTTGGAAAAAAACATTTTAGGCTTGGAAAGTGACATTGAATCACTTGGTAATAGCATAACTAACCACAACTCACAAATCGCCACACTGCAAAATGAAATAACTGAATTAGAAGCCAATCTCACTAATAGAGTAAACATCAATTATGCCGTCATTCGACGTGAAATGACCAATTTTTTCACTGGGTGGATTACCCAAATGAATGTTTTAGGTATAAGCGCAATCGAACAAACAAACGCCAACTCTACATTTAGCAATTCAATATCAACTTTAATACCTCAACAGCAATGAAAAAGAATATCACGTTTGCATTTGCAATCACTCTTGTTTTCATATTTTTGATGAAACTCACCTGCTCCTGTAGTAGTGGGGAGAGTAATGATGCATCGAAGAAAGAAAACTCAAACGATTCAAAAAAAATCAACATTACTTTGTTAATTGATTTATCCGATAGGATTATTCGGCCCAATCCTAATCAACTGAATATCGACTTGGATATCGCCGAATTTCTTACAAAAAGTTTTACTGATTCATGCATGCATTGGGAATCAAGCATTAAGGGTAATGGACTGCAAAATGCAGAACACAGTTTTAAAATCATGTTCTACCCAGAGCCCAACGACCCATCTGTAAATTCTCTTGCAGCCAAACTTCAGATTGATGCAAGCAATATTCCACAGGGCAAAGAAAAACTACACATCATTAAAGATGCCCCAGACACTATAAGGCATAATCTCAATCAGATTTATAATATAGCTACAAAAGCAGGAAATTTTCATGGCAGTGATATTTGGGGATTTTTTGACTCAGGAGATGTGGAGGCACAGTGCATCCGTAAAGATTATCGAAATATCCTTGTGATTCTTACTGATGGCTACTTATATGAGCGTTCCAACCTAATACACAATGGCAACAGTACAAATTACATAACAGATGCAGTTCTCAAAAATCCAAATTCAGGACTCATTGCGAATCGGAACAACCTCAATAATCTTGAAGTATTAATTTTAGAAATCAACCCAAAAGACCCTCATCACTTGCAAAAAATGAAATCGCTCCTTACAGACTGGATAAAAAAACAAGGAGTAAAACATTGTGAAGTGACCAAAACGCAACTTCAAGTCAACACTCAAACCACTATCAATAATTTTTTGAACAATAAATAACAATTAAATATTAAAAAATGAGGGCATAAACATGTGTCCTCATTTTTAATACGTTCGTTTTTGGCATGGATTTTGTAATAGTTCTGCTGTTCCTAATTCTGTTCTTTTTGCATGATAGCACGGATATTCGACATGACCGCACAATGGTTGTTCACAACAAGCCAAAAACTGCACCTAACCTACAATGAAATGAACATTGTGGTTTATTACATGATGGTGCCGCTCACTTGGCTCATCATGCTCGATGCCATTATCGGCAGCTGGCCCTGGCTCACTGTTGCATGGATCGCCGCCTGCATGGTGGTCATGATTGTGCATCGCAAAAATTTCGAGCAGTGGTGCGACTCGGTGTTTAAACGCTCAGTCGATTTCTTACTGTGGTTCCGGCGAGTGGGTTGGAATTATACCCTGGCGTCGGTTATCATTTGCGTAGCAGTTCCGCTTCTGATATATGCCATTTTGACCATTTTACTAATCATCTTATAACATTCCATCTGCTTATGAAACATTTTCACCTCATCGTGCTGCTGGCCGCTCTGCTCTTCGTTGCTTGCAACCAGAAGCCATCCAAGAGTAATTCTCTCAGCGTGGCCGTTACCCTGCCCGAGGGCTTGCAGCCACAAGACACCACCGAATTTATCGATGTTTTCCGCACCTTTCTGGAAGGGCCGCGCAAGGACCTCGACTCGCTGGCAAAAATGTCGGCAGCGGTCGCCTTCACGACGGGCCAGCAGATGAGCGAACAACAACTGAAACAGTACCTCAGTGCCAACACCGCTCATGTGGACTCCATCATGCACCGGTGCATCGACATGACCATCGAGGGTGACTTTACTCACTTGATGGAGGTGCTGGAGCAAGAACGGATGAATGTGTTCGTACATCCGGCCTGCACCACCGAGGGCATTCTGATGTACGACGCGGTTTTGATGACCCTGTACCAGACTTTGCTCGACAACAACGGCAACCCCTCGCAGGAACATCAGCAAAAAACGCTTCACATCTACGAAACCGAAGAGGTTTTGCTGGCTTTTCGCATTTTCACCGACAATGGCACAGGCGATTTAGACTATGTCATGGAGCAGTATGGCTACATTTTAGTCGACCTGCTCAAGGTGTACCGCCAAACGGGCAATAAGGAAAAAGCCATAGCCACAGCCCACAAACTCAACGATTTTCATGAGGCAAGATTCGGAAGCGATGACGAACTCTACGCTCAGTCGGTCAAACTATTGGGCGACATCTATGGCGAATATCAGATGACGGCACAGCGCGACAGCTGCTACCGCATCTACAACAAACTGAGCGGCACCAAATAAGCGGTCACAACCACACAGCACGGGCCGGCAGCATCTCGATGGAGGATAACTGCCGGCCCGTTTATTTCATGAGAGGCTGAAGATGGTCAGCAAAGCTTCATCACGATTTGCTTCACGTCTTCGCCCAGCTGCTGCGCCTCCTGCATGGTGTGCGCCTCGCTGTAGATGCGGATGATGGGCTCGGTGTTGCTCTTGCGCAGATGCACCCACGAGTTGTCGAAGTCGATTTTCACGCCATCGATGGTGGTGACACGCTCGCCGGCGTAATGCTGCTTCACGGCCTCCAGAATAGCGTCAACATCCATGCCGGGACGCAACTCGAGCTTGGTCTTGGCGATGGCGTACTGAGGATAGGTCTGTTTGAGCTCGCTCACCTTCATTCCGCTGCGGGCCAGCAGCGACAGGAACAGGGCCACGCCCACCAGCGCATCGCGGCCGTAGTGCAATTCGGGATAAATGACCCCGCCATTTCCCTCGCCGCCAATCACGGCTCCGGTGCGGCGCATCTCGGTGGTGACATTCACCTCGCCCACGGCGGCAGCCGTGTAGGAGCAGCCATGGCGCTCGGTCACATCGCGCAGCGCGCGCGACGACGACAGGTTGCTCACCGTGGCACCCGGCGTGTGGGCCAGCACATAGTCGGCCACAGCCACCAGCGTGTACTCCTCGACAAAGAACTCACCGTTCTCCATCACGATGGCCAGGCGGTCAACATCGGGGTCTACGACAAAGCCCACATCGGCAAGGCCTTGACGCATGAAATCACTGATAGCCGTCAGGTTCTCAGGTATTGGCTCGGGCGTGTGGCCAAAGTTGCCCGTCGGGTCACAAAAAAGTTTTTCCACCTTATTCACACCCAGTGCCTCGAGCAGCATGGGTATGGCAACGCCGCCCACCGAGTTTACGGCATCCACGGCCACCGTGAACCGTGCACGCTTGATGGCATCAACGTCGACCAGCGGCAAGGCCAGCACCGCGTCGATGTGCCGGCGCAGGTAGGTGTAGTTTTTTTGCTCGCGTCCCAGATGATCCACATCGGCGCAGTCGAAATCTTCGGCTTCGGCAAGCCTGAGCACTTCCTTGCCCTCGGCGTCGGTCAGGAACTCGCCGTTGTGATTGAGCAGCTTCAGCGCATTCCACTGCTTGGGGTTGTGCGAGGCAGTGATGATGATGCCGCCACAGGCTTTCTCGCCCACTACAGCCAGTTCGGTGGTAGGCGTTGTGGCCAGCCCGATGTTGACAACGTCGAAGCCCATGCCAGTGAGGGTGCCCACCACCAGGTTGAGCACCATCCGGCCCGACACACGGGCGTCGCGGCCCACCACGATAACATCCGAGCGGACAGGGCTGTTACGCCTCATAAAGGTGGCATAGGCCGAAGTGAATTTCACAATGTCGAGCGGCGTCAGTCCGTCGCCTGCGCGGCCCCCGATGGTGCCGCGAATTCCCGAAATAGATTTAATCAGTGACACGATTGTAGAGTATTTTGAAGATTATTGATGTGTGATGACGGTTTTAGATGTGGCTGCGGAAATACCTGATGTGAAACACATAGGGCTGCACATAAGAAATCTCGGAGGTGAGGCCAAATTGCGACTTGACAAGCAGGTTTATCTCGCTGTCCACGCCCACGTATTCCAGTGGCAGCTGCAACCCGTAGCCCCATTGTGACGACATCGGCAGCGTAAAGTCGGAGTAGATGAAATAGCTGGGGTTGGCGCTCATGTCGGTGGAATTGCCTTCATAAGGCGTCAGATTGCCGGTGTCGTACCACTGATTGATATTGTACCGCGTGTAGCGGAAGTAGATGGTTTGCCCTTTCATGGCGCGGTCTTCCTTGCGAGGCGTGCACTTGATTACCTGCATGTACACGTTCCCGTCGGGGTTGATGCGGTAGAATGGCGCATCCTCACCGGTTTCAAACACCGTGTCGGCAGGAATATTGTTCTCCACACGCTTGGTGGTCAAGTATGAATTGCACGAGTTTCGCTCGGTGTTCAAGCGGTTGGCATAGCTCTCACTGTCGCCACACGATGCGCACACGGTCGCCAGCGCCGCCGCAAGGGCCATTACCACTGTTTTTGTCATTTTCATCTTTCTATATCTGTTTCGTTTTTATTCTCGGTTGATTTGTTTTCCTTCATTTCTTCCAATATGGAGTGGAAGGTCTTCACGGCTTCGTCCATGGTGCCATAGAACTCACCACCCGCGGCATTGAGATGGCCGCCGCCGTTGAAATACTTCTCACAGATGGTGTTCACCGCAAAATCGCCTTCCGACCGGCACGACACTTTCACATAGTCGCACTCCTCGCGGAAGTAGACCACCCAGTTCACCTCGGGAATCGACAGAGGCTTGTTCACAAGGCCCTCGGTGTCGCCCCGGCGGTAGTTGTAGCGGGTCAGCTCGTCGCGCGTGAGTACAATCAACGCCACGCCCATGTCGGGATAAAGCTCCATTTTCTGGCTCAGCGCATAGCCCTGCAGCCGCACGCTGTCGGCACTGAAAGTGTTCATCGCCAACTTGTAGAGCCGGTTACGGTCGGGGTGGCGGCGCATCAGCGATGCCACTATCTCGTAGACCTCGGCACTGTCGTTGCCGTAGGTGAAATTGCCGGTGTCGGTCATCATGCCGGTGTAGAGACACTGGGCCGCAAAACGGTCGAGCAGACTGAGCAAGCCCATCTGCATGAACACGCGGAACACAAGCTCACATGTCGACGATGCGTCGGGCTCCGACACCATCAGGTCGAACACCCCCTCCTCGGGCGACAGATGGTGGTCAATCAGCACCCGCCGCGCCGATGACTGGCCGATGACTTCCCCCACCTTGTCAACACGATGCAGGCGGTTGAAATCCAAGCAGAATATCAGGTCGGCATGCTCAAGAACGTAGCGCGCCCGCAACTCGGTTTTGGTAAACACCACCACCGTGCGCACGCCCGGCACAAACGACAGAGAGCGGGGCACCATGTCGGGGGTCACCACCTGCACCTCTTTACCCAGCCGCTGCAGCATGTGGGCCAAGGCCAGCGACGACCCGATGGCATCGCCGTCGGGCGACAGATGACACGTCACCGCGATGTTCTTGGCTCCGTCAATCATCGTGCGCATGCGTGCAATGACACGGCTGTCTATGATATTACTGATCATTACGCTCCAATCGGTTTAATTGGCAAAATTAGCACAATCTGAATACAAAAGCAAATTTTCATTCGCTTTTTGTTGAAACAGAAAAATTGAGAGTACATATTATAACCCAAAACAGCCTCACACCACGCATGGCGGCCACCGGAGGGGTTTCCCGTGGTCGCTTCAGGTTATTGTTGACGACACCTTGCCGCATAAGATAACGTGAGTTCGGCATAAATCTGGCTAATAGTCAGATGTCAACGACTCTTCCCCTAAGATAGGGGGAGCGGCCCATCGGGCCAAGGGAGTGTGTCCCGCGGCGACAATGGACAGTCATGCGGTAGCGACACACTCCTCCGCACTAAACGAAGGAGCAGAGTTTCGCTCCAAGTCTTTCACATTCAGAAAAGCTTGAGCAAGTTTAGTTTATCGCTCACTTAACCAAGATTTTCTTGCCGTTCTCGATGACGATGCCCTTGTAGTCGCGGCCCGCGGGCTGGCCCATGAGGTTGTGACGCTGGCCGCTCTTGGCGGTCGGTGCGTTCATTTCCTCAATGGTGGTGGGAAGGTCGGAGGAGCCTGTGTACTCTACGACATCGCCGCCGTTGTGGTCATACACGTTCCACCCCTTAGCCTTTGCCGCGGCAACCTGCTCGGCGGTACAGATGTTCTTCTCGTTAGCGTTCTGCGTATCGACAACAACCAACGTGCCGTTCTCCACCGCGGGCAGACTGGCAATCAGCTCTTCCATAGCGGCTTGTCCTATCTGGTTTCCGTAGCACTCCACATGGGTAATCCTGAGATTATGGCTGAAATCAAGCGAGGAAAAAAGGTTGTTTGGGCATAACAGCTGCCACAAATCGGGGTTGTACTGGAGGTCGACATCCGCAATCTCGTTGTTGCTGCAATCGATGCGGCCAGCGTGTTCAAACAACTCGATGGGCTGGATGGTCTGGAATTTGGTGTCGTCGCCGGTGTTGAACAGCCATACATACTCCTGGCCTGCCCGTTTTTGGTCAAAAGCTATCAACTCCTCTCGTGAAATGGAGCCATTCTTGTCGGAATCAACAGCATCGAAGATGGATTTCCATGCTGCCCCCCCACCAAATTCCTCTATATCAAGCGAACCATTGGAGTTCGTGTCGTGCTCGTTGAATTTTGCGTACTCGGCGGCATTGACACCACACCACCATGCCAGGCACGAAATAACGATAATAATACTTCTTTTCATTGTCTGGATACTATTATTTACAGATGAATGTCACATTCGTTCTTCGACTGCCATTTATTCGGCCTCGCAATCACCCTCCTCCTCAAACGCGTTTATCGCCATGCGGAGTTGGTTGATATTGAAACGTATTAAGTCATTGTAATCCCATTGCCCCGACTGTTCAAGCATTTCAAGCATCTCCCGAAGCTGGTCGACACCCATTTCATCGATGAAATTGTCGTCTATCGGCACGCTGAAAAGCCAGTCGCAATGACTCACACCTCCACTAACTCTCTTTTGCCATTCCCTGCAGTACCGCTCTGGGCTATCGGCCGCAAAAACCACATAATAGGGGTTGTCCTCTTGGTATTGCTCCAAGCAAGCTATCATTGTCACCGTTTTACCCAACTTCTTCACCACATAGTCGCACGAATGGATATAAGGTGATTGAGGAAACATTGAACTGTAGCGGTTCACAGTGTTCTTATCACGAGTGAGCACAATTTCGGTATTGTTACTGTCATAGTAGTACACATATCCGTCGGGCAACACTTGTTTGAGTTTGAAAATGTGCATTCGGCTGCACAATACAGAAGCCTTTGACAAGTCAATCCAATCCTGGCTGGTGGCACTGAGACAGAATAACGCGAAAACGATGAAAAGGGTTGCTCTGCATAAAGCGTTGGGCAGTTGAATTTGTCGCATAGTTGTAATTTTTTGCCATAAAGATAAGAATTTTTCCTCAATCAATCAACTTTGTGATGCCCAAACATCACAAAACCATTTCAAAAGACGATGCGGGCAGCCAGCGGCAGTCATCAGCGTTTGCCACTCGCCACAATGTGATTTCTCGTTTGCAAGCTTGGGCATTTGGCCGGATTGTTGTAAATTTGCAATATGAAACGACGCATTACCACTCTGATAATGTTTGTGCTGGCACTCGCCGGCACAGCACAAATGGTGAATCCGGTGCACTGGAGCAAAGCGGTGAAGATGACCGACGACCGCCATGGTGTGGTCTCACTCACCGCCGCCATCGAGCCGGGTTGGCACTTATACAGTACCCGTCTGCCGGCCGGCGGCCCCATCCCCACCACCGTGGAGTGGAAAAAATTGGATGGCGTGAAGCTCGACGGCACGCTCAAGCCCTCATCGAAACCACACGAGCAGCACGACGACACCTTCGACATGACGCTGCAGTGGTGGACTGGCACCGTCACACTCACCCAGGCGTTCACAGCCACGACCGGTCAGTTTTCTCTTGAAGGCCAAGTGCGCTACATGGCATGCAACGATGTCACGTGCACGGCTCCCACCACCGAGCCGGTTTCTCTCAAGGGCAACGCACCCAGCCTCCAGGCCGGCAAGTCACATGAACCTCAAGCGGCCGACACGGCCCTGAGCGTCCAGCCGGCCGACACGGTTGCCACCGTGACGACCGACACCGAGGCCGAGGTGCCCGACGCCTGGGCACCTGTCGCATCACTTTGTGCCGATGGCACTGAGTCGGCAGCCGGCAGTTCGCTGTGGTGGATTTTCTGGGCATGCTTTGGCGGTGGATTACTGGCACTGCTCACGCCCTGCGTGTGGCCTATCATTCCCATGACGGTGAGTTTCTTCCTCAAGAAAAGTGAGTCGCAGGCATCGGCCGTGCGCAGTGCGGCGGTCTACGGCCTGTCGATTGTCATCATCTATGTGGCCCTCGGCCTGGCGCTCACAGCAGCTTTCGGGGCCAGCACGCTCAATGCCATCGCCACCAACGCCGTGGCTAACATCGTGTTTTTCCTTTTGCTGGTGGTGTTTGCCATCTCTTTCTTCGGAGCTTTCAGCCTCGAGCTGCCGGCATCGTGGAGCAGCCGCCTCGACAAGGCTGCCACCAGCACAACCGGCCTGCTGAGCATCTTCTTCATGGCTTTCACGCTGGTGATTGTGTCGTTCTCCTGCACTGGCCCCATTATTGGCACCCTGCTGGTGGAAGCGGCCGGACAAGCCAACCGCATAGGTCCGGCGGTGGGTATGCTGGGCTTCTCGCTGGCATTGGCCATCCCCTTCACCCTGTTTGCCTTGTTCCCGTCGTGGCTCAAGGGACTGCCTAAATCGGGTGGATGGCTCAACACCGTGAAGGTGGTTCTCGGATTCCTGGAACTCGCGTTGTCACTCAAGTTCCTATCGGTCGCCGATTTGGCCTACGGGTGGCACATCCTCGACCGTGAAGTGTTTCTGGCTCTGTGGATAGCCATTTTCGGGCTGCTGGGCCTTTATCTGCTGGGAGTGTTCAACTTCAAAAGCGATGGCGAGAAGCAAAGCCGGGGCATCGGGGTCGTCCGCTTTTTCTTGGCATTGGCCTCGCTGGCCTTCACGGCCTACCTGGTTCCTGGTTTATGGGGTGCACCGCTGCGCGCCACCAGTGCTTTCGTGCCGCCGCTCACCACTCAGGACTTCAATCTGGCCCACGACCAAATGACTCATTTCAACGACTACGACAAGGGAATGGAGGCCGCGGCAAAAGCCGGGAAACCGGTGTTTCTCGACTTCTCGGGTTACGGCTGCGTGAATTGCCGCAAGATGGATGGTGCCGTGCTCAGCACCCAGCCGGTGCAGCAACTGCTCGCCGATGAGTTTGTCACCATCGAGCTGATGGTCGATGACAAGCACCACCTGCCTCAGCCACGGTATGTGGTGGAAAATGGCCACCAGGTGGAGCTGGCCACCTATGGCGACTTGTGGAGCTATCTGCAGCGGCACAAGTTCGGAGCCAATTCCCAGCCCTATTATGTTGTGCTCGACCCACAGGGCCGGCTGCTTTCGGGCCCGTTTGCCTACAAAGAGAGTGTTACCGAGTTCATCCACTTCCTGAAAGATGGGCTTAACAAAAAATAATTCTCATCAACCCTAATATATGCCTAACAACAGCAAAGAACAAAAACTGCAAGCCTTCGGCCGGCTGCTCGACGTGCTCGACACCCTGCGGGCCCGATGCCCATGGGACTCGGTTCAAACCAACGAAAGCCTGCGCCCCAACACCATCGAGGAAACCATGGAACTGGCCGACGCCATCATGGCCAGCGACAACGAGAAAATACGCAAAGAACTGGGCGACGTGCTTCTTCATGTCATCTTCTACGCAAAGATAGGCGATGAAAAGGGGGCTTTCGACATTGCCGATGTGTGCCAGTCGCTGATTGACAAACTCATATTCCGTCATCCCCATATTTTCGGCAACGACAAAGCCGACACCAAGGAGCAAGTGCTTCAAAACTGGGAAGTGCTCAAAATGAAGGAAAAAGGCGGGAATAAAACCATCCTGAGCGGGGTGCCTCGCTCGCTGCCATCGCTCATCAAAGCCGAGCGAGTGCAGGAAAAAGCGGCTAATGTGGGGTTCGACTGGCAGAAGAAAGAAGACGTGTGGGACAAGGTGCGCGAGGAACTGGCCGAGGTGGAAACCGAAATGCGCACAGGCACCGCCAATGACTTGGAAAAGGAATTCGGCGACTTGATTTTCGCCATCGTGAACGCCGCCAGGCTCTATGGCGTCAGGCCCGACAATGCCCTGGAACGCACCAACCGCAAGTTCATTGCGCGCTTCAATCACATCGAGGCACGAGCGGCACAGCAAGGACGACATCTCAACGACATGACCCTTGCCGAGATGGACGAGCTGTGGGACGAGGCCAAAGCCATGAAACTCGGCGAATCGGGCAACGAATCACCACTTTAATCCATCCCCACATGAATTCTCCGACCAGGGCATGAAACAGAAATCTTCCATCACGGTTCCACAAGGAGTGACTCAAGTGCTGCTCCACGCATGCTGCGCCCCGTGCTCGAGTGCCATCGTGGAATGGATGCTCGGCAAGGGCATTCGCCCCACCATCTTCTATTTTAACCCTAACATCTTCCCTCGCGAAGAATATGAGATTCGCAAAAATGAGAGCAAGCGCCACGCCGCCGGGCTGGGAATCGAGTGGATAGATGCCGACTACGACCACGACGCCTGGCTGAGGTGTGTGCGTGGATTGGAGCAGGCACCCGAGCGGGGACCGCGGTGTGAGCAATGCTTCACCATGCGGCTCCTGGCCGCGGCGCGCCAGGCCAAGAGCATGGGAATCGAGGTGTTTGCCACCACCCTGGCATCGTCCAGGTGGAAAAGCCTGCAGCAGATAGAACGGGCCGGAAGGACAGCCCAGGAGGCCGTGCCGGGTACACTCTTTTGGGCACAAAACTGGAGGAAAGGCGGGCTGCAAGACCGACGCAACCAGCTGCTACGTCAATTTGGCTTTTACAACCAGCAGTACTGCGGATGCGAATTCAGCATCAGAGGCGATGCCCAGATGCTTGCCCATCTCGCAAAAAATGATTAAGTTTGCATAGTGAAACCCCACACCCTCGAATATGACACGACGAACCCTGGTCCGATATTGTCAATCCCTGGCGCTGGCATTTGCCATCTCAGCGACTCTGACCACGGCTCTGGCCGACAATGTTGAGGTTTACTACACCAACTACCTGCAATCTTCACAAGCCAACAAAATCTCGGCGGCCAACCGGTTTTTCACCGAACTCGAGGAATATGCCGACACGCTTTACGCTTTCTCCCCCTCGGCCGACAAATGGGAGGTGGAAACGCAGGTGAACTACTGGATGGCCGATTACTACTACAACAAAGCGCTTTACGACTTGTCTATCGAGGCCGGCGAAAAGGCAATGATTGCCAGCAGCCACATAAAAGACAAGCAGCAGCAATCCGATGTGTTCAGCGTGCTGGGTATCGCGCACTACCGCAAGGGCTACTTCGAGGTGGCTCTGCAGTATTTCCGCAAGGGTTACGACATCGACAAGCAGCTGGACAACGATGAAAACATGAGCAGCGACCTGAACAATCTTTCAAGTGTCTATCTGGCTTTGAGACAACCCGATGCCGCTGCCGTATATATTGAACGGGCCATCGAATTGGAACGGAAACTCGACCAACCCGAAAGGATGGCCATCAGGCTGGGTATGGCATCTGAGATTTACCTAGCGAAGAAAGATTATGACAAGGCTTTGGCCCTGGCAACCGAGGCCTACAAGCTCGACAGCAGCCAGGGAAGGCCTCTCAAGGCAGCCATCAGGCAGTCGCAAATGGCAGCCGTCTACATCGAGATGGGCAAGCTCGACGAGGCTCAGAATGCCATCACACGGGCTATTGCTCAAATCGAACACGACGGGGCAAAAAGCTCCCTGGCCATTTGTTACCGGCTGCAAGGTCGCATCTTTGTCGAGCAGCGGCAGTGGAACCAGGCGGCCCAGTTCTATAATCGGGCACTTGCTTTGGGCAAAGAAATGGGAAACACCTTCGAGGAGCGAGAGAACGAGCGGGGGCTTTGGTTGGCCATGCGCAATGTTGCGCCGCAAGCTGCTCTGGCACATTTGGAACGTTACTCGGCCATCGCCGACTCCATGTTCAAGGCCGAGTCGGCACGCCAGCTGAGCATGTTCAGAGCCAAATACCGCACCGACGAGCTGGTACGCCAAAACAAGCAATTCGAAACCCGTAACCGAACCATCATCCTTATCGCTGCCATTCTCCTGCTTTCCTTGCTTGTGGCTATCGTTGCGGCCGTTTACGCCATGCGGCAAAAAGCCAAAGCGACAAGACTGGCCAAGGAGGTCGACACACTCAGAACCCATTTCGTGACCAATATCACCAACGAATTCAGAAACCCGTTGTCGGTGATTCTGGGCATCGGAAATCAGCTGAAAGCCAGCGACAATGCCGACGAGCAAAACAAGGGCGACACCATCGTCAGGCAAGGGGACACCCTGCTGGGCCTCGTCAATCAGCTGCTCGATGCCGCACACATCTCGGCATCGGTCGAAGAGCCCGATTGGAGAAGGGGCGATATCGCGGCCTATGTGCACATGATTGTGGACAATTATCACGACAAAGCCATCGACAAGGGGCTGAGCATTTCATTTGCATCGTCTGAAAGCAGCATCATGACCGATTTTGTGCCATCGTATGTAAGCAAGATGATGCACCATCTGCTCACCAACGCCTTCAACTTTACCCCGCGCACAGGAAATGTAAACGTGACCGTGAGCACCCCCGACGCTACTCACGTCGCCATTGCGGTGAGCGACAACGGCATCGGCATCGCACCGTCGGAAATCCAGCATATTTTTGAACCTAACTTCCGAGGCTCGAATGTTAAGGACGTACCTGGATTCGGATTGGGGCTGTCACTGGTAAAGAATATGGTGAATACCATGAACGGCGACATCGATGTCAACAGTGCACCCGGCAACGGCACGACACTCACCATCACCTTACCCATCGAGCAGACTGCCGTCGCGACTCAGCCGCTGGTCACGGCTCCACAACCGCCGGCAGGACAACCGTCGGCTAAGTTGCCCGCTGCAGCCCAGAAGCCCGAAGTCGACGCATTACCCATCGTGCTGATTGTGGAAAGCCACGTCGACATGGCCTATTACATCGGCAACCTGCTCCATCAGCATTACAAAGTGTTCTATGCACGGAACGGGGTGGAAGGCTTCGACAAGGTGCAAGACCTTGTGCCGTCGCTCGTCATCGCGGCGCAGCAAATGCCCGAGATGAACGGTTTTGAGTTGTGTTCCAAGATTCGGGCAACTGAATCGGTAAGCCATGTGCCGCTGCTCATGATCACGTCGACCAACACCAACGAGCTGCGCATCAAGGGCATCGAGGCAGGGGCCGATGCCTACCTGGCCAAGCCGTTCAGCGACAGCGAATTGCTCACGCTGGTAGACAATCTGCTCAAGCAGCGGCAAGCCCTTCGCGAAAAATTCTCCTCTTCGACCGAACAACTCGAAGCTAACGAGCAAAAAACGGCTTCGAAGGCCGACCAGGAGTTTCTGAATAAATTAGTCAACCTCATCCATGCACAAATGAGCAAGGGTGAGATTGACACCGACACCATCGCCACCGCCATGGGAATGAGCCGGAAGCAGCTCAGGACCAAGGTGCAGACCATCACCGGCGAGCCCACGGCCAACTATGTGCTCAGGGTGCGCATGGGAAAAGCCAAGCGCCTAGTGAGAACCACCAGCGCGTCGATTGGTGAAGTGGCGGCAAAATGCGGATTCCAGGATGTGGCGCACTTCTCAAGGGCGTTTAAACAATTCTTTGGCGTCACACCATCGCAATACAGAAAGAACGTCGACTGACTTGACTTTTTATCAACTCTATATTCACTTAATACTAATAGCGTATGAAACAATTGATTGAAAGAATGATGATTGTCTGTGCAGTGATGGCCCTGGCTTTGCCGGCCAACGCACAGTTCGGTGGACTGGGCAATGCTATCAAGCAGCATGCAAAGAACAAAGTGGAGCAGAAGGTGCGCCAAAAGGTGTATCAAGCCACCAACCCCACTAATATTGCCGACGAAATTTCGAGTGCCATACCCGAAAAGGGCGATGCGAAGGACAAGCTGGAATGTAAAGTGGCTGGCAACAGCTACAAGATGAAGGGTAAGATCAACCACGAGCGCTGGTCGAAGCACCAAAGCAGCACCGTCACTTTTGAACGGATTCCGGCCACCCTCGATGAATTCAAGCAGGTGCAGCAAGTGCTCGGAACCGAGCCGCAAGGTGCTGTGGCGCTGCAGGTGATGGCTTTCGAGATGTTCAGGCGCGACCCGGCGCTGGGAACCGAAGCGCTGAAGCTGAACAACACCAGCACCAATCTTTCTTCTACCGTGCGCAGGCTTAAGGAAATCCTTGGCGATGATGACAGCTACAACCGCCCCTACCTGCCTGCTGCGCTCATGCAGGGTGCCAAGCCCACCAATGCCTATACCCCCGACTTCCCCTATCAAGTGAAGATGAAGGTGGATCCTGTCAAGAAATATCAAGAGAGCGAGCTGCTTGAGGGCATTGTCATCTATCTGCTCATCGACAGCGAGGGATGGGACACTAATTGGCGAGGCGTGGAGCTCGTGAAACCGGAAGGACAACCTTACTATCTGGTGAGCAACTGCCCGGCCATGTACACCCAATGCAAAAAAATCAAGGGACAATATGCCGGACTCAAATAATTCCAGCGCCATGAAAACTTTTGGATTCATCTTGGTGGGACTGCTCGCGGTAACGTTAATCGCAGGGCTCACATGTTGTTCGTCGACAAAAAACAACAAAAAAATGCCACCCACAGGCAAGCTCAAGTCCTACTCCTATTCACATTCAGGAACTGTGGCCGAACCTTTCCGAAACTATGAGCTGCAAGAACTGGCCCCCGACACGGTACAACTGGCTGTGCGGGGCATATCGGTCGATGTGGCCGACACCATCATTGTGCCGCACGAGGTGCTCGATGAAGTGGCGCGCATGATTATCGAGAACAAAATGTACGAGTACGAGGAAAGCTATCAGCCTTCCTTTGAGGTGCTCGATGGCGAAGGGTGGCATTTCTTTGCCTCCTACGACGACGACAACTACGTCAGTTCAGGCGGATCGAATGCCTGGCCACCCAATGCCAGTGGACTGTTCACCATCACCAATTATCTCGACAGCTGCCTGATAAAATACCGCAAATAAGGAGGAAGCACAACATCTTCACCCAACGAACGCAGATAGCCGCGAGCCTTTCGGCCCACGGCTATCATTTTGCTGGGAGGTCGGTAGCGGACTCGAACCGCTGTGCCCGGTTTTGCAGACCGATGACTAAACCACTCATCCAACCGACCGTTTTCGCTCGTTAGCGACTGCAAAAATACAAAATTCCTGATAACTGGCAATGGATAAACCGAAAATATTTTCATCCATGTGGCTTTTTTTGCCGGTTTCAGCCTTTGCTGCCGGCTTGATAATTGCGGGCGATGGCGCGTCGCAGCTGCGCAGGCGTCAAATCGGCCGGATATGTGTCGAACGGAAGGCGCAGCGGGCACCCGCTGCGATACTCGCTGCAACCGTAGGCGGTGCGACCTTTCACGATGTGCCCTTTTCCGCACTGCGGGCACACAATCTCGCCTATCGAGCGGATGCGCGGGGCACGTGGCTTGCGGGGCTTCTCGGCGGCAGCGCCGGCAGGGGCCTTGGGCTTCGACCGATGTTCCTGCTCCACAACGATGCTGCCACCGCTGTTGTCGCGCAGCACATTGAGCACAATCTCACCCACCATCTGTTTGAGTTCGTCGATAAATTGTGCGGCACTGTACTGGCCGCGCTCTATCTGGCGTAGCTTGCTCTCCCACAGGCCGGTGAGCTTGGCGCTTTTGAGCAGGGGCTCATGAATGGTGTCGATGAGCTGCACACCGGCCTGTGTGGCGCTCAGGCTCTTGCGCTCCTTGCGGATGTAGCGACGCTTGAACAACGTCTCGATGATGGCGGCACGTGTCGACGGACGGCCGATGCCGTTCTCTTTCATTGCATCGCGCAGTTCATCGTCATCCACAAGTTTTCCGGCCGTTTCCATGGCACGAAGCAGGGTTCCTTCGGTGTAGGGCTTGGGGGACTGGGTGGATTTCTTCAGCAGCGAGGGCTCATGGGGGCCGCTCTCGCCCACCGTGAAAGCGGGCATGATGCCGTTGTCATCATCGGCCTGTCCCGATTTTTCTTCTTCGGCAAGGGGACGCTCGCGCTTGTAGACTTCACGCCAACCTTCTTTCACTATCACTTTGCCGGTGGCCTTGAACTCAAACTGCCCTATCCTGGCCATTACTGTCGTTGTGGCAAATTCACAGTCGGGGTAAAAAGCGGCTATAAACCGCTTGGCCACCATGTCGTAGACAAGCTTCTCATCGCGGCTCAGCCCCACGGTGCGCGGATCCACATCGGTGGGAATGATGGCGTGGTGGTCGGTCACCTTGCTGTTGTCGAACACTTTCTTTGACTTCGGTAGCTTCGACTGGCTGAGCAAGGGCGCTGTGAGCGCGCCATAGGGCACCATGGCGCGCAGGATGCCGGGCACTTTGGGATAAATATCGTCGGTGAGAAACGTAGTGTCAACACGAGGATATGTGGTCACTTTCTTCTCATAGAGTGACTGGATTATCCGCAGCGTGTCATCGGCCGTGAACGACAATTTCTTGTTACATTCCACTTGAAGGCTCGTCAGGTCGAACAAGCGTGGAGGCGCCTCGCGGCCATTTTTCTTCTCGATGCTGGCCACCTCAAGGGGCAACTGCCCGATGGCGGCAATCACCTCGCTGGCCTCGCCCTGGCTTTTGTAGCGGCCACGGGTGGAATTAAACGTCACACCACGATACAGGGTTTTAATCTCCCAATAATCTTCAGGAACAAAATGCTCGATTTCACGCTGACGGTTGACAATGAGCGCAAGCGTCGGCGTCTGCACACGTCCTATCGACAGCACACTGCGCGACTGTGAATACTTCAGCGTGTAGAGGCGCGTGGCGTTCATACCCAGCACCCAGTCGCCGATAGCGCGCGACAAGCCGGCATAATACAAATTGTCGAAGTCCGATGCAGGCTGCAGCTTGGCAAAACCGTCGCGGATGCTGGCATCGGTGAGCGACGATATCCACAACCGTTTCACGGGTTTCTGACAGTGGGCCTTCTGATAGACCCAGCGTTGGATAAGCTCTCCCTCCAGACCCGCATCACCGCAGTTAATCACCTCATCGGCACTGGCAATAAGTGTTTCGATAACGTGAAACTGCCGCTGGATACCCTCATCATCGATGAGTTTGATACCGAAGCGTTCGGGTATCATGGGCAGCGATCCCAGGCTCCATCGCTGCCACTGGCTGGAGTAGTCGGCCGGCTCCTTGAGCGTGCACAAGTGGCCGAAGGTCCACGTCACCTGGTAACCGTTTCCTTCATAGTATCCGTCGCGCTTGGCTTTGGCACCAACTATTGCGGCAATGTCGCGGGCTACACTCGGTTTCTCTGTCACACACACTATCATAAAATCGACATTTTTGACTACAAATTTACTAAAATTTTCTATAGATTATCTAGAGGTTCTAGATAATCTATAGGATAAAAAAAACGGAGCCGCGGCCCGTTGCTGGGTCGCGGCTCCTTAGGGGGCGGTTACCTACTCTCCCACTTTCGCAGTACCATCGGCGTGGTGAGGCTTA
>ONMF01000001.1 GCA_900318865.1 uncultured Prevotellaceae bacterium
ACGAGGTGTTATTTCACCACTTTCACAGTGCTTGTTGTGCCGTCGGTGAACTTGGTGACCACCAGATTCACGCCGTCGAACGGACGGTCGCTCACCTGGCCTGCCATGTTCACATACTTCACGCTGGCCACAGCCTTGGCGCTGAGGTCGTCCACACCGGTGATGTTGTTACGCACCACCACCAGCTTGATGGCGTCGCCCGGAGCCTTGGCCATGCCGGCGGGAGTGGCAGCTTCTTCACGCTTGATTTTCAGTGTGAAGTTGCCTCCCTTCTCAATCTTGAAGTTCGAGCCGTCGGTGAGGTCGATTTCGGTGGCACCGGCCATCATGTCCTCGGTGACGAGGAAGAAGCCAGCTTGGTTCTCGTCGACACCGCCAATCCACTTCCAGCCGTCCTCGGCCTGCGGGTCGGGGGTGACGAGCTTGAACTCGACGTTGTCCTCCATGTCGATGGTGGCTTCATCGTCGACCATCTCCACAGGATTCACCTTGTCCCAGCCGTTGAACGAGCCGGTCACATAGTACTTGGCAGGTTCAAGAACGGGCTTGACAACGATGAGCGCCTTCTTGGCGGGCACGGTGGTCTGGTTGTCGTCGGTGGGAATCGAGTAGATACCTACCTTGGCACCCGAGACGATGAGGTTGCCTGCATAGTCGAAGTTCATCTGATAGACAAGACCGCCGCGAGGGATGCCGCTGTTCTTGATACCGGTGTAGACATACTTGTGTACCAGCGAGGGTACGCCGTTGTTCCACTCGATGTCGAAGAAGCGGAGTTCGGTGTTGCCGTCGTTGATGACGAGGGTCTTCTCGTCCTTGCTCACGGCGAAGCCCGAGCCATTGGAGCCATTCAGGTAGTTGTTGACAAAGTCGGTGTCGCTGCCTGAGTTGAAGACCACTTCGCCCTCAGCGTTCACGAAGATGAGCGAGGGCACACCGGCGTTGTTGTTGCCGGCACCGCGATACTGGGCCACCCAGTAGCCGCCGTTCGACATGGCCCACACGTTACCGTTGGTGTTGGCTTGCAGCGGGCCGATGTGGTCGGTGAAGTCGGGGGCCTTGTCCCAATATTTGGCCAGCGTTCCGTCCTCGTTGCCAATGTTGTAGACACTCACGTTGTTGCTTTTGTTGCCAGTGGGCACATCTTCGTTATAGACATAGAGCTTGCTGTCGGCACCAGAACCGTAGACAAACACGCCGGGCGACGAGCCACCCACGGCCACGCCCTCGTCGTTAGTCAACAAGCCGCTGGCCTCGCGGTTCAGAGGTGTGCCATCGGCGTGAGCGAAGAAGGGATAGAAACCGCCATCCTCGTTGGCCGGGTCGAAGACAAACACACCCGAGGAAGGATCTCCCCAGTCGGGCATATAGACCTTGCCTTCGCAGTCGATGCCGATGCGGTAGTTGCTGCGGAAGGCCAGCCCGTCGGTGCGAGTCTTGATCACGCTCTCGTTGTGCTTGGTCCAGTCGGGGTTATAAATCCACAAGCCGTTGTTGGCATCGGTGTTGCCGGGACGGTGGCCGATGTAGATGCGTCCGAAGTAGTCGCTCTCGGGGCTGTTGTCCACGGTGTTGAACGTGTATTCGTAGTTGAAGTCGTTCGGGTCGTTGAGCAGAGCGATGGTGGGGATGTTCTTGCCTACGAGGTTCACGGCCCAGTTCATCTCCTGTCCGGGCTCGCCGGGCAGCTCGTCGAGGCTGAGCGTGATGCTGTTGGCTCCTTCTTTCACGTTGGGAATTTCCACTTCGCCCAGCACCTCACCGGTCTCTTTGTCGGTGAAGATGAGTTTGGCGCTCTCGGCGTCGCTGTTGGCGTTGAAGTCAAACTTGTAGCTGTCGTCGAGTTTCGTGTCGGTCAGGCCATAAGCAAAGATGCCCTTCACGGCCTCTTGCTGCACTCCCTGGGTTGTGAAGCGGGTCAAGTAGAAGTCGCTGGCCAGGTAAGCGTCGATTTGCTCGCCCTTCACCACTGCGGTGGCTGCCTGATGTGTTGCGGTTGTCACATCAGCGGGTGCTTTGCGCATGGGTGCCGCCTGCTCAATCGTGAGCTCGGTGTTGGTCTTAATCAGTTGGGCATTCTGCACGCCATCGGTGATGTCCAGGAACTTGATTCCCTTCGTGACGCCATCCTCGGCATAAGGTGCCACCATGACTGCGTGCTTGGCATACTTGAAGCAGTTGAAGCCGTAGCCCACCAGCCCGAAGTCCTCGCTGAGCATCTTCACGTCGCTGGGTACTCCCTTTTCGGTTGCGGGAGCGGTGAATTCAGCGATGAGGCCATTGGAGCCGCCCAAGATAACCTTGGAATCGTCATTGGGCGAAATGGCCAGATGCAGACGACCACCTTGCACGTCATCACCATATTTGGTTGCGGTGAAGCCGGCAGAGTACAGGTTGTCAAAGTAGGATGACACGACATTGCCGTCGGCCACGCCCAGGTGCAAGAGGCGGATGTTCCAAGGCGAAGCTCCCTGATTGACGCCCACGATGTGGACCGTACAGTCGTTTGACGGACCATTGATGGCCAGTGATTGACCCACATTGGCCCGATAATAGTTGACCGAGCTTTGCGAGGTTACCCACAAGGCGGGTGCTGAATCGAAGTCGTTCCAGATGTAGAGTCGTGTGGTGCCGCGAGTGTATCCGGCATCAACATTGTCGACTCCGTATTGGTTGCGTGTTAAGCTGGAACCCACCAATTTGCCGTCGGCGGTGAAAGCCAGTGAATAGAGCGGGCTATAGAAGCCGGTGCTCTCTTCGCTATAGATGCCTTCCACACTCATCTCTTTGATCAGCTCCTGGGTGTCACTCTTGACCAGATACAGGTGAGGGGTGAGTCCGTCGTTGCTCAGAATGATGGTGGAGTCGCCGCGCTGTGCCACATCGGTCACGCGGCCGGCAATCTCAAAGTTTTGGGTGTTTTCTCCATCAAAGATGAATTCACTGGGCATTTGCATATAAACCGACTGATCGGGGTCGGGATAGTTCTCGTAGACAATGGCCGGCGGTTCGTAGCTTTCTGACTCCAGGTAGATGAGTGGCCAAGCGGTGTCGTTGGCTTTCACGGTCACAGGCTTGTATTCATCGAGCAGGGCCTTGTAGCCTTCGCAGGAGGCCTCAAGGGTGTATTCGCCCGGCTCGAGGTCGTAGAACACAAAGATGCCGTTGTACTCGTTGTCGACGCTATAGGAAGCGACTTCCTGTCCGTCCTTGAGCAACTTCACGACGGCGCCGTTCAGCGGCAGCCATTGGTCGTTGGTCCTCGGGGCGTACTTGAACAGGTTGTGCGAGATTTTCTCATGCATATCCTTCACCGTACCCATGATTTCACCCTTGCCAGTCTGCTCCAGGCCGAAGTAGGCGGCCACACCACGGGCCTCGCGGATACCCTCCACGCGGTCGTAGTCGAAGTTGAGCGCGCGGTGGCGTGCGGGCTGATAGGTGTGGAAGTACCCTTCGAGCAGATAGCCGGGGGTGCCATGCTTGAGCACACCCAGGTAGCCGTCGTACTGCTTGCCGTTGCTGCGGGTGCCCACCGAGTGACTTCCATAGAAGTCCCAGTCGCCACGGATGTTGGTGCTGTTGGTGTAAGCCGTCTGCGGCTCCAGGTCGGTGTTCATGTGGTGATAGGGCCATGTGGTGTTTGCCATGTCGCGGCTGCCTGCCACTTGGTCGCCACCGGCACCGTCTTGTCCGCGGTACAGGTAGAGCGGATAGTTGGTCGTCGTGCCGTCGGTGGCTGCATTGGAGTGCGACGAGATGAACATGTCGAAGTTTCCGGCTTCCACTTCCTCACAAATCTCGGAAAGCGGGCGGTTGAACGTCTCTTCAGGGTCGTAGGTCGACACGCTGCCGGTATAAGGCCAGGGGCCATTGGCCAGACGCGAATAGACGATGTTCTCGGGTTTTACACCCACCTGCTTCAGGTAACTGCCGATGCCGAATGCGCGCGGCAGTGTGCCGCGGCCTTCGTAGAAGCCCAGTGTGTCGGGGTCGCCCAGGTTGCTGGTTTGCGGATGCCCAATGGTGCTCATCGGGCGGTCGTTGGGGCCATAGGAGCCGTGACCGGGATTGAGATAGATGCGCAGTTCCTCGGCTGTCTTAGCCTGCAATGCGCCTGCTGCCATGATTGCAGCTGCTGCAAGTAATAAGAATTTCTTCATAGCTGTAATCATTTGAGGTTAATAATATAAGCCTCACCGGTGGGGGTGGAGAAAGCAATTTTCTCGGCTGCAGGAAGCGGATACATGGCGATGACCGAGTCGTCGGTGAGCACCTGGCGGTTGCCCTGCAAGTCGACGGCCACAATCTCGCTCGAGGTGTAGACCTCGCCGTTGTCCTTGTCGTTCATACCCACGATGATGTTGTCGCTAAACCACTTGGGTGCGCGCACGGTGCCCAGTTCCTGGAGCCCGGTGCCGTCGATGTTGCACACATATGCGCCCTTGCCGCTGACAAAGAACAGCGCTTTCTGTCCGTCGGGCGAGACCGAGGGCCAGATGTAGCGGTACTGTGTGCCCAGCGGGGAGAACACACGGGTTTTACCGTTCTCGGTGATCATGAGCTGCAACTTGTCGATGCTCAGCACGGGAGCCGAAACCTGGGCTTTCTCGGAACTGAGGGCTTTTTTCGACATTTTGCCTTTGTTGACGGCAATTGCGGTCTTGCCTTCCACGGTAAATCCTTGCAAGTTGCGAGTGGACTTCACCAGCTCCTTGCGCTCGCCGGTAGCCATGTTTTTACTGGCGAGGACGGCACGTTGCAAGTGCTTTTTGTCGGTGGATTTCTCGCGGTAGACCACGGTCTGTCCGTCACTGGAGATTTTTGCGTCGTAACCGGCGCCGGCAGCGTCGGTGACAACTGTCGTTTGACCTGTGGCCAGGTCATACTTCGTCAGGCCTTTGTTGTAGTCAGTCGTGACAAGCAGATAACTACCATCGGGACTGATGGCGGCAACCTTGTTGGCTTTGTTCTCGGGAATGTTGACTTTTTCGATCGAGCCCACATTCAGGAGCTGAGCCATGCCACTGACGGAAACGCCTAAAGCTAACGCTAATAGTACTTTTCTCATAAGCAGTACAGTTTTTCAGGTTAAACAATATGGTTAATTTATAATGGTTTTCAATGTCGTTTTGGGATTTGAATGGCAAATCTCGCATAAAATTACAATATTTTTTTCAAATAGACCATGATTAAGTAAAGTTTTTTTTGTCCCATTATTGAGTGGGGATAAAATCGGCATCGGAGTGATGGCTGGAGTCAAGAAAAAAGCCCGCCAACAAAGGCGGGCTTTATGGTAGTGTGTGAAGAAAAGTCAGATAAGGTATTGCGAGCTGATGGAGCGGTTGTCGTGCACGCGTGTGATGGTGTCGGCAAAGAGGCTGGCCACACTCAGCACGGTCACCTTGGGGCATTTTTCCACATCAAAGGGAATACTGTTGGAGAACACGAGCTCGGTGAGCTTGCTGTCCATGACGCGCTCGCTGGCGGGGTCGCTCATGATGGCATGTGATGCGAAGGCCCGCACCGACTTCGCGCCGTTTTCCACCATCAGGTTGGCTGCCTTGCAAATGGTTCCGGCGGTGTCGACCATGTCGTCGAGCAGAATCACATTCTTGTCTTGCACATCACCGATGATGGTCATGGTTTCCACCACATTGGCCTTGGCTCGCTGCTTGTGGCAGAGCACCAAGGGGGCATTGAAGTATTTTGCAAAGTTATTGGCGCGCTTGGCACCGCCCACATCGGGTGAGGCGATGACCAAGTTGTCGAGCTCGAGCGATTCGATGTAGGGGATGAACACCGACGAGGCGTAGAGATGGTCAACCGGCACATTGAAGAATCCCTGGATTTGGTCGGCATGGAGGTCCATGGTAATCAGGCGGTCGATGCCTGCTGCACTCAGCAGGTCGGCTACAAGTTTTGCGGCAATCGACACGCGGGGTTTGTCCTTGCGATCCTGACGGGCCCAGCCGAAGTAGGGCACCACAGCGGCAATCGACTTGGCCGATGCCCGCTTGGCTGCATCAATCATGAGCAGGAGCTCCATAAGGTTGTCGCAGTTAGGGAATGTGGATTGGATAAGGTAAACCTCGGCGCCGCGGATGGATTCCTCGAACGATACTTCGAACTCCCCATCGGCAAAGTGCTGGATGTTCATCTTGCCAAGCTCTACGCCCAAATCATGGGCTATTTCCTCGGCAACATAACGCGATTTAGTACCTGAAAAAACTTTGAACTGACTCATAAGGGCGGATAAGTTTGTATGGTTGTGAAATTGCTATGCAAATTTAATCAATTATAACGGCTTTTGCCAACATATTTGTGATTTTATTTCACGGCAGGGGTCATTTTCCACATCACTGCGTTGTGAGCCGGCACGGTGACAACGAACGGACGGTCGGGTTGCAACGACTGGGTCATGATGGCATCGGTCAGCAGTTCGGTGCAGCGCTGGTCGCCACATGGCAAGCCCAGGCAGTCGAAGGCGTGCTGCGGAATGTTCACGCAGAGGTGGGCCGTTTCGTTGCCGAAATTGGCCACGACAAGGATGGTTTCACCTTTGTGATGACGCAGGTAGGCAAAGTGGTCGTGCGCGTTGAGCGAGTGGTTGTTGACATACATCAGGTCGAAAAACGCGCCCTGGCTGATAGCGGCCTCGCTGTTGCACAGCCGGAGCAAGCGCTGGTAGAACCGCCGCAATGTCTTTTGCGCGGCCGTGAGGCCTGCCACGCTGCATTTCCCGCCTGCATACCAGGTGCGCACGGTGGGCATGCTCCAATAGTCGAAAATGGTGGTGCGTCCGTCGCGCCCGCTATAGCCCTCGGCATCCAGGGCGGGCTCGCCGAGCTCTTGGCCGGCATACACCATGAATGGGCATGTCGACATGGTGGCGCTCACCACCACTGCCGGAATTGCCAGCATGGCATCGCCGCAGAATTGCGGTGAGGCGATGCGCAGCTCGTCGTGGTTCTCAAGGAAATTGAGCATGTGCTCCTTGATGTCGTCGATCGATTGCCAGCACTGCGTGATGTGTGATGCCGATGCATTGTGCTTCAGGGTGTTGAATAGTGTATCATAAAGTGATACTTTATCATAGAGATAGTCGAAACCACCATCGTAAATGTAGCTGCGGTAAAGCGCCGGGTCATAAATTTCGGCGATGAAAATGATGGCAGGATGCGCTGTTTTCACTTGCTCGATGGCCCAGTGCCAGAATTCCACCGGCACCATGTGAGCCATGTCGCAGCGGAAACCGTCAACGCCTTTGTCGGCCCAGAATTGAAGAATGTGCAGCATCTTGTGCCATGTGGAAGGTACCGGGCGGAAATGCCGGTGTCCATTCCACGGGTCGATGCCATAATTGAGTTTCACGGTCTCGTACCAATCGTTCTTTCCGGGCGATGCGTTGTAGCAGTCGTTGCCGGTGGCCCGTGCCGGATTCTCAACATAAGCCGTTTTGCCTTTGCCCATGTCGACGCTGGGCGCGAATGGCTGGCCTGTGATATAGAAGAAATTGTTGTTGGGGCTGAAAAACATGGTGTTGTCGTCGTTCTCGCCCAAATCTTCCACGCCTTCGGGTTTGGAGTCGCTGTGGTATTGGCGTGCCACATGGTTGGGCACAAAGTCGATGATCACCTTCATGCCGGCGTCGTGTGTTCTTGCCACCAGCGATTCGAACTCAGCCATGCGGTGCTTCACGCTCACAGCCAGGTCGGGGTCAACATCGTAGTAGTCGATGATGGCGTAGGGTGAGCCTGCTTGACCTTTCACCACATGGGGGTTGCATGGCTCGATGCCGCGTGCCGCGTAGCTGGTGCAGGTGGCGTGCTCAATGATGCCCGTGTACCACACATGTGTCACGCCCAGCAGCTTGAGCGAGCGCAGCACTTTATGGTCGATGGCGTTCATCTTGCCCACGCCGTTTTCGGCGATGGTGCCTCGGGGAATGCAGCTGTTGCAGGGATTGGTAAACAATCTGGGGAGAAGTTGGTAGATGATGGGTTTTTCTTTCATAGCCCTGATGTATTTGTCTACAAATTTACTATAAAAAACCTATTCTCGCAAGTGCCGAAGTGAGGAAAAGGTCACTTTGCGTTGCCTGCACACAAAAAACGCGGGAGCACCAGTGGTGGGTGTTCCCGCGCGTAATATAAATAAGGTGATGGCGCGCTATGGCATCATGTTATCCCAGGAAGCCCAGCAGCACACCTGCTGCCACTGCACTGCCAATGACGCCGGCCACGTTGGGGCCCATGGCATGCATGAGCAGGTAGTTGCTCGGGTCGTACTTGAGGCCCTGGTCGTTGCTGATGCGTGCTGCCATAGGCACAGCGCTCACGCCGGCATTGCCAATGAGCGGGTTGAGCTTCTTGCCCTGCGGCAGGATCAGGTTGAACAACTTCACAAACAGCACGCCCGATGCCGATGCAATGACAAACGCACAGAAGCCCAGGAAGAAGATGAAAATCGTCTCCTTGGTCAGGAACTCGCTGGCTTGGGTGCTGGCACCCACCGTCATGCCCAGGATGATGGTCACCATGTCGGTCATGGCGTTGCTGGCTGTGTTGGCCAGGCGCTTGGTCACGCCGCTTTCACGCAGCAGGTTGCCGAAGAACAGCATACCCAGCAGCGGCAGGCCGCTCGGCACAAAGAAGCAGGTGAGAATCAATCCGAAGATGGGAAACAGAATTTTCTCGTTCTGCGACACCTTGCGGGCGGGTTTCATCTTGATGAGACGCTCCTTTTTGGTGGTGAGCAGGCGCATCACCGGGGGCTGGATGACAGGCACCAGAGCCATATAGCTGTAGGCGCACACGGCGATGGCACCCATCAGGTTGGGTGCAAGCTTGCCCGAGAGGAAGATGGCAGTGGGGCCGTCGGCACCGCCGATGATGGCGATGGCACCGGCCTGGTCGGGCATGAAGCCCAGGGCCAATGCAATCATATAAGCCCCGAAGATGCCAAATTGTGCAGCGGCTCCCACAAGCATCAGCTTGGGATTGGCCAGCAGGGCCGAGAAGTCGGTCATGGCACCGATGCCCAGGAAGATGAGCGGCGGATACCATCCTTGGCGCACACCCTGGTAAAGGATGTTCAGCACCGAGCCCTCCTCGTAGATGCCAATCTCGTTACCGGGCTGGAACGGAATGTTTCCAATCAGGATACCGAAGCCGATGGGAACGAGCAGCATGGGTTCAAAATCATGTTTGATGGCCAGATAGATAAAGAACAGGCCCACGCAAATCATGATGAGATTGGTCCATTCACAGTTGTAAAATCCTGTGAAGTGCCAGAACTGTTGCAGATTGCTGGCGATGTCGAGCAGTACCATAGGCTTATGCGATTACCATAATGGTGGTACCCTCGAGCACCGATTCGTCCTTAGCAACATTTATCGACTTGACCACACCATCCTTGCCGGCGTGAATCTCGTTGCCCATTTTCATGGCCTCAAGGATGCACACCACGTCGCTGGCTTTGACCTGCTGGCCTTCCTTGACGTAGAATTCCTTGATGACGCCGGGCAGCGGCGAGGCAATCACGAAGTCGCCGGCCGCGGCGGCAACCTTCTTGGCTGCGGGTTTGGCGGCTACGGGGGCATCGGCCACGGCCACACGCTTCACCACGGGAGCGGCCTTGGGCTGCTCGGGCAGTTCCACGTCGAAAGCCTTGCCGTTGACCTCGATGTGTGCGATATTGTTCTCAATGTCGCCAACGGCAACGGTGTAGTCGTTACCATTGATTTTATACTTGTATTCTTTCATTGCTTGATGTAAATCTAATAAAGTGAAAACTTAAACTTATCGACGCTGCGGCAGTTCGCGCATCAGTGATGACTTCGCGCTCCAGGCGGTGTTGGCGTTGCGGTCGAAGGTGAGCACGCCGCTCTCCTGGTCGTGAGCATTGAGGTGCTGGTAAAGGGCGAAGCAGATGGCTGCCATCACTTCATCGTCGGCTTGGCCTTCGGTTGTGGTGGCGGGCACATCGGCCAGCTTGGCCGGCTCGCTGTCGGTGTCTTGCTTCTTGCCGGCGGCCTTGTTGGCCTGGCCGAAGAGGAAGAACAGGATGAAGAGCATGAGTAGTGCCGAGAAAACGATGCCCATGGCCACCACCGAAATGATGCCGCCACGAGGGTCTTCCTTGGCAAACTTCTCAATGTTCTCGTTTACTACGCCCTTGTTAAACTTGCCTGGAGTGATAGCCACTTCATCGGTGGCGCCGTTGCGCTCGCCCCATGCTTGCGCATCAAATTGGGGCTTGCCGTCGGCCACCGAGTGGCTTTCGCCATCTTGGGCCAGTGCATAAGAATGGTCGGCTGGCAGGTTGGCGGGGATAACCACCATGTCGACTAAGTCGCCATTTACATCATAGAGATAGAGGGTGTTCTCGCGTGAGGCGTCGAGTTTGTACGACAAGTGCGTGGCACCGGCCGCCGTGTTGCCATCGGCGAAGAAAACCACATGTGTGCGTGGAGCCACCTTGGTGTCTTTGTCGCCGCGCGGAATCTCATAGCACACATCGGGATGCTTCTGGCTGTAATCGCTCAGAAAGTCCTTGGGTTTGGGACCATCCTGGGGAATGTCGATGAGTTGGTTGGTGACAAACATCTGCTCCATGCCGACGGTGCCATAGCTGCTGTTGAAAATCTCAACCCAGGCATCGTGTCGGCCGTACTGGTCGATGTAACTGCTGTCATTGACCGTCATCACCTCGTTGAAGCGCAATTCCTTGCGCCCCTGTGCCAGCGACGACAGTGCGGTGGCAGCAATGATCGTGATAATAAGAAAAACTTTTCTATTCATGTCGGTCGAGACGCATTACAGAGGAATATTACCGTGTTTCTTGGCCGGATTGAGGAGTTTCTTGGTGCGCAGTTGCTCCAGGGCGCGTATCACACGGAAGCGGGTGTTGCGCGGTTCAATCACATCATCGATATAGCCATATTTGGCTGCATTGTACGGTGTGCAGAACAGGTTGTTGTATTCTTCCTCTTTTTGCTGGATGAAGGCTTTGTAATCGGCCATGATTTTTGCGGCCTCGTCGTCTTTGCCGGCCTCTTTTGCCTCGGTGGCGGCCACCTTGGCAGTCTTGGCTTCCTTGGCATAAAGGATTCCGGCGGCTCCGGCAGCTCCCATCACAGCGATTTCGGCGCTGGGCCAAGCGTAGTTCATGTCGCCGCGCAGCTGCTTGCAGCTCATCACGATGTGGCTGCCGCCATAGCTCTTGCGCAGGGTCACGGTGACCTTGGGCACGGTGGCCTCGCCATAGGCGTAAAGCAACTTGGCGCCGTTCATGATGACGGCATTGTATTCTTGCCCTGTACCCGGCAAGAAGCCCGGCACGTCGACCAGCGTGACCAGCGGAATGTTGAAGGCATCGCAGAAACGCACAAAGCGTCCACCCTTGCGCGAGGCGTTCACGTCGAGCACGCCAGCCATGCACTGGGGTTGGTTGGCCACCACGCCCACAGCCTGGCCGTTGAAGCGCGCGAAGCCCACGATGATGTTCTTGGCCCAGTCGCGATGCACCTCCAGGAACTCACCGTCGTCGACGATGGCACTGATGACTTGGTACATGTCGTACGGGTCGTTGGCGCTCTCGGGAATGATCTGGTTCAGGATGTCCTCGGTGCGGTCGATGGGGTCGCTGCATTGCTGACGAGGAGTTTCCTCCATGTTGTTCGACGGCATGTAGCTGAGCAACTGCTTGATGATGGTGAGGGCTTCCTCCTCGGTCTCGGCGGCAAAATGAGCCACACCCGACTTGCTGGCGTGAACCGTGGCTCCGCCCAATTGCTCTTGCGTCACATCCTCGCCGGTGACGGTTTTCACCACCTTGGGCCCGGTGAGGAACATGAACGAGATGCCCTTGGCCATGATGATGAAGTCGGTGAGGGCAGGGGAGTACACTGCGCCGCCTGCACACGGGCCGAGAATGGCGCTGATTTGGGGCACCACGCCCGATGCGTTGATGTTGCGCTGGAAAATCTCGGCATAGCCGCCCAGAGCGTTGATGCCTTCCTGGATGCGAGCGCCGCCCGAGTCGTTCAGTCCAATCACTGGAGCACCCTGCTTCATGGCCAAATCCATGATTTTGCAAATCTTCAGGGCCATGGTCTCGCTCAGCGAGCCACCGAACACAGTGGCATCCTGGGCAAAGACGTAAACCAGACGGCCGTCGATGGTACCGTAGCCGGTGACCACGCCATCGCCGTCGTAGGCTTTCTTTTCCATCCCGAAGTTGGTGCAGCGATGCTTGACAAACATGTCGAGCTCTTCGAAGCTGCCCTCGTCAAGGAGCATGTTGATTCTCTCACGGGCGGTGAATTTGCCCTTCTCGTGCTGCTTGGCAATGGCCTTCTCGCCACCACCCAGACGCGCCTCGGCACGCCGTGCAATCAGCTCTTGGATTTTTTCGAGTTGTTTACTCATCGTGTGCAGGGATTATTTTTTGTTAGGATCTTCACAAAGTTCAACGAGAGCTCCGCACGAGGTCTTGGGGTGCATGAAAGCGATGTTCAGGCCCTCGGCGCCGCGACGCGGCTCTTTGTCGAGCACTCGGCCACCTTTTTCCTGAACCTCGGCCAAAGCGTTGGCAACACCGTCTTCCACGGCAAATGCAATGTGCTGGATGCCGCCACGGCCGCCATTCTTCTCGATGAATTTGGCGATAGCACTCTCGGGACTGGTGGCCTCGAGAAGCTCAATTTTAGTCTGGCCCACTTTGAAGAAAGCCGTCTTCACGTGTTGGTCCTCAACCTCCTCAATGGCGAAGTACTTGAAACCCAGTAAGTTCTCGTAGAAAGGAATGGCCTCTTCCAGACTGGTGACGGCGATTCCTACATGTTCGATGTGTGAAATCTGCATAATGTTGTTTTTTAAGAGTTATTTGAGTTAATAAATTGAGTTTTGATTGCGGTTTTAAAAAACGTACAAATTTACTATTTTTTCTTGTTATAGCCCCCCTTTCCAGTCTAAATGTTTGTGAAAATCGCCTATCAAAATATAAAAAGATGGCGGTGTCGGCCATCAACGCTATGGTGGCTATCGGGTCATCGTCCTTGCTGCTGCGGCCCTCGGCGCGCTTGATGGGGCTGCCTGTCAACGGGCCGTCCTTGCTCGTCAGGTAGCCGTACACCTCGCCCTGCGACGTGCTTGAGTGGTCAAACGCGTCAAACTCCGCGCCGCTGCCGTGCCACATCCGTTTCATTCGCGTCATTCGCTTACCCCTCCTGCGACAACGTCAGCTCTCCCCCTAAGTTAGGGGAAAGGCTACGGGTAGGCGAGCTTTGCTCGGGAATGGTGGCCGAAGGCCGAGGGCGTGTGCCACCCTGCGACGACGCACCTTCCACCACCAGCCCGTCAAGCTCCTCGCGAGTGAACAAGTTCACAGGCTTCCCGTTGACGGGCTGCTCAGTCTCAACCTGCCACGTGTTGCTTTTGTCATTATAAGTTGATTTGAAAGCCGAATAGCTGACAATGTGTCAGCGTTTGTGACAGGGTGGGGTGGGTCTGGATGCGGTTGGCACGGCATTTGCAATTTAGTGAGCGACCGCTGGCGTGTGCTGTCATGCGGCGGTGTATGAAATTAGAATATAAACAAACAAAAAGAAAGGAATAATAAATTATGGCAAAGATTATTGGTATTGACCTCGGAACCACCAACTCGTGTGTTTCGGTCTTGGAGGGAAAAACTCCGGTTGTTATACCTAACAGTGAAGGACGCAACACCACCCCGTCGGTGGTGGCTTTTAAGGACAATGGCGAGCGCATCGTGGGCGACCCCGCAAAGCGTCAGGCCATTATGAACCCCACAGGCACTGTGTTCTCGATCAAGCGTTTCATGGGTGAAAGCTATGACCATGTGACGGGCGATGTGAACCGTATGCCCTACAAGGTGGTGAACAACGGCAACAACCAGCCCCGCGTGGAAATTGGTGGACGCCAATACACCCCGCAGGAGATTTCGGCAATGATTCTTCAAAAGATGAAGAAGACGGCCGAGGATTATCTGGGAACGACAGTCGACGAGGCAGTTATCACTGTTCCCGCTTATTTCAACGACTCGCAGCGTAAGGCCACCAAGGAAGCCGGTGAAATTGCCGGCCTGAAGGTGCAGCGCATCGTCAACGAGCCTACAGCGGCCGCATTGGCTTACGGCCTCGACAAGGACCAAAGCGACAAGCGCATTGCCGTGTTTGACTTGGGCGGCGGCACATTCGATATCTCCATTCTGGAGCTGGGCGACGGCGTTTTCGAGGTGAAAGCCACCAATGGCGACACCCATCTGGGCGGTGACGACTTCGATCAGCGCATCATCACTTGGCTGGCCGAAGAGTTCCTGGCGCAGGAAGGACAAGACTTGCGCAAAGACCCCATGGCGTTACAGCGCCTGAAAGAGGCCGCCGAGAAAGCGAAGATTGAGCTTTCGAGCCAGTCGAGCACCGAAATCAACCTGCCTTACATCATGCAGGTTGACGGCATGCCCAAGCACTTGGTGAAAACACTGACGCGCGCCAAATTTGAGCAATTGTGCGATGACTTGATTCAAGCCACCATCGAGCCTTGCCGCAAAGCTTTAAGCGATGCCAATTTGTCGACCAGTGACATCAACGAGGTGATTCTCGTGGGCGGCTCCACACGTATTCCCGCCGTGCAGCAAGTGGTTGAGAAATTCTTTGGCAAAGCCCCGTCGAAAGGCGTGAATCCCGACGAAGTAGTGGCCGTGGGTGCTGCAATCCAGGGCGGTGTGCTGAGCGGCGATGTGAAAGATGTGCTGCTGCTTGATGTGGTGCCCCTGAGTGTGGGTATTGAGACGCTGGGTGGCGTGATGACCAAACTCATCGATGCCAACACCACCATCCCCACGCGCAAGAGCCAAGTGTTCTCAACGGCTGCCGACAACCAGCCCGAGGTGGAGATTCATGTGCTGCAGGGCGAGCGTCCCATGGCACGCGACTGCAAGACGCTGGGTAAGTTCCATCTCGACGGCATCGCTCCCGCACCGCGTGGCATACCGCAGATTGAGGTGACCTTTGAGGTCGATGCCAATGGCATTATGAACGTCAGCGCCAAGGACAAGGCCACCGGTAAGGAGCAGAGCATCCGCATCGAGGCTTCCAGTGGCTTGAGCGACGCTGAGATTCAGCGCATGAAAGACGAGGCCGAGGCCAACGCCGCTGCCGATGCCAAGGAGAAGGAGCGCATCGATAAAATCAATCAGGCCGATGCCATGATTTTCCAGACCGAGAAGACGCTTAAGGACGCTGGCGACAAGCTGCCGGCCGATATGAAGAGCCAGATTGAGACTGCGCTCAACAAGCTTCGTGAAGCCCACAAGGCTCAAGACATTGCAGCCATTGACGCTGCCATGGCCGAGCTCTCTACTCTCTTCCAGCAGATGTATCAGCAGGCTGGCGGCCCTGCCCAGGGCCAGCCGGGTGCCGAGCAGGGCTTCAATGCCGGCGGTGCCGGATTTGGCGGTGGAAACACCGGCAGCACCAACGGCGGCGGCAACGCCGAGGACGTCCCCTTCGAGGAGGTGAAGTAAACGGCGCATAAAGATTGCCATAACAAAAAAAAGGAGTGGTTTTTCTACGATTCAGAAAAACCACTCTTTTTTTGCCGGTCATTCATCTTCAGGGTAGTGCCTTGGCAATTCATTCATGCCCATAACTGCGATTGTCATTTTGTCGGTGATGGGTGGCATTGCTGTTTTCTGGGAGCGGTGGTGTGGTGATTTTGTGAATAAAGCTGTGCTTGATGGAAAATAGTTGAGTAAACGATTGCAAGGTGGTTCAATCGGCTGATTTTCAGTTTGTGCAATGGGTGGCTTGCCGGGCGAATCACCAGTCGTTTTCTTATATATACAAAAGGATGGGGCGATTGTTACAGATTTTTTTTGTACCTTTGCGCTTTAAAAAGATGATAATCAACTTTTAGATTAAAGATACGAGCGTTTTTATGCTTGACCTATTGTTTGAGACAAGTTGGGAGGTATGCAACAAAGTGGGTGGCATCTATGCGGTGTTGTCGACCAAAGCAAAAACCCTTCAGAAGTCATATAAGGACAAAGTGGTGTTCATCGGCCCAGACTTGTGGACCGATGGCCATGAGTCGCCATATTTCATTGAAACGAAAACTCCGCTCGACTCGTGGGTGCGACAGGCGGTGTTGCCGGCAGCCATGACGGTGCGCACCGGCCGCTGGAATGTGCCCGGCAAGCCGTTAGTTGTGCTGGTGAACTATCACAGCCTGTTCCCGTATAAGAATAACCTTTATGCCGACATGTGGTCGCGCTTTGGTGTGGACTCGCTGCACGGCTACGGCGACTACGACGAGTCGTGCATGTTTGCCTATGCCGCGGCGCTGGCCATTGAAAGCATGGTGAAATGGAGTGGGGCACAGCGTGTGGTGGCTCACTTTGACGAGTGGACTACCGGCATGGGGCTGCTCTATGTAAAAGCCAACCTGCCGCAGGTGGCCACGGTTTTCACTACCCACGCCACAAGCATCGGCCGTAGCATCAGTGGCAACGGCAAGCCCCTCTATGATTACATGGCCGGTTACAATGGCGACCAAATGGCGGGTGAGCTCAATATGCAGTCAAAACATTCACTTGAGAAGGCCGCGGCTCATGCAGCCGATGCGTTTACCACGGTGAGCGAGGTGACGGCACGAGAATGTGAGCAGTTGCTGGAGCGCCGCCCGCTGGTGACACCCAACGCTTTCGAGCAGAATTTTGTTCCCCGAGGCGAGAAATTGCCTCATGCACGGGTCGGTGCCCGCGAGTGCCTGTTGCGGGTGGCTTCGTCGCTCACGGGCGTGCAATATGCCCCCGACACGTTGCTGGTGGCCACTTCGGGCCGCTGTGAGTTCCGTAACAAGGGCATCGACCTCTATCTGGATGCCCTGAACTCGCTGCGTTTCACCTTGGGCCGCCTGAGCAGTGTCGAGCGCCGGGTGGTGGCCTTTGTGCTGGTGCCCGCCTGGGTGCAAGCTCCGCGTGCCGATTTGGCCGATGCAGTGGCTGCGGGCCGCACATCTCGCCTCTTCAATCCGGTGATCACGCACTCGCTGCACAATGAGGACAGTGATGTCATCTATGGAAAAATCAACTATCTGGGAATGCGTAACGACCTGCACGACCGTGTGCATGTGATCTATGTGCCGTCGTATCTTGACGGCCGTGACGGCATTTTCGACATGACCTATTACGACCTGCTCCCCGGTCTTGACCTGACGGTGTTCCCGTCGTATTATGAGCCCTGGGGCTACACCCCACTCGAGAGCGTTGCCTTCGGGGTGCCCACGATCACTACCAATCTGGCCGGTTTCGGACAGTGGGTGCTCGACAATCGGGGCGGAAACGCCAAGAAAAGCGGCGTGCGCGTCATCAGCCGCACCGACAGCAACTACAGCGATGCCGTGGATGCCATAGCAGGCTCGATGATGAATGTGTACATGATGGCCGATACCGAGATGCGGCGCATCCGCACCCATGCCCGCGGCACGGGGCGCCTGGCGTCGTGGACTCATTTCATGGACAGCTACACCGTGGCCTACCTGCAGGCCCTGGCATGCGCCAAATCAAGAACCGAGTCGATGATCACCCATGACTACGACTCCTATTTATAATATAATAAAACAGTAAATTCAAGACAAAAATCATATTTTAGGTTTATGAAACTTCAAGCAAACAACACCAATGCTCCCATCTGGAGAAACGTGACGGTGAAAACCGAACTCCCCGGAAAACTGAAAAAGTTGGAGGAATTGTCTAAAAACCTGTGGTGGGTCTGGAACAGCGAGGGCAAGACGCTCTTTCACGACCTGGACCGCGACCTGTGGCGCGCAACGGGCGAGAATCCCGTGATGATGCTCCAGAAGATGAGTGCCGAGCGATTTGAGGAAATCATCAAGGACAAGGCGATGCTGCAACGCATCGACGATGTGTACGACAAGTTCAAGGAATACATGAAAAAGCCCATGCGCACCGATTTGCCGTCGGTGTCCTATTTCAGCATGGAGTATGGACTGTGCAACGCCCTGAAAATCTACTCCGGTGGACTGGGCATCCTGGCCGGCGACTATATCAAGGAGGCCAGTGACCGCTGCGTCAACATGACCGCTGTGGGCTTCTTGTACCGCTACGGATATTTCACGCAGACGCTGTCGATGGACGGCCAGCAGATTGCCAACTATGAGCCTCAAAACTTCAACCAGCTGCCCATTGAGCCTGTGCTCGACAAGAACGGCCAGCAGATGCTGCTCGAGGTGCCTTATCCCGGCCATGTGGTTTATGCCAACATCTGGCGTGTGAACGTGGGTCGCATGTGCCTCTATCTGCTCGACACCGATGTGGACCAGAACAGCGAGTACGACCGCCCCATCACTCACAAGCTCTATGGCGGCGACTGGGAGAACCGTATCAAGCAAGAGTACCTGCTGGGCATCGGTGGTGTGCTCATGCTCAAGAAACTGGGCATCAAGAATGAGATTTATCACTGCAACGAGGGCCATGCCGCGCTGCTCAACCTGCAGCGTCTGGTCGACTATGTGCAGGAAGATGGCTTGAGCTTCAACGAGGCACTGGAGATGGTGCGCGCTTCGTCGCTCTACACCGTTCATACGCCCGTGCCTGCAGGCCACGACTACTTCGACGAGGGCCTCTTCGGCAAGTATATGGGTGAGTTCCCGGCCAAGTTGGGCATCTCGTGGCAAGACCTGATGAACATGGGCCGTGAGAACCCCGACACCAACGAGCGTTTCTCGATGAGCGTGTTCGCGCTGAACACCACGCAGGAGTCGAACGGTGTGAGCTGGCTGCACGGCCAGGTGTCGCGCCGCATGTTCCAGGGTGTGTGGAAGGGCTATGCCCCCGAGGAGTCGCACGTGGGTTATGTCACCAACGGCGTGCACATGCCCACCTGGGCCGCATCGGAGTGGAAGGAATTCTATGCCCAGAAGTTTGGCCCTGACTATCTCGAGGACCAAGGCATAGAGAAAACCTGGGCTCCCATCCTCTCGGTACCCGATCAGGAAATATGGGATTTGCGCATGCGCCTGAAGAACAAGTTCATCAATTTTGTGAAACGTGATTTCACGGCCAACTGGCTCAAGAACCAGGGCGACCCCACGCGCATCATGTCGATTGTGGACAAAATCAATCCCAATGCGCTGCTCATCGGCTTTGCCCGCCGTTTTGCCACCTACAAGCGTGCTTATCTGCTTTTCACCGACTTGGAGCGCCTCAAGAACATTGTGAACAACGAGAAATTCCCCGTTCAGTTCATCTTTGCCGGCAAGGCGCACCCCGCCGACGGAGCCGGGCAGGACTTGATTAAGCGCATCATCGAAATCTCGAAGATGCCCGAGTTCCTGGGTAAGATTATTTTCCTTGAGAACTACGACATGACTGTGTCCAAGCGACTCATTACAGGTGTCGACATTTGGCTCAACACGCCCACCCGTCCGCTCGAGGCATCAGGCACATCGGGCGAGAAGGCCGAGATGAACGGACTGCTCAATTTCTCGGTGCTCGACGGCTGGTGGTACGAGGGTTACCGTGAGGGCGCCGGATGGGCACTCACCGACAAGCGCACCTACACCGACCAGAGCCAGCAGGACAAGCTCGACGCCGCCACCATCTATTCGATGCTCGAGAACGAGATTATCCCGCTCTACTTTGCCAAGAACTCCAAGGGCTATTCGCCCGAGTGGGTGCAGTACATCAAGAACTCCATTGCCCACATCGCCCCCAACTACACGATGTCGCGCATGATGCACGACTACATCGAGCGCTTCTATGCCCCCGAGGCCGCACGCACCAAGCTCCTCAAGGCCGATGATTACAAGTTGGCCCGCCAGATTGCCGAGTGGAAAGAGCGCGTGGCAACCAAGTGGGATGCCATCCACGTGGAAGGCGACATCGAGGTGAGCGACAACCTGCGCAACGCCACCACCAACGGCGAAGGCATCGAGGTGCGCGTGCGCCTCAACACCGCCGGGCTGGGACGCGACCTGGGCATCGAGATGGTGCTCTACCAGGAGGTTGACGGCGAATCGCGTTTTGTCGAGGCTCTGCCCTTCAAGGTGGTGGCCGAGGAAGGCGACGTGCTCACCTACGAGCTGCGCGAGGCCGTGCGCTATTCCGGCGTGTTCCGCTACGGATTCCGCGTGTTCCCCTGGAACAACAACCTGCCTCACCGTCAGGATTTCGCCTACCTGAAGTGGATTTAATCCACCTCGGCAAGCAAATCAACCCTTTAAATCAGCCCGCGAGCCTCACCACAGGCCCGCGGGCTGATTTTTAGTGCAGTGCCATTTGCTTTTTCCATTTTTTATCACTAAGCGTGCACCAACTTAAGCGTTGCCGCAGCGGCGGCACACGGCGCTTGATGGCATAGTAGGAAGCGTTTTTGTTTTATCCTCACTCTGAAATTAGCCAAAATTTTCATTTAGCAGAAGGACAAAACAGTCAGAAAACGCCTTCGCCTGCCTGTATACATCCACCCTGCATGAGGGGTCGATATATCGGCAAGGCGTGGGGTGGACTGTTTATTTCTGCAGTGGCGTTTGGCGATGCCTCAGAGTGAATAAACCAGACAAGTCTCCACGCTGTTCTTTTTTATTAACCCAATATCGTTTATCAGGCCACTATTCGGGAGACTCAACCGGCCAATGTGAGTGTGCGACTATGATAAACCGGTTTTGGCTGAAAATTCAACAAATCATTAACAATTTATTTTCTCATAAGCGAGTGCAACAGCATCTTGCCCGGCAGGTCATGGCCCACTGGTGCGAGGAGGATATTCTTGTGCATGAAGTGGCCCGCGCCGCGCCGGGAACTACGACGTGGTTGACAGCGCGCCCTCGGCTTTCTACGAGTTTGACCTGCTCACCGCCAAAACCAGTGAGGTAATGACCGGGGTGAACGAGCTGAACGTGAATGAGCCCGACGGACCTTACTTCGACCTGCTGGGCCGCCTTGTGAAGGATCCCACTCCGGGCATCTACATCCACAATGGACGCAAGGTGATAGTGCGTTAAGAAACGCGACACACACACCTTTCTTCTTAATAGTTTTAAAGTGACGAGGGACTGCCGGTGATGGCAGCCCCTCGTTTGTTCTGATGCGTGCGGATGTTGTGGCTGTATCAGCGGGATGGGGCCGTGATGGGCACGGCGGGCCATCCGAAGTCTTGGTAGCAGGTCACGTTCAGCCCGTTTTGGCTCACATAGCGGGCAATGGCCGCGCTCCGCGCTTGCTTGCGCCCATTCTCGTCGGCTACCCACGCTCTGTATTGGTCGTAGTACTCGCCGAAAATCCGCTTGGCGCTGGGGTCGAAGTCCGAGCCGTCGGCCACTTGCTGCATGCCGGTGACTTCGTAGCCTGCATCGGTGCTGCGCAGCAAAAGCATGCCCGAATGGTTGCCGCCCGATGTGGTCTTGAGAGTGTCGCCGGCCACATTGTAGTTCATGACCCAGAAATCGCCCCACACTTTGATGGAGTCGGGGTTGCTGTCGCGGGTGGCAATGATGTGACATTCGGGGATGCACAAGGCGGCTTTTTCGTAATGGCTGCCGATGGAGTCGATGAGATAGCGCTCGATGGCATGCTCCATGGTGATGGGTTGTGCAGGTGCTTGCATTGTGGTGTCGGCGGCATGGCCGCTGGTGTGGGTGGCTTGGTTGCGGCACGAGGTGGTGCTGATGACCGCAACGGCTGCCATCACGGCACTGAAATTTTTCAATAAAGTCTTCATGTTAGTGTTGTATTTTAGGAGTTGATATTGGACTGGGATGGATGCGGATTCGGTTTTTTTCGCGGTACGCTCGGGGCGATATGCCTTTGAGTCGGGAAAAGAAGTGGGTGAAGGCCGCCGGTTCGGCGAAGTGCAATTGACTGGCAATCTGGCTGACACTCAATGATGTGGAGCTCAGCAGATAGGATGCCTCCATCATCAGCATCTGGTTGATGAAGTCAATGACCGTACGGCCAGTCCGGGCGAATAAATGTAAAGGTTGCCCCGCTCAATCTTGATTTCGTCGCCGTTATAGTTCATCGTGAGCCATCCCCGGGTCACCAGCGTGAACGTGTAGCAAGCCAGAAAACCCTGCGTGATATTGGTGCGCCGGGTCATCCGGGCATCGCTCTCGGTGCAGAGCACTTTGCCGTCCCAATCGTCGGTGGGGTCAGGCCCCATTGTCAGGTTCCACCAGTCTTTTAGTTTATACATGGTGCAAAGATACAAATAAAAATCACATTGTGCGCTTTCAATCAAGTTTTGTGCGTATAGTCTTCGCTTATTATCAATTATAAGTAGTAAATTTGCACTATCTAACGTTAATAACAAAATTAAACTGAATTATGGACGCAAAAAAATCGATTGAAGCACTTCAATTTTTTGCCACCGGATTGACCGAGGGCGCACTGGAGATGATTGAGAAGATTGGCGTGCAGAATTGGTTGTTCACCCAAGTGTGAAAACGCCTTCCCCGTTATGAAAGAGAAAGTTCTTCAAGCCATGCGCGAAGCCGGCAAGCCGGTTTCGGCCGGCGACGTGACCAAGGCACTGGGTGCCGACCGCAAGGAGGTTGACAAGGCATTTGCCGAGTTGAAAAAGGAGGGTGCCATCGTGTCGCCCGTCCGCTGCAAGTGGGAGCCCGCCAAGTAATTTACTGTTCATGAGGGAGTGCCCCGCGACATGTGCTTCGTCGTCACTCCTGTTTTATTTATTATGATGAAACGAATTATTATTATCGACGGCGGTCCGCGCAAGGCGATGAACACCGCAGCCATGCTCAGTAGCATAGCCCAAGGTGTGAAGTCGGTGAGCGACCAGATTGAAGTGAAAACCGTAAGACTCTATGAGCTCAACTACAAGGGTTGCATGTCGTGCCTGCTGTGCAAACTGAAGGGGAGGGTGTCGAATGTGTGCAAATTCAAAGACGCACTCACCCCTGTGCTGCAAGAAATTGCCGAGGCCGATGGACTGGTGATGGGCTCGCCCATCTACTTCAGCGAGGTGACCGCCCAGCTGCGCGCCTTGCTGGAGCGCCTGATATTTCCCTGGCTGTCCTACAATGATTACAGTCTCACCGTGCCCAAGCGTATGCCGGTGTTGCTCACCTATACCATGAACGCTACCGCCGAGCAGGCAAAAACGGGCGCTTATCAGTACATGGGCATCATCGAGAACAGCCTGATGCGAGCCATGGGCGACGTGGAGCACGTGGATGCTTATTACACCTATCAGGTGAAGAATTACGATCTCTTCGAGATGGCATCTTTCCCCGAACAGGCAAAGCGCCAATATCGCGACGAGCATTGGGACACCGATTTGCAGCGTGCCCGCGAGGCCGGTCGCCGAATGGCCCAAAAAATCTTGTCGTCTGAAAAATAACCACTTTTTCTAAATTGTCTATTATGGCACACGCATGCGAAAACTGTAAATTCCGCGCCCATTATGATGCCAAACCCCATTCGGTGTTGGGGCGGTTTTGGCGGTGGCACATCAATTTCTGTCCGGGCTGGAAGGCTTATTTCACATCTTTGCCCAAACAGCGGCAAGACGAAATGCGGCAGCACTATCAATTCACTAAGTATCAATGACTACGATAGCGGTCGCTCTGCTCATACCCCTGCTGGGCACCATGCTCGGCTCGGCCTTTGTGTTCCTGATGAAAGGAGCCATGCCCGACCGGGTGCAAAAATCGTTGCTGGGATTTGCATCGGGGGTGATGGTGGCGGCCTCGGTGTGGTCGTTGCTCATACCTGCCATGGAGATGGAGGCCGGCCGGGGTGCGTGGTCGGTGCTGCCTGCGGCGGCAGGTTTTCTGGCAGGTATCGCGTTCTTGTTACTGATTGATGATGTGACGCCCCACCTCCATCTGGGTTCAGAGCATCCCGAGGGGCCGCGCTCGAAATTGTCGCGCACGAGCATGCTGGCCCTTGCCGTCACCATTCATAATCTGCCCGAGGGCATGGCCGTGGGCGTGGTGCTTGCCGGTGCCGCACAGGGCAGTGCAGGTATCACGCTGGCATCGGCAGTGGCAGTGTCGGTGGGAATCGCTATCCAAAACATTCCAGAAGGTGCCATTATTTCCATGCCCATGCGTGCGGCGGGCAACACACGCTGGCGGTCGTTTGTCATCGGGAGCTTGAGTGGTGCGGTGGAGCCCGTGGGAGGCTTGGCGGTAGTCTTGCTGGCCTCGGTGCTCACTCCGTTACTTCCTTATTTGCTGGCCTTTGCGGCCGGTGCAATGTTCTATGTAGTAGTGGAAGAATTGATTCCCGAGGCATCGACCGGACATCACACCAATCTGAGCACCATCGGCTTCGCCGTAGGCTTTGTGCTGATGATGGTCCTCGATGTGGTGATGGGATGATGTGACTCAATGGGGGGTGACCAGGCCGTTCATCATGGCATAGAATGTTAATCCGCTCACACTCTTAATGCCGAGCTTGGCCGTGATGTTTTTGCGGTGGGTGAGAACGGTGTTGAGGCTGATGGCTAATTTGTCGGCTATCTCTTTGTTGATGTGGCCCGATGCTATAAGCCGCAGCACTTCGACCTCGCGTTGCGACAACACGCCCGATGCCGATGCTTGTTCGTCGCCCGACTCAAAGAAATAAACCAGAGCGTTGATAATTTGTGTGCGGTCGGCATCGGCAGCTATTGTGCGCAAATCTCCGTTGTCGGGTGCCACTCGATGGCTGGTGATAACGAGTGTGCGTGACTGCCGTGGCAGGAAAAAACGCACATTGGCCACAAAATGGTCGCTGTCGACGACGATGCAGTCGACTTTGTCGGCCGTGGCGGTGATTTCATCGACCGTGCCCACAATGCGTGCGTCGATGTCAAAAACATCGAGCAAGAGCGTGTGCATGCGGTCGGCAAGCGACACGTCGGTCAGCAAGATGCATGCATGATGGGTCATGATTCAGATTGCCGGGCCAGCGCTGCAGCCAGTGGCCGCAAAATGCGGTTGCGGATGCGGTTGTTTTGCCTGATGTCTTTTTTCAAATTAACCAGCGCGGTAAGCACAGCATAGGCAAGATTGTTGTCAAAATCACCCTTCAGGTGAATAATGAACATATTGATCAGGTCGTCAATCTTATCTTCAATGGTGTCGCTTCCTTCATCAAATTGTTCGACTCTTGTATCGGTTGCGCAGCCATCGGTGTTATGTTCCAAGGCCAGCACCTCGGGAAACCAGCGGCTGTTGTCATCGGCAATGCGCTTGAGCAGTTCGCCTTTCACTTCGTTGAAAAAGGTGAGTATCAGCGCCAGGTTGTTCTCTCCGTCATCGGTTTTGCTGATGAGGAAGTGGAAGTGGCGTTCAATGTTGGGTATCTGAAATCGCTCGTAGTAGACGTTGGTCATGCGCAGGTAGTTGATGATTTCCTTTGCGCCGAACGATGCCATGATACGCTCGGGGAAATAATCCTCGTGCAAATAAGTATTGATGATGGCTACGAAAAAGTCGCGGTCGATATTCTTGCAGTCGCAAATTTTGGCGATGTTGCTGTCGCCCACACCCAAGCGAATGCCGAATCGGTTGAGCACAGTTACCACAGCGGGCTCGTCGACAATGATGTCGCTTAACTTGCTGTCAACGCTTGCAAATGTTTTCATGATAGTGTGATGAATAGATTATGTGTGTTGAAAAATCTTTTGAAAAGAAGGAGTGAAGACACCATCCATCAGGGCATCGTGAGGCTCGGCAGGAACGGCATCGAGCAGCTGGCAGTCGAGGGCCACCACCCAAGCCGCACGGCACTTGTGGCGGCCGAGCCAGCGGTCGTAATATCCCCCTCCGCGTCCCAGGCGGTTTCCATTGCGGTCCACTCCCACGGCCGGCACAATGGCCAGGTCGACAACTCCGTCGTAGGGCTCTCCCGCAGGTTCGGCGATGCCAAAAGGATTATCGGTCACCAGAATACCGTCGTAGTGCACAATCTCCATGTCGTCGCCCTTGACGCGAGGCAGAAAAATCAGTTTCGAGGCACACCAGCGCTGCAGAACATCGTGGGTGGGTAACTCATCGGGCAGGGAGTGGTAAAGCAAGATACTGTGGGCACAGGCAAACTGCGGCTGAGCCTCGATGGCGGCAAAAACCGCCTCGGCCTCGGCCTGCTTCTGCTCGGCTGTGAGCGCGGCTTTGCGTTGCCGCACCATGCGCCTGAGTGATTTCTTGTCGGCGTTAGTGTCAGTCATTGCGGATGGGGAACACTGCCTTGTGTTTGTTCAGCGCTTTCAGTGCTGCCTGAATGGTCTTGTCGTTACGGTTGAAGATAGGGTAGAAAGCCTCGTTGCCAAAAATGTCGCGGGCCACCAGCGCTTTGATGTTGGTGAGCATCACATCTCTCGACAGGTTGATGTAATACCACCGTGGCGGCACTCCGTTTTGAGCGGCGTAGTCCACAAAGTCGTTGAGCAATTCGCCATCGGCGGGTAGCATGCGCAGGAACTGCTTGTAGTCCTTCATCTTGGAGAGTGCGGTGCGATTCACGTTGGCATAGTTGAAAGCGTACTTCTGCAGCAATCCGGCGTTGGCCACGTCGATGTAGTAGGAGGTGATGCCGATGGTGTCGCGTGGCACAAAGATGTCGGGTACGATACCGCCGCCGCCGTACACGGTGCGGCCTGTTATATTGGTGCTGAAAATCTGACTCTTGTCAATCTTCATGCTGTCGCGGCTATAAAGTTCGCCATGCATGTAGCGGTCGTAGAGTTCTTTGCCGTAGTTCATGCCCTCGCCCTTGTAGTCTTTTTGGATGCAGCGGCCCGACGGAGTGTAGTAGCGGGCGATGGTGAGGCGCACGGCGCTGCTGTCGGGCAGCACAAACTGCTGTTGCACCAGCCCCTTGCCAAAAGAGCGGCATCCCACAATCAAGCCGCGGTCGTTATCCTGGATGGCGCCGGCAAAGATTTCGCTGGCACTGGCGCTGTATTCATCGATAAGTACCACCACCTCGGCATCTTGGAAGGCACCCCGTCCGTCGCTCCACACCATGCTGTCGTCGCGTTTATAGCGACCCTTGGTGAAGACAATCAGTTGGTCGGCCGGCAGGAACTCGTTGGCCATGAGGATGGCGCGCTCCATATATCCGCCGCCGTTGCCGCGCAAGTCCACCACATAGCGTTTTGCTCCCTCTTCCTTGAGTGAGTTCAGGCCATTGATAAACTCGTCGTAGGTTTTGAATCCGAACTGATTCACCTTGATGTATCCGGTGGTCTTGTCGAGCATGTAGAAGGCGTCAACCGAGTTCACCGGTATGTCGCCGCGCGTGATGGTGAACGGCAGCAGTCGCTCCGAGTTGTTGCGCTTGATGCCCAGCTTCACCTTTGTGTCTTTGATGCCACGCAGGTGCTTCATCACATCATTGGAGGTGATTTTCGGGCCCACAAACGTGGAATCGTTGATGGTGACGATGCGGTCACCGGCCATCACACCCACTTTTTCAGATGGTCCGCCAGGAATCACCTCCACCACGCTGATGGAGTCGTTTATCAGCATGAACGAGATGCCTATGCCGCTGAACGAGCCATTCAGGTCGTCGTTGGCAGCTTTCAAATCCTCGGCGCTGAAATAGGTGGTGTGAGGGTCAAGGTTCGACAGAATCTCGGGTATCGACATCTCGATGAGCTGGTCAATGTTGGTGGTGTCAACGTAGTCATCGGCGATAAGGTTGAGAATGGTGTTGAGCTTGCGGTCGTTGTCCACAGCATATTTTTTGCTTGAGAAACGGTTGCCGATGAAAATACCCACAACGATGGCCGCCGCCAGTGCCAGCGGAAACCAGATGTGGGTGGGATTGGGTGTTGACTTCATTGTCGTCGGGTGGGGAAGGTGGGAGGATGTTTTTGTTTCCTATAATTCACGCATTTGATACTTGCCGTCGATGGCCTCAATTTGCACGCATTCCACACCGGCGCGCTTGAGCAAATCCACGCCGTCGGTGATGCGGTAAAACTCGCTGAACACCACACGCGTGATTCCCGATTGGATAATGAGCTTGGCGCACTCGATGCAGGGCGATGTGGTCACATAGAGCGTGGCCCCCTTGCTGCTGTTGTGGCTTTGTGCCACCTTGGTGATGGCGTTGGCCTCGGCATGCAGCACGTAAGCCTTGGTGTGGTCATCGTCGTCTTCGCACACATTCTCAAAGCCAACGGGTGTTCCATTGTATCCGTCGCTGATAATCATCTTGTTTTTTACAAGAAGAGCACCCACGCGACGCCGCTTGCAATAGGAATTCTCAGCCCAAATTTGCGCCATGCGCAGATAACGCACGTCGAGCAGCGATTGTTTTTCCAGATGGTCCATAACCGACTTTCTCAAATTCACTACAAATATAGGCATTTCGTGTCAATTAATCCGCATCAAATGCCCAAAAAAATCACGATTGTTGAAAACTTCCCGGCCGGTAATAATTTCAAGGGATTATTGATGAGGCGGTGTGATGCCGTCGCGGCGCATCAGCGCGTCGATGTGTGGCTCGCGCCCCCTGAATGCCACATAGAGTTCCATGGGGTGCCGTGTGCCGCCGCGTGAAAGGATGCACTGCCGCAGGTGCCTGGCAGTGGCTGGATTAAAGATTCCCTGCTCGCGAAACATCTCGAACGCATCGGCATCGAGCACTTCGGCCCATTTGTAACCATAGTAGCCAGCAGCGTATCCGCCTGAGAAAATGTGGGAGAAATGCGTTGATATAGCACATCCCTCCACGGGTTCGAAAACTTGCACGGGATGCAGGGCTTTTTGCTCGAACCGTGTCACACCGGTGCGCGTGGGGCGGGTGATGGTGTGCCAGGCCATGTCGAGATAGCCGAAACCGAGCTGACGGATACACGCGTAGGCCGCCTCGAACTGCGATGCGGCAATCAGGCTGTCGACCAGTTGCTGGGGAACCGGTTCGTCGGTGAGGTAATGGCGCGCAAAACTGTCGAGGAACTCGCGTTCTAAGAGGAAATTCTCGTTGAATTGCGATGGCATTTCCACGAAATCGCGGTACACGTTGGTCCCCGACAAACTTTCGTAGTGTGCCTGCGAGAGCAAACTGTGCAACCCGTGGCCGAACTCGTGCAAGAACGTACGCACTTCACTGGGCGTGAGCAGCGATGGCTGCGTGTCGGTGGGACGCGTGAAGTTCATGTTGAGCGACACCAGCGGGCGGTGGTCGTGCCCGTCGGCATCGACCCATTGCTCGGCAAAGTTGGTCATCCAGGCACCGCTTTGTTTGGTGGCGCGCGGGAAGAAATCGGTGTAGAGAGTGCCCATGTAGGTGCCATCGGCATCGGTCACATCGTAGACTTTTACCTCAGGATGATAGACGGGTGCCTCGGTGTTTTGCGTAAACTGCAAGCCGTAGAGGCGTGTGGCCAGTCCGAAAACACCCCGGGTGACGCGGCTAAGCTCGAAATAGGGCCGCAGCATCTCGTCATTGATGTTGAACAGATGGTCGCGCAGGCGGTTGGCGTAATATGAATAATCCCACGGCATGATGCGCACGTCGTGCCCTTCGACTTCGCTGGCGAAGCGCTCGAGGCGGTTCATGTCGGCTTTTTGCACAGGTTGGTAGGCTTGTCGCAGGCGTTCGAGCATGTCGTACACATGCTCTTTGTCCTGAGCCATGGTGGTGGTGAGACGATAGTCGGCAAACGTGGCATATCCAAGCAGCTGCGCGATGGCCAGTCGTGTGTTGGCGATCTGGCGGAGAATCCGTGTGTTGTCATAATCGCCTTGTGAGCACTGTGTGTCGTAGAGACGATATAGCCGCTCGCGCAAGTCGCGCCGCTGTGAATAGCGCATGAAAGGCACATAGCTGGGTGCTTGCAGTGTGATGAGATACTCACCGTCGCGTCCTTTTTCGCGTGCTTGCTGAGCAGCTGCATCGATGGCCGTGGCAGGCAATCCAGTCAGGTCATCGGCCGTGAGCCACATCTGGGCACTGGCCATCTCATGCAATAGGTTTCTGTCGTATTTTAGGGTGAGTTTGGTGAGCTTGCCGGTCAATTGCCGGTAGCGTTGGCGGTCTTCACCCTCCAAATCGGCCCCCTGACGCACGAATGCTCGATAGGTTTTGTCGAGCAGCATCCGGTCTTCATCGGATAGTGTGCTGGCTTCTTCGTGGTCGTGCACAGCCTTGACGCGTCGCCACAGTGCTTGATTGAGGATGATGCTGTTTTCGTGCTCGGTGATTTGCGGTGCCATGCGATAGGCAATCTCCATCAATTCATCATCGGCATTGGCCGAGAGCATAGGGTAAAACACACCCAGCACCCGTCCCAGCATCTGCCCGGAGCGCTCGAGGGCCACAATGGTGTTCTGGAAGGTGGGGGCGTCGGTTTGCCCGGTAATTTGCTCAATTTCACAATTATGCACGTCGATTGCATCTGAGATGTCAATCTCAAAGTCCCTGACAGATATTTTGTCGAACGGTACCAACTCGTGGTCGCCGGCAAACGGTTCCAAGAAGATGTTATTCATTTGGTCAAAGTGTGAGAATAATGATTTATTTGTTGGCAGCGAGAATGGCGGCATCTCGGCAAAGTTCTATTGCCTGGGTGTCAATACCTCGCTGGGCCAGCAGCGGAGCGTCGGTCTCAATCATGCGGGTGAATTCATCGATGTTGTTTTTTAGCATTTTCAGGGCAAGTGAGTACTCCTGGATACAGCTTTTTGCATCGTGAGTGGCCAGCAGCACGTGACCGTGGTTCAGATGGTCTTCGGCTGTGGGGGTGTCGTTGGTCATTACCTTATTATAATAGTTGAGACTACGGTCCATGTTGCCTACCAGAAAACTGCACCAGGCTATAGGCCTCCACGCGCGATGTTTGGCTCCTGCCATAAAGTCGGCCTTTAAATAATGTTGCATAGCTTGCTCGTAATCAGCCTTTTCGAGGTAAATGTGACCCGTGTTCAGTGCGATTGACACATTGTCGGGTGCCAATAGCTGCGCCTTCAGGCTATAGGCAATGGCGTTGTCGTAGTCGTGCATGCGCCAGTAGCATGAAATCAGATGGCGAATGGTCCACAAGTTGTTATCATCGGCCAGTTCATAGCGTTTGTACCATTCGATGGCCTCGATGCATCGCCCTGCACATTGATGGGCGAATCCCAATTTTTGATAGATGATGGGATTGACACACTCATCGAGTTGCAGCAAAGTGGTGAAAGCATCAATGGCTTCGTCATATAAATTGTTTTTCAAGTACAATTCCGCCACAAATTCTGTGTTCTCGGCATTGCGCAGCCACTGCGAAAGCAGTGGAATGGTGTCAAGGTTCATTTTGGAGTCGAATACCGGGCAAAATTCCTTGCGGCGTGAAAATAGGGTGAAGAAGCGGTACAGGTCTTGGACAAACTTATTGACAATGGCTTCTCTCAATCGCTTGTCGCCGGGTAGTTCGGCGCTTTGCATTTCTTTGATGTGTTCATGCTGAGCATCGAGCTGCTGAACCATCATGTTGCGTTGGGCCTGAGGCAGCCCGCCCATCGACAGGGTAAGTGAAAATTTGTCGCTGTTGCACAGGTAGGGGGCTCCATTCACGAGTTTGGCCAGCACAAGCTGGTGGTCGGGCAGATTGTTGATGACGGCCGTGTGGTCGTCGTGATAAGGGAGAAACCAGTTGGAAAGTGTTTGGAAGAACGGAAAGCCCTTCAGATGCGAGAATGTGGCCATGAAAACATCGTTGCCACTGCTTTGCAGCTCGTTGAATTCTTCGAGCTTCTTGGCTATGCCGCTGTCGTCGAGCCATTGTTGCCACTCAGGGTTGGCCTCAAAATCGGTGATGTCGATGTCGCCCTGCTTGTCGCTCAATTTTCCGAAAAAGTCGGGCTTCATCTTCATCAGTCCCGGGATAAGGTCGTCGGTGACGCGGCGCGTGACGGCCTCGGTGCCCAGTGAGCGGATGAGCAGTCTGTGAATCATGGTGAGGTCGGCGGCAAAACCGGCCATGTCGGCCAGGGCAGCCACATGCTGCTTCAAGGCTGTGGAGCCGTCAATGCGATGGCGGTATTGGTCCATGGCTATGACAGCGCAAGTGAGCGCGCGCATCTGGAGCTCGGGGTGCTGTGCAGTGCGATAGGTTTCGAGTAGGAGTTGCAGTTTCTCTTCATCATAGAATTTCATCAATCCCACAAACAATGCGGCCACCACAAGGCATCGTGCATGAACCGGGATTGCCTGGTCATCGACGATTCGCTTCATGATGGCCGACTCGGCTCCCGTCAAAGGGTATGTACTCCAAATTTTGTTAAAAAGTCTTGTCTCGGCACGCTCACATTCGCCCAATGTCAGCAAAACGGCATTTTTGTCACGTTGTGACTCGTCGACCGACAGCAGTAACCGATATTTGTTCAGTGCGACGAGGTAATGCTCGAGTATTTCGGTGAGCGTGGTTTGTTTCAGCTCACGGCGGCGCGCAAAAAAAACCTCGGGCGCTGCCGCCTCGCTCAACGCGACCACACAACGGTCGTTGAGTTCGTAGAGTTGGGCGCAAATGCTCCGTAGCAAGTCGTTGCGGCCGGGGTCGTCGGTTCCCTGCGCAAGATAGCTTAGCATGTAATCGTAAGTGGTGGAGATGTTATCAAGTGCTTGACGTAACTCCCAGCTGGCTGTGGCCTCGACCAGGGTGTTGAGCAGAGCCATGGCTTGAGCCAGTCGTCGATTTTTAATAAAGAGAGTGACCCGTGCACTTGTGTTATTGATTTGTCTTTGTTCCATAAAAAGCAATTTGATTTGCTGAGAGAATACGCAAAAATCATACAAAAATACAAAATTGTCGCTTCACCGGGAATTTTCTGGGCATAATAAACATGAATATGGAAAAAATTCCTTATTTTTGCGTGAAAATTTGGAAACCTTTTAAAATACCAAGAAAAAGTAATGGTTATACAACGCCTGCAAAACCTTTATTTGCTTCTTGCTGCCATCATCATGGCAGTGTTTGTCTTTGTCCCTGTGATGAATGTGACAAGTGAGGCCGGTTTGTTCACTCTTAGCGCCCTGTCGACCGGGATATCGGGCAATCCCATGCAGCCGCATTGGTTGCTGCTTTGTCTTGATGTGCTCATCGTGGTGATGCTTGTGGCCACCCTGTTCAAGTTTAAGGATTTGCGCCTGCAGATGAAATTGTGCAAAGTGAATCTCACGCTCATTGTGGCGCTGATTTTGAGCATATTCGTGATGTGGTTTCTGCAACGCGGCCACGGCATAGCCGTGATGACGCTTTGGATGATGCTGCCGTTTGCCGCCATGGTGCTTACGATGATGGCCAACGGATGCATCAAGAATGACCAAAAGCTGCTGAGCGACAGCGAACGTCTGCGCTGAAATCGTGTGATTGACCGACAGACGCCATTTAAAAATAACATCAATACTATTAACTAACTTTCGTCTATTTAATTTTTTCGGGTCATGGTAACTGCAATGATTGCTATTTTTGTGCTGGGCTATTTGCTCATTGCCTGCGAGCATCCCCTCCACATTAACAAAGCCACGGTGGCGCTGATTATGTGCGGTGTGCTTTGGAGCGTCTATGCGCTCATGGCTGGCGACCACACGATGCAAGAGTCGTTGCAGATGCACCTGGGCGAGACCAGCGAAATACTGTTTTTCCTGATTGGGGCCATGACCATTGTTGAAATCATCGATCGTTACGGAGGTTTCAGCTTTATCACCGAGCATATCAAAGCTAAAAACAAAAAGCATCTGATGTGGACGCTGAGCATTTTGGCATTCTTCATGAGTGCTGTGCTTGATAACATGACCACCACCATTATCATGGTGATGATGCTCCGTCGCTTGCTCAGCGACAAAAAAGAGAGATGGCTCTTTGCCAGTGTGATAGTGATTGCCGCCAATAGCGGCGGAGCCTTCTCGCCGATAGGCGATGTGACCACCATCATGCTGTGGATGGCCGACAAGGTGACCACAGCCAGCCTAATTGTGAATCTCTTGATTCCGAGTTTTGTGGCCTTGGTGATTCCTGTGTGGATTGCCACATTCTTCATCAAAGAAGGTACTATCCAGACAGTCAAAACCGAAGCCGAGAAAAATCCGCAGATAGCCACCGAGCATCCCCACCTGAGCAAAGCCATGCTGGTAATAGGAGTGTTGGGACTGCTCTTTGTTCCCGTGTTTAAAACGGTGACCCACCTGCCACCTTACATGGGCATCGTCATTTCACTGGGTGTGATTTGGTTGGTGACCGAAATCTGCATCCACAGGTTACACATCGACCCCAAGCTGGGTGGCCGGGTTACCAGTGCCATCCGCGGCATCGACATGGCCACGATTCTGTTTTTCCTGGGAATCCTGCTGGCCGTGTCGGCACTCACGCAGGCCGGTATTTTGGGACGTCTGGCTGTTGACATGAACAACAATATCCACCAGCCCATCATCATCGCGTCGGTGATTGGGGTGCTGTCGTCGGTGGTTGACAATGTGCCCTTGGTTGCCGCCTGTATTGACATGTTCGGCGAATTGGGCGATTTGGCCGATCCGTATTATTGCACCTTTGTTGAAGACGGATTGTTCTGGCACTTGCTCACATTCTGCGCCGGTGTGGGAGGGTCGCTGCTCATCATTGGCTCGGCAGCCGGTGTTGTGGCCATGGGAATAGAGAAAATACCATTCTTCTGGTATGTGAAGCGCATCACACTCATAGCCTTCTCGGGCTATGTGGCCGGAATCATCATCATTTGGCTGGAGGACATCTGTCCATATTTCATGTAGCAGTAGCTTCGGCGAGTTTGACGGCCAGGAATCGCCCGGTGTGACTGTTGGGGCAGTGGGCAATCTGCTCGGGTGTCCCGGTCGCTACCACCATCCCGCCTTCTTGACCACCCTCTGGCCCCAGGTCGATGATGTGGTCGGCACATTTCACCACGTCCATATTGTGCTCAATGATTACCACCGTGTGGCCTTGCGCCACCAGCTGGTTGAACGATTTCATGAGCGTGTTGATGTCGTGAAAATGCAGTCCGGTGGTGGGCTCGTCGAAGATGAAAAGGGTGTGGTTTTGCTGGTCGCCGCTCAAGTAATAGGCCAATTTCACACGCTGGTTCTCGCCGCCCGACAATGTGGATGACGATTGTCCCAGTTTGATGTATCCCAGTCCTACGTCTTGCAGCGGTTTGAGGCGTTTCACAATTTTCTCCTCGTTGAATGTGTTTTCTTCACCGAAAAATTCAATGGCTTCGTTCACGGTCATGTCGAGCACATCGCTCACACTTTTGCCCCGATACAGCACATCGAGCACATTGTGGTTGTAACGTTTGCCGTGACATGCCTCGCAGGGCAGGGTGATGTCGGCCATGAACTGCATTTCAATGGTGATGGTGCCCTCGCCTTTACATTCCTCGCATCGGCCGCCGGGTGAGTTGAACGAAAAGTAACCTGCTCCGTAGCCCATCTGCTTGGCGAGCTGTTGCTCGGCAAAAAGGCGGCGAATTTCGTCAAAGGCTTTGAGATAAGTGGCGGGATTGCTGCGTGTGGATTTGCCTATGGGGTTTTGGTCGATGAGCTCCACGTTGCTGATTTGACTCAAGTCGCCTTCAATGCCGGCGTAGCTGCCCGGTGCATCGACATTGATGTCGAAATGCCGGGCCAGCGCGCGGTACAGGATGTCGGTCACCAGCGTAGATTTGCCGCTTCCGCTCACCCCTGTCACCACTGTCATCACCTCCAGAGGGAACCGTACGTCAATATTCTTCAGATTGTTTGCCGAAGCCCCCTTCACGGTGATGTATTTGTTCCACTTGCGGCGACGTTTAGGTACGGCTATGCGCATGACCCCGGCGAGATACTTGGCCGTGTAACTGTCGTTGGCGCTTGAGATTTGATCGAGAGTGCCTTGAAACACCACCCGGCCACCGCGCCGGCCTGCCTCGGGGCCGATGTCGATGATATAGTCGGCTGCGCGCATGATTTCTTCATCGTGCTCTACCACCACCACGGTGTTGCCCAGCTGTTGAAGCATGCGCAGCACATGGATAAGGCGGTCGGTATCGCGCGAATGGAGTCCGATGCTGGGCTCGTCCAGGATATAGATGCTGCCCACCAGTGAGCTGCCCAGCGATGTGGCCAGGTTGATGCGTTGGCTTTCGCCGCCCGACAACGATGACGACAGGCGGTCGAGGGTGAGGTAGGGGAGCCCGACCTCCACCAGATAGGACAACCGGTTTTCCACCTCGGTGAGCAACCGCCGGGCAATGGCTGCGTCTTGTGCATCGAGATGAAGTGATTGGAACCACTTGAGCAGGTCGGCCACGGGCATTTGCACCATTTGCCCGATGGTGAGTCCTCCCACCCGCACATAGGATGCCTCGGGCTTAAGACGTGAACCGTGGCAATGGGGGCACGTAGTCTTTCCGCGGTAGCGGGCCAGCATCACGCGATATTGGATACTGTAGGATTTGCTTTTTACAAAGTCGAAGAAAGCGTCAATGCCACCGAACTGTCCGTCGCCATGCCACAGCAGGTCTTTTTGGCGGTCGGTGAGCTGATAATAGGGCTTGTGGATGGGGAAACCGTGCCGCGCTGCCACATGGATGAACTCCCGTTTCCACTCACTCATTACCTGGCCGCGCCAGCAGTACACCGCATCGTCGTAAATCGAGAGCGACTTGTTGGGGATGACGAGATTCTCGTCGATACCCATCACTTTGCCGAAACCCTCGCATTCGGGGCATGCCCCGATGGGGTTGTTGAAGTTGAACATCAGTTCGTTAGGCTCCTGAAAAGTGATGCCATCGTGCTCAAAACGAGTGGAGAAACGCTGCTCTGTGGTAGAGCCGTCGGCGTTCCATGCAATCAATATGCACTCTCCATGTCCCTCGTAGAATGCTGTGCTGAGCGAGTCGAGAATGCGCATCTCATCATCTTTCTGGTGGGTTACTACCACCCGGTCGATGAGCAGGCGGTAATCGGCAGGGTCGGCCTTGTCTGCATCGGGGCTGTTCATGACATCGGTGATGCTGACAAATTGTCCGTTGTGCATCAGGCGTGAATAGCCTCCCTTGATGAGCAAGTCGAGCTGTGTCATGAACGTGCGCTCGGCAGGCATCTTCACCTCGGCGAGCAGGGCCACACGAGTCCCGTCGGGGTAGGAGTTGATGGCATCCACCACATCGTTGCTGGTGTGCTTTTTCACCAGTTCGCCCGAGACGGGTGAATACGTCTTGCCGATGCGCGCGAAAAGCAAACGCAGGTAGTCGTAGATTTCGGTGCTGGTACCCACCGTGCTCCGGCTGTTGCGCACGCTCACCCGTTGCTCGATGGCTATGGCTGGCGGCAAGCCGTAGATGAAATCACATTCTGGCTTGGCCATGCGGCCCATGAACTGGCGTGCATAGGACGACAGGCTTTCCACATAGCGCCGTTGACCCTCGGCATAGAGCGTGTCGAAGGCCAGTGAGGACTTGCCTGAGCCGGAAAGCCCTGTGATGACAACCAGTTTGCCTCGTGGAATGGTGATGTCAATGTTTTTCAGGTTATTGACTCGCGCACCTTTTATAATAATATCGTTCGATTTACCCGTCTTCTTCATAAGTCAAGTACAAAATTACATTGCCTTTTTTTCAATTGCAGGGAATTTACAAAAATTAACTTGCCGACAGGAAGCGGCGGCTTGATGTTTTGCGATTGTTTTTGGCCCGCCTGTTGATTTTCCGATATTAAAAGCGTGAAAAAAACGGGGAGAGTTTGCACGGATGAAAAAGAAAGTGTAATTTTATTGCAAAATTCAGAAAAAGGCACGATATTTGCAATCATCAAGATAAATACTAACCATTAAATAAATAGATTTATGAAACCATTGAACATTGTATTGGCTGTGATTGGCGGTGCCATTGCCGGCGCTGCCGTCGGGTTGCTCTTCGCTCCTGAAAAAGGTTCTGACATGCGCGACAAGATTGCCGAGCTGCTTCGTGAGAAGGGCGTGCAGCTCAAAGGCGCAAAAATGGATGAACTTGTCGACCAGATAGCAGGTGAAATCAAAGAGCACATCAACTAAGCATTAACCCCATTAAAACAACTGTATCATTATGAAAGCTTTAAGCGTATTATATGCATTCCTGGGCGGTGCCATCGTGGGCTGCACTGCCGCTATTTTGTTTGCTCCCGAGAAAGGTGAGGACCTGCGCAAGCGCATCAAGGACCTCTTGAAAAAGAAAGGAATCGATTTCTCGGACGACGAGGTGGAGCAGCTTGTGAAACAGATCAGCGCTCAGATTGAGGAATAATCGCTGTGTGTCCTAATCCCCGAAGATGAACGAAATTGATTTTCGACAGCTCCTGCTTGAGGCCAAGAAGTTTTTCACGCACGAGTGGAACTATACGAAGCTCACGGCAGTCGAGAAGTTGACCATTTTGTTGTCGGCAACGGCAGTGGTGGCGGTAGTGGTGATAATCGGCGCTTTTGCGCTGGCCTATCTGGCTAATACGCTGGTGACCCTGCTGGGGCAGGCGCTGGGCAGCGAGTGGGGTGCCAATCTGCTTGTTGCCGCCCTGCTGGTTGTGCTGCTGCTGCTGGTCATCGCCTTCAAGCAACGCATCATCGTGGACCCAATAGCGCGATTCGTCACCAAGTTGTTTTTAAATGCCGAAGACAATGAGTAGTAATGCAGCTGAAATGAAACCCACTTCTGGGGCCGTTCCGGCAATTGCCGAAGACCAGTGGGCAGGCTTGACGCTCGACGAGTTGCGTCAGCGCCGCGCCAGGGCTTTGGTACGCCGGGAAGTGGAACGCGTGAAGATGGACCATGTGCTTCAAGGGGCACGCACTCGTGTGAGCGAGAACGGCGTTCGCGCACTCATGTTCAAGGACAAGACCATAGGCCGCCTGAAAACGGCCGATTATTTGTTTTTGGGATTCAGATTGACGCGCTCTCTCATGAAATTGTGGCGAAAAAAATGATAATTGTGAGTTTTTTGAAAAAAAATTTGCAGATAATTAAAAAATGATTACTTTTGCGGTGTCAATCGAGATGGATTGGCACCTTTTTTTACTTTGTATAAACTGATTTTATTAACTAAATGATTTTGCCTATCGACGTGACGACTACTCATTAGAACTGAAAATTTTATTGAGAATGAGACACTTAAATGACAAGAGCGACGAGCAATTGGTCGCGCTGTATGTCGATGGCATGAATGGGGCCTTTGATGAGTTGATAGAACGTCACAAAGACCGTGTTTATACTTACATTTATCACTCAATTAAAGACAACGACCAGGCGAACGACATCTTTCAGGAGACGTTTGTCAAGGTTATTATGACCATCAAGCAAGGGCGTTATGTCGAAAACGGCCACTTCCTTGCATGGGTGCTGCGCATCGCCCACAACCTGATTATCGACTTCTTCAGGCGCACACGCAACGAGAACCTCCAGTCGACCGACGTGCCCGAGGTGAATGTGCTCAACCGCAAGGAGTTGAGCGAGGACACCGTGGAGGATGCCCTGGTTACCTCCCAGATTCATAAGGACGTGCGCCGCCTGATCATGGCATTGCCCGAGCCGCAGCGTCAAGTGCTGCTGATGCGTTATTATCGCAACATGAGCTTCAAGGAAATTGCCGACACTACCAAGGTGAGCATCAACACGGCACTGGGAAGAATGCGTTATGCACTGATGAACATGCGCCGCATGGCCGATGAGCACCACATCGCCTTGTCGGTGTGACAATATGTCATGACTCATACGAGCCCATACGCCAGGAACCATATCCCTGGCGTTTTTTTGTCAGTAATCCATCGGGGCACGCTCTTTGCAAGTGAAAAAAAAGTATTATCTTTGTAGCCTCATATCTGCATGGACCATATCCTTATTTGTTTCTGGGACATGTGGTCGGGAAATGAAACAAAAAATAATTGATATATAATTCATAACAATGAACGTAAATTTTGAAAAAATTGATCAGGTGAACGCTACGCTCACCATCTCATTTGTTGAGGAAGATTACAAGAACGATGTGAAAAAACAATTGGCCGAGTTGGGACAGCGTCGGCCATTGAAAGGCTTCCGTCCGGGTCATGTGCCGGCATCGCTGTTGGAAAGGAACTTTGGCCCTCAAGTGCGCTCGGAAGTGATTGACCGAAAGGTGTCGCACGCCCTGACAGAATATATAGTGAACAACCATGTGCCCGTGCTGGGTGAGCCCATGCTCGACAAAGACACAAAGGTGGATCTGAATACCGAAAAAGAGTTCTCTTTCAAGTTTGAGTTGGGCCTGGCGCCTGAGTTTGATGTAACGGTCGACAAGTCGGTGAAAGTGCCTTATTATAATATTGAGGTGAGCCAAGAGATGATTGACCGCCAGAACGAGACCCTGCGCAAGCGCTACGGCAAGCAGGTGCCCGGTGAGGTGGCCGCCGAAGACTCTATGCTGCGCGGGTCGCTCGTGGAACTCGATGCCGAGGGCAACGAAAAGGCTGATGGCATCAAGGCCGAGCGCACCGTCATTTCTCCGCAGTACCTCAAGGACGAGGAGCAGAAAGCAAAGTTCGTTGGCGCTAAAGTGGGCGATGTGGTGGTGTTCAATCCCGGCAAAGCCACCGGTGGCAATGAGAACGAGATGGCTGCCATGCTCAATGTGGACAAGGAGCAGGCTGCCGTGGAGAGCGATTTCAGCATGAAAGTTGACGAAATACTTGTTAACCAAGACGCCGAACTCAATCAGGAGTTCTTTGACAATGTTCTGGGCAAGGGACAAGCAGCGACCGAAGAGGAGTATCTGTCAAAACTGAAAGACATGCTTGCCGCCCAGCTCAAGAACGACAGCAACTATCGCTTTACCCTGGATGTGGAGAAGGTTCTGCGCGACCAGGTGGGCGAGCTCGAGATGCCCGATGAATTCTTGAAGCGCTTTTTGGCATCTCGGAACGAGGAACTCGATGCCGAAAAAGTCGAGGAACAATATCCTACCACCAAGAAACATCTGCAGTGGCAGCTCATCAAGGACAAGGTGGCGAAAGCCCTGAGCGTGAAGGTGGAGGTGGAAGACAAGATGCGCCTGGCACGCTACTTCGCCGCTCAGCAGTTTGCGCAATATGGCATGTCGAATCTGCCCGATGACGTGATTGACAACTATGCCCACAAGCTTTTGGAAGACGCCCGTTCGAGCAACGATATCGAGGAACGCGCTTTTGACGACAAGTTTTTTGCCGCCATCAAGCAAGCTGTCACGCTCGAAGAGAAAGCCGTCACGGTCGATGAGTTCAATCAATTGTTTGCCGAGCAATAACGTCATTTTGCAAGTTACATATAAGAAATGGAGCGTGTCGCAAAATGGCCACGCTCCATTTTCGCTTTTTGCCCATAAGACCGATTTGGGTTAAAATAGGTGAAATAGGCGGCCATCTGAAAAAAAATGATTACTTTTGAAAAATATAAAACGAATTACTTACATACTAAGCAATGAATAACGATTTCAGAAAATTTGCAGTTCATCACCTTGGCATGAACGGATTGGCTCTCGACCAATATGGAGCATCAATCAGTAATAACTACATTTCTCCCACCATCATGGAAGAACGGAAACTCAATGTGACGCAGCTCGATGTGTTCTCACGCCTGATGATGGACCGCATCATTTTCCTGGGTACGCAAGTCGACGATTACACAGCCAATGTGATACAGGCCCAGCTGCTCTATCTTGACTCGTCGGACCCCGGCAAGGACATCGCGCTTTATATCAATTCGCCGGGCGGCTCGGTTTATGCCGGGCTGGGTATCTACGACACCATGCAGTATATACAGAGCGATGTTTCCACCATTTGCACTGGCATGGCCGCTTCGATGGCTGCTGTGCTGCTTGTGGCAGGGCAAAAGGACAAGCGCTTGGCGCTGAAGCACTCGCGCGTTATGATTCATCAGCCCATGGGCGGCATCCAGGGCCAGGCATCCGACATCGAGATTACCTCGCGGGAGATAGTGAAACTCAAGAAGGAGCTTTACACCATCATCTCCGACCACTCGGGCCAGGACTACGACAAGGTGTATGCCGACAGCGACCGCGATTACTGGATGACTGCCGAGGAGGCGAAGGCCTATGGCATGATTGACAAGGTGCTCCTGAAAGCAGCTCCCACGACTGCCGCATCGACCGACAAGTCTGCCGATGCCGACGAAACCATCGACAAAGAATAATGAACGGCGATGGCGAAGAAGCGTAACGACGAAATGTACTGCAACTTCTGTGGGCGGGGTGCCCACGAGGTGCAATTGATGTTGCCCGGCCTTAACGGATGCATCTGCAACGAATGTGCTGAGCGTGCCCACGAAATCGCCACAGAATATCTGCATAAGGTCGAAGACGTTAAAACAGCCGACCTTGACTTGAAAACATTGCCCAAACCCAATGAAATCAAGCACTATCTTGATGAATATGTGATCGGGCAGGAAACGGCTAAACGCTATCTTTCGGTAGCCGTCTACAACCATTATAAACGCTTGTCGCAGAGCAAGGATGATGTCGATATCGAGAAGTCCAACATCATTATCGTGGGACCCACCGGCACTGGAAAAACGCTGCTGGCCAAGACCATAGCACGATTGCTGCGCGTGCCGTTTGCCATCGTCGATGCAACGGTGCTCACCGAGGCCGGTTATGTGGGCGAGGACATCGAGAGCCTGCTCACACGCCTGCTGGCCGCTTGCGACTACAATGTGAAGGAGGCCGAGCGCGGCATCGTGTTTATTGATGAAATCGATAAAATTGCTCGCAAGGGCGATAATCCTTCCATCACACGCGATGTGAGCGGAGAAGGTGTGCAGCAGGGACTGCTCAAGCTTCTTGAAGGGTCGATAGTGAATGTTCCGCCTGCCGGAGGACGGAAGCATCCCGAGCAAAAGATGATAGCCATCGACACCAAGAATATTCTATTCATTTGCGGCGGTGCTTTTGAAGGGATTGAGAGCAAGATTGCTCAGCGCCTGAACACCCACGTTGTGGGATTTGGAGCTTCCAGGCACATTCGCCAGCAAGACCGTGAGCGCCTGCTCCATTTTGTGGCACCGCAAGATTTGCGTTCTTATGGCCTCATACCCGAAATCATCGGCCGCTTGCCGGTGCTCACCAATCTTGAGCCGCTCGACCGCGATGCCCTGCGCCGAATCCTCACCGAGCCCAAAAATGCCATTGTGCGCCAGTACACGAAACTTCTCGAAATGGACGGTGTACACCTCGATATTGATGCCGATGTGCTCGACTATGTGGTGGACAAAGCCATCGAGTTCAAGCTGGGTGCGCGCGGGCTGCGCTCGATTTTTGAGACAATCATGATGGATGCCATGTACACACTGCCGTCGCAAAAGACGACTACCTTCAGGTTGACGCGCGATTATGCCAGCCAGCAACTGGAGAAATCGCATTTCGAAATGCTGAAAAATGCCCTCTGACATTGTGTCGATTTAATTTGTGATTATCAAATCTGTTTGCTATATTTGTAAACTAATTAACTCTTTCCACTCATCATGGCACAACACATAGAACGATTGACAGCCGAACTGAAGAAATATTTCGGTTTTGATACCTTCAAGGGTAATCAGGCCGAAATCATGGAAAACTTGCTCAATGAGAACGACACCTTTGTGCTCATGCCCACAGGTGGCGGCAAATCGTTGTGTTATCAGTTGCCGTCGCTCATCATGGATGGCACCGCCATAGTGATTTCGCCATTGATTGCTTTGATGAAGAATCAAGTGGATGCCATGCGCAATTATAGTGAGGAAGACGGCATAGCGCATTTTCTGAACTCCTCACTCAATAAGCAAGCCATCGACCAGGTGAAGGAAGATGTGCTCAGCGGAAAGACCAAGTTGCTCTATGTGGCACCCGAGTCGCTCACCAAGGAGGAGAACATCGAATTCTTGAAAAAGGTGAAGATTTCCTTCTATGCAGTGGATGAGGCCCACTGTATATCAGAGTGGGGACATGATTTCCGCCCTGAATACCGTCGCATCCGTCCCATTATCAACGTGATAGGCACAAGACCCATCATTGCGCTCACCGCCACGGCCACCCCCAAGGTGCAGCACGACATCCAGAAGAATCTGGCCATGACCAATGCACGGGTGTTCAAATCCTCGTTTAACCGCCCGAACCTCTATTATGAGGTGCGCGCTAAAACACAGGATATCGACCGCGATATTATCCGCTTCATCAAAACCAACGAGGGTAAATCGGGAATTATATATTGTCTGAGCCGGAAAAAGGTTGAAGAACTGGCCGAGTTGCTGCGGGTGAATAACATCAAAGCGCTGGCCTATCATGCGGGCATGGACAGCCAGACACGCTCGGACAACCAAGATGCCTTCATCAAGGAGGATGTCGACGTGATAGTGGCCACCATTGCCTTTGGCATGGGAATCGACAAGCCCGATGTGCGGTTTGTGATACATTACGACATTCCTAAGAGTCTGGAGGGCTATTACCAGGAGACCGGCCGTGCCGGCCGCGATGGCGGCGAGGGCCAGTGCATCACTTTCTATGCCAAGAAAGACCTCGACAAGTTGGAAAAATTCATGCAGGGAAAGCCCATTGCCGAGCAGGAGATTGGAAAGCAGTTGCTCAAGGAGACGGCATCCTACGCCGAGTCGAGTGTGTGCCGCCGCAAGACGCTGCTTCACTACTTTGGCGAGGAATACTGCGAGGATAATTGTGGCAACTGCGACAACTGCTTGCATCCCAAGGTGAAAGTTGATGCCAGCGAAGAGTTGCGAGCCGCCATTGAAACCATCCTGTTGCTGAAGGAGAAATTCAAAATTGAATATGTTGTCACCGTTCTTCAAGGGAATGCCACAGCCGAGGTGAAATCTTATCGGCACGACGAGGAGCTTGAGACCTTCGGGGTGCTGCAAGACCGCGATGAGAAATTCTTGAGCGCGGTAATCAGGCAGAGCATCATCGCTGGATACCTGAGTAAAGACATCGAGAACTACGGCGTGCTGAAAGTGACGCCCGAGGGACGCAGATTCCTCGATAGCCATGAAAAGTTCACCATTGTGGAGGACAATGATTTTGCCGAAGTGGCCGAGCATGAGCCCGCGCAGGTTACCTCCAGCGCTATTGATCCCGAGTTGTTCAGCATTCTCAAGGATTTGCGCAAGAAAGTGGCCCGTGAGCATAATTTGCCTCCTTATGTTATCTTCCAAGACCCGTCGCTTGACGCGATGGCTACAACCTATCCGGTGAACTTGGAAGAGTTACAGAACATTCCCGGAGTGGGCCCCGGCAAAGCCAAGCGTTACGGACAGGAATTTGTGGAGCTCATTAAAAAATATGTTGACGAGAACGAAATAGAGCGCCCCGAGGACATCAAGGTGCGTTCGGTGGCCAATCGCAGCAAACTCAAGTTGTATCTCATATCGGGCATCGACCGCAAGGTGTCGCTCGAGTCACTTGCCGAGTCGAAGGATTTGGAACTCGACGAGTTGCTCGACGAGCTTGAAGCCATCGTCTACTCGGGCACTAAAATCAACATCGATTACTTTATCGATGAGTATATGGACCCTGACATCAGCGAGGAGATTTATGAATATTTCCGCACCAGCGACGATGACAACATCAAAGTGGCCCAGCAGGTGCTTGGCGACGAGTACACGCGTGAGGAATTGCGGCTGATTCGCATCAAATTTATCAGTGAGATGGGCAACTAATTGGCATCAGATATAATTTTATGGACAACTTTTCGTTATAATACAATAGAGTAAGACAAAAAGTAATTACAATCATCTATAAAAATGAAAGCGAAATTTATCATTTCTTCTGTGCTTCTTGGCACCGCTCTCGTGACGTTAGCCGCCAAGGACCCCGTTTTAATGAAAATCAATGGCAAAGATGTGAAACTGTCGGAGTTTGAATATCTTTATCACAAAAACAATCAGCAACAGGTCGAGAAGGAGACGCTTGACCAGTATGTGGAGCGCTTTAAAATCTACAAGCTCAAGGTGGCCGACGCTGAGGCGGCCGGTATCGATACCACGGCAGCATTCAAGTCCGAGCTCGACGGCTACAAGGCCGATTTGGTGAAGCCCTTCCTCGAGGATACCACTGTGCGTGAGAGGCTGGTGCGTGAGGCATATGACCACATGTTGACCAATGTCAACATCGACCACTTCATGTACTCGATGGGCCGCGACGAGCTTGACAACAAGAAATACATTGCTTTTGTCGATAGCATACGTAATTGTGTGCTCAATGGTGAGGATTGGGAGGAACTGGCTCTCAAATATTCCATCGACCCCTCGGTGAAGCGCAATAAAGGGCACTATGGCTACATCGGAGCCGGGTTATTCCCTTACGAATTTGAGAAGGTGGTCTATGAAACGCCGGTGGGTGAAATTTCCAAACCCTTCCGCACCGATTACGGTATTCATATGATTCGTGTCAATGGCACACGCCCCGACGACGGGCAGGTGCATGTGGAGCACATTCTACGTCTCTTCCCCCGCAATGCCAACGACTCGGCCAAGGCTGTAGTAAAAGTGAAAATCGACTCGATTTATGATGCCATCAAAGCGGGTGCCAACTTTGAAGAAATGGCCAAGAATTTTTCAGAAGACCCAGGCTCGGCCCGCCGCGGTGGTGATTTGGGCTTCTTTGGGCGCAATCGCATGGTGCCCCAGTTTGAGAAAGTGTCGTTTGACCTGGCCGATGGACAAATTTCTGAACCATTCGAGACCAACTATGGTTACCACATCGTCAAGAAAATCGAGAGCAAGCAGGTGGGTACGCTCGATGAGATGCGTCCTACCATCGAGAACCGCATTAACAGCGACAGTCGTTCGCAAGAGCCCCGCAAAGCCCGGCTGGAGTGGGTCAAGAAGTTCTATAACTACCAGCAGAACCCCAAGCTCTATGCATATTTGAGCAGCGAGATGTCCAAGCACGGGCAATACGATTCGGCCTTTGTGGCCGATGTCGTGGCCAAGTCGAATGTGCCTCTCTACACCTATGCCAAGAACCAAAGCAAACCGCTCTCTGAGTTGGCCAAAAAGCTCAACCCGAAGGCCAAACTCAATAACGATGCCGCTGTGGGTTATATCATCTCGAAAATCGACCCTGTTGCCGACGATGACATTATGAAATATTATGTCGACAACCTTATCAATGACAACACCGATTACCGCAACCTCATCAACGAGTATCGTGATGGCATCATGATGTTCGAAATCAGCAACCGCCGCGTGTGGGAGGGTGCCGGACGCGACACTGCCGGTCTGGAGCAATATTATGCTGCCCATAAGGATAAATACACTTGGACATCGCCTCATTTCAAGGGCATTATCCTGAGTGCCACCACCGACTCGATAATGAAAGAAGTCAAAATAATGATTCCTACTTTAGGGGCCGACACGCTCACCAACACGCTGCACCGTACTTTTGGCTCAAAAATCAAGATGGAGCGCATGACGGTGGCCAAGGGCGAGAATCCGCTGGCCGACTACCTGATGTTCAACGGTCCGAAGCCCAAGAATAAAAAGTATCATGAGTATATGGTGCTTGAAGGTGGACTGCAGGCTCAGCCGCAGGAAGTGGCCGATGTCCGTGGCCAAGTGACCAGCGATTATCAAGATGTCCTTGAGCAAAAATGGATTGAGGAACTCAAGGCCAAATATCCTGTGACGGTTAACAAGAAAGTGCTCAAGCAGGTTAAGAACTGATAAAATAGCAACATGATTAAAACAGTGAAAACACGTGTGCTGTTCTTAGGCTTGATGGCCGCATTGTGGACTGGCTCCTATGCGCAGAACAATGTGGCCGAAGAGGTGGCTTGGGTTGTGGGTGATGAACCCATCTTCAAAAGCGACATCGAAGAGCAGTATATTCAGATGCAATATGAACGCACCGCACTCGACGGTAATCCTTATTGCGTCATCCCGGAACAAATGGCTGTGAATAAATTGTTCCTTCACCAGGCCAAGATTGACACGGTGGAAGTGCAAAGCTCGAGCATCATGCGCGAGGTGGACAGCCGAGTGAATTTCTTCATTGCCAACTTGGGCTCGAAAGAGAAGGTAGAGGAATATTTTCACACCACATTGCCGCAACTGCGTGAGAAATTGGCCGATGTGTATCACGACCAATATGCCATTCAGGAGGTGCAGCGGAACTTGACCAAAAATGTCAAGGCCACTCCGGCCGATGTGCGCAAGTATTTTTCCACGTTGCCCAAGGATTCGCTGCCCTATGTGCCGCTGCAGGTTGAGGTGCAGATTATCTCCATCAACCCCGTTATTCCCCAGCAGGAAATCGACGAGGTAAAATCGCGTCTGCGTGACTATGCCCAGCGCATCACCAATGGAGAGACTGAGTTTTCCACGATGGCAATCCTCTACAGTGAGGATCAGGCTACGGCGGTTTATGGTGGAGAAACGGGCTTCCAGAGTAAGTCAATGCTTTTGCCTGAATATGCCACGGCAGCTTTCAACCTTAATGACACCAAGAAAGTGTCGAATATCGTTGAAACCGACGACGGTTATCACCTCATTCAGTTGATTGAGAAACGAGGCGACCGCATTAACACACGCCACATTTTGCTGCGTCCCAAGGTGAGCGACAAGGATTTGACCGATGCCATCAATATTCTGGATTCCATCCGCACCGATATTGAAGGGGGCAAGGTGACGTTTGAGGAGTCGGCACTTTATGTTTCTCAGGACAAGGATTCACGTAACAACAACGGCACCATGTTGAACGAGAAGTCACACTCTAACCGCTTTGAGATGGCCGATTTGCCGTCGGAGGTGGGAAAGATTGTGGACAAAATGAATGTGGGCGACATTTCCAAGCCTTTTGTTATGGTGAATCCCAAGACACGGCGCGAGCAAGTTGCGATTGTGAAACTTGCCAAGCGTATTGAGGGTCATAAAGCCGATCTGGCCGAGGATTACCAAATCCTGAAAGAGATGTGCGAGGCCCACAGTAAATCCAAAATTATCGATAACTGGATTGCTGAAAAGCAACGCACCACCTATGTCTATATTGAAGACAAGTGGCGCAATTGTGATTTTAAATATAACTGGCTGAGACAATAATTGATCAATGCGCATGCGGCACACACCACAATACGCCAGGCATAAGACACACTGCATTGTCTTATGCCTTTTGGCATTTTTTGCGGCAACAGTTGTCGTGCCCTCATGGGCGCAGCAGCGACAGCAGCCACGTGCCGCCCGTGAAGGGGCTCGTGCAAAACACGTCGGCCGCATCACACCCCAGATTCCGTCGGCCAACCGCTATCAGAAGAATAAGGTGTTTCTTGAGAATGCCGATATTCTCTCGGCCGATGAGAACGTCAGTGCTGATTATCAGGTGTTGAAAGGAAATGTCCGTTTCCGCCAGGGCGACATGTATATGTTCTGTGACAGTGCCTATTTTTACGACAAGACAAGTTCGCTTGATGCCTTTGGAAATGTGCGCATGACACAGGCCGACACACTGTTTGTCTATGCCGACATCCTTCATTATTATGGTGAGGACCAAGTGGCTCAGCTCCGCAGAAATGTGCGCTTGGAGAATCGCAACACCACTTTGTTTACCGACAGCCTCGATTATGAGGTGAGCACCAACGTGGGTTACTATTTCAATCATGGCACGATTGTCGACAACAAGAACAATACTGAATTGTCATCACAATATGGCCGTTATGAACTCGACACAAAGCAGGCCGAGTTCACAACCGATGTTCATCTGATAAACGACCAGTACGAGATGAACACCAACATGCTTCGTTACAACACTGCCACCCACATTGCCACCATCGTCGATGAAACCTACATCGTGAGCGACAGCAACACGATTGTTACCGACAATGGCTGGTACAACACCAGTGCCGACGATGCCACGCTCTATAACCGCTCGCAGGTGAATGCCAAGGACGGAAAGACGCTGGTGGGCGACACGGTGTACTATAACCGCATGCGCAATTTCGGTGAGGCGCGGGGCAACGTCGTGCTCACCGACCCGAAGAATAAAGTGATTCTTGATGGCGACTATGGCTATCATGACGACAATGCCCATTATTCCTATGTGACCCGGCATGCACGGGCGCGTGAGTATTCACAAAAGGACACTGTCTATCTTCATGCCGACACATTGTGCACGCTCATCAACAATGACTCGGTGCGCATCTTAAAGGCATTCAATAATGTGAGGTTCTATCGTTCCGATATCCAAGGCATCTGTGATTCATTGCAGATGAGTGAGGCCGACACCATCATCAATCTCTATCGCCATGCGGTGGTGTGGAGCGACGCACGCCAGATATCGGGTGAGGAAATCAATATCCACCTCAACGACAGTGCCGCCGACTGGGCAACACTGCCCAACTTCGGATTCATGGCCGAGCACCTGGGTGAGACCTATTACAACCAGTTGAGCGGGAAAAAGATGAAGGCTTATTTCGACCAGAAAGAATTGCGGCAGCTTGATGTCGACGGCAATGTCCTTGTCATCATGTTTCCGCAAGAAAAAGATTCCACCTACAACAAAATGGTGAATGCCGAGTCGAGCTATCTCCGGCTGAAACTCAAGCCGAAGCAGGAAGTGGATAAGATCACGATGTGGCCCGAGGTGTCGGGCAAGGTGACGCCACTGTATCTTGCCAAGAAAACCGACCTGTTTTTGCCGCAATTCAAGTGGTATGAGAACTTGCGCCCACACACGCCCGAGGAGATTTTCGACGTGAGTGAAGAGATGCGAAATCTGATGAGCGAGACCGAGGGCTCGTCAAGACGCCGAAGTAAGTCGGCACACTAATTCAAAAGTAGATCAACCATGAGCGATGTTATAAAATTATTGCCAGATTCGGTGGCCAACCAGATTGCCGCGGGCGAGGTTATACAACGGCCCGCCTCGGTGGTCAAGGAGCTTGTGGAGAATGCTGTCGACGCTCAGGCCACCAGTATTCAAATCATCTTGAAAGATGCCGGACGCTCGCTCATCCAGATAATTGACAACGGAGTGGGGATGAGCGATACCGATGCGCGCCTGGCCTTTGAGCGCCACAGCACATCGAAAATCCGCACAGCCGACGATTTGTTTTCGCTGCACACCATGGGATTCCGCGGTGAAGCGCTCGCCTCGATAGCGGCTATTGCGCAGATTGAGTTGCGCACCCGCCGAGCCGATGCGGCCTTGGGCACGCGCCTGCTTATCAGTGCCTCGCAGTGTGAGTCACAAGAGCCCGACGCTTGCCCGCCCGGAAGCAATTTCATGATAAAAAACTTGTTTTTCAATGTCCCGGCCCGCCGCAAGTTCCTCAAAAGCAATCAGGTGGAGATGAGTAACATCATCAAGGAGTTTGAGAAACTGGCACTTGTCAACAACAATGTGGAGTTCACCCTCATGCACAATGGCAGCGTGATTTATAAATTGGCCGCCGGCACATTTATTCAGCGCATTTCTGCTCTCATGGGGCGTAGCATCGAGGAGCAGCTCATTCCTTTGAACATCGATACGTCGCTGGTGAGTGTGAAAGGCTATCTGGGACGTCCTGAGAATGCCCGCAAGCGTAACCACCTGCAATTCATGTTTGCAAACGAACGCTTCATGAAGCATCCTTATTTTCACAAGGCTATCATTTCCAGCTACGACCAACTGATACCCTCGGACGAGCAGCCCAATTATTTCTTGCGATTCACCGTTGATCCGCAAAATATCGATGTGAATATTCATCCCACCAAGACGGAGATTAAGTTTGAGGACGAAATACCCATTTGGCAGATCCTGGCTGCCGGGGTGAAGGAGGCATTGGGACGATTCAGCAAAGTGCCGTCGATAGAATTTGATGTAGAAGGGGCGCCGCCGATACCTGCTTATTCGCCCGATGCGCCGGTGTCGGCCCCAAGTAGCGGTGTTGACCCTGCATACAACCCATTTGACCAGAAGCCGCCCCACCAGCAAGGTTCCTATCGTCCCGTTGACCAGCAGGCCATGCCCGATTGGGAAGAGCTTTACCGTAATTTTGAGAAAAAGAAGCAGGAAAGTCTTGATGAGGCACTGCCGGCCAGTGAGCAGGAGATTGAACCAACCGATGAGCACGAGTCAGAATTGTTGCCCGGTGATTATTCTCTGATGTATTTGCAGATGAAAGGGCGTTATATCCTGTCGCCCATCAAATCGGGACTGATGGTCGTAGACCAGCACCGGGCTCATGTGCGCATCCTCTTTGACCGTTATATGAGCCGCATGGCGCACGGCACATTTGCCTCGCAAACCATCTTGTTCCCCGACATGATTCATCTTTCGAAGTCGCAAGCGCTGCTGCTGGCCGAAATCATGCCCAGCATGGAGCAGATAGGCTTCGCATTGACCGACATGGGCCATGGCGATTGGGGTATCAATGCCGTTCCGGCTGGTATCGAGGGCGTGGACGAGAAAGCGATGGTGTTACAAATCATCGATTCGGTGGAGAATGGCGGGCAGCCAGCCAGGAAAAAGGTGCTGGAACACATCTCGCTCGCTGTGGCCTCAAGCGCAGCAATCCCTTATGGCCGTACCCTGATGCAGGAGGAGATGGATGTCTTGGTTTCGGATTTACTGAAATTGACGCAACCCAATTACACCCCCGACGGAAAGGTGATTATCAGTGTCATCTCCCTTGACCAAATCGCTAAAATGTTTTGAGCACTTCTGTTATTATGATTGATTTTAAAAAAGTAATTACTCAATCGCCACTATATAATTTTCATACCCATACACAATACTGCGACGGACATGCCCCGATGGAGAATTTCGTTATCGAGGCCATTTCACAGGGATTTATCGCATTAGGTTTTACTCCTCACTCGCCGCTGCCCTTTGAAAGCTCCTGCAACATGACCCGGGCCAGCGTGCCGCTTTATCTTGATGAGGTGAAGCGTTTACGTTGCATCTATGGTGACCGAATTGCCATTTATGCCGGAATGGAGATTGACTATGTGGACGATTTCGGTCCGTCGGCTGGTTATTACGATGATGTACCGCTGGATTATCGCATCGGGTCGGTTCACTTTATTCCTTCCTTCGACAATCCTTCGCAATACATCGACATTGACGGTCGTTTTGCCCGATTTAAGGAAAAAATGGGGCAGTACTTCCATGGCGACATCGAAAGGGTGGTGCGGTCTTATTTCACTCAATCAATGGCGATGGTGCAGGCCGGCGGGTTCGATGTGATAGGGCATCTCGACAAGATTGGACTTAACGCCTCATTATATTCTCCCGGCATTGACCAGGAGGAATGGTATAAACAACTGGTCAACGAGTTGTTTGAGGCGGTAATGGATCATCATCTGGTGGTGGAGGTTAATAGCAAAGCGCTGGCCGAGCATCACCGGCTGTTTCCTGATGTGGGATATGCTGACTTGCTGTGTAAATATGATGTCCCAGTGCTGTTCAACAGCGACGCTCATTATCCGGCCTTGATCAACGCGGGCCGCATGGAGGCGATGCGATTATTCAGTGCAGGTTAACTGGGGTCGATATTGGGGGTTTCCAAGCCGTAATGCTTGCGACGATCCTGAATCAGTACTAATATTGCCACCACGATGGCAAGCGCTCCGATTATGGTGAAAATCAACATGGCCTGCGTGTAGTCGGTCGTACCGTCAAGACGCACGTTGGCCTCAAGTACATGGCCTATCCACACAGGGATGAGCATGAGTCCGATATTCTGAATGTAGTAAATGATAGAATAGGCTGTGCCCAGTTGTTTCATCGGCACGATTTTGGGTACGGCAGGCCACAATGCGCTGGGCAGCAGGGAAAAGGCAATGCCCAGTACAATCATCAGCACGATGGCGAGCACGCTCGATGTGAGAGGCAAGGCGAAAACAGCCAGCACAGCGGTGAGCATGATTGTGCCCACTACCATGATAGTGGCCCCGCGTCCTTTGCTGTCGACCAGATAGCCAAAAACCGGTGTGAGCAAAATAGAGCCGAAGGGCAGGATGGCGGGAATCAAGCCGGCTACTTCAGGGTCAACGCCGTATTTGGAAATCATCAGTTTGGTGGCAAAATCAAGAAATGGATAAAGGGCTGAGTAATAAAGCAAGCAGAGAAGGGTGATGAGCCAGAAACCTGAGTTCTTCATCGTTTGTACCAAATCGGCAAATCGGAACGGTGGCTCTTCTTCTCTTGTGCTGGATTTTTCGCTGTCCTGCTCATGGTCAATTCTCGTGTCCATCATGCAAAAAATCAGATAGACAATAGTGCCAACGCCCACAGCCAACACCCCCCACAGAATGGGCGTGGAAATGTGGTTGTGGATGGCTATAGTGGGGCTGAATCCCAGTGCCAGGGCTGTTCCCAATCGAGCCAGCGCCACCTGAATGCCCATGGCCAGTGCCATTTCCTTGCCGCTGAACCATTTCACAATGACTTTTGACACGGTAATGCCACACATCTCGTAACCAATTCCGAACACGGCGAATCCTGCCGCCGCGGCCAGCACTTGATGCTTGATGACGGGCATCGACGGAGTGAGCGCCAGGGTGGGGCGCGGGTCAATGTGAGCCACGGCATAGTAGATGCCTGCCGCGCCGGCCAGCATGAGCAGGCATGACAAGGTGCCGGCAAAGCGCACATTGGTTTTGTCGAGTATCACACCACCTACGAACAACATCAGCAGGAACACGTTGAAAAAGCCGCGTGCACCGGCAAAAATCCCGAATTCACCGCTCGACCAGCCCAATCCACCTTGCAATGTGGACAGTTCGAGCAGATATTGTAACGGCGACATCTCTTTGGCCACGATGTAGCCTGTCATCATGGTAAACGACACGATTCCAAGCACGATCCAGCGGGCCAATGCCGACTGGCTGAGTTGTTTTCTGATGAATTGTGACATGATGGGTTTTATAAAATAGGGGCACGCTCACTTGCTGCGCATGCCCCCATGAAATGACATAATTCAGTTTACTTGATATTGGGCTCTTCGAGTCCGAGATGTTTCTGGCGGTCAACGACTTTCAGATACAATCCGATGAGCAGGGCTGCCACGCCCAGGAAAGCCAGCATCACCAGCGGCCATGTGTAGTCGTAGGAAACGGCGGCTTGTTCGGGTTGCAGGGCACCACTTTGCAGGCCTTCCACAATTTCGGGATTGGTGCTGTCGAGCACCTTGCCGATGAGGATGGGGAAGAGCCACAGACCGATATTCTGAATCCAGAAAATGAGGGCGTAGGCGCTACCGATAATTTTGGCATCCACCAGCTTGGGAACACTGGGCCACAAGGCGGCAGGAACCAGCGAGAACGAAGAGCCCAGCACCAAAATGGTGAGATAAGCCACTACAAAACCCGAGGCTGCGCTGCCCTTGAACAGTGGCAGCACAAAGGCAAACGTGAGATGGCAGGCGATGAGCAGCAGTGAGCCCAGCACAAGCATCGAGGCCGCCTTGCCTTTGTGGTCGACGTAGTTGCCCAGAATGGGCGTGATGCCCACAGCCAACAATGGGAACACGGCAAATACACTTTCGGCCGACTGACGCATATAGCCCATGTAGCAATAGCCAATCAGTGCAATCACCGACACACACAGCAGGCAGTACTTGGCACTCTTGTTTTTCATGAAGTTACTCATGAAAGCCGTGGCGGCCACAACAAGCATCACAATATATTGATAGATGGTGAGGCTTTCACTTGCCCAGAAAGAGCCGGGTTCCACCTCAGTGAACGACAAATTGCACTGAAGCATGTTCACAGCGTATTTCTGGAACGGGAAGATGGCGCTATAATAGAGCACGCAGAGCAGCGACACCAGCCAAAAGCCTTTGTTGGTCAGGATTTTGCCGATATCGCTCACCTTGAACGGGTCATCTTTCTCCTCGGCCTCGCCCGTTTGCTTGTCGAGCTTGGAATCCATGAAGAAGTAGACGATGAACATGATGAGGGCAATCATCATCAGCACCACGCCGAAAGCCACCGAGCGCGACACGTCGATTGTGCCGCCCAGCTTGGCAAAATAAGGCGAGAAAATCATGCAGGTGGCCACGCCCAATCGGGCAAGAGCCATCTCCGAACCCATGGCAAGAGCCATCTCGCGCCCCTTGAACCACTTGACGATGCCTCGACTTACGGTGATGCCAGCCATCTCTACGCCACAACCGAATATCATGAATCCCACTGCGGCAAATTTAGCCGACGCGGGCATTCCTGCGTAGAATGGCGACACGCCCAGTTCATCGAAGAGTGGTATGTAGTTCAGATGCTCGGTGAACCACCGCTCAAGACCCGAACCGGCAAACGTATCGGTCACGGCATACCACTTGATGATGGCACCCACCAGCATCACGGCGCCCGAAAGCAGAGCGGTGAAGCGCACGCCCATCTTGTCGAGAATGATGCCGGCAAAAATCAGGAAGAAGACAAATACGTTCAGGAACACTTCGGCGCCTTCCTCGGTTCCGAAGGCCGACGAGCTCCATCCGCGTGTGGATTCCATCAAGTCTTTGATGGGCGAGAGAATGTCCATGAAGATGTAGCTGCAGAACATTCCCAGCGCAAGCAGCAACAAGGCCGTCCATCGCATGGCCGCCGAGTCGCGCAAGGTATTGATTGTCGTTTTTTCAGCCATTTTATCTATGATAACTTTTAATGAGAATTATGCGATGCCCAGGTCGCGGCAGATTTGGTCAATCTTGGCATCGGCCCAGTCATTCTTTTCATTGTAGCCGGCCTCGTCCTCGAGCTTGTCATGAACCTCGATGTAGAATTTAATTTTCGGCTCAGTACCACTGGGACGGATGGACACCTTGGTACCGTCGGCCGTGAAATATTGCAGAACGTTGCTGGTCGTGGGCATGTCGAGCTTGGAAACCTCGTCCTTCACCAGGTCCTTCTGCTCAAGCAGCTGGAAGTCGCGGATCAGCACCACCGGCGACCCTGCGATTTCCTTTTGCGGATTTTCGCGGAAATTCTTCATCATGGCCACAATCTCCTCGGCGCCACTCTTGCCCGGGCGCACCACCGAGATGCCGCGCTCTTTCGAGTAGCCGTAGGTCTTGTAAACATCGATGAGCATGTCGTTCATGGTCATGCCGCGGTCCTTGGCCCATGCAGCAATCTCGGCCATCAGCGGAATCGCCGACACCGAGTCCTTGTCGCGGGCAAAAGTCTCGGGCAGGAAGCCGTAACTCTCTTCGCCACCACCCAGATAGCGTCCTTTTCCCTCATTCTCGCGCATCACCGTGGCAATCCACTTGAAGCCAGTGTAGCAGTCGTACATCTTGATGCCCTTGGCTTGTGCTATCTTGGCAATCAACTCGCTGGTGACAATCGTCTTGACGATATACTCGTCGCCCTTGAGCAGGCCCAGCTCCTCGTTGCGGGCCATCAGGTAATAATGGAAGATGATTTGAATTTGATTGCCGTTGAGCAAGTCATATTTCCCTTTGGTGTTCTTGATGACCACCGCAATGCGGTCGGCATCGGGGTCGCTGGCCATGGCCACGTCGGCCTGTACCTCCTCGGCTTTCTCAATGGCCATGCGCATAGTGGGAAGCATTTCGGGATTCGGCTTTCCGCCAACGGTGGGGAATTCGCCGCTCATCACGTCCTGCTCAGGCACATGGATGATATTGTCGAAGCCCCAGCGGCGCAGCGAGCGCGGAATGATGTCGCGGCCCACACCATGAATGGGGGTATAGACAATCTTCAGGTCGTGCTGGCGCTTGTCGATGTCGGGGCTGAGCGACAAGGTGTGGATTTGCTCAATGTATTGGTCGTCGATATTCTCACCGATGATTTCAATCAGGTCGGGATTGCCCTCAAACTTGATTTCGCTCACATCGTGAATGCGGTTCACGTGGTCGATGATGTTCACATCGTGCGGCGACACCACTTGAGCGCCGTCGTCCCAATAAGCCTTATAACCGTTATACTCTTTGGGATTGTGCGATGCTGTGATATTCACGCCGCTTTGGCACCCCAGCAACCTGATGGCGTAGGACACCTCGGGCGTGGGCCGTGGCCCCTCAAAGAGGAACACCTTGATGCCGTTGGCCGAGAACACATTGGCCACCGTCTCGGCAAAGAGGCGGCTGTTGTTGCGCACGTCATGGCCCACAATCACCTTGATTTGCTCCAAATCCTTGAAGTTCTCCTTCAGATAGTTGGCCAGTCCTTGTGTGGCGCTGCCCACGGTGTAGATGTTCATGCGGTTGCTACCGGCACCCATGATGCCACGCAGTCCACCCGTTCCGAACTCCAAGTCGCGATAGAAAGATTCAATCAGTTCGGTCTTGTCTTCGGCATCAAGCATGGCTTGCACTTGCTCGCGTGTTGCAGCGTCATAGCCAGCACCCAACCATTTTTGTGCGCGGGCGGTCACTTCCTGTAATAATTTTTCGTCTTGCATATTGACATTGGTGTTTATAAGGTTATACTTTCATTGTTTCAAACTACAAATATAACATATTTTCGTCATTTAACCAAAATAATTTCCGGTGGACGGGAAATGTAATGTGACCAATGGGAAAAAATGAAACTTATGAGCCGATTGGTTGTAAACTTGGCCAATTTTTCATATCTTCGTAGATTGACAAGTAAATGATAATCGAATGGATATGAAAAAGATTGTAAATCTGCTGGTGATGGTCTTGATTTCGATGGGTGCCGCGGCACAGTCGGGCCACGATCCGGATTTGGTGATGCCGCGGTTCCCGGGAGGCACCGATGCGCTGGCCAAGTATCTTTCAGCTGTCATTCAATTTCCCGAGCAAGCCATGCAATATTCTCTGGGTGGCAAAGTACTGGTGTCGTTCATTGTGAACGAGGATGGCACGCTTCGCGACATCACTCCACAAGAGTATAGTATCGAGTATTATAACCCTGCATCGTTCGCCGGAGAATCTGAAAATGACCAGAGCGCACTCAAGCTGCAGGTTGCCCAGCTGTTTGTCGACGAGGCCGTGCGCACGGTGAAGAATATGCCGCCCTGGATGCCCGGCAGCTTGAGAGGACGGTATGTGGGAGTTCGCTACACATTGCCTATCACTTTCACCATACCCGAATAAAGAATACCTATGGAATTTGATTGGATGGATGATTTCAGTGTGGCCGTCGAGGTGGTGGCTGGAAGTGTCATACTCAAAGCCAACCGTGAAGGCCTGCTGTCGCTGGCTCGACATTTCACCCGCCTTGCCGAAGAGAAGGACGCTAAGGGGGCGCATTTTCACCTCGATGAGTTCAACTCGCTGGAAGAAGGCTCAGCTGAATTGATTGTCGAGAGAATGGAATAATCGCACCGGGCTGATGACCGATGACGGTCGGGCGGCTTTGGCAAGCAGAAGAAATAAAAAACCGCAAATTCGCACATTGGTGGGCTTGAATTTGCGGTTTTTTGTGGCTGCGATGGCGCTATAGGTTGAAGAAATGCGTCATCACGGCAATCATATGTTCGTGATCGGTGACCGAGCCTGTCTCACGCACCGAGTGCATGGCCAGCAGCGGATTGCCTACGTCCACTCCCTCGATGTCGATTTGTCCGGTGAGGATATTGCCCAGGGTGGAGCCGCCTGCCACATCACTGTGGTTGACAAAATACTGGCAGGGCACACCGGCCTCGCGGCACAGTTCCTTGAAAATGGCTGCTGAATGGGCGTCGCTCATGTATTTGCAGTTGGCATTGATTTTGACGCAGGGGCCGCCTCCCAGGGCAGGGTGGTTGGTGGGATCGTATTTCTCTCCATAGTTGGGATGGAAAGCATGCGCGTTGTCGGCCGAAATCATGAATGAGCGATTGATGGCTTGTCCCATCTGGTCGGTGGTTGCCCCCATTGATTCCAATACTCTGAAAAGCAGATTGGCCAGCACGGGCGACCCGGCACCTTGCTTTGTGCCGCTGCCGGTTTCCTCGTTGTCAAAGACGGCAATCACTTGAGTGGCATCGACGGCTTGTGATTCAAGCATGGCCTGCAGTTGGGCATGCACCATGCTCAGGTCGTCGAGCCTGCCCGATGAGATGAATTCGTCATTCAGCCCGAAAAGGCAAGCATGCTGCGTGTCGTAGAGCAGCAAGTCAAAGTCAATAATATCTTCAAGCGACACTTTAAGTTCCGATGATATAATGCTGATTAACAAATTGTCACATTCAAGACGATTGGAAATCTTGGCCAGGATGGGCAACATGTCTTTTTGCTTCGACAAGGGATTTCCCTCGTTCACGGCACGGTTAAAGTGGATGGCCAGGTGCGGAATACTGAGCAGAGGTCGGTCGATTTTCATCAGGCGGCTAACGGGGTGCAGAGCATCCTTACCCCTGATGATTACCCTGCCGGCCAGCGAGAGCGGCCTGTCGAACCACGTGTAGAGGATGGGGCCGCCATAGACCTCGGTGTTCAGGCGCACAATGCCGCCCTCACCATGCATCTCGGCATGTGGTTTGATGCGAAAACAAGGTGAGTCGCTGTGAGCGGCGATGATGCGGAACCCTGTCTCGACGGGTGATTTTTGTCCTATCCGTATGGCGAAGAGCGCCGAGTCGTTCTTCGTGACGTAGAATGTTTGCCCCGCTTTCAGGTGGCCAATGGGGGCATCAAGGCTTTTTTCTTCAAAACCGGCTGCATTGAGCCGTTTTTTCACCGAGTCGATTGCCAAGAAATTACAGGGGCTGGCATCGAGAAAGGCCAGCAGGTCGGCAATGTGCCGCTGATTCTTTTCAGTAGTCATTGTTCAAACTGGATTGATAATAAATATTGTTCAGAGCGCGCATGACGTTGCAAAGCGTCTGGCTCCAATAATTGCAGAAATTCTCTTTGCACACTTCCACGAGTTCTTGTTGCGTGTCGGTGGGCATGTCGCGGGCCGAGGCCACAAAGTTGTAAAACTCCTGGTACAAGTCACTCAAGTTTTCCGACACCGATGTGGCGATGGGCATGTCGCTGTACTTCATGTCCTCAACCATCACTTCAAGGTACACGTCGTCGTCGGCCATCAAGCGGGCGATTACTTCGCGCGCTTGAAAATAGGTGTCTTCATCGAGTTGCGAGTCGATGTAGCAGTCGCTGTAGCCGCTACCAGTTTCCACATCGCTGGCAACGATGTAGATGCGCGGCAACAGCTGGAGCATTTGCGCCACAAAGTAGTCGCGGTCGACATCGGCGGCATGCTCGATGGCTTGGCAGTACTCGTTGGTGAGGGCTATGAATGTGAGGCTGTTGGGGGATAACTTCATGGTGTTGTTAATGTGGAAGGTTGATAAAGTTGGTTTTGCTCGATGTACTGCAACACATCGTCGGGCACGAGAAAACTCACGTCGAGGCCTGCTGCAGCACGCTGTCGCACCAGTGTGGAAGATATTTCAATAATCGGTGCATCGATAGCTGTGACGCGGCTTGAGCGCGATGGCGGCAGGGCCATGTCAAAACCCAGGCGAGGGTAGACCATCACCTGGTGATGCTGTAGAATCTCGTCGGGGTCTTTCCAGCGGTCGAAAGCCACCCAGTTGTCGGCACCGATGATCAGCGAGAACTCGTGTTGCGGGAATTTTTCACGCAGGGCACGCAGGGTGTTCACGCTATAGGACGGGCGTGGCAGGTCGAACTCGAAGGCCGAGGTGGAGCATCTCGGTATTCGCCGTGCCACCATCTGTGTCATGAGCAGTCGGTCACGGTCGGTGACGTGTGCCGGTGCCACTTCTTTTTTAAATGGATTGAGGGGCGTCACCATGAACCACAATTGGTCCAAATCACCATGCTCCAGCGCACAGCGGGCAATGATGGCATGGCCGATGTGGATGGGATTGAAGGTGCCGCCGAAAATGCCTATTTTCATGATTGCGAGGCGCTGGCCGGGGCATTGACAAACCGACTGATGATTTCGTGAGTCTCGTCGATGGCGGTGCGAAGCACGTCGTTCACCACCACACAGTCGTATTGGTCGGCATAGCCCAATTCAAACTCTGCCTTGTTCACCCTACGTTCGATTTCCTCCACGCTGTCGGTGCCGCGAGAAAGCAGTCGGTGTCGCAAAATCTCGATGCTGGGGGGCTGAATGAACAGTGCCAGCGCATGGTCGCCGTACATCTGCTTGACGTTGATGCCACCCAGCACGTCAATGTCGAGCACCACATTTCGTCCTTCGGCATTGATGCGTTCTATTTCACGCTTCAGAGTTCCGTAGAAACGGCCTTCGTACACCTCTTGATATTCGGCGAACTCGTCGGCGGCAATGGCAGCCTTGAATTCCTCGGGTGTCATGAAGTAGTAATTCACGCCGTCTTGCTCTCCACGACGAATGGGGCGGGTAGTGGCCGAAATGGAGAACGACAAGCGCAGCGACTCGTCCTTGATGATTTCGTTGATGATGGTCGATTTGCCACTACCCGACGGCGCCGATATGATTATCAGTTTTCCTGTTTCCATGGTTTTGATGTTGTTAATGAGGTTTATAATACATTGAGCACTTGCTCTTTGATTTGTTCTAATTGGTCTTTCATCGCCACCACTACTTTTTGCATCTCGGCATGGTTGGCCTTAGAGCCGGTGGTGTTGATTTCGCGCCCCATTTCCTGGGCGATAAATCCCAGTTTTTTACCTTGCCCCGGCTCGGCATGCAATGTCTCAAGGAAATAGTGCAAGTGGTTCTGCAGCCGCAGTTTCTCTTCGGTGATATCCAGTTTTTCGATATAGAAGATAAGTTCTTGTTCCAGGCGGTTTTTGTCGTAGTCCATACCCTCAATCTGCTCGAGATTGCTCAGGATGCGTGCTTTTATTTTCTCGATGCGTTGTGCGTCGAACTGTTCCACGTCGCTGAGCAGTTGCGCGATTCGTTCCACTTTTTCCTCGAAAAAACGCTCAAGGCGGGCACCTTCCTGAGTCCTGAACTCGATGAGAGCATTCACGGCTTTGACGACCGTTTCCATCAGGGCGTTGGCCTCGTCGTCGCTCACCTCGTTGTCGTTGAGTTCGCTTTTCAGCGCGTCGGGCAGACGCAGCAGCGTGGCGTACCAATCTTGAGGTTCTTCGATTTCCAGCTCCTGGGCCATCTTGTCGATTTGGCTTTTGTAAAGTTTCAACAGCGGCATATTGATGCTCATGGCAGCATTGCCCTCGGCGGCTTCACATGAAATGTATAACTCCACTTTGCCCCTGAGCAATTTTTCGGCCACCATGTTGCGAATGTCGAGTTCGTGGTCGCGATAGGCTTGAGGCATGCGCACAAGCAGATCCATCTGCTTGCTGTTGAGTGATTTGATTTCGGCTGTGATTTGCTTGTTACCACAGATTGTCACCGCCTTACCAAATCCTGTCATTGATAATATCATAGTTCGTATTCCAATTTTTCTACAAATTTACACTTTAATTCGTCAGCAAGCAATTATAGACGGCTTTTTTTTCGTAATTTTGTGCCAAATTTTTGAACCATGCCGACAATATTAAATATAGAAACGTCGACCACCGTGTGCTCGGTGGCTCTAACTGCCGACGGGCAAGTGCTTGACCATCATGAGAACTACGATGGCCCGACGCATGCCACGTTGCTGAGCGCCTACGTGCAGAGTGCGCTGAAGTATCTGCGCAGCCGCGAACTTCGGCTCGATGCGGTGGCCGTGAGCATCGGGCCCGGGTCGTATACGGGGCTGCGCATAGGCCTGTCGCAAGCCAAAGGCCTTGCCTTCGGCCTGCAGGTGCCGCTGATAGGGGTGAACACCCTGCAGTTGCTCACCACATCGGCTATGTTCAGCCATTTCATCGATATAGATGATGTGGTGTATGTGCCCATGATTGACGCCCGACGCATGGAAGTTTACACCGCAGCCTACGACAAAGCCCTTGCCACACTGCTCGAGCCGCAAGCCATGATTCTCGACTGTGATTCATTTTCGTCGATTTTCGCGGAGCACAAGCAGGTGGTCTTTGTGGGAAACGCTGTGGAAAAAGCTCAACAGGTGATACGACATCCTCATGCACTCTTCATCGGCGGTATCAAGCCTGTTGCGCTTGACATGATGGCTCTTTCGGAGCGGGCTTTCCGCCGCAGCGAGTTTATCGACGTGGCCTATTCCACTCCCCTCTATCTGAAAGAATTTCAGGCCACTAAATCCAAGAAAAACATCTTATAGTTTCGGGTTTCATTTTTTTTCAGTAATTTTGCGGATTATGCTGACATATAATTCACAACTCAAACAACTCGTTTTGCCCGAGTATGGGCGCAACATCCAGCAGATGGTGGACCATTGCGTCACTATCGAGGACCGTGAAGAGCGCAACCGTTGCGCTTACTCTATCGTGCAAATCATGGGGAATTTCTTCCCACAGATGCGCGACCAGGATGATTTTAAACACAAGCTGTGGGATCATCTTGCCATCATGAGCGATTTCAAGCTCGACATTGATTATCCCTATCCTGTGCTCAACGAAGCCAACTTGGAAACCCGGCCCGAGCCATTGCGTTATCAACTCGAAGAGATCAAGTACAGGCATTATGGCAAAATCATTGAGCGCATGATTGAGCGCGCGGCGCAGTACCCCGAGGGTGAAGAGCGCGACGCGCTGGTAATGCTTCTTGCCAACCACATGAAGAAGCTTATCTTCCAAATCAGCAAAGAGGATGTGGACGATGTGAAAATTTTCAAGGATTTGGCGCATTATTCGCACGGTGCCATCCGCCTGGACCCCGCCACGCATGTGCTACACGAGTTCAAGGAGGCCCCGCAGCAGTCGCAATCCTCAGGAAAGAAGAAAAAGAAAAAATGATTACACGCGATGCACTCATCAAAATCGGGCGCTATAACAAGCCCCATGGTGTGAATGGCGAGATCTCGGCAACACTCGACGTTGACACTGAGGTGTTGACTCATTTCTCATGCCTGGTGAGTGACATCGATGGCATATTTGTGCCCTTTTTCGTGACCGGTAGTCGTGACAAATCGGCGCAAGTAACCTTGCTGAGCATTGATGGAGTGACCAGCGATGAACAGGCGTCAATGCTGGTCAACAAGGACATATTTGTTTTGCGGCGGGAGTACGATGAACTGCCCGCCGATGACGACAGCGATGATTACCCGCTTGACTACTTTGTGGGGTTCAAGATCACTGACACCGACGGCACGCCGGTGGGGGAGGTGGTCGATGTGGACGACACCACCATCAACTGGCTGTTTGTCGTCGAAACGCCCGGAGGCGAACAAGTGCATGTGCCGGCTGCCGATGAGTTGATGGATGACATCGACCTGACGGCCCGCACCATTGTCATGAATCTGCCCGAGGGTTTAATTGATTTATAAATGATTGAAAAAAGTAACAACCATGCACGCTTTCAAACAAACACATCTTATCATTGCGCTGATGGCAGCGTTTTGGTTGCTTTGGCCCGGAGCATTGAGCGCCAAAAAACAGGCGGTGGATATCTACGACCTGTCGCTCGACGAAAACCTTGATATGCCGCAAATTCATAACGACAAGCAAGCGGCCAAGGTGCAAGACTATCAGTACGACGTGGCTGTGAAGCTCAAGAAGCAGAACTTTGATGTGGAGCTCATGCGCGACAACGAGGTGATTGTGGTCACCATCCCCGCTGGGCAGCTATTCGGCCCCAACGACACCATCCTGAGCAATCTTGGGAAGACGTCGCTCAAGCCCATGCTCCAGTATCTTCAAAACCCCGGTTTCTATAAAATGCTGCTGGTGATGCATAGCGACAACACCGGCTCAGATGCCTATACGCTCGAATTGACCCGGTCGAGGGTGAATGCTGTGTTCGACTGGTTTGAGGACAATGGCACCGTGGAGTTCGTGGTGCCGTATGCCCTGGGCGACACCGACCCGCTGGTCGACAACAATTCCATGGTGAACCGCAAGCGCAATCGCCGGCTTGAGATTTACCTGGTGCCCGACAACGTGATGATCAATCAAGCCAAGAAAGGCAAAATCAACATCAAGCAAATACAAAAACAATAAATCAATATGGCAAACGAACTGAAAGATTTAACAAAGAGAGCCGTTAATTATTCACAATGGTACAACGAACTGGTGGTCAAAGCCGACCTGGCCGAGCAATCGGCCGTGCGCGGATGTATGGTCATCAAGCCCTATGGATATGCCATCTGGGAAAAAATGCAGCGCCAGCTCGATGACATGTTCAAGGCAACCGGTGTGCAGAACGCTTATTTCCCGCTGCTCATACCCAAGTCCTTCCTCAGCCGTGAGGCCGACCATGTGGAAGGCTTTGCCAAGGAATGTGCCGTGGTGACACATTACCGCCTGAAGAATGACCCCGAGGGCAAGGGAGTGGTTGTCGACCCCGAGGCTCGTCTCGAGGAAGAACTGATAATCCGACCCACTTCGGAAACAATTATATGGAACACCTATCGCAACTGGATCAGCTCCTATCGCGACCTGCCTCTGCTGGTGAATCAGTGGGCCAATGTCTTCCGATGGGAGATGCGCACTCGTCTGTTCCTGCGCACTGCCGAGTTCCTTTGGCAAGAAGGCCATACCGCCCATGCCACCAAGGAAGAAGCGCAGGCCAAGGCCATCGAGATGCTTCATGTCTACGGCGACTTCGCCGAGAAATACATGGCTCTTCCGGTGGTGAAAGGTGTGAAAACGGCCAATGAGCGTTTTGCCGGCGCCCTCGAAACTTATACCATCGAGGCCATGATGCAAGACGGAAAAGCACTGCAATCGGGCACTTCGCATTTTCTGGGGCAGAACTTTGCCAAGGCTTTCGATGTGAAATTCATCAACAAGGAGAACCAGCTTGAGTACGTTTGGGCTACCTCGTGGGGAGTTTCCACCCGACTGATGGGCGCGCTCATCATGACGCACAGCGACGACAACGGACTGGTGCTTCCGCCGCATTTGGCACCCATCCAGGTGGTGATTGTCCCCGTTTACAAAAATGCTGAGCAGCTGCGCGAGGTGGATGCTTGTGTGGCACCCATTGTGGAACGCTTCAAGGCCATGGGCATCTCGGTGAAATATGACAATGCCGACAACAAGCGTCCGGGATTCAAATTTGCCGATTATGAGCTGAAGGGGGTGCCCGTGAGACTGGTCATCGGAGCGCGCGACATCGCCAACGGCACCATCGAAGTCATGCGCCGCGACACGCTGGAAAAATCGAGCGAGCCGCTCCAGGGCATCGAGAACCGCGTGAGCAGCTTGCTTGAGGAAATTCAACAAAACATCTACCAGAAAGCTTTGCGCCATCGTGAAGAGATGACCTTCAAAGTCGATACTTGGGAGGAATTCAAGGAGCAGATTGAGAAGGGCGGATTCATTTTGGCTCATTGGGATGGGACCACCGAGACCGAGGAGAAAATCAAAGAAGAAACCAAGGCAACCATCCGTTGCATTCCACTCGATGCCCCCGAAGAGGAGGGACGGTGCATCTACACCGGCAAGCCCAGCAAGCGCCGCGTGATTTTCGCCCGTAACTATTGACCGGGCTGCGAAGCGTGATTTTTGATTAAATCGGATTTATTTATGAAGGTGTCGATATACTTGCTGAGAGTATTCCTCGACACCTTCAATTTTTGTGCGATTTTAATTCTTGGCATGCCTTGTCTCATCCATTCCACAATCTGGGTGTGTGAGGTGTAGAGCTTGTATTTCTCTTGTTTGCTGAGCCTTCCTCGTGGTCGGCCCAGTGTCAGCCCCTCATGTCGGCGGCGTGCCAGAGCCTCGATGGTGCGCTGGCTGATTAGGTTCCGTTCGATTTCGGCGCTCAGTCCGAATGCAAATGCCAGCACCTTGCTTTGAATATCATCGCCCAAGCGATAACCGTCTTTCACCGTCCATACGCGGCATCCTCGACTCATGCACAAATTCAGTATCTCCATAATCATGAATAAATTTCGGCCAAGTCTTGATAACTCGGTGCAGATGATGAGGTCGTTTTCGTCGACCTCCGAAAGCAATGTGCCCAATTCTCTCTTCTTGTAATTCTTGGTGCCACTGATGGTTTCCTCAATCCAACCATCAATTTCGATTCGGTTCGTATCACAAAACCGCTGCAACTCGAAGCGTTGGTTTTCAACTGTCTGCTTGTCGCTGCTTACTCTAATGTAACCATAAACCATGTTCTTGCGTTGTGAATTGTTCTTGTTATATTCATTGTTCATATGAACGTTGACTTAGTAATCTCGAAAATAGAAGGCGGTTAGGAAAAACCCAAAAGTTACTTTGGATTTTTGCTTTCCTTGTACTAATTTTGTGGCATGAAGAGGATTATAACAATCTTATTGATGTGCATGCTGGTGCCTTGTGTGGCGCAAGCAGGCGACGATGAATATATAAAGGTGGACTGGTATCCGCTGTTTACCGACAGTGTGGGCTGGAATATCTACACCGGTGACCTGGTGCTGGGATGGAACTCGGCATCGGGAGCCGATGTGGCCATGGGCCGCAGTGTGGACATCGGCTGGCTGAGCGTGGTGGGTGCAAAGTACAACACCGGTCACGGCCAGCGCATCACCATGGGCCTGGGAATCAATTGGCGTAATTTCAGGCTCGACAAGGGGAAGCAGTTTGTGCAGGATGAAGGCCACATGAGCATCGTCGATGCCCCGGCACAGGCCAGTGGGGTGACATCGAGAGTGAAAGTGTTTTCGCTCACCTTGCCGGTGATGCTGCGCCAGCGTATCGCTTCCAAAATAGATGTTTTTGCCGGCCCGGTGCTGAACCTCAATCTCCATGCGAGCATGGAAATCACATACACGCTTGCTGGCGACAAGGTGAAGCACAAGAGCAATCACATCCATCAGGTGCCTGTCACCGTCGATGTAATGGGCGGCATCAAGTGGCGTTGCCTTGGCTGTTATGTGCGTTACAGTCCTTGCCATGTGCTACGTGAGCAATATGCCCCGGCATTCAATCCGCTCACTGTGGGCTTGTATATCGGTTTTTGACACAATATTCCCTATTTTTGGCACAATCTGACCATGCGACTGACAAATTGTCAACTGCATGGCATTTGGCACGGTGTGTGCCATGATGTGAAATGTGCGAAGGAACAAATGCCCGAACACAACGGAAAATCGTTTAACCATTTAAAAATTATAAACTGACTATGACAATTAAACCATTGAGCGACCGCGTGCTGGTCGTGCCGGCAAAAGCCGAAGAAGTGGTGGGTGGCATCATCATCCCCGACAGTGCAAAAGAAAAACCGTTGAAAGGCCTGGTAAAAGCCGTTGGCGGCGGGACCAAAGACGAAGAAATGGTAGTGAAAGCCGGTGACACCGTGCTCTACGGCAAATATGCCGGCACCGAGATTGAAGTCGATGGTGAAAAGTTGCTGATGATGCGACAGAGTGACATTTTGGCAATCGTTGAAGAATAATCCAATCAAGACAACATAAAACTAAGGAGGATACAAAATGGCAAAGTTGATTAAATTCGATATCAAGGCTCGCGAAGAGCTCAAGAAAGGCGTCGACCAGTTGAGCGATGCCGTGAAGGTGACATTAGGCCCGAAAGGTCGCAATGTTATTCTTGACAAGAAATACGGTGCTCCACACATCACCAAAGATGGAGTGAGCGTGGCTCGCGAGGTGGAACTCGAGGATGAGTTCCAGAACATTGGTGCACAACTGGTGAAGGAAGTTGCCAGCAAGACCAACGACGATGCCGGTGACGGAACCACCACGGCTACTGTGCTGGCACAGGCCATCGTGAACGAGGGCTTGAAGAATGTTGCTGCCGGCGCCAATCCCATGGACGTGAAGCGTGGTATCGACAAGGCTGTGAAGGCCGTGGTGAAAGCCATCAAGGACCAGGCTCAGGAAGTGGGCGACGACCTGAGCAAAATTGAGAATGTGGCCCGCGTCAGCGCTAACAATGACGACGAGATTGGCAAGCTCATTGCCGAGGCCATGGAAAAGGTGAAGAAAGACGGCGTCATCACCGTTGAGGAAGCCAAGGGTACCGACACTCATGTAGATGTGGTGGAGGGTATGCAGTTCGATCGCGGTTACATTTCACCTTACTTTGTGACCAACACCGAGAAGATGGAATGTGAAATGGAGCGTCCTTACATTCTTATCTTTGACAAGAAGATTTCGGGCTTGAAGGACATCCTGCCATTGCTGCAGGCGGCACTGCAGGAGCATCGCCCCATGCTCATCATTGCCGAGGATGTTGATGGCGAAGCACTTGCATCGCTGGTGGTGAATCGCCTGCGTGGCTCGCTTGAGGTGTGCGCCGTGAAGGCTCCCGGCTTTGGCGATCGCCGCAAGGAAATGCTTGAGGACATCGCTATCCTCACCGGTGGCGTGGTCATCAGCGAAGAGAAAGGCCTCACGTTGGAGAAGGCTACCCTGGATATGCTGGGAACCGCCGAGAAAATCAGCGTGAACAAAGAGAACACCACGATTGTGAACGGTGCTGGTGACAAGCAACACATTGCCGACCGTGTGGCACAAATCAAGGCCCAAATTGAAATCACCAAGTCGACATACGACAAGGAGAAACTGCAGGAGCGTCTGGCCAAGTTGTCGGGTGGGGTGGCAGTGCTCTACATCGGTGCTCCCAGCGAGGTGGAAATGAAAGAGAAGAAAGACCGCGTGGATGATGCATTGAGCGCAACCCGTGCCGCTGTGGCCGAGGGTATCGTGCCGGGCGGAGGCGTGGCCTACATCCGTTGCCTGGAGGCCCTTGATGGGCTGCGTGGCGACAATGATGACGAGACGACTGGTATTCACATCATCCGTCGTGCCATTGAAGAGCCGCTGCGCCAGATTGTTGACAATGCTGGCCTGGAGGGTTCGGTTGTGGTGAACAAGGTGAAAGAGGGTAAAGGCGACTATGGCTACAATGCCCGTACCGACCGCTATGAGAACCTGTTCGAGACGGGTGTCATCGACCCCGCCAAGGTGGCACGTGTGGCACTTGAAAATGCAGCTTCAATAGCCGGAATGTTCCTCACCACCGAGTGTGTCATCGCCGAGAAGAAAGAGCCGGAACCCGCTGCACCTGCCGCACCCGGCATGGGCGGAATGGGAGGCATGATGTAAATTCCTTATTGACAGGAATTATAAACCGGACTGTGGCGTTAATGCCTCAGCCCGGTTTTTTTTTGAGAAAATAGTTAAGAAACACAAAATAAATAAAGAATTTTTTCGTTATATATTTAAAAGCAAAATCAGGCGTTTAGGCACAAGGAAGCGATAGAAGACAAAAAAAATTGCAGATATGCGCAAATTTGCTTAATTTTGCACATTGTGTATGAGTCCACGGATAACCGTGTAATAATACGCATGAATCACATTTTGTTCGCATAAGTGTTTGGGTTTCAATTTTTTATGCAGAGCCCAAAGCCCCAGAGTAATACCCAACAAGCACCTAAAACGGTAGTTGTTGATGATTGCCGACTCAAAAAACGCAAGCTCCGACCTGCATTGGTTTGCCATGCGCGTCACTTATCGACGTGAGATGGCGGTAAAAGATATGCTCGACGCAGAGCAAGTGGAATCGTTTGTGCCGATGCATAAAGTGGTGCGCCAGCAAGGTGGCCGCAAGCACTGGATGATGGAGCCCGTGGTGCACAATCTGCTTTTTGTTCATTCCAGCAAGGAGTGGTTGCAACAGTTTAAAGCACGAGTGCCTCATCTGCAGTACATGACCATGCGTGATGGCGAAAAAACGGTTCCCATCGTGGTTCCCGAAGATCAGATGCAGCGTTTCATGGAAGTGTCGAAGACTTACGATGAACAACTTTTGTTTCTTGACCCTAATGGGCTGGATTTGGCCCGTGGCACACGCGTCAGAATTCACGGCGGGGTGTTTGACGGGATGGAAGGAATATTCATGAAAGTGGCCGGCAAGCGTAACCGCCGTGTGGTGATTGCCATTAAAAACGTCATTGCGGTGGCGCTGGCCTATGTGGCCCCCGATTTTATTGAAGTGTTAGAATGAGCTTGATACTGATAGCAGCATTTTTGCTGAGTGTTTTGATTACGTGGTTATTGATTCCGCGCATCATTCATTTTGCATTCAAGAAAGAACTGTTCGACAAACCCGACGAGCGTAAAATCCACCACGGTGCCGTGCCGCGGCTGGGTGGCCTCACCTTTTTCCCCGTGTCGATGTTTGCCATTGCCGTGCTGGTGTCGGTCATAACGCTGTTCGCGCCGTCGTCGTCAATGGCGTTTTGGAATTCCGGCGCATGGATTACCACCCATTGGGAGAAACTGGTGATGGCTTTTTGCGCGGCCATGATACTGTATGTGTTCGGAGTTGCTGACGACCTGACTGGCGTGCGCTACCGCAATAAGTTCATTTCGCAGATTGTGGCCGGCCTGCTGATGTGCATGTCGGGGCTTTGGCTCGATAATCTGCACGGCATAGCCGGGCTGCATGAGTTGAATCAGTATTTGGGTTGGCCCATCACCATCTTTGCCGTTGTGTTTATAACCAACGCCATCAATTTCATCGATGGAATTGACGGCCTGGCTTCAGGCTTATGTTCGATAGGCCTTTTATACTACGGTACCTTGTTGGCAATCGGTGGAAAGGCCGGTTATTCGCTGCTGGCGTTTGCCGTGCTGGGTGCAGTTTTAGCATTCATGTGGTTCAACCTTCACGGCACAGCCGAAAAGAAGAACAAGATATTCATGGGCGACACCGGCTCGCTGTTTCTCGGGCTGTTGCTTTCCGGTTTAGGGGTGTCGCTTAATCGAGTGGCCGATGGCAACACGCTGGGCTGTAATGCCTTTGCCGTTGCGTTCGCACCGCTCATCGTGCCATGCTTTGACGTGCTGCGCGTGGTGTTGCATCGCGTGCGCCACAAGAAAAGTCCATTCAAGCCCGATAAGAACCATCTTCATCACAAATTCATGGCGCTGGGTTTTACGCAACGCCAGGTGCTGATGATAATTCTGCTTATGTCGGTGGGAATGATCGTGTTTTCCAACTCCATGTCGATTGTGCTCGATGTGAATTTGCTCTTGATTGTCGATATGATTGTGTGGATGACGCTCAATTATCTGATATGTGGAAAAATCAAAAAACTAAAAAAATAATGATATGAAACTCAAACATCTGATGACTGCAGCGCTTGCCGTGGTGCTGGTCACTTCCTGTTCAACGCCGAAAATCGGCTATTTTCAGGACGTAAAAGCCGGTGATGTACATTCGCTTGCAAACCCCGACTATGTAAAAATCAATCCGGGCGACAAATTGTCGATATTGGTGAGTAGCAAGAACCCGCAGCTGGCCTATTTATTCAACTTGCCCATTGTGGGCAACTACGACGCATCCAGTTCGCATGCCAGTCTGAATAGTTCGCGTGTTGCCAACTATAAGGTTGACGCGGAGGGAAATATTGATTTCCCGGTGTTGGGCCGTCTGCACGTTGCCGGGCTCAATCGAAGTGAGATTGCGTTGTACATTAAAACCGAGCTTGTGAAGCAAGACTTGCTGAAGGACCCCATCGTTACGGTCGATTTCCTCGACTTGTATTTCTCGGTGATGGGCGAGGTGCATCGGCCTGGACGCTTTATCATCGACCATGACAAGGTGACCTTGCTCGATGCCCTGAGCCAGGCCGGTGACATGACGATTTTCGGTAAGCGCGACAATGTGCTGGTGATGCGCACCGAGAACAATGTGGAGAAAGCTTATCGGGTCGACCTGACCAACGCCGAGCAACTTTACTCCTCGCCGGCTTTCTATCTCAAGCAAAACGACATTGTGTACGTGGAACCCAATCCCCGCCGTGCACGTGAGTCGACAACCACCGGCAACGCTCTGCTCCAGCCCTCGCTGTGGATATCGGCCGCATCGTTGCTCACTACTATTATTGTGTTGATTGTTAAATGACAAAGAAATAAAAAATGGCAGAAGAAAAATACTCTACACAGATGAACGGTGACCAGTCCTCGTCCGACACGATGGACTTGCAATCACTACTTTATCTGTGCATGTCGAAGTGGTATTGGTTTTTGGTGTCGCTGGTGGTGGCTTTTGCACTGGCAGTGATATACATTTTGATTACCCCGCCCATCTATACGCGGCAAGCTTCGATGCTGATAAAAGATGAGAATTCCCACACTATTTCCAACGAGTTTGGTAAGTTCTCGGCCGTGGGCGGAATCTATGACAACACCAACTTGCACAATGAGATGATCACACTCAGGTCGCCTTCTTATGTGCAAGATGTGGTTAAGAACCTTCACCTCGACATCAACTATTCGACCGACGGCGTTTTTCATGAGAATGTGCTTTACGGTCGCAATTTGCCTGTGGCAGTGTCGCTGCCCGATGTGGGCCAGGAGGATTATGCAGCTTTTGTAATGACCGTTTTGCCCAAAGGGGTGGTGGAACTGAAAGAATTTGCGTGTTCGGCCAAACCCGGTATCGATCATACCAAAGTAGTGAAAGCCAAAGTGGGCAGTGTGGCACAAACGCCAATAGGGAAAGTGATGATTTCCCCCACCAACTATTATGTGGAAGAACAGTCCGAACCCATCCAGGTAAAGAAGTATGGCATGACCGACGCTACCAATATGTATGTGGCAAAGCTTTCGGTTTCACTTAATGACGACCAGGCGTCGATTCTCGACATCAAGGTTGAAGACCTTTCGTGGCAGCGTGCCGAGGACGTTATCAATGGTCTGTACGACGTATACAATCAGAAGTGGATTGAGAACATCAACAAGCAGGCCATCAGCACTTCGCAATACATAGATGACGAACTGCGCCAGATTGAGAGTGAACTGGGCAACGTGGATGCCGACATCTCGGTTTATAAGAGCAACAACCTCGTCCCCAATGTGGATATGGCCACGTCAATCAATATGAACCGTGCTGAGGTCACAGGCAATCAGTTGATGGAGCTTGGCAACCAGTTGTACATGGCCAATTACATCAAGAATCAACTCACGAGCGACGGAGAAAAGTTCAGTCCTCTTCCTGCAAACTCGGGTATCAACAGCAGCTCGGTGTCACAGCAAATTTTGGATTACAACCAAAAGGTGCTGCAACGAAACAGCCTGGTGGCCAACAGTAGCACGACGAATCCGCTGGTGGTTGATTTAGACCAAAATCTCAAAGCGATGCGCCAGGCCATCATTGCCTCGCTCGACAATGTGATTGTCACGTTGAAAGACCGCATCGGCGACCTGAAGGGCAGGGAGTCGTTGACCAAACAGCAAATTGCCTCCAATCCCACGCAGGCCAAGTATCTACTCAGCGTGGAACGCCAGCAGAAGGTAAAGGAACAACTCTATATTTTCTTGCTTCAGAAGCGTGAAGAGAATCAGCTTTCAAAGGTGTTCACAGCCAATAACACCGAGATGCTCAGCCCGCCACTGGGACCAAAGACGCCCATCAAGCCCGTGAAGCTTAATATCATGATGATGGCGTTGCTGCTGGGACTGATTGTGCCCCTTGTGGGCGTGATTGTGGCTGATAACCTCGACACAGAAGTGCATTACCGTCGCGACCTTGACAACTTGTCGCTGCCATTCATTGGCGAGATACCTCTTTCCTACAAGAAGAGTAGCGGCCTGCTCCGCTTCTTCCAAAAGAGACATAAGGACGTGCGTGAGATTGTGGTGCAGGACAAGAGTGGCAATGTCATCAACGAGGCCTTCCGTGTGGTTCGCACCAACCTCGAGTTCATTTCGGGCAAGGATGGCCGTTGCAAGGTGATCATGTTCACATCGGCCAATCCCGGGTCGGGTAAGACCTTCGTTTCGATGAACCTTGCCACCAGTTTCTCTATCAAGGGCAAGAAGACGCTGGTCATCGACCTTGACCTGCGCAAGGCATCGCTCTCATCGTTTGTCAACTCTCCCGAACTCGGTGTGTCGAATTACTTGAGCGAGCGTGTGGATTCCATCGACAGCGTTCTGGTGCGCGGTGCCATCAACCCCAATCTGGATGTTCTGCCCGTGGGAACCATTCCTCCAAATCCCACCGAGTTGCTGTTCAGCGAGCGCTTGAGCCAGTTGATAGATAAGATGAAAGAGCAGTACGACTACATCTTTATCGATTGCCCGCCGTTGGATATGGTGGCCGATGCATCGATTATCAATAAGCTGTGCGACCTCATGGTGTTTGTGATTCGCGCAGGTTTGTACGACAAGCGCATGCTGCCTGAACTTGAACGAAATTACCAGGAGAAGCGCTACAAGAACATGACCGTGATTCTGAACGGCGTTTATGATGCGTCGAATGGCTATGGCTACCGTCGTTACGGCTATGGAGGTTACGGCTACGGCTACGGCTATGGCTATGGTTATGGAGAAAAGAATAGTAAAGATTAAATTGTTTTGATAAGATGAAAGCATGTTTTATGGGCTTAGGCTACATTGGCCTACCCACTGCAATTATAGCCGCCAAGCACGGCATAGAGATTTTGGGTGTGGATATCAATCCCAAGGTAGTGAAAATGACCAATGAGGGACGTCTCCACATTGTAGAGCCAGGCATGGAGGACTTACTCCGTGAAGTGGTGGAGCAGGGTATGCTCAAAGCTTCGACCAAGCCGGAAGTGTGCGATGCCTATTTCATGGTGGTTCCCACACCATTCAAGGGGAACCATGAGCCCGATGTGTCATATGTCGAGTCGGCGACTCGTTCGGTGATTCCCTTGCTCAAAGAGGGCGATTTATATGTGATTGAGTCGACCTCGCCTGTGGGAACTACCGAGAAGATGGCAGATATTATTTTTGCCGTGAGACCCGACTTGAAGGGGAAAATCCACATTGCCTATTGCCCCGAGCGCGTGCTGCCCGGTAACGTCATCTACGAGCTGGTGCACAACGACCGGGTGATTGGCGGTCTCACTCCCGAAGCAACCGACAAAGCCATTGAATTCTATTCGCAATTTGTGACCGGACAGCTTCACAAGACCAACAGTCGCACGGCCGAGATGTGCAAACTCACTGAGAATTCGAGCCGTGACGTTCAAATCGCTTTTGCCAACGAGTTGTCGATGGTGTGCGAGAAAGCCGGTATCAATGTGTGGCATCTTATTGAATTAGCCAACAAGCATCCGCGCGTTAACATTTTGCAGCCCGGTTGCGGAGTGGGGGGGCACTGCATCGCAGTCGATCCCTATTTCATCACCGCCGCCTTCCCGCGCGAGGCTCAAATCATAGCCAAGGCGCGCGACATCAACAACTACAAGAGCGAGTGGTGCGTGGAGCGTGTGAAGAGTGCTATGTTCCGCTTTGAACTCGATAACAAGCGCCGGCCCAAAGTGGCGATGATGGGTCTTGCATTCAAGCCCAATATCGATGATTTGCGCGAGTCGCCGGCCAAGCGTATTGTCACATCGGTGATGCAAAGCTTCAACAATGCCGACATCCTGGTGGTGGAGCCCAACATAAAAGAGCACAATGTGTTCAAGCTCACCAATTACCAAGATGCCTACGAACAGGCCGACATCGTTGTTTTCCTCACAGCACACAACGAGTTCAAGACATTGCCATGGCGCGATGACAAGGTAATCCTCGATTTCTGCGGCATATTTAAGAAATAATCAGTTCGTGAGGGCGATGTTTCTCAGTATTTTCGTTTATACAGCCACCGCACTGGTACTTTCCGCACTGGGGTGGCATGTGAGCAAGCGGGAATCTGAAGCGCGCCTTGCGGGACACAACAACACGTTGTCAATCCCATTTTATAGCTGGGAGATTCTTTTGTCGGTCGTTGTGTTTGCCGCGGTTGCCGGACTGCGTTATCACACGGGCTACGACCATGAGATGTACCTGCGTGACTTCATCTCCATTCAGCATGTGGGAGAAAGTCGTGATTACGAGTACGGCTATCTGTTATTGAATCATCTGGTGGCATGCACGGGCTTGCCTGCTGTAATCTTTTTTGCCCTGTGCGGTGCATTGCAGATAGGCTTCTTGTACTACGGGCTTCGTAAAAACAAGGAGTTGCTACCCTGGGTGGCATTGTATTTGATGCTCGGTCCCTGGTTTTTGTGGTGCATGAATTCGATGCGGCAGGCCATAGTGGCTTGTGTGTTCGTGTCACTGATTCCCATGCTTGTCAATCGCCGCTGGCTTCCCTATGTGGTGATCGTGCTGACGTTGTCGATGATTCACAAGTCGGCGTTGTTGCTGTTGCTGGCCGTCGTGGTTGTTAAGGTGCCCGAGTCTTGGCTGGAAAACAAGCGATTGCTGTTGTTGATTCTGGGAATCTGCGTGTTGCTGGGGTTGTATCCGGTGTGGATGCGGTTTCTTGAAGGCCTTCAGTCGGTGCTGGATTATATGGGCCTTCACAATTACATCCAGTTTCTCGACCCCATCATCAAGGGCGAATTTCGTCAGGTGTCATTCGGCCCCAGCCGCCTGAGCAATCTCTTGGTGGATGTGATCTTAATTTGGTATTATCCACAATTGTTGCGCCATTATGAAGGCGATAAGCTGCTTCCGCTGTGTTTTGCGATGGCCCTGGTGGGAATGTTCAGCTTCAACATTTTTGTGAACACTTCGTTCTTTGTGTTGAGGCCGTTTGAATATTTCTTGTTTTTCGTATTGATAATGGTCGGGTATACGTTATCTTACTTGTATAAAACACGGAAGCACTTGCCGCTGATCATTCTTTCGGCATTATGCTTCACCTATATATATATAGAAATTTTCAAGGCTGTCTACCGTCCCACCCGTGAGATGCTCCCCACGCTCTATCAGGTGGCTGTGGTCGGTGGATAGATGCATAGTGTAAAATGTTAGTTTCGATAATCATCCCTGTCTATAATTCAGAGAAATACGTGGAGCGATGTGTCAAGTCGCTCTTTGAACAGAAGTATCAAGACATCGAGTTCATATTTGTCGACGATGGTTCCACCGACAACTCCATGAACATCTTGAATCGGCTTCTCGATGAATACCCTGCCGTGAAAGAGCGGGTGGTCATTCTGTCGCATGCCGAGAACAAAGGATGCGCCATGGCACGCTTGGAAGGCATGAAACATGCCACCGGTGAATATTTGATACAAGTCGACAGTGATGACTATGTAACCCCTGATTATATTGAGAAACTGGTCACGTCGGCTCAAAAGTACGGTTCGGATGTGGTGGTGTGTGACTATTTCTATTTTCATGACAACCGCATCGACCGCAAGGTGCTGAACCCGTCGGCCGACCCGCATGAATTCCTGATTCAAGTGCTTACCGGAACCATTCACAATGGATTGTGGAACAAACTGGTGCGTCACAACATTTTCAAGGATCATGACATCTATCCCATTCCCGGCATCAATATGTACGATGACAAATCGGTTATATTCCGGGTGATGTATTATGCGAAGAGAATCAGTTATGTGGGGCGTCCGCTTTATTATTACAATAAGTCGAACCCGCATTCCGTGTCGGCCCAGGACAAAATTACCGAGATAGTCCCCGCCGTGCGCTTTTCAAAGCTTGCCGATGAGTTTTTTGCCGAGCATACGGCCGACGAGCAAGTGCATGAGGCACTGAATCTGTTCAAGGTGAGTGCCACCGGCCTGCTGTTGCTTTATGGCTCAAGAGAGGACAAGAAGCGTTATTTGCCTGAATTGCGGCGACCCACGTTGCGCCAAGTGCTGAAACATCCCACCATTCCCTTCTACTATAAAATAGCGGTGCTGTTCTATGTGTTGCACATTCCGTTTGTGACCAGTGCGGCCCGCTATTTAATGCCGTTGTTCCGCAAGCATAGTTGATGATGTTGGTATCCATTGTCGTTCCCGTTTATAACGCCGAAGCATATATCGAGCGGTGTGCGCTGTCACTGCTGCGGCAAAGTTACGAGGAGCTTGAAATTATCTTTGTTGACGACTGCAGCACCGATGCCGGCCCGGAACTGCTGCGCAAAACCATTGCCCGCTTCCCTGAGCGCAATGTGAAGATATTGCGGCAGCCCAAGAACACCGGGAGTGCAATGGCTCGCCAGCGTGGTTTGGATGAAGCGAGTGGTGATTATGTCATTCAAGTGGATAGTGACGACTGTGTAAAGGTTGATTACATAGAAAAACTCGTTGCTGTGGCACAAAAAAACAAAGCTGATATTGTGATTTGTGATTTCCAGTATGATTATGGAAACCGTCAAGTTCATTGTCATGTTAATCCCCCGACTGACTCTCATTCTCTATTGAACAAGGTGCTTGCCGGTAGTGTTCATAGCGGGTTGTGGAATAAGCTTGTGCACCGCAAAATTTTTGTGGAACACAACATCCGGTTTACCGAGGGACTGAACATGTTTGATGACAAATCAGTTTTCTATCGGATAGCTGACCAAGCAGATCGAATTGCTTATTTGTCGGAACCACTTTACATTTACAATAAAACAAATGAAGGCTCTATCACTTCTCGCAAAAGGACAAGGGCAATTGAACCAGCGTTGATGTTGATTGAGCAGATGGAAGATTATTTCAGCAAAAGAGATGCTTCAAAAGACGTGTGGCAAAGCATTGAGTATTTCAAGGTTAATGTGATGCGTCTCATATTGCTGTATAATCCCATTAAAGACGCGCAAAAAAAAGAAGAGAGTTTGGGCTCATTTTCGATACGCTCGGTGGTGACACATCCCACACTGAAATCAATATATAAATTGATGCTGCTGAGTTACAAAGCCCATTTTTATCCTCTTGTCTCACTCTTGAGGAGACTAATCGTAAATAAAGTGTAGCATATGTTACTTAAAGAGCAGAATAACGTCAGGTATTTAAGGTTCTATTTCCTGATTTGTTTCCTGGTTTACATAACGATGGCATTCTATTATTCCATGTTGGGTTACAAGGAAAATATTCCCACCTACATGGTTCAGTGCCGTTTGTTCTTGTCGTTCAGTTATATGTTTACGCTTGTCCTGTCGTTCACGACAGTAAAACCTCGCAATTTATTCCTGTTCAATGCGGTTGTTTTCTTGTTGCTTGTGATATTGATGAAAATGACCTACAGTTTTGAGGGGTTAAGAGAATTTGGTGCGGCGAGGGATTCTTATCGTTATTTGGGGCAGACTGTTAAATATGGCGACCTGCCAATCAAGAAGTTTTTGTTGCAATTACGTCATTTGGGCTACACTCGTTCGGACTATGGTTACTTCTTGATAACCTATATAGTTTACAATATTTATCCCGATAGAATGTTCACGGTCTATGGATTGATATTTGTAAATGCGATTTGTGTGTATGCATCGGCCTTTGGCCTCTATAAGTTGCAGCTGTTGTTCAATCCGTCGGAAACGATGGCCAAGGTTGTGGCTGTTTTGTGGGTTGCCTCGCCTTTCCTTATTTTGACCACGGCCAACGGTTTGAAGGAAGTGATATTTGTCACCATCATCATTTGGGCGTTTTATTCGCTGTATGTGTTTGGTCGTGAGCGCAATATGCTGCATGGCATTATCGCTTTCGGTTGGATATATGTTTGTGCCTATTTCCGTTCGGCAGTGTTCTATATGTTCATTCTGTCATTCCTTACCATTTTGTTGGTGAATGACAAGAATAAAAAGATGTTTATATATCTCATCATCGTGGTAGCCATTTTATCGGGAACGATTGTGCCCATCATCATCGAAAAGGTTTTTGGCACCTCGTTTGAGAATATCATGAACACGGCCGATTACCGTATCAATCATGCCGACCGTTCCAGCAAGTTGTACTCGATGGTGCTGCCGCTGATGTCGGCCATCATTGGTCCTTTCCCCAACTTTGACCGTCAAGGCTCATACTCGTTTATGCACAGTATGGCTATCTACATGAAGACCGTGTGCGGCTGGTTCTTTGTCTATGGCATATATAAGATTTCTGCCGGTCTGCGAAAAGAATATTATCCCTTGTTGGTGTATGTCTTGTGCTCCATATTGATGACAGTGACCGCAGGTGTGTCGCTTGATATTCGTTTCCATGCCACGTTCCTGCCGTTTGTGTTTTTGATTGTGGTGAATTTTATCAAACGTAAGCCCAAATTGGACTTTTTATATTTGGCGGTGGTCATTGTGCTTATCATGATTTACAGCACACGAAAAGTGGCTTATTTGTAATCATTTAAAATTGCTCGGCAATGAAAGTGTTGATGACAGTACCTTCGTTTAATGTCTTAGGCGGTGTGGCCAGCCATTATATGGGCTTGCGCCGTCATTGGCCCATGGATGTGACTTATCACACTATAGGCCGGCGCCGTCATGTGCCGGCCATCATCACATTTGTGCCTGACATGGTGATATTCTTGTTTCGCTTGCTTTTTGGCCGCTACGATGCCGTGCTGCTCAATTCCTCGTTTAAGTCGCACCCCATTCGCCGAGATGCCTTGTTTCTGCGCTTGTGCAGTTGGTTCAGAATCCCTACGGCCGTGTTTTTTCATGGATGGAACAGCGATGTCTATGAGCGTGTGAAGTCATCGCCGACCGGTTTTGTCAAGGCATACAATCGTGCACGCCTGATTTATGTTCTTTACTCAGGCTTCGCCCGCCAGCTTGCCGAGATAGGAATCACGGTGCCCATCCATCTCACCACGACGAAGGTGAGCGATGAGATGCTTGCCGGTTTTGATGTGACAAAGCGCGATGGAAACATTGACCAAATTCTGTTTTTGGCTCGCGCCGACAAAGAAAAGGGTCTTGACGTGACAATTCGCGCCTTCGAACTGGTGAAAAAGCGGTATCCGCATTTGCGCCTCAGTGTGTGCGGCGATGGCAACGCCCTGCGCGAGGCCAAAGATTACGTGGCCGTTCATCAGCTGGCCGACGTCACTTTCCATGGTTTCGTGAAAGGAGCCGAAATCATACGTCAATTCAATGAAAGTCAACTTTATATTCTTCCCACCACGCATGGTGAGGGAATGGCCACATCGGTACTCGAGGCCATGGCCATGGGGCTGGTGGTACTCACCCGGCCGGTGGGCGGCGTGAACGACTTCTTTGAGCAGGACAAGATGGGACGGCTCATCGAAAGCGTTGACCCTGTGGATTATGCCAATGCCATCATTCATTATCTTGAAGACGTGTCCTTGACACGAAACACAGCCCGATATAATCATCAATATGCTTGCGAGCACTTCAAGGCATCGGCCATCGCCATAAGCATGTGTGATGACTTGCAAAGGATAACGACTAAATGATAAAATAAAGCAGAAAACTATGTATAACGCAATACATTTGTACCGCTTGGCCCGGTGGCTCTATCTCCACCATATTCCATTGATTCCCATGATGATACAGCTGATAATCTTCTGTGGATACGGCTGTCGCCTTTCTTATAAGACCAAGATAGGTAAGGGCACATTCCTCAGCCATGGCGGTCTGGGTGTGACCGTGAGCCCCAAGTCGGAGATTGGTGAAGGTTGCGTGCTGGGATTCCGCTGCTCGATTGTTGGGCAGCCGCCCTATATCCGCACGCCCAAAATCGGCAATCATGTCTACATTTCACCGGGAGCCGTCATTCAAGGTCCGCTCATCATTGGAGACCATGTGATTATCGCGGCCAACAGTGTGGTGACCAAGAGCGTGCCCGATTATGCCATCGTGGGTGGAATTCCGGCCAAAATCATCGGCGACAGTCGCGATTTGGATTACGACATTTTTGAGACCAAAGGATGGCTCGACGGTACCAAAGAATTCATGACTAAGAAATGAATGAAGACAGCTTATTGACCGATGCACTCGTGTCGCTGAAGCAATACTGCGAGGTAGAGAACTTCCGCGGTTGGGATCCCTATGATGGACTCAACTCGCGGTTGTTTCATGCTATTCCTTTTCTTGACCGCTCGGCGCTGGCTCGCTTGGTGGTGATCCAAGGTTTCAAGCGGTCGCCCGTCAATTTGCGTCGGTTGGCCCTTGTTCCCAAGGAGCATAACGCAAAAGGCATCGGGTTGTTTTTGCAAGGTTATTGCAATCTTTATGCCGCTGTGCAGGGCCATCCTGAGTTGGCCCGGACATTTGGCTCGCCGGCCGATATTCAGGATCGGATACACGAACTGGCCCGATTGCTCATCGAAATGCGTTCCCAGGGCGACTATCACGGTGCTTGCTGGGGCTATAACTTCGACTGGCAGGCGCGTCGACTGTTTCTGTTCCCCAAAAACACCCCCACAGTAGTGGCCACCCAATTTGCAGCCACCGCCTTGATAGCGGCCTACGAGGTGACAAAAAAACAGGAATATCTTGATGTGGCGCTCTCTTCTGCCCGGTTTGTTCTGCAAGACCTTCATCGCACACCTCATGAAGGCGGTTTTTTGTTTTCATATAGCCCCCTGAAAGGCAACGACACGGTTTACAACGCGTCGTTGCTGGGTAGCCGCTTGCTCAGCCATTGTTACCACTATACAAGTGATGCCGAGCAGGCCGAGGCCGCACGGCAGTCGGTAGTGGCTTGCTGTGCGGGGCAACGCTGTGACGGAGCCTGGGTCTATGGCATGCTTCCTGTGCAGCAATGGGTCGACAGTTTCCACACGGGCTATAACCTTGATGCCCTGTGTGCTTATGAGCAACTCACTGGTGACACCGCATTTCACGAGACAATGGAGCGTGGTTTTGACTACTATTTGAGTCATTTTTTCGAAGCCGACGGATGCCCCAAGTACTATGACACTCAAAAATATCCCATAGATATCCATTGCCCTGGACAACTCTTTGTGACGCTTGCCCGCTTGGGGCGGTTCACTCAAAATAAGGAACTGGCACACAAAGTGCTGTCGTGGACAGTGGAGCACATGCAAGACCCGAAAGGCTATTTTTATTATCAATTGAAAAAAGGCATCAGTTCGCGCATCCCCTACATGCGATGGAGCAATGCTTTCATGTTTTACTCGTTAAGTTATTATTTACTCAATGAATAAAGTATCGTTGCGCGGTGTGGAGGTTTATCCATTCACATCGGAAGAACAACTGCTCAACTATGTTGACACACACAAGGGCATTTTGGTGGCCATCAATGCCGAGAAAATTCTGCATGCCACACCGCAAATGCTTGAAATCATCAATCGCAACATCGGTTACTGTGATGGAGCCGGTGCCATGATGGCTTTGCGACAAAAAGGAGTGGAAGAAGCCTGCAAGATTCCCGGCTGTGAGTTGTGGCTCAAAATTGTGGCTCGTTTTCACGGCGAGAAATCTTTTTATCTGGTAGGCGGCAAGCAAGAAGTCATCGACCAAACTGTGTCGAAACTAAAAACCGAATATCCCGACATCCGCATCGTGGGCTACCGTAACGGTTATATCAAGACTGATGAAGAACGGGCAGCACTCGTCGACGACATAGCTCGCCAAAAGCCCGATGTGGTTTTTGTGGCGATGGGGTCGCCCAAGCAAGAACTACTCATGGAGGAGATTCAGCAACGCCATTCAGCCATTTTCCAGGGGCTGGGTGGCAGTTTTGATGTTTACACCGGCCATGTGGAGCGCGCCCCCGAGTGGTGGGTGAAGCATAATTTGGAGTGGGCCTACCGCCTGGTGCGCCAGCCCAGCCGCATCAAGCGCCAAGTGCATTTGTTGCGGTATGCCTGGTGGCTGCTTGCCCGGAAATTTTGAGCTACAAGCTTCATTCATAGCGGCTTGAAACTTCCGCACTGAAAAAATGACAATACCCATGATGAAAGTGTAGTTCTTCTAACGGTCAGGATGCTCACACTTCGAAAAATAATCCCGGTATTCCATGAATGAACGAACTGTGATTAACCATCTATGTCGTTTGACGGGTTGCATCCTACTATGCTTCCTGTCGCTGGGTTGTGGTGGTGATGAACCCCAACAAGGCAAGACCGCCCCGGCCGAAGACACACCAGAATCCAAAACAGAAGAGATTAGCCCAATATCTGTATCCAAAATTATGGATATTTCAGATTTGTACGACAACTCTTATATTCAGAGCATGGCTATTTATGGCGACTATGCATTTGTGCTGAATACGAAAGGAGGTTGCCGCGTGGTGGATTTGAATAAGAAGCAAGTGATAGCCGAAACCCGCTTGGCAACCTACGTTTCCGATAATCATGCGAATCATGCAGAGTTCTCCCATCAATTCAAAGACCAAAGCTCCTTCCCGCTGTTGTATGTGACTCCGCTTTACAGCGGGCGGTGTTATGTGGAGAATTACCACCCCGAAACCAACACTTTCAGTCGTGAGCAGACAATTCTCCTCTCCACCACGGTGTTCAGTAATGAACGGACGACCCAATTTTCGATCGACAGGGATAAGGGGCTTTTATACGTCATCTCACATAAGGGTCTCTCGGAGGAACACCTCCGCTGGTTTAAGCTGCCCGATATCAACAAGAAATGGGTGACACTGACTGATGATGATTTGCTGGGCAGCCACATTTTGACCAAGATTTGGAATAATTCAGGGCAGGGTTCCTACATCATCAAGGGTAATCTATATCTGATGTATGGAACCGACAAGACTGAACACGACATTTATGTCGTGGATTTAAATACGTTCAATTATAAGCATTACGAGTTTTCACAATTCCTTTCGGCAGAACCCGAGGGGCTGGCACCATATAAGGGCTATCTGATGGTGAATACCAATTTTCCGGGAGGTATTTATCGACTTATGAAGTATTAAATCTCAAAAAATATGAGTTTTTGGTCCTCAAAAAAAAGAACCATCAGAAATAAATGTCTCACTCTGTATGGAGCGAGCCTACACGAGGTGTTGCTGCGCCGGTATGTGCGTAAAATCTCGCAAAAAAGACCCGTGAAGGTCGTTTTCTTCGCCACCAATGTGTCGATGTGGCGCTATCAATGGGTTTACGAGCACATGAAGAACGACAGCCGTTTCAAGGTTGATATCGTGTTGTCACCGTCGATTCAATACGCCCGTGCGCAGCAAGAAAACGATTTGAGGCAGATGCGTGAGTTTTTTGCCAAACAAGGTGTGGATTTTGTGGATTGGAAATTGGAACAGGGAGAAGATGCTGTTGACATAAGAAAAACAATCGACCCCGACATCCTTTTCTATGCGCAGCAATATGACGGTATTTTGACACCCAAGCATGAGTATAGGAATTTTTTGGATAGGCTACTGTGTTTGGTCCCTTATGGCATAGGCCCTTCATTTACATATTGGTTCTACGACACGCCGTTTCATAATTTGGCTTGGCGGCTCTATTATCCGTCGCCCATTGAAATGGAGGATGCTCGCCTGCTGGCATTCAATAAAGCACGCAACGCGAGAATGAGCGGGTATTCGATTTATGACGACTACCGCGCCCCGCTCACCGAAGACCCGTGGAAGCCCTTAGACGGCGGAAGGAAACGCATTATTTGGGCACCTCATTTCACGTTGCCCACATCGGTGGCGCATTATCATCGTGCCAATTTCCTGTGGATGGCCGACGTGATGGTGCAGCTGGCGAGGAAATATGAAGACCGTTTTCAGTTTGCGTTCAAGCCACATCCCAAGCTACTTACCGAACTTTACAAAAATCGTGATTGGGGCAAAGAGAAAACCGATGCGTACTATAAATTGTGGCAAACCATGCCCAACACCCAGCTCGAGACCGGTGCTTTTGCTCCCTTGTTCAAAACTTCCGATGCACTGATTCACGATAGCAACTCGTTTTCGGTTGAGTACATGTTTGTCAACAAGCCGGCGTTATACATCACCCAAGACATGGAGGCGTTGCGTGACTCGGTCCCGAAGCTTGGTAAACATGCTTTCGACGCCCACTATGTGGCTGCCGATGAGAAAGAGATAGAGAATTTCTTACTTGACGTTGTGGCCGGCGGTAACGACCCGCTTGAGCCCGTACGGCGGAATTTCTATGACCAATTTCTCAAACCACCTCATAATGAGGGGGTGGGAGAGTATATTTATCATGACATTTGCAACTCGCTGTTTTCTTGACTTTAAAACTTACTTAGCAAAATGGCTGATTCTCCTTTGGTTACTGTACAATGCCTGGTTTACAATCACGAGCCGTTCCTCAGGCAATGCCTTGACGGCTTTGTGATGCAGGAAACGAGTTTTCCGTTTGAGGTGCTTATTCATGACGACGCGTCGACCGACGGGTCGGCGGCAATCATTCGTGAATACGCCGAGAAATACCCCGATATCATCAGGCCGATTTTTGAGACGGAAAATCAATACGCCAAGCATGACGGCTCGCTCAGGCGCATCGTTCATGGCGCTTTGAATCCTGCAGCAAAGTATGTTGCCTTATGTGAAGGTGATGATTACTGGACCGACAAGCATAAACTGCAAAAACAAGTGTCTTTTCTTGAATCCCATCCCGAGTACAATATGTGTTGCAACCGAACCCTTTTGTATTCCGAGAAAGACAAGAGAATGATTGCTGAAAACCATTGTTACGATTCAACCCGGGATATTGAAATCAAGGATGTGGTCAGGCGAACCGGCTTGTACATTTCGACGTGCAGCATTGTGTATCGGAAAACAATGCGGCCCGATTTCGGAAAATATCGCCAATTGGCGCCGGTGGGTGATTATCCGCTGCAAATCCTGTGTGCGCTGAAAGGTAAAATCCGTTATTTCGACGAGCCGATGTCGGTATATCGCGTGAATAATTCAGCCTCATGGATGTCACGGCAGCAGTGGGGTAGCAGTTCACCACAAAATCTGAAGCGGATTCGCTCCATGGTGGATATGTTTCAAGCGTTTGCCAATGATTATCCCGAGCATGCTGCCTTGTTTCGAAACAAGGTTGCCCAGTATGTCAACACCCAGAGCCCAATTGCCCAGGTGTCACCTGAGCAGAATAAGGAATACTTCTTGGCTTTCAAGGACATAACCGACGGTTATCCTTTCTGGTGGAAGATAGACTTGTATTTCCGAAAGCATCGGGATGTATTCTCCCGATTCTATGTCAAGTATTTATCTCGTCGGGTGCTGAACCGTTACCGTACAAAGAGGAAATTCTACCGTTGCTGAAGGTGGAGGCGCGAGGCTATTTAGCGAACAACGAGTTAATAACAAAAAATCGGATAATGTCATTATGAAAACTGTGATTACATATGGTACTTATGATCTTTTACACCAAGGCCATATCAATTTGCTGAGACGTGCAAAAGCACTGGGCGACTATCTGATTGTCGGCGTAACGAACGATAACTTTGACCGCGAGCGTGGAAAACTGAATGTGCAAAACAATGTTTTGGAACGCGTTGAGGCAGTCAAAGCTACGGGGCTTGCCGACAAAATAATCATTGAGGATTATTTCGGTCAAAAGATTGATGACATCCAGCGTTACGATGTGGACGTGTTTGCCATTGGTAGCGACTGGGTGGGGAAATTTGATTACCTCAATGAATTTTGCGAGGTCGTCTATTTGCCTCGTACCGAAGGTGTGTCGTCCACAATGCTGCGTGCAGCCCGGCAAAAAGAAATAAAGATAGGCATCGTGGGTGCAGGCCGCATAGCCCGGCGTTTTATTCCGGAATCAAACTATGTGAGCGTTGTGAAAGTTCGAGGCATATACGATATTGTTAGAGCGCACTCAGAAGAACTTTCGGCGCTGAACAATGACATCATCGTATATGATGACTATTCCCAGCTGTTAGATGATGTGGACGCCGTGTACATAGCCACACCGCATCTGTCTCATTTTGACCTTGCGCTTGAAGCCATTAAGCGGCATAAGCACGTTCTGATTGAGACCCCGATGGTTCTTAGTGATGAACAAGCTAAGCAACTGTATGAACTGGCCGAAAACAATGATGTCATAGCCATGGAGGCTTGCAAGACGGCTCACTGTCCTGCTTTCACTCACCTGATGAGCATGATTAAGAGTGGGGTGATAGGTGACGTGGTGGATGTGGAGGCTTCATTGTCCAAATTGTTGCCCGACAAGAATCTGCGGGAATTTGACCCGAATCAGGCGGGCGGTTCCATGTATGAGTTGGCCTCCTATCCGCTTCTTCCTGTCGTGAAGCTTTTCGGCTGCGAATATAAGGATTTACGTTTCTACTCATTGTTCGATGGCGGAGTTGACATCTTCACCAAAGGGATGATACTTTATCCTCACGGCACGGCCTCGTTCAAATTGGGCTTGGGTGTAAAAACCGAGGGAAACCTGGTGATTTCCGGCACAAAGGGTTATGCCTATGTCCCGGCACCCTGGTGGAAGACCGATTACTTTGAACTCCGTTACGAGGATCAAAACCTGAACAAGAAGTTCTTTTACAAGTGGGATGAGGCAGGCCTGCGATACGAGATACAGGAGTTTATTTCCTGCATTGTCAACCACCGGTTCAGCACGGCCAGGTTACGCCGTCGCGAGAGTGTGGCCATCGCCGGCATCATGAAAGCCTTTGCCGATAGAAAAAATGTCATAGAAATTTAAGTCATGGATAAAAAATTGGCGTTGATAACGGGAGGCACCAAGGGAATAGGTGCCGGTATCTCAAAAATGTTGCTGCACCATGGTTACGACATCATTGTTACTTATTGTAATGATGTGGCAAATGCCGATGCTTTTGTGGCACAGGCCAGGCTTGATTTCCCGTCATGCGAAATCACGGCCATCAGGATTGACAACAGCGATTATTCTCAGGTTGCCAAACTGGTGCAATATATTTCCGAAAAAAAAGCAATCCACTGCATCGTGTGCAATGCCGGTGTCACGTTGAGAAAATCGTTGACAGAGATTTCCAATGATGACTGGCTGCGAGTCATGAATGCCAATGTGAATAACAATCTATTCTTGATCCGAGACCTTTATCCCTTCATTCCTATCGATTCGCGAATCGTGTTTATCGGTTCCATGATGGCAGTGCGCCCCCATGGCACGTCTTTGGCCTACGGGGTATCTAAATCGGCTGTTCACGCATTGGCATTGAATCTGGTGAAAGTTTTTGAGGGGACGGGTACAACGGTCAATGTGATTGCTCCGGGCTTTGTAGAAACCGATTGGCAAAAAAGCAAGCCGGAAGAAATACGTCAGAACATCTATCGCAAAACAGCCATCAAGCGTTTTGCCACAGTGGAAGAAATAGCCGATGCCGTTAAATTCTGTGTCTATAATCCATTTGTTAACGGCAGTGTTATTGAAGTGTCGGGCGGTTATGATTTCAAGTGAAATCGAGGACCGGCTGCAGGCTTTGAAGAACAACATGCTTCAATGTGTGTTGTTCTTGTTTTTGTTCACGGCATGTGGGGCTTCGAGCGAGGAACCCCGTGGAACCGTTGCCGATGACCAGCCCCAGGTGACCTTGCGAGTATTGTCCATCGGCAACAGCTTCTCGGTCGACGCGTTCTCCTACCTGCCTTGCATCGTACATGGTATCGCACCCAACGTTCACATCACCATGGGGCTGCTCAATCACGGTGGCGCCACGCTGGCCAAGCATTGGGAATTTGTGGAGAAGGGTGCCAAATATCAGTATTATTACAAAGCGGAAGACAATAACCACTGGACGAGCCCCCTGGGCGATTCTTATGCTGCCACCATTGCACAGGCAATAAACGACGAGCCCTGGGATGTGGTCATTTTGCAGCAGGGTAGTTCGCAATGCCGCGACTGGAGCACTTATCAACCGGCCCTGAACCACCTGGTGGAGTGGATTCAAGAGCAGGCGGGCCCCGATGTGGTCATTGCCTGGATGCAAATTCCGGCGTTTGCCGAGGGGTTTGAACGACTTGGCGGAAGTACCAGCGATGAGATGTACAATGACATCACTCAGTGCTCGCAACATGTCATGAGCATGCCCGGCGTAGGACTGCTGCTGCCTGTGGGCACGGCTATCCAGAATGCCAGGCAAACGTCGCTGGCCCGATATGGCCAGTTTGGCAACCTCACCTTTGATGGAATGCACATGAACGATGGCATCGGTTGCCTGATAGAGACCTATACTGCCGCCCAGGTGTTACTTGATTTTCTGAAAGTCGGGGCAACCATCGATGCCGATGCATCAGTCATCAACCAGGATTGGTTGGGCGCTTTGTGTGTGCAACAGCAGAACGGTAATCCTGTGGGGGTTACGCCAGAGAACCGCGCAATCGCCAAGGCTTGTGTCAAGGCGGCGCTGCAGCACCCTTACGCAATCACAAGCGTCCAAAAATGAATCACGCTACTGCACTGTGAAGGTGGCTACGATGGGGTAGTGGTCGCTGATTCCGGCTTTGGGACGCTCAAAATGAGTCACGGCTATGTCGCTGCTGTGCAGCATGTGGTCAAGATGGAAATAGAACGGGCCGACGTTGTAGGTATATAGATAGCCGATGCCCGATTGCTGATAAGCGTCGCGTAATCCGCTGCCAGTAAGCATGCGGTAACAAAATGAGCCCGGCACATCATTCATGTCACAGCACATGATGATGTGCCGGGGATTTTTTTTGATGAAATCACCGATTACTCTGGCCTGGCTTACGCGTACGTTCAGCGCCATGTTGAATTTTTGAAGCAGAGTGGTGCTGTCGGTTGCATCGGGCCGGTGTCCGAGCCCTGACAGTTTGCGCTCGGCAGGGCTCAGTTCGTAAGAGGCCATGTAGGCATTGATTAAAGTCAACCGCTTGCCGTCAGGCAGCTCAATGCGATAGGCCGTGGCATCATTGCGGATTATCATCTTCCCATATTGATTCCTCACCTGACGGTTCACCAGCCTGGTGGCCGTGAATGGATATCGTGACAGCAGTGTCACCTTGGCTGAATGGTCTTCGGTCCGGTAGGGGTAGGTGGCTCGGATGGTGTCGAGAAGCGGTGCCATGGATGGGATGTCGGCGTAGTTCCATCCGTAATAGACAGCTTCTTGCAATGCCACAATGTCGGCTCCGCTTTGCACGACGGCCTCCATGGTGATGTTCGGGCGGTTCTTTACCCGGTGGTCTTCGGCATTGAATCCGTGAACATTGTAACTCATCACTTTCACGGTGAACGAAGAGTCGGATTGTTGTTGTCGGGAAATGTGTTCCAATGCGAATGTGACCTTGGCCATAGGCCATGCTACAGCCAAAGCCAGCGCCACTGCGGCACAAGCGGCCCATCGGCACGTAGCCGCGAAGCAGATGCATACAAGCAATGCAAGCATCCATGCGGCGGGGAAAGCCAGCACACACATCTCGGCCCATGCCCCCCAGCGCGAGGGGTCCAGTGTGCCGGCCCATGCTGTGAGTGTGCAGGTGATGACCGCAAAAGCGGCCACCGAGCATATCCATGCCGATTTAAGCCGTCTGCTCGCCTTTGTCATGATGCTTTCGGCTATAAATAACAAAACTCAATCCTATCACTGCCACAGCCACCACCATGCTGGCCACATCCACCATCATCCATCGGCTGGCATAGTAAGGAATGGCGGCCAGCGCCATTACAGCCACCGGAATCAGGATTGCGGCTGTGATGTGCAGTTTTACATATCGACGTGTGTCAATCAAGCGGTAAATCAGCAGGAAGCCATAGGCCAGGATTGCTGTCAGGCAAGCACCCGGCAGTTGCAAGACCGGCAACAAAACACAATTCAATCCCACCGACAGGCATGCCGTGAGCACCACGGCAGGCACAGCGCGCCGAGTGTTGCCGGCACTCTGGTAGATGGGGTCGAAGAACGAAGATGACAATGCGCTGAGTACCGAAGCCAGCCCTAACGGGAAAATCAGTGGCAGGCAGCTCCTGTAAGCATCGGCCACAAGCCAGCCGATGTTGAGTTTGAGCAAGAACACGTAGAGGATGAAGATTGAAGCCAGCGCAAAGATGTAAACATTATAGACACGGCTATAATAAGCATCACGGTCCTTCGATTTGAATTGGGTGATGGCTGATTCTTGCCACGTTTGATAAAATATCAGAGCCAGTGCGTGAATGACGGCGCTGAAACGCATGGCCACGGCATAAACGCCATTGCTGTCAAGTCCCAGAAAGTGCTTGATGAGCAGGCGGTCGCTGTTCACCGTCATCCACCAGCAAAGCGTGAGTGGAATCATGGGAAGGCAATAACGAAGCAACTCTTTGCGCACGGTTTTCGTGTCAACCTTGGCCCCCAAGCACAGTCGTAATGTTCGTGCCCGGGCCTCGCACAGTCCTATGCCGGCCACATGCCCCAGAACATTGGCCCAGAAGATACTTTCTACGCCGCCGTGGAACACCAGCAACAGAATCGCACTGACTGCGGCAGTCACCAGCGCGCAGGCAATATTGCCTTGCACATAGACGTCGTTTCGTTTCAGGCCCCGGCACATTTGCGCCACCACTTCATGAATCGAGAATGTCACCAGCATGGCCACCGTGGGCCAAAACAGCCTGATGTGTAATGTCAGTCCCATTGCCAATGCAATGAGCAGTGTGGCACCGATGCTTGTGGCCAGCGATTGATAGACCACAGTGGCAATTTGCCGGCGGCTCACATCGTCGTCGGCAGCAGTCGCCATCATAAATCGGAAAGCGCCTTCACGCATTTGCAGCGTCACCACCGGCACCAGCATCAGACAAAGGCTTAAGCAGATGTCAAAGTATCCGTAATCGCCTGGGTCGTGGATGCAATAAGTGTAGAGTGGAAGCAGCAAGAAGGAGATCAGCCTTGTGCCAATCACCCCGATGCCATAGATGCCAAAGTCTTTGACAAATTTGCGAGTCCTATTTTGTCCGGTGTCGATGATGCGCTGTTGTTTTCGTTGAAAAAAGGATGCCCCGCGCTTGCAAAACTAACAAGCCTGCTTGCATTTTCGCCGCGGTGACACATAATTTGCTCCAAAATTACGATATTTTAGATTTTATGGCAAAAAAAAGCCCGAGAAATGATGCCCGGCAGGGGGAAAATGTGTAATTTTACAATTTGAAACATCTGTTTTGAGATATGCAAGCAATTATCCTGGCCGCGGGAATGGGGCGGCGCCTGGGTGAACACACCCGTGAGAATACCAAGTGCATGGTGCCGGTGAACGGCGTGCGCCTCATTGACCGAGTGCTCACGCAGCTGTCGGCATTGTCGTTGCAGCGCGTTATTATTGTGGTGGGGTATAAAGGCCGGAACCTGATAGACTATATAGGCGACCGTTACAACGGCAGGCTGCACATCGAGTATGCCGAAAATCCCATCTATGACAAGACCAACAATATTTACTCCTTGTCGATTGTCAAGGAACAACTGCAGCAAGACGACACACTGCTGATTGAGAGTGACTTGATTTTCAGCGACGCATTATTCCCAATGATTGTGAGCAATCCCAACCCCAATGTGGCGCTGGTGGCTAAGTACGAGCCCTGGATGGATGGTACGATGGTGCGCATTGATGCCGATGACAATATCGTGAGCTTTGTTCCTCGCAAGGCGTTCAATTATGCCGAGGTGAGTCATTATTACAAAACAGTCAACATCTACAAGTTCAGCAAGGACTTTCTCAGGCAGGTGTATGTGCCCTTCCTTACAGCCTACAGCGAGGTGATGGGCAACAATGATTACTATGAGCAAGTGTTGCGAGTGGTTACGGCGCTCGACCGTGTGGAGATGAAAGCCCTCGACATCGGCGACGAGCGGTGGTATGAAATTGACGATGCACAAGACCTGGACATCGCCAGTGCTATTTTTGCGCCCGATGAACAACGCTTGGCCATGTATGGAGCACGATACGGTGGCTACTGGAGGTTCCCGCATCTGCTCGACTTTTGTTATTTGGTGAATCCTTATTTCCCCACACGGCGAATGAAGGACGAGATGCAGGCCAACTTTGACGAACTGCTCACCCAGTATCCTTCGGGAATGGCTGTAAACTCACTTCTTGCTGCCAAATATTTTGGCGTGCGCCGCGAGCACATTGTGGTGGGGAATGGTGCGGCCGAGCTGATCAAGAGCTTGATGGAACGAGCCACCGGCAGGGTGGGTGTGGTGTATCCCACTTTCGAGGAATATCCCCACCGTCTGCCCAAAGACAAAATAGAACCCTTCATGCCGCAAACCGATGATTTGCATTACACGGCCGATGACTTGATGAGCCATTTTGAGACAAAAGACATCGACACGTTGCTGCTCGTCAATCCTGACAACCCATCGGGCAACTACATCGCCAAGGCCGATGTGCTCCGTTTGGCACACTGGTGCAATCGGCGAGGTGTGCGCCTTGTTGTGGACGAATCGTTTGTTGACTTTGCCGACGCCGGATGCGACGCATCATTGCTTCACGATGATTTGTTGACTGCCCACTCGAGTCTTGTGGTGATGAAGAGCATCAGCAAGAGCTACGGCGTGCCGGGCCTGCGCCTGGGTGTGCTGGCCAGTAGCGACAAGGAACTGGTGGAAGCCGTAAAAAAAGATGTGGCCATTTGGAACATCAACTCGTTCGCCGAGTTCTATATGCAGATTTTTAACAAATATGAGAGCAACTACCGTGAAGCCTGCGTCAAGTTCCGGGCAGAGCGTGAGCGTTTTGCCGGGCTGCTCGGCCAGATAAGCTGGCTGCGCGTGATTCCCTCGCAGGCCAACTATTTCTTGTGTCAGCTGACGGACCGCCACACCTCGGGACAACTCACCGAGCAGCTGCTCAACCGATTCAACATCTTGATTAAAGATTGCGACAGCAAGACCGGCCTTGCCGGACGCAACATGGTGCGTATAGCAATTCGCGATGCTCACGACAACGACATGCTCATCAAAGCATTAAAACAACTGTAAGTCATGAATCACCATAACACTGTATCGATTATCCAGCATGACCACATTGCGCAGGCGGGTATCACCGCGGCAGAGTGCATGACGTGGGTGGAAGAGTCTTTCAAAATAAAATATGAGTCTCAACTTCCCCCAAAAATCAGCCTGCACCCGCAGGGCGACGATTTCTTCAACACGATGCCGGCTTTGCTGCCACCTCGCTATGGACGTTTCGGTGTGAAAGTGGTGCATCGCATCGATGGGCAAGTACCCTCACTGGGGGCCGACATACTGCTTTATGACAGTGCCACAGGCCGCCTGCTGGCGGTTGTGGACGGCGACTGGATCACCACCATGCGCACAGGTGCCGTGGCGGCATTGGCAACTCGCCTGCTGCAACGCACCGGCGTGCACACCTATTCGATGATGGGGCTTGGCAACACAGCACGCGCCACAGCGCTTTGCCTGCTGGCCGACCATGCCGACGAGCCGGTGACCTTGCGCTTGCTCCGCTACAAGGACCAGGCGCAGTCGTTCATCGAGCGTCTGTCGTCGGTCGGCACACGGAATGTGCAGTTTGAAGTGGTGGATGAAATCAATGATTTAGTGGCTGGCGCCGATGTGCTTATTTCTTGCATCACATTGGCCAAGGGATTGATTTGCGACCACGACGAGTTGTTCCGGCCCGGCATGCTGCTGTTGCCGGTACACACGCGCGGTTTCCAGAATTGTGACTTGTTTTTTGACAAGGTGTTTGCCGACGACACGGGTCACGTGTCGGGCTTCAAATATTTCACTCGATTTAAGCGCTATGACGAGCTGAGCCGCGTGTTGTTGGGGGAAAACCCCGGTCGCGAGAGCGACCACGAGCGCATCCTGGGCTACAACATCGGGTTAGGGCTGCACGATGTGTTGTTTGCCAGTAAAATCTACGACCGGGTCAAGGACTGCGAACACTTCGTTCAACGGAAAGAGACTGCGAAATTCTGGATTTGATCCTGCTGATGGGTTGGCCGAAAAAAATAGTTCGCTACATGTGGCTGCACGGTTGGAAATATCGTGCCACTGAACGTGCGCATCGACGTTATGTGGCCGAAATGGGACGCCGCCGTCCTGTGCGCGTGGTGTTCATTGCCATGAGTGTGGCCATGTGGCGCTACCAACACTTGTACGAACTACTGGCCGCCGACCCTCGATTCGATGTGCACATCGTTCTGTCGCCCAGCATTGACTATGCCCCCGAGCAACGCGCTCATGACGAGGAACTGATGGAGCGATATTTTGCAAAGCGCGGCATTGCCGTTGTGCCATGGACCGGCGATGACCATGCCGTGAACATCCGAGCCGATTTCGACCCCGACCTGTTGTTCTATCCGCAACCCTATGAGCATCTCCTGCTGCCCGAGCACGACTGCACTTCATTCTACGACAGACTCATCTGCTACTATCCCTACGCATTTTGGACATCAACCGGGAAATGGTCTTACGATTTTCACTTCCATAACTTGGCTTGGCGCCTTTACTACTCCACAACGATGCATTTGGCCGAAGCCAGGAAAGTGGCGACCAACCATGGTCGCAATGTGCGGGTTGTGGGCTATCCCAATGCCGATGACTTTTTGCTGAGCGACCACACTGACGTGTGGAAGCCTCAATCGGCGCCATGCAAACGCGTGGTGTGGGCGCCACACTATTCTGTCACAGCCGAATTTGGGCTGCCTCCACGCTCCAATTTTCTGTGGATGGCTTCACTCATGCTCCAACTGGCAGAACAGTACCGAGACAAATTGCAGCTGGCTTTTAAACCCCATCCACGCCTGCTCACCGAGCTCTATGCACATCCCGAATGGGGAAAAAGTAGGGCCGACGCATACTACAAACAATGGAAGACCGGTGTCAATACCCAGCTCGAAACAGGAGAGTTTATCGACCTGTTTATGACCAGTGACGCGATGATTCACGACAGCGGCTCGTTTGCCGTAGAGTATCATTACAGCCGCCGGCCAGTGATGTTCGTCAGCAATGACATGGAGCCCATTATGCGCACGCAAAGTGACTTTGGAAAAAAAGTCTACGAGTTGCATTATATTGGGGGTGATGAAGTGGCTGTGCGCCATTTTGTTGACGATGTGGTGATAGCAGGAAACGATCCTCTGCTTGACGAGCGTGAAGAGTTTTTCAATCGATATTTATTGCCTCCCGGCGGCAACAGCGTTGCCCAAAACACCCTCGATGATATTGTGGAATCCCTTCAGTTGTCAGAAAAGTCATGACCGAAAATCTACGTGATAAGACAGTGAAAGGAGTGGCTTGGAGTTTTGTGGAGCGCTTCTCGGTTCAAGGGGTCACCTTCTTGCTCGAGCTCATCATCGCACGCCTGGTGGGGCCCGAAAACTATGGCCTTATTGCGATGCTGGCAATCTTCATGGCGGTTTCACAGGTGTTTATCGATGGCGGTTTCTCCAGCGCTTTGATTCAGCGCCAGGACCGCAATGAGCAGGACTTCAGCACGGTCTTTTATATCAACGTAGGCATCAGTATAGCCACTTATGCGTTGTTGTTTTTGGCCGCTCCATGGATTGCCACATTCTTCGGACAGCCCATTTTGGCCCCCATCACCCGCGTTTATTCGCTCAATCTGGTGCTAAACTCGTTGGTAGCCGTTCATAAGACCAAACTCACCATAGACGTCAATTTCAAGACACAAACAAAAATATCCTTGCTGAGCGCCGTGTTCTCGGGACTGCTGGGCGTGGCTCTTGCTTGGCTGGGGTGGGGTGTATGGGCGCTGGTGTGGCAAGCGCTGGCCGCTGCTGTACTGAATGTGGTTTTCAGCCTTTACTTCGTGCGCTGGCTTCCGCGTGAGCGATTTTCGCGCAGTTCTTTCCGGAAATTGTTTGCGTTTGGTTCGAAACTTCTTGCCGCCACACTCATCAGCAGTCTGTATTCGCGCATTTATGACCTGGTCATCGGAAAGCGGTTCAACAGCATCAGTTTGGGATTGTATTCCCGCGCCGATAAGTTCAATCAATTTGCCTCGACCAATATCAGCGGCATCCTGTCGCGCGTGTCGTTCCCAGTGCTAAGTGAAATACAAGATGATGACGCCCGCTTGCTGAGCGTGTACAAAAAGTATATGCAGATGTCGGCGCTGGTGGTGTTCCCGTTGATACTGGGCATGTGCGGTGTTGCCCGGCCCATGATTCATGCCCTTCTCGGAAATGAATGGGATGGCTGCGTGGCCATGCTGCAAGTTCTGAGTTTTGCTTACATTTGGGATTGTGTGATTATGGTCAACCTCAACCTGATTTATGTGAAAGGCCATTCCGACTATGTGCTGAAGCTGGAAATTGTCAAGAAACTCATCGCTTTTGGTATTTTGATGGTGACCATGTTCTACGGGCTGCTTGCCATTTGTGTGGGCCGTGTGCTATATTCCATCATAGCTTTGTATCTCAACACCCATTACACCCGCCGTCTGCTTAACTATGGCTTCATTACCCAACTTCGAGAAATAGCGCCATTTTTTGCCATGTCGCTTGTGATAATGGCCTTGGCAATGCTGATTTCGGCACTTGTGCCACGAGCTATTGTGGCGCTGATTGTCAGCCTCGTGCTGTGCCCGGTGGCTTACGTGCTGATGTGCCGCATTTTCAAAATCGCCGCCTTTGCCGAATTGATGTCGTTAATAAAAGATAAAATCAAGTGAACGAAACAGTAAAAACCAGCCCACGCAAAATGCGCGACAGCAACATGGAGTTGCTGCGCATTGTGGCCATGCTGCTGGTGATGGTGGTGCATGCCAATTTCCGTGCATTGCCGGTGCCCGGCGTTCATGCCATAGCAGTCAATCCGTCGGGGGCGTTCCTGCAGTTTGTGGTCGAAGCACTGTCGGTGGTTGCGGTCAATGTGTTTGTATTACTGTCGGGCTGGTATGGTATCCGTCCCAAGGTGACCCGATTCTCAGAACTGCTGTTCCAGGTGATGTTCTTCGGCATCCTGTGTCTGGGCGTGGCTACACTCATCGAGGGCCGAGTGCCCGATGACTGCTGGTCGCGGCTGTTTCTGCTGGGTGATGGTCATTACTGGTTTGTGAAAGCCTATGTGGCATTATATTTGCTTTCGCCCGTGCTTAATGCGTTTGTCGACCATGCCTCGCGCCGGCAGCAAGCCATCGTTCTGGCAGGTTATTTCGTGTTCCAGTCCATCTACGGCTGGTGGTGGGAAGGCACCACATGGCTGCGAGGCGGTTATTCACTGCCATCGTTTATATTCCTGTATCTACTGGCACGCTACATGCATCGTTTCGGGCCGGCCTTCACGCGATTCAACAAGTGGATAGACCTGCTCATCTATATCGACTATGTGGCGCTCCTTGCAGTAATCATGTATCTGCTCAAGCAAGCTGGCATGCGGGGAGATTACTGGTACTTCTACACTTGCCCGCTGGTAATTGTGGGAGCAGTCTATCTGCTGCTCTTTTTCAGTAAGTTGCATTTGCGCAATTCTGTTGTGAATTGGGTGGCCGCATCGGCCTTTGCCGCCTATTTGACTCAGTCGAACACATTCACCTATGCCTACTATGACAACATCATTGCCGATTGGTTCAATGGCGAGTCGCGAATGACGTTCATACTGTACGCCACGGCGTTTATTGCCGCAGTGTTTGTGGTTTCGATACTGCTCGACAAGGTGCGGATGATAATCTGGCGGCCCATACCCGATTTGATAAATAAATTTGTTAATAAAACAAGAAAGTAGTATTTTTGTAAAAAAACCAAGTACTATAAAATGAAATCAATCAAGAAAGTGATGTTGGTGTTCGGGACACGTCCCGAAGCCATCAAAATGGCACCGCTGGTCAAGCAGTTTCAACGTGATGAAGAGCATTTCCAGACCATTGTGTGCGTCACGGGCCAGCACCGTCAAATGCTCGATCAAGTGCTTAAAATATTTGATATTCAGCCCGATTATGACCTGAATATCATGAAGGACGGCCAAGACCTCTATGATGTCACGGCCCGTGTGCTGGTGGGTATGCGAGACGTTCTCACCAAGGTGAAGCCCGATGTGGTTCTGGTGCACGGCGACACATCGACAAGCACAGCAGCCGCACTGGCGGCCTTCTATCAACGTATTCCCGTGGGACACGTCGAGGCCGGTTTGCGCACCCACAACATCTACAGTCCATGGCCCGAGGAAATGAATCGGCAGCTCACCGGACGCATTGCAACCTATGATTTTGCTCCCACACAATTGAGCAGGCAAAATCTGCTTGATGAGAATGTGCCCGAGGAACGAATCATCGTAACCGGCAACACCGTGATCGACGCCCTGCACATGGTGGTGGCGAAATTGAAAGACGACGAGTCACAGCGTAATAAACTGGCACAAGAGCTCCTGGCCGATGGATATGATGTCAGCCGACTGGAGAACGGCCGTCGCCTGGTGCTTATAACCGGTCACCGCCGTGAAAACTTCGGTGACGGATTTGTGAACATCTGCCGAGCCATAGCTACCTTGAGCGAACGCTATCCTCAGGTCGACTTCCTCTATCCCATGCACCTGAATCCTAATGTGCGCAATCCCATCCACGATGCCTTTGGCCGCGATTTGAAAGAGCTGGGCAACTTGTTCTTTATCGAGCCACTGGAGTACCTGAAGTTTGTATTCATCATGAGCAAGGCCCACATTGTGCTTACCGATAGCGGAGGAATTCAGGAGGAAGCTCCCGGCCTGGGCAAGCCAGTGCTGGTGATGCGCGACACTACCGAACGTCCCGAGGCGCTTGAGGCCGGCACAGTGAAGCTGGTGGGGACCGACTACGACAAGATGGTGGGCGAGGTGTCGACACTGCTCGATGACACAGCCGCATATAACCGCATGAGCCAGGCAGTGAACCCCTACGGTGACGGCAAAGCATGCCCGCGAATTGTGAATTTCCTGATAAATAATCTTTAAACCAACCATAAGAATAAACTATGAAAGGAAGAATATTAGTCACGGGAGGCACCGGCTTTATAGGCTCGCACACCACCGTGGAACTGCAAAACGCTGGTTACGAAGTCATCATCATTGACAACTTGAGCAACAGTAACCGCGAGGTGCTTGATGGTATTGAGAAAATTTCAGGCGTGCGGCCTGCTTTTGTCGAGGGCGACTGCACCGACATTGCCACGCTTCGCAGCCTTTTTGAAACCTATCCGGGAATACGCGGTATCATCAACTTTGCGGCCAGCAAGGCTGTGGGTGAGAGTGTTCAGAAACCCATTCTCTACTATCGCAACAACCTGAATATATTGCTTAATCTGCTTGACCTCATGCCTGAATTCGGCGTGAAAGGGTTTGTGTTCTCGTCGTCATGCACCGTCTATGGTGAGCCCGATCAGAATCCCATCACCGAAGATGCTCCTACTAAAAAAGCCACTTCGCCCTATGGTGCCACCAAGCAGATTTGCGAGGACATCATTGCCGATGTGATTAAGAGCGGCAGCCCCATCAAGGCCATCTTACTTCGTTATTTCAATCCGATCGGTGCGCATCCCAGTGCCGAAATCGGTGAGTTGCCCAATGGCGTGCCACAAAATCTGGTGCCCTATATTACTCAAACGGCAATGGGCATCCGCAAGGAACTGAGTGTGTTCGGTAATGATTACAACACACCCGACGGTTCTTGCATCCGCGATTTTATCAATATAGTGGACCTGGCACGCGCCCACGTGGCTGCTCTCGACCGCATGCTCGAAGACAAGAGCGACAAGGCGCTCGAAGTGTTTAACATCGGCACGGGCGAAGGCTTGTCGGTTCTGCAACTGATTGATGCATTTGAGCGCGCCAACGGACTCAAGCTGCCCTACAAGATTGTGGGTCGCCGCGAGGGTGACATCGAGCAGATTTGGGCCGATCCCAAACGTGCCAATGAAGTGCTTGGCTGGCATGCCCAGGTGGGCATCGACGACACCATGCGAAGTGCATGGCGATGGCAACAGCGCTTGCGCGAGCGAGGCATCATGTGATGTGCCAGTTCAATTCAGCATCGTACAATCAGGGCGGAACTATTTGGATTGGTTCCGCCCTGATTATTCTCAGTTGAATGAGCCATCCGGTGTCAGTCGTTCAGCTGCAAGCTGAAGTCGTCGGCATCGCGCCATGCCGGGAATTTTTCACGGAATTGAGCCAATAGGGCCGGCGACAGGTCGGCCGTGATGATGGGCGAGGTCATGCGTTGCCCGATAATTTTGCCCTTGAAGTCAATGACCACCGATGACCCCTCGCTATAGTCAATGCCCTTAGGGTCGGTGCCGCATCGGTTCACCCCGCACACATAGCACTCGTTTTCAAGTGCGCGCGCAATGAGCAGTTGCCGCCATGCTGCTTGTCGGGCTTGTGGCCAGTTGGCCACCACCACCAGAACGTCGTAGTCGTTGTGACGATTGCGGCAAAACACCGGGAAGCGCAAGTCATAGCATATCACCACCTTGATGTTCATGCCGCGAAATCGCACAATGGGTGCTTCGCGGCGTCCGGCATTGAACACATTGTCCTCTCCGGCAAAGGTGAAGAGATGATGCTTGTCGTAGAAAGTTTCCTCACCGTTAGGCTCGATAAAAAAAGCCCTGTTGTAGAGTTGCGCGGCAGTGTTGGCCAGAAAACTGCCCACAATTCCCACACGGTAGGTTTGTGCCAACTCATGAAGCAGGCGCATGGTGTGAGCCGTATTGCGCTCGGCCACTGCGGCTGCTGCGTCGCGGTCGTCGACAATGAATCCCGTTGAGAACAGTTCCGGAAGAATCACCAAGTCGGTGTCGTCGGGCATGTTCTGCATGTTACGGCGCAGTTGAGCCATGTTGGTCTCTTTGTCGGCCCAAGCGATGTTATCTTCAATGAGAGTGACTTTCAGATTTCTTGAGAGCATCGGGTAATAGGAATGGAATGAATAAAATAGGTTAGCCGGTTAGTCCGGTATCGAATTTTTCGGGGAATCGGGCAGTGAATCCTGAAAAATAGCGTTTGATGGTCTCCATATCGGCTTCAACATCGTCGGTGGGGTGGAACAACCGGTCCAGACACACCTTGCGGCAGCCGTAGTCGATATAGGCCAGCACGATGGGAACTTGTGCTTGCTTTGAAATGTACAAAAAACCGTGGTGCCACTTGGCATTGGGGCTGCGTGTGCCTTCGGGTGTGACGGCAATCATCAACTGGTCGTGTGCCGCAAATTCTTGCACGACCTGCTCGGTGACATTGGTGTGCTGATGTTGCTTGACAGCAATTCCGCCAATTCGTCGAAGCAGGACACCCATCGGGAAAAAGAACCACGTGTTCTTCATCAAGAAACCTGCAGTGCGCCCCACGGAACGGATACATAACTCTCCCAGAACAAAATCCCAATTGCTGGTGTGGGGTGCAACGCACACCACACACTTGGGCGGCAGCTCAATATTGATGGCGAACGACCACCCGGCCTTTTTTAATATCCATCCGGCCAGGTTCATGGTAGATGTGTCAGGATAACGTGGGAGTTTCAGGCTTTCTTGGGCATGAGGGCATTCATGCGCTTCACAATGTTTTCTGTTTCTTCGTGCATATAGTTCGAGATGGCTTTTTCCACTTCCTTGTAGTAGGCGCGGCGTGCCTTGTTGTAGGCCTTGCGGTTCTCAAAATCCTTGGGCGCGCGGTCAAATGCCACTGTCACACGGTTCACGGCCTCCTCCTGAAGCAGGGCCACGTCCACGATGATGCTGTCCCAGTCCTCTTCCTTACCTTGTCCGAACACTTCCTGTGCAAAGATACATTCACCGGCAATGTCGCCGCATGCGTAGCGGATTGCTTTCTTCAAATCACGTTTATTTGCCATGTCTGTTGATGTTATAGGTTAAACGATGCGCTAAATTACAAAAAAAATCGCTATCTGCCAAGTACCACATGGGTCAAAATCATGTACGCGCGGCAGGGTAGAGGCTTGCATGGTTCGCAGCGGTTTTGTATATTTGTGCCACGATTAACAATTTAACTTGATAAACATGAACAAGATTAGTGTGAACTTACTCACCAATGTGGTGCTCTTGCTGGCCGGGCTGTTATTGATTATATTCTTTCGCAGTCCCGATGTGCTCACATGGGTTGTGCGTGTGATAGGAGCATTGTTTCTGCTTCCTGCCGCGGCTTTCTTGCTAATGGTGTCGTTCCAGCATGCCGATGCCCGAACCAGCACCAATTTCGTGGGCATTCTGCCTGCTGTGGGAGGATTGTGCTTCGGATTGTTGATGCTGGTGAATCCCGCCTGGTTCGAAAATGTGTTGTGCGTGCTCATGGGGGTCTTGTTGCTGGCTCTGGGGCTGTTTCACATTGTCTACCTGTTGCTTTCATGGCGCGCCATCGGTGTGAAAGCATGGTATCTTGTTTGTCCGCTCGCAGTGGTTGTGTGCGGTGTTTTGATTTTGATGGTAGATGTTGTCCGTGGTGACACATCGCTGGTGGTGTTGCTCTCGGGCATATCGTTGCTGCTGTTTAATTTCACCAGCCTGCAGGAATATATGGCTGAGCGCCGCAGCCGCACGTCTCATCCCGACGTGGAACAATTACCGGCCTCGGTCGATGAGGTGGTTCCCGAAACTCCTTCAGAGACAGAAGAATAAAAACCGTCTCCTCAAGTTCTTGAAGAGACGGTGCACAATGAGTTTTCCACAAAAGTCTTAACCTAAATAGGCCTTGAGCAACTTGCTCTTTTGTCCCTTGAGTCGCCTAATTGCCTTCTCCTTGATTTGGCGCACGCGTTCGCGCGTAAGGTCAAACTTGGCACCAATCTCTTCAAGAGTCATTTCCTGGCAACCGATACCGAAGAACATCTTCAAGATGTCGCGCTCGCGCGGGTTCAACTGGTCCAGTGCCCTGTTCACTTCTTTCGAGAGTGATTCCTGATTCAGCGAGAAGTCGGCCATGGGGCTGTCGTCATTTGGCAGCACATCGAGCAGGCTGTTGTCTTCGCCGTCGACAAACGGTGCATCAACCGATACATGCCGTCCCGACACTTTCATCGTGTCGGCAATTTTGTCCACGGGCACGTCGAGTTGCTCGGCGAGTTCCTCGGCGCTGGGACGACGCTCATGCTCCTGCTCAAAACGCGACAGCGCCTTGCCAATCTTGTTCAGCGAGCCCACCTGATTGAGCGGCAGCCTGACGATGCGCGATTGCTCGGCAAGTGCCTGCAGAATCGATTGGCGAATCCACCAAACGGCATAGGAGATAAACTTGAATCCGCGCGTTTCGTCGAATTTCTGTGCTGCCTTAATCAGGCCTAAATTCCCTTCATCGATTAAGTCGGGAAGACTTAATCCCTGATTTTGATACTGTTTTGCTACAGAAACCACAAAACGAAGATTCGCGCTGACGAGTTTATCGAGAGCAGCTTGATCACCTTGGCGAATGCGCTGAGCAAGCTCCACTTCCTCGTCGACGGTAATCAGCTCTTTACGACCGATTTCCTGCAAGTACTTGTCGAGCGACGCGCTCTCACGGTTGGTGATGGATTTTGTAATCTTTAGTTGTCTCATCTACTTTTAAGAATACTATAAGCGTGCAAAGTTAATAAAAGATTTTGAAACACACAATATTTCTTATGCAACTTTTGTGCCAACTTTTCGATATGACGCAAAGAATGTGCAACAGCCATTTATGACATAACGGTGTGACTCGATGTGAAATGCGATGTGATACAACGGAGAAAAATGAAAAAAGTGCTGGCGGAATTGTTTAATGTCAATTCTTTATTGTAATTTTGTAGAATGAAACGTGGCTAAAGACGTAATAATAACTTATTCAATAAATATTAACCAATAATTTTATGAGCAAAGAAAAGAAATTCATGACGTGTGATGGCAACCAGGCTGCCGCGCACATCAGTTACATGTTTACTGAGGTGGCTGCTATTTATCCTATCACGCCGTCATCGACAATGGCCGAGCATGTGGACGAATGGGCCGCTGCCGGCCGTAAAAACATCTTTGGCGAGACGGTGACCGTGCAGGAGATGCAGAGTGAGGCCGGTGCAGCCGGAGCGGTGCACGGTTCACTGCAGGCCGGCGCATTGACCACCACCTACACTGCGTCGCAAGGCTTGCTGCTGATGATTCCTAACATGTACAAGATTGCCGGCGAGTTGCTGCCCGGCGTGTTCCATGTGTCGGCCCGTACGCTTGCCAGCCACACACTTTGCATTTTTGGCGACCATCAGGACGTGATGGCCACTCGCCAAACTGGTTTCGCGATGTTGTGCGAGGGCAGCGTGCAGGAGGTGATGGATTTGGCCGGTGTGGCACATTTGAGCGCCATCAAGAGCCGGGTGCCGTTTGTCAACTTCTTCGACGGCTTCCGCACATCGCATGAAATCCAGAAAGTGGAGGCTATGGACCAGGAAGACTTGCGTCCACTCATCGACATGGATGCCTTGCAAGCTTTCCGCCGCCGCGCCATGAATCCCGACAAGCCCGTGACCCGAGGTACGGCCGAGAACCCCGATGTTTTCTTCCAGCACCGCGAGTCGAGCAACGACTTCTATGCCGCAGTGCCTGCAGTGGTGGAGGATTACATGAATAAAATCAATGAAATCACCGGACGCAAGTATGGCTTGTTCAACTATTACGGTGCCAAAGATGCCGACCGCGTGATTATCGCCATGGGTTCGGTGACCGAGGCTATCCGCGAGGCAATCGACCACCTGGTGGAACAAGGTGAGAAAGTGGGCCTTGTGGCCGTTCATCTGTATCGCCCGTTCTCGGCCAAGCATTTCCTGGCCGCCGTGCCCAGCACAGCCAAGCGCATTGCCGTACTTGACCGCACCAAGGAGCCCGGTGCCACCGGTGAGCCGCTGTATCTGGATGTGAAGGATTGTTTCTATGGCAACGAGAACGCTCCGCTCATCGTCGGTGGCCGCTACGGACTGGGTTCGAAGGACACCACTCCGGCACAGATTCTGGCCGTGTACGAGAATCTGGCTTTACCCATGCCCAAGAACCAGTTCACCATCGGCATCAACGACGATGTGACGTTTACCTCGCTTCCCCAGAAAGAGGAAATAGCCATGGGCGGCGCTAACATCTACCAGGCCAAGTTCTACGGTTTGGGAGCCGATGGCACTGTAGGCGCCAATAAAAACTCGGTGAAAATCATCGGTGAAAACACCGATAAATATTGCCAGGCTTATTTCTCTTACGACTCGAAGAAGTCGGGCGGCTTCACCTGCTCGCATCTGCGTTTCGGCGACGAGCCCATCCGCAGCACCTATCTGGTGACCACCCCCAACTTTGTGGCATGCCACGTGCAGGCCTATCTGCACATGTACGACGTGACTCGTGGCCTGCAACGCGGTGGCACATTCCTGCTCAATACCGTGTGGGAAGGCGATGCGCTGGCAGCCAATCTGCCCAACAAGGTGAAGAAATATTTTGCCGACAATGATATTAAGGTTTACTACATCAACGCTACCAAGATTGCGCAGGAAATCGGGTTGGGCAATCGCACCAATACCATCCTTCAATCTGCTTTCTTCCGTATCACCGAGGTGATTCCGGTGGAACTTGCCGTGGAGCAAATGAAGAAATTCATTGTCAAGAGCTATGGCCGCAAGGGTGAAGATGTGGTGAACAAGAATTATCAGGCCGTGGATCGTGGAGGCGAATATGAGCGCCTGGAAGTGGATCCCGCATGGAGCAATCTGCCCACCGACGATGCGCCCAGCGACAACGCCCCCGCATTTGTCAACGAGGTGGTACGTCCCATCAATGCTCAGAACGGCGACTTGCTGCCCGTGTCGGCATTCAGAGGACGCGAGGATGGTACCTGGGACCCCGGAACGGCAGCTTACGAGAAACGTGGCGTGGCCGCTTTTGTGCCGGTGTGGAACGCCGAGAACTGCATCCAGTGTAACAAATGTGCCTACGTTTGCCCGCATGCCGCTATTCGTCCGTTCCTGATGAACGAGGAAGAGGCAGCGCAATCACCATTCCGCGAGGAGGATATGCTCAATGCCATCGGTCGTGGACTTGAGGGTCTGAAGTTTGTGCAGGTGGTTGATGTGCTCGACTGTCTTGGCTGCGGCAACTGTGTGGACGTGTGCCCGGGCAAGAAGGGCAACCGCGCACTTGAAATGGTGCCGCTCATGGGACACGAGGACGACCAGCGTCTGTGGGACTATGCGGTGAACCATGTCACCTCCAAGCAGGAACTTGTCGACGTGAAACTCAATGTGAAGAATTCTCAATTTGCCACCCCGTTGTTTGAATTCTCGGGCGCTTGCTCGGGTTGCGGTGAGACTCCCTATCTCAAACTCATCTCGCAACTCTTCGGCGACCGCGAGATGGTGGCAAACGCCACGGGTTGCTCATCGATTTATTCGGCATCCGTTCCGTCGAGTCCCTATCGTGTGAATGCCAAGGGTCATGGACCCGCATGGGCCAACTCCTTGTTCGAGGACTTCTGCGAATTCGGTCTCGGAATGGCTATTGCCGACGAGAAGATGCGCGACCGCGTCACCGGATTTGTGCGTGATGCCATCGAGGCCGACGGCGTGAACGACGACGTGAAAGAGCTCTATCGCCAGTGGCTGGAGAACAAAGACGACGGCGCCATGAGCCGCAAGCTCAGCGACCGGATTCTCGAGGCCATCGAGCACAGCGACAATGCTGCCGACCTGAAGGTGAAAAGCCTGGGTCAATATCTGGTGAAACGCTCGCAGTGGATTGTGGGTGGCGACGGTGCCAGCTACGACATCGGCTTTGGCGGTCTTGACCATGTGATTGCATCGGGCAAGAACGTGAACATCTTGGTTCTCGACACCGAGGTTTACAGCAATACCGGCGGCCAAGCCAGCAAGGCCACTCCGCTGGGTGCCATCGCCAAGTTTGCTGCAGCAGGCAAGCGCATCCGTAAGAAAGACTTGGGTCTCATTGCCTCGACCTATGGCTATGTATATGTGGCCCAGGTGGCGATGGGAGCCGACAACGCTCAATGCCTGAAAGCAATCCGCGAAGCCGAGGCTTACGACGGACCATCGGTCATCATCGCTTATGCACCATGTATCAACCATGGATTGAAAGCCGGTATGGGCAAGGCACAGGCCGAGGAGCAAAAAGCTGTGGCTTGTGGCTACTGGCACCTGTGGCGCTACAACCCCATGCTTGAGGCCGAAGGCAAGAACCCCTTCACGCTCGACAGCAAGGAGCCCAATTGGGATGGCTTCATCGACTTCCTGAAGGGTGAAGTGCGCTACGCGTCGGTAATGAAACAATATCCCGACGAGGCCGAGGAACTCTTCCTTGCAGCCAAGGAGAATGCTCAGTGGCGCTATAACAACTACCGCCGCTTGGCACGCCAGCAATGGGGCGTTGAACCGGCCGAGTAACCACTGACTCAACCGTTTGAAAAGCAATCAGGGGCGATGCCAATCAGGTGTCGCCCCGTTTGTTGAGATAACAATACAAAAAATATTTTGAAAAAAGTGGCGAAAAATTTTGTGCTGTTCAGAAAAAGTATTAACTTTGCAGTCGCAAACCGAGATAGGGGCGTAGCCCAGCTGGTTCAGAGCGCTGCAGTCACATTGCAGAGGTCATCGGTTCGAACCCGATCGTCCCTACTCAAAAAGCGAGTCAATCATTTGATTGGCTCGCTTTACTTTTATTCTGTGTTATTCTACTTGCAGGACTGAGGCTGTGACCCGTTTTACAATTCAACGGCGTCGGGCACTTTTTCGGGCAACAGCGCGAAATCAAGCACATCCTTGATGGTGTTGACGTAGTGGAACGTGAGCCCATTGATGTAGACGGGCTTGATTTCATCAATATCTTTTTTGTTCTCCTGACAAAGGATAATGTCGGTGATGCCGGCTCGCTTGGCAGCCAAAATCTTTTCTTTGATACCACCCACAGGCAGCACCTTTCCTCGCAAGGTGATTTCGCCCGTCATGGCCAAGTGGTCGCGCACGCGCCGCTGAGTGAAAGAGGAGGCAAGTGATGTGACCATGGTGACTCCAGCCGACGGGCCATCCTTTGGAATAGCACCTTCAGGCACATGGATGTGGACGTTGTATTTGTCGAAAAGTTCATAGTCTATGCCAAGCTGTGAGGCATGAGCCTTGAGGTATTGCAGCGCTATGACAGCACTTTCTTTCATCACGTCGCCCAGATTGCCAGTGAGCGTGAGTTTCTCGGATTTAGCTCTCGAAAGCGAGGACTCAACAAACAGGATCTCGCCCCCCACGGCAGTCCATGCCAGCCCGGTAACGACACCGGCAAATTCATTGCCCTCATAATGGTCGCGGTTATAATTCTCCACACCCAAATAGTCGGAGAGCATGTCGATGGTGATTCGGCTCGGGAAATCGTCGCCCGATGCCTTGAGGCGTGCCACTTTGCGCAGCACTTGGGCAATCTTTTTCTCCAATTCGCGCACGCCGCTTTCGCGAGTGTACCGGTCGATGATTCGCTCTATCACCGCGCCGCCCATTTTTACTTCATGTCTGCCGAATCCGTTAAGTTCCAGTTGCTTGGGCAGTAGATGCTTCTTGGCAATCTCAATTTTCTCCTCGTTGATGTATCCGTTGATTTCGATGATTTCCATGCGGTCGAGCAGGGGCTGGCTGATGGTCGTCAGAGAATTTGCCGTGGCAATGAAAAGAACTTTCGACAGGTCGTAGTCCATGTCGATGTAATTGTCGTGGAAATGATTGTTCTGCTCCGGGTCAAGCACCTCGAGCAAAGCCGATGACGGGTCGCCCTTGAAATCTTGTCCCACTTTGTCGATTTCATCAAGCACAATCACCGGGTTGGAACTCTGGCAGCGAATGAGCGCATCGATAATCCGTCCGGGCATGGCCCCGATGTAGGTGCGCCGATGGCCGCGAATCTCGGCTTCGTCGTGCAGGCCGCCTAATGCGATGCGTGCATACTTGCGGTGCAAGGCATCGGCCACCGAGCGTCCCAGTGATGTCTTGCCCACACCCGGGGGGCCGTAAAGGCAAATGATGGGCGCTTTGAGGTCGCCTCTGAGTTTAAGCACTGCCAAGTGCTCGAGAATGCGGTCCTTGACTTTTTCCAGCCCATAGTGGTCGTGGTTGAGTTTTTCCTCCACTTTCTTGAGGTTGAATACATCTTTCGTGTACTCATTCCACGGCAAGTTGAGCAACTGGTCGATGTAGGTGAACTGCGTGTAGTAGTCGGGCGATTGCTGGTTAAGGCGCTCCAATTTTTTCAGTTCCTTCTCGAAGAGTTGCTTTGTGCTGTCGTCCCAATGCTTGCTTTTAGCTCGTTCTTTGAGCCGGTCAATATCGTCGGTCTCGGTATTGCCAAGTTCTTCCTGAATGTTTCGCAACTGCTGCTGCAAGAAGTGTTCACGCTGCTGCTGTGACAAGTCCTCACGGGTGCGCGATTGAATCGAGGCCTTGATTTCGACCAATTGTGCTTCTCGGTTGAGATAAGAGTAGAGCAGATAAGCGCGTTTTTTCAGGTCCCTTTCTTCAAGCAGATTCTGCTTTTGGTCGGTGTCAAAAGGAATGTTGCTCGACAGGAAGTTGATAAGGTAGATGGGGCTATCGATGTTTTTCACGGCGAACACCAGCTCACGGCCATTGTCGCCCAGATTGCTCATCATCTTCATGGTCACCTCCTTGATGCTGACCATGAGCATTTCAAATTCCTTGTCGTTCTTAGCCGGTGTAATCTCGGGCACGAACGACACATTCCCGTGCAGATAAGGCTCGGTCGAAACAATTTCATCGAGATGGAATGTGGATCGTCCTTGCAGAATCACATTGGTGCCACCATCCTGAAACTCCAGAATCTTTATGATGTCGGCCACCGTGCCATGTTTATGCAGGTCGCGTTGTCCGGGCTCATCCACATTGCTGTCGAGTTGACACACAACGCCGATGGGTCTTTTGGCTTTTGCTGCTTCTTGAATCAGACGCATGGATTTCTCGCGTCCCACACCGATAGGCATTGTCATTCCCGGGAAAAGCACCATGTTGCGTGTGGGCAGGATAGGCAGCCCTGAGATGCCTTCGCCTTGCAAGTCGGTGCTATTTGTCCCTACGGCTATTTCTGTGATGATGGGCACCACATGGTGTCCCTGTGCCATCGTGAAATCATTGTCTATGTCGTCAAAAAAATTGTTCATTCTTTGTTATCTGTAAATATGAAACAAAATTTTTCTTTCAAAAAGGATGCCAAAGTTACATCAAAGTGCGTTAGAAAGCAAAAATGGAGTGCTTTTTATTTTAAAACGGCTTGGCTATCCCGAAAAATCGGTCAAAAATATCAGTAATATAGAAATAAATCAGTAATTTTGTCATATCTTATCATTCAAGCACATGAATCAATATCACATATTATCGGCTTCAGGAGGAGTTGACTGGAATGATCAGCTTGCCGACCTGCATCGACAGATGACTGAGCTATCGCGCTCGTTGCAAAGCCAAGGCTTGGAATTGCGGTGGGTGAAAGTGTTTGTAAGCGACCTGGCCAATCAGCAGATGTCGTTACATGAATCACCCCTTTTCGTTGAATACATCTCACGCGTGGCCCACACTGTGGTGGAGCAACCACCACTGGCGGCCGGTGTGAAAATCATGCTGCTGGCGGCATGTGCCTGCGTGGCAAATGACTGCGTGCAGATGGAAAGCTGGCGACTGAGCGGCGCCGACCTGAGCGATGGCTGCCACGACAGTTACAACCAGGCCATGCTGTTGTTTGAGCGCTATGTTGCCAGCCTGGAGCGCCGCGGCTTGTCACTGTGCGAGCATTGCTTGCGCACGTGGATTTATGTGCGCGACATCGACAACAATTATGCAGGGATGGTGCGTGCCCGTAATGAAGTGTTCGCTCGCCACGGACTCACGCCATCCACCCATTTTATCGTGAGCACCGGCATTGGCGGTGCAACGGCCGTGCCCGGTGCGCTTGTGGCACTGGACACACTCACTGCCGATGCTTCGACCACCCATGAGGTGCGTTTTCTCGAGGCACTTGACCATCTCAATCGCACGCATGAATACGGTGTGGCATTTGAGCGCGGCGGCTTGTTCAGGGTGGGAGATGAAGAATTCTGCTTGATTTCCGGTACGGCCAGCATCGACCGCGGTGGCCGGGTGCTTCACGAGGGCGATGTGCTGGCACAAGCGGCCCGCATCAGGGAAAACATAGCCGCTTTGCTGGCCGATGGCGGCCTCACGCTGGCCGATGTGTGCTATTATGTGGTCTACGTGCGTGATGTGAGCGACCGTGATGCGGTGTGTGACTACCTCCGTCACAATTGCGCCGATGTGCCGTGCGTGTTGGTTCACGCACCGGTGTGCCGAAGCAACTGGCTGATAGAGATGGAATGTGTGGCCCGGCGGCGTGTGTCAGAGCAGAGCCGATGAGATGATTTCTCTTGACATCCGGCTCAGTTCGTTGATGTCATGCCCATTTTCGCCCGGTTCGATGGGGGAGTGGATGGTGAGGGTGATGGTGCCGGGGGTGACATTGAACGTGGAACGCGGCATCACCCTGTAGCTTCCATTGATAGTGATGGGCACAACGGGCAGGCTAAACTCCTCGGCCAACTTGAATGCTCCCGGCTTGAAGGCCCCCATTTGCCCCGTGGACGTGCGTCGACCTTCGGGGAAAACCACGAGCGAGGTGCCGTTCTTAAGCTGATTCTCAGCGTTGTCGATAGTCTGTTTCAATCCGTGCGCGCTATGGGTGTCCACCATGATGTGGCCTGCACGCAGGCAGGCGGTTCCCACGAGCGGAATGTTGGCAAGACCCTTGCGCATCATCCACTTGAAGTCATGGTTCAAATACCCATAAATGGAGAAAATATCGAAGGCGCCTTGATGATTGGCCACGAAGACGTAGCTGGTCGAGCTGTTAATGTTCTCCCTGCCTGTCACTGTCACTTTCACCCCAAGCAGCACACACCAGCAGCGCGCCCACAGGCGGGGAGGGTAGTAAGCCCACCAGTCACGGTCCAGATAGGTGCCCAGCATGGTGGTCAGGGCAGTAATGATGGTGAGCACAAGCAGAATGGGTGCTGCAATGAGCCATTGATATATGCGGAAAAACAATATTGATGGTTTCATTTGGATATCGATGTTTTCTATTTCCAATCGCCCTGCAAAGTTAACAATGAAAAACAAAAAATGCAACATCGCGGGGCGATATTGCACTTTGATAGTTGGAGAGGTGACAGTTGTCACTTGGCTTCGGCATCGGGAGCGATCAGCTTGTAACCCTTGCCGTGGATGTTGATAATCTCGATTTCGGGATCATCTTTCAGTTTCTTGCGCAATTTGGTGATGTAGACGTCCATGGAGCGTGCGTTGAAGTAGTTGTCATCTATCCAGATGGTCTTCAGCGCGAAGTTACGCTCCAGTATTTCGTTGGCATGCGCGCAGAGCAGGCTCAGCAGCTCGCTTTCCTTGGTGGTGAGGTTGTCGCTTTTTTCATCGGTGAAGAGCACCTGCCGCTGAGTGTCGAAGGTGAATTTACCAATCTTATAAACGGTTACCTCCTTGCCCTTTTTGCCTTTCACCCGGCGCAAGATGGCCTCAATGCGCAGCACCAGCTCCTCCATCGAGAATGGCTTGGTGATGTAGTCGTCGGCACCGATTTTGAAACCTTCCAAGATGTCTTCCTTCAGCGCTTTAGCCGTCAGGAAAATAATGGGCACGTCACTGTTGACGGTGCGGATTTCCTGTGCCAGCTGAAAACCATCCTTCTTGGGCATCATCACGTCGAGCAAGCAGATGTCGTATTTACCCTTCAAGAAAGCTTTGTAACCACTTTCGCCATCGGCAAAGAGCTCAGCTTTGTAGCCCTTGTCCTCCAGGTACTCACGCGTGAGCGTACCCAGATTTTCATCATCCTCGCATAATAAAATTCGCAATTTCTCGTCCATAACAGAATTTATTTAAATAGTGGTAATGTGATAATAAATTTCGAGCCTTTTCCCGGTTCACTATCGGCACGGATGGTGCCGTTGAACAAGGTTATCATTTTGTGCACATAAGCCAGTCCTAAACCGAATCCCTTCACGTCGTGCCGGTTACCGGTCGAGACCCGATAGAACTTCTCAAAGATTTTTTTCAAGTCCTCACGCTTGATGCCGATGCCGTTGTCGGCAATGATGACCTCAAGCGTGTCGTCATCGGGGTTTCGGGTGGTCACCGTGAGTTGCAAGGGCACGTCCTCACGGCGGTATTTGATGGCATTGTCCAGCAGGTTGAACACCACGTTGGTGAAGTGCATTTTGTCTACGTTCACGATGGGGTCGTCGGCATCGAGCTGTGCCACGATTTGCCCGCCGTATTTCTCGACCTTGAGTTTAAAAGTGTTGATAACACTGTGGATGATGGCGTTGGCATCCTCGTCCTCCAGACGCATGGTGGCGTTTTTGCGGTCGAACATCGACATCTGCAACACCTTCTCCACCTGGAAACGCAGACGCTTGGTCTCGTCGTTGATGACGGTGGAAACATGCTTGAGCATGGCCGGGCTCTTGCGCACCGAGTCATCGTTGAGCATCTGGGCCGCAATCGATATCGATGAGATGGGAGTCTTGAACTCATGCGTCATGTTGTTGATGAAGTCGTTCTTGATTTCGCTCAGTTTCTTCTGCTTGAATGCCAGGAAGATGGTGTAGAGGAAAACAAAAAGCAGGATGAAGGTGAACGCGAATGACGGAATCAGGAACTTGATGGAGTTGAAGATGTAGTCACTCTTGGTGGGGAACGTCACGCTCAGGTAATTCTGCTTGTTCAGCGGGTCGTTGGGGAAGAGCACCTGCGTGTAGACCTCGTTCTGTGACTCGGGCTTGTATTGTGCCGTTTTGTAAACGATGCCACTGTTTCGGCTCACGACAGCGAACTCAAAGGGCAGCCTCAGCCCGTTGTTCTCAAATTCCGACTTCAGATATTCACTGACGGTTGTGGAGTCGGCGCGCTCGGCAATGGGGCGGTCGCTCGACTGCGACAGAATGGTGAGAATCACCTCATTGAGCAGGCTTTTTTGATACAAATACTGCCCACGGAGTATTTCCTGCCGGTTCTGATAGCTGTCGTTCAGGTTCTTGAGCGTGTTGAAGTTGGCAGGCCGTTGAATTTTGATGTCTCCGGCAGCCACAGCTGTAGTGTCCTCCCCGTAGGGGTCGAATTGAGTGCTGGGGAATGACATGGTTCCCACCTGCGGCCCGTAGGTGGCCTCGGCCTCCTTCAGGTCTTGGTCGAGATAGTATTTTGTCTCGTTCTGCTCCAGCATCGTCGATACACCATAGAGACTGCGCATCACCATTTCGGCAAACTGCTCGTTGCGCATCTTCACCATGTTTTCCATATACATGATTTGCACAGCGAGAAGCCCCACAAAGGCGCACGCCATCACAGCAGTCAATATCCAAATGGTCGATTTCTTCATTTTGCAGCTAAAATCAATCCGCTAATGTTAAACCACAATGCAAAATTAACAATTAAATGTGAAAAATCAAAATTTTAACAAAAATATTTCACAAAATTCAATGAAAAGGAGCCGGCTTATGTCTAAAACCCGATTGTTGTCAAGTAACAGATTTGCCACTCTCAAATTATTTCTTACATTCAAAGCAAAACCGCCCGGCTCCCGGATGGGGCAGGGCGGTTTTTGCGGTGTGGTGATTATTATCAATCCTCCTCTTGCTTGCTCTCCTCGTAAGCCTTGAGCAGGGCTGCCTGCACGTCGGTGGGAACCAGCTCATAGGAAGCAAACTTCATGTTGAACGAAGCTCGTCCGCCGGTCACCGAACTCAGTGCGGTGCTGTAGCTTGCCATTTCTTTCAAAGGCACCTTGGCGTCGATTTTCTGCAAACCGTTGGCCTCGTTCATGCCCATGATGATGGCGCGGCGCCCCTGCAGGTCGCTCATCACGTCGCCCATGCACTCGGCGGGCATCAGCACCTCCACGTCGTAGACAGGCTCAAGCACTTTGGGGTTGGCGTTGCGGAAGGCATCGCTGAAGGCGTGGCGTGCGGCCAGGCGGAACGAGATTTCGTTACTGTCGACCGGGTGCATCTTACCATCGTAAATGCACACGCGCACGTCGCGGGCGTAAGAACCGGTGAGCGGTCCTTGCTCCATGCGGTCCATGATACCCTTGACGATGGCGGGGATGAAGCGTGCATCGATGGCACCACCCACGATACAGTTGTAGATGACCAGCATTCCGCCCCATTCCATGGGGATTTCCTGCTTGTCCTTGATGTTCATCTTGAACTCTTGGTTGCCAAACTTGTAGACATCGGGCTCGGGCATTCCCTCGCGATAGGGCTCCACGATGAGATGCACCTCGCCGAATTGTCCCGAACCACCCGACTGCTTCTTGTGACGATAGTCGGCACGGGCGGCCTTGGTGATGGTCTCACGATAAGGAATTTTGGGCTCCATGAATTCGATTTGCACCTTGTCGTTGTTCTCGATGCGCCATTTGAGTGTGCGCAGGTGGAATTCACCCTGTCCCGACACGATGGTCTGCTTGAGCTCCTTGGATTGCTCCACGAGCCATGTGGGATCTTCCTCGTGCATGCGGTTGAGGATGGTGCCGAGTTTCTCGATTTCGCTCTCGTTGACGGGCTTGACGGCACGCTGATACTTGGGGGCGGGATATTCAATGAAGTCGAAAATGTGTTCGCAATCCTTCTCGTTGAGGGTGTTGCCGCGACGCACGTCCTTCATCTTCACGGTGGCACCGATGTCGCCGGCAGCCATCTGGTCGACCGGAGTCTTGCCAAGGCCGTAGACGGCGTTGATCTGGGCGATGCGCTCCTTGCTTCCGCGGTTCATGTTGTTGAGGTCGGTTCCGCTTTTAATCGTACCCGACATCACTTTGAAGTAAGACACCTCGCCGATGTGCGGCTCGATGGTGGTTTTGAAGAAGAACAGGCTGAGGGGAGCGTTCTCGTCGACGGGCACCTCGTTGCCTTCGTTGTCGGCTACGGTAGGCATCTCCTTGGGGCTGGGTACGATGGCGCCCAGCACGTCGAGCAGTCGGTCGACACCCATGTTCTTTTCGCCGGCCACGCACATCACGGGGATGATGCTGCGGTCGATGAGGCCCTTGCGGATGCCCTCAATCATTTCGGCCTCGCTGAGCTCGCCTTCCTCGAAGAATTTGTCCATGAGTGCCTCATCGTTCTCGGCTGCCATCTCCACGAGGGCGGCCTTGAGTTCTTCGGCCTTGTCGGCATAAGCCGGGTCAATGTCGGCCACAGTGGCTTTGCCGCCGTCGGGGCCGTAGGTGAGTTGCTTCATCAACAGCAAGTCAATGATGGTCTTGAAGCCCGGGCCGCATGCAGCGGGGAACTGCACAGGCACCACCTTATTGCCAAAGCTCTCTTTGAGTTGGTTCAGCACGTTATCGAAATCGGTTTTCTCGGCCTCAAGCTTGTTGACCGCGAAGATAACCGGTTTCTTGATATTGTTCAGTGTGCGGTACTGGTTTTGCGTGCCCACTTCGATGCCGTACTGGCCATCGATGAGCATGAGCGCAGCATCGGTGACGTTGAGCGCGGTGACCACATTGCCCACAAAGTCATCACTGCCCGGGCAGTCGATGAAATTGATTTTCTTGCCATTTTTCTCGGCATAGAACAGGGTGGAGAACACCGAGTATCCATACTCTTTCTCGACGGGGAAATAGTCGCACACGGTGTTGCCGGCCGCAATCGTTCCGCGACGGTTAAGCACGCCACACTCGAAGAGGATAGACTCGGCGAGTGTGGTTTTACCCGAGCCCTTGCCACCTAACAAAGAGATGTTACGAATCTCATCAGTTTTGTAAACCTTCATTTATCAGTGAAATTTAAAAATATATTTGTTTGTTTTGGTTTTCGTTCAAATGGCTGCGGGCACTCTGGCAGGACCCTTTTTGCCAAATCAGCCACAAAGTTACGAATAAGTTGTGAATTATCGGCCCAAAAAGAGAAAAAATTACTACATTTGTGACAATTATGGCAGGGATTTATGTTCACATACCGTTTTGCGGCCAGCGTTGCATCTACTGCGACTTTTTCTCGACCGTAGGCCTGCAGCATCTTGCCGGCGATTATGTGAACGCTCTTCTGGTCGAGGCCAGGCTGCGTGTCGCGGAGCTTGGCAAAGACGCGGTGCGCACGCTCTATGTGGGCGGAGGCACGCCATCGACGCTTTCCGCCGAACAGTGGCAACGGCTCATCGCCGGGCTGCGCGAGCGCTTCATGCTGAGCGAACTGGACGAATTTACCGTGGAGGTGAATCCCGATGATGTGACACAAGCCTACATGGAAAACCTGCATCGGTTGGGGGTAAACCGCGTGAGCATGGGGGTGCAGAGCCTGGTGGACGAAGAATTGCGGACCATCAACCGCCGTCACACGGCATCTCAAGCAATGGACGCAGTCCGGTACATTCATGAGGCAGGCATCGACAATGTGAGCATCGACCTGATATATGGCCTGCCCGGCCAGACTCTTTCCTCCTGGCGCCGCAGCGTGGAGGGTGCTTTGCGCCTGGGTGTGCAGCACATCTCGGCTTATAACCTGAGTTATGAGCCCGGCACCCGCTTGTGGCACTTGCGCGAATCGGGAGCGGTGCATGAGGCCGATGATGACTTGTGTGTGGACATGTATCACACACTGGTCCAAATGCTTGGCAGTGCAAACTTCGAGCATTACGAGATATCAAATTTTGCCCTGCCCGGATATTATTCACGGCACAACTCGGCCTACTGGGACGGCACTCCCTATTTGGGGCTTGGCGCATCGGCCCACAGCTACGACGGCGCGGTACGCCGTTATAACCCCGGCGACTTGCACGGTTACATCCGCTCGCTTTCGTCCGGCCAATCCGTGGCGGTGGCTGAGCCGAGCCAGTGGTGGGAGCGCTACGACGAGATGGTGATGGTGCGACTGCGCACGGCCCGCGGGCTTGACGTGCAGGCCGTGGCGGAAAAATTCGGTGAAAAAGCCAGCCGGCACCTGATGCGAGAAGCCCGGCGACATGTGCAGGGCGGATTGTTGCGGCAGACAGGGAACCACTTGGTGCTCACGGCATCGGGGGTGATGATGAGCGACTCGGTGATTCGCGACCTGATGTGGGATGGGCAGTAGTTACAATTCGGCTTCTTTCAGTTTTTCGGCGTTTTCGGCCACGATGAGGTGGTCGATGCAATCCTGGATGTCACCGTCCATGAAAGCCGGCAGGTTAAAGATGGTGTAGCCGATGCGGTGGTCGGTGATGCGGCCTTGTGGATAGTTATAGGTGCGGATTTTGGCCGAGCGATCACCCGTGGACACCAGCGTTTTGCGCCTTGAAGCGATGTCGTCGATATATTTTTGATGCTCGGCATCGTAGATAAACGTGCGCAGGCGGGCCAAGGCGCGCTCTTTGTTCTTGGGCTGGTCGCGTGTTTCGGTACACTCGATGAGGATTTCCTGCTGCTGGCCGGTGTTGGGATTGGTCCACATGTAGCGCAACCGAACCCCCGAATTCACTTTGTTCACATTCTGCCCGCCGGCTCCGCTGCTTCTGAACGTGTCCCACTTGATTTCTCCCTCATTGATTTGCACATCGAATGGCTCGGCCTCAGGAAGCACTGCCACCGATGCCGCCGAGGTGTGGACGCGTCCTTGTGTTTCGGTGACCGGAACGCGTTGCACCCGGTGCACGCCACTTTCGTATTTCAGCGTGCCGTACACTGAATCGCCCGTTACCGACATGATGATTTCCTTGAAGCCACCGGCAGCGCCCTCGGTAAAGCTCGACACCTGCACGGTCCAGCCCCGCGCCTCGCAGTAGCGCGTGTACATCCGCGCCAAATCGCCGGCAAACAAGGCGGCTTCATCGCCCCCGGTTCCGCCGCGGATTTCGAGCACCACATTCTTCGAGTCCTCGGGGTCCTCGGGGATGAGCAGCAATTTGATTTCCTCCTCCATGCGGGGCAGCAGGGCGCTGTTGCTGTCAATTTCCTCGCGCGCCATGAGACGCAGGTCTTCGTCGGCCTCCTCGTCCAGGATGAGACGTGCCTGATCGATGTCGTTGAGCGCCTGCCGATAGCGGCGAGTGGCCGCAAGCAGGTTCTCGAGGTGTTTGTATTCCTTGGTGAGCTTGACGTAACGCTGCTGGTCGGCGATGACGGCAGGGTCGGTGATGAGCGTGCCAATCTCGTCGAAACGAGCGTCGATGCCGTCGAGGCGGCTGAGAAGGTTGTTATCGGCCATGTGCTGATTGAAATTAGGCTGCAAAATTACAAAAAATCCTCACATCGATGAAATGTGAGGAGATTTTTGCCCTTTCGGGTGATTCGGCCGCCGCTGCTGCGGCGTCATTTTTTCATGTTTTTCACTATGTGCGAGACGATGCCCCAAATGATGAAGTTGCTTTCCTGCGGCACAAATATTTCGGGAAAATCCTTGTTGGCCGGCACCAGATAGACCCCTTGCTGCCTGATGCTGATGCGCTTCACGGTGAAGTCGCCATCGAGAAAACACACAGCGATGCTGCCATCGCGTGGCGGCAGCGACTTGTCGATAATAAGCAGGTCGCCATCGTTGATGCCGGCATCGACCATCGAATTGCCGGTCACCCGGGCACAAAACGTGGATGCCGGGTTCTCGATAAGTTCCCGGTTCAGGTCGATTTTGCTGGTGTAATCGCCTTGTGCAGGACTGGGAAAGCCCGCTTGGATGCGGCTCTCGGAAAATTCCACAGGAGTCTCCCGGGAGCCGTCGATGATGTTCATCTCCAAGTTCATGTCATATGCCCATTACAGCAGATCGACCGAGCGGTGCAGGAATTTGCTGAGAGCCTCACCCTTGAGCAGTCCGCCGGCCAGCAACGCGATGTCGATGAGTTGCTTCACGCGTGGCTGTGCTTCGGCGTACTTGCCGATGAGGGCGTTTTTCTTGTCGCGCAGCTCATGCTCCTTTTTCTCATTTTCCTCGAGGTCTTTCTTCTTGTCATCGGGGACGCCCTTCCCGTCCTTGTCGAGGTCGCGTAGTGCGCTGATGACGTTGGCGGTGGCGTGGATATCGTCGTCGATGGGCTTGAGTTGCTCGGCCAGTGCCGTCATGGCATCGTTCACCACCTCCTTGACGATGCGGTGGTTGGTGTTGAGCGTGAGGTTGTAACTGTCGGGCAGATCACCGTAGAAGCTCATGCCCGGCTGGAATTGCGCCATTTCTTTCATGCGCCTCATGTACTCGCTCTGCGTCACCACCACCGGCTCCTCATCGGGCGCCAATGCTGCCAGCGAAACCATGAAATTGGCTTTCTCCATGGTGGGCAGCTGTGACTGGAAGAGTTGTGTGGCCACGTCCTTTTCTCCCTGCGACAATTCCACCTCGCGGCGATTTTCTTTGGCTATGAGGTTGTCAATCACATCGCTGTCGATGCGCATGAAGCGGGTTTTCTCGTTTTTCTGCTCCAACATTCCCACGAAGGGCACGTCGAGCTGGCCGTTCATCAAGAGCACGTCGTAGCCCTTGTCGGTAGCAGCCTTGATGTGGGCATACTGCGTGTCCTTGTCGGTGGCATAGAGGTAGATGAGGTTGCCGTCCTTGTCGGTTTGCTCAGTCTCAATGAGTTTTTTGTATTCGTCGAGTTTGAAGAACTTGCCGTCGGTGTTTTCCAGCAGGGCGAATTTCATGGCCTGGTCGCAGAACTTCTCGTCGCAGAGCATGCCGTACTCGATGAAAATCTTGATGTCGTTCCACTTGTCCTGGAACTGCTTGGCGTCGTCGCGTGCTATCTCTTCGAGACGGGCAGCCACTTTCTTAGTGATATAGGTGGAGATCTTCTTCACGTTGCGGTCGGCCTGCAGATAGCTGCGCGACACGTTGAGCGGAATGTCGGGGCTGTCGATGACGCCCTGCAGTAGCATCAGGAAGTCGGGCACCACGCCTTCCACGCTGTCGGTGACGAAGACCTGGTTGCAGTAGAGCTGGATGCGGTCCTTGCGGATGTCGAGATTGTTCTTGATTTTCGGGAAATAGAGGATTCCTGTGAGTGTGAACGGGTAGTCCACATTCAGGTGGATCCAGAACAGCGGGTCTTCCTGCCCGGGCTGAATGGCGCGATAAAATTTCAGGTAATCATCGTCGGTGAGATCGGTGGGCTTGCGTGTCCACAATGGCTCCACGTCGTTGATAATCTTGTCGCGGTCGGTGTCTTGATACTTTCCGTCTTTCCACTCCTGCTCCTTGCCGAAGACCACTGGCACGGGCATGAAGCGGCAGTACTTGCGCAGCAACGCCTCGATGCGTGCCGCTTCCAGATATTCTTTCTCTTCGTCGTCGATGTGCAGGATGATGTCGGTGCCGCGCTCCGCCTTGTCGCAGTCGGTCATCTCAAATTCAGGCGAGCCGTCGCACGTCCAGCACACGGCCTTGGCGCCCTGCTGATAGGACAGCGTGCGGATTTCCACTTTTTTGGCCACCATGAAGGCCGAGTAGAACCCCAGCCCGAAGTGGCCGATGATGGCGTTAGCGTTGTCCTTGTATTTGTTCAGGAAATCTTCGGCTCCCGAGAAGGCTATCTGGTTGATGTAACGGTCAATTTCGTCGGCCGTCATGCCGATGCCGCTGTCGCTCACGGTGAGCGTGCCGGCTTCTTTGTCGAGCGCGATGCTCACACGCAGGTTGTCGGTAGGGCCGTCGAAGTCGCCGGCTCCGGCCAGCGTGCGCAGTTTTTGGGTGGCATCGACAGCGTTCGACACCAGCTCACGCAGGAAAATCTCGTGGTCGCTATAAAGAAATTGCTTGATAACGGGGAAGATGTTGGTTGTCGTTACCCCAATTGTTCCTTTTGCCATAATATATAACTTTTTATTGTTGTTGAATGTATTGACGCAATGGTTCTCTCAAAAACAATGCCAACGAGCCAAGACTGACATTTTTGCAGCCATGGGGTGACAACTCGACCAATTGTCACACCCAATCAGCCACCCCGCCCGATATGAAAAACTTTGTTTCTCATTTTGCCCTACACTCGCTTATTCGTAACTTTGGTTTGCACCGAAGTTACTGCTGCTCGGCATGAAAAATGAAAAACTTTGTTTCTCATTTTGTCCTGCACTCGCTTATTCGTAACTTTGCAAGCATGAAACGGATTTATTGGGACTTGTTTGTGACGTTTTTCAAAATCGGGCTGTTCACCTTCGGCGGCGGGTGGGCGATGATTTCTATCATGGAGCGCGAGATTGTGGACCGTCACAGCTGGCTCGAGCGCGATGAGTTTCTCGATTTGCTGGCCGTTGCCCAGTCGATGCCCGGCATTCTGGCTGTGAACATCAGCACGGTGGTAGGCGACCGCCTGCGTGGCTTGCCAGGCAGTGTGGCCGCATCGCTGGGCACAATTCTGCCGTCATTCGTCATCATCCTGTGCATCGCCATTTTCCTCACGCCCGATGCCATCAAGAACAACGCAGTGCTGAGCCGCATTTTCAAGGGCATCAGGCCCGCTGTGGTGGCCCTGATTATCGCTCCCGTGCTCACCACGGCCCGCGCCGCCGGCATCACGTGGAAGACGGTGGCGATACCCGCCGCTGTGGCGTTGCTCATCTATAGCGGCCTGCCGGTGGTGTCGAATCCCATCATTTACATCGTGCTGGGCGGCGTGTGCGGCTGGTTGTGGCACACGCACCGTCTTCTGCACAGTGACAACACTGAAAATCCTGGCCCGGCATGAACACTTATCTGAAACTCATTTGGGCCTATCTGAAAATCGGGCTGTTCGGCTTCGGGGGCGGCTATGCCATGCTGTCGCTCATACAGAGCGAGGTGGTGCAAAGCGGCTGGATATCGAGCCAGATGTTCACCGACATCGTGGCCGTGTCGCAAATGACGCCCGGGCCCATCGGCATCAACAGCGCCACCTACATCGGCTATGTGGTCACGGGCAGTGTTTGGGGCAGTGTGGTGGCTACCATCACGGTGGTGCTGCCGCCCTTTGTGCTGGTGCTCACAGCCAGCCATTTCATTCGTCGTCACAAAGACAGCGCCGTCGTGAAAGGCGTGTTCTCGGGGTTACGCCCGGTGGTGGTGGGGTTGATAGCCAGTGCCGCCTTGCTGCTGATGAACAGCGAGAACTTCGGGCACACGGCGAGCGAGCGGCTCATTACTGCCGGCATCTGCGTGGTGTCGTTCGCAGTGGTGTATTTCACCCGCTTGCACCCCATTCTGGTGATTGTGGCAGCCGGCGCGGCCGGTTATTTCATTTTCTGAACGGCGCTGAGGAATTCGCCCAGCACATACATGCTGCCGCCCACATAGATCAGGTCGGCCTGCTCATCGCTGTCGTGGCGGGCTGCAGCGTAGGCGTCCATCACGTTTTCACAGGCCACTCCGTGCAGCCCGGCAGCCTGTGCCATCTCCTTCAACTTGGTGGCCGACAGCGCGCGCGCTGTCGGAGCCTGGGTGAAGTAGTAAAAAGCATCGCGTGGCAACAGTGTGAGGATGGTGGCGAGGTCTTTGTCGGCCATGAAGCCCATCACCATGCGCAGCGTGCGGCGGGGCATCCGGGCAAGTTGGCGCATGGCCAGTGCCAGGCCGGCCACATTGTGGGCCGAATCGATGATGGTGAGCGGGCGGGTGTCGACCGTGGCCCATCGTGCCTGCAGGCCGGTCATCGTGCACACATGCCCGAATCCTTGCGCCACAGCTTCTGGCGTGATGAACGGCAGCTCACGGCAGTGCCAACCGAGCTCGCGCAGCGCCACCAGCGCGGTGTTGGCATTCATCACCTGATAATCGCCTGTGAGCTGGCAGTCGATTCGCCCATAGCTGGCCGTGTCGAGCACGAGCGAATGTTCGCCGTGGCTGGCACGAAGCACCTCGCGCTCATTCTTTTTATAGGCCTTCACCAACGATGTGCCCACGGCATGAGCCCTCGAGGCAAACTCGGCGGTGACCTTTCTGCCACAGTCTTCGCCTATCACCGCCTGTGCGCCCCCCTTGATGATGCCAGCTTTCTCGCGCGCGATGGACGTGAGCGTGTGGCCCAGCATGTCGGTGTGCTCGAGCGACACATTGGTGATGACCGACAGCACCGGCAGGATGATGTTGGTGCTGTCGAGCCGTCCGCCCAAGCCCGTCTCGATGACAGCCACATCCACGTTCATGTCCTTGAAGTAGCAAAAAGCCATAGTCGACACCATCTCGAAAAACGATGGCTCGTGGCGGAATTCGTGCTGCTTGCAGCGTTCCACCCATTGCATCACGTAATCGGCTCCAATCATCTGGCCATCGACGCGGATGCGTTCTCTGAAATCCACAAGATGCGGACTCGTGTAAAGTCCCACACGGCAGCCCTGGGCCTGCAGAACGGCCGCGATGAGATGAGCGGTCGACCCCTTGCCGTTGGTTCCCGCCACATGAATGGTGGGGTAGTGGCTGTGGGGATGGCCGAACAGTTCATCCAGTTTCTTTGAGTTGGCCAGTCCGGGCTTGTAACCGCTGCGCCCCTGGCGCTCGTAGGCAGCCCGCTGGGCATAAAGCCAGTTCAATGTGTTTTGATAAGTGTCCAATGGAATTGTGAAGTTTTAATGTGACAAAGTGGAGATTCAATCGAGCACGGCCTCCACGTCGAGCGAAACCAATGCACCGCGCGGCAGTTCCTTGGCGGCGAACGAAGTGCGGGCAGGGTAGGGCTGGCTGAACTCCTGCGCATAGACGGCATTCATTTCGCTGAAGAGGCACATCTCTTGCAGCAGCACGGTGGTCTTGACCACATTGTCGAGCGTGGCACCGGCATCGGCCAGGATATTGCGCACATTCTCAATCACCTGTTTGGTCTGTTCTTGCAGTGTTCGGGGCATTTCACCCGTTTCGGGATTCACAGGCAGCTGTCCCGACACGAAAATCTGGTTCCCGCAACGGATGGCGTTGCTGTAGGCCCCGATTTCGGGCAGCGCTTTCTCGGCAGTGATTTTCTGTTTCATCTTCTGGAGTGTTCTCTTCGTTATATCCTAAAAAAAACAGCAGTAGGGCTATAAGCCGGGTTATGTAACCGCACGCGGACGGCCGCTTGTCATTTATCTGTCCGGCACATTGCTGCGCCGGTATAGCAGTCTACCCCCCGGCAATGGACGAGCAGCCCTTCGATGCCGGTATACTTGACCTTGCAACTCACAAGTGGTGCGGCACGCGGTGTCGCCATCGCGCCCGGTGGGCTCTTACCCCGCCTTTTCACCCTTACCGCGCAGCTCCGCACGGGAGCACGCGGCGGTCGTTTTCTGTCACCTTCAACTCTGCAGTCACCCACAGCTTCCCGTTAAGAAATGTGATGCTCTGTGTTGCCCGGACTTTCCTCTCGCTACCCGCAAGCGGGCGACGAGCGACAAGCCGCCCTACTGCCATTTGAATTGCAAAATTAGTGCAAGTTGAGCGAAAAACATCAAGCTTGCTTGAATGTTTTTCCGAAACGTAGCCTAATTTCGCTTTTATAGGGCAAAATTAGTGCAAGTTGAGCGCAGAACAAAATGGAAAACGCAGTTTTTTCATTTTTTATGCCTCGGCGCAGCCTGATTTTTCCAAAATTAGTGCAAGTTGAGCGCAATGAAGTTCACTTCAATTGCCCAGCCGCAGCCATTATTATCTAAATTTATTCGACCATTTCCCAGACGCCGCCTCATTTAATCAAGGTTGCGCAGCAATGTGACCCGACGGGCCGGGACGATGCACAAGCCCCCTTCTAAAGCAGCAGCTGCGGCCCCGCGGTTTGGGGTCGCAGCTGCGTTGATAATGGCGAATTCTCGCTCGCTGAGGGGTGGGGTGTTACTCCTCGTCGAGCAGGATGTTCATGATTTCGATGGCGCTCTTCATGATGTTGGTGCCGGGGCCGAAGATGGCTGCCACGCCTGCCTTGTAAAGGAAGTCGTAGTCCTGCACGGGAATCACACCGCCGGCAATGACGATGATGTCGTCACGTCCCAGTTTCTTGAGCTCCTCGATGACCTGAGGCACCAGCGTCTTGTGGCCGGCGGCGAGGCTCGACACGCCCAGCACGTTCACGTCGTTCTCCACGGCCTCGCGTGCGCTCTCCTCGGGCGTTTGGAACAGCGGGCCCATATCGACGTCGAAGCCGCAGTCGGCGTAGCCTGTAGCCACCACCTTGGCGCCGCGGTCGTGCCCATCCTGTCCCATCTTGGCGATCATGATGCGAGGCTGGCGTCCTTCTTTCTTGGCAAAGCGTGCTGTGAGCTCGCGTGCGCGCTCCAGATCGGGGTCGGATTTGGTTTCTGCTGAATACACTCCTGAAATGGTTTTAACAACGGCTTTGTAACGACCCACGATTTTCTCGCAGGCATCCGAAATCTCTCCCAGCGATGCGCGGTCTTGCGCAGCCTTGACGGCCAGCTCCAGCAGGTTGCCCTCGCCGGTCTCCACGCTGTGGGTAATGGCGTCGAGGTCGGCCTTGACGGCAGCCTCGTCGCGATTGGCGCGCAGGCGCTCCAGTCCCTCGACTTGCTCTTTGCGAACCTCGGTGTTGTCAATTTCGAGGATGTCGATGGGGTCTTCCTTCTCCAGGGCATATTTGTTGATACCCACGATGGTCTGGCGTCCGCTGTCAATGCGGGCCTGGGTGCGTGCGGCAGCTTCCTCGATGCGCATCTTAGGCACGCCGGTCTCGATGGCCTTGGCCATGCCGCCCAGTTTCTCAATCTCCTCGATGTGAGCCCATGCCTTGCGCATGAGCTGGTCGGTGAGCGATTCCACATAGTAGGAGCCTGCCCAAGGATCGATGGCCTTGGTGATGTAGGTCTCCTGCTGGATATAGATTTGCGTGTTGCGGGCGATACGCGCCGAGAAGTCGGTGGGCAGAGCGATAGCCTCGTCGAGGGCGTTGGTGTGAAGCGACTGGGTGTGACCCAGTGCGGCAGCCATGGCCTCGATGCAGGTGCGGCCCACGTTGTTGAACGGGTCTTGCGCGGTGAGCGACCATCCCGACGTCTGGCTGTGGGTGCGCAGCGACATCGACTTGGGGTTCTTGGCTCCGAAACTCTTCACAATCTTGGCCCAAAGCAGGCGGCCTGCGCGCATCTTGGCAATCTCGGTGAAGAAGTTCATGGAGATGCCCCAGAAGAACGACAGGCGCGGTGCAAAGGCGTCCACGTCGAGCCCGGCGTTGACACCGGTGCGGATGTAGTCCATGCCGTCGGCCAGGGTGTAGGCCAGCTCGATGTCGGCCGTGGCGCCGGCTTCTTGCATATGGTAACCCGAGATGGAGATAGAGTTGAACTTGGGCATGTACTTCGAGGTGTACTCGAAGATGCTGGCGATAATCTGCATGGAGAACTTGGGCGGATAGATGTAGGTGTTGCGCACCATGAACTCCTTGAGAATGTCGTTTTGGATGGTTCCGGCCATCTCCTCGAGCTTGGCACCCTGTTCCAGGCCGGCCACGATGTAGAAGGCCATGATGGGCAGCACGGCACCGTTCATGGTCATCGACACCGACATCTTGTTCAGTGGAATACCATCGAAGAGCACCTTCATGTCCTCGACCGAGCAAATCGACACACCGGCCTTGCCCACGTCGCCCACGACGCGCGGGTTGTCGGCGTTGTAGCCACGGTGGGTGGGCAGGTCGAATGCCACCGACAGACCTTTCTGGCCACTGGCCAGATTGCGGCGGTAGAAGGCATTACTCTCGGCCGCCGTTGAGAAGCCGGCGTACTGGCGCACGGTCCACGGGCGGAACGGGTACATCAGGCTGTAAGGGCCACCCAGGAAGGGCGGGATGCCTGCCACGAAGTCGAGGTGTTCCAGGCCCTCGAGGTCTTGTCGGGTGTAGACGGGCTTGATGTCGAGCAGCTCGGCGTTTTTCCAGGTTTCGCCCGTCGGCAGAGGCTTGTGCTGAACATTGAAAGCCTCGTTTGCAATATCTATAGTCTTAAAATTTGGTCTCATAATCGTGTCGGTTCCTTATTTTAACAATTTAGCATTGAAGGCTTTCAATGTGGCAAGCACATTGGTGCGCACGTTGATGAAATGTTCCACTCCCAGTGCCTTGAACTCGTCGGTCTCGGGGCCGGCCAGCACCAGCTGGGCGCGGCCGTCGAGCAGACGCACGGCCTCGGGGATGAGGGCCGCGTACTCGTCGTCGCTCGAGCAGAGTACCACGATGTCGGCATTCTTCTCCATGGCGGCGTTGATACCGTCTTCCACGGTTTTAAAGCCGTTGTTGTCAATCAGCTCGTAGCCGGCGCACGCAAAGAAGTTGCACGAGAACTGCGCACGTGCCAGGCGCATGGCCAGGTTGCCGATGGTGAGCATGAAGACCTTGGGGGCGTGCTCGGCGTGCTCGGTGGCGAAGCGGATTTCTTCGAACTGGCTGGCCAGGCGCTTGTCGTTGAGCTTCAGCTCGCCTTCGGCCTGCTCGCCGCAGCCGCAGCAGCAGTGGGGCTTGGGCTCCTTGTCGGCGGCTTTCTCGGTGAAGTTGGGGAACTGGTTGGTGCCCAGCAACTGCTCTTTGCGCTTGGCCACCTTGTCGAAGCGCTGGGTGGCACTGGCATTCACGGCGCTTGTCACGTCGCCGGCCTCGAGAGCAGCCTTGAAACCGCCCTTGTCCTCCACGTCGAGGAAGAGTTTCCAGCCTTGCTCGGCCAGTGATGCAGTGAGCATCTCCACATAGTAGCTGCCGCCGGCGGGGTCCACCACCTTGTCGAGGTGGCTCTCCTCGTTGAGCAGAATCTGCTGGTTGCGGGCGATGCGCTCGCTGAAATCGTTGGGATGCTCATAAATGGCATCGAAAGGAGTGACCACTATCGAGTCGACACCGGCCAGAGCGGCGCTCATGGCTTCGGTCTGGCTGCGGAGCAGGTTCACATAGGAATCGAACACCGTCATGTTGAACCGCGTGGTCTCGGCGTTGACGGCCATCTTGCAAGCGCAGTCGCACTCGGGTTTGTATTGCTTCACAATCTGTGCCCAAAGTTGGCGGGCGGCACGGAATTTGGCAATCTCCATGAAGTAGATGGTCGAAACGCCCATGTTGAACTTGATGCGGCTGGCCACCTCGTCGGCAGCGAATCCGGCGTCGGTCATCATGGCCATCCACTCGTTGCCCCATGCCAGGGCGTAGCCCAATTCCTGATAGATATATGCGCCGGCGTTGTTCAGCATCACGCTGTCAACACCGAGCACCTTCAGCCCCTTCACGGGCTTGGCCACATTCATCAGCTCGGTTGCCGTGGCAGCGATGTCGCCGGCGAAGGACACACCGTGCTTAAGCATCCGCTTGAACGGGTCGAAGCCGATGGAGCCACAGAACGTTTCTTCGGCTCCGGCCTCGGCGATGAGTTCCACCAGTGCCTTGGTCACATCGACGGCGCACTTGGGGCAGCACGCGATGTTGATTTCCACCTGGCTCAGGTCGATGCCCTGCAGCAGGACGCGCACATCGGTGGGTTCGCCTTTTTTGAGCTTGAAGCCCAGCGAGGTCACGCCCTTGGTGAGCAGGGTGCGTGCCTTCTCGTTGGCGCCGGCCTCGTTGTCGACAAAGATGTTCTGGCGCACACGCCAGTTGTTGCTGCCGGCCTTGTTGCCACGCACAAATGGAAATTCTCCCGGAAGAGACTCCGTAGCCTTGAGGTCCTTGATGTCGACTCCGCGGTAAAGCGGCTGGACATTAAACCCCTCGTTGGTACGCCAAACCATTTTTTTGTCGAAGTCGGCACCTTTGAGGTCCACTTCGGCCTTTGCACGCCACTCCTCGGGGGTGACCGGTGCAAACTGGTCGAGCAGTCGTTGTTTGTTTTCTGCCATACGTTTAGAATTTAATTATATAGTAACAAAGTTTTAAGTTGTATTCAATCAAAGGGCAAAGTTACGATTTATTCTTGAAATATTTCCATAATCGGGGAATAAATTCGGTGCCCCAACCCCGAAAAAAGCTATTTTTCGCCCAAAAGGCCTTTCTTGCGGCCGATTGTGTTGTGTAAAGCGCGTGAAATTAGTAAATTTGCGCTAAAACCCATAACAACCGATCGCCATGACAAAACTCAACATCCGTCGCTCCCTGGCCTTGTGCGCGACCCTGATGGCCGCTCTGTGTGTCCTGCCGCAAAATTATCTTCAGCGCAGCGATATCAGCTACACGGTGAAAACCGATGAATACTCACGCTCACGTCTCAAACTCGATGTTTATTATCCCTCCGGCGCCCGTGACGTGCCCGTTGTACTGTGGTTTCATGGCGGTGGCATGGAGGGCGGCACCAAGCACATTCCCGCGCCGTTGCAGAATAAAGGCTGGGTGGTGGTGGCCGCAAACTATCGGTTGCTGCCGCACGTGGCCGTGGCCGACATCCTGGACGATGCCGCCGAAGCCGTGGCGTGGGTAATGCGCCATGCGCAGGACTATGGCGGCGATCCGGCAAAGGTTGTCGTAACAGGCCATTCGGCCGGCGGCTACCTGGCCTTGATGCTATGCCTGAACAAGCAGCTGCTTTCGGCCCGCGGCGTCGATGCCGACTCGGTGATGCTCTACGCCCCCATGAGCGGCCAGGCCGTCACGCATTTCAATGTGCGAAAGATGCAGGGCCTGGGGCCGCTGCGTGTCACCATCGACCAGTGGGCGCCCATCTATTGGGTGCGCGGCGACTGCCCGCCATTGGTGCTCGTGTGCGGCGACCGCGAGCTGGAGCTGTTGGGCCGCTATGATGAGAATCAGTATTTGGCGCGCATGATGAAGTTGGCCGGCCACAAGGACACCTACCTTTATGAAATAGACGGGCACGACCACAACGACATGATAGCCCCCGGCCTGCGCATCCTCGACAAGCACATGCAGCGCCTGCTGGACCGGAAAGTGACCCCGTGAATAGGCCGGCTTGATGAAAAAACGGGAGGCAGCACTGATGACTGCCTCCCGTGATGAGACGAATGTAGTGGGGGAGTGGTTTACTCGCCCTTGATGGCTGCCACGCCGGGGAGCACCTTGCCCTCGATGGCCTCGAGCATGGCACCGCCGCCAGTCGAAACGTACGACACCTGGTCGGCCAGCCCGAACTTGTTGACTGCCGCCACCGAGTCGCCGCCGCCCACCAGTGAGTAGGCACCATTCTTGGTTGCCTCGGCCACATACTTGGCGATTTCGCCGGTGCCGTGGGCAAAGTTCTCAAACTCGAACACACCCACCGGGCCATTCCACAGGATGGTCTTCGACGAGAGGATGATTTTTTTCCAGTTCTCGAGCGAGCGGGCGCCGGCATCCATGCCTTCCCAACCCTCGGGAATGTGGAAGATGTCGACGGTCTGGCGGTTGGCGTCATTGGCAAATTTGTCGCCTGCCACCGTCTCGACCGAAAGACTCAGTTTCACACCCTTCTCCTTGGCCGCAGCCATGACGTTGAGTGCTTCGGGCATGAGGTCGTCCTCATGAAGTGAGTCGCCGATTTGTCCACCCTGAGCCTTGATGAAAGTGAATCCCATTCCACCACCGATGATCAAGTTGTCGACCTTGTCGAGCAGGTTCTTGATAACAGCCAGCTTCGACGACACCTTGCTGCCGCCGATGATGGCGGTGAAGGGGTGCTGAGCATTTTTCAGCACATTGTCGATAGCCACCACTTCTTTCTCCATAAGCAGTCCCAGCATCTTGCTGTCGGCATCAAAGTAGTCAGCGATGACGGCCGTCGACGCATGGCGGCGGTGAGCCGTTCCGAAAGCGTCGTTCACATAGACGTCGGCATACGAGGCCAGCGTCTTGGCAAACAGCTCCTGACGGGTTTTCATCTCTTTCTTAGCCACGGCGTAACCCGGGTCTTCCTTATCGATGCCCACGGGCTTGCCTTCCTCCTCAGGGTAGAAGCGCAGGTTCTCCAGCAGCAGCACCTCACCGGGCTTGAGCGCGTCGGCAGCTTCCTTGGCCTTGCCACAGTCGGGGGCAAACTTCACCGGCTTGTCGAGTTTGGCGGCAACGGCGTTGGCGATTTGTCCCAGCGACAGCTTGGGATTCACCTTGCCTTTGGGCTTGCCCATGTGCGACATGATGATGAGGCTGCCACCGTCGTCAAGTATCTTCTTGAGCGTGGGCAACGCTCCGCGGATGCGGGTGTCGTCAGTGATTTCACCTTTCTCATTCAAGGGCACGTTGAAATCCACACGCACGATTGCCTTCTTTCCGGCAAAATTGAAATCTTTGAAATTTACCATTTTAATTGTATTGTATTTCAGTTAATAAAGTTGTTTGTTCGATTTTCAACCTGCAAATATAATGAATATATCTCAATCCCAGCACCCAATTACTGAAAAAAATCGTTAATTCACAAAATATTCGCCCCGTCTACAGAGTGAACCGGCCGCGTTGTCATGCCCTGGGCGCAGGCCTCGATGGGCATGGGCGATGACTGGGCTGCTTTTTGAATGCTGCCGCAGGGGGCCGAAGGTCGAGTTGGTCGATGTTTTGGAGCTGTTGGTCGATAGGAGGGTCGATGGCATTGAACCATGAGCGAAATTTGCAGTCAAAGAGACAAAGAAACAACAATATTCACCACATAAAACTTACAACTATGAAAAAGTTAATTCTCACTATCGCAGCCGCCACCGTCATGACGATGGCCAGCGCAATGAGCTACAGCCAAGCCCGCGACCAGGCATTGTTCCTGACCGACAAGATGGCTTACGAACTCAATCTGAGCTACGACCAGTATAATGCAGCCTATGAAATCAACCTGGACTACATCATGAACATCGAGATGGCAGGCGACCTCTTCGACATCTACTGGAACCAGCGCAACAGCGAACTGAGTTATGTCCTCACCGCGGCCCAGTACCGCGTCTTCACCGGCACAAGTTACTTTTATCGTCCCATCGAGTGGTCGAGCAACAAATTCCGCTTCGTGATTTACGACCGCTATGAGAAAAACAGGTACTATCGTGCAGCCCCTCCGGGCTATCAGACCTACAAGGGCGCCAACCGTTACTATGACAACAGCGCCTACAAGGGCCGCGTCTTCACCGGTGCAGGCGGCAATGGCTCAACGGTTAACAGGGCCGCGCCGGGCGCATCAATAGAGAATCGTCCTGTGGCAGGTGGCAGTGGACGTCGTCCCGGCGGAACCGGCACCATGAACAAGAAGCAGGCCGTGAATCAAGGGAAACAGGACATGCAGAACCGCCGTCGCTGACGCGAAAAACAATAAATTGGTTAATAAATGGAATTGGCCGGCCATCCTCACCCATAGGATGCCGGCCAATTTGTTTCTGCTGCCACCGATGTCGTGGTTTTTTATAAAAAAAACAAAAATGATGTGTCATGTCGTGGTTTTTTTGTAATTTCGTAGGTTGAAAGCATTAAAACCATTATTCACTTAAAAACATAGTACTGATGAAAGAAAAAATCAAAGCGTTATTCAGCGAGAGATTTGGGACCGACGGCGTGTTTTATGCCTCGGCCGGACGAATTAACCTGATAGGAGAGCACACCGACTATAACGGAGGCTTTGTCTTCCCGGGAGCCATCGACAAATATATCATGGCCGAAATCAATGTGAATGGCACCGACCGCGTGCGCGTCTACAGTGCCGACATGGATGCCTATGCCGAGTTCGGCCTCCGCGAGGAGGACGCCCCGGCCGAACAGTGGGCCCGCTACATCTTCGGCGTTTGCCGTGAGACCATCAAGCGCGGTGGCACGGTACGCGGTTTCGACACGGTGTTTGCCGGCAATGTGCCACTGGGTGCCGGCTTGTCGTCGAGCGCCGCACTGGAGTCGTGCTTCGCCTTTGCGCTGAATGACTTGTTCAATGACAACCGGATCGAGAAGTTCGAGCTTGCCAAGATAGGACAGAGCACCGAGCACAACTACTGCGGTGTGAACTGCGGAATCATGGACCAGTTTGCCTCGGTGTTCGGCAAGAAGGATTGCCTGATTCGCCTCGATTGCCGCTCGCTCGAGTACCAATATTTCCCCTTCAAGGCCGATGGCTACAAGCTGGTGCTGCTCGACAGCAAGGTGAAGCACGAGCTGGTGGACTCGCCCTACAACAAGCGGCGTGAATCGTGTGAGCGCGTGGCCGCCACACTGGGGGTGGAAACCCTGCGCGATGCCGACATGGCCATGCTTGATGCCAAGCGCGACCAAATCAGCGACGAGGACTACAAGCGTGCCCGCTACGTGATCGGTGAAAAACAGCGTGTGCTCGACGTGTGCGACGCACTGGAGCGTGGCGACATGGAAACCGTGGGCCAGCGGATGTACGAGACCCACCACGGCCTCTCGGCCGACTATGAGGTGAGTTGTGAAGAACTCGACCTGCTCAACGACATCGCACGCGAGTGCGGCGTGACGGGCTCGCGCATCATGGGTGGCGGCTTCGGCGGATGCACCATCAATCTGGTGAAAGACGAACTCTACGACCACTTCATCGCCACAGCCAAGCAGAAATTCAACGCTCAATACGGACACGAGCCCGTGGTGATTGACGTGGTCATCAGCGACGGAGCTCATAAATGCCAGAATTGATGAAAACGAAAATCGATATTGTGCCATCGGAGCGCGGCGACATCACGCTCTACACACTGACCAACGAGCAGGGAGCGCAGGTGCGCCTGTCGTCGGTGGGTGCCGGCATCGTTTCCATTGTTGTGCCCGACCGTGACGGCCACCTGGCCGATGTGGCCCTGGGCTATGCCAATCCTGTGGACTATTTCTACGACGGCCCCTGCGCCGGCAAGACGCCCGGACGCTACGCCAACCGCATAGCGCGTGGACGTTTCGTCCTTGACGGAGAGTCTTTCCAGCTCAATATCAACAACGGCCCCAACGCCCTGCACGGCGGTCCCGAGGGCTTCGCACAAAAGATTTGGGAATGTGACATGGAAGGCGACACTGTGGTCTTTACGCTCGACAGCCCCGACGGCGATGAGCACTATCCCGGCAACCTCCAAGCCCGTGTGGCCTACACCTGGACCGAGGAAAACGTGCTCAAAATTGAGCTCAGTGCCGTCACCGACCGCAAGACGGTTGTAAACCTGACGAACCACACCTATTTCAATCTGGCCGGTGAAGGCTCGGGCACGGTGCTGGACCACGAGTTGCAGCTGAATTGCAGCCGCTACCTGCCCACCGACGACACCCTCATACCGACCGGTGAGATGGCGCCAGTGGCAGGCACTCCCATGGACTTCATGCAGCCCAAGCGGCTGGGGCAGGACATCAAGCAGGATTTCCCGGCATTGAACTACGGGAAAGGCTACGACAACTGCTGGGTCATTGACGATGCCGACGGCCAGGTGCGCCTGGCTGCCGTCCTCACCGAGCCCGCAAGCGGCCGAGTGCTTGAGGTGCTTACCGACCAGCCTGCCGCACAGGTCTACACCGGCAACTGGCTTGCCGGGTCGCCAGTGTGCAAGAGTGGACGCCCCTACAATGACTACGACGGCGTGGCCATCGAATGTCAGGGTATGCCCGACGCTCCGAATCACCCCGATTTCCCCTCGCAGGTACTGGATGCCGACGAGGACTACCGCCGGGTGATCTTCTTTGCCTTTAAAACCAAGTAATCAATCACATTATTTATAATACACAAGGAAACGATAATGAAACCAACCTTATTTGTTCTGGCCGCCGGCATGGGAAGCCGTTACGGCGGATTAAAGCAGCTCGATGGCCTGGGCCCGCACGGCGAGACCATCATGGACTATTCAATCTACGATGCCATCCATGCCGGTTTTGGCAAGGTGGTGTTTGTGATCCGAAAAGATTTTGAGGACGATTTCCGCTCGAAAATCCTGTCGAAGTACGAGGGACACATTCCTGTGGAGGTGGTGTTCCAGTCGGTCAACGACTTGCCCGAAGGCTTCGTCTGTCCGCCCGAGCGCGTGAAGCCTTGGGGCACCAACCATGCCTTGCTCATGGGCAAGAACGTCATCAACGAGCCTTTTGCCATCATCAACAGCGACGACTATTACGGCCGTAACAGCTTTGAGGTGATGGCCGCCGAGTTGAGCAATCTGCCCGAGGGAAGCACAGGGCACTACAGCATGGTGGGGTTCAAAGTGGGCAATACCATGAGCGAGAGCGGCACTGTGTCGCGCGGCGTGTGCGAGACTGTCGACGGCAATCTCACGGGTGTGGTGGAGCGTACTGCCATCGGCTACGACGAGAACCACGACATTGTGTTCACCGATGAGAACGGCACCGTTCAGCATCTCGATTTCGACACGCCCGTGTCGATGAATTTCTGGGGTTTCACACCCGACTACTTCGCTCACAGCGAGGCATTCTTTGTGGAATTCCTGAAAGAAAACCTCAACAAGCCTAAAGCCGAGTTTTTCATTCCCACGCTGGTCAACGAATTGGTGCTCAAGGGCCAAGCCGAGTGCCGTGTGCTCACCACCGAGAGCAAGTGGTTTGGGGTGACCTATTCGGCCGACCGCCCTGGAGTGGTCGAAAAATTTGCCCAGTTGCACGCCACCGGCGTCTATCCCGACAAGATGTTCTGATCCCGTTACATTCATTACCGATAGCAAGCAGGGGCACACCGCAAGGCGTGTCCCTGCTCTGCTTATGGAAGGAGAATAAAGTTTTTTGCACCGAAAGCCATTTTTGTCGGAAAAAAATGTAATTTTGCAATCAATACACTGTGACCAATAAAACGAGATAATATGGTTTACCTGCTGTTTATTCTGATTTTTGCCGCCAGCTGGTGGGTGCAACATTCACTCACGAGCAAATTTGAAAAGTATTCCCGCATTCCCATCAACGGCAACATGACCGGCAGCGATGTGGCCAGCATGATGCTGAGCCAGCATGGCATTGCCGATGTGGCTGTGACCCATGTGGGCGGTCAGCTCACCGACCATTACAATCCAGCCACACACACTGTGAATTTGAGCGACAACGTCTTCGGAACCAATAGCGTAGCCGCGGCAGCCGTGGCAGCCCACGAGTGCGGCCATGTGATCCAGCATCAAGTGGGCTACAGCATGCTCAAGGTGCGCACCGCCCTGGTGCCTCCGGTGAGCTTTGCTTCGAAGTGGGTGCAATGGGTGCTGCTGGCAGGTGTTCTGCTGGTGGAGGTATTCCCCGCAGTGCTGTGGGTGGGTATCGGCCTGTTTGCTCTCACCACCTTGTTCAGCGTGGTCACCCTGCCCGTGGAGGTGGATGCCAGCCGCCGGGCCATTGCCTGGCTGGAACATTCGGGCATCACCACCGGCGACACAACGGCCTATGCCAAGGACGCCTTGAAAGCCGCCGCCTATACCTATGTCGTGGCCGCTTTCGGTTCACTGGCCACCTTGCTCTACTACGTGCTCATGGCACTTGGCCGCCGCGATTGACACCGGCATACTCGGTGGGGGTGATTCCGTACTCGCGCGCAAAGCATTTTGAAAAATACGACGGACTGCTGTAACCCACCTGATACATCACCTCGGCAACCGTGAAGCCTTCATGCTTGAGCAGTGAGGCGGCTCGTTTCATGCGCTGCCGACGTATAAAACTGACCGGTGCGTCGCCGGTGAGCAGCTTGATTTTGCGATAAAGTTGCTTGGGCTTTAAAAAGGGTTATAGGGTGAATAAAAACAGTGGGCAAGCAGTCCACTTGCGAATTTTCTATTTTTTCTATTTTTCTACTGTGCGTGCGTCCTCAACTCCTCCCCTAAGTTAGGGGAGGTGGCGCGTAGCGACGGAGGAGTGTGTGAGCCCTGTGTGGGGCCATCGTCGCCGGAGGGCACACTCCCTCGGCCTTCGGCCACTCCCCCTAACTTAGGGGGAGAGTTGGGTGGCACACGCCCCCGGCCCTGCGGGCCACATTCCCGAGCTTCGCTCGCCTACCCGTAGCCTTTCCCTCTACCTTAGAGGGGGAACTGCCGGTGTGGGTTGTGCCTCTTCGAGGAACATTGACATTGTCGTCGTTTTCCCCAGGTTTGGCGCATTCATGCGCCGAAACCTGGGGCTCTGTCAGATTGTGCATCTTCGATGCACGGTTGTCACTCCTGCACGGGGGCGCGGGGGCAAGCACAAAACGGACAAAGGGTTGTTCGGTTTGGACAAAGTGGATGTCTTGGCAAATTAGTTGGGCTCATTTGTATGGCATTTTAGGAAAAATGCGTATCTTTGCCAGTGGAATTAACACAAGTGAATATCGAAATATAAAGTAATTGTGAAACCATCCATTCCTAAAGGTACAAGAGATTTTTCGCCCGTCGAAATGGCGAAACGCAACTATATTTTCGACACCATCAAGCAGGTGTTTCTGCTCTATGGCTTCCAGCAGATTGAGACACCCGCCCTGGAAAACCTGTCGACGCTGATGGGCAAATACGGCGAGGAGGGCGACAAGCTGCTGTTCAAGATTCTCAACAGTGGCGATTTTCTCAAGGACGCTCCCGACGAATTGCTGCAGGGCCGCGACTCGCTGCATTTGACCAATAAAATCAGCGAAAAGGGTCTCCGTTACGACCTGACGGTGCCCTTTGCGCGCTTTGTGGTGCAGCATCGTGCCGACTTGCAGATGCCGTTCAAGCGCTACCAGATTCAGCCCGTGTGGCGTGCCGACCGTCCGCAGCGCGGCCGCTACCGCGAGTTTTACCAGTGCGATGCCGACGTGGTGGGCAGTGACTCGCTGCTCAACGAGGTGGAGCTGGTGTCGATGATTGACGACGTGTTTGCCCGCCTGGGCATCCATATTGTTGTGAAGCTCAACAACCGTAAGATTCTGAGCGGCATTGCCGAGGTTATCGGTGCGCCCGACAAGATTGTGGACATCACCGTGGCCATCGATAAAATGGAGAAAATCGGCCTTGACAATGTCAATGCCGAGCTGCGCGAGAAAGGACTTACCGACGAGGCTGTGGCCACGTTGCAACCCCTGCTCACTCTCGATGGCGCGAACAGTGAGAAACTGGATTCCCTGCGGCAGATGCTTCAAGGCAGCGAGGTGGGGCAGAAGGGGCTTGACGAGATGGCCTATGTGCTTGACCATGTGGACGCATTGGGGCTGAAAGCTCAAGTGGAACTTGATGTGTCGCTTGCCCGTGGCCTGAACTATTACACGGGCACCATCGTCGAGGTGAAAGCCCGCGATGTGGAGATGGGCAGCATCACCGGCGGCGGCCGCTATGACAACCTGACGGGTGTGTTCGGCATGCCGGGGCTGTCGGGGGTGGGCATCAGTTTCGGAGCCGACCGCATTTACGACGTGCTCAACACGCTCAATCTCTATCCGGCATCGCTCATTGCCTCGGCCCGTGTGCTGTTCATCAATTTCGGCGAGCGCGAGGCAGCCGCTTCGTTGGCTATCATCAGGCAACTGCGCTCTGCCGGCATTTCGGCCGAGCTCTATCCCGACTCAGCCAAGATGAAGAAGCAGATGAGCTACGCCAACGACCGCCATTTCCCCTATGTGGCCATCGTGGGCGAAAGCGAGCTTGAAAACGGCACCGTGGCCTTGAAGAACATGGCCACCGGCGAGCAGGCCACTCTCACCCCTGCCGAGCTGGCCGAGCGCCTTCACTAATACAACCGAAAAATAACTACAAAGCACAAGAAATCATATGGCCGGCAATGTCGAGAGCATGTACAGGCAACTCAAGCAGTTGCCACTCTTTCAAGGCGTGAGCAGCGACCAGTTGTCGCAACTCATTGAGAAACTGCCGTTTCATTTTCTCAAATTTTCCGACGGGGAGCAAATCATAGCCGCCGGCGAGCAGTGCACCCATCTGCGTTTTGTGGTGTCGGGCAGCGTCACGCTCACCACACGGCTCTCACACCTGAATGTGGAGCTTTCTCAAACGCTCGATGCACCCAGTGTGCTGGCCCCCGATTTCCTTTTTGGCCGTGACACAGCCTATCCCTTCAGCGCCACGGCCTGCGGCGCGGCCGGCATCCTTCAGCTCGTGAAAAGCGACTATGTGAAGATGCTTCAGGCCGACAAGGTGTTCCTCTTCAACATCCTCAACTGCCTGTCGCTCTATAGCCAGCGGCTCAGTGGCAGGCTTGCAGCGGTGAAAGACGGCTCGGTGGCCGAGCGGCTCGTTTTTTTCATCGAGAGCATGGCGGCCCCCGGAGCCACGCATGTGGAACTGCACTTTGTGCAGAAAGACCTCTGCACACTGCTGGGCGCCCAGCGTGCCACTTTGTTGCGAGCCCTTGACCGCCTGGCGGCCTCCGGCCTGCTGCGGCACAGCCAGGCTTCCATAGTCATCGACAATGTACGCTCGCTTCTGGAATCGGTCAAATAGTCATTCTTTTCGTTTCATTATCGACAAAATCCATTCTCATGTCAAAAATCACCCATATCACCCGCGGCACCTGTTCCACTCAGATCGACGTGGACGTGCAAGACGGTATCATCAGCAGCGTGACCTTTACCGGTGGCTGCAACGGGAACCTTCAAGGCATCACGCGCCTGGTGACCGGAATGAAGGCCACCGATGCCATCCGGCGCCTGGAAGGCATTCGCTGCGGTTATAAGAACACCTCCTGTCCCGACCAGCTGGCCCAGGCACTGCGCAAGGCGCTTGCCGAATAACCGGGCACCGATGTTCCATGGCCGGCCATAACACACTGGGAACCGAGGGCGAGCGGATGGCGTGCGAGTTCCTGATAACCCAGGGCTACATCATCCGTGAGACGAATTGGCGGCTCAACCATTTGGAAATCGACATCGTGGCAGAGCGGCCCGGGGAGGGCTTGCTGCACATCGTGGAGGTGAAAACCCGCAGTGATGACGCTCATTTCGACCCCATGAGAGCCATCAATCGCAAGAAAATCATGAATCTTGTGAACGCCGCAAACGGCTATGTGCGCCATTACCGGCTGCACATGGGGGTGCAGTTCGACGTGGTGCTGGTGGTGGGCCGTCAGGGAAACACCCGCCTGGCGTTTTATCCCAATGCATTTCGTCCGCCATTGCGTACCTACTGAATTCCCCCATCCAACAACAATATGGAATCCGGCGCAGGCGTGTGGCCCGGGCACGGATGAAACATGAGGTGCCGGGGCGGTGATTTCTATTTTTCTACTTTTTCTACTGCGCACGTGTGTACACGCGGCGAAGATGCCACCCAACTCTCCCCCTAAGTTAGGGGGAGTGGCCGAAGGCCGAGGGAGTGTGCCCTCCGGCGACGTTGGCACCCACTCAGGGTGACACACTCCTCAGTCGCTTCGCGACAGCTCCCCTAACTTAGGGGAGCAGTTGACAACCGTGCATCGAAGATGCACAATCTGACAGAGCCCCAGGTTTCGGCGCATGAATGCGCCAAACCTGGGGGAAACAACGACAATGTCAATGTTCCTCGAAGAGGCACAACCCACACCGGCGGGGCGGCACCGGGCGTATTGATTGTGCCTCTCCGAGGAACAATCCGTGAAACCGTCATCATCGACCCCATGTTTGCTGCCGTGGCGGCACCGAAACATGGGGCTCTGTCAAATAATGCGTCTTCGACGCATCACACACACCGTGCCGTGGCAGTTCCCCCTCTAAGGTAGAGGGAAAGGCTACGGGTAGGCGAGCGCAGCTCGGGAACCACGAAGTGCTCGCGACCGAACGGGAGCCCGAAGGGCAAGCGTAGCGCAGCAATGTGGCCCGCAGGGCCGGGGGCGGTGATTTCTATTTTTCTACTTTTTCTACTGCGCACGTGTGTGCCACGCGGCGACGATGCCACCGTGCAGGGCACGGATGAAACCATGGGGTGCCATGTTGTTAATAACTTTTTATGCGGCGGGGGTTGCGGTGGCGTGAAAATTGTGTACCTTTACAATGATTTTTCAAACACTCAAACCACTCAGACATCAATGATACCCTTCACTCACCTTCACGTTCACTCCCAGTACTCTATTCTCGACGGCCAGGCATCCATCAAGGCGCTGGTCGACAAGGCTGTAGCCGACGGCATGCGTGGCATGGCACTGACCGACCACGGCAACATGTTCGGGGTGAAAGAGCTGCATGACTATGTGAACCGTCTCAACAAGGACAAGCCGGCCGAAGAGCGCTTCAAGCCCATTTTCGGCTGTGAGGTGTATGTGGCCGAAGGTGACCTGCACGAGCATCTGGACAAGCGCGACACCGGGCGCCACCTGATACTGCTTGCCAAGAACCAAACGGGCTACAAGAACCTGATTAAAATCGTGTCGAAAGCATGGACCGAGGGGTTCTATTCTCATCCGCGCACCGACAAGCATGAGCTGGAGACCCACCACGAGGGCATCATCTGCTGCTCGGCGTGCTTGGGTGGCGAGGTGCCCCGCCTGATCATGAACGGTGAGCTCACGCGGGTTCGTGAGGCTGTGGCTTGGTACCAGCGAGTGTTCGGCGACGATTATTACCTGGAACTGCAGCGCCACAAAGCCACCGTTCCTCGCGCCAATCATGAGACCTACGGGCATCAAGTGGAGGTGAACAAGGTGCTGATGGGGCTGTCGCAGGAGATGGGGGTGAAAATGATTTGCACCAACGACGTGCATTTTGTCAACGAGGATGACGCCGATGCGCATGAGCGCCTGATTTGTGTGTCGACGGGGAAAAAGATGACCGACGACAACTTGATGATGTACTCCAAGCAAGAGTGGTTCAAGACCACGGCCGAGATGAACGAGCTTTTTGCCGATGTGCCCGAGGCTCTGGCCACAACGGGCGAAATCCTTGACAAAGTGGAGCTCTACAGCATTGACCACGCGCCCATCCTGCCCGATTTTCCGCTGCCCGAAGGCTTTGACACCGAGGACGACTATTTGCGCTATCTGGTCTATGAAGGGGCCAAAGAGCGCTGGCCCGACCTCGACGACGAGCACCGCGAGCGCCTTGACTTTGAGCTGAAAACCATCAAGAACATGGGGTTCCCGGGCTATTTCTTGATTGTGCAGGACTACATCAAGGCGGCTCCCTCGCTGGGCTGCTCGGTGGGTCCGGGCCGCGGCTCGGCGGCGGGCTCGGCCGTGGCCTATTGCCTGGGCATCACGAAAATCGACCCCATCAAGTACGACCTGCTGTTCGAGCGCTTTCTGAACCCCGACCGCATCTCGCTGCCCGATATCGATGTGGACTTCGATGACGACGGACGCGCCAAGGTGCTGCAATATGTGACAGATAAATATGGTGCCGACAAGGTGGCCCACATCATCACCTACGGCACGATGGCAGCCAAGTCGGCCATCAAGGACGTGGCCCGCGTGGAAGACTTGTCCATCCCCGAGAGCAACCGCCTGGCGGGATTCATCCCGTCACGCCCCAACGACATGCCCGACGAGAAGCCGGGCAAGAAGATGAAAATCAGCATCCACAACTGCTTGAAGGCCTTCCCGGCCTTTGCCGCCGAGCTGAACAACGAAGACCCCAGGGTGGGCGAGACCATCCGCTTTGCCGAGAAGCTGGAGGGCAACGTGCGCAACGTGGGCGTGCATGCCTGCGGCGTGATCATCGGTCGCGACCCCATCACCGACTGGGTGCCGGTGAGCACGGCCTTCGACGGTGACGGCGAGCGCATGATTGTGACCCAGTACGAGGGCAGCGTCATCGAATCGACCGGACTCATCAAGATGGACTTTTTGGGACTGAAGACCCTGTCGATCATCAAGGAGGCGCTGGAGAACATCAAGGCCACACGTGGCATCGACATCGACATCGAGAAGATTCCCATCGACGACCCCAAAACCTACCAGCTCTATTGCGAAGGACGCACCACGGGCACCTTCCAGTTCGAGTCGCCCGGCATGCAGAAGTACCTGATGGAGCTTCATCCCAGCACCTTCGAGGACCTGATAGCCATGAACGCCCTGTACCGTCCGGGCCCCATGGACTACATCCCGCAGTTCATCGCCCGCAAGAAGGGCGACGAGCCCATTGTCTACGACATTCCCTGCATGGAGAAATACCTCAAGGACACCTACGGCATCACCGTCTATCAGGAGCAGGTGATGCTCCTGTCGCGCCAGCTCGCCGGCTTCACGCGTGGCCAGAGCGACACGCTGCGCAAGGCCATGGGCAAGAAGCAAATCGACAAGATGAACCATCTGGAAAGCTTGTTCTATGAGGGCGGCGAGAAAAACGGCTATGACCATAAGACACTGAACAAGATTTGGGAAGACTGGAAAAAATTTGCGTCCTACGCCTTCAACAAGTCGCATGCCACCTGCTACAGCTGGGTTGCTTACCAAACGGCCTACCTCAAGGCCAATTATCCCAGCGAATACATGGCCGCGGTGCTGAGCCGCAACCTGAACGACGTGGAGAAGCTGTCCAAATTCATGGACGAATGCAAGGCGATGGGCATCAAAGTGAAGGGCCCCGACATCAATGAGAGCTTCAAGGCCTTCAGCGCCAATGCCAAGGGCGACATCCGCTTCGGGCTGGGCGGCATCAAGGGGCTGGGCTCCAACGCCGTGGACGCCATCATCGCCGAGCGACGGAAAAACGGCCCCTTCGCCGACATCTACGACGTGGTGGAGCGTGTGAACCTCAGCTCGTGCAACCGCAAGGCCATCGAGTCGCTGGCACTGGCCGGAGCGTTCGACAGCCTGGGCGGCATCAGCCGCGAGTCGTTCTTTGAGAAAAACGCCCGCGACGAAGCCTTCAGCGATGTGCTGGTGCGCTTCGGGCAGCGCTATCAGGCCGGGCAGGCTTCGATGCAAAACTCGCTCTTCGGCGTGGAGGAGGTGGAGATTGCCAAGCCCGTTATCCCCCAAGCCCAGCCGTGGAGCATCCTGGAGCGCCTGAGCAAAGAGCGCGAGCTGGTGGGGATGTACCTCTCGGCTCATCCTCTCGACCCTTATTACCTGGAGGTGACCTACGGCTGCAACACCCCGCTGGCCGACGTCAATGAAAACGACGCGCAAGACGGCCGGGAGATGATTCTGGGAGGGCTGGTGACCGGTTTTGAGGAAAAGACCACCAGCACCGGCCGCCAGTTCGGCATCTTGAAGATGGAGGATTACACCGGCAGCTGCAGCATCAGGCTTTTCGGCCACAATTTTGTGGACTTCAAGAAATTTGGCATCGTGGGCCTCCCCATCATTGTGCACGCCAAGTACGAAAAGGACCGATTCAAGGACCGCGTCAACCTCAACGTCAAGCTCATAGAACTTCTTGAGGACAAAAAGGGCAAAATGCTCCATTCGCTCCTGATCAAGGCCGACGACAAAGACCTCGAGAAACTTTCATTCCTCAAGCTCCACTTGAACAAGAGCGGCGGAAACCCGGTGGCCCTCTATTTCCGCGTGCACGACACCGCGGGCGGCCAGATGGTGAACCTTGTTTCCAAGCAGCGCCTGTCGGTGAGCCGCCAGCTCATCGACGAGCTCAAGGAGCAGGACATTGACTTTGTCATCAACTATGAGCCCTGATGGTGGGCCGGCAGGCTTGCACAGAACCAAAAATTAAACTATATTTGTACACAAAATTCATCCATAAAAACTGAAAAAAAATGGCTTATACATTCAACGACGAGAACTTTAAGGAAGAATTGGCTTCGGGCAAGCCGATGGTAGTGGACTTTTGGGCCGAATGGTGCGGCCCGTGCAAGCGCCTGGCACCCATTGTCGAAGACCTGGCCAAGGCCTACGAAGGCCGGGTGCTCATCGGCAAGTACGATGTGGACGAGGCCGGCGACCTGCCGGTGGAATACGGCGTGCGCAACATCCCCACCTTGCTCTTTTTCAAGGGCGGGCAACTGGTTGACCGCGCCGTGGGCGCCATGCCCGCCGAAGCCCTGGCCGCCAAAATCGACGCCCTGCTCTGATTGCGAGCCCGCAGCCCAGCACCGATTTCCCCGCCCCGGGCGGCTTTGTCAAAGGCCTCCGGGACGGTTTGTTTCTCAAAAGGGGAAGTGCACATCTATATGCTCACCTGCCGGGCCGTGACTGGCTCGCCCACAAAAACGCTGGCCATGGTGGAGAATTTCTCGGCATCGTCGGTGGTGAGGTAGCTGCAGGTGCCGCCACGGGTGCACCGCCGGGCCATGTCGGGGTGCCGACGCAGGTAGTCGTCGAGGCTGTGGGCCACGATGCGCCCTTGCTCCACGATGTGGACGCCCTGAGGCATGTACTGGCGTATTTTGCTCATAAGCAAGGGGTAGTGGGTGCAGCCCAGAATCACGGTGTCGATGTCGGGGCACAGGCTCATGAGGGCATGGATGTCCTTTTTCACGAAATAATCGGCTCCCGGCCCGTCGCTTTCTTGGTTCTCGACCAGCGGCACCCACATGGGGCAGGCGTGCCCATAGACCGAGAAATCGGGATAGAGGTGAGCGATCTCGATGTCGTAACTGCCACTTTGAATGGTGCCCGGCGTGCCGAACACGCCGATGTGACGGGTGAGCGTGTATTGGCCCACGGCCTCCACGGTGGGCCTGATGACGCCCAGCACCCGCCTGGTGGGGTCGATGGCGGGCAAGTCGCGCTGCTGGATGGTGCGCAAGGCCTTGGCCGAGGCGGTGTTGCAGGCCAGAATCACCAGCTGGCAGCCCTGGTCGAAGAGATACCGCACCGCTTGCAGCGTGAACCGGTAAACCAGCTCATAGGAGCGGGTGCCATAGGGCGCGCGCGCGTTGTCGCCCAGAAACAGATAGTCGTAGTGCGGGAGCACTTTGCGAACTTCCCTGAGGATGGAGAGCCCTCCAAAACCCGAGTCAAATACCCCGATAGGGCCTGGTGCCTTTTCTTCCATGAAAAACGAGTTTGATTGATGACACAAAATTAGCATTTCTGCGACAAACGAGCAAAAAAAATCCTCGACATCAACGTCGGGGATTGCTTAACTAATTAACCTTCTAAATTTTACCATTAACATAAACCTTAAACAAAGAAATGCGCAACCGTCGTCACGACGCCTGGATTTCCATAACCTTAAAAACTAATACCATGAAAACCGATGCAAATATACACCGAAAATGCTATCCGGCATAATTTTTGAGCAAAAAAATGAACAAATTAACACAAATTTAACTATTTGCCACCGTTTTGCTAATAATTTCGTTGTTTTTTGCCCCGAAAAACGTCAATCTTCATCATTCGACGTGCTGTGAGGTCAAGCGGGGAAGTGGTTGATGATGTTGGCTATTTCCTGAGCGTCGGCCGGGGTGATGGGGTGGGCTATGGGCAGGCTCACCACATGCGTGGCCAGGTGGGTGGTGACGGGCAACCTCAAGCTCTTGTACTGGCTGTAGCATGGCTGCAAGTGGGGTGGGGTGGCATAGTGGATGTCGGTTGCCACTCCGGCATGGGCCAGATAGTCGCGGAAGCGCTCTCGATGCTCGACGCAAATGACGTATTGATGCCACACTTGGGTCATGCCGTCGAAGATAACAGGCTTGACCACGAGGGGGTGGTTGATGGCCCGGTCGTAGGCACGCGCCACGCTGCCGCGCCGCTCTATTTCTTGTGGCAGATGCCGGAGCTTGACCCGGAGCATGGCGGCTTGGATTTCGTCGAGGCGGCAGTTGAGACCGCGATAGATGTTGTGGTAGCGCCGGTCGCTGCCATAGTTGGCCAGCGCTCTCACCACCTGTGCCAGCTGGTCGTCGTCGGTGACCACCGCTCCGGCGTCGCCCAAAGCGCCGAGGTTCTTGGTGGGATAGAAACTGATGCCTGCGGCATGGCCCAGCCCTCCTGTGACGCGTGTGCCATTGATGCCCGGCACATCGCTCACGGCGCCTATGGCTTGCGCGTTGTCCTCGATAATCTTCAACTGATAGTGGCGCGCAATTTCCAGCAGGGTCTCGTCGCAGCATGGTGTGCCATAGAGGTGGACGGGCATGATGGCCTTGACCGACGGTGAAAGCATGCTTTCAATGAGCGAGGAGTCAAGGTTCATGGTGCCGGGGCGCGCGTCGCACATGGCGGGCACCAAATCGTTGTCGCTCACGGCGAGCACCGATGCCACATAGGTGTTGGCCGGGACTATCACCTTGTCACCGGGATGAAAGATGCCCAGCTCTTTATATGCCCTGATGATGAGCCGCAGCGCATCGAGGCCGTTGCTCACGGCCACGCAGTGCGTGGTGCGGCACAGGCGTGCCACTTCTTGTTCGAGCAAATGGACTTGCTCGCCGTTGATGTAACGCCCGTTATCAATCACTCGGCATGCAGCCTGCTTGAGTTCTTCGGCAAAGGGTTGGTTGGCTTGCGCCAGGTCCAGAAAGGGGTATTTTGGTGAGGTCATGATGGGTGGAACTTATTTAGCCGTGAGGCGCTTGAATTCGCTGTAGTGACGCACATAGTCGCTCTCGTCGTAATGGTCGCTGGCAAGCACCAGGCATATCGACCCCGACGAGAAATTCTGCATCGTTCGCCAGATGCCCGGCACGATGTGAAGTGCTTGATAGGGACGGTTCAGGGTGATGGTGCGCTGGCTGTGCCCGTCGTCCAGGGTAACGTCGAAGCTGCCTGCAACGGCCACGAGAAGCTGATGGCAGTGGAAATGCGAGTGGCCGCCGCGGTCGGCACCGGCCGGCACGTCGTAGATGTAGAAGGCGCGCACAAACTCCACGGGCAGCTGCGGGCCGTTCTCAACGACGCTCAAATTGCCGTTGGCGTGGTGATGCCTTTCGAGTTCTATCACCGAGCACTGACGGATGCTCGATGTGCGGTGCGGGTCGGGGTGGTTATCCATTTGTCAGGCGTTTGAATTCGTCAAAGTCTTCGATGTAGTCATTGGGGTCGTAGGGCGTGCTGGCCAGCATCAGCGCCACCGAATTGGTCGAGAAATTCTGCATCATGCGCCATGTCATGGCAGGCACAAGCAGCCCCTGATGCGGCCGGCTCAGGTGGAAGGTCATCGGGCCGGCGCCCCGGTCGAGCACCACGTCGAAGCTGCCGCTCAGGGCCACTATCAATTCCTGCTGCTTGTGGAACGCGTGCCCGTCGCGCCACATTCCGCCAGGCACGTCGTAGACCCAATAGTAGCGCTTCACCTCGAAGGGCACATGCTGCCGGCTCTCGATGAAGGTGAGATTGCCCCGGGGGTCCTTGATTTTTGGCAGGTCGATGATGCGTGGCGTTTCAAAGTCCATTCTTGGCCAGTTTGAGCAAATATTGTCCGTAGTGGTTCTTCTTGAGCGGGGTGGCCAGGGCACGGAGCTGCTCGGCGTCAATCCAGCCTTTGCGGAAGGCGATTTCCTCGAGCGAAGCCACTTGCACGCCCTGCATGGTCTCGATAGTCTGGATAAAATTGCTGGCATCGAGCATCGACTCACTCGTGCCCGTGTCGAGCCAGGCAAATCCCCGCCCCAGCATCTGAACACGCACGCGGTTCTGCTCCAGGAACACCTGGTTCACCGTGGTGATTTCGAGCTCGCCGCGCGCCGACGGCTTGATGCCCTTGGCCACGCGCACCACGTCGTTGGGGTAGAAATAAAGCCCGGTGACGGCCCAGTTGCTTTTCGGCTGCTTGGGCTTCTCCTCGAGCGAGGATGCCAAGCCGTTCTCATCGAACGCCACCACGCCGAAGCGCTCGGGATCCTTCACGGCGTAGGCAAAGAGCGTGGCGGTGCCATCGTGCTCGGTGCGCTGCACGGCCTTGAGCAGCATCTGCGTGAAGCTCTGCCCGTAGAAGATGTTGTCGCCCAGCACCATGCACACGCTGTCGTCGCCGATGAACTCCTCGCCGATGATGAATGCTTGCGCCAGCCCTTCGGGCCGGGGCTGCTCGGCATAGGAGAAGTGAACGCCCAGCTCGTGCCCGTCGCCCAGCAGGCGCTCAAACATGGGCAGGTCGTGCGGCGTGGAGATGATGAGTATCTCGCGGATGCCGGCCAGCATGAGCACCGAGATGGGGTAGTACACCATGGGCTTGTCGTAGATGGGGATAAGCTGCTTGGAAATCCCTTTGGTAACGGGGTAGAGGCGCGTGCCCGACCCTCCGGCTAATACAATGCCTTTCATCGTGGTAATGAATTATCGGTTAGCGTACATTTGTTCATAATACTGCTGATAGCCGCCGCTGGTCACGCTGTCCACCCACTGCCGGTTGTCGAGGTTCCAGCGGATGGTCTTCTCGATGCCCACGGCAAACGGCGTCTCGGGAAACCAGCCCAGCTCGCGCGCTATCTTCGACGGGTCGATGGCGTAGCGCATGTCGTGGCCGGGGCGGTCGGTGACGAAGGTGATGAGGCCATAGTCGACTTTCTCGAGCGGACACTTGAGCAACGCCTGGTAATGCGGCTCCTGGCGCATGATGCGGGCAATGATGTCGATGACCATGCGCACGATGTTGATGTTGCTTTCCTCGTTGAAGCCGCCCACATTGTAAATCTCGCCGTCGCGCCCGCCGCGCAACACCATGTCGATGGCCTTGCAGTGGTCCTCCACATAGAGCCAGTCGCGCACGTTCTCACCCTTGCCGTAGACCGGCAGAGGCTTCCCCTGAAGGATATTGTTGATGATGAGCGGAATAAGCTTCTCGGGGAAGTGGTAGGGGCCGTAGTTGTTGCTGCAGCGCGTGATGTTCACGGGCAGGCCGTAGGTCTCGTGGTAGGCCAGCACGATGAGGTCGGCGGCGGTTTTCGAGGCCGAGTAGGGCGAGCGGGGAGCCACGGGGTTGTTCTCGGTGAAGAAGTGGCGGCCGTAGGTCTTCATGTCTTTCCGGTCGCCTATCACGCGGCGGATGTCGTCGGTCAGCGGCAGTGGCTGCGGCTCGTCGAAGTCCTTCGACAGCGACCCGTACACTTCATCGGTGGAAATCTGCAGGTATTTCTTTCCGGCTTTGTACCGTGCCCGTCCGTCGAGCCCCTTTCCCTCGCTCCACGCCTCTCGGGCACAGTCCAGCAGGTTCTGTGTGCCCAGAATATTGGTTTCGAGGAAAAGCTTGGGGTTGGTGATGCTGCGGTCCACGTGGCTCTCGGCCGCGAAGTTCACAATGAAATCCACATCGTTCTCGGCCAGCAAGCGGCTCACGAGCTCGCGGTCGCCGATGTCGCCGCGCACAAACCGCACGTTGTCACGCTGCAACTCGCGGTCGAGCGAAGCCAGGTTTCCTGCATAGGTGAGTGCGTCGAGCACAATGATGTTCACGTCGGCTCCGTGCTTGCCGATGATGTATTTCACGAAGTTCGAGCCGATGAATCCGGCGGCTCCGGTCACAAGATAAGTGTTCATGTCAAGTCAGCATTGTGTGATTACAATTTGCAAATATACAATTTTTTCGTCACATCACGAACACAATGCCGCAAAACCGCAAAACTAAATGACGCGCCGAGCGCTCCAAAACGAGATTCCGCCCCGGCTCGAAGCCTCTTTCACCGTCAACAATCCAGTCACTTTTCAACTGCCGCCAGGGCAGGTAAATGGGCGGGTAATGCTGCCGCAACCACTTCAATATCAGCCTTTCCATTTTATTCATACGCTCGGCGATGACGCGGCAGCAGAGTGGATTGTCATGGGGGTATTTGTGTGTTTGCGAGAAATATTGTAATTTTGGGTCGAAATTCAAGATGGAGAAAGATGAAAAAGGTCATTTTAACGCTTTTGGTGCTGGTGTTGTTGGCAGGCACTTGCTTGGATGCCGGTGCCAAGAAGAAGCGCCGTCATCGCAAACTTCCCGCCACCGAACAAGTGTGGACTGCTCTCGGTGGCACTTATGCCTTTGTGGGCGACAACCATTATGTGGCGATTGACTTCGGGGTGGGTGAGACACCACAAGTGGAGCGAGCCTCGATTGACAGCGAGGAATGCACCGGCACCTATGATGAGACGACCCACCTGATTGTGCTCACTAATGAAGCGGGCGAAGTTGTTTTTGAGGGAAAAATCTACAATGGCGGCAATTTGCTCAAGGGCAAGTTACACGGAAAGCCAGTGGCACTGAACGGTGCCTGCGGCGCATAAATGCAGGAATGGCCTGATGGTGCGCAAGTTGTTGTTTCTTACCGCGGTGCTGATGACGGCCGGTACGCTGTACGCCGCCCCTGTCGACAGTGTGGCGCCGTCTGCCGCCGGGCGCGGCGGCTTCGTCAAGCGTGTGATTGAGTATCTTAAAGAGGACAGCGTGGAACGCGAGGCGAATGCCCGCAAACGCTTCAGCGTGAACCTGCTGGGCGGCCCCAGCTATGCCAAGGACTCGAAATTCATGCTTGCGCTCGCCGGTGTTATCCACTACCGGCTCGATGGCTGTGAATATCCCATGCAGCCGTCGTCGATGACGGTGTCGGGCACGGTGTCGACGGCCAAATTCTGGTCGGTGGGAGCCTCGGGCATCACCTTGCTCGACCGCGACCGACATCGCTTGAACACCGACATCTGGCTGGGGTATATGCCGCTCGACTTCTGGGGACTGGGGTACGACATGGGTGCCGACAGCCAAAACAAAAGCAAAATCTATGAATTGAAAGCCCGCGTGCATTTCGACTATCTGCGGCGGGTTTCGCCAGCATTTTTTATCGGCCCCAGCATCGAGTGGAACTATCACAACTCAGGCAAGATGGACCGGCCCGAGCTCATCGAGGGGCAGGACGGCGTGGTGCGCAACTATGGCGTGGGCTTGACCTTGCAGTACGACAACCGCGACCTCATGACCAATGCCTCGCGCGGGCTTTACGTCTACTATGGCGTGCTGTTCAGGCCCAAGTTTTTGTGGAACAAATACGCCTTCACCACCAACGACTTGCGCATCTGCTACTACCACAGCGCGTGGACCGGATGCATCATTGCCGGCGAGCTGCGCGGCTTGTTCAATTTTGGCAACCCGTCGTGGGCCATGCTCGCCCGGCTGGGCAGCAATTCATCAATGCGCGGCTATTATCAGGGCCGCTTCCGCGACAAGCACATGATTACCGGCCAGGTGGAGTTCCGCCAGCACGTGTGGCGCCGCTCGGGCTTGGTGGCCTGGGTGGGCTGCGGCAGTGTGTTCCACGACAGCGAGAGCTTCAAGCACTGGCTCCCCAACTACGGCATAGGCTATCGCTTCGAGTTCCGCAACAGGATGAACATCCGCTTTGACTATGGTTTCGGAGCCAAGGGCGAGAATGGATTTATGTTTTCAATCAACGAGGCATTTTAAAGGGTTTGCCTCAAATTATTCAAAAATAAAGAACAATGCAGTTACTCAATAGAATCAACCAACTTGTAAAAAATCAGCAATTCCTTTTCGGACTTTTTTTGTGCATGCTCATTTTGCCCAACGTGTTCATGGTGTATACCGAGCCCACGCCGTTGCTCACGCGCGTGGTCAACGTGCTGCTTCCGCTGGGCGCCTACTGGCTGTGCATGAGCTGGTTCCGCAAGCCGGGATGGGCCTTCTGGGCATTGTTCCTGTTCATATTCTTCGACGCATTCGACATCGTGCTGCTTCACCTCTTCGGCGAGGGCCCGGTGGCCGTGGACATGTTCCTCAATGTGGCCACCACCAATGTCACCGAGGTCGATGAGCTGCTGAGCAATTTGTTGCTCTCGGTAGTGTTCGTCTTCGTGGTCTACGGCGGTGGCATGGTGCTGGCCGTCATCTCGGTGAAAAACAAGGAAGAGCTGAGCCGCCTCTTCCTGGGAGTGCAGCGGAAACTGGCCTTGTTGATTCTCATTCCCGCACTCATTCTGCTGGGCGTGAACTATGCGGTCGACAAGAAATTCCGCCTGCTCGACCACATCTTCCCGGTGAACACCTGCTACAACTTGCTGCTCAGCGGCGAGCGCTATCTCGATGGATTGAACTACGACAAGACATCGAGCGGATTTGTCTACCATGCGGTGAACGAGCGCCCCGACAGCCTCCCCGAGGTCTATGTACTGGTGGTGGGCGAGACGCTTCGTGCCGACAACATGGGCATCTACGGCTACGAGCGCAACACCACACCGCGGCTCGACTCGTTGCAGAGCGAGCTGGTGGTGTTCCACGATGCCATTACCATGAGCAACACCACCCACAAGAGCGTGCCGCTGCTGCTCACGCCGGTGGCCAGCGAGTCGTGGGACAGCCTCTACACCCAGCGCGGCATCATCACCGCCTATAAGGAGGCCGGCTACCAAACCGCTTTCTACAGCAACCAGCGGCGCAACAAGTCGTTTATCGACGCGCTGGGCTGCGAAGCCCACGAGAGCAAATTTGTGAAAGACGATGTGCCCATGGGCGAGAGCGTGAGCGACGAGGAACTGCTCAAACTGCTCGATGCACGCCTGGCGGCCTGCCATGAGGGCAAACTGCTGGTGGTGCTGCACTGCTACGGGTCGCACTTCAACTATCGCGACCGCTACCCGGCCGCCAATGCACGGTTCAAGCCCGATGAAATCATCTCGGCCGACAAACAGTACCGCCAGGAGCTGGTCAATGCCTACGACAACACGGTGCTCTTCACCGACAACCTGCTGGCCCGCATCATCGAGCAAGTGAAAGCCAAGAATGTGGTGAGCGCCGTGATGTTCACCAGCGACCACGGAGAGGACATCTACGACGACGAGCGCGGCCGCTTCCTGCACGCCTCGCCCATGCCCACCTACTACCAGCTGCGCGTGCCGCTGCTGGTGTGGGCCTCTGAGCAGTACCGTGCCGCCTATCCCGAGAAGTGGGGCGCACTCACCAGCCACCGCGACCTGCCCGTGTCGACCAACCTGGTGGTGTTTCACACCATGCTCGACATGAGCGGCATCACCGTGCCCCAGCTGCGCGGCGAGAACGCCCTGAGCAGCCAGCAGTTCGTGGCCGCCCCCCGCCGCTACGTCACCGACCACAACGAGTACGTCTCCATCACCGACTGCGGCCTGAAGCAGCAGGACGTAGCCGCCTTCTCCGCCCACCACCTGAGCTACAAGTAACCCTCTGTAGCTTGCGTGTGGGTGCCTCTCACCAGTGCATTTTTTCTTCATCGACAAGTCGCAGTGACCAAATAAGGGGGCAAAGACGTTGATTTCCTTAGAATTTGGGCGTCTGAAGTAAAAATATCATTTTACGAACATAGTATTCGTAAATTATTCTTACCTTTGCATTGCAAAAAGAAACAAAGAGGTCATTGACATTGTTGAACACTCACAAATTTTGACTCTGGCTCGATGCCATCGTCGAGTGTCATTCTTTTAAAAAAAGAATCGATAAACCAACGTTATATTTTATTACAGTCTTTGACTGATTTATTAAGTTAAACTTAATCGTTGTACACTTAAATAAAAACAAAGAAAAGGCGAGTGTTCACAATGTTAATGCCTCTTTTTATATTTAGCACAAGTTATGGAGAAAACCAAAATCATAAACCGGTTAAGAAAGGTGAAGACCTTAAAGGGCTTTGCCAAACTGCTCAATGATATTAAACGGGATGAATTTGGCACAGCTAAATATAGAATTACAGAGAAGCAACTTCGTCATTTCAGTTCTCCTGATATATTCGCAGACCGATATAAGACATTTCATATTCGGAAAAAAAGTGGAGGTGTGCGAGAAATCAATGCACCTTGCTATCAACTGAAGACTATTCTTTATATACTAAATAAGGTATTTAAAGCCGTATATACTCCGAGCAGAGCCGCTATGGGCTTTACTGAAGAACGCTCAGTTGTGACCAACGCTTCGTTGCACACTGGTCATCACTATGTTTTCAACATCGACCTTGAGAATTTCTTCCCATCAATTCCTCAAGCAAGAGTATGGAAACGTCTTCAACTACCACCATTCAATTTCCCTGTTGAAATCGCGAATGTTGTGGCAGGGCTTTGTTGCCATAAAAACGAAGCTGGGACGAAGAACGTGCTTCCACAAGGTGCCGCCACCTCGCCTATTCTAACTAATGCTATCTGCGATAATCTCGACCGTAGAATGTTGGGAGTTGCTCATCGTTTTGGCCTGCATTATAGCCGTTATGCCGATGACATGACGTTTTCCAGTATGCACAACGTGTATCAAGAAGGGAGTGACTTTCGTAAAGAGATTTTACGCATCATAACTGAACAAGGATTCACTCTCAACGAGAAGAAAACCCGTTTACAACGCACTGGTGAGAGGCAAGAAGTTACCGGATTGACGGTTAATGAAACTGTCAATGTGGCTCGCAAATATGTCCGCGACTTACGTTGCATTCTCCATATATGGGAAAAAGAAGGTTATGGCAAAGCATATGCTTATTTCTACCCAAAGTATAAGCACGACAAGGGCTATATAAAGAAAGGCGAACCAGTAATGGAGAACGTGGTTGATGGCAAGCTTAACTATCTCCGAATGGTTAAGGGAGCCAACAACTCAACTTACTTGAAGCTACTTGAAAGGTTCAACAAATTGCAAACACTTGTATATCTTGACAAAGAGACTGACAGGGGTGAGTCATATATCTATGTGCATTCCTATGGTCTTAAAGAATTTGAAGAATTGTTTCAGACTACAGTAAGTCTCGTTGTGTCGAAGAAGGGCAACCTCATCGGGAAATGTGAGATTGCAGGAATGGAAAAAGTAATAGCCATTAGCAAGAGTACTCAGAAGAAATTATGCAGTAACCTTTCCGACATAGCACCTGAAACAGTTGTCACCTCTGAGACTCTGAAAAAGTGCTTTGTTACCTTGTGCCGAGCAAAAGGCAAGAACCACTGGCTAATCACCAAAGGCCAGATGCAGCGCTCAAAATGCTTGAGTATCTTGAATGTCAATATCGACATTGACCATCTTCTCCTAATTTGGGAAAGACTCGGGCTGGAAGATGCTGTGACGGCATTCCAGCATTGCCTTGGTGGAGGAGATCTAAACGACTTCTGGCCGAAAGGTGGTCTTAAAAATGATATAACCCCATCTCCATCTGATATACCCACAGAAGTGACTCCTCCTATTGAAAACGAAGACGCAATTACCCAACAACTGCGAAATATGGAACATGAGGATATCGACTCCGGTCCATTTGAGCCATTATTTACGTTTTAATTATTGCCAACATGGAACGAAAAGAATTACAAGAGTTTATATATTTCCTTACAAGGAGCAAACAATTGTCAAGAGCACAACAAAGAAGACGCGATTCTCTCTTGGCAAGAGATTTCTTTGCCTCTACAGAGAAACGTCCCGCCATCAATAAATCCGGAGCATTAGATGTGGGTCAATGTTTGTTGCATAACACAACCATAATTGTCAACTTTTTACATCAATTTACAGAAAGTGGTTCATTGGCACTAAAATACACCACACACTTATGGGACAAGAATAATGAAACAGGCGAATATCCATACCATAATTTTTCCGAGTTTAAAGAATCATATTTGAAAATACTTAATGACAAAGAAGCTAGACCTCTAGAGAACATAAGATCATTATGCATGCATTTATGGCAAATCATTTCTAATTTCTTAATTAATGATGAGCCAAAATATCCATGGAGTGAGTTTAAGCTCAAAATCGGTTATAATAAATATCTTAAAGAATGGATGGACGCTAACCCAAACGTTCAGCCGTTCTCAATGCCTATCTCTGCTTTTCCCAAAGAAATACAACCGAAACGAATCAATGGTAAAACCCTTATATATTTTAATGATGTAGTTGATGTTTTTAAACACTGTATAGAGTTCCGGGATAATGACTTATACTATTCTACCAAACAAATATTTAGTGAGAATCCAGATTTCAAGCTTAATCAAGTTTTATTGGAAACGCTTAAGGGGCGATCTATTTATACCGACACTGAACTTGTAAAAGATGCGATGAGGATTATTGCTCACAATATTTTCCCTCGCTCTGAATTCCCAAAGCTGGAAATATCTGCTAATTTAGTCAATGACGAGGTCGGCCAACGTATTATTTTAAAAATATTACAACTTGATTCTTATTCTGAAAAGGACATCTTAGACCCCAAGATTGTGGCAGTTGCAGGTGATGGAGACATTAATCGAATAAAGTCGAAACTAATAAACCTTTGCGATTTTTCTATTGAAAGTAGGTTCCGAATTAATGGTGTTTCCACTCCGTGCAGAATTAATTATTTGTCATCTAATAGTGATAATATGGATAAGGTTAATCTGATAGATGAAAGCATGTGTCGTGGCTTTGCATATATACTAACATTTTACATTGGTAATCATGTATAAGGTTTTAATTGTCGACGATAGACTTGAAAGGAAGAAAGCACTCCTTGATGAAGACTCTTTCAAGTCTTTAAAAGAGTTTGAGAGAGATGGTGTCATTGTGATAACATCATCTTTGGATGATAACGCTAGTTTATTAACTAAAGAAAGGATTAAAGAGATTCTTGAACCATATCGAGTAATTGCTATACATCGCTCATGGTTATTACAAAACAATTTGATAAACATCTTTGAAGAATTTATTAAAGATAGCGATAAGTTTTTCATTATTTTTAGTGGAGGAACAACAACAAATGGATTTTCTAATAATTTTAGAAGCCTCTCCATCAATGCAGGTAAATTTTATACGTCAAAATTATTGGATTTCATTAGTGACTGTGAGAATGACATCGAACCGTCTCTATTAAGGTTCCTATATGGGGACTCTTGGAGATTACCACTTCTTTTGGAGTATAGACATTTATTGTGGTGCGATCAAGGCTTAAATAATCCAGAAAAAGAGGAACAATTAAGGGCCCTTTTTATGCCTGATACTGAAGATGTATCAATAGAGTATCTTAACAAACAAATTGAGAAAGAAAAGTTTAGTTATATACTACTATGAATGTTCTGATTTTACATAATAACAATCTCCCAGAATCAATATTTGGCCTAGATCAATTGGCCAATAAAGACACCCAATTATTTGAGATTGATATAAAGCCACTTTCTGAGCGCCCTACCGATAGAAAAGATTTTGATGTTTTTGTTAGTGAGTCTATGTCATCTCTGGAATTAAAAAGGTACAATCTCATTGTTATGCCATTTAATTTTACTGAGACCTACATGGAGTATACCGGCCTAAGAGTTGCAGCGCATATCCGTTTAACAAAAGAATGGGATGCTCAATCATGTCCAATTCTTTTTCTTGGAAGAGATAGCATAGAAGAGATCACACGCTTCTCATCATTAGGAGAGATACTAAACACATTTAATATCTTTTGTTCTCAAAAGAAAGATCAGGAGAGTTTACTTAATATTTTTAAGTGGATTGATAAAAACAGCTATAAAAACGTTTCAACTGAGAGTCCTCTTTTCCATAGCTTTTTGGATAGAATGCAAATGATTCCCGCTCCATCTAACTATGCCACTCATCATTCAGTTGCAAATGAATGGGCAATTATGAGGTGGTGCGAGATTTTTAATTGGGGGCGATTAGGTAAACCCGAAATGCCAGAAAGTGATTTTCCAAATATGCTTTACTTTAAATATTTAAAGGCAAAAGCAGGTGTAAGAGAACAGCCACCTAAAAGAGATAAAAACAAAAGAAATGCCTTAATTCCTAATATCAAAGGAAGAAAGATCATGCTCATTGATGATGAACACAATAAAGGATGGTATGCTTTGTTAAAACGAATTATTGAAGATGAATCAGGGGCAATACTGATTAAATGTGAAGAATTCGACAAGAGTAAAACAAAAGAAGTATTGAAAAAGGATATTCAGAAGTTTATTAGCGACCCTGAAAATAAGGATATAGATTGTTACATTGTAGATTTACGTTTACATGATGACGATTTCAATTCAAACTATGATAATACTATAAATAGTGAATTGACTGGTATCCAAATAATAAATTTCATTAAGGGCTTAAATCCTGGAAATCAGGTTGTTTATTTTACGGCATCTAATAAAATTTGGAATTTCAAGAAGAATGATGATGACTCTAATAAAACGCTGAAGATTATCGGAGATAATTTTGCTATCAAAGAGTCCCCAGAACAAAATCTAACGACTCAAGAATCATATAAATATTTTGACCAACTTGTTAGCGCAATTCAACATGCTTGCAAGATGCATAATCTAAAAATAAACTATTCGAAAATAGTAGAGTTTAAAGAAAAATGCAAAAATGATGAAATACGTTTTTCAAAAATAGATCTCTATAATCGTCTTATTGCTCTCAATGATGGGATACGTTCTGGAGATTTAGTCGACTCGGCAGCCCTGAGTTTAAGTTCTTTTATAGAATCACATATCGAAGAAGTATTTGAATTATCAAATGATTCACTTTCCAAAAATGGAGAGCAAAAAGGGTATTGGCACAACAAATTCAAATTCAATGTAAAAAAAGAAGGTAAGCATTTCAATGTTCTTTCTATGGATTATTCGAAGGATGGACTAAGGGCTAAGGATTGCAGTCCAAGTAGAATACTACTTAACGATGGTGAAAGCGATTGGTTTTATCCAAACCCCCAAAGTCCTATTACAAAAATAGTTGTTGCTCTAAAATTGTATTATGATTTTAGTAATGATACGATAAATGATTATATACAGCTTAAATCTGAAAGAAATAAAAATATCGCTCATGGTTCGGAATTGTCATCAATAACAGTTGAATTTCTACAAAATAAGATTTTTAATATTATTGTAATTGGAATTCTGAATAAAGATATTCAATAATCTAATCAGAATTATGTAATAGTTAAGTTTAATTAGTCTATTATGCCGGCAAATAAGAATGCGATGACACGATATATGATACTTGATGAGTTGCTTAGCAACCGGTATCATGACTATTCACTCGATGACTTGACTGAAGAAGTGAGCCGTCGGTTGTCGGAACTATATTCTGACACAAAAGGCGTCGTTCGTCGTACCATCGAGAAGGACATTGATTATATCGAAAACGAAGGCCCATTTATGGCCGAGATTGAGCGCAAGTGGGTGCCATGTGTTAATAGTCACGGTAAGACCTCGCAAAAGAAATGTTTGCGATATAAAGAGCCGGGATTCTCGATTTTCAAGAAGGAGCTTTCAGACGATGAGAAATACCTGCTTCGTGAAGCGCTATCACTACTAGGTCAGTTTGACGGTTTACCAAATCTTGAAGCATTGGAGCAACTTCGTCAAAGTCTTCAGATGCCAGATAAGTCATGCTACAATCCGATAATATCATTCACTAAGAATCCCTTAGAGAACTCAAATCTGCTTGGAGAACTGTTTACTGTAATCTCTCAAAGGCAAGTTGTAGAACTCCACTACCATACATTTGCTGCGCCTGACGACGATAGACATATTATCTTTCATCCATATCTTCTGAAAGAATACAACCGGCGGTGGTTTGTCATCGGAGCGGCAGACTCCGACGGTAAAATACTGAATTTTAGTCTTGACCGAATTGATAAGATCGTACCACTTACAACGCACAATTATAAAGATCCAAGTGAAGACTTGCTCGAACACTTTGAAGACATCATCGGCGTTACATATTTGGACGAAAGCCCAATCTACCAAATTATATTTTGGGCTAACGACAAAGAGAAGGACTACATTAAAACAAAGCCGATTCATGAATCTCAAAGAAACCTAACTGGTGAAAATGAGGAACGATTGAGAATAGAAAACCCATGCTTAAAAGGGGGCTCATTCTTTCGCATTGACTGTAAATATAACTACGAGTTAATTCGCGAATTGACCTCATTTGGCAATGGTGTCATTGTGTTGACGCCATCCAAGATACGAGAAGAAATAATAAAACGTGTAAAAGATCTGGCAGTTTCATATAATTGTTGATGAATACGAACAAAGGATTCGTAATTGATACTCACCTTTGCACCATCAAAAATAAAGGTGTGCACTATGAGAGACTATTCAAATCAACTAACATTCGTATTCGACCTCGATAACACATTGGTTGAAACTGACCGCGCAAATAATCTTTCATATATGGACGCCATAAATACAGTTCTCCACTCAAGCATCAGTTGGGATTTCAATAACCGCTTCACCCGCAATGAGTTGTGCCTACTATTTCCCAACTTGTCGGAAGAATTATATGAGAGCGTCATCAAAACAAAAAATGAACGTTTTTATGCTCATATGGGTGATACTACGTTAAATACTAATCTAGTCAAAGTGTTGGGTGTCTTGTACAGCACGGGATGCCGCACCATTCTTTTGACGAACTGCCATAGAGAACGTGCACTGTCTGTTTGCAATCACTATGGCATATCACAGTTGTTCTCGGATAAATATTATGCCGAAGATAAGGTTGGCAGCAAATATGAGGTTCTTATTCGAAATGGTTTCGACTTGAGTTCGGTTATCCTTTTCGAGAATGAAACCGAAGGAGCGCAAGAGGCAATGGCAAATGGCATTGCCGAGAGAAATATTATTGGTATAAAATTTTAATGAATTATTGATATGAAGCGATTTACAATTCTGGCAAATGAAAGTTCATTCCGCGGTGATAGTTTCGGCGTGAAGTGTCTCTCTCGCGATGTGCAAGCATTCTATCATGAGGACTATTTTCCAGGCAACAATTGGAAAACCACTGGCACTATCGAGAACACTATTTGCACATTGAAGAATGACATTACTCCCTACACTCCAGTGATTCTTCAAGGTGCATGCAATAGACTCGCTCAAATATTAAGAATTGATTTGCCTCAAATCCTAAAAGCAACGGGGCTGGCTCAAATAAGGGTATGTGTCACACCCAGGGCAAAAAAAGAAGTCCATTATCGCCCCGATCAATTGTATTTAAGGGCAACCATACAAGCTGTGGTTCAAAGTCTTGCCGGATTTAATGACGGAACACATGACATCATTCGCCACACCGATACTAAAACTACCCATCGCGCTCGTTGGGGATATGGCGGAGACGGACGGATGCCATATGCCGGTATTACGAGTGATACTTGCACACTTTCTGATGAAATTATCGGGAAAGATATTCTTCTTATCGATGACTTATACACCAAGACTGTCAACATAGACGAAGACTGTCTTCAGGCTCTTATTGACAAAGGAGCAAGGAGCGTTTACTTCTACTCAATTGGTAAAACACTGAGTAGATATTAATCAAATCAGTATTCTCATTAAATTCTTCTCATATGCTATACACAGACAACGCATTAAACATATTAACAGCAAGGACTTATCCAAAGAAAGGGCCTGCATGGATTAATAAAAACTTAAGCGGTAACGAGGAACTTGCCACCATTTATCGCCTTCTTGAAACACATGAATATGAATTCATGAAAAAGAGGGATTTAGTGAAAAGGACCATTGTCCAACTTGGCGATAGTATTGATGGTGTTGTCGCAATTGGGGATAACCACTTCCCGTCAGTAAGAGGTTCTGTAAAGCCTGCTGACCAACCATTTGCACTCTTTTATAAAGGTGACATTAGTTTATTAAATAAAAGCAACCTCAATATTGCAGTCATTGGAGTGTTAAACCCTGATGACAAAATTGAGTTGACCGAAAGGATGGTGACAACCGAGATTCTTAAACATGGAGCAACGATAGTTAGTGGTCTAGCTCTCGGCTGTGACACCATCGCCCACAAAACAGCGCTTGAACAATCCGGTAAAACTATTGCCATACTGCCCGGAGTGCTCAACAGTATTATTCCCAAAGAAAACATTGAACTTGCAGAGCGAATTGTGGCAAGTGGAGGACTTCTTATAAGCGAATATTACGAAGCCCCCAAAAGTCGCAACGATATGATAAGCCGTTTTGTCGTTCGTGATAGACTTCAAGCCTTGTTTTCAGATGCAGTCCTTCTTGCTGCAAGTTATGCGCCAAATAATCTCGGAAATGACAGTGGCTCAAGACATGCAATGGATAAAGCCAAAGCCTATGGTATTAAAAGAGCTGTCATATATAACGATGCAAAGCATCAAAGCAACCCCATGTATGATTTAAACAGACAAATATTGCATGGCGATAATACTGTCATACGCATTGACTCAATCAATCTGACTGAAACAGTTCAGCGATTATGCTCAAAGACAAATGAATTGTCATTGTTTTAGAAACGGTTTAGATTGAATTAAAATTTTGCCTCGGAATGCTGGCGCAATTCGGGGCTTTTTATTGCGTACCAACTGTTGGTGGCGGTGGCTCGCTCAATCCTTTCTTCGTTTTGGATGCGGCTCGGCATGGAAACCAAACGAGTTTAGTTCTCTGCTCTTACCTAGCTCCAATGGTGGCGTGGCTCGCTGCGATGCGGGAGTTGTTTCGGGGGTGAATTTGTGAACGCACCGCAATCGGGAAAAATGGGAATGCTTTTGGGTGGTTTGGCGGGTTATTTGAAGGGGAGGGCGGGGGTGTGCATGGCGCGGGCTACGTCGTGGGCGTCGAAGGGCAGGGGGGCGCGGCCGAGTTCGGGGGCGTTGAATGAGCGGAGGCAGTTGTCGTAGTAGGCGGGGTCGCGCTGGGGCAGCACAAAGGGCTTGTGGGGGCGTCCATCCTTGTCGATGTAGCAAAAATAGGGCTTGCCGTAGAGTCCGTCGTCGCGCTTGCTGGCGAAGACGAACCATCGGCCGTTAGACGACCATGCGTGGTAGGTGTCGCTTTTGGGGCTGTTGACCACGGCCAGCGTGTCGACGGCTCCGGTGGTGAGGTCGAGCAGCTGCAGGTCGGCCTCGGTATGCCAAATGGGGAAAGTGCCATAATGGGCCACGGTGTAGAGCACGTAGCGGCCGTCGGGCGAGACACGGGGGTGCGACACCGAGCGTTTGTCGGGCGAGGGGCCGCTGGTGGTGGGCCCCACGATGGTGTCGACACGGCCGCCGATGGTGCCGGTAGATTCATCGAAACCGATGCGGCACAGGCTGTACTGCAGCTGCTCCACTTGTCCGGGCAACTCCACAGTGCGTGCCACGCAGTAATAGATGTGGCGTCCGTCGGGCGCGAAGGTGGGGAACGTCTCCAGGTGCATGCTATCGGCCAGCAGGGGCGATGAGATGATGCGCCGGGTTTTCAGGTCGGCCACATAGACGTCGCTTTTGTCGTCGTACACCTCCAGCCGCTTTGCCGCGCGGCTGTGGAAAGCCGGGATGATGACATTGGTGGAGAAGGTGATGTAGCGCCCCGACGGGCTGAAGCCGAAGTAGACGCTGCCCGACACCATGCCCGGGGCCTTGATGTCGAGTTTTGAAAGTGTGCCGGCGTCGTTGAGGATGGCTCCGCCTCCCTCGCCTCGCACATACATCATGGAGCGCTGCGCGCTTTGGCCGGCATAGGTGTGGCAGTTCATGCAGCGGTCGCCCACGAGCTGGTGAGTGCTGATGGGGCGCTCGTCGAAGTTCTCGACGCACCGCTCGTAGAGGGCCAGGTGGTGGTAAACCTCGTAGTCGGGCTCGATGAGCCGGTAGGTGAGGTAGGGGTCTATGCTGTCGGGCACCACGGCCCAGGTGGTGTGGTAGGCTATCCACTGCTGGCCGTGGAGGGTGCGAATCTCCACGTTCATCGCTTTGCCGCTGTGCTCGGCCAGCAGTTGCCGCCACCGGTCGATGTCGAAAACTGCGCGGTTGTCGCCACTCTTGGCCAGGGTGACGCCGTCGACGAGCACCCACACGCCCTGTGCGCTGTCGCGGGCCAGGAAGTTGAGCGGCGCCACATTCACAGGCAGCGTGACGTCGGTGTAATCGGGGTAGATGGGCGGACGGCCGTCGGCGTCGGTCACCGGGCGGTTGTCGTTGCAGGCCATGAGCACCGCTGTGGCGATGATGATGTACAGGAAGCGATTCATTGTGATTGTTTCATTGCCACGTCGTAGTAGCGCCAGTAGCTTCCGGCGAACATCGGGTTGGCAGGATTGTCGTTGTAATTTTTCCAAGCGTGGCGCACCTCGGTGAGCTTGATGTATCGTTGCCAGGTGTCGAGATCGGCCTGCTCCACCGCCAGGCAGATGCACAGCGCCTGCTGATAAAGCGGCTTGAGCCGCGGCTTTCCGTTGGCCATGCACAGCGCATCGTAGTCGGCCTTGAACGATGGGAGGTCGGCAATCTGCAGGTCGGTGCACAGCAGATAGTCGAGCGCAACGATATTGTCGGGGTTGGAACGCACCAGTTCACGCAGAATGGTGCGCGCGTGGTCGCCGATGCGCAGCGTGTCCTGCTTGTTGACCATCGTGCGCTTGGCCTCAATCTCCTCGCGCACAGCCGGGGTCATGGTGGCAGGATGGTGGGCCACGGCCCATCGCCGGTAGGCCAGCGTGTTGCTCAGGATATTCAGGTATTTGCACGCTGCCAAGGTGTCGGCCGTGACGAGATTCACCTCGGCCATGCGTTTTAGCATGCGCGCATTGTGGTTGTGCGGTGAAAAAGTGGAGGCCAGCAGGGCCGCGCGCTCAGCGTACATCATGTCGCCCACCGTCCAGTAGAGCTCGGGCATCGTGTTGATGATGAGCTTGGGCGTGGTGGGGCCCACGGTGTAGAGCGTGCCCAGTTCGGTGGGCTGGGTGCTGAGCAGCACATCGGGCAGCCGTCCCTGCCGCGCCATGACCATATTATAAAATAGCGTTTGCAACGGCGTGGGGTGCTCGGTCCTCTGCACGGTGGCCACAATGCGGTCGTAGCGTCCGAAATAATAATTATTGTCGGCCTCAAGGTCAGCCTCAAGGTCAAAGTCGGGTTTTGACAGCCGGCCCACACCAGGCCACGCCAGTGCGTCGTCCAGGCGCAGATAGCATTTTTCAGCCGCCACCCACACCTCGAAGGCCGTCACCGCCAAAGCAAGCATCCAGGCCATGAGATAGTAGCGGTTCTTATGCTTGTGGCAAATGACATCGGCCACCCACAGCGCCATCAGCACCCATACGCCGTAGCCGGCCATCCAGTAGGTGGCACCGGCCGCGATGGGATAGAAAATGGCCGGCCACCAGTGGTTGTGGTTCCACACCATCGATGTGGCGATGAAGGCCGCGATGCCCAGCGCCAAAGCCACGAGACTCGACAGCTCGTGCCCGGCATCGAAAAATGTGACGGCCTCGACGGTGGCCAGCACCAGTGCCAGCACGGTGGAAACCGATGACGCCAGCCCGAGCCTTCGCGCCGCAGCGCGCGCGAGTAATGCAGTGCCCATGAGCGCCAGCGTGAGCACGGCAGGACCTGCATAGGCGTAGTAGAAAAATTGGGTAAGGAAGTCTCCCGCCAGGCATGCCAGCCACGCCGGCTTGTCGAAGTAGCCGAGCAGCTGCGAAGTCGTGAAGGTGAACAGATGGTTCTGCTCGTTGAAAAACAGATGATAGCGATAGAACCACTGGAAAAACACAAAACAAGCTGCCGCCCACAAGAGCAGCAGCGCCACACCCGGCCATCGAGATTCGCGCGCTTTCATAACGATGCCGAAATTACTAAAAAAAAACGAACCCTGCAAATACGCCCGCCTAAAGCCTACAGCCGTGCTCATAAAAAACGAAAAACAAATAGAAAAACGGGCGCAGCCTGCTAGAGTGACTGCGTCCGTTTAATCTCCCGGCAAGAGGTGCCGGTGGCGTCAGTTGTTGAAAACAATCTGGCCCGACCGGGCATCCAGCACGATGGGCTTGTCGCGTTCCACACGGCGGGCAATGATTTCCTTGCTCAGCGGGTTCAGCACCATGTTCTGGATGGCACGTTTCACCGGCCTTGCACCGAATTCGGGGTCGTAACCGGCGCCGGCCAGTAGCTTCACGGCAGCTTCGGTCGCCTGCAATTCGATGCCGCTTTCGGCAAGCATCTTCTTCACTGCGTTCAGCTGCAAGTTCACAATCTGCTCTATCTGCTTCTCGTCGAGCGGCGAGAACATGATCACGTCGTCGATACGGTTCAAGAACTCGGGCCTTATGGTCTGCTTGAGCAGATTCATGACCTCGCCACGCGTGGAGTCGATGATTTCACGCCGGTTCTGGTCAGTGAGATGCTCGAAACGCTCACGAATGAGGCTCGAGCCCAAGTTGCTGGTCATGATGATGATGGTGTTCTTGAAATTGACGGTACGTCCCTTGTTGTCGGTAAGCCGGCCGTCGTCGAGCACTTGCAGCAACACATTGAACACGTCGGGGTGGGCTTTCTCGATTTCATCAAAAAGAACCACCGAATAGGGCTTGCGCCTGACGGCCTCGGTGAGCTGGCCGCCTTCATCGTAACCCACATAGCCCGGAGGGGCACCGATGAGCCTGGTGGCTGAAAACTTCTCTTGATACTCGCTCATGTCGATGCGCGTCATCATGTTCTCGTCGTTGAACAGGTAGTCGGCCAAGGCCTTTGCCAGCTCGGTCTTGCCCACACCGGTCGTTCCCAGGAAGATAAACGACCCGATGGGCCGCCGCGGGTCGTTCAGGCCGGCCCGGCTTCTCCTCACGGCATCGCTGATGGCCTTGATGGCGTCGTCCTGGCCCACGACACGCTTGTGCAACTCGTCCTCCAGGTGCAGCAACTTATCCATTTCGCTCTGCAGCATTTTGGTCACAGGGATGCCCGTCCAGCGGCTCACCACATCGGCAATGTCGTCGCTGTCGACCTCTTCTTTGATGAGCGCCTTGTCGCCCTGCATGGAGCGCAGTTTTTCTTGAATCTGCCGGTTCTGCTCCTCCTTCTGGCGGATGAGTGAATAGCGAATCTCGGCCACCCGGGCATAGTCGCCATTGCGCTCGGCCCGCTCGGCATCGAAGTTGAGATGCTCGATGTCGATTTTATTCTGCTGGATGCGGTTGATGAGCTCTTTCTCATTCTGCCACTTGGCTTTGTAATCGCGCTCCTGTTCCTTGAGCTCGGCAATGTGCTTGTCGAGCTGGGCAATGCGTTGCTCGTCGCCGTCGCGCTTGATGGCCTCGCGCTCAATCTCCAGTTGAGAAATCTTTCGACTGATTTCGTCCAATCCCTGCGGCACCGAGTCCATCTCGATGCGTAACTTCGCGGCAGCCTCATCCACCAGGTCGATGGCCTTGTCGGGCAGGAAACGGTCGCTGATGTAGCGCTGGCTCAGCTGCACGGCCGCAATGATGGCATCGTCTTTGATACGCACCTTGTGGTGATTCTCGTATTTCTCCTTCAGACCACGCAGAATGGCGATGGCGCTCTGCTCATCGGGCTCGTCGACCATGACAATCTGGAACCGGCGCTCGAGCGCCTTGTCCTTCTCGAAATATTTTTGATACTCGTCGAGCGTGGTGGCCCCGATGCTGCGCAGCTCGCCACGCGCCAAAGCCGGCTTGAGAATATTGGCCGCATCCATGGCACCGCTGCTCTTGCCGGCACCCACCAGCGTGTGAATCTCGTCGATGAACAGGATGATCTCGCCGCCGGCCTGCGTGATTTCATTGATGACAGCCTTGAGCCGTTCCTCAAATTCTCCCTGATACTTGGCCCCGGCGATGAGTGCGCCCATGTCGAGCGAGTAGACTTGCTTCATCTTCAGGTTTTCGGGCACGTCGCCGCGCACGATTCGCTGGGCAAGCCCCTCGACAATGGCGGTCTTTCCCGTACCGGGCTCGCCGATGAGGATGGGGTTGTTTTTGGTGCGTCGGCTCAGGATTTGCAGCACACGCCTGATTTCATCGTCACGCCCGATGACAGGGTCGAGTTTTCCCTGACGCGCACGCTCATTGAGGTTGATGGCATATTTGCTCAGCGCATGGTATTGTTGCTCGGCTTCCTGGCCGGTGGCTTTCTTGCCCTGGCGCAATTGCCCGATGGCTTCCTTGAGGTCTTTCTCGGTGAAACCGGCATCTTTTAGAATGCGCGATGCCTGTGAGTTGACTTGGAGCAATGCCAGCAAAATGGCCTCGATGGTGACATATTGGTCACCGTTCTTCTGGGCGATGTCGGTCGCCTTTTGCAACACTTGACTGGCTTCGTTGCTCAGATAGGGCTCACCACCGCTCACGCGCGGCAGAGAGCTCAACTGCGCCTCAAGCTGACGGTCGACCAGCGACGGTGTGATGTCCAATTTCTGAAAAATGAACTTCACCACAGCCTCGCCCTCGGTCATCACAGCCTTGAGCAAGTGCAGCGGGTCGATGGCTTGGTTGCCTTCGGCGCGCGCAATGTCGATGGCTTTCTGCACCACCTCTTGGCTTTTGATTGTGAAATTGTTGAAATTCATATTGTTATTCTCCTTTCTATTTGCGTTTTATTGATGTTTCCAAATCGGGCACTTGCAAGCCTTGTGCCACGACCGATTTGAAAGCGAATGACTGACAAAATGGCAATCTGTGCCACAAATTGGCACACAGCATGACAATGCCCCGCAGTCTTGGTGAGAATATGGCATATAAATATGTATATACATAACCGAAAACTATAAATTTTAGTTTTTCTTGAAAAATTTTCCTGAAAAATTTGCACGAGTCAATATTCTATTTTATATTTGCATAAAATTTACGCAAATTCAAATAATAATTCAAAAATAATGCAATTATGGAATCAAAAAAATTTTTACTCAACGAAAAAGACATTCCTCAAGTATGGTACAATGTAATTGCCGACATGAAGGTGAAGCCGCGCCCGCTCATCAATCCGGGCACCAAGCAGCCGCTCAAAGCCGAGGATTTGTATCCGCTCTTTGCCAAGGCATGTGCCGACCAGGAGATGAACTATACTGACCGTTTTATCGAGATTCCAGATGAAGTGCGCGAACTGTATCGCATTTACCGCCCCACGCCGCTGGTGCGTGCCCGTGCGCTGGAAAAGGCGCTCGACACGCCCGCGCACATCTATTTCAAGAACGAAAGCGTAAGTCCAGTAGGTTCACACAAGCTCAATTCAGCCATCGCCCAGGCCTACTATTGCAAAGCCGAGGGGGTGACCAACATCACCACCGAGACCGGGGCAGGGCAGTGGGGAGCAGCCCTGTCGATGGCAGCCAAGCATTTTGGCCTGGAACTGGCGGTGTACATGGTGAAAATTTCCTATGAGCAAAAGCCTTACCGGCGCTCCATCATGCAGACCTACGGCGCCGAGGTGATTGCCTCGCCGTCGATGTCGACCAAGGCCGGTCGAAAAATCATTACCGACCATCCCAACTACAGCGGTTCGCTTGGCACCGCCATCAGCGAGGCTGTGGAGCTGGCCATGAGCACGCCGAATTGTAAATATGTGCTGGGCTCGGTGCTCAATCATGTGGCATTGCATCAGACAGTCATCGGGCTTGAAGCCGAGAAGCAGATGGAACTTGCCGGCGAATACCCCGACACGGTGATTGCATGCTTTGGCGGAGGCAGTAATTTCAGCGGCCTCGCCTTCCCCTTCCTGCGTCACAACCTGAGCGGAGAACGCAACACCCGATTCATCGCAGCCGAGCCCTCGTCGTGCCCCAAACTGACGCGAGGTGAGTTCCAATACGACTTTGGCGATGAAGCCGGTTACACCCCGCTTATTCCCATGTACACACTGGGACACAACTTCTCGCCGGCCAACATCCACGCAGGAGGACTGCGTTATCACGGCGGAGGCGCCATAGTGAGCCAGTTGAAGCACGACGGCCTGATTGATGCCGTCGACATTCCACAGCTCGAAACATTCGAGGCCGCCACGCTCTTTGCCCGCACCGAAGGCATCATCCCGGCGCCCGAATCGTCGCACGCCATTGCAGCGACAATACGCGAAGCCCTCAAGGCCCGTGAAGCAGGCGAGCAGCGTGTGATTTTGTTCAACCTCTCGGGCCACGGCCTGATTGACATGACGGCCTACGACCGTTATTTCTCGAATGATTTGGCCAACTATGAAGTGGGCGACGATGAAATTCGGCGCAACACAGCCCAACTGGAAAAAATCATCTGAAACCCAACAATATTCTTGCTTCATCAGAAATTTAAGTTTGTGGGGCACGGTCTACGGCGATGGACCGCGCCCCACATTATTATTGCCATTTTAGATAAATCAGGCGGCGTTGAGGCATAAAAAATGAAAAAACATGTTTTTCATTTTGTTCTGCGCCCGGCTTGCACTAATTTTAGATAAATCAGGAGGCGTTGAGGCATAAAAAATGAAAAAACCATATTTTTCATTTTGTTCTGCGCTCAACTTACACTAATTTTGCCTCCATGATTTCAATACAGGGACTGAAAATGGAGTTTGGCAGCGAGCCGCTGCTCGATAACATCAATTTCGTTATCAATCAAAACGACCGGATAGCCCTGGTGGGGAAAAACGGCGCAGGCAAGTCTACCATGTTGAAAATCATCGCCGGCTTGCAACGCCCCACTGAGGGCACGGTCTCATTGCCCACCGACGTCAGCATAGGTTACTTGCCACAACAAATGCGACTCACCGATGAACGCACCGTCAGGCAGGAAGCGGCATTGGCGTTCAGCCACATTCACGAGCTCGATGAAAGCATCGACAGGCTGAATGCCCAGCTACAACACGCCACCGACTTCGATAGCTCGCAATATAACAACCTCATCGAATCACTGGCGAGCAAGACCGAGCTGCGTGCCATGATGCAGGCTGATAATGCCGAGGCCGAGATTGAGAAAACACTGACGGGACTGGGCTTTGAGCGTGCCGACTTTGAACGGCCCACCAGCGAATTCTCAGGTGGGTGGCGCATGCGCGTGGAAATTGCCAAGCTGCTGCTCCAGCGGCCCGACGTGCTGCTGCTCGACGAGCCCACCAACCACCTCGACATAGAGTCGATTCAATGGCTTGAGGGTTTTCTGAAGACACGCAGGGGAGCGCTGGTGCTCGTGAGCCACGACCGCGCTTTTCTCGACAATGTGACGACCCGAACGATTGAGATATCTCTGGGACACATCTATGATTATCAGGTGAACTACAGCCGCTTCGTGGATTTGCGCAAGGAGCGCCTCGAGCAGCAAATGCGTGCCTACGACAACCAGCAAAAAATGATTCACGACACCGAGGCATTCATTGAACGCTTCCGTTACAAGGCCACCAAGGCTGTGCAGGTGCAGAGCCGAATCAAGCAACTCGACAGGCTGGAACGCATTGAAGTGGACGAGGTGGACAATTCCCGCCTAAGACTCCGATTCCCGCCCGCTCCACGTTCGGGCGACTATCCGGTGATTGCCGACGAGCTGCGCAAGGACTATGGCACACTCAATGTTTTCGACCATGTCACCTTCACCATTCGTCGAGGTGAGAAGGTGGCGTTCGTGGGCAAGAACGGTGCCGGAAAATCGACGCTGGTGAAGTGCATCATGAATGAGATACCCTTCGAGGGCACGCTGAAGCTGGGCCATAACGTGATGATAGGTTATTTTGCGCAAAACCAAGCCCAAATGCTCGATGAGGACCTCACCGTTTATGACACCATCGATTATGTGGCCACCGGCGATGTGCGCACGCGCATCAACGACATACTCGGAGCCTTCATGTTTGGCGGGAAAGCATCCGAGAAAAAAGTGAAAGTGCTATCAGGTGGTGAGAAAAGCCGGCTGGCCATGATTCGATTGCTTTTGCAGCCTGTCAACCTCTTGATTCTTGATGAGCCAACCAACCATCTGGACATGCGGACCAAGGACATCCTGAAAACTGCCTTGCAACAGTTCGACGGCACACTCATTGTCGTGAGCCACGACCGCGATTTCCTCGATGGACTGGTGGAAAAGGTCTATGAATTTGGAGAGCACCGGGTGCGAGAGCATTTGGGGGGCATCTACGATTTCTTGGCCAAGAAACAACTGGGCAGTCTGCAGCAACTTGAAGCGCGCCTTAAACCTACCGCCTCAGTCACTGCGCCGGCTGCCGTGAGTGCTGGTCGCCTCAGTTATGAAGAGCAGAAAGAGCGCGAACGCCGTGTGCGACAAGCTGAAAAGCGGGTAAAATCCCTTGAGCAGCAGATTGAAATGCTGGAAAGCGACATTCGCGCTATCGAGGAGGAACTGGCCGGCGGTGGCAATGCCGACCCAGGCATCTATCAGCGCCACGCCACACTCAACTCCGAACTGGAGCGCGTGATGAATGAATGGGAATTGGCCGGAGAAGAACTTGAAAAAATAAAAACGTTATCAACATAAAATACCCAACCCGATGAAACAATTTTTGATTATGGCAATGCTTGCCTCATTGACTTTGAATGCCGGCAACATCGAACGCGGTGTGGACCGGAGCAATCTTGACCCAGCTGTAAGCCCGGGCGAGAATTTCTATCTCTATGCTTGTGGAGGATGGATGAAAGCCCATCCGCTCGACCCTCAGTATGCTCGTTTTGGCACGTTCGACCAGCTGGCCGAGAACAGCCGTGAGCAGGTAAAGGACATCATTACATCGCTCGGAACCGGCAATCAGCAGGGAAGCATCCGGCAAAAGGTGGGCGACCTCTATGCCATGGGAATGGACAGCGTGCGACTGAACAACGAAGGGGGGGCGGCACTGACGGCCGACCTCGCCATCATTAAAAATGCCAAGCCCGCCGACTTCACCCGCCTGGTGGCGCGTCTGCAACGTGGAGTGAGCAGTCCGTTCTTCGACGGGTCGGTCATGGCCGACCTCAAGAGCAGCAATGAGAATCTGTTCTATCTCACCCAGGGGGGCATCGGCATGGGCGACCGGGACTACTACCTCGACAACGACAAAAACACGGCTGCCGTGCGCCAGGCCTATGTGGATTACATCAACCGCCTGTTTGTGCTCACCGGAAGCAAAAAAGGTGCTGCGAAGAAAGCGGCAGCCAATGTGATGAAAATCGAAACCGAGTTGGCGCAGGTGGCCATGACCCGCGAGCAAACCCGCGATTACAGCCGCCTGTACAACATCATGAGCCTCGATGAACTCAAGAACCGTTATCAAGGCATCAACTGGGAGCAATATTTCGGCGAAATGGGCTGCACGGTGAAGCGCGTGTGCGTGTTTCAGCCAGCCTCACTGGCCTGCGTGAGCAACATGCTTCAAAATTATAAAGAGAACGTAATCAAAGACTATCTCGCCTTTAAATATATCGATGCGGCAGCTCCTTATCTGAGCGACGACTTTGTCCAGGCTCACTTTGACTTCTACAGCCGTGCCATGAGTGGCAAAAAGGTGATGCAACCCCGATGGAAGCGCGCCTTGAATGTGCCCAACACCCTGCTGGGCGAGGCCGTGGGCCAACTTTATGTGGAGAAATATTTCCCCGCCGAATCCAAGAAGAAAATGCAACGGCTTGTCGACAACCTGAAGGTGGCTCTGGGTGAACACATCGCATCGCTGACGTGGATGAGCCCCAAGACCAAGGTGAACGCTCTTGTGAAACTCAACAGTTTCACGGTCAAGATTGGCTATCCCGACAAGTGGCGCGACTATTCCGGCCTGGCCATTGACGCATCCAAACCCTACTGGGAGAATGTGAAGCAGGCCCGCACTTTCCTGGCCGATTATGAGATTTCTCAACTCGACAAACCCGTCGACAAAGAACGCTGGTACATGACCCCCCAGACGGTCAACGCTTATTATGAGCCCAGCAGCAACGAAATTTGTTTTCCGGCCGGAATACTCCAGAAACCGTATTTCGACCCCGAGGCCGACGATGCGGTGAATTATGGCGCCATCGGTGTAGTGATTGGCCACGAGATGACTCATGGATTTGACGACCAGGGGCGTAATTTCGACCACAACGGCAATATGGTTGACTGGTGGACGGCCGAGGATGCCGAGCAATTCAAGGTGCTGGCCTCGAAATTGGGTGCTCAGTACAGCGCCGAGATTGTGGCCGATGACGTGCATGCCAACGGCGAATACACCATGGGCGAGAACATCGCCGACCATGGCGGCCTGCGTGTGGCCTACAGCGCATTCAAAAAGACTGCTCAAGGCAAGGCCGATGAGGCCATCGACGGATTCACCCCCGACCAGCGCTTCTTTTTGAGCTATGCAAATGTGTGGGCAGCCAACATCACCAAAGAGGAGATTCTGCGCCGCACCAAGGTCGACCCACATTCGCTGGGCGTGAACCGCGTGAACGTGGCCATCCGCAACCTGGAACCATTCTTCAAAGCATTCAACGTCCATTCCGGCGACAAGATGTGGCGCGCACCTGAGGACCGCGTCATCATCTGGTAAGACGGGCTGCGTTAAGTCAATCCATTTCGCACACTGCGATTCTCATTGCCCAGAAACAGGGCAGGGGAGTTGCAGTGTGTCATTGGTGATGAATGGCAGCGTATCAACTAAAATGGTTTTGATGCCATTTGCCGACTCACAAAATGCAAAAATGGGTGGCGTTCCGGAAAATTTCAAAGTAAACTTTGGTTTTTCACTCACCGTGCACTAATTTTGCCAAAAATTTCATCTTATGAATTTTGAAATCAAAGCTACTGCAGCCGGAAGCAATGCCCGCGCCGGACTCATCACCACCGACCACGGCCCCATCGAGACCCCCATTTTCATGCCGGTGGGTACCGTTGGAGCGGTGAAAGCCGTACACATGACCGAGCTGCGCGACGACATAAAAGCCCAAATCATCCTGGGCAACACCTATCACCTCTATTTGCGCCCAGGAATGGACATCATGCAGCGTGCCGGTGGGCTTCACAAGTTCAATGGCTGGAAACGTCCCATCCTTACCGACAGCGGTGGTTTTCAGGTGTTTTCCCTGGCGGCGAACCGCAAGCTGCGAGAAGAAGGCGTGACATTTCGCAGCCACATCGACGGGTCGAGCCATCTGTTCACCCCCGAAAAGGTGGTCGACATTCAGCGCGTCATCGGCAGTGACATCATGATGGCGCTTGACGAGTGCCCGCCGGGGACCAGTGAACGCGACTACGCGCGACGCTCGCTCACACTCACCCACCAGTGGCTGAAGCGCGGCTGGGAACACTTTCGCCACACCGAACCGCTTTATGGTCACAGGCAGACTTTCTTCCCCATTGTGCAGGGTTGCACATTCAAGGATTTGCGTCAGGAATCGGCACATTTTGTGGCCGATTTGGGGGCCGAGGGCAACGCTATCGGTGGCCTGGCAGTGGGAGAGCCCACTGAGGTGATGTACGACATGATTGAGGTAGTCAATGACATCCTGCCCGCCGACCGTCCCCGCTATCTCATGGGCGTAGGCACTCCGGCCAATATGCTCGAGGCCATCGACCGCGGTGTGGACATGATGGACTGCGTGATGCCCACGCGCAATGGCCGCAATGGCATGCTCTTCACCCAGCATGGCATCATGAACATGCGCAACCGCAAGTGGGCCGACGACTTTTCACCCATTCAAGAAGATGGAGCATCAATTGTGGACCGCATTTACTCCCGCGCCTATCTGCGGCATCTGTTCATAGCTCAAGAAATACTGGCCATGCAGATTGCCAGCATCCACAATCTGGCATTCTATCTGTGGCTCATGGGCGAAGCCCGCAAGCACATTCTTGCCGGCGACTTCAAATCATGGAAAACTGATATGGTCGAAAGGGTACAGCGACGATTATGAGCGACTTGCAGCAGCACGCCACCGCGGCGGCACAGATAAAATCGAGATTGAGCTGGAAATGGCCCTTCAAATGGCGGGCGAAACAGTTCGACCTCTACATCGTGAAGAACTTCCTCGGCACGTTCTTCTTTGCCATCCTGCTGCTTATGGCCATCGTCATCATGTTCGACGTAAACGAGAAGCTTGACGCCGTGCTCACCGCCCCTGTGAGTGAGACGATATTCAAGTATTTCATGAACTTTCTCCCCTTCATCGTGAGCCAGTTCAGCCCATTGTTCACCTTTATCTCGGTCATCTTCTTCACATCGCGCTTGGCCGACCGCAGTGAAATCATTGCCATGCTCTCGAGCGGCATCAGCTTTCATCGTCTCACCGTCCCTTATATTTTCAGTGCCACTGTGATTGCAGTGCTCACCTATCTGCTGTCGGCTTACGTCATTCCACCGGCCAACATTGCCCGCATCGAATACACCAACAAGTGGGTGAACAACAAAGAGGTTCTTTACGGTGACAATATCCAGTTGCAGGTGAAACCCGGTGTGATGGCCTATCTGGCTCGTTATGACAAAGTGACGGGCAGTGGCTACCGCTTCTCGCTCGAACAGTTCGACGGCAACACGATCACCTCGCGACTCACCGCCGAGACGGTGCGCTATGATTCGGCCGGGTTATGGACGCTCAACAACTACACCATACGCCGGTTTGACGGCTTGAAAGAAACCAAAATCGGGGGAGCCCACATCGACACTATGCTCAACGTGGAGCCCCGCGACTTCCTCATCAGCCATAACGACGAGCAGACGCTCACCAGTCCCCAGTTGCGTGAATACATTCTCAAACAAAAGGACAGGGGAGTAGCCAACATCAAGAATTTTGAAATCGAATATGAACGGCGCTACGCCATGACTGCCGCCGCTTTCATCCTCACCATCATCGGGCTTTCGCTCTCTTCCAGAAAAGTAAGGGGCGGCATGGGCATGAACATCGGCATCGGCCTGCTGCTCAGTTTCTCCTACATCCTGTTCATGACCGTGACCAGCACGTTCTGCGTGTCGGGCTACACCAGTGCCCGCGTGGCCATGTGGATTCCAAACATTATCTACACCTTTATTGCGGCGTTCCTTTATGCACGTGCCAGCCGGTGACAACAAATAATTTTTTTAAAAAAATCGGGCAAATTCATTGGAATGTTGCAAGAAGAAAAAAAAAATTGTAAATTTGTCAAATCAATTAAGGGGGTTGCCATCGCGTCAGCTCCCATGAAATGTGTAGAACAACATTAGTAAAACAGATAACAACATGAAATTCAACATCCAAAGCAAACTGTTGCTCACACGACTCAATGCCGTGAGCAAGGTAGTAAGCTCCAAAAATGCTTATGCCATCCTCGACAATTTCCTCTTTGAACTGTCGGGCGACCGCCTGGTGGTTACCGGCAGTGACATGGAAACACGCCTCACCACACACCTCGAGGTTCAGGATGCCGAGGGCAATGGAAAGTTTGCCGTCGACGTGAAGCGCATCATCAACTTGCTCAAGGAGATGCCCGACACTGCTTTACGCGTGGACGTGAATGAAGAAACCCTGGAGGTGACCTTCAACTACGTGAGCGGTCATTCAAGCATGACTGCACTCAGCGGCGACGATTACCCGGTGAAAGCAGCCAGCACCGGCGAGGTGAAGCAGCTGGCCGTGCCGGCCCGGGATGTGGCTGGCGGTATTGCGCACACGATTTTTGCCGTGGGGACCGACGACATGCATCCCCAATTCATGGGTGTGTACTGGGACATCAAGCCCGACATGATTATTTTTGTGGCGAGCGACTCGCACAAGCTGGTTCGCTACAAGGCCACGAGGGTGGCTCCAGGCTTTGAAAGCTCGTTTATCATGCCCTCCAAGCCGGCTGCCGTGCTCAGCAGCATCGTCGACAAGGCCGGTGTGGAGCCGGTTGCCGTGTCACTCGATGAGAGCAGCGCCACGTTCGAGACCAAGGATTACTCGTTATCGTGCCGATTTGTCAATGGCCGCTATCCCAAGTACGATTCGGTGATTCCCGAGAACAACCCCTATGAACTTTCCATCGACCGTGCCACGCTGCTTAACGCTGTGAGGCGTGTGTCGGTGCTTGCCAGCGTGGGCGGCTTGGTGAAATTCCAGATAGGCGAGAACAGCATCTTGCTTACCACGCAGGATTTGGATCACGCCACCAGCGCCGAGGAAACGGTGGCATGCGAATATAGCGGAGCGCCGATGACCATCGGTTTCAAGAACATGGACATCATTGAGGTGTTAAACAACATTGACTCGGAAACGGTGGTTGTGAAGCTCCTCGACCCGGCACGCGCAGGCATCTTCCTTCCTTCGGAACAAAAAGAAGGCGAGGACTTGCTGGTGCTGCAGATGCCGATGATGATTTGAACCGCGGCCCACTGGTGCGCGGCAAAGCAGAAAAGCATAACAAACACGCAATAAAGCTCTTTTTCTTTGACTTGACGGCACAGATTTCTCAGAACACGACCGAGGCTTTGGGAAATCTGTGCAATTTTTCAAAAATCAACTCATAGCTCGTCACTGATGAAACTTAAACTGAAAAATCCCATTATATTCTTCGACGTAGAATCGACCGGCCTGAATATAACCAAGGACCGAATCATTGAGATTTCTTATGTCAAAGTGCGTCCCGATGGAGGAGAACCCGAAGTGCGAACCTACAGAGTGAATCCTGAGATGCACATACCGCAAGAGTCGACCAATGTTCATCACATCACCGACGATGATGTGAAGGATGCCCCCACGTTCCGACAGATTGCGCAGACGCTGGCCAATGTGTTTGAGGGCTGCGACATTGCAGGCTTCAACAGCAACCAGTTCGACATTCCCATTTTGGCTCAAGAAATGGCCCGCGCCGGGGTAAATATTGATTTTGCGAGACGTAGGTTTGTGGATGTTCAGACGATTTACCACAAGAAAGAACGCCGCGACCTGGAGGCCGCCTACCGTTTCTATTGTGGCAAGGAGATGGAAAACCACCACTCGTCGGCCTGTGATGCCATGACCACCTACGAAGTGCTTATGGGACAGCTCGACCGCTATCCCGACCTTCAGAACGATGTGGATTTTCTGGCTGAATATTCCTCGCATAACAACAAAGTGGATCTTGCCGGGCGATTCATCTATGATGAACAGCAACGGCCGGTATTCAACTTCGGCAAATACAAGGGACAGCTTGTGACCGATGTGCTGCACCGTGACCCGGGCTATTATGCGTGGATGATGCAGGGAGACTTTGCCGAGAACACCAAGCAGGCTCTCACTCGCATCAAGCTCAATATGAACAAGTAGTAAAACCATTCTCTTATTTCATGCTTGCAGGAAAACATATCGTTCTGGGTATTACCGGCGGAATTGCAGCCTACAAAGCGGCAACGCTTGTGCGCCTGCTGGTGAAAGCCGGTGCCGAGGTGCAAGTGGTAATGACACCTAACGCACGGCAGTTTATCACCCCTGTCACATTGTCGACTCTGAGTGGCAAACCTGTCATCAGTGAGTTCTTCACGGCCAACACCGGGCAGTGGAACAGCCACGTGGATCTGGGCCTGTGGGCCGATGCCATGATAGTGGCTCCCGCCACAGCATCGACCATCGCCAAGATGGCTACCGGTGTGGCCGACAATATGCTGGTGACGACTTATCTGTCGGCAAAAGCACCGGTGTTTGTGGCTCCGGCAATGGACCTGGACATGATGCGTCATCCCAGCACGGTGCGCAATCTGGAATTGCTGCGCTCTTATGGCAACCACATCATTGAGCCTGCCGCCGGCGAGCTGGCCAGCCACCTTGTGGGCAAAGGCCGGATGGAAGAGCCGGAGAACATCGTGCGTGTGATAAATGATTTCTTTGAGCAATCGGCCCAATTGGCCGGAAAACGGGTGCTCATCACGGCAGGGCCCACGGTGGAAAAAATCGATCCCGTGCGGTTTATCAGCAATTTCTCATCAGGGAAAATGGGATTCGCACTGGCCGACGAGTGCGCCCGCAGGGGAGCGCAAGTGACTCTGGTCACAGGCCCCGTGGCCATCAATGCTCGTCAGCCTGGCGTGGAGCGGATAGACGTGGTCAGTGCCGACGACATGTGCAAGGCAGTGGCCCGCCACATGGCCGATGCACAGGTAGTGATTCTGTGTGCTGCCGTGGCCGACTATAAGGTGGCCGTCATGAGTGAGAAAAAAATCAAGCGAGAAAAAGATGAGGCCCCCGTGCTGCAGTTGGTGAAGAATCCCGACATCGCTCGCATGGTGGGTGAACAAAAGCGGCCTGGACAAGTCACTGTGGGCTTTGCCCTCGAGACCGATAACGAAGAGGTGAACGCATTGGGAAAAATGGAGCGCAAAAAACTCGATATGATTGTTCTCAATTCGTTGCGCGACAAAGGTGCCGGATTCCAAACCCACACCAATCGAGTGACCATTTACCACCGGAATGGTGACGTGATTGCCGGTGAGTGCAAAGCCAAGACCGAGGTGGCGGCCGACATTGTTGAAGAAATTGTGAAAATGTTGAAGTGATGATAAAAAGATTTTTGCCCATCATGTTGATGGCTCTTGCGGCCTTGATGCCGCTGACAGCTCACGCCGACGAAGAGTCGAGTGAATTGAACTGCAGCGTGGAGGTTAACGCCGAAAAAGTGAATGTTGCCAACAAGGAAATATTCAACACGTTGAAGGAAGCCATTGCCGAATATATGAACACCACCAAGTGGACCGACGCGCAATTTGCCCTGAACGAGAAAATTCAGTGCAAACTCTATCTCACCATCTCCACCTATGAAGATGCCACGGGAAAAATGAAAGGCGACCTCCAGATTCAGTCGCAGCGCCCGGTTTACAACAGTTCCTACACCACCACCACCATCAATTTCAAGGACACAAAAGTTGAGTTTAATTATCAGGAAGGTAATCCATTGGTGTATTCAGAACTGGAGATGCAGGATAACCTCACCGCCATCCTCAACTTTTATGCGTTCCTGATCATCGGCATCGACTTCGACACGTTCTCGCTCAATGGCGGCGACCCTTATTTCGAAAAGGCCGCCAACGTGGTGCGGCTGGCACAAAGCACCGGCGAAAGCGGTTGGAAGGCCTTTGAGGACCACCGCAACCGCAGTGCCGTGCTCAGTGTGTTCACCGACAAGGCCACAGCCGGATTCCGAGAGTTGCTATACAACTATCACCGGCTGGGACTCGACCAAATGGTGGTGAGCGTGGACAAAGGACGCCAGACTATCACCAAGGCCCTTCCCGAACTAAAGAAAATCTACGACAACAATTCCATGTCGGTGTCACTGACACTGTTCCGCGACGCAAAACTCGAGGAAGTAATCAATGTGTATTCCAAGGCCAGCTCCACCGAGAAAGACGAGGTTTACACACTGCTGTCTTCGATATATCCGGCCGACGATTCAAAAATAAAGCAAATCAAAGAAGAGAGCAACAACTAATCGATGACCATGTTGCGACGACTCATTATTTCAAACTATGCACTCATCGACTGGCTGGAGATGACGTGGGACAGCGGGCTCACCATCATCACAGGTGAAACGGGAGCCGGCAAATCGATTATTATCGGCGCATTGTCGCTCATTCTGGGTGAGCGGTGCGACAGCAAGGCAATCCGCGACCCCGAGAAGAAAACGATGGTGGAGGCCTCGTTCGATATAGAGGGATTCGGCCTCGAGTCGTTTTTCAGCGAGAACGACCTCGACTATTTCGAGCATGAATGTATCATCAGGCGAGAAATAGCCGTTGGGGGGCGTTCCCGGGCCTTTGTCAACGATTTGCCCGTGAATATAACCGTGCTGAAAGATTTGGCTACGCATCTTGTCGACATTCATTCACAGCACAGCAATATGTTGCTGGCAAAACCGCAATTTCAGCTCGATGTGATAGACAGTCTTGCCGGCAACCTGCCGTTGCGTAAGGCCTACGACACTTGCTACGCTGAGTTGAGAGCGGCCGAGAAGCAGTTGAAGCAACTGCAGGAAGATTATGCCCAATCGCACGCCGAACAAGACTATCTTCAATTCCAGCTTGGACAGCTCATAGAAATAAAACTCGCTGAAAATGAAGACACTGAACTTGAAAACCTCCAGCAACGATTGAGCAACGTGGCAACCCTGAAAGAGGCGTTGTGGACTGTGAAAGAAACCATGAATGGCGATGAACAATCATTGCTGAGTCATCTTAACACCGTTGCTGCCAGGCTCGAAGGCACCGTTGATGCGTTGCCCGAAGTGGCCGACCTTGCGCGAAGAGTGCGCGAAGCAGCAATCGAGCTGAAAGATGTCACTCTCACTGTGAGCGGCATCGAGGACGACCTCGTCGATGATCCGGCCGAATTGGAAAGGGTGAACGACAGGCTGAACGCCATCTATGCCCTTGAACGCAAACACAGTGTCAACTCGGTGAACGATCTGCTCGCCATACAGCAAAAACTGCAGGCTCAACTCGATGCCTTCAACAGCAGCGATGACACTATTGCCGCCCTTCAAGCTCAAGTGGACGATGCAAGGCGCAAGGCCCAGTCGCTGGCCGAAGAACTTTCGGCCACACGCAAGCAGGTGGCACAGGAATTCGCCCACAAGATGAAGATGCTCGCCCAGCCTTTGGGCATGAAAAACATCGAGTTCGAGGTAGCATGCTCGACTGTTCCACTCAACGCCAACGGATGCGACTCTCTGGAATTCCGTGTGGCATTCAACAAAAATCAGTCCACAATGCCCATCAAGGACACCGCATCGGGCGGTGAGATTTCCAGGGTGATGCTTTGTATCAAGGCCATTGTGGCGCAGACGGTGCAGTTGCCCACCATCATTTTTGACGAGGTGGACACCGGCGTGAGCGGCGATGTGGCCAATATGGTGGGAGAAATGATGGGCGACATAGCCCACACCATCCAGGTGATAACTATCACGCATCTGCCTCAGGTGGCCGCACATGGCATGCACCACAAGAAGGTGTTTAAGACCGACACGGCCTTAGGAACCGTAACCGGAGTGGTAGATCTGGACGATGATGAACACATGATGGAGATTGCTCGCATGCTCAGCGGCAAGGACCTGAACGAGGCAGCCATTGCCAATGCAAAAGCCCTTATCTCAACAAGTAGAAAATCATGACCGACAACAAACAATTTATTTTTGGCATCCATGCAGTGGCCGAAGCGCTTGAAGCTGCCAAGGACATCGACAAAATTTTTATTCGCCGCGATCTGAACGGTGAAAATGTTTCACACATCCTCGACATGGCACACAACCTCCGAGTTCCGGTGCAGCGTGTGCCGGTAGAACGCATCGACCGCATCACTCGCAAGAACCATCAGGGCGTGCTGGCCATGATGGCCGCCGTCACTTATTACCAACTTGAACAGTTGCTGCCACAATACTATGATGAGGGCATCAATCCCTTTGTGGTGGTGCTTGACGGCGTGACCGATGTGCGCAACTTCGGTGCCATCGCCCGCACTTGCGAGTGTGCAGGGGTCAACGCCATTGTCATTCCCGACCACGACAGCGTCACGGTTAACGCCGATGCCGTGAAAACCTCGGCAGGAGCCCTGAATGTGCTGCCCGTGTGCCGCGAAAGAAATCTTGTCCAGGCCCTGCAACTGCTGCATGACAGCGGATTTATGATTGTGGGTACCAGCGACAAGAATGCCACGACTTACACGCAGCCCGATTACACGGGGCCCGTAGCCATCGTTCTCGGAGCAGAAGGAAACGGTATATCACCAGCCGTGATGCGGCAGTGCACCATGCGGGTAAAAATCCCCGAGTTCGGGCAAATCAATTCGCTCAATGTGTCGGTGGCAGGTGGCATCATGATGTACGAGGTGGTGCGTCAGCGCCTTTCCGACGGCCAACAGGTGAAATAAAACTGCCCCCATCGCTTGCATGTGGGGCCGATATTCATTAACTTTGCAAACCACAATAAACATATACAAAAAATGATCAATCGCATTCTGATTAGGATTAAGGTGGTGCAGGTATTGTACGCCTACGTTGTTTCCGGTGCCGAACACGACCTTGCTCATTACAAGAAAGAGCTGGTCACGAGTTTCGAAAAATCCTACGAGCTCTATTACTATCTGCTCAAACTCATGATTGACTTGACCTACATGCAGGAACGCCGGCTCGACGATGCAAAGTACAAATATCAGCCTTCGCCCGAAGACTTGAATCCCAACATGAAGTTTGTGGAAAACAAACTGATAGCCGCCCTTTGCGACAATGAACAGCTGAACGCATATTTTGAGAAGCACCACATTTCATGGCAGGATGATGTGATTTTCATGAAGATGATGCTCGACAAGGTGCTTCATAGCAACTATTATATCAATTATATGGACAACGATGCTTACGGCATCGACATCGATGCCAATTTATGGCGCGATTTGTTCAAGAATGTCATTTTCCCCGATCCCGACATGGCCGAGATGGTGGAAAGCAAATCGCTCTTCTGGAGCATTGAGGATTTTGATATCATGGGGCAGTTTGTCCTCAAGACAATTCGCCGCATCGAGGAGGGGTTGCCCGAACCCATCTTGCCCATGTTCAAAGACGAGGAGGACCGTCGCTTCGGTGAGTCGCTCTTTGCCGACACCGTCAGCCAGATGGAGCAGAACAATGAGCTGATAGACACACTGGTCAAGTCCGACCGCTGGGACAAGGACCGCATCGCCTTGATGGATCGCATCATCATGTGCATGGCCTTGACCGAAATGCAAGGCTATGAGAGCATCCCTACCGCAGTCACGCTCAACGAGTACATTGAGCTGGCCAAGAATTTCAGCACCACCAACAGCGGACATTTTGTCAATGGCATTCTCAATTCCGCTATGCGGCAGCTCAGGTCATCGGGCAAAATTGTGAAACCGTGAAACGAATATTTTTCAAACTAATTTATAATCGTCATGCTTAACAACATTCTCTTGCAAGCTTCGGCCGACCCCATGGGCGGCATGAGCAGCATCATCATGATTGTGGCTCTTATCGCCATTTTCTACTTCTTCATGATCAGGCCGCAATCGCAGAAACAAAAGAAAATCAACGAATTCCGAAACAATTTGAAAAAAGGTGACAAGGTGATGACCGCCGGTGGCATCTACGGACGTATTAAGGAGATAAAAGAGAGCACCATGCTTCTTGAAATTGCCGATGGCGTTAAAATCGAAATCGACAAGAACTCCATTTACGAGTCGATGAAGGATGTGGCCGAGACCGGTGCCGATGCCGCCAACCGATAATCGACGCACAAAGCCCCAATGACACGCATAGGCGACACTTTCAGGCGAATTAAGGCAGTCATAATCGAGTCGAAATCAACCCGATCGGTTTTGCTCTACCTTTTTTTCGTTGTGGTGTCCACCGTGTTGTGGTATATCATGACGGCCAACAACGTGATTTCACTGGAGTTCAAGATTCCGATAAACATTACCGATGTGCCCGAGAATGTGAGGTTTCTCAACCCCACGCCCGACACTGTCACCGTCACAGTGCAAGACAAGGGCTCGTCGTTCATCAAGTGGATGTTCAGTGCCAAGCCCAGTGTGAATCTGCGTTTCGAGGATTATAGCGACGACAATGGTCAGTTCCGCCTCGATGCCGCACATCTCAGGCGCCTGATTTCTTCCTTCTATTCTCGCAGTGCCACCATCAAGTCGGTGCTGCCCGAAGCTGTCACCTTGCGATATACCGACCAACCCGGAAAACTTGTGCCTGTGGAGCTTGACATCGACATCGTGCCGGCCTTGCTCTACACCCAAAACGGGGCAGTGGGCAAGAGCCAGGACTCGGTGTTGGTCTATAGTGACAGCAAGACCCTTGAGACCATCACCGAAGTCTACACCTATCATGTGCAGTTGCGAGACCTCACCGACACCGTGCGGAGGCGCGTGGCCATTGCACCTCTCAAGGGAGCTGTCGTGGAGCCGCGCACCATCGAGCTGATGATACCCATCGAGAAAATGGTCACCAAGACCCAGATGATTGACATCTCGGTGCGCAATGCACCACAAGGCGTTAATGTGGTTGTCTTCCCCTCGAAGGTCCAAGCGGTGTACCGCACCACCATCAGCGGCTACAAAATGCACCGCGGTGAGTTCACTGCTGTGGTCGACTACAACAACATCGATCAAACCAAGCCCAAGGTGGCTCTACAATTGGGAGAAGTTCCGGGTGCTTATCAAGATGTGCATCTGGCCCTCGACAGTGTGGAATACATCATCGAGACCTACCGATGAAACTCATAGCCATTGCCGGAGGAATTGGCAGCGGCAAGTCGGTGCTGTGCCGCATCCTGTCTACCATGGGTTATCTGGTTTACGACACCGACAGCGCCGCCCGCAGGCTTATGAACCTCGATGAACTACTACGAGCAAGGCTAACCGATGCTTTCGGACCCGAAACGTATCACCCCGACGGCACGCTCAATCGGTCGTGGCTGGCCGCAAAAGTGTTCGGCAGGGCAGAAGAGCTCAAAAAACTCAATTCCATTGTGCATCCGGCGGTAGCAACCCATTTGATGCAATGGGCTCAGTCGGTTCCGGCACCAGTGGCGTTTGTGGAGACGGCGCTCATCAACACCGGTGGCATCAGGCCCCTGGTGCAGGGCGTTTGGATGGTACAGGCTCCCGTAGCTGTGCGTTGCAGCAGGGTGATGGCACGCAGTGGGCTTTCAGAGTGCCAGGTGCTTCAACGAATCAAGCGGCAAGCAGCCGATGACTGCCCCGGAGTCGGCGATGTGCCGATTGTCAATGATTCATGCCGGCCTTTGCTGCCGCAAATAATTGAGGCGTTGCAAACCTTGTGAATCAAAAAAATATAACATAGAAACAAACAAAAACAAAACAAACCATGCTTAAGAATGTATTATCTATCTCAGGAAAATCCGGACTGTTCAAACTCATTGCCTATGGCAAAAACGGACTCATCGTTGAAAGTTTTGCCGATAAAAAACGTTTCAGTGCCCAAGCGCGTGACAAAGTGATTTCATTGGGCGACATCGCCATCTACACGCAAGACCAGGAGGTGCCACTGTGGCAAGTGTTTGAAACAATTTATAAAAAATACGAGGGCAAGCCGCTCGACACCGCTGAACTCAAGACCGGAGCCCAGCTTTACGAGTTCTTCAATCAAGTACTTCCCGACTTTGACCAAGACCGGGTCTACACCAGCGACATCAAGAAAGTGGTCAACTGGTACAATGCACTGGTGGGTGCCGGCTTCACCGAGTTCAAGACCGAAGAACCTCAAGAAGAGGAAACCGACAAGCAGTAAACTCGGCCAATTACCCACATGAAACGTCAGCTGTGCCACATCCTTGTCATGCTGCTGGCAGTGACCTTGCTGCCGGCTGCCACATCGTGCCGCAGCAAGAAGGACAATATCATCTACTATAAATCCGACAAAGACAAAGGCAAAAAAGACAAGGAGGCCAAACAGCAGGACGCCCAGTGGGCCACACTCGATATTAAACTCGACCGTCATGACAACAAGGCACTCTACACCGAGCTAAAAACTTGGCTTGGGGTGCCTTATCGTTATGGTGGCCACTCTCGCCGCGGCACCGACTGCTCGGGCATGGTCATGGAAGTCTATCAGGCCGTTTATGGATTGAAGCTGCAGCGAAACTCGGCCAAAATGTTCGAGCGCGACTGCCGGGAAATCCAAAAGAAAGACTTGCGCGAGGGCGACCTCGTGTTTTTCGCCACCGGCGGCGGCAACCGCATCTCCCATGTGGGCATCTACTTGAAGGATGGCCACTTCGTTCACGCCTCATCGTCGAGAGGGGTGGTGGTGAACCACCTCGATGAGCGTTATTACACCCGCCACTGGCGCTGCGCCGGTCGCGTGAAGCACTGAATGCCGCAAGGGATTACCGGCCGCGTTCAACATCAAATTTCACGATAGCTCCCGAGCGGCGCATCGTTGTATAGGGCACCCCCACACTGTCGCATTCATGCGCCAACCGGTCGTGCTCTTTTTCATAGATACTTCCAGTCAGTACCACATGCAGCCGTTTTCCCTTGCCGGCCGTGGTGATTTTTAGAATTTTATCGACGTGGCCGTGAAAACGCCGTGTCACAAGCAGACAATCATCAAAAACCACACATCCCTGATGAAGGGTGTAAAGGCTGTCATGCCCCAACTCTACATGCTCAATCCCATGATGGGCAAGGAAAGCGGCCTGCCGATGCTCAAAGCCCTCGAGGTCGAAATCACTGGCATCGGGCACCCACAGCATGGCGCGAGCATGATTGAAATGCATGATGGGAGTGGCGTTATAGGTGTTGAAAACCACCCGGCCTCTGCGCGGCGTGTGCGTGTGCAGCCACCATCGGTTCACACCGGCGGCAACCAGCACCAGCGACGCCAAAAGCCAAAGCATGCGCCGCCGCGGCTTGTGCCAGATGGCGTAGGCCAGCAGAATGAACATGAAATAGCAGAAAACATCTATCCCCGTCACAAAAACACGGTCGATGTGTCCCCACGACAAGTGGCTCAGCCATCCTGTTACGGCATCCATCGGTGTGTAACACCACTCGAGCAGCGTGTTGAGCCAGGTCATTTCTCCTCCTGTCGCGCACACCACCAAGAACAACGCCGCAAGCATTAGAAAAACAGGGACAATGGGCAATACCAGCAGGTTGGCAACTACCGACAGCAGCGCCACGCCATGAAAATAATAAGCCGTCAACGCAAGGGTTGAAAGCATTGCCACCACCGAGGTGATTGCCGTGCCCGCCACATAGGCAAGCACACGGTTTCGCACTCTTTCCAGCCGGGGAGCGAACAATAAAATGGAAGCCACGGTGATGAAACTCAGCTGGAACCCAACCGACCGAAGTGCCTGCGGAGAGAAGTATAAGATGAGAAGAGCTGCAACGAGCAACGCATTCAGCGCATTGTTGCGCCTGAAAAACATCAAACCCGCAAAGGAGAATCCCACCATCACCGCCGACCGTACCACCGACGGCGAAGCACCGGTAAAGAAAACAAATGCCGCTATGCAGCACAGTGTGATGGCCAGCCGCCATTTGCGTGCCCCCAAATAATCGAGCGGCAGAAACAGCCACCAGAGCAGCAAGGTGATAATGCCCAGGTGAAGTCCGCTCAATGCCAGCACATGAGCCACACCCGAGCGGGAAAAGGCTTGCCGGGTCTCATTGTCGATAAAACGGCGCTCACCCACGAGCATCGCAATAACAAAGTGCTGGACTTCGGGCTCCAGCGTGCTGGCAAGGATGCGCCGCTCCATCCGATGACGAAGGTTGCATAAGCGTGCCGGCCAATTGTCGTGATGGCCGCTGGGCTGCAACCGCCTGACGTCGATATGCTCTTGATACAAGATACCCTTGTCGGCTAAATATTGCCGGTAATCCATCTCATCAGGATTGCCGTTGTTGGCGACTGCCTGCAGGCGACCTGGAATAGTGACCACATCCCCCGCGCGCAGCCTGTAGTCACACCCGCGTGTGGTGAGCAAAATGTGGGGTGAATGTCGGTCGCCGCCAGTCAGTTGCACATCCATCATCATGGAAAAATCACGAAAGGTGATGTCGTTAATCATCACTTCGACGGGCCGATTGTTGATTTGTCGCAAGTCGATTGTGTGAGGCCTTCGCACCAGTGTGGTGGCACCGCCAAGCGCGATGCCCATCAGAATAATGGGGAGGGTGAACCACACCCGAGCGGCATAACGTGCTTGTGGACTGCGCGACACGAGCCACAATGCCGCATAACCGGCAACACCTGCTCCTGCCATCACGGCCACCCACCACCATGACGGGACACGCCAAGCAAGCAGAATACCAAGCACGAATGGCGCTAAAATTCTTAAGATGGGTAATTGGCTGGCAGGTGACGGCTTCATTACGAAATACCGTATAGGGTGGTTGTCATTGGGCAGCTGTGGTGCCGCCGTTGCCGGTCCACACCTCGTAGGAGAGGAAGGCTTGCAGCAGCAGCATTTCAAGCCCGTTTTTTGTTTCGGCTCCGGCTTGGCGCGCCTGCTTGAGGAAAGTGGTCTCGCCTGGGTTGTAAATCAGGTCATAGCACAGGTGATGAGGCGTGAGCAGGCGACAGGGAAAATCGGGACATTGCTCCACATGAGGATACATGCCCACCGGTGTGGCGTTAACAATGATGCCGTGGCTGGCAACCATGGCGCGAGTAATTTCCTCGTAGGCGATCGTGCTGGCATTTTTGCGTCGCGACACAAAACTCACCTCCACATTTAATGCTGCCAGAGCAGTTGCCACAGCCTTGGCAGCTCCGCCAGTACCCATCACCAGAGCCGAGCGGCGCTGGGGAGTGAGCATGGGTTCGATAGTCATTCCGAAGGCGCGTGCATCGGTGTTGTGTCCCTCAAGGCCTATAACTTCGCCATCGTGGTCGCGCAAAATCTTGATTACGTTCACCGCGCCCACGGCTTGAGCACTGGCGTGCATAGCAGTGAGAAACGGAATGACCTGTTCCTTGTAGGGAGTGGTGACGTTTAGCCCTCGCAGGTTGGGATATTGACCCACGATTTCGAGCAGGTGATTCACGTCGTCAATCTCAAAATTGACATAGCGGGCATCGATGCCCTCACCGGTAAACTTATGATTGAAATAGTCCATCGAGAAGGAATGCTCAAGGGGGCATCCCACCAGGCCATAGAGGCTTTCATAGCTGTGAAGAGGTTTCATAGGGCGTTGTAAGTTTATTTGTTGTTTGCAAAATTAGTGCAAGTTGAGTGAAAAACCAAATGAATATGCACATTCAGCCATTGCTCGACTTATAAAGATGAAGGGCAAAACCGGCGCCAAGAATGATTTTCTATTGAATAATGAGTAAAAAATAGTTCACTTTGGGCATTAAAGTGGTATTTTTTGTGAATAATGCCATGATTTACGCACAAAAATGGTAACTTTGCCTTCAGAATTACTTCAACGATTGATTACATGAAAACGCTTTTCAATAAAAACGTGCTGATTGCGCTCACAGTGATTGTGAGCTTGTGCCTGCTTTATTGGGGCATTGAATATCTTAAAGGAGTGAACCTGTTCAAGCCGGCCAATTTCTATTACGCCACTTTCGACAACGTGAACGGACTGGTGTCGTCGGCCCCTGTCAATGCCAATGGCTTCCCTGTGGGGCAGGTGAGGGAAATGGAGTTTGACTATTCCACCAACCGTGTGCGGCTTTTGCTCAGCATGGACAAGGGGTTGCAGATTCCGCAGGGCAGCACCATCACCGTGGTGAGCAGTCTCACAGGCGCGTCGACACTGGCACTGAATCTGGCCGAGAACGATGTAAAACTCAAAGTGGGCGACGAAATCCCCAGCGTCGCCACTGCCGGACTGATGGACAAAGTGGGCAAAAGCATGCTCCCCAAGGTCGACGCCATTCTGCCCAGGGTCGACTCGATTATGGGCAATGTGAACGAGCTCACCGGTAGCCCGGCTCTGGCAGCGGCAGTGATGAGGCTTGATGCCATCACGGCCGAATTGGCCACCAGCGCCCACCAGTTGTCGCTGCTGATGAACCGTCTGAACAGCGCTATGCCCGGCGTGATGAACAATGTGGACGGCATCACCACCAATCTAAGCGGTGCGGCGTCGAACCTGAACGCCATTTCCGCCAATGTCAAGGCCATGCCACTCGACTCGACCATTGCCTCGCTGAATGCCTCGCTGGCCAATGTGCAGCAACTCACCACCAAGCTCAATGGCACCGATTCGAGCCTGGGCCTGCTGCTCAACGACAAGTCGCTCTATCAAAACGCCGACCATGCAGTGGCAAGCCTCGACTCGCTATTGACCGACATCAAGAAGAATCCCAAGCGCTACATCACCATCAAGGTGTTTTGACACCCCGAAAATGGGAAACAATAACAACACGAATGCTTATTTGGAACAATTCTAAATAAGCATTTTTTTAAAAACAATTGTTCGGGTTATTGTGCACTGAAAAAGCAAAGAAAATCAAACGATTGTGATGAGCTGCAATTTAAAGGAAAACCATAGTGTGAATACGCAATACGCTGATTGATTGAGCATTGATAAAAGAGTAGCACCCTCGCAACTCCATGTTTCGGCCGAAAGCATTTAAATGGTTGTTTTTCAAATGCATTACAACCGCAATGAAAATTCCAAATTTTTTTGACATTTTTTTTAGTAAAAAAATAGTGACAATTTTGTATTGCTAAAATTCGCCGAAAAACCGAAATTTTGACCATGCTCAATAATAATTTGACACTGCAATGGGAGCGTTGCCTTGAAATCATCAAGGACAATCTGCCGGCCGAGCAATACGATGCTTGGTTCGTACCCATTGTACCCATCAGCTACGAGCACGATGTGCTCACGCTGAAGGTGCCGTCGCAGTTCTACATTGAGCAAATCGAAGAGCGATACCTGAATCTGCTCTCGCACACGTTGAAAAGGGCTTTCGGAGAGAAGGTGCAGCTTGCCTATAAGTTCAATGTGGTGAACAATGCCCCCGACAGCGAGGTGACACTGCGTGAGGACGGGCTGAACACTCGCTTGCGCCACGGCAATCCAGGTGTCAGCAACCAGCCGGCGGTGAACCCGTTCACCCGGGTGGAGTATGCCGACATCGACCCGCAGCTCAATCCGCGCTACTCATTCGAGAACTATTGCGGAAGCATGAGCAACAAGCTTGCTGTGAGCATCGGCATGGCCATCGCCTCAAACCTTGACTGCAAGACCTACAACCCGATGTTTATTTTCGGGCCTACGGGTGTGGGAAAGACACACTTGATTCAGGCCATTGGAATCCGAATCAAGGAGAACAACCCTCGCGCGCGCGTTCTATATTTAACTGCGCGGTTGTTCGAGAACCAGTACACCACTGCTGTGAACCAGAACAAGGTGCCCGATTTCATCAATTTCTACCAGAGTATCGATGTGCTGCTGCTCGACGACATCCAGGAGTTTGCCGGAAAAATCAAGACGCAGAACACTTTCTTCCACATCTTCAACCACCTGCACCAGCACCAAAAACAGCTCATCATGACCAGCGATTGCCCGCCGGCCGACCTCGACGGCATGGTGCCCAGGCTCATCTCACGGTTCAAATGGGGCATCACGGTGAAGCTCGACAAGCCCGATTTGGAGCTACGCCGCGAGGTGCTGGCCATGCGAGCCGCACAAGACGGACTGCCCATCGAGCAAGAAGTGATTGACTACATTGCTGCCAACGTTACCGAAAGTGTGCGAGAACTGGAAGGCATCGTGGTGTCGCTGCTGGCTCACGCCACCATGCTCGACCGCGACATCACCGTGGACTTGGCACGCAGCGTGATAGCCAACTCGGTGCATATCAACAAGCGGCAGGTGACTTTTGAGATGATTGCCGAAGTGGTTGCCGACCATTACAATATCGACACCGATCAGCTCTACGGCAAATCGCGCAAGCGCGAGATTTCCGACGCACGCCAGCTGCTCATGTATTTCGCCAAAAAGGAGACACAGCTGTCGTCGACCAACATCGGTCTGCGATTGGCACGTAATCATGCCACCGTGCTTCATGCATGCAAGCAAATCGAGCAACGCCTCTCGGTGGAGAAAGACTTCCGCAATGAAGTGGCCGAAATTGAGGCTGCCTTCCATTGAAAACGCTGAACCGTTTTGCCGCCAATGCCGATTTCCTCAGCCTCGCCACAGGGGCATGAGGTTTTTTTGTGAATTTTCTCCCGATGTGATTTTTGCCGAGTCTTGAAAATAGATTGAAAATCAGCTTCTCTTTTCTATGCAAATTGACAACTTTGGAAAACTTTTTCAAATCAACCCATCGCTAAAACGCTGATTATCAGACGAGCGATTATATGTTTTGAAAAACTTCATAAAGTTATTAACAACCTCTTGTTTTCTCATTTTGTTTTTGTAAATTTGCATGGCGTTAACAAAACCATTCAACCAAGCGTAACACAACTTATCACACTATAAAAATCTATATCGTGGACAAAAAAACTACCTACACCTACCAGGATGCCTACGAAGCTACGCTGAAATACTTCGATGGCGATGAGTTGGCGGCAAGAGTATGGGCCAGCAAATATGCCCTGAAAGATTCTTTCGGCCATCTCTACGAATTGACCCCCGACGACATGCACCACCGCATTGCCGGCGAGATTGCCAGGATTGAGAAAAAGTATCCCAACCCCATGAGCGAGGAGAAAATCTTCGAGCTGATGAGCCATTTCCGTTACATCGTGCCGCAAGGTAGCCCCATGGCCGGCATTGGCAACAACTTCCAGGTGGGGTCGCTGTCGAACTGCTTCGTCATCGGCCTTGACGGTGAGCCCGACAGTTACGGAGGCATCATCAAAATCGACGAGGAGCAAGTGCAGCTCATGAAACGCCGCGGCGGGGTGGGGCACGACTTGTCGCACATCAGGCCCAAAGGCTCGCCCGTGAAAAACTCGGCCCTGACCTCGACCGGACTGGTACCCTTCATGGAGCGTTACAGCAACTCCACCCGCGAGGTGGCACAGGATGGCCGCCGCGGTGCGCTGATGCTCACGGTGAGCATCAAGCACCCCGACAGCGAGTCGTTCATCGATGCCAAGATGACCGAAGGCAAGGTCACCGGGGCCAACGTGAGCGTGCGCATCGACGACGACTTCATGCAGGCCGCCGTCGAGGGAAAGGAGTACACGCAGCAGTATCCCGTCACCGGCGACAAACCCGTTTATCAAAAGCAGGTGGATGCCGCCAAACTGTGGGCGAAAATCATCCACAATGCATGGAAGAGCGCCGAGCCGGGCGTGCTGTTTTGGGACACCATCATCCGCGAGTCGGTGCCCGACTGCTACGCCGACCTGGGCTTCCGCACCATTTCCACCAACCCTTGCGGCGAGATTCCTCTGTGTCCCTATGACAGCTGCCGCCTCATTGCCATCAACCTCTACAGCTATGTGGAGAACCCCTTCACACCCGAGGCGCGCTTCAACTACGACCTCTTTGCCGAGCATGTGGGTTACGCCCAGCGCATGATGGATGACATCATCGACCTGGAAATGGAGAAAATCAACAAGATTATTGACAAGATTGCCTCCGACCCCGAAACGGCCGAGGTGAAGCAGACCGAGCTGAACCTGTGGAACAAAATCCGCACCAAGACCCTGAAAGGCCGCCGCACCGGCGTGGGCACCACTGCCGAGGGCGACATGGTGGCTGCCATGGGACTGCGCTACGGCACCGACGAGGCCACCGATTTTTCGGTGAGCGTGCACCGCGCCTTGGCGCTGGCCGCCTACCGCTCTTCGGTCAACATGGCCAGCGAGCGTGGAGCGTTCGAGATTTTCGATGCCGAGCGCGAGAAGAACAACCCCTTCATCAACCGCCTGCGTGAAGCCGACCCCGAGCTCTATGAGCTGATGGTGAAACACGGCCGCCGCAACATCGCCTGCCTCACCATCGCTCCCACCGGCACCACCAGCCTGCTCACGCAGACCACCTCGGGCATCGAGCCGGTGTTCCTGCCGGTGTACAAGCGCCGCCGCAAGGTGAATCCCAGCGACAAGGACGTACACGTGGACTTTGTGGATGAGAATGGCGACTCGTTCGAGGAGTACATTGTCTACCACCACAAGTTCATCACCTGGATGAAAACCAACGGCATCGAGGTGCGCAACGACTACACCCAGGAGCAAATCAACGACCTGGTGGCACGCTCGCCCTATTACAAGGCCACGAGCAACGATGTGGACTGGGTGAACAAGGTGCGCATGCAGGGAAGCGTCCAGAAATGGGTGGACCACAGCATCAGCGTCACCATCAACCTGCCCAACGACATCAGCGAGGAAATGGTGGGCAAACTCTACGTGGAGGCATGGCGCAGCGGCTGCAAGGGCTGCACCGTCTATCGCGACGGGTCGCGTGCCGGCGTGCTGGTGTCGCTCACCAAGGACGACAAGAAGAAAAAACAAGAAAAAGAGAAGTACATGGCCGAGGAAGAGCACATCCTCAAGCGCCCCATCGAGCTCGAGGCCGACGTGGTGCGCTTTCAGAACAACAAGGACAAGTGGATTGCTTTCATCGGGCTTATCGACGGACGCCCCTACGAGATTTTCACCGGTATCGCCGACGATGAGGAAGGCATCTTCTGCCCCAAGTCGGTGAGCAAGGGAAAAATCATCAAGGCCATCGACCCCAACGGTGTGAAGCGCTACGACTTCCAGTTCATCAACAAGCGCGGCTTCAAGACCACCATCGAGGGACTGAGCGAGAAGTTCAACCCCGAGTTCTGGAACTACGCCAAGCTCATCTCGGGCGTGCTGCGCTACGGCATGCCCATCGAGCAGGTGCTGAAGCTCGTAAGCTCGCTTGAACTCGACAACCAGTCCATCAACACCTGGAAAATGGGCGTGGAGCGAGCACTGAAAAAGTACCTGCCCAACGGCACCAAGGCCAACGGCCAGAAGTGCCCCAACTGCGGCCAGGAGACCCTCGTCTATCAAGAGGGTTGCCTCATCTGCACCAACTGCGGCACCTCGCGCTGCGGCTGATGCACCGAAACCATGATAATATGGGGATTCTTGCTGAGTGCGGGAATCCCCTTTTTTTATGACTGGGGCTTTCAAACAAGGCGGGCACCTTGCGTATTTGCAAGATGCCCGCCTGTTCATTGGGTCGAAAAGGGATGACGCTCGATTAGCGCACCACCTTGACGACTTGGGTGGTGCCGTCGTTCATGGTCACAACCTTGAGATTGACACCGGTGAAGGGAGCGGCGCTCACTTGGCCAGCCATGTTCACATAGCGCACAGCGGCCACGTCGCTCACATTGAATTCCTCCACACCGGTGATGTTGTTACGCACCACGACGAGCTTCATTTCGTCGGCATTGACGATGCGGCGGGGTCCACCGCTTGGCGTAGCGGCTTTCACAATGCGCAGGGTGTAGTTGCCGGCCACAGGCAGCAGGAAGTCCTCGCCGGGGATGGCAAGCGACAGCTCGGTGGCGTTCTCAATCTGCTCCTCGGTGATGACAAAGTCGCCTTCCGACACGCCACCAATCCAAGTCCATTCGCTCTCGTCGGCCTTGGCCGGAGTGATAATCTTGAATTTGGCATTAGCCTCAAAGTTATCGGTCACCTCCAGGTTGCCGTTCTCGTCGGCAATAAAGTCCTTGCGACCCTGTCCTTCCATCTGATTCCAATCGTTGAAGGTTCCCACCAAGTAATAGGGTGCTTGAGGCTCTTCGAGAGGAATGTCGTCGATTGATGCCGTCTGCTCGGCCGTTTCGTCGTACTTGACGTACTTGTAGTCGTCGAAGAGGATGTCGCCTTCCCATGCTTGCAGGGGCACGATGTTGCCATCGTCATCCATACCGTCGTTATCGATGATTTCTTCCTGCTCATCGAGCGACTGGGTGTGACGGACGTAGAAAGCGTCGTAACGCCAAGTCTCGGTGGGACCCATTGGGCCTTCACCGGTGAGGTGCAGCACATTGTCACCCGAGTTGCTGATGTCCCATGCCATCACATCCCATCCACGGAAGTTGAGTTCCATTTCCGGGTTGCGGACGATGCCCGCACTGCTGGCGCGCACACCATGTGAAATCAAGTTGTTCGAGCCATCGCCATAGACAGCTGCCTGAAGGACGTAGCCAATGTACTTCGAAAGGAAGCCCGATTGAGCATAATTTCTGTACTCACGAATCAGCCAAGAAGTGGCTTCATCGTCCCACTGATAGCGAATGTGAGCCGTATTGCCCACATCGGCGCGGCTGTGGATGTTGGACAGCTCAAAGTAGCATTCGCCCTCGGTTTTACCGGTCTTGTCGGTAGTACCCACGGTAGAGCCCGAGCCTTCGGTATCCCACCAGTGACCCAACACAATGCCTTGCTCGGCATCATCCATGTTCTGCGAGTCAAGAATCGGACGGTATTCGCTCAAGAAGCGGAATTCATAAGGCTCGCTCACATTGCCCACCAGGTCCTCAAATCCACCGGCCACGGTCACCTTGTAGCACTTGTCGCGCTGCAGGTCGGCGCTGGGATAGAGGTGCAGCACCGAAGCCTCGTTAACCACGGCGTGGGTGATGGTTCCATCCACCTTGTTGCCGTCGGCATCCATCAGCACGATGGCATCGGCAGCATCGTCCTCGTTCCACACAAGTTCCTCGTTGAACTCAACGCGGATGGGCGGACGCATGGTGTAGAGCATCGTCTTGCCATCGGCAGGCGTGGTGCTCTTGACATAAGGATTGACCACGTCGGCCTCCATAGTCGCAAACTGGAACACATAGTCGCCGCCTTCCTGTCCGTCGTTGTTACCGTCGAGGAATTGCTGTGTCTGGCTGTTCTTGGCGATGGTGCCGTCGATGCGCAGGGTGTAGAGCCACTCGTCGCGCAGCTGCGAGATGTCGATGCGCAGGGTGTAGTCGTTGTCCCACGACAGAGCCACCTGGCCGTTGTCGCTCATGCTGAATGCCTGCTCCACGGTGGCGCGGTCCATATTACGCGAGAAAGTGAGCACAATGGGCTTGCGGGTGTTCACGTTGTCGGGGTCAGCCACGTTGTTGGCCGAAACAACTGCCGGATTGTTCGAGGTGAGCTCGATGTTGGCCCACGTCACATTGTCGCCAGAGAGGCCCTGCGGGTCGCTGTTCAGGGTCACCGTTTGCGAGGCCGAGGTGTAACCCGGGCATGAGTAGGTCACCTCATAGGTTCCGCCGGGTGTGAGTCCCTCATAGAGGAAGAATCCGTTGTGAACCATGTCGGGGTTCTTGGTGTATTTGCTGAAGAGGCTCTCATAGGTGTCGGTGACAATCTCTTTGCCGTCGACGGTAACCGTGACGCCATTGATGGGCTGCTGGTTCTCACTGTTTTTGATGACACCGGCCAGCATCACCTTTTCGGGACGCGCAAGTCCGCGATACTCCATGATGGAGCGGAACGTGCCGAATGCCTCCAGGCGCTTGTAGCTCACGTTCATGTTGAGCGATTGCTGCATGGGCAGGGTGTGGTAGCCACCCTCGCTGAGCAGTGAGGCCATGTTCGACTCGCGGTTCACCGACAGGTAGGGATACTGATTGTCATGAGTTTCCACATCGCCATTGTAGAACACACGGTCGTAGTAGTTGCCGCGTGTGCCCGTGTCGTACATCACGCCCGTGAGGTTGGGACACAGGATATCGCCGTAGGCCTTACCTCCGTGAGGCGTTTTCTCGATGTACTCGCCGTTCTTTTTCCATCCACCGAAGAGGAACACCGTGGTGTTACGCGGCGGGTCGCCGGCATCGCTGTGAATGGAATAGAAGAAGTCGGCTCCCCAGGCGTTGGCCAGGTCGGAGCGCTCCTGCAAGCCCACGACGGTGTTTTGGTCCTCGCGGGTCATCTTGATGAGTTCGGGCGTTGCTGTGGTGTATTCAAAAAGGTACTCGCGCGTGGCAAGTCCCACAGCCAGCACTTTTTCGGCCTCGCTGTAGCCATAGAGGCCTTGGTTTTCGCGTCCGGAGTGTCCCGGGTCGATCCAGAGCTTGAAATCACCCCAATCCTGTTTTTCCTGGGCATTGGTGCCCATAGCCATGCAGCCGAGTGCGGCCACGATGATGAATTTAGACAGATTTTTCATGGTCGTCAGAATTTAAGGTCAATTAAATAAATGCATCCATCCACATCGTTGCCGAAAGCAACCTTCTTTCCGTCGGGCGACACGGCCAGCGACGTGGGAATTGCCTGGGTGCCGGGGGTGATGTTGAGCTGAGCCGAGTTCTCGGTGCTCACATAGTACAGGTCACCGGCAGTGAAGGTGTGGCCATTGTCCTCGAGGCGAGTGACGACAAGCGCCTTGCCGTCGGGCATCCATGCGGGGCGGGCACCGGCGCAGATGCGCTTGAGTGCCGTGCCGTCGGTGTTGATCACGAAGATTCCCTTGCCGGCAATCTGGAAGGCAATTTGCTTCTCGTCGGGCGACAAGGCGGGGTTGATGACGCCTTGACCGGCATACTGGTTGAGGGCGGGAATGCGCTCGCTGGCATGCAACGGGTCGTCGACCATGATGCTGAGCAGCGATTGCTGGCCGTGGCGCATCACGCGTGAGCGTTTCACCTCGCGTGCGGCAGGCTGCAAAACGCGTGCCACGCCGGTGGCCACGTTCACACTCTCCACGCGCGTCATGCGGCGCTGATCGACTGTTACATAGGGTGTGGAAGTGATGCTGCCGGCATCATTCCACTGCATTTTGTAACCAGCGCCCTGGGCGTTGCTCACTTGGCGAAGGCCGGTGCCGTCGGCATTGGCCACCCAGATGCCGCTGTAGTTATCACCTGTGACGGCAATCATGGTGCCATCGGGTGACCACACGGGAGCCATCAGGCTCTCGGAAGATTTGATGAGCAGCTGCGGCTCGCTCACTGAGACCGGCTGTGCCATCATGCTTCCACAACACAGCAATAATGCTGCCGAAAGTAGAAATTTACTTTTCATGTCATGTAGAATTTGGTTGAAGTTTATGTTAATTAAAAAAAATGGGGTTTTCCTCTATGGAGCGTAAAGTTAGCAAATTGTTTCCTTCCTTGCAACTTTGTGACGAAAAAATAGACGTCAGAGCATATAAAAAAACCACCGATTTGCACTTGCGGCAAGCGGTGGCTACCCGAATCAATGCACATCGATTCCGTCGAAATACAATTCGGTGATGGCTGTGTCGTTGTATCTCTTTCCGGGATACACTTCCCTTATCTCGAACTTAAGCGACCACCGGGGTGCATTCTCGTCATGGAAGCCCAGGGTGCCCACATCAAAGCACTGCAACGAGCGGCTGTCGACCAAGTCCAGGATGGCATAGGGTTTCTCATTATAATAGAGCAGAAGCGATTTAACACGGCCGTTGTCGCGCCAGGCTTTTTCACTTTTGACGTAGCCATTCATGATTTTCACTGTGGTAATGCGAGGGCACCCACCGCCAAACTCATAGCGCAGCCATTCGCCGATGCCTTCGCCCGGAGTGCCTTCCACCCACGCCGTTTCATGGTCGAAGTCGTGTGCGTTACCGGCTGTGTAGGTATGGGATTGAGAAGGCGGCAGTGCGCTCGATGCTGTGATGGTGTCAACAATCCCGCCGCAGTACCAATTGCACATGCCGCTATAAAACTCTTCAAAGATGAGATTTTCCTCCATCTTCTGCACGAGTTTTTGTTCCTTGACGGTGAGTTTGCGGGTGTTCATGGCTTGCTGGAGCCGATTGTACTGCTCGGTGGGAAAATCTTGTATCGGATACACATTGCTGGGCTTGATGTGTCGCACTTGCGCCGGCAACCCCATGGATGCCAGCAACAAAATCGAGATAGTGATGATAGTTTTCATAGTGTTAATTATTATTGTTAACTCATGCGTGATTTATAGTCTTCATAGGTAAACTCGCGCAAAACAACCACAGCTCCGTCGGTGCGCTGAAGCAGAATGGCCGGATGCTGGATGCCGTTGAACATGGTGGTCTTGACGGTGGTGTAGTGGTTCATGTCCTCAAAGGTGAGGCGGTCGCCCACTTGCAAGGGATGGTCGAAACTCCAGTCGCCCACAAAGTCACCGCTCAAGCAGGAATTTCCGCCGATGCGGTAGGTGGGCTTGCTGGCTGTGACCTGTGGCAGGGCTTGCGTGATGCGGGGCTGGTAGGGCATTTCCAGGCAATCGGGCATGTGGCATGCAAACGACACGTCGACGATGGCGGTGGCAATTCCGCTATTGGTGACCACATCGACCACGGTCGCCTCCAAATCACCTGTTTGCCAACAAAATGCACTGCCGGGCTCAAGTATCACTTCAAGGTTGGGATAGCGACGGCTGAACGAGTTCAGCAAGCCGATAAGATGGTTCACATCGTAGTCCGAGCGCGTCATCAAGTGGCCGCCACCCATGTTGATCCATTTCAAATGTGGAAGGAAGTGCCCAAATTGTTTTTCGACAGCCTCCAGAACCTTCTGCAAATCGTAGGACGTGCTCTCACATAAGGCATGAAAATGGAAGCCGTCGATGCCTGCGGGCAATTCAGGCAAGGCTTCGGCAGTAACGCCAAAGCGCGAGCCGGGACAGCAGGGATTGTAGATGTCGGTATCGATGACCGAGCACATGGGATTGATGCGCAATCCGCACGACACTTCTTTGCCCGGATGGGCCGTATTATAATCCTCGATGCGGTGTTTGAAGCGGTCGAATTGTTCAACCGAGTTGAACGTGATGTGCGAGCTGCCAGCCAAGAAAGCGTCAATCGTATCGTCGGTATAGGCTGGACAATAGGTATGGGCACGGCAATCCAGTTCCTCATTGGCAAGCCGCATCTCGTTGATGCTGCTCGCTGTGGAGCCGATGCCATATTCCCTGAAGATGGGAAACGTGCGCCACAACGCATTGGCCTTGAACGCCATGATGATGGTGGCTCCACTTTGCCGGCTCACACGGGTAATCAGGTCGAGGTTGCACCGCAGCCTCTGCTCGTAAACGATATAATAAGGGGTGGGGAAGTGCTGCGTGGTCATAATATCTTGAATTTAGCAAATTTCAACAACAAGGTTTTCACCCCCACATCACCAAAGTCGACCACTATCTTGGCATCCGTTCCGCTGGTGTCGATGGTGGTAATGGCACCCTGGCCGAAGCGGGAGTGGTTGATGATGCATCCCTCGCTCACCTCGTCGACGGTGTGGGTGACAAAATCTCCCGGCGTTGCGGCCGGTGCGGCCGATGGCCGCGAGCTTTGCGGGCTGGCAGGCTGTGCAGGCCGCTCAAGCGACCGGCGATACTCCACACTGGGACGCTGGGGACGCGGCGAGAAGGATGGCACATCGCGCTGAGTGCCCGCAAACGATGATGAGGTGGCACTCATCTGTAAATACTGCGGGTCGATGTCGCTGATGAAGCGACTCATCACGCACAAGTTGGTTTGACCATTGCGGTAGCGTGAAGTGGCGTAGGTGATGACGCAATTTTGCATGGCTCGGGTGATGGCCACATAGAGCAGTCGCCGCTCTTCCTCGATTCCGGCAAGCGTGTCGCTGCTCATGGCCGATGGAAACAAGTCTTCCTCGACACCGACGATAATCACGTTCTTGAATTCCAACCCCTTGGCAGCATGAACCGTCATGAGGGTCACACGCTCGCCCGATTGGCTGTCGTCCTCATCTTGGTCGGTGAGTAGCGAGGTTTCGGCCAGGAAGTCGGTGAGACGGTTGCTTTCATCGCCTTCCTCTTCCTTTTGCAGCACAAAATCGTTCACGGCGTTGACAAGCTCATCGATGTTTTCCTGCCTGCTGATATTCTCGGGCGTGTTGTCGCCCAGCAGTACGGCTTTGAGCCGGGAACGGGCGATGACTTCTTCGGCCACATCGAGAGCCGAAGCCCCATTGTTGTTCAGCTCAATGAGACCCTTGATAAGGTCGGTGAATGCCGACATTTTTTTCTTAATGCCCGAGTTGACGTTCAACCCGCTCTCATCGGGGTTACACAGCACATGCCAAAGGCTCACTCCCTGTTCGAGTGCGCAATGTTGCACCCGGCCCATGGTGATGTCGCCAATGCCGCGTGCAGGTGTGTTGACGACTCGCCGCAACGCCTCATCATCATCGGGGTTGATGATAAGACGGAAATAGCACACTGCGTCTTTCACTTCCTTGCGTTGATAGAACGATAAGCCGCCATAGATACGGTAGGGGATAGCCTCGCGTGTGTGGCCGTGCTTGTCGCGCCGGCCTCCATTTTTGAGTGCTTCCTCGAGCGTTCGCGACTGGGCGTTGGTGCGATAGAGCACCGCAATGTCTTCGTAGGAGCAACCCGTCCGAGCCTTGAGCGAAGCAATCTGATTGGCCACCACATAGGCTTCCTCATAGTCACTGAAGCACTGAATGACCGGAATCCTGTCGCCGACGGCATTTTCCGAGAAAATGTGCTTGCTGATTTGCTTTTTATTTTTGGCTATCAGGCTATTGGCCGCTTCGATGATGCGCTGCGTGGACCGGTAGTTCTGTTCAAGTTTGAATGTTTGCAAGTTAGGGTATTCCTTCGACAGCCCCAGAATATTGGCAATATTGGCTCCGCGAAACGAGTAGATGCTTTGTGCGTCATCGCCCACCACACACAGCCGGCCATGGCGCTTGCACAATTGCGACACAATGAGATGCTGGGCAAAGTTGGTGTCCTGGTACTCGTCGACAAGGATGTACTGGAACATGTCCTGATAACGCTCGCACACATCGGGATTGTCACGCAGCAAGATATTGGTGTAGAACAGCAAGTCGTCGAAGTCCATGGCACCCGCCACCCGGCAGCGGTTCCAATAGGTTTTATAAATAATGTGGGTGAGAGGCCGCTGTGCCTTGTCGTCGGCATCGCGCAGCGCTCGGTTGCGGGCATAATCGTCGGGTGATATGAGCATATTCTTCACCATGGAGATGCGCGACTGCAACGTGGCGGGCTTGTACTCCTTGTCGTCAAGTCCCATATCCTTGACAATGAGCTTGATCAGCGACCGCGAGTCGGTAGCGTCGTAGATGGTAAAATCACTCTTAAAACCGATGCGCTCGGCATTGGCCCGCAGAAGGCGGGAAAAGATGGAGTGGAAGGTGCCCATCCACAACTGGCGTGCCTGCATGGAATCGACCATGCGCACGATGCGCTCGCGCATCTCACGGGCCGCCTTGTTGGTAAAAGTGAGCGCCATGATGCGGAAGGGGGGCAGTCCCAGGTTAAGCAAGTGCACAATTTTATACGTGAGCACACGGGTCTTGCCCGACCCGGCGCCCGCTATCACAAGCTGTGGCCCGTCGCAGTAGAGCACAGCTTGCCGCTGCTGTTCATTGAGTTGCTTTAAATATTCGTTGTCCAAGATCGGTTCTAAAAAATTGCCACCACAAAGTTAATCGTTATTTCTCAAACTCCAACTTTGGGCGGCAATTTCTTTTATCCGCAGGAGGGGATTTATTCTTTGTTCTGCAATGCGGCCGTGTGCTGAACGCGGGTTGTGATTTTTCCTTTGTCGGCATCCATCACGATGGTGTCGCCGGCATGGGCCGTGTCGCGCAGGAGCATTTCGCTCAGCGGGTCCTCGATGAGTGACTGAATGGCCCGCTTGAGTGGACGGGCACCATACTGCACATCGAAGCCTTCCTCCACCACCAGCTCTCGCGCGGCATCGGTGATAGTGAGCTGCAGCCCGGCAGCTTCCACGCGCTCGTAGAATGACCTGAGCTCGATGTCGATGATTTTCATGATGGCATCGCGGTCGAGCGCACCGAATGTGATGATGTCGTCCACACGATTGAGAAACTCGGGCGAGAAATGGCGGTTGAGAGCCTTGCGGATGACTGAGTCGCTACGCTCTTTGGTGAGCTGCGAAGTGTTGAAGCCAATCCCAGCGCCGAAGTCCTTGAGTTCACGCGTACCGATGTTTGAGGTCATGATGATGATGGTGTTTTTGAAGTTCACCTTGCGTCCCAGACTGTCGGTGAGGTTGCCCTCATCAAGCACTTGCAGCAACATGTTGAACACATCGGGGTGCGCTTTTTCCACTTCGTCGAGCAGAACCACCGAATAGGGATGGCGACGCACTTTCTCGGTGAGCTGGCCGCCTTCCTCATATCCCACGTAACCCGGAGGCGCGCCCACAAGACGCGACACATTGAATTTCTCCATGTACTCGCTCATGTCGATGCGAATCAACGCGTCGGCCGAGTTAAACAGGAACTCGGCCAGCCGCTTGGCCAGCAATGTCTTGCCCACACCGGTGGGGCCTAAAAACATAAACGAGCCGATGGGACGATTCGGGTCGCGCAGTCCCACGCGGTTGCGCCTGATGGCTCGTGCTATCTTGTCGATGGCTTCGTCTTGGCCCACGATTTGGCGCTTCAGTTCATCGGTCATGCCCAGCAGGCGAATACCTTCGCTCTGTGCAATCCGCTTCACGGGCACCCCTGTCATCATGGCCACCACCTCGGCCACATCGTTTTCATCGACGGTTTGACGCCGAGCGTCCAGCTCGGCTTCCCAGGCGGTCTTGGCGTCCTCAAGTTCCAGCGTGAGGCGCTCTTGCAGGTCGCGGTAGTTGGCCGCGCTCTCAAAGTTCTGCGCCTGCACGGCCTTGAACTTGTCGGCCTGAGCTTGTGCGATGCGGGCTTCAAGCGATTGAATGTCTTGAGGCACCTCCACCTTTGCGATGTGCGCACGAGAGCCGGCCTCGTCGAGGGCGTCGATGGCTTTGTCGGGGAAGAACCGGTCGGTCACATAACGGTCGGTGAGCGACACGCATGCTTGCAGCGCCTCCTCGGTATAGCTCACGCCATGATGCTTCTCATAGGCATCCTTGATGTTGTGAAGAATCTCCAGTGTCTCTTCGGTGGTGGTGGGTTCCACAATCACTTTTTGGAAGCGGCGTTCGAGAGCGCCGTCTTTCTCGATGCTTTTACGATACTCGTCGAGTGTGGTGGCGCCGATGCACTGGAACTCACCGCGAGCCAGAGCCGGCTTGAGCAAGTTGGCGGCATCCATCGACCCCGACGAGTTGCCGGCGCCCACAATGTTGTGAATCTCATCAATGAAGAGAATCACTTGCTTGTTTTTCGCCACTTCGTCAATCACGGCTTTGATGCGTTCCTCGAATTGTCCACGGTATTTGGTGCCGGCCACCAGTGCGGCCATGTCGAGCGCAATGATGCGCTTGTCGAAGAGTACATGGGTCACCTTGCGGTCCACGATGCGCTTGGCCAGCCCCTCGATAATGGCGCTTTTTCCCACGCCCGGCTCGCCAATCATCACCGGGTTGTTCTTCTTGCGACGGCTCAAAATCTGAGCCAGGCGCTCGATTTCGCGCTCGCGTCCCACCATCGGGTCAAGTTTTCCTTCCAAGGCTGCTTGAGTGATGTCGGTGCCGTATTTGTCGAGCATGGGAGTGTCAGAATTGTCACTTTTGCTGACATTTCGTCGGGCACTGCTGCTTCGCGCGCCGTGGCGAGGCTCATCGTCGCCGCGGTAGTCTTCTTCCTCATCATCCTCTTCTTCCGAGAATCCGGCACCAGCCTGCGGTGCCACCGAGTCGTGAAGCCACCATTGTAATTGATTGTGATGGTCGTTATAATTCATAAAGGTGTATTTATCGTTTTGAAGTGTTATTGACACAAAATTAGCAAACTTTGTGCCAACGAACAAGCACAAGGCGCCATTTTGATGGTTAATGGCATGTAACACGCCTGCTTTTGCTGAAAAAATCATGTTAAACACATGGGATTTTCGAGAAAAAATCATTAACTTTGTAAGTTATTTTTAAGTTATTGGGCTGTCGTGCCAGCCTGGGGCCGAGTGGGGCCTGCGGTGCGCTGTCCGAAACCTAAAGTATTGAGACATTTTTATGGAAACCAACAACGACAGGATTCTTGAAATCAACATTGAGAATGAGATGAGGACCTCGTACATCGACTATTCGATGTCGGTCATCGTTTCTCGTGCACTGCCCGATGTGCGCGACGGCTTCAAGCCCGTGCACCGCAGGGTACTCTACGGCATGGCAAAGGCAAGAAATCTTTCCAATGCCCCTTATCGCAAGTCGGCCCGCACCGTGGGCGACGTGATGGGTAAGTATCATCCCCATGGCGACTCGTCAATCTATCTGGCCATGGTGCGCCTGGCACAAGACTGGGCCATGCGCTATCCGCTGGTTGATGGCCAGGGTAACTTTGGCTCGATCGACGGCGACAGCCCAGCAGCCATGCGTTACACTGAAGCACGCCTCGACAAAATGGGCGAGCTGATGATGGACAATCTCGACGAAGACACCGTGAACTTTGTGCCTAACTACGACAACACGCTGCGTGAGCCCGAAGTGCTGCCCACGCGTTTCCCCAATCTGCTGGTGAATGGTGCCAGTGGCATTGCCGTGGGAATGGCCACCAACATGCCACCTCATAATCTGAGCGAGTGCATTGATGGCTGCATAGCGTTGCTCGAAAACCCCGAGATGGAAATTCCCGACCTGATGCAGTACATCAAGGCCCCCGATTTCCCAACGGGAGGAATCATCTATGGCTATCAGGGGGTGAAAGACGCCTTCGAGACCGGTCGGGGCCGCATTGTGGTCAGGGCCAAAGCCGAAATTGAGACCGAAGGCAACCACGACAAGATTGTGGTCAACGAGATTCCTTATAACGTCAACAAGCGTGAACTGATTGAGAACATAGCACGGCTGGTGGAGGAGAAGCGAATCGACGGAATTGCCGATGTGAACGATGAGAGCGACCGCCACGGCATGCGCATTGTCATCGATGTGAAAAAGGACTTCAACCCCAATGTGCTGCTCAATAAACTGTATAAAATGACCGAAATGCAGTCGTCGTTCAGTGTGAACAACGTCTGCCTGGTCAACGGACGACCTACAACGGCCAATCTCAAAGAATTGCTTCAGTATTTCTTGGAGCATCGCCACGAGGTGGTGATTCGCCGAACCAAATTCCAGCTGAAGAAAGCGCAGGAACGTGCGCACATTGTCGAAGGCCTCATCATTGCCAGCGACAACGTCGACGAGGTGGTGGCCATCATTAAGTCCAGCAAGAGCACCGAGGAAGCCATGCGCCGACTGGGTGAGCGTTTCAACCTCGACGAAGTGCAGACAAGGGCCATCGTGGAGATGCGCCTGCGTCAGCTCACAGGACTGGAACAGGACAAACTTCACAACGAGCTGGCCGAGTTGCTCAAGACGATCGAATACCTGCAATCGATTCTCAACGATCCCGCCGTGTGCCGCAAAGTCATTGAGGATGAATTGCTCGAGGTGAAAGAAAAGTTTGGTGATGAGCGCCGCACCCAAATCAATCCCAACGATGAGGAGATGAATGCCGAAGACTTCTACAGCGACGACCCCATGATCATCACCATCTCGCACTTCGGTTATATCAAGCGCACACCGCTCAGCGAATATCGCGCCCAGGCCCGAGGCGGCGTGGGAGCCAAGGGCAGCGACACACGCGATGAAGACTTCATCGAATTTGTGTACGAGGCCACCAATCATAATTATATGCTCTTCTTCACCGCATTGGGCCGCTGCTACTGGCTGCGCGTGTTCCAAATTCCCGAAGGGTCGAAGAACAGCAAGGGACGTGCCATCCAGAACCTGCTGAACCTCGGTCCCGAGAACCGCATCTTTGCCTTTGTCAGGGCCACGAAGCTCACCGACCCCGAATACAACAAGTCGCATTTCATCATGTTCGCCACCAAGAACGGCGTGGTGAAGCGCACTTGCCTCAGCGAGTATTCGCGGCCGCGAGCCAATGGCGTGCGTGCCATCAACATCAACGACGACGACCAACTCATCGGTGCCGTACTCACCGAGGGCGACAGCGAGGTGATTCTCGCCAACCGCAACGGCCGCGCCATTCGCTTCAACGAGAACAAGGTGAGGGCCATGGGCCGCACAGCTACCGGTGTGCGAGGCATGACTCTGGACGATGACAGCGATGCCGTGGTGGGCATGATTTGCATGCGCGCCGGCACCCTCGACGATGTGCTGGTGGTTTCGGAGCAAGGCATGGGCAAGCGCAGCAAACTCGATGACTACCGCGTGACCAATCGTGGCGCCAAAGGTGTTAAAACCATTAACATAACGCCAAAAACTGGCAAGCTAATTGCTATTCGTAATGTGAACGACATGAACGACCTGGTCATCATCAACAAGAGCGGTATCACCATCCGCTTGAAAGTGAGTGGCCTGCGCGTCATGGGACGAGCCACCCAGGGAGTGCGGCTCATCAACCTCGAGAAGAAGAACGACCAGATAGCATCGGTGTGCAAGGTCGATACCGAACCCGAGGTGACCGATGAAGAAAGCGTGGCACACGCCTTCACCGAACTGCCCCAGGAGCCCGTGCAGGACACACTGCCCGATGACGAGCAGATGAACGAAAACAACGAGAATAACGAGAATATCGAATAACACAAATTAACTTTAACTAATAAAAAAATGAAAAAAGTGATTCTTTTCGCCGCTTGTGCTTCATTGATGGCATCGAGCGCCGTGGCTCAGATGAGCCTCGTGAAGGATGTTGCTAAACTCGCATCTTCCTCCAAGGTGGAAGATTTGCAGACGGCTTTGGACAAAATCCAGCCCGCACTCACCAATCCTGAGACGAAGAACGACGCCCAGGCATGGTTCGTTGCAGGAAAGGCTGCTTTCGGAATCTACGACAAGATGTTTGCCAGCAAGTCACTCGGCCAGCAAGTAGACGCCGCCTTGATGGAGAATGTGCTTACCAAGGGTTTTGACTACCTGCAGAAGGCTTTGCCGCTCGACAGCGTGAAAGAAACCAATAAAGACGGGTCGTTCAAACTCGACAAGAACGGACAGCCCAAAATCAAGACCAAGTTCTCCAAAGACATTATTCCTATGCTCACCGGTCACATCACCGACATTGCCACCATTGGCAACGATGCGCTGGGTACCGAGAACTGGGCTACTGCCGCATCGGCTTTCGGAAAATACGCCGATATTGCCTCGTCGGCTTTTGCCAAGGAGCAAGGCATCATGGTGGCCGATTCAATCATGGGTCAAGTGCGCTTCTTCCAGGGATATTCGCAGTACAACCTCAAGGAATTCTTGAATGCTTACGACAGCTTCTCGAAAGCCCGCAAATTAGGTTATACCGACAACAACATCGTGGAATTCACCACTTCGTCTCTGGCCAACCACGTGCAGTCGTTCATCGATAAGCAGGACTACGCATCGGCCAATGCCTTTGTCGACAATGCGCTGGCAGGAGAGCAAAACAATGCCACATTGTTCGACATCAAGGGATTTGTCACTGAGCTGCAGAGTGGAGTTGACGCCGCTTTGCCCTTCTACAAGAAGGCCACACAACTCGACAACAACTATGCCAACGGTTTCTTCGATGCCGGTCGATGCCTCTATCTGCAGGCCAACCAAATCATCGAGGACAACCCCACGGCTACCAACGCCCAGCTCAAAGACAAGCTTGTGCCCATTTACAATGAGGCCAAGCCTTTCCTGGAAAGAACTTTGGCCATCGACCCGAACAACACCAAGGCCAAGCAAGTGCTTGATGACATCAACTACAAGTTGGAACTGATGGGTGTGAAGTGATTCACCTATTCATTTCAGCATGAAAATGGCCAGCCGCAGTTTATCCGGCTGGCCATTTTTGCATCGATGGATGAGTCTGAATTCCCCACCGCCAAAAACGGGAATCCGCTACAATGTGACGGGTCAGTGTGTGGATGAAGATAAAATCCAAGCAGAGTGGGGGCTGAAACAGCGATGGGCTTATTAAGGCACCGGCGTTATGAGATGGAGAGATAATCAGGAATTTCGGGCAAGAAAGCGTAGGAATCATTGTCGTAATCAATACGGCAGCAGTAGTGCGTGAGTCCATTGCTCACAATGAGGTAGCTCGCACGCAGCACCATGTTGTAACGCACAATCTGGTCGAAGGTCTTTTGAGTGATGGGCACAGAGGGGGCCTTGTACTCCACGATGACCAGTGGGCGACCGTTTCGGTCGGCCACCAGTGTGTCGCACCGACGCTTGATACCGTTCTGAATCAGTGAAACCTCATTGCCCATCAAAGCGGCAGGGTAGTGGCACCGGGCGATGAGATGAGCCACAAAATGCTGCCGCACCCACTCCTCGGGGGTGAGTGCCACATATCGCTTGCGCAACGGGTCGTATACCTCAAAACCGCCCGACTCGCGTTTCTTCAGTTTCAATTCACACTGTGGTAGATTCAGCTGCATGATTCGTTGATGTCACGCTCACAAAAGCAACACCGCAGTCACATTCATTGGGCACAAAAAAATGAAAAACTTCGCTTCTCATTTTGTTCTGCACTCATTTATTCATAACTTTGTAAGCGTAATACGATGGCGAAATTACGAATATTTCGTCAAAAACGTGCATTGAATGGCAAAAAAAAACGACACAGCATCTTTCTTTACACTGCGCAGCGATGTGTTGGCGCGAAGATTTCAGCCCATATACTTGCTGCAAGGTGAAGAACCTTACTACATCGACCAGCTGGCCGAAGCAATTGTGGATACCGCCCTCACCGAAGACCAAAAGGATTTCAACCTGGCCATTTACTATGGCAACGAGGTGAACATTACCGACTTGATTGCCAACTGCAAGCAATATCCCGTTTTCTCGGATTATAAGGTCATCGTGCTTCGCGAGGCACAAAATGTGGCCAGCCAGCCGGGTCACAGCAAAGACTTGGACCAATTGCGTTATTACATCGAGAATCCGGCACCCACTACCATTCTGGTTATTTGCAACAAGGGCGGTGCCATCAAGTCGAAAGATTGTGTCGAAGCCATCAAGAAAACCGGAAACGGGGTGATTATGAATTCCGACAAGGTGCGTGACCGCGATTTGCCGTCGCTCATCACCGATTACTGCTCATCGGAGCAGTGCACCATCACCCCCAAGGCCACATCGATGATGGCCGAATTCATTGGCAGTGATTTGTCGAGACTTTTCTCCGAGCTCGACAAACTCAAGCTGCTCATAGGTCCCGACCACCAGATTACCCCGGAATTGATCGAGCGAAACATCGGCATCAGCAAAGATTATAACAATTTCGAACTGGAGGATGCACTGGCCGCTCGCAATGCACCCAAGGCCTATCGAATCATCGACTACTTTGAGAAGAACCCCAAGCACAATCCCACACAAGTGACGGTGAGCACCCTTTTCTCTTTTTTTTCGGGTGTGTTTCTTGTGCAGACGTGCCAAGACACGTCACAAGCGTCCAAATCACCTTTCCGCGTGAAAAAGATGCGTGAAGCCTCCCGTTTTTACAACTATCGCCAATGCTTTCAAATCATTGGCTTTCTGCGTGAGATGGACACCAAAAGCAAAGGAATCGGGGCCAACACGTCGGATGCCATGCAATATAAACTGCTGCGAGAGCTGGTTTATAAAATCTTGCACACCTGACCCTGGCGGCTTTTGTCAATCATCGCTCAGGGGATAAGGCTCGTCGCTCAAGAGCTTGAACAGGGTGGGGTGCCTGAGCAGTTGGCGCAAGTCGACCTTTTCACCATCCACTACCACATGGTTGCTCACCAGCCGCACACCGTGACTGTAGTCGGCATAATAATCGGCATGCCGCAGGAACATGGGCTGCTGGGGGTGCCCGTCGGGATGATGCCAGCCGTAGATGACCACCTCGTGGGGATAGAGTGGCGACAGTTTCCGCCAGCATGTCTGGATAATGTCCTTCTTGAGCCCGCTGATGAACTGCCCCAGCCGATAGTCCCGCATCTCGAACATCCGCACCAGCACATGATTGTGGTCTTGATAAACGATGGGGTCGCTATTCCGGTTGCCGCGGGGCCTGAACGCGAAGATGTCGAGCCGGCCCTGTGCCACGTCGTTAATGCGGTCCACCATATAAGCCGTGGGCAAGGAGCAGTCGAGAGCTTGAGCGATAGCTCCGGCCGCAACAGGACTCATGGGCATGCGCACATAGTCATCGTCGGTGCCCACCATGAGATAATCCGGCAGCACCAGCAGCTCGATGGTGTGGGGAATTTTAAGTGCTGCTACCGAGTCGACGACGGCAGTACGAATCACAATTTTTTGAAAAAAACGCATGGCTTGTGGCACATTACCACGAACTATTTCTGAAACGATGGCCGAGTCGAGCGGCCAAAACGACAGCGAGTCGGCGCGCAGCATAAAATCCCATCCGCGAAGAACCGATGGAGCCATTTTGCTGTATTTTTCCACAGGTACACGCACATCGGTCACAAGTGCGGCTTGGTCCGACGGACGGAGGTATCTTACGGGCTGAGCCGCTTGGGCCGGCCGGATAAAGCATGCAGCAAAAGCAGCAGCGATGAGCAAACGTGTCAATGGTTTCATTTTATGCGGTAGTAATAGCCCAGAGTAATCATGATCGACATGGACGATGAGGCAGAAAAGACATCCGACTTGTGATTTCCGAAAACATCGTTCAGGCCATAATAAAACCTACCTTCAAGCTGGAATGAGCTGCGGTTGCGGGCTATGAGCTCCATGCCTACGCCAGCCGAGATGCCGTAATCGAATTTATGCTCCACCGGCAGGTCGAACTGGCCGATACTGCGGTTGGCTGTGGGAAAATCTTGAAGCTCCCACACGCGGGTATAGTCGAAATTGGCTTTTGTGTTTTTTCCAATCATGAAACCTATTTCCGGGCCTGCGTTAAAGAAGCCGCGGAAACGGTCGCTACCAAAGTAGATGTGCGACAACACCGGCAGTTGCAAATAGGTGAACCGGCGCTGATAGTGAAAGTCGTAGCCTTCGAAGGTTTCCTTCCACCCGCGTTGTTCCATGTTAAGCTCCACAATCAGGCCAAAATGTTTTTCTTCCATATAGCGGAAGGCGACACCAGCCATGAATCCAGGAAGCATGGTTTGCGGCACACTGGGATTAAATCTCACGCGCGACAACGTCGCACCTGCCTTTCCGCCCACGGCAATGTTTCCCTCATAGTGAGTTTGGCCGTGCACGGCAATTATCGTCAGGGTGGCGGCGAGTATGATACAAAGGCGTCTCATTGCACAAGGGTAGTGATTTTATGATCGGTGGAGAAATGAACCACATCCACAGCCTGGTTCACCATGCCTCCACCATCGGCATCACGCTCAAAACGGAAGCTGTTCTGGACTCCGCGGTGCAGCGGTGTGGATTCATCGATGTTGCCTTCGGCCAGCGATTTGATGAGGTAAAGCCCTGTGTCGAAGCCGAAGAGTGTCATATTGGGCACCGAAGTGAGCGGTGTGCCGCTGAACCACTTGCTGTAGAGGGCCTCCACATCTCGCGTTCGGAATCCTTTGGCGTTGAAGAACCGTGAGAACAAATAGGTGTCGATGTCCTGCAGGTCGGTCTGATAGTCCTTCAAGTAAAGCACATATTCGGGATAGCCTAACAGAACCATGTCGCAGTCAAATCGTTCCTCCTTGGCCTGTTTCAGTGCTTTGACAACATGCTTGAGCAAGTTTTTGCTGCTTGAGGATGGAATGAAGACATATTTGCTGCCAGGGTTCATGAGATTGGACAGGTTGTCGAAGCTCAGGTCGCCATTCACCTTGAGGGTTGCAGGCAGCTTGCCACCCTGCTCGATGTGGCTCTTGATAAGATTGAACATATCGGTGTCGCTGTTGTCGTTGTCGTCAAGATAAATTACTTGATAATCGGCAAACTGGCCGTCAAACCAACTCATCACGCGCTGTATCATCACAGGCGTGGGCGGATTCACTTGATAAACGTAGGGATTGGTCTTATAGTCTTCGTTTTTAGTTGAGAAGCAATTGAAAATGCTTACGCCATTGTCGCCGCCAAAGCGGTTGATGCGCTGCAACTGTTGCGGCTCGCTGGGAGCAATGATGATGTCCATGTTTTTCAGCTCGGGCAGCAGCAAGATGCTGTCGGTCACATTCAGATTATGCTGTGTGTCGTAGACCCGCAGATTGATTTGCTTATCGGTGGCAAGGCGAGCGCTGTCCAGGGCCAGCAAGAATCCCTTGTAAAAATCGGTGTAGAGCATGGCCTGATGGGGTGGGGTGCTCTTGTGCAGCTGGAAAGGCAGCACAATGGCAAGGTTGATTTCATTGTTACGGCGGTCGGCCTGCAGTTGCTCATAAATTTGATGGATGCGCGGTGTGTAATAGCGTTCCAGGTCATCGACCGAGACATTGTTCATCTCCACCAGTCGTTGCTCCACGACAGTGCGGGGCACGACGATATTTTTGCCTTTCTTGGGTTTCTTCACATCGGGATTGGCGGCTTGCAGGTCATCTTGGCTGATGCCGTGTTTGCGGGCTATGGCATAGAACGACTCGCCGTCTTGAACCTTATATAAATCAAAACGGACGCTGGCAGTCTCACAGTAGAAAGGCAGTGCCGTGTTGGGCGTGACGTGAACGGTCTGTCCCTCCACATATTGCTCGGGGGCAAGACGCCGGTTGGTGTTGAGCAAACCTTCCACTGTCACATTGAAGCGCTTGGCTACAGTATAAATGTTGTCGCCCGGTTGCAGCACATAAGTGGTGGGCTTGCTGCCGGTGATGGCCACGGTGCCGGCATCGGTGTGTGAAAATGCGTTTTCCACCTTTGCGGCCGCTTGGGTTTGCCTGCCGGAAGCGGTGAAAAGGCTCGCAGGCACAAAGAGCAGCTGCTTTTTCTCAAGCCCTTGAGCGGCCCACGGGTTGTAGCGCACCACATCGTCGGTGCTCACTCCCATGGCGCGGGCCGCCATCTGCAGATTGTCTTTATTTTGCACCTCGTAATAATAGTAACGTGTGCCGTTAATCAGTTTCACGGGCAGGTCGGGCTGTGCCTGAGCGTTGACAGCCGCCACTGCAATCAGAAGTATTATACTGATTAGATGTTTAATTTTCATATCTCTATTGATGTGATTATTAGTTATTTGGTTGCCGATAAAATTCAGTTGGGATTTACCACCCTTTCGCCGATGAGCTTGGCAATCTGGCTACGCTGGGCAAACAGATCTTGCAGTTCTTGCAGTAGCCGTTGTTGCTGGTCAGGGTCAGCCACCTGCTTCAGCTGTTTTTGAACTTGCTTGATTTGCTCCTCATAAATCGCATTCACCCAATTGTCGAGCGCTTCGGGCAGCAGGGTGGTGAGCCGGTCGCGCTCGCCCACCACCGACCCGTATTGAGAGTGGATTTTACTCAACTGGTATCGTTCTCCCACCATTTCCAGAGCAGTGGTGCGCACATCGTCGTCGGGGTCGGAACAGAGTCGTTTCTCCAGATAGTTGGTACTGAAGTCGGCGATTTTTTTCATCACAGCCACATCCAAGCGTGCCCGCACGTCGGCCTCGGCTTTCTGCAGGCTGTCGGGTGAATGTCCCAAGGTGTCGATTTTCTCCAATTCGGCCTCGCATTGTTTGTCGGCTTGATCTTGCGCATCGGCCTTAAATGTTTCCAAGTCGGCATAATAGGCCGCCAGTGCGTCAATGGCCTTGCGGAAAATCTTCTCGTGAGTGGGTGCAGAAAAGGCCAACCCGCGCCCTTCCATTTCGTTGTACACAAACTCCACCACCGTGGTGGGGCGCTTCACGCCATCGTCGTATTCGGTCTCGCACAGATAGCACATCCCGAATTTCACAATATAATAAACCACGTTGCGCTCTTGCCGCAACCGTCGACTGGAAAAGGCGGCCGTCACAGGCTCGCCGTTGACCGGAGCAACCGGCTGTTGCGGCTCGGGCTGCTGCGGCTCGGGCTGCGACTCGGGTTGTTGTTCATTCTGAGGGTCGACAGCAGGAAGGCCAGCCTCTTTCCGGCGGCGCTCACGTTCACGCTGTTTGTACCTTTCCTCACGGTTCTTGTCGAGATGTTTCTGTATTTCACGCAGCAGTGTCTCTTCTTCGATGCCGAAGCGGCCACTGCACTCCTTGGCATAAACCGAACGGGTGATGGCATCGGGAATCACCGCTATCGACTTCACCACCTCACCAATAGCGGCCGCACGCTTGATGGGGTCGTTCTCGGCTCCGTTGAGCAGGACATGCGTCTTGAAACGGATGAAATCCTCCTCGTTTTGTTCGATATATTGCTCAATCTCAGTTGTGTTGTGCTTGCGTGCGAAACTGTCGGGGTCATCCTCAGGCGGCAGCAGCAGCACCTTGATGTTCAGTCCCTGGGCCAACAGCATGTCCACGCCCCTGAGTGCGGCATGCACACCAGCATCGTCGCCGTCGAACATTTCGGTCACATTCTGTGTGAAGCGGTGAATGAGATGAATGTGCCCCTCGGTCAGGGCCGTTCCCGACGACGCAATCACATTCTCGAATCCTGCCTGGTGCATCGAAATCACGTCGGCATATCCCTCCACGATGTAGCATTTGTTTTGCTTGGCAATCTCACGCTTGGCCTGGAACAAGCCGTACATGGTACTCTCCCGCTTGCTGTAGACCAATGAATCGGGCGAATTAAAATACTTGGCCGGGTCATTTTTCAATGTTCGCCCGCCGAAGGCAATCACCTTCCCGGCCACATTGAAAATGGGGAACATCACACGACCCCGGAAGAAATCGTAACCGCCGCCATGGCCATCGTCCTTGCACAGTCCCAATTTGAACAGCAACTCACGGTTGAAGCCCTGTCGCACGGCTGCGGTGTAGAGAGCGGTGCGGTCCTCGGGGCTGTAACCCAGCCTGAACTTTTTGATTGTGGCTTCGGAAAAGCCTCGCTCGGCCAGATATGCACCACCTATCTCCTCGCCCGACTGAGTGTGGAGCTGTGCCTCAAAGAACTGACACACCCACTCGTTGAGCATCAGCATCGCCTCACGCTCGGTCTGCTGGCTCCGCTCGTCGTCGGTGAGCTCACGCTCATGAATTTCAATATGGTATTTGTTGGCCAGGTATTTAAGCGCTTCGTAGTACGACAACTGCTCGTGCTCCATGATGAAATTCACCGGGCTGCCCCCCTTGCCGCAGCTGAAGCATTTGCAAATGCCTTTGGAGCGCGACACATAGAACGAGGGATTGCGGTCGTTGTGGAATGGGCACAAACCTACCCAGTTGGCACCACGGCGGCGCAAACTCACGAAATCACTCACCACATCAACGATGTCGGCGGTGTCGAGAATTTGATCAACGGTAGCTCGGTCAATCATACCACAAAATTAGTGCAAGTTGAGCGCAGAACAAAATGAAAAACGTGTTTTTTCATTTTTTATGCCTCAACGTAGCCTAATTTATCCAAAATTAGTGCAAGTTGAGCGCAGAACAAAATGAAAAACGTTGTTTTTTCATTTTTTATGCCTCAACGCAGCCTAATTTATCCAACGAGTGAAATGCCAAATAATGTGCAAGGTGAGCGCAATGAAGTTTACTTCAATTGCCGAGCCGAAGCCATTATTATCAAAATTTATTTGAGCATTTCCGAGGTGCCGCCTCATTTGGCTGTGCTGAGCAGAGCGAGGCGATAGACAGCGGTGTGTCATTGCCTTCTTGATGGCTGTGCGGCGGATAGCTCTTCGAGTAAACTTGTGAGCACCGGCCGAAGGCTGCCGTCGGCCAGAGGCATCGCATCCTCCACCTGCTGGCGGAGGGCTGTGGTGGGTGCCATGTTGCCCGCGAGCAGCAGATTGAGCATCAGACGATAACCTATGTATCGGTTCATCTCGCCTCCGCCATTTCCGATGAGATTTTGAACCAAAACATCGGCATGGGCAATGTGACGCAGCAGGCGGTGGCACAACACGTCGGCCTCCTCGCGGCACTGCACATCGGCGCACCACGACAGGGCCTTCTCCAAGTCCATGGCGCCGGCAGGATGGAGCATGGTGGCAGCAAGCCGGCATTCACGGTGATTGCGGCATGCCCACAGTGCATCGGCCAGCTCGGCGTCAGGTTGGTATTTGTGCGTTATGCCAACGATGTCGGTCAGTTGACATCCCATGATGAAAGGGTGGGGGGTGCCACTACGTCGGAGCGAATCGGCCACGATGCCGTTTCGATAGGCGAAAAACGCCTGTTTCAAGTCTCTCAATGCTTCTTTTTCCATTCTTCCCGGAGTTTAGGAGTGGCAAAAATAATGAATGATTTCCACCTGTGCAAATGCCGGGCACTTCGTGCGCCGATTGCGCCTCCCTCCCCGATGGAATCACCGTTTTTCTCGCTTCCCGCTCATCCTGCCGCTCCACCCGCCACTCCACGCTGTTATCAATATGGTGCTGCATAGGAGTTGGTAAAGTGGGCGAAATGCCGTAACTTTGCAGCGACTATTCAGAAGGGAAAGACTATGAAGCAGTATGCCATCATGATAATTGCCGCAGTAATGTGCCTGAACGGCGCAGCTCAGCACCGACTGGTGGCCGATGTGAAGAAAAGCATCGACGCCCTCACAATGACCGTGGACAAATATAAAAATGCCTACAAAAAATTGCAGCCGGCTCTCACACATCCCGAAACGGCCGAAAAGGCTGAGACGTGGACTGTGGCCGGACGCATTTTGATGGGGCAATACGACAAATGTGTGGACAATCGTCGTGCTGGCATGAAAGTGAACGGCAAGGAAATGGCTTACGCCCTGCTCGACGGATACGATGCGCTGAACAAGGCACTGTCGCTCGACACGATTGTTGAAACCGACAAAAATGGCAATCCCCGCATCGACAAGAAAACCGGCAAAGTAAAAATTAAAACAAAATATTCGCGCGACATCAGGGCGCGACTGAATGCACACATCAACGATTTCCGCTATGTGGGCAGCGAGTTGTATAACGCCAAGGACTGGGACGGGGCGTATAAGGCATGGGACTACTACTGCCGGCTGGCTACCACCCCCGGGGAAGCAGCACAAGCCGTACCACACAGCCTGCTGGGCGAGATGCGCTACTATCAAGGCATTGCAGCCTGGCAGAAGGGCGCACCCGCCGATGCTGTGACGCTGTTTGCCACGGCCCGCTCCCTGGGCTACGATGCTAAGGAGACCTACGATTTTGCCCTGATTTGCCTGAGCACTTTGGGCGAAGAGCAGCCGATTGTGGACTTGGCGCGCGAGGCCTATGAAAAATATGGCACCGACGACCCGCAGTATATCCGCATTCTCATCAATGACCACATCAATAAAAACCGGCTCGACAGCGCGCGGATGCTGCTCGTCAAAGCCATTGCCGTCAACGACCATGACGCAGGGCTGCAGAACCTGATGGGGCTCGTCGTCGAGCAACAGGAGGGCATGGAGCATGCTTTGCCTTACTTCATGCGATGCGTGGAGCTCGATCCAGAACACGCACAAGGGCTATTCAATGTGGGGCGTTATTATTACAATGAGGCCACCCTGGTACCCGAGCGCAACCCGCGCATGGCACGCAAAGCCAGAATCAAGAAAGCCTCGCAGCTCTACGAGCAAGCATTGCCTTATCTGGAGAAGGCGTATAAGCTTGAACCTGCCAATGACGACGTGCGCAACGCCCTGCGCAACATCTACTATCACCTGGGCGATGCCGCCAAGCTCCAAGCCCTGGAGAAATAACTAATCCTGTTATCCAAATTTAAAAATATAATTTGCATCATTGCTGTCCACTAAAAATTGTGGACAGCAATGGGAGTTCATATATAATCAGTGTTGTTATCGTTTGACGCTGCAAAATTATATTCTATATGTTCAATTTATATGAACGGTTTAGAAAAAAGAGAGAAAATTTGATTTCTTGTCGCCCTGTACCATTGCATAAGGAATATCTTTCTTCAGTTGCTTGCAATAGGTGTCAATAACCGTGTCTTGCACATAACAACAACTATCGGCAAGGCTTTCTATGGTTATTCCGAAGCCGCCAGTTTTTATATTTCCATTTTCATTAAAGTAGTTGAATGTATCGCCCGAAGTTATTGCCCTGTAATTAGTAAGAATCAGACGGTCATGGAAAAGTGGGTTGCGATGTTGTTTGCAAAGAACGAAAGTCACATTTGGTTCTTCACCGACAATTTCCTCAACATTTTGTTTGATAGTTTTACCTACTTTTTCCAAATCCACGTCAAGGCCGATGGAATCACGCTCAACAAATAAAACAATGTTGATTGGCAAATTGTGGGTTTTTCTTACAACAGCGTTAATGATTTGATAGAGGTTGCGGCCAAGAAGCGATTTATTAGACAAAATATATCTGTCTGAAATGAGAATGTCAGTGCATGGAGCAGAGTAAGAGCTTATGTTTTTCCAACTGTTAATCTTTGTGGCATTGAGCCTACAACTATATTCTTGTGTTTCTGGAAGGACGAAAAGCTGTGATAATGTTTCTAACTCGTGTCCGCAATATCCTACCAACATTGCGCTTGCCAAACGTTGTGGTTCCTCATCGTCAAGCAGATAAACGGCGCACAACTTGTCAATAGTTATATTGTCAAGTGTTAATTCGTCGCTTGGGTCAGGGTACTCGCTATCCCATTTAGGCTTTGGTGCGATTGCGCCGGATGTCAGTTCTTTCATCCAGTTTTGAATGGATGGGTCAGCCAAAGCCTCGGATTTGGAAAATGAGAAATTGAGAATCAAGTTCCTCTTTAACATACGCAGGCACTCATCATACCGTGCATCGTTGCGTTGGCTGATAAGTGAGCGCAGGCTTTCTATCTCAATGTAGGCATTCATCGTTTACAGAATTTCAAATGCCAAATTGGTTGCCTCGTCGAAGAAGCCTTTACCAAACTCATTTTTGAACCTACCGTCGGCACAGAATGTCATCTCGTATGGATTTTCGCCACGAGGAATATAGTAAACCTTGAATGGGTTTTCCTTGCTCATAGCTTCCTCGTTTTCGTAGTTGCTACGCGCCACAAAGACCTGTGCTTTGCGAATGAGGTATTCCGAGTGAGTCTCGATGAGAAAGTGGATGTTATACTTCTCATAAGCCTCAACAAACATATCGGCAAGCAGCGACTGGTACTTGGGGTGAAGGTGGATTTCGGGCTCCTCTACTGCGATTGTGTATATTTCATACTGGAACTTGTTGAAGTCGTAACTATCAAGCCATGCAATACTCCCATAATAATTTACTTTTTCTCCCTGAGCAGCGAGTATAGCGGTTTCTATTTGAAGCAGAATGGACACCAACTGCGTAATGCCATACCCCTCATCGGCTAGAAGTCGACCGGTATCGCCTTTTTTATTATGCAAGCGGATTTGCACGCCAAGGCCCTCATTGTCAATATGGAGAGAAATGGCTTTGCCGACTTCGAACTTCTCAATCCAGCGGTTCATGAAATCGTCTTCCTCATATTCTCGCTTGCCAATAAAACTATTGCCGTTCTTATATTCACGGTAAAGACGTTTCTTATCAAAATAATTCTGGAGAAGTTGTGTAAAATCATCCTTATTATCAAGGTTATAGAGACGATTTACGTTGGCTCGAGTCGAACTGACATAGCACATATTTCCAGCCCATTCGGGAGTAGCCACTTCGAGAGCAACAGCTTCGGCAAACATAGTTAGCAGTTCGTACGCTAAGTGGTTGACGCTGCCATTGGGGGCCAGTATAGATGATTCAGTGTAGTTGTATGGTTTAATCGCATACTCTTTGTCAGATGGATGTATCATGATGTTATGAGAATCGTTGTGTTTTTCTTCAAAACGATGATTCCACTCCATAACAACCTCATAAAGCATCTCGAAAGAGATGGCACGGTTTTCCCATTTCTCTATATCTGCTTGTTTTTCAGATTCACCTTTTTCAATGAGTTTTCCGTCCTCACCAAAAGACCAGACTACTTGCATGTTATGTGGACTTGATGTGATGTAGTCCTGTTTGAACGATAATTCTCGAGCAGAAAGCATGTGTGGCACGGGGAATGAGCCACTCGAACAAACAGTATGTTCGAAATGGTTCAGTTCAAAGGCAGAAAAGAACTTGTCAAAAGTTGAGAAGTCGGACTGCATAAAAGCATCGAGAACTTTTTTCGAAGCATAATATAAAGATTGGCTGTCTTCAGGTACAAGTACATCAAAAATATAATTAACCACTTCATTTTTTTTGTATTCCAACAGATACCCAAGCAATGGGATATTAAATATAGATTCACTATGACTAATCTGTTGCAAAACTTGGCACTCCGCAACATCATGAACGAAAGTTTTCTCACATTTGGCTGTTCTTACATATTTAAATATATCAATACGACGCTTACTGTCTAGTGAACGAAGATATTCTTTAGCCTGCTTACTTTCTAAAATGTATTGCTCATCTGTCAATGCACCAATTTCGTTGTCAAATTCATTGCGGATACATGCGTGAGTGAAAAACTGGCCAATTAGAAACGATATGTAATCTTCCTTAATAATATTGAGATTGCAAAATGTTTCTTCTTTGCCCGAAAAAAAGAAGATTCCATCGTCAGTACTCATTGATACGCTCTTGAGGAAAGCATTATTCAACTCATCGTTTCCATCGGCAGAGAAAACAAACTGTACAGCAACATCTTTCGATAACATTAACGAATATGTTGTGTATTCAATGGTAACCGAGTTCGTTTCGGAACCATCGTGTATCACTTTGTCGAATCGTCCCAACAAGTTGATGGGATATTGATTGAAATCAAGTTTGTACTTATCAAGTTCAATTTTCTCGCCATTGTCAACTGCTTTCTTTATCTGTCTAAGAAAACTGTTGAGTAAGCAAATTGCCTTGACAACAGAACTCTTACCCGAACTGTTGCTACCAGTCAAGATCGTAATCGGATTCAACTCGAAAGTTACACCATTCTCGTCGAAAACTCTGAAATTTTTTATGCTTAATCTTGTTTTCATATTGCATTGTTTTTGTTTGACGGTGCAAAGGTAGATGCTATGCGTTCAGTCTATGTGAACAGATTGATATTTCTCTAAATTTTTCATCAAATCGGCTTGGATTTCTTCTTTCAGAGGGTCGGGCGACACGACAGTTAGGTCACTGCCGTAGGAAAGAAGAAGCTGCTTCAGCTCACAGTTGATGATCACGTCAATCCGTATGACAGTACAACCGTCGTCGCGGCTAACTACTCGTTGAGTGCCGTGAAGCGGTTTGGTCTCGATATAGGGGTAAAGGCTATTGGCAACTTTTATAAGAACTTTTGAGATTTCGTCGCCTCGCCTTGACACGCCCACCATTTCATCAAAATATTCTTGGAAGTCTATTTCGGTGTTTGGGCGGTAGGCGATAGTGGCAGGTGAGATTTCCTCGATGCGGTCAAGCGGCAAGTTGGTGATTGATGAGTAGCCCTCAACACAACCGAACAAGAACCAGCGGTTATTGTATTGTTTTAGCAAATAAGGGTGAAACAAGTAGGTTATAACCTCTTTGCCGAATGGTTTGTACTTGATTTCAAGTGCTTGTTGCGAAGCAATGGCACTGAACAGTTTGGCAAACCAGCTGCGTCCTTTAAGGTCGTAGTTCTCATCAAAGGCAACGATGGTCTCTCTGGTTGATGGAATATTGAGCGTTGATTTGAAATGGTCAATCAGTTCGTCAATCCAATCGAAGTTGGGCATGCCCTCAAACTTGGAGAGAATGGAGATGGTTTGAGCCAGTTGGGCCATTTCATCGTCATTGAGCGGTATATTGTAGATTGAGAATGATTTGTCCTCATATTCATAATAGATGTATCGCCCAATCTTGCGCTTGACGATGACTGCTTCTGGGAAATCGTTCTCAATGCCCTCAAGATCTTTGAGGATAGTGACCTTTGACGTTACCGGCTTGTAACCCACTTTTTCAAGCGCAAGGTTGCACTTCTCCATCATATCCTTGACGGAGTAAAGTTTGGGGCTACGAAGACAGCGGTCAATGACCCTCTGCCGTATGAGTGCATTCTTAACTTGCGCCATGGTCCTTTGATAATTACAACTTATTGGTTATCATAAATACTCTGATTGCAAATATAACATTTTTATATGACATATCATAGGCTTGTCATTGGAAAATTAAAGAGTTAATGTTTGATTGCTGATTGCGCAAGTCGGTACACAACAAGTGTTGTTTGAACATGAAATAATCCGACACGAAGTTGAAGACGATTCTTTCAACCACATGTCGGATTATATTAATTCGTTATGTTTAGAAAATCTTTATTATATGCCCAGGCGGATGACGCCTCGCTTGCTGGCGCGCACGAAGTCCACTATGATGCGGCGCTCGGGGGTATCGGGGATTTCGTCTTCGATTTTTGCCAATGCGTCGGTAATGTTGAGCTGCGACAGATAGAGGGTGCGATAGATCTCCTGAATGTGGTTGATTGACTCGCGGCTGAAGCCACGGCGATGCAGTCCCACCGAGTTGACGCCCTCATAGGAGATGGGCAGTCGACCGGCCATCACATAAGGAGGGATATCCTTGTTGACCAGCGAGCCACCCTGCAGCATGGAGTGCTGTCCGATGTGGGTAAACTGATGAACGAGCGTGCCGCCGCCTATCACCGCCCAGTCGCCCACGACTACCTCGCCGGCCAGTTGAACAGAGTTTGACATAATCACGTGGTCGGCCAGCTCACAATCATGAGCCACATGCGAATAGGCCATAATGAGGCAGTTGCTGCCAATCACGGTCTTACCCTTGGAAGCGGTGCCCCGGTGCACGGTGACAAACTCGCGGATGCTGGTGCCGTCGCCGATAATGGCGAGTGATTCCTCGCCCTTGAACTTGAGATCCTGCGGGATGCCGCTCACAGCAGCTCCCGAATGGATGTGGCAGTTCTTGCCGATGCGCGCGCCCCAATGAATGGTGGCATTGCTGTCGATGATGGTGCCGTCACCAATCACTACGTTGTCGTCGATGGTGACAAACGGGCCTATCTTCACGTCCTGACCGATTTGGGCACCCGGATGGATGCAGGTCATGGGATATTGTTCATTCAAGTTCATAAAACTGTGTCGGTTATAAGGGTGGGGTTTGTTTACTTGTTTTTGATGATTTGTGCCATGAATTCAGCCTCGCTCACAACGCGCTCCCCCACGAAGGCATAGCCCTTCATCGAAGCAATGCCGCGGCGGATGGGAGTGATGAGCGACAGATGGAACACCAAGGTGTCGCCGGGCACCACCTTTTGGCGGAACTTCACGTTGTCAATTTTCATGAAATAGGTGGAGTAACGTTCGGGCTCGTCGACCTTGCTGAGCACCAACAGACCGCCCACTTGAGCCATGGCCTCGACTTGGAGCACACCGGGCATGACAGGTTCCTCGGGGAAATGCCCCTGGAAGAACGGCTCGTTGCCGCTCACATTCTTCACGCCCACCACATAGTTTTCTCCCATCTCCAAAATCTTGTCGACCATGAGCATGGGGAAGCGGTGGGGGAGCATGGTGCGAATCTTGTTCACGTCGTAGAGCGGCTCGCGATTGGGGTCGTAGACAGGTGCCTGCACATTTTGATAGCGCAGTTCCTGACGTATTTTCTTCGACAACTGGGTGTTGAGCGTGTGGCCCGGGCGTGTGGCCACGATGCGGCCCTTGAGCGGGCGGCCAATCAAGGCCAGGTCGCCCATCACGTCGAGCAACTTGTGGCGTGCCGGCTCGTTGGTGAATGCGAGGGGCTTATTGTTGAGATAGCCCAGCTCGGCCACGCTCTTGTGCGGCACTCCCATGAGATCGGCAATCTTGTCGAGCTCTTCCTGCTGCATGGGGGCATCGTAAATGACGATGGCATTATCCAGGTCGCCGCCCTTGATGAGGTTGGCCTGCACCAGGGGCATCACCTCACGCACAAACACAAACGTGCGGCAAGCAGCAATCTCGGACTTGAATTTGGAGATGTCGTCGAGCGATGCGAACTGATTGTTCAGCACCGGTGAGTTGAACTCAATCATTACATCAATCGAGAATTCGTCATCGGGCAGCACAATCAACGACGAACCCGTGGCAGGGTCGGTGACCTTGATGCGTTGCTTCACGACGTAGTACTCCTTGTCGGCATCCTGCTCCACATAGCCCACCTCGTCGATTTTGTCGGCCCACTGGATGGCGCTGCCGTCGAGTATAGGCAGCTCGGGGGCGTTGACCTTGATGTAGCAGTTGTCGATACCAGCTGCATAGAGCGCGGCCAATGCATGCTCGATGGTGCTCACGCGCACAGCTTTATTGGTTTTAGCGGCTATGACCGTGCCACGTTGAGTCTCAATCACATGTTCGGCGAGAGCCTCCACGGTGGGGCAGCCTTCCAAATCCACTCGGCAGAACACATAACCCGTATTCTCAGGAGCAGGTTCTACGGTGGCATCGATGTGAAGGCCGGTGTGCAAGCCCTTTCCACTGAGCGTAAATGCTTGCTTTAACGTACGTTGTTTCATTATCTTGTAAATGGTATTTTTTAGAAGGATTAACCTTGGTTAGATTTCAGTTGCTCAACTGCTTTTTTCAGTTTTTTGATGTCGGCAGCCATTTCGGGCAGTCGCTTGAAGTACACATTCTGGCGGGCAAACTCCAAGGCGTTGATGGCCGGTGCTCCGAGCAGCCTTTGGCGGTCGCCCACGCTGTTGGGCACACCGGCCTGGGCACCGATGCCATTATAATCGCCCACGGTGATGTGGCCGGCAAAGCCCACTTGACCGCCAATCATGTTGTGCTTGCCGATTTTGGTGGAGCCGGCGATGCCCACCTGGGCCGCCATCACGGTGTTCTCACCAATCTCCACATTGTGGGCCACCTGGATGAGATTGTCGAGTTTCACCCCCTTGTGCACCACGGTAGCGCCCATTGTGGCGCGGTCGATAGTGGTGTTGGCACCAATTTCCACATCATCCTCAAGAATGACGATTCCAACTTGTGAAATTTTCTCGTAAGTACCATCTTCTTTGGGGGCGAAGCCAAAGCCGTCGCTGCCTATGACGGCACCGGCCTGGACGATGCAGCGGTTGCCGATGCGGCAACCGTGATAAACGGTGACACCTGGATACAGAATCACGTCGTCGCCCACTGTCACATTGTCGCCCACATAGACGCGGGGATAAATTTTCACGTTCCGGCCCAGGGTTACGCCCTTGCCAACATAGGCAAATGCACCCACATAGGCATCATCGGGCACCGTGACGGTGGCATCGATGTGACTGGGCTGCTCCACACCGCGCAACTCGGGAGCCATCTGGCTGTTCATGAAGTTGAGCAGATGAGCAAGCGTGGCATACGGGTCATCCACACGGATAAGGGTGGTAGTGAGCGGCTTTTCGGGCCGAAAATCTTTCCTGACCAGTACGGCCGATGCTCGGGTGGTGTAGATGAAATGGGTGTATTTGGGGTTGGCAAGAAATGTCAGGCATCCGGGAGTTGCCTCTTCAATCTTGGCATAATTGTTAATGATAATCGAGCTGTCACCCTCAACGGTTCCTTGCACCATCGAGGCCAATTGCTGGGCTGTAATTTCCATTATTCTTCTCTATCGGTTGATTATAGTTACTTCAATTTGCAAATTTCGCAAAAAATCAGCGATTTGCCTAACTATCTACCGCAAAAAATGCCCACAATTTATGGCAGTAACCGCCAAATAGGATAAAACAGACTCTATTATCTTCCATTTGGAACACTTGAAGCGTCTCTATTTTAGGTTGGCTCGTACCTGATCGAGGAATGCCTTCATGGCATTTCCGTCACGACGGGCAATAATGTTCTGAAGTTCGGTGAGCCGCTCCTTGATTCTGTCGAGCTGGTGAATGGTGAGCGGGTTGAATAAGATTTCTTGCAGAAGATAGTCATCTTCACTCATCAATCCATGTGCAATGGCCATGTGCCGCTTAAAGGTGGTTCCCGGGGCATCCTGATGCTTCATCACACTGCCAAAGACCAGCGTGCTGGCAAACGGGATGGACAATGAAAAGGCAATGGTTTCGTCGTGCTCCTCGAAGGTGTATTCCCTGATGTTGAGGTGTAACTGTGTGTATAAATCGCGGAAAAAAACTTTGCCCAGATGGTCACTTTCGCTGATGATGATGGCATTTTCACTGCTCAGGTTGCTCAACGAGGCAAATGTGGGGCCAAACATGGGATGGGTGCTCACAAAAGCGTGTCCGCAAGTTCTATAATACTCGGGCAAGCCATTCTTCACCGAGGCGATATCGCTGATAATGCATGAAGCAGGAAGATAGGGGAGAACCGAACGGAAGGCATCGAGGGTGTATTTCACCGTCACAGCATTGATGAGCAACTGGGGCTCGAACTGCTCGACCTCTTCGAGCGATGTAAACCGTAAAACGTTGAATGTAAAACGAAGACGCTCGTGGTCAACATCGTAGATGGCAACTTCATGGTCGGCACTGAGAACGTCGCTAAAAAATGTCCCCATCTTACCGGCTCCCATAATCAATATTTTCATTTTGTGATATTTAAACTATAAGACCTGAATAATTACTTTAACTCGCTCACACTGAACACCTCAATTTGCTGCCTGACCGACTCCTCATGAATGGCCTGCATCACTACACCCATGAAATCGGGGCTCATGCCGAGTTCCCGGGCCTGGTCACAACGTTCACGCATGATGTCATCGTAGCGCTGTGCCTGCACCACCTGCATGTTGTGTTCTTTTTTGAACAAGCCAATCTCACGGCACACTCGCATGCGCCGGTTGAGCAATTCAAGCAGTTCGGTGTCGCAGCGGTCGATGCGCCGCCGCAATAAAGAAAGGCTTTCAGTCGACTGGTGCGTATCGCGTTTGACGAGCGAAGTCAGAATCACCGATAACGATTCGGGCGTGATTTGCTGGTTTTTATCGCTCAGTGCTCCATCGGGGTCGCAATGACTCTCTATCATCAGGCCGTCAAAGCCCATGTCAAGAGCCTGCTGGGACAGAGGGGCAATCAGTTCACGCTTGCCACCCATATGCGACGGGTCGCACAAGATGGTGAGGCCATGAAGCCGCCGGTGCAGCTCAATGGGTATGTGCCACTGCGGGTCGTTACGGTAGAGGTGCTGGCCGTAGGCACTGAAACCACGATGGATGGCCCCCAAGCGATGGATGCCGGCATTGTAGAGCCGTTGCAATGCGCCAATCCATAGTTCCAAATCGGGATTCACAGGGTTCTTCACAAGCACTGGCACATCGGGGGTCGACCGCAAGGCATCGGCTATTTCCTGCACGGCAAAGGGGTTAGCGCTGGTGCGAGCCCCCACCCACAGCAAATCGATGCCGGCTTCCAGTGCGGCCTGCACATGCACGCGGTTGGCCACCTCGGTGGTCACCAGCATACCGGTTTCTTGTTTCACTTTTTGCAGCCATGCCAGCCCTGGAGCACCCACGCCCTCGAAACCACCGGGCCGGGTACGCGGTTTCCAGATGCCTGCCCTGAAGATTTTCACGCCGGCCTTGGCCACTCCATGGGCCGTGGCAAGCATTTGCGCCTCGCTCTCGGCACTGCACGGGCCCGAGATGATGATGGGCCGCTCATTGTCGATGCCGTCAAGCCGAAGGGGCTCAATCACATATTGAGTTTGTTTTTTATCGTTCATGACTTTTATCATCATTTATTCGTTGTTCATGTCCTTAATTCTTTTTAAAGCCTGGGCAAGTTTTTCTTCGGTGGCACATAACGAGAGGCGAATATAACGCTCTCCGTTGGTACCGAAAATAAAGCCTGGCACCACAAAAACGCGCGCACGGTCGAGCACACGGTCGGCCACCGTCGCTGCATCGGGCTCGTGGCTCGCAATTTTGCCCCACAGGAACAAGCCACGCTGAGCCGGGTCGAAAACACATCCCATGGCTGTCATGATTTGCTCGGCAATCATGCGACGGCGACGATACACCCGGTTGATGCTTTCATACCAGTCGTCGCCGCATTGTAATGCCTTGACGGCAGCAAGCATCATGGGCCGGAACTGGCCGGAATCGATGTTGGATTTCACTTTCAAAATCCAGTTGATGAATTGCGCATTGGAAGCTACCATTCCCATGCGCCATCCCGCCATGTTGTGCGATTTGCTCATCGAGTTCATCTCGATGGCGATGTCACGCGCTCCATTCACAGCCAAGATGCTCAGCTGCTGCTCATGCAGGATGAAGCTGTAGGGGTTGTCGTTGACTACAACAATTCCGTGGCGGCGGCCGAAGTCAACCAACCGCTCGAACAGCGCCCTGGTCGCCACCTTTCCGGTAGGCATGTGCGGATAATTCACCCACATGAGTTTCACCCCGTCGAGCGGCATGTGTTCCAATTCATCGAAATCGGGCTCCCATCCGTTTTCTTCGGTAAGATTATAATAATGGACTTTGGCCTCGGCCAGGCGGCTTACCGAGGTGTAGGTGGGATAGCCGGGATTGGGGACCAGCACTCCGTCGCCGGGATTGACAAAGGCCAGCGTAATATGTAGGATACCCTCCTTGGAGCCGATGAGGGGTTGGATTTCGGTGCCGGGGTCGAGGTCTACGCCGAAGTGCCCCTTGTACCAGCCAGCATAGGCCTTGCGAAGTTCAGGCAAGCCCACATAGGGTTGATAGCCGTGAGCCGAGTCGTTGCGCGCCTCCTGGCACAGCGTGTCAATCACATCGGCTGCCGGCGGCAAGTCGGGGCCGCCTACGCCAAGCGATATGATGTCGCGGCCTGCGGCATTGAGTCGCGCAATCTCCTTGAGCTTGGTGGAGAAATAATACTCTTTGACTGTGCCCACTCTGCGAGCTGGCTCTATTTCATTCTTTAAAATCCTCATATTCTCCCAGTATTTTAAAATCATTGAGAAGCGGCCTCACGGCTGCTATCGACTGGCGGTAGCGGGTGTGGTCGGCATATGTCAAATCTATGTAAAAGCGATATTCCCATTCGCGGCCGATGATGGGCAGTGACTGAATCTTTGTCAAGTTCATTCCATAGAATGAAAAGATGGTGAGCACGGCCGATAAGCTGCCCTGGGTGTGTGGCAGTGTAAAGGCAAGGGAAGCCTTGTCGGGACGACTGCCACGCATCATATTGTCGGCGAGGGCGGGGTGGGCAAGAATTAGAAATCGAGTGAAGTTGCGCTTGTTTGTTTGGATGTCATCATCAAGCACACAGAGGCCATAGAGCTCGGCGGCATATCGTCCGCACACTGCGGCATGGCCCATCAGGTGCTTCTCGGCGATGGTCTTGGCGCTGCCTGCCGTGTCGCTCGCTTCCACGATTTTCATAGCGGGATGGCGTTGCAAGTATTGCTCGCACTGCCGCAGCGCGATAGGGTGGGAGTTCACCTCCACAATGTCGGAAATTGTCTGTCCTGGCAGGGCTGCCAGCGAGTGGGAAATGTACTTTTTGTATTCACCTATCACGGTAAGATTGCTTTGCCTGAGCAGTTCGTGATTTTGCAGCAGGCTGCCGGCAATGGTGTTCTCAATGGCAAGGACTCCCAGCATTGAGGTGTCGCGGTGCATCACCTCGAACAACTCAGGAAAAGAATCGCATGGCACCGTGCTGATGCTTCGGCCCGAGAAATACTCCCGGGCTGCCGCATCGTGAAAACAGCCCGCTACACCTTGGATGGCGACTTTGATTTTCTCCATATTATCAAAAATAAACCCCACTGCTTTGCTGCGGCGGGGACTTGTCATCATATGTGTGGATGCGCTCGTTTTTGCACAACAGTCTTTCCGCCTTTATTTCTGCAAGAAATAAAAGTAAAAATAATACTTGTATGCAAAGAACTCACTCATGCCAACAATTATTTCTTTGCAAAATTAAGCACAAATCTGATAAACGCCAACAAAATTCACGGAAATTTTAAAAAAATCTTATTATCCGTGCTTGAATTCTGAAAATCAGGATGGAGTGGGGCAATGGGGTGGAGGGCCACGACTCTACTGATGGTGATAGGGTTCGTGGTTAAGAATGGTGAATGCCCTATACAGCTGCTCCACAAATATTAGCCGCACCATCTCGTGCGAGAAAGTCATCAGGCTCAGCGACACCTTGCCGTTGGCACGAGAATAAACCTCTTCGGAAAAGCCATAGGGGCCACCCACCACAAAAACCAGCCGGCGAATGCCGCTCGACATTTTGCGCTGCAGGTATTGCGACCAAGCCACCGATGTCATCTCCTGTCCTTTCTCGTCAAGCAGTATTACATGGTCGGTAGTGTTGATCGAAGAAAGAATCGTTCGCCCCTCGGCCGTTTTTTGCTGGTTCTCGGAGGCGTTCTTGGCATTCTTGAAATCACCGAGATACTGAATGTCGAATGTGACATAGTGCGCCAGTCGCCGAACGTATTCCTCAATCCCTGCCTTCAGGTAACTTGTCGAGGTTTTTCCCACAACCAAAAGCGTTATTCTCATGTTAATCAATGCGTTGTGTCGACAACATTTGAGCCACTGTAAAACCTCTGAAACCGCCAATGACAACGTCGGAATAAGGTGCGATTTGTTCTGCAGTGTTGGTGGTGGACAAACCTATCACCGTTGCGCCCGAAGCTTGGGCTGCCCGTAAGCCGTTGATTGAATCCTCAAAAACAAAACAATTCTCGATATTACGTCCTATCTTCTTGGCTCCCAACAGGAAACACTCGGGGTCGGGTTTGGCCTTGCTCACCATGTCGCCCGTGATGATTGCAGAAAAGAGTGCTTTAAAATGAGGATGTTGAGCGTAGACAACATTCATTTTCCGGTCATCACTGCTGGTGACAATTACTGCCGGAATGCCTTGTTCATAAAGAGTTTGTACAAATTCAATCGCTCCATCAAAGAAATTATAACGCATCCCTCGCTGAAACTCTTCAAGCAATTCGGTGACCTGGAGCCTTGTTGTCACGTCATGAAAACTCTTGTGGAGAATCTCGTGGAGGTTAGAGCCTTTGATAACTCGCGCAAAGTCAACTATGCCGGTAGGATAACGGTGGTCAATCTCTTCCCAGAATTGAGTGTATATGTCTTCGGTGTCGAGCAGAACTCCGTCAAGGTCAAATAAAACACCGTATTCTAAATTATTCTTTTCTTTCATCATTGCAAAGATACACATTATTTTATTCTTAACCATCATTTTCCTTCGCTTAAAGCGGGGGAGCAACAAAGTGGGAGGCTCGAATTCAAATTATCCGGTATTTATTTTACATAATATCAATTATGATTTTCTTTTACGCACTTTTAACCTTGCGAGAATGCAATATTTATTGTATTTTTGTAAACATCATAAGAATATCCCCAAATAATGCGACTTTTAATCCTCATTATATTATTAGTATTGTCGGTGCCGCGTGGTTTTGCACAGAATGAATCTGCAGCCATTGATTCGCTTGCCGTCGCTGAACATTCCGATTATCAGTTCCAAGTGAAGCAACTCATTTTGCCTGCTTCGTTGATGGCATTAGGAACCCTGGGTACTATCAACCACAATATCACTTTCAGCAATGACATCAATGGTTGGTTTAAAGGAAATGACCGCCACCACACGTCGGCCGACGATTATTTGCGGTTTGTCCCGTCGCTCGCCCATTTGACATTGGGCTTCATTCCCGGAGTCAAAGCCCGCCATCCATTTACCGAGCGGCTGATGGCATCGGTTACTGCACACGCTGCAATGTTGGCAGTTTCCTATGGACTTAAATATTGTGTTAAGGAAGAACGCCCTGACGGATCGTCGAGCCACGCTTTTCCTTCGGGACATGTGGCATTGTCTTTCACGGGTGCTGAATTAACGCGCATAGAGTACGGAAACGCCTATGGATTAGCGGCTTACGCCGCATCCATTACGGTAGGTGTGCTTCGTCTGCACAATAATCGCCACTGGTTCAACGACTTGCTGATGGGCGCCGGTATTGGAATTCTGTGTGCCCGCGCCGGTTATTGGCTTGTGCCGTGCGAGCGCCGGCTCTTTCGTCTCGATTCCAGAAAAAGCAGTTCACCATCTATGGCCGCCCTTCCGGCTTTTGATCCCGCTTCGCGTTCAGTGCAGATGGCCTTTGTCGCTGTTTTTTAACGCTTAAACATTCTGTCCATGGCACGTTTATCCTCTCGCTCCTTAATGGATTGACGCTTGTCGAACATCTTCTTGCCCCGTGCTATGGCTATCACCATTTTAGCCAGCCCCCGCTCATTGATAAACACCCGCAGTGGCACCACCGAATATCCGGGCTGCTCGCTGGCCTTTCCTATGCGCCCTATTTCCTTCTTGGTGAGCAGCAGTTTACGGTCGCGGTGGGTGGAATGATTGTTGTAAGAGCCCATGGAATACTCGGCAATGTACATATTTTTCACCCACAGTTCCCCGTTTTCCCTAAGGCAATAGGTATCGGTGAGCCCAGCGCGCCCTTGACGCAGCGACTTGATTTCGGTCCCTGTCAGCACAATTCCAGCTGTGAAGGTTTCCACAATCTCGTAATCGAATGTCGCCCGCCTGTTTTTTATATTGATATTGTTTGTAGCCATTTCTTCATTTACTTGATAATCAATCCCAACAATAGTTCTATAGCAAATGGCGTAAGCAGTAGCAGGCAAGAGGCGATTACAACAAATTTAGCCGACTTTTCCTCTTTTATGCCCAGGTTTGCAACCCCGCGATAAGCCATCCACGGCATGTAGAGCATCAAAAACAGCACCGGGGTGAAGTCGCCCGGCAGCACATTATGAATGATGCGCAGCAAAACCAGCAGAATCAAATTATACAATATATAGTCATCGAGGCGTTCCTGTGCCCCCTTGGTTTTTACCAGCTCGGGATAGAAGCCCCCCAGTAGGTAGCTACTTATAAAATAGGTGAAGAAATAAGCCGCAAAAAGGGTGATGGCATTCATCAGCAGGGCACTCAATGTGAGTGTGGAGTCATAAAGTCCTGGGACGAAAGAACTCACAGCCAGCAAGGCCAGCAGTGGATAGAATGCACTGCCCAGCACGCGCCCTGTGGGAATCGTTGCCTGATTGATTTCCTCCCACCCCACTCGCGGAGAGATGATTACCAAGATTATATTCTTTATCAAATCCATTGTTTCGCCAATTCGGAGTGCAAAATTAGTGCAAGTTGAGAGCAGAACAAAATGAAAAACTCTATTTTTTCATTTTTTATGCCTCGGCGCAGCCAAATTTATCCAAAATTAGTGCAAACCGAGTGAAATGCCAAATTTATTAGAGCATTTCCGAGGTGCAGCCTGATTTATCCAAAATTTCGCTTTTTTAAGGCAACATTAGTGCAAGTTGAGTGAAATGCCAAATTTATTTAGGCATTTCCGAAGCGCCGCCTAATTTCGAGGGTGAAACCCTCAACATGGTGCAAGTTGAGCGCAGAACAAAATGAAAAAACCTGTTTTTCATTTTTTATGCCTCAACGCACATCCTACGGCCCGGCATTCTCCCCCTACCCGACCGGCAAGCAGCCATCGCGCTTCAACCCCGCCTGACCAGTCTCAACCCTTTGTCAGGGAGGCGATTATTTCAAGTTCAACAGCAGCGAGTGAAGCATCCCGAAGGTTTGCCGCGGTGCAGTTTCCCAGAAATCCTCGTATTGCTGAGCATTGTTGTGACCTGCGGCCGGTGAATCGCTCATCACCCGCAGGCTGAGCATGGGAACATGGAGCAGATGGCACACTTGCGCTATAGAAGCCGACTCCATGTCGACTGCCAAAGTATCGGGGTAAAGGGTTTTGATGGCTTGCAGTTTTTCGGCCGAGTCGACAAACTGGTCGCCCGAAGCAATCAAGCCCCGATGCAGCGTGTCCACTTGGGGCAATGCTCCGAGTAGCAAGCTCGCGCCTTCATAGTACTGCGGAAGCCCTTGCACAACTCCCCACCGGGTACCGGGGCCGCACCACACATCGTGATAGGCTACCCGCTCGCCAGCCACCACGTCCATCACATTCACCTGTGCATCGGCCGCGCCGGCCACACCGGTGTTCACCACTGCGTCGGGCTTGAAATGGCCGAGCATCGACGCTGTGCCTACAGCGGCGTTCACCTTGCCGATGCCGCACTGCATCGCCACTATCGTGTGACGACCCATCGTGCCGCAGTGAAACACATAATCATCGGCTTCCACCACATCGTGGTTCTCAAGAAGCGGAAGCAACAGGTCCAGCTCCTTGCTTAGTGCTACAATCACTCCAATCTTCATCGTAGGGACAAGTTTAAGTTTATCACCACAAAGTTACATCTTTTCTCACAAAATTGCACCTAAATTGTGTGCCTGAGAGCGAAATTATGTAATTTTGTAGTGGAAATTGATAACGCTCATGTTTCAAATAACAATTGAAAAGGATAAAGTGAATAAGATGCCCGTGGCAAATTTCGACAGAGCTATCTATCTGATCGATTCTATGGCGGGTATCAATGCAGCAGTGGCCGCACTGCGCCGTGCACCATTGGTGGGTTTCGACACCGAGACGCGGCCCTCGTTCAAAAAAGGTGAGTTTCACAAGACAGCACTCGTCCAGCTGGCTACTGAAAGCGAGTGTTTTTTGTTCAGGACTAACAAGATAGGGCTTCCCAACCGGCTTCGCGACTTCTTGGAGGACGACCATTGCCTGAAAGTAGGCTTGTCGATTCATGACGATTTCCGCACGCTCAGCCGCATAGAGCCGGTAACGCCGGGGGGCTTTGTCGAATTGCAGACATTGGCTGCCGAGCATCAGATTGCCGAAATGAGCCTGCAGAAGATTTATGCCATCCTTTTCGGGAAAAAGATTTCCAAGTCACAACGCCTCACCAATTGGGAGGCACCCGAACTCACCGCATCACAGCAGCGCTATGCCGCACTCGATGCATGGGCTTGCATCGACATCTACAAGAAGCTCACCAGCGGTGAGTTTATTGCCGAGCAATCGCCTTATTACCATGAAGTTATCGAAGAAAAACAAGATTAAAGTTCTGATTTCTTATGAAGCGTTCCACCTTGCTCCCTTTGGGATTGTTACTTTACCTTGCCGTGATGGCCTATCTGGGGCTGCCGCATTTGCGTGCCGGTGAATATTTGTTCTATTTCGGTGTGCTGGCGGGCAGCTTGCTCATCATCTTGCTGCTTTGGCTTGTGCTGCGCAGGCGCGACCGCATTCGCCGCGAAAACGAGGAGGCGCGTTACACCACCTACGACAAGAGTGAGCAGCAGGCTAATGACGCCCGGCCGGAGTCGCCATCAACTCAAAAGGCAGAGCCTGAGTGACGGTCACATCGGTGAAATCGCCCACCACCAGTTTCCGGGTCTTTTCGATGAGAACCTCGGGGTCGACTTCGGGCGAATCCCACTGAGTGCGCCCTATATAATACTGTGGCTCCTCGCGGTCCACAATCACGCGCAAGGTCTGTCCCACCTTGTTTTCTTGAATCTCTTGAGAAATGCCTTCCTGCAAATCCATGAGTGCCTGCAGTCGTTCTTGCTTCACATCCTCGGGCACCTCATCGCGATAATGCTTTGCGGCATAGGTGCCTTCTTCTTGACTATAGGCAAACGCTCCCATCCGCTCAAAACGTACATCCTTCACCCACTTCATCAACTCCTCAAATTCACGCTCGCCCTCTCCGGGGAATCCCACCATGAGTGTGGTGCGCAGATGAATGTCAGGCACTTCCGAGCGCAGACGGTCGATGAGTATTTGGGTCTGCTCGCGGTCGATGTGCCGGCGCATCTTTGTGAGCACGGGGTCGCTGATGTGCTGCAGCGCTATGTCAAGATAGTTGCACACGTTCTTACGACTTGCCATGACAGGCAACAACTCATAAGGGAACTGGGCGGGGTAGGCATAGTGCAGCCGAATCCACTCCACACCGGCGATGTCGGCCATGCGGTCAACCAGTTCAGGCAACATCATCCGGCCCGTCAAGTCCAGGCCGTAGGATGAAAGGTCTTGTGCAATCACATTCACTTCTTTTACGCCTTTATCAACCAGGTGGCGCACCTCGTTCAGCAACTCATCGATGGGAACCGAATGGTGACGGCCGGTAATGAGCGGAATGGCGCAGAATGCACAAAAACGGTTGCAGCCCTCCGAGATTTTCAGATAGGCGTAATGTGACGGAGTGGTCAGGCAGCGCTCACTGGCCAGGTCGGCCCGATAGGCATGTCCCATGTCGGCCAGCAGTTGCGGCCAGTTGAATTTACCATAAAAATGATCCACTTCGGGCAGTTCCTCAACCAAATCGGCCATAAACCGCTCGGCCAGGCATCCCATGACAAAAAGCCGCCGTATTCGTCCCCGGCGCTTGGCTTGCCCCAATTGTAAAATGGTATTGATGGATTCTTCTTGGGCATCACGGATAAAACCACAAGTATTCACCACCACTGTCTCGGCGGTGATGCGCTTGGGATTATGGCTCACGCGGTAACCCGCCGCCTGCAGCTGTCGCAGCAGATGCTCAGAATCAACCAGATTCTTAGAGCACCCCAGTGAAATGACATCAATTTTACCCGGTATCACTTCCCGAAGAGAGATTTCACAAACTCTTCCTTGCGGAAGATTTGCAGGTCGTTAATACCTTCACCCAGCCCGATGTATTTCACGGGAATCTGGAACTGGTCACTGATACCAATCACCACCCCACCCTTGGCTGTGCCGTCGAGTTTTGTCACGGCCAGGGCATTGACCTCGGTAGCGGCAACAAACTGCTTTGCCTGCTCAAAAGCATTCTGGCCTGTGGAGCCATCGAGCACCAGCAGCACCTCATGCGGAGCGTCGGGAAGCACCTTGCGCATCACGTCTTTGATTTTAGTGAGCTGGCGCATCAATCCCACATTGTTGTGCAGGCGGCCGGCAGTGTCAATAATCACCACATCGGCACCCTGTGCCTTGGCGCTGGCCACGGTGTCGTAGGCCACACTGGCGGGGTCGGTGCCCATCTTGTGCTTTATGACCGGCACTCCCACGCGCTGCCCCCAAATCTCCAGTTGCTCATCGGCCGCGGCACGATAGGTGTCGGCAGCACCCAGCACCACCTTGTTGCCGGCCTGCTGGAAGTGATAAGCCAATTTGCCGATAGTGGTTGTTTTTCCAACACCATTCACGCCCACCACCATAATGACATAAGGTTTTTGGTCATCGGGAACCGTGAAGTCGGCCCGTTCGGCATTGTTGTTGTCGGCGAGCAACTGCGTTATCTCATCGCATAGCAAGTTGTTCAGTTCGTCGGTCCCCACATATTTGTCACGGGCCACACGCGCCTGGATGCGGTCCAGAATCTTAAGTGTGGTGTCTACACCCACATCACTGGTGATGAACACCTCCTCAAGGTTGTCGAGCACATCGTCGTCGATGGTGCTTTTTCCAGCAATGGCCCGGGTGATTTTGGCGAACACGCCCTGTTTGGTCTTCTCAAGGCCCTTGTCGAGCGTTTCTTTTTTCTCTTTTGAAAAGATATTCTTAAAAAATCCCATAATCGTCTATTTTTCTGCAAAATTAGTGCAAACCGAGTGAAATGCCAAATTTATTTGGCCATTTCCGAGGTGCCGCCTAATTTGGAGAGTTTTAACTCTCAACATTGTGCAAGTTGAGCGCAGAACAAAATGGAAAACGTAGTTTTTTCATTTTTTATGCCTCAACACAGCCTAATTTTAACAAATTTATTTGGCCATTTCCGAGGTGCCGCGTCAATTAAAAATTGAAATGAAGCCTGATGCGCACTCCGCCTCGATCTATGCCGGGGCGGTTGCGGTAGGTAAGTCGCCACACATAGTCGACCCGCAGGAATGTGAAGATGTTATCGAGCCCCACGCTGGCTTCCATATAAGGGGTGCTGCCCAGTGGTGTACATCCTGTACCGGCTGGGAAAGCGAACAGGTCGGGATTCATGGCTGGATTGTTTTTGTCAGACAGACCGCCCCAAATGCCTCGGAATGTGAGCACTTCGCGCAGCTTGAGCCGCTTGATGAGTGGCAACCGATTCATCAGTACGCCATTGCCCCAGTATGTAAGGTCCCACGCAAGGTATTGGTCGGTAGCGAATTCCATGGCGTTCATCAGAGCATAAGATTCATTTTGAATCGTGTACGACAAGTTGGCATTGGGCAGGAGCAGGTCGGGGTAAGCCACACGGCTCCAGATTTTGGCTCCGTTGAGCAGCACATCGGCATAACCGAATGCCGAGAACCAAAAACGCTTCTGCGCTCGAACCTCTGTTTTATTGACAGTGAACATGCTTCCCAAGAATCCGCGGGGCATATAGGTGTGGCTGAGCGTGACAACGGGTGCGTCACTATTGATGGGAATGCGGCGAGTACGGGTCTGGAAAAATTTCTCACCGGGCGCATAGCGCAGTGTTACCCTAAAGCCGGCCTCAGTGTAGCGGCGACAGCTGCCTGCATCAGCACTTTCAAATGCGATGAACCTCGACGACTCATGCACCAGGTGAGTGAAGGCAAATGAAAAGGAGAAATGCGAGGGCGATTCCCGCAGATACTCCAGTTCAGTGTCGCGTCGATAGGCCAGTAAATTGTCGCGCCTGCGCTTGAGCGCAAGAAACACGTTGTCGGCATTGGTGTGGAGGTAATTCTGTCCCAGGCGCTCCACATCATAGCGATGCATCAGCCGAAGCGAATGAATGGGAAATTCCATGGCCAGATGCTGCTTTGCAGTGAAGGAATATTCCAGTTGGCCCATATATTTCACTCGCCCGTCGCGGGTGCCATAGGCCACATAGCCCCGTGCAAACAAATGGCGGTTCAAATTCACAGTGGTCATCCCGCCCAAGCGCAATCTCACCCCTTCCAGTGCATTGCCGCTGATGGTGGTGTTCAACGGGCCGAAATCCCATTTGCTCTTGGCCGACGTGCCAACATATCCTGTAGCAAGTGCCACCACTGCCTTCTCGCCCCAATAGTAAGCGCGCGACTGCCGCAGGCGAGTGAGCATGTTCTTGACAGAATGGCCGTCACTGCCGACGCTCTCCGACCGCTGATCCACCCAGAACTCAGGTGGCCGGCTATATGCTTCGGGCTCCACTTCTTGCTCGAAACTATGGTCGAACATGGAAAGGTCATCGGGCGCCTGCAGGTGATGCTCGGAGCATGAAGTGAGTCGCCGGGCAAACAGCCCTGTGCTGCCTTTCACAACTCGAAACTCCACCTCCATATTGTCGCGCATCAGCAACCGTGTTCCATCGGGGGCGCGGTCATAATCCTGCCTGATGCTCACACGCTCCACATAGTTTAGATTGATTCGTTGTGGCACATTCATCGTTACCCGCTTGACAAAGGCTGTGGTGTCGGCAAGCGGCACATAGATTCGGCCGATGAATCCAAACGTCTCGGGAGTGAACGGCGCAAAACTCAGTTCAGCACATAGTTCTCCATCAACGCTCACCGTGTCGCTCAAGTAATACTTATAGAAATCGGGGCCGATGGCCGACAACGGACTCACAAACCGATTGGAGAGAATGGTAACGTCGTTTTGAAAAATGTCAACCTCGCGGAACACTTCATCGAGGAAACGCTTCACACTGGCCTGGTCGAAGTGCTCATCGATACCCTCATTTGAAAGTCCCACCACCCTTTCACGGTGCTTGCCGCCGGCTCTGGAATAATACTGCCACGACACTTTCTCCCGCACCGAAACCGGCAGCACGCGCCGGCCTGTCACCTCACTGGTGTCGGCAAAGTCGTTGAGAAAAGGAAATTTTTTGATTAACAGGTTATTGTCGGTTTCACTCACGTCGTTCATGCCATAGACAACACGCTCATACTGCTTGAACCAGTGATAGTTATGGCGCCGCAAGGGCGCATTGTCGGCGCGATGGGCTCGCAGCCGTTTCACGAACTCTACGGCTGGATTGTCCTTCTTACTGTACTTTTCTTTTTTGCGATGCACCACCACCTCGTCGAGGTCTACGGCCTCTGGGACCAGTTCCACGATGACAATGCTCCCCTGCCCCGCCCTGACTGGGACCTCGACGGCCCTATAGCCCAGTGCCGACACACGCAGCTTTGACGAGCGGGCGCGGGTGTTGATGGCAAATCCGCCCTTGTCGTTGGTCACGGTGCCTTCGGTAGTGCCCTTGAGCGTAACGGTGGCAAAAGAGACCGGCTCACGCGTGAGCGAGTCGCGAACGAGTCCGGTGACTTGAGTGAGCGTCTGCCCTTCTATGTACAGCACACACAGGACCAAACAGAGCATTATGCCGACAAATCGACGTTTCGCCATTTCTCGGCAAAATTAGTGCAAGGCGAGTGAAATGCCAAATTTATTTGAGCATTTCCGAGCCGTAGCCTGATTTATCTAAAATTAGTGCAAGTGGAGGGCAGAACAAAATGAAAAGCGCAGAATTATTGCATCCTTTAGTTTTCTAAATTTGGTTAATTCCAGTAGTAAATTTGCAATCATGTGATGGATTACTTCATTTTTTTCGTATATTTGCCAACAATATAAAACTTTTTTAAATCTTCTGTCATGAACAAGAAACTCATCATGGTTATTTGCGCTGCTGCCATGACCACATCGTGGGCGGGGGCCGACGAGAAAGTACAAGTTCCTGCCGACAAAATCCCTCATCTGGCCAAAAATCAACTCAAATCCTATTTCCCTGATGCCACAGTAGTGGAAGCCACCAAGGAAAAAAGTAAACTCAAGAACAATTATGAGGTAAAACTGAGCGATGGCAGTGTGATTGAATTTGATAAAGATGGCAACTGGACATTCGTTGAATGTCAGGGCAATCCCCTGCCCGCCCGCATGATTCCCGGCCAGGTGCACATGTACATGTCGAAGAATCATCCCGGATATAAGGTCGTGAAAATGGAAAAAGATAGCAAGCGTTTTTGCACCGTGACCCTGGCCGATGGCACCAAGGTGCTGTTTGACGATTTCATGAAATACGTCAGCACCGAGAAGAACGACTGAAAGGACTTTTGAGGCCATAGAATGGCATCTTGCATATTCATCCATCAATATAATCATCATGCAAACACCCCACACCTATGTGGTGACAATCGGACGTCAGTTTGGTTGCGGCGGACGTGAAATTGGCCGGATTGTTGCCCAAAAACTCGGCATTGCCTATTACGACAAAGAATTGCTCACCGAGGTGGCTCAGCACAGCGGCATGAGCAACGACTTTCTGGAGGCAGGCGACGAAGTGGCTCCACGATTCATGACCAATTTGTGGTCGTTCGGCGGCGCCATGGGAGGCAGCAACTATTTTATCGGTGACAGGTCGAGCAGCGGGGCGCAAATCTACAAGGCACAGAGCGAAGTGATGAAAACGCTGGCCAATCGCGGGCCATGTGTCATTGTGGGGCGAACCGCCGACTATATCCTGCGCGAGCACTGCCGGGTGGTGAGTGTGTTTATCCATGCCACGTTGGCCGACAGGGTGCGGCGAATCGTTGGCCGCGGTGAATGTGAAAGCGCGCACGAAGCGCAAGCCCTTGCAGAAAAGAAAAACCGACTGAGGGCCGAATACTATAATTTCTATACCGACAAGAAATGGGGCGCGGCCGAAAGTTATGACCTGTGCCTGAATTCAAGCGTCCTCGACGACGAGGCCACCGCCGGAATCATCACCGAGTTTGTGCGGTGTGTAATGGCCGGCTCACGAAGTAAGGATTAACGCACGATGTCGTTGAGGATGCGCTCCTTGATGAGTTCACTTTGCTTGTGCCAATCCTTGGTCCGCAGGTAATCCTTGATGATTTGGGCATGGTCAAGATTGTGCATGTCACTGCCCAGCATGTCCACCATTTTGTTCTTGATCAGCCACAACACATTGTCGCGGGCGCCTGCTCCGAAATATCCGGTCAGCGACAAGATGTTGATTTGGAATTTCACACCCATCGAATGGAGTTTCTCATATCGCTGGCGGCGCCGGCTATAATAAGAATACCGCTCGGGATGGGCCAGGATGGGCTTGTAACCCTTCACTTGCAAATCGAACAACATTTCGTCGAGTTCAAGAAGCTCTTGGTGAAACGAGTTTTCCAGCAACAAATAATTACCCGGCATGGGCAGAATGTGGCCTGCCGCATATTCTTTGTTCCAATATTCGTCAATGCGATATTCGGCCGACGCATGGATTTCGATGTCCAAACCAGCCTCGTCCACAGCCTTTTTCAGTACCTCATAGGCCGCGGTGAGCGATTCGGGTGTGTTTTCAAAAGTCTCGGCAGTGACATGCGAGGTACAAATGACCCTGTCAATACCCATCGACTTCTCGGCTTCGAGCATGGCCAGCGACTGCTCCACATTCTGCGAGCCATGATCCACGCCCGGCAGGATGTGACAATGGACATCAGTGTGGTAAAACAGCTTGACGTCCTCTTTTTTGCGCTTGAATAGATTAAACATAACTACTAAAAACCTGAATCATTTCTAAATTGCCGCCATAAAATTACAAAATATTTTTGTATTTGCAAAACATTTCGTACCTTTGCATGCCATTACAAGAAATTTGGCGTTTACCACCGCCAGCTTTTATATAATTGACAAATTAACAGTACATACAATAAGAAATGAAAAAAGATCTTCATCCCAGCAACTATCGCGAGGTTGCATTCAAGGACATGTCGAACGAAGAGGTGTTCATCACCCGCTCTACCGTCAGCACAAAGGAAACCATCGACATCGACGGCACCACTTATCCACTGGTGAAGCTTGAGATTACTAACACGTCGCACCCCTTCTTCACCGGCAAGCAGAAACTGGTTGACACCGCTGGCCGTGTGGACAAGTTCCTCAGCCGTTACGGCGATCGCAAGAAAAAGAAATAATTTTTGTTTCATACTCTCACATGAGGCCGCTCCCACTGGGGGTGGCCTCATTTTTTGGGGTAATTGAACGGCCCTGCCACACCCACAAAAAATCCCCGCAGCCTCATCGGGCTGCAGGGATGCAAGCTGTTTTGAAAGGATAATTCCGGCAATAGGCCGGTTTTATTTTTAACTGATTTAGTTCTGCTCGTAGTACAGTGTGCGTGAAGGCTGGTCGCACACCTCTTCCGGACCGAAATACTGGATGGGACCGGGATAGGTGTAGCAAGTGTTCAATGCCCACTCATCGCGCATGGCGGCAAATGCCTTGAAGGGCTTTCCTTCGAGGTCGACCAGCGCTTTCTTGATAACCGGCTTGTTTTTGCCGTTGCGGTGCTCCATGTTCATCATCATCGTGATGGGGATACCTCCGGCCACCCATTGTGCCGACGGCTTGGTGAGATTGCGAATCGATGACATATAGCCTGTGGCTCCGCAGTTGATGAGTTGAGCGGCATTGTAACCCAGGCCGTAGCAATAGTCGGCATCGAAATTCGACGGATCGGCACAGCGGCCTTCGTACCCGAAGAAATGATGCAGCGCGGCAAATTTGCCCACATAGGTGCCTTCCTTCTTCATTTGTGCCAAGCGTTTGCCCACCATCTCGCTGAGCAGTTTCTCGGTTTCGATGAGCGACACCTGCACATTGCCGTGGGGGTCGCGGTCGAGCGACAGCTGCCGGGCCACGCCCTCGGGCAAGCTGGCATAGGCTTCGGCGTTGGCCGCGCTCAGATGCGACAGCACAAACTCGCGCTGTTCGGCAGCCGAAAGCGAAGCAAACTGTGGATTGGCGGCCAGCATGTCGTTGAGCTCGGCAATCAGTGCTTTCATGGCAGGAATAAACTCAATGAGTCCTTCGGGAATAAGCACGGTGCCGAAGTTATTGCCCTGAGCGGCTCGGGCGGCCACCACTTTAGCCAGCGAGTCGACAATATCGTTCAGTGTCATGTTCTTGGCTTCAACCTCCTCGCTGATGATGCAGCAGTTGGGCTGCGTCTGCAGCGCACATTCCAGTGCGATGTGTGAAGCCGAGCGGCCCATCAGCTTGATAAAGTGCCAATATTTCTTGGCGCTGTTACAGTCGCGCTCGATGTTACCTATCACCTCGCTGTAAACCTTGGTTGCCGTGTCGAAACCAAACGAGGTCTCAATCAAACCGTTCTTCAGGTCACCGTCGATGGTCTTGGGACAACCAATCACTTGCACCGGCACGTTCTTGGCTTTGTAATACTCGGCCAGCACGGCTGCGTTAGTGTTGGAATCGTCACCACCAATGATGACAATGGCACGGATGTTGAGCTTGTTGATGATTTCAAGGCCACGCTCAAATTGCTCAGGTTTCTCCAGCTTGGTGCGACCTGAGCCGATGATGTCAAAGCCTCCGGTATTGCGATAATCATTGATGATGTCGGCTGTCAACTCCATGTACTGGTGGTCAACCAGCCCACCGGGCCCCATCAGGAAGCCGTAAAGGCGACAATCCTTATTGATGGCCTTGATGCCGTCAAACAGTCCGCTAATCACATTGTGGCCGCCGGGGGCTTGACCGCCCGACAGAATCACGCCCACATTGAAAGCATCGACACAAGGTGCGGGTTCGGTTGCTTTCTCAAATGTGAGCTGCGGCAGGCCATAAGTGTTAGGAAACAAATTCTTGATTTCTTCCTGATCCCCCACCGACTGGGTGGGCTCACCCTTAACAGCCTTTACCGGCCCCCACAAGGCAGCGGGCAACTTGGGCTGATAAGCGGCTCGTTTCTGTTGAAGTACGCTCTTTTTTGCCATTTTTTCTTAGTAAAATGATTAAATTCCCTTTTCTTTTTGCAAAATTAGTGCAAACCGCACACAAAAGCAAATTTTTTTGCTTTTATTGAGGTGTCGCCTAATTTAGTTCTCATCATCTCAAAACTGGGTGCGAAATAAATCAGTACGTCTTGTGTTAACTTCTTCACACCCATTCGATGCCGTCCTGGGGGCGCGTCACAATAGCTGCTCGTCGCCGGCGACAACGATGCGCAGGTCGTCGGGACGCAGATATTTTTGTGCCACCTCGATGAGGCGCTCAGTGGTCATGGACAGCACGGTAGCCATCTGGTCGTTAAAATACTCGGCATACACGCCATAAAGTAAAGTACTCGACACATAACTGGCCAGGGTGAAAGGAGTGTCGAGCGTTTTCACCATGTCACTAATCATGTGCTGCCGCACAGTCTCCATCTCGGCGGCACTTGCCGGCTCCTGGCACAAACGCCGCATTTCGTGCCTCACTTCGGCGATAACTTGCTTCACATATTGAGGCGCGCACTCGGTGGATATGGCTATGTGTGCGTCATGGACCATTCCGGCCAGATAGGACTGAATGCCATAAGTGAGGCCTTTCTGCTCACGAATGTTCCGGTTGAGCCTGCTGCCAAAATAACCGCCAAGCAGTGTCACCGCAAACCGGAGCGCCAGGTAGTCGGGATGAGAACGAAGCACAGCGGGCAGGGTCATGACAACTGCGGCCTGCACGGCCCCGGGCTTGTGTACGACTGAAAGCATCTGCGACGACGGCTTGGGCCGCCAGTCAACGTCTTTGTCGACAATTCCGTCGCGTCTCCATCCTCCAAGACACCGGTCGGTGACTCGCAAGATGTCGTGCCCCACATTTCCCGACAACACCGCACTGCAGTTTGCCGGACTATAATAACGACGGTAAAAACCCTTCACATCATCAAGGGTGACATTCATTATGCCCTCGGGTGTGACGGTACGGGCCAAAGGATGCCCATCACCATAATATAATCGCCGCATCTCATCCTCGGCAAGCACCTTCACTCTCTCGCGCTGCATGGCACATGTGGCGGCATAGCGGCGCTTGAGCACCTCGAGCTGGCTGGCTGGGAACGTGGGATTCTCTATGCAGTCCATCACAATGGGCAGCGTGCTGTCATAATTTGAATTGAGCGACGAGAGCCCCACCTCAGTGTGCGTGTCGTGGCATTGGGCCGTTTTCCATGCCCCATAATGGTCGAGCCGCTCGGCTATTTGCTGCGCATTGCGCTCCCGGCTGCCTTCGAGCAGCAACAACGCTGTGAGCGCAGCAAGCATTGGCTTGTGCTCATGAAGTGAGCCGCCCCGCATGTAGATGCTGAGACGATTGATGTCGGTGGCGGCGCCTGTCACGGCCCAATACTGGATGCCATTAGTGAACACTTGGCGCGGTGGAAACGTCAATTTCACCTCGCCGAATTGCCGCAGTGCCGGTGGCTGGCTTCGGTCAATCATCATGGCTGCTTGCTGTGAGATTGCAGGTATTGCTCGGCGCGCGCCAGGTCGGCCGGCGTGTCGATTCCTATAGTGTCAATGGTGGTCACAGCCGTCTTGATGGTGTAGCCGTTCTCAAGCCAGCGCAATTGCTCCAGCGACTCGGCTTTCTCAAGCCGCGACTGTGGGAGCAGGGTGACTTGCTTCAACACGTCGGCTCGATAAGCATACATACCAATGTGAGTGTAAAACTGAGTGCTGGCTGGCCATTGCTGCTGCTCTATTCCTCTTACATAAGGAATCACCGAGCGTGAGAAATAACGGGCATTCATCCTGGAGTCCACCACCACCTTGGGTGTGTTGGGATTGATGAGCTCCGCCACGGGCCGCGATGGATTGAATGGCTTAATAAGAGTGGCAATGTCGGTGTTCTCATCGTCAAAACACTGCATGATGGCCCGCAACTGGTCGGCATGGATAAAGGGTTCGTCGCCCTGGATATTGATCACTACGTCTTCGCCACCCCCAAGTACCTCATAGGCTTCCCTGCAGCGGTCGGTGCCGCTGGAATGGTCGGCACGCGTCATCACTGCCACACCGCCAAACCCTCTCACGACGTCGGCTATCCGCTGGTCGTCGGTTGCCACAGCCACGCGGCTCAAAACACTCGTCGCCTGCTGCCACACGCGTTCTATCACACATTTTCCTCCCAGCTGTGCCAGTGGCTTTCCCGGAAACCGAGTTGATGCATACCGGGCCGGAATAATGCCGATAAATTTCAAATTGTTCATATCTTTAATGCACTTTAGTTGGCAAAATTAGTGCAAGTTGAGCGCAGAACAAAATGAAAAGCCCTGTTTTTTCATTTTTTATGCCTCAACGCAGCCTGATTTATTTAAAATTAGTGCAAGTTGAGCGCAGAACAAAATGAAAAGCCCTGTTTTTTCATTTTTTATGGCTAACGCTCAGCAAGGAGAACCCTTTCGCCTTCATATTTGGACTCTCAAAGGAAAAAAGTGGGAAAAATGTTGTGTGTTTCCGAAAAAAGTGCTACCTTTGCACTCGCAATTCAGAGATGGCGGGATAGCTCAGATGGTTAGAGCGTCGGATTCATAACCCGGAGGTCCTGAGTTCAATTCTCAGTCCCGCTACTGCAAAAAGGAGACCAATTATGGTTTCCTTTTTGCAATTTCATGGACATCTGGTGTTCCTTATCTCCATTCTATCGGAACGATGAGTTTAAAGACGAAATTGCGTCCCATGTTGAAAACGCCTCGCTCACCGGTAAGGGGATTGACATCGGCATATTTCAGGCGGCTCAGGTGACTTTGATATACCTTGTTGGTTACATTCTGCGCCGTGAAATAGAACGACATGGCACGGCGCCCATGAATCATCACGTCGGTGCCGGCCGACAAGTTGAGCAATCCGTAGGCTGGCGTGGCGGTTTCCGTCTCATCGGCACTGTAATAGTGGTTTTGCTTGAAATAATAGTCCCACTGGGCAGCCACAAACGCATTTGAAAACACTCGGCCATCATGATTGATCTCATACTTGGCATCAAGTGTCCACCGCGGTGCCGGAGTGAATGGCAGGTAGCGCGACTCTCGGGGCTGATGCAACCGGATGGCACTCACATAGCTCAGTGATGTCCCCAAATGCAATGCGTGCAACGGATGCACATCGATGCTCAGTTCTCCACCCATCAGTCGAGAATCACCGGCATCGTAGCGATAGGTCATGTATTCAGGATCCACCACATCGGCCACTCGATGGATAAAAATATAATTATCAATCAGATTGGCAAAAAGGTCAAGCTTACATGCCACCACCGGCGACTCGAATTCCACGCCAAGGTCGAATTGCAGACTATGTTCTGGCTTGAGCCCGACATTGCCCAGCTCATACCGAACCGAACCCTCATGCACACCGTTCGATGACAACTCGCTGATGTTAGGAGCACGGAACCCGCGCGCGACATTGGCTCTCAAATCAAGTCGGTCGGTTGCATGGAACACGGCACCCACGCTTGCTGTGAGGCCGCGGAAATTGCGTTTGAAGGCTTCAAACCTGATTTTTCCATCATCTTCAAGTTCACGGCCATTCATGTGCCGATTGTCGAAACGCACTCCTCCATTCACATCCCAGCGACCCAGGTCGGCATGGGTGGTGGCAAACACCCCGAAGTCAAATAGCGAATAATCGGGTATAAGGAACTCCTCTCCCCCATTGACCGACTTCTGGTACATGCCACCGACTCCTGCTGTGATTTTCCAGTTGCCCAGATGAGGTGTCACATAGTGCACATTATAATTGAGTGTGTGGAGTTTCAGGAACAAGCCATAATCGTTGGGCGATTCCGCTTCCTCATATTCTTTGCGGCGGTTCTGTTGATAGCCCAGCAGCACATTCAACTTGCCGCCCTGCAGTGCAAATGCATTGTCGAGCACAGCCTTGTAGTGTTTCACTTGCTGGTAGGGCATGCCATGACGATAGGTCGTCTCATCTTTGTAAGGCCGCTCAAGTGCACCTGTCACTGGGTCTCGCTCACCCTCTATGATGCTGGGGGTGAGGTGGTAGCACGACCAAATCAAGTGAGAGTGCCCCCACGACCGGTTCAGGCCCAGCATGAGCGAGCCGGCTCGCTCATGAAATTGGGAGTTGGGTACATATCCATCACGGGCATTCTTGTAAGGATGAGCCAGTTTTTCGCTATAACGGCCATTCCAAATAAATCCGGAATGATTGCCGGCAAAGTTGAGTGTGTAGTCAAACTGCCCATTGTTGGTTTGATACTCGGTGCCCAACTGCACTCGCTTGGTACCGGGCGGAAGCGTGGGTGCCGAATTGAATTTGAGGACACCGGCCAGCGCGTCGCTGCCGTAGACCAGGCTGGCAGGTCCTTTGAGCACCTCCACGGAGCCAATGTCCCAGGCATCCACCTCGATGCCGTGCTCGTCGCCCCATTGCTGCCCTTCTTGCCGCACGCCGTTGCTTACTACCACTATGCGATTATAGCCCAATCCGCGAATCACGGGCTTGGAAATGCCACTGCCGGTGGTGATTTGCGACACGCCCGGCAAATGCGCCACGGCATCAATGATATTGGTTGCCGCTATCGTCGGCAACTCCGCCTGCCCGAGCAGGGCCACGGGCACTGAAGCATCGGCAAGCCGGATGTCGCCTGTGCTGCCGGTCACCACCACTTCCTTCAGATTAAGGTGCCGGTAAAAAATATCGGTCGAATCGACAGCTGCCGAATCGGCTATCTGAATTTGGGCCGCAACGGCAAGAGGCAATGCCATTGCAACCATCATTGTTTTTCTCATTTTGAATGTTTTGCTGGATGATTGATGAGTGCTGATTTTCTCGCTGTCGACAATCATCTACAAGGTGGACCGCGGCTGACGCGGGCCAGCGGCACAGCCACTAAGGCCCTGTAACGCACACTGCCAACAATGGCCATAACAACCATAGGGGCGGCCATTGATACCACCGAGGCAGCCATCGCAGCCATCCACAAGAAGCGGCACAGCAGGCACTCGTCGGTGTCGATGGACTGAAGGGACGACAAATGGGCTTGATGGGCGGTTTGCTCCACACAATGCCCGCACGCCACCTGCGCCACGGGAACGACCTGATGAATGTGCAACGACGAGAGTAACACCATCGGTACGTAGACCAATAGCACTGCAAGTGAGTATAGTCGGCTCTTGTCGCGTGTCGCTGTCATGTCACAAAAGTAACAAATCCTTGCCTGTTCAGCAAAAAAAGCGAGTAAAATTTTTATGAACGGACTTTTTTCTGTAATTTTGTTAACTTAGAATATTCATCAATTAAACCTATCAAATACATGTTTACACAAGAGCAAGGGCTTTACATTGCCCATGGGCCCAACGGACCCATCAGTATTATCGGTAAAATGGCCAACCGTCACGGACTCATAGCCGGTGCCACGGGTACGGGAAAAACGGTGTCGCTGCAGGTGATGGCCGAAAGTTTCTGCCAGGCGGGAGTGCCATGCTTCATGGCCGACATGAAGGGCGACCTGTCGGGCATCAGCCAGGCCGGACAGATGAGCGGCTTCATCGAGAAGCGACTGCCTGAATTCGGACTTGACGCCCCGCAGTTCCAATCTTGCCCTGTTCGATTCTATGATGTCTATGGCGAGCAAGGGCACCCCATGCGCACCACGGTGTCGCAAATGGGGCCCGACCTGCTGGCACGCTTGTTCGAGTTGAATGAGACTCAGGCCGGCGTGCTCACCATCGCTTTCCACATTGCCGACGACAACGGATGGCTGCTCGACGACCTGAAGGACTTGCGCTCGCTGCTGGACTATGTGAGCAAGCATGCCAAGGAATACACCACACAATATGGCACTGTCGCCTCGGCCACCGTGGGAGCTATCCAGCGTGCCATTTTGAGGCTGGAAGACCAGGGCGGCAACCAATTTTTCGGAAAGCCGTCGTTCGACATCATGGATCTGCTGCAGTGTGATGGCGGCAAAGGCGTAATGAGCGTGCTGGCGGCCGACAAACTGATGATGCGCCCCAAACTCTACAGCACTTTCCTGCTGTGGCTCATGTCGGAGCTCTACTCCACCCTGCCCGAAGTGGGCGACATGGAACGTCCCAAGCTCATCTTCTTCTTTGATGAGGCGCACATGCTCTTTGAGGACACATCGAAGGCAATGGTCGATAAAATCGAGCAAGTGGTGAGGCTCATCCGAAGCAAGGGCGTGGGTATTTACTTTGTGACTCAAAGTCCCACCGACATTCCGGTGAACATCCTGGGTCAGCTGGGAAATCGCGTGCAGCATGCCCTCAGGGCCTACACGCCCAAGGACCAGAAGGCTGTGAAAACGGCAGCCGACACGTTCCGGCCCAACCCCGACTTTAAAACAGACGAGGCCATCATGAACCTTGAAACCGGCGAGGCCTTGGTGTCGTTCCTCGACGAGAAGGGCGCCCCCAGCATTGTGCAGAGGGCCAAGGTGCTTTTCCCGCTGAGTCAAATCGGCGCCATCACCGACAGCCAGCGCAGCGACATCATCAGGCAGTCGCGAATTGCCGGAAAATATGACAAGGCCGAAGACCGCGAGTCGGCATTTGAGGTCATCATGAAACTCAAGGAAGAAGAGGAAGGTGAACTGGCCAAAGCAGCCGAGGAGAAGGAAAAGGAAAAAGAGAAAGCCAAGAATGGCAAGAAGCAATCCATCTTCGGCAAGGTCATCAAGGCCATTATCACAGCTATAACGGGGGCTATTGCCACAATCATTGGCACCAAGGTGAGCGATGCGGTAACCGGCAAGAAAACCAAGTCGAACACCAGCGTGACGGGAAAAATTGCCAAAAACGCCACCAGCGCGGCCACAAGAACTGTGACACGTGAATTGACACGCGACATTTTGGGCAACCTCATCAAATGATTGAATTCATAGCCCAATGGGGCTACTTAGGATTACTGGTGACCTCGTTTATTGCAGGGAGTGTGGTGCCCCTGAGTAGCGAGGCCATCATTGTTGCGTGCGTGGGGCCGTTGCATCTCGACCCCTGGTGGTGCTTGATTGCAGCCACCATAGGCAATGTGACCGGTGGCATGACCTGCTACTGGATGGGAACATTGGGCAATGAGCAATGGATTGAGCGCTATGCCCACGTGAGCCAGGAGAAACTGGACAGGGCCAAACGCTTTATCCGCGACCGTGGCGCCTGGATGGCTTTCTTCGCTTTCATTCCCATTCTGGGAACAGCCATTTCGGTGGCGCTGGGGTACATGCGCGCCAATAAGTTGATAGTGGTCATTGCCATGACCATCGGCAAGGCTCTGCGTTATGCCGTGCTCATTGCTGCGGCAATGGGCACCATGAAGTTGTTTTAGGAAACATCAGTCGGCGCTGCCTTGCGCACCGTAGTGGACGGTGCTGCAATGGTTGGGGTCGAACAGCTTTTTTGCCACTCGCATCAGGTCATCGGGGCGGAGCCTGCGGTAGCGCTCCGCCTCTGTGTTGATGTCGGATGCCTGGCCTGTGAGCAGGTGAAACTGGCACAACTTTGATGCCACGGTGCTGTAGCTCACATTCTCAAAGAGCATCGTCGATTCGGCTTTGTTGGCACATTTCTCCATCTCATCACGGCTCACACCGTGTTCCAGCAACAGCCTCAACTGGCCATCGATGGCATCTTCGGCTTGCTGCCACGACACGCCGTCGGCCAGGCGTCCGCGCACGTAAAAGAGCCCAGGATCGTTTGAGCCTGCCACCGCCGCGTCGAGTTCAGTGAACAACTGCGTCTGGCTCAACACATTGGCATAGAAGCGTGAGGATTTACCGTTGGCCAGCACATCGCTCAGCATATCACAGGCGTGGTAGTCGACATCACCACGGCCACACATGCGATAGGCCCGCACAATCATGTTCATGGGCACAGCACGCTTCACCTCCACAAGTCGTGGTCCCTTCTGCTCTGGCTCCTGCGGAAGGTTTCGCACAGGAACCGGCCGCACGGGCACGCTGCCCATCCATTTCTCGGCCAGCGCCACGGCCTTGTCGCACGCGATGTTGCCCGAGATACACATCACTAAATTTCCGGGCACATAATGCTTGCGATAGAACTCACCTATTTCTTGCTTGGTGAAGGACTCTATCTCCTGCACACTGTTGCCGATGGTGGGCCATCGGTAAGGATGCACCTTGTAGGCAAGGTGGGCCACCAGATGGAACACATCGCCATAGGGAGCGTTGAGGAATCGTTCCTTGAATTCCTCGGTTACTACACTCTTCTGGGTGGCAATGCTTTCATCGCTCAGTGTCAAGTCAAGCAAGCGGTCACTCTCAGTCCACAGGGCAGTCTCGATGTTGTGGGCCGGGAGTACATCGTAATAGCATGTGATGTCGTTGCTGGTCCAAGCGTTGCTCACACCTCCGGCTGCTTGCAGCGGGGCGTCGTAGCTGGCCACATGGGCCGAGCCGGTGAACATGAGGTGCTCGAGCAGATGTGCCAGGCCGGTGTGGCCGGGCCGCTCATCGCGTGCGCCCACATCATATTGTAAATGAAGCGCCACCATGCGGGTGGCGCCATCGTAGTGATGCAGCAGCGTGATGCCGTTGCTCAGAAGGTGGGTGGTGACTTCTATCATTTCAGCACGGTAGCCTTGATGATTTTCACATCTTCCACCGGGCGGTCGTTGGCCCCTGTCGTTACGCTTTGAATCTTGTCGACAACATCCATCCCGCTCACCACTTCGCCGAAGACCGTGTATTGTCCGTCGAGATGCGGAGTGCCTCCCACGGTGGTATAGGCCTCGATTTGCGCGTCGGTCATGCGGAAAGGATTCTTGGCATACTCCGACTCGGTGATACCGATGAGCTCATTCTGCAGCCGCATCAGGCCCGCTTGATCGCCATTGCGCTGCATCAGCTCGATGCTGTCGCGGCGCTCGCCGGCCAGGCGCATGAAGATGCCTTGCTTCATCTGGTTGGCCATGCCCTGCTCCATCTGCTTGAGGTCGGTGCTGCCATACCGCCGGCCGGTGACAATATAGAACTGCGAGCCACTGCTGGCACGCTCAGGATTCACCTGGTCGCCAGTACGGGCGGCCGCAAGCGCGCCACGCTTATGAAAATATTTGGGGAAAACAAACTCGGCCGGGATGGTATATCCGGGGTCGCCATCGCCCAGGTGGTCGTTCGGACCGGCCGTGCGCGACTTTCCGTCACCGGTTTGCACCATAAAGTCTTTGATTACTCGATGAAACAGCACGCCATCGTAGTAGCCTTCGTTAACAAGTTTCACAAAATTGTCATGGTGCTTCGGGGTCTCATTGTAGAGCTCAACCACAATGTCGCCCATTGTGGTTTGCAATTTCACTTGTGTCATTGATGTTTGAGATTGTTGTTTTTGCTCATCGGCACGATTGGCTGTAGCTGCCGCGTCGCCTCCCTTCATCGAACATGACATGCCGACCATCACGGTGAGCAGGATAATAAATGTATGCTTTTTCATATTCCAACTGGATAAAGTCGTTTATAAATTCGCCGAAAATTATCATCGGTTTCACTCAGTTGTTGTGCATGTTCCTTATAATCCGCCCCCCAAATTGAGGCGGCAAGGTCGGGAAGATAAGCGCGCTCTCGGTCTTTGACAATGGCGGCCTTGACGAGCAAGTCGATGCTGGCGGCGTATTTCTCGCGGTCGATAGCGTTCAGGTAACGGGCGGTTGACACAACGAACTGCCCACTGCGGTCAACTTCAATCATGTTCTCTACCAACTCGGGCATGATGTCGTCGATATTGCCTATGTTATTGGCAATGTATTCATAGGTTTTCAGACCAGTTGGGTCGTTTCTTAATTTCTTTTTTAATGCTTCGTCCATATCAATTACGAATTTGATGACAAAGATAGTGCAAGGCGAGCGAAAAACCAAAATTTTTGAGGTTTTCCGAGCCGTAGCCTATCTTAGAGGACAGACAGGGACTCAAAGATAGTGCAAGGCGAGCGAAAAACCAAAATTTTTGGGTTTTTCCGAGCCGTAGCCTAAATTCGATGTCCCGCCATTAGTTTTAGTACAAACCGGCAAGATGTTCAAATACGGAAAAAGTTTTGAGGTTCTTTGCTTATAAATAAATTTTGTGCTAAATTTGTGTGTCCATTACCGAAGTCTTCATTTTTAGGATTGCTGAAGATAGTGGGCGGACATAATTAAAAGGCATTATTTGACGCTTTGTTTTTGACGAATCGGAATCTGGCAGTTCCTTGAACTATCTGTCAAGTACAAAGCAGCGATTGACGTCCATGGGATGTGTTTATAACCGTTCTTCCAACCTGATGGTTGGAAGTAATGGGTTTTCATATCGGCGTGGGGTTCGGCGTTGCTCGTAAAACAGATAGGGCAAGCCTGAGCCTCGATTCGTGGGACGAGCGACAGGCTCCCATGCTTTCTTTTTGTGCCCAAAATTTGTTATGTAAGTTACCACTAATGGGGAGGAAGGTGGTGTTTAGTATTAGTTATGAGTCATGAGGAAATTCTTTCAACTGTATTATAAACTTAAAATCAAATTATTATGATGAAGCGTTTTTTCTTTTTGCCAATTGTGCTGATTGCTTGTTCTTTAGCAGCTGGAGCTATTGATTTTGAAGTGGATAATCTGCGGTATAGCGTCAATAGCGACAACACCTCGGTGACCGTTACCACACCCGCTGAGGGTAAAACTTATTCGGGCGATATCACTATCCCCGGAAGCGTCGCAAATAACGGTGTCACCTATTCGGTCACGGCCATCGGAGATGATGCCTTTCAAGATTGTACCGAATTGACGAGTGTTGTCATGCCCAACTCGGTTACTTCCATCGGCGAGTATGCCTTTGATTATTGTCGCAAATTAAAGAGTGTTGTCATGCCCAACTCGGTCACTTCCATCGGCAACGGAGCGTTCCTCTACTGTTCCGCTCTGACAAGTGTATCCCTTCCGGAGAATCTTACTTCCATTGGCAATAGTTGCTTTAGGTGGTGTTATGGGTTGAAGGAAGTGGATATACCTGCCTCCGTAACGAAGATTGGCGATGCTGCGTTTGATGACTGCAGCTTGACGAAGGTAGTAATACCTAATTCAGTCACTGAAATCGGCGACTACTCATTCCGCAGTTGTGACAAATTGACCGACGTCACTATCGGCAATTCAGTCACTACCATTGGAGAGGGTGCCTTCCAGAACTGCAGTAATTTGCCCCGTGTCACTATTCCCAAATCAGTCACTTATCTTGACCTCCAAGCGTTTTCTGACTGCAATAGTTTGAAAAGTTTGACATGGAACGCAAAGGAATGTATTATCGGAACCGACTGGTTACAAAACGTCCAGCTCACGGAACTCATTATAGGAGACGAAGTAGAACGGATACCAGCATACTGGATGGAGAATCAATCATCTCTCACCAGCTTGGTTATCCCCGCCTCTGTGACCTGGATATGTGAAAATGCATTCGAAGACTGCTATGGACTGACAAGGATTGACGCGTATCCCGACCCGGCAAAGGTCACTATGGGTAAAAATGTGTTCACATATGTGGAAAAGGACGGCACTCTGCACGTGTTGCCACAGTATCTGAGCGCTTACCAAACGGCAAACCAATGGAGAGACTTCACCAATATTAAAGGTGATTTAAGTGAATTTGTCAAGGGCGACGTAAATAAAGACAAAGAGGTGAGCATCGCCGATGTCACAACGTTGGTCAACATCCTAATGGCAAATGAATCGCCGATTGCGGCAACCGATTTTCCCACGGCCGATGTGAACGAAGACGGCGAGGTGGGCATTGCCGATGTGACCTCGCTTGTGAACATACTATTGGCAGAGTGACGCATCGCGGCTCACTGAATTTTGTGGATTGGGGAGTGTGAGAGTTTGTGCTTGCACTCCCTTTCTTTTCGCAGCTTTTTTCTACGCTCGTTGATACCTGCCGTGACCTCACGGGAATCTTCATCGTGTTCTGGCCTGGTTTGCTTTTCATTGTTGTCGCTATTGGGTTCATCGGTGACTACGCCCCGTGTGGGCTTCAACCACTGATACAGAACATGCCCGTTATACAATAAAAAGGCAGGTTGCCACTTGCGTGACGACCTGCCCTCCGGTTTTAATAGTTAAGCAATCTATCGTTGATTCTTTATGGTTTCGTTAGATGATGCCTTGTCCCATCATGGCGTGAGCCACTTTCATGAATCCGGCGATGTTAGCGCCCTTCATGTAGTTCATGTAGCCATCAGCCTCAAGGCCGTACTTGCAGCACTGGTCGTAGATGTCGCTCATGATTTGGTGGAGCTTCTGATCCACTTCCTCTGCTGTCCAATAGATGTGCTGCGCATTCTGGGTCATCTCAAGTCCAGAAGTGGCCACACCACCAGCATTGACAGCCTTGCCGGGAGCATAGACCATGCGGTTTTCAATGAACAAGTCGATTGCCTCAGCGGTGCAACCCATGTTGCTAACCTCAGCCACAAGCATCACACCATTGTCCTTGAGCATCTGAGCGTCGGCCTTGTTGACCTCGTTCTGCGTGGCGCAAGGCATAGCGATGTCCACTTTCTGCTCCCAAGGCTTGCGGCCGGGATAGAAGGTGGCATTGGGGAAGCGCTCGGCATAAGGAGCCACGATATCGTTGCCGCTGGCGCGCAACTCAAGCATATAGTCAATCTTCTCTTGGGTACTCACACCGTCGGGGTCGTAAACATAGCCGTCAGGACCACTGATAGTCACCACTTTAGCACCGAGCTGGGTGGCTTTGGTAACAGCACCCCAAGCAACATTGCCAAATCCGGAGATGGCCACCGTTTTGCCCTCAAAGGTCGTGCCCAGGCGTTTGAGCATGCTCTGCACATAGTAGCAAGCGCCAAAACCGGTTGCCTCGGGACGAATCTTGGAACCGCCAAACTCCATTCCCTTGCCGGTGAATGTACCGGTGCACTCGCGGGTGAGTTTTTTGTACATGCCGTACATGTAGCCCACTTCACGTCCGCCCACGCCGATGTCGCCGGCGGGCACATCCATGTCGGGACCTACGTGACGCCACAACTCAATCATGAAAGCCTGGCAGAAACGCATAATCTCGGCGTCGCTCTTACCCTTGGGGCTGAAATCGCTACCGCCCTTGGCACCGCCCATGGGCAGAGTGGTCAGAGCGTTTTTGAACGTCTGCTCAAAACCGAGGAACTTAAGAATCGACAGGTTGACCGAAGCATGGAAACGCACACCACCCTTGTACGGGCCAATGGCGTTATTAAATTGCACGCGGTAGCCCAGGTTGGTCTGAACCTCGCCCTGGTCGTCGACCCAAGTCACGCGGAAGGTGAAAATGCGGTCGGGCTCGACCATGCGCTCGATGATTTTAGCTTTCTCGAACTCGGGATGCTTGTTGTACTCGTCCTGCACGGTGAGCAAGACTTCGCGCACAGCCTGCAAGTATTCTTTCTCGCCAGGGTGCTTTGCCTCAAGATTGGTTAAAATCTTTTCAACATTCATGACTGAAAAATGTTTAAAGTCAGTGTTTGATAATTGTTTTCAAATGGTGCCGGGGTGATTGCTCACTTCGACCTTACAAATTTATAGCAAATTTTCTTAACGAGCACAATTTTCGATGAGAAATTTCTCAATTTTAGGCATTTTTTATACTTTCAATTAGAAAACCGAACAGCACTTCGACCTGCTTTTTTTGTGCCGAAACACCCCTAAAAATGACAAAAAAGAGATTATCGACCCTGGTTTGTCGACACTCGTGACCAAACCGGCCGATAATCTTTCAATTTGTCACACTTAAGCACCGCCGTCAATCCACCTGATGCAGGTTGTGACCCATGCGAGTTTTTTTGGTGTGCATGTAAAATTCGTTGTAGGGATTGGGCCGAACTTCGATGGGGACATTCTCGACCACTTCCAGGCCATACCCTTCGAGGCCCACACGCTTGACGGGATTGTTGGTCATGAGCCTCATCTTGCTGACGCCCAGGATGCGCAGGATGTTGGCTCCCACGCCATAATCCCTTTCATCGGGCTTGAAACCCAGGTGCAGATTGGCATCCACTGTGTCGAGTCCGTTCTCTTGCAATTTGTAGGCCTTGATTTTGTTCATCAGCCCGATGCCGCGCCCCTCCTGATTCATGTAGACAACAACGCCTTTTCCCTCGCGCTCAATCATCTGCATGGCCATGTGGAGCTGCTCGCCGCACTCGCAGCGCATCGACCCGAAGATGTCGCCCGTGGCGCACGACGAGTGCACGCGCACCAGCACGGGCTCGCCCGGCTGCCAAGCGCCCTTGATGAGGGCTATGTGCTCCAGTCCGTTGCTGATTTGGCGGAAGGGAATCAGGCGGAAGTGGCCGTACTGTGTGGGCATGTCCACCTCGTCGCCCATTTCAACCACACGCTCGGTACGCACGCGGTAGGCCACGAGGTCTTTGATGGAAATAATGGGGATGCCGAACTTCTCGCTCAGCACCTTGAGTTGGGGCAGGCGCGCCATGGTGCCGTCGGGGTTGATAATTTCGATGAGGGCCGCGGCGGGATAGAGACCGGCGAGCCTCACCAGGTCGATGGACGCTTCGGTGTGGCCCGTGCGCTTGAGCACGCCGGAATCCTGAGCGCGCAGCGGATTGATGTGGCCCGGGCGGCCGAAGTCGCCGGGTTTGGATTGAGGATTGGCCAGGGCGCGGATGGTCATGGCGCGGTCGTGCATCGACACTCCGGTGGTGCATCCTTCCAGCACATCCACGGTGACCGTGAAGGGGGTGCCCAGCACCGAGGTGTTTTCCTCGACCTGCATGGTGAGGTCCAGCTCGTGGCAGCGTTGCGCCGTGAGCGGCGCACACAGCACTCCCCTGCCCTCGCGCAGCATGAAGTTGACTTTCTGCTCGGTGATTTTCTCGGCGGCAATAATGAAGTCGCCTTCGTTCTCGCGGTCCTCGTCGTCGACCACAATCACAAATTCACCTTTCTTGATTTGCTCCACCGCTTCATCGATGGTGTTGAGTTTGATATCTTCCATATCTATAATGATTGCCCATAAGGCTTATTTAAACGTCATATTCCATCTCACGGTCATAGGTGCCATTGAGGATGGCGGTCATCTGGTCACACACGGTGATGGCGTGCGAGATGTCGCGCTTGAGATTGGCCTGATGCCGAACTCCCACGGCATATCCGGCCAGGCCCACAGGCAGCAATGCGGCCAGCACAGTGCCCAGCCACCGCGAACCGGTGGGATGATAAGTGAGCAGCTGGCGAATCACCGGGTAGTCCATGGCCTTGTTTATCACCATCTGGTCGCGTGAATTCGACAGGTAATCCACCACTTCGTCCATTTGCTGCGACAGCGATTGCAGCTGCGCCTTGTCAAATCCGCCGTGCCAGTAGTCCATATAGCTCTGCCGGCCGGGATAGCGCTGCAAGAACGCTTGGCACGACTCTTTGAGGCGCTGAATCATTTCGGCGGCTTTCTGGGGCTCCACATCGTTGATGACCACCTCCTTGATGCTGAGCTTGCGCACCTGGTGCAAGCCGGTGATGCGCCGCAGCACGTTCATCCACACGTCGGGATTGAGAACTGCCGAGTCGTTGACGGCACGCTGCGTAAGGAAAATGCCCAAAGGCAGCAGCACGGCCGAACTGAGCCAGATGCCTTGCCACACGGGCCAACGGCCGTCGCGGGCCAGCTTGTAGCCCGAGTTGTCAATCATATAGTAAAAGATGAACAGTATCACCGATATCACAATGGGCATTCCCAAGCCGCCCTTGCGGATGATGGCACCCAGGGGCGCACCGATGAGGAAAAAGATGATGCAGGCCAGCGACAGGGTGAATTTCTTCTGCATCTCGATTTGATGGCGCCGCAGCACAAAGTTGTCATCGTTCACCGTGTAGCCCTTGAATTCATAATCTTGCTTGGTGTTGCGCGCTTCGCCGGCGGCACGGCTCACCATGGCCAGCACATCGGCCGGCGTCATCGCCTTGACGATGGAATCGAAATGGATGGGCACGGTCATTGCCACCTCGGGGACACGCTCATAGGCGTAGGTCGAGTCGCGGTAGACGGCGCGATAGCTCTGTACGCCACACACAGGGGCCATCTGCAATTCCCTGCTAAGCAACGAGCCCACCGAGTCGATGCGGAGCTGCACCGAGTCGATGGTTTGCTGCAACTGGGCGATATCTTTTCCCACATATTGCTGACGCATGGCGTCATCGTCCATGCGGGTGAAGTTGTCGTCATAAGGAATGAGAATCTCCTTGTCGTGAAAACTCTCGCGGCGGTACAGGTCGCCGCTCAGGTTGCCGGCACCGTTGCCACTGGAACGCATGTCCTCGTACCACTCGCCCTTGTAAAGATTGAGCACGATGTGCTGCTTGTCTTCGGTGAGGCTCAGCCGGCCCGAGTCGGCCGCCACCACCCGGGGATAGCTCGTGCCCATCGACACGTCGTAAATGAGCACGTTGTAGAGCATGTCGCCGGTTTTGCCCTTGCGCTTCACATAGAGGTTGTAACCGGGAATCTGGGTGTAGACGGCACCTTCTGGAATGTCGAGCGTGGGCGACTTCTGGCGCATGGAGAAAAGCAGCGTCCACATTTTCACCTGCGACTTGGGCAACACATTGTTCTGAAAGAAAAATGCGCCCACGGCCACCAGGGCGATGAATATCATCAGGGGCTTGAAAACGGTGAGCAGCGAGATGCCGCTCGACTTCATGGCGGTGAGTTCCACATGCTCGCCCAGATTGCCGAACGTCATGAGCGAAGCCAGCAAGATGGCCAGCGGCAAGGCCAGCGGCACCATCGTGAGAGCGGCGTAAAAGAACAACTCAGCCACCACGTCGATGCTCAAGCCCTTGCCCACCAGCTCGTCGACATAACGCCACAGGAACTGCATCATCACGATGAACAGACAGATGAGAAACGTCATCAGGAACTGCGGCAGAAACGTCTGCAGCATGAACAGGTAGAGTCTTTTGATTCGTATTTTCATCGTCGTTATCGCAATCAGCCCCCAAAGTTACAAAACTACACTGGATTTTGACGAATTTTTTGGAGCGAAAAAAGTCCTGCCCCGCTCACTGGCGAGGCAGAACCCACAACTAAATTTATTTACTTATGAAACAATTGTTCTTATTTCAAAGCTTCCTGCACTTTGTCGTTGGGAACCATACGCTCCTCGAACACATAAGCGCCGGTCTTGGGCGAGCGCACCATCTTGATCACTTTGCTGAACATGCGGCCTTCACCCGTCTGCAGGGTAGCAACTACTTTTTTTGCCATATCTTAAAGCAATTTATTATTTGATTTCTTTGTGAACGGTAACTCTCTTCAAATAGGGGTTGTACTTCTTGAGCTCCAAACGCTCGGTCGTGTTCTTCCTATTCTTTGTGGTGATGTAGCGGCTCATTCCGGGAACACCGCTTCCCTTTTGCTCAGTGCATTCCAGAATCACTTGAACGCGGTCGCCTTTCGCTTTCTTTGCCATAATTCTTCTTACTTTAAGATGGTTTTAATTTCGGTTAAATGACCCTCATTGGCTGCCTTCTTCAGCGCTGCATCCAGGCCCATGCGGTTGATGTTGCGCAGGCCGGCGGCCGACACGGTGAGCTGAATCCATGTTCCCTGCTCCACCCAGTAGAACTTGCGGGTGAACACGTTCACATTGAATTTACGTTTCGTTCTTCTCTTCGAATGCGACACGTTGTTGCCCGTGATCGCTTTCTTGCCTGTGATTTGACAAACTTTCGACATAATTTCAGTTTTACATGTTAATTCGTTGAACATTTCTCTCGATTTCAAGCCTCGCACGCGGGGACTCGCTGCAGCACAATATTCCAGGGGCGATTAGGTCACCACAAAAATCAACTCCCGGCCACGTGAGAAGGCATCGCCGGCAAGCATCAGGGTGATTTCGCTACGTTTATATCGTCCTACGCTTTATGACTGGTTTTGAGCATCATCCACCGCGCCATCGAAGTTTCAACGATCAGGTTCACAGAACAGGACTAACGGGAAGTCGTTGCACGCTGTCTCGAAATCGACCGCAAAATTACACATTCTTTTTCAATTACGCAACACCCGCGATTGTTTTTCACGCCCTTTGCACTAATTTTGAATAAATCAGGCGGCGGTGAAGCATAAAAAATGAAAAATGTGATTTTTCATTTTGTTCTGCGCTCAGTTTGCACTAATTTTAAATAAATCAGGCTGCGTTGAGGCATAAAAAATGAAAAATGTGGTTTTTCATTTTGTTCTGCGCTCAACTTGCACTAATTTTGCCCGAAAAAGGCGAAATTAGGCGGCACCTCGGAAAAACATTCAACCATGCTTGATGTTTTTCGCTCAGTTTGCACTAATTTTGCCAAACGAACCACACAAAGTATCATGGATTATCAACAAATTCTTGACGACATTTACCTGCAGGTGCAGTCACTGGCTGGCGTGGGACGGCAGGCCGACTACATCCCAGCCCTGGCCCAGGTAGACCCCGAGCAAATGGGCATGTGCCTGGAAACGCTCGATGGTGACCTGTTCGCCGTGGGCGACGCGCAGGTACGCTTTTCCATCCAGAGTATCAGCAAGGTCTTTGCGCTGGCCATGGCACTGAGCATGGAGGGCGAGAACCTGTGGCAGCGCATGGGGCGCGAGCCGTCGGGCTCCACGTTCAACTCCATGGTGCTGCTCGAGGTGGAGCACGGCAAGCCCCGCAACCCGTTCATCAATGCGGGAGCCATCGTGATGAGCGACATCTTGCTGGAGCGGCTACCCAACCCTCACCGCGACTTCATTCACTTTGTGCGGGCTTTGGCGGGCAACGACAGCATCGCCTACAACCCCATCGTGGCCGAGAGCGAGCGCTCCCAGGGCTACCTGAACGCCGCCATTGCCAACCTGCTAAAATATCACCACAACATCAAGGGCGACATCGAGCAGGTGCTGCGCTTCTACTTCTTGATGTGCAGTGTGGAAATGAGTTGTCAGGAACTGGCACACGCCTTCCTGGCCTTTGCCAACCACCGCCGCCCCTTCGACTACAACGGGGTGAAGCTCACTGCATCGCAGGTGAAGCGCATGAATGCCATCATGCAGACGTGCGGCTTCTACGACGAAGCCGGCGAGTTTTCCTATCTGGTGGGATTGCCTGGAAAGAGCGGAGTGGGAGGCGGCATTGCGGCATTCTGCCCACAGCGCTACGGCGTGGCCGTGTGGAGCCCGCGCCTCAATAGCAAGGGCAACTCGGTGGTGGGAATGAAAGCGCTCGAACTGCTCACCACCGACACCGAGGAGTCGATATTCTGACTATCGCAAATAGGGATTATATTGTTTTTCGCGGCCAATGGTGGTGGCATCGCCGTGGCCCGAAACCACCATCGTGTCGTCGGGCAAGATGAAAAGCTTTGCCTTGATGCTTGCCACCTCGGTGTCCATGTCGCCGCCGGGCAGGTCCACGCGCCCCACCCCGCCGGCAAAAAGCGTGTCGCCCGCCACCACCACGCCACTCTGCGGCAGGTAGAAGCAAAGGCCGCCGGGCGAATGGCCGGGAGTGGCCAGCACATGGATTTCCTCGTCGCCCAGGCTCAACACGTCGCCATCGGCCAGCGGGCAGTCGATGTCTAACGGCTGGGCCGGCATCCTGAGCCTGAAGAATTGCACCTGCTCGGGCATGCGGCGCGCCAGCATCTCATCGTCGAGACTTGCCGCCACAGGGCAGCCATAACGCGAGGCCAGCCACCGGGCCGACATCACATGGTCGATGTGCATGTGCGTGACGAGCACCATCTGCAAGCACAGGCCATGCTCATCGATGAATTTCGTCACGGCGTCGCGCTCATAGTCCTTCATCATTCCGGGGTCCACCGCCATAGCCTGGCGTGAGGCCTCATCCCACAAGATGAAAGTGTTCTCCTCGAAATAGTTCACAACGAAACGGCTCACTTTCATAGCGGCAGATAAACAATTTTCTTGGTTTGGAAATAGGGCTCGGTGAAATAGGACGACACCTCATCGACCAGCACCTCGCGGGCATACTTGGCCAGCTCGGCCGTGAGGTCTCCGCCCTTGAGACACAGCAGGCCGTTGGGAATGGAATTATCACCGCCGCGCGGCACCAGGCGGCGCACCAGCGGCACCATATCGGCCAGGTCCATCACGGCACGGCTCACCACGAAGTCGAAATGCCCTTTCACCTCTTTCACATCGCCGTGCTGCACCGTCACGTTCTCCAAGCCTAACTGCTGGGCTACATCTTGCGCCACGCGCAGTTTTTTCCCCACACGGTCCACCAGATGAAAGTGCACCTGCGGATAATACACTGCCAGCGGCATCGACGGGAAACCGCCGCCGGCTCCCAAATCGAGCACGCGCGTGCCCGGCACAAATTGCACAAACTTCACCAACGACAACGAGTGAAGGATGTGGTTGACCTCCAGATTGTCGATGTCGCGCCGTGAAATGACATTGATTTTCGCGTTCCACTCGGGATAAAGTTGCTCCATCTGGGCATACTGCGACCGTTGTAACTCGGTGAGCTCGGGGAAATATTTCAGAATGTGTTCCATCTGTTAACGCTATCGATTAAAAACGTGTCAGCACCGAGCCGTCGGCCGCCAGCGGCATCAACATCTCATAGGGCACTGTGATGCACGGCTCTCCCACGGCCTCCACCGCCAGTTCGTTAGGCAAGAAGCTCCATGTGAGGCCGGTCTCGTCAAAATAGAAATTCTGCGTCACGGTCAGGTTGTCCGAGTTGTAGAACCCCAGCTCGTTCAGCTGGTCGTCGCTGGCCACCTTGTTCTGGGCCAGCAACTGGCGCTTGAGCAACTGGCACACGTCGGGCAACGATTCTTCCTTGAAAACCTTTCCCAAATCCACCGCATTGCCGTTCTGCAGGTCATAACTGTAATAATGGTGGGCAATGGAGGTGACCTGGTCGTTCTTCTTCACCATCTCCACGCGGCAAAAAGTGACAACGCCGTGACGCTGACCGAAAATGTTGATGGTGGTGCTCGTGTTGTAACGATACACCGCCATCGCTGCATCATCATCGGCCATCGGGGCGGCCTGAACATCGGAATTCTGGCTCTGGGCTGTCATGTCGTACTGGTGCATGGTGTTCACTACGCTCAGCCGCATGGCATCGGGCAGCGACACACTGTCGGGGGCTTCAAGCACCGTCGAGGCAAACCAGCGCTGCACCTGCTCGAGTGTAGCGGCATCCACACACTGCACGGGGTAGCTGATGCTGGCCTCGGCACAGATTTCACAGCGCTCGCCATTAAGTTTCACAAAGGAGGTGGTGTCGGCCAGTTTGGTGGTGGCCACGGCCACGGTGTCCACTGCATGGTGCAGTCCGCCCTGCCCTCCACAGGCGGTACACATCATCAGCGCTGCAATCACTATAGCGAATATCGAAATTTGAGATTTCATCGCACGGGAATGTTGGTTTTGGTTTCAAACCACTAAATTACACATTTTTTATGGTTCACCAATGATGAATTGTGATTTTTTTTGACGAACTTTGCAGCCATCAAACCGTAACCACCACGATTCACAATGGAATTAGGACAATATAACCAGCTCACTCTGAGCCGAATGGTCGATTTCGGCGCCTATCTGACCGACAACGAGGGCAACGAAGTGCTTCTGCCCAAGCGATACCTCACTGGCGACATGGCCATGGGCAAAAGTCTTCAAGTGTTTGTTTATCTCGACTCCGAGAGCCGGCCTGTGGCCACCACCGAGACGCCACGTGCCGTGGTGGGCGACTTCGCATTGATGCGCGTCAAGGATGTCAATGCCGTGGGAGCCTTCCTCGACTGGGGGCTCACGGCCAAGGACTTGTTTGTCCCCTTCCGTGAACAGCGGGTGCGCATGCAGGCTGGCCGCAGCTATGTGGTGCACGTCTATCTCGATGCGGCCACACAACGCATTGTGGCCAGCGCCAAGCTCGACCGCTTTGTGGGCAGGACACACGCCCATTATTACCACCGCCAGCGGGTGAACCTGCTGGTGGTGCAGCGCACCGAGCTGGGTTACAAGGTGCTGGTGGAAAACAGCCACTGGGGGCTGATTTACCAAAACGAGATCTACCGCGACGTGAATGTGGGCGACCGGCTCACAGGCTATGTGAAACAAGTGCGGCCCGACGGCAAAATCGACCTCACACTCGAAAAAATCGAGAAAATGCGTGTCGACGACTTGGCCGGCGTCATCATCAGCCACTTGCAGGAACACGGCGGCACGATGACGCTCACCGACAAGTCGAGCCCCGACGACATCCTGGCCGCCTTCAATTGCAGTAAGAAGGACTTTAAGAAGGCACTGGGCGCGCTCTACAAACAACACCGCATCACACTCAGTGGTGACGCGGTGTCGCTCAGTCGGCCTTAAGCCGCGGCATGGCTGCCGCCAGGCACAACATCATTTCTTTTTCTTGGCATCCACATCGAGCACCATGCGCTTGTAGATGCGGTATTCGAAGGCCGGCAGCACCATTTCTTTGTCAAGGTTCACCACCCCGTCGTTCAGTAAGTCATCGTTCTTCACCGGGCGCCAATCGTCGGGCAAAGCCACTTTCTGCTCGCTGTTGCGCACATTCACCATCACCAGGATCGTTTCGTCCTCATAGGTGCGGGTAAACATCAAGACATCTTTCTGGGGGTAGGCCTTGAGGTCACCGCGGCGCAACGCCGGATGGTTGTTGTAGATGCCGATGAGTTTCTTGTACTCCTGGTACATCTCGGGGTTTGCCGTCCAGTCAACGGGCACATAGTGGAAGAAGTTGATGGGGTCGGGATAGCCCACCTCTTGCGAGCCGTAAATGAGCGGGCCGCCCTTGAGCATCACCGCCGCCACCCAAGCGGCCATCGAGCCACGGGCATTGACGAATTGCTTCACGGGAGTGATTTCATTCGAGTGGTCATGATTGGTGGTGAAACGCAGTTTCATCTTTCCATCGGGAATGCTGTCGTACTCCTCCTTGCTCGAGCGGAACAAGTCGCTGGCGGCCACACCGTCGTTGAACACCTTCACCAGGTCGTCCTTGAAATCCCAGGCGTAGTTCATGTCGAAACCGGCAGTGAAGTTGTCCACACGCTTGCCCTCGGCAAGCATCAGGATTTTGCGGGGCTTGGCTGCCTCGCGAAGCTGTCCGATGGCATCCTGCCAAAAGTCGACTGGCACCCAGTCGGCCACATCGCAGCGGAAGCCGTCAAGGCCCATGTCCACTATCCAGAACTTCATGGCATCAACCATGGCGGCACGCATGTCCTTGTTGTCGTAGTTCAGGTCGGCCACATCGTACCAATCGGTGCCCGGCGGAAAAATGATGGCGCCGGTGGAGTCCTGTGTGTACCAGTCTTTGTGACCCTGGTCTTTGAGCCACAATGCATCCCAAGCGGTGTGGTTGCCCACCCAGTCGAGAATCACCGCCATGCCGCGATCATGGGCTGCGGCGGTGAGCCGCTTGAAATCATCTTTCGTTCCAAACTCGGGAGCCACTTCCTTATAATTCTTGATGGAGTATGGCGAATTCTTGCTTTTCTCCTCGCCGATGGGATAGATGGGCATAATCCATATCACATTCACGCCCAAATCCTTGATGGAGTCCAAGCGGGCCGTCACGGCATTAAGTGATTTCTCGGGCGCAAACACGCGGGGGTTGACCTGATACATCACCACCTCGGGTACATCGGGAAGTTGATAATTGGTTTCCTGCTTGGCAGGATCGCAAGCGGTGAGCAACATGGCCAGCACCAGCGACGACAAGAATAATTTCATGTTTTTCATCGTTATTGGATATTGTTTCGGTTAATAAAAATCACGACAATTGTTTATGCATGGCTTGCGCGGCACGGCGGCCGTCGCCCATGGCCAGAATCACCGTGGCGCCACCGCGCACAATGTCGCCACCGGCATAGAGGAACGGCACCGACGACTGCATGGTGTTGTCGTCCACCACGATGGTGTTGCGGCGGCTCACCTCCAGGCCGGGCACCGAGCGAGGTACCAGCTGGTTGGGCGACACACCCACGGCCACAATCACCAGGTCGACGGCAATGTCTTCCACAGCGCCTTCCACCGGCACCGGACTGCGGCGCCCCGATGCGTCGGGCTCGCCCAATTCCATGCGCTGCACACGCATGGCACGCACGCGTCCACGTTCATCGCCCAGATATTCCACCGGGTTGTGGAGTGTCATGAATTCCACACCTTCTTCCTTGGCATGGCCCACTTCCTCCAGCCGTGCCGGCATCTCGGCCTCGCTGCGGCGGTACACAAGAATCACTCGTTCGGCACCCATGCGGCGCGCTGTGCGTGCCGAGTCCATGGCGGTGTTTCCGCCGCCCACCACAGCGATGACGCGGCCCCGCATCACGGGGGTGTCGCCACCGCGGCCGGCCTCCATGAGATTGATGCGGGTGAGGTATTCGTTGCTCGACATCACTCCGCTCAAGTTCTCTCCGGGGATGTCCATAAAGCGCGGAAAACCTGCCCCCGATGCTACAAACACTCCTTTGTAGCCCTGTCGGCACAGTTCGTCGATGGTGACAGTGCGGCCTATGATGCAGTTCTTCACAAACGTCACGCCCATTTGTCGCAGGCCATCGATTTCATGGTCCACAATAGCATTGGGCAATCGAAACTCCGGAATGCCGTATTTCAGCACGCCGCCTATCTCATGCAGCGCCTCGAAAACGGTGACTTCATAGCCCAGTTTGGCCATGTCGCCGGCAAATGACAACCCTGCCGGGCCGCTGCCCACGACGGCCACTTTGATGCCGTTCGAGGCAGGACGACGGGCCGGTTCCTCGGCACCGTGCTCACGCTGCCAGTCGGCGGCGAAGCGCTCAAGGTAGCCTATGGCTACGGCAGGATGCTTCATCTTCAAGTGGATGCAGTGACTCTCGCATTGCTTCTCTTGCGGGCAAACACGGCCACACACTGCGGGCAACGAGCTGGTCTGCTTCAGCGTGGCGGCCGCCTGGGCAAAATCGCCGCGCTCGATGTTCTTGATGAACTTGGGAATATTGATGCCCACAGGGCAGCCGGTCACACACTGCGGATTGTTGCAATCGAGGCACCGGGTGGCCTCGCGCATGGCCTGCTCGGCTGTGATGCCTCGGTTCACCTCTTCATTGCATGTGACACGGTATTGCGGATCGAGCTGAGGCATGGCCACACGCTCGATGGCAGTGCGCTCTTTAGGCGAGCGGCTGGCTCGCAGATCAACGCGCCACTGTTCGTCGCGCGACTGGATAATATCGTTGGTTTCGTCCATAATGGTTCTGATTTATAAGTGGTCTGGTGGGGAATGATAATCAATTGTTCTTCAATCGCATCAGCAACTCGTCGAAGTCGATTTGATGAGCGTCGAATTCGGGACCCTCCACACACACAAAACGCGTGCGGCCGCCCACGGTCACGCGGCAGGCACCACACATGCCTGTGCCGTCGACCATGATAGCGTTGAGCGACGCCTCGGTGGAAACCCCGTATTTTTTAGTGAGCAAGGCCACAAATTTCATCATAATGGCAGGGCCTATTGTCACGCAGTAGTCCACCTGCTCGCGCTGCAGCACTTGCTCCACGCCCACCGTCACCAGTCCTTGCTGGCCATAGGAGCCGTCGTCGGTCATGATAATCACGTCGTCGCTCGAGGCGCGCACCTCGTCCTCCAAAATAATCAAGTCCTTGGTGCGGCCGGCAAGCACACTCACCACACGGTTTCCGGCGGCTTTCATGGCACGGATGATAGGCAGCAGAGGCGCCACGCCCACTCCGCCTCCACAACACAGCACGGTGCCGTAGCGCTCGATGTGCGTGGTCTGGCCCAGCGGCCCCACCACGTCGGTCAACGCCTCGCCGGGATTGAGCGAACAGATTTTGCGGGTCGACTCCCCCACAGCTTGCACCACCAGGGTGATGGTGCCGGCAGCCGGGTCGGCGTCGGCAATGGTGAGCGGTATGCGCTCGCCATGCTCGCCGCAGCGCACAATCACAAAGTGGCCGGCACGGCGCGAGCGGGCAATGAGCGGCGCTTCGACCACAAGTTTTGTCACCGCCGCCGAGAATGGTTGTTTACTTACGATTCTATTCATGTGTTCAGGTTTACGGATAGTGAATGAGTGGTTAATTGCTACAAAGATAATGGATTTTTCGCATTCGCACCACTTTATTCGCCTTTTTTTCGTGCCCGCGGCATTGCCGGCGCCTTGGCACCGGATGGGACGCGCGAGTGGCGGCGCAACTTTACGGGGGGCTGTATTTTGTAATTGAAATGTTTTTTGTAATTTTGCATTTTGAATCTTGAGATAAAGGCATGACAAACAAGAAAAAGACCAACTTGCTCGACCAGGCACGGGCCAAGCACCCCATTCTGCTCAACGTAGCGCTGATGATAGTGGCGGCCATCGCCATCGGTTACATAGCCCTGCTGTTTGTCGACGTGTTCACGTCGCACGGGCAGGAACGGCATGTGCCCGACGTGCGCAATCTCACTCTTGAGCAGGCTGTTGCCAAGCTCGATGCCGCCGGCCTGAAATGGGACATCAGCGACTCCACCAACTACGACGAGAGCCGCCGGCCGGGCACTGTGCTCGACCAAGACCCGAAAGCCGACAGCTATGTCAAGGCTATCCGCACCGTCTACCTCAAGGTCAACGCCATGCATGCACGCATGGTGGCACTGCCGCGTCTCACCGACGTGTCGATTCGGCAAGGAATGGCACTGCTGCGCTCACTGGGCTTTAAAAACGTGACCATCGACAGCGTGGCCTCGCCCTACAAGGGACTCGTGCTTCAATACACCATCGACGGGCGGCACGTGGCACAGGGCAAGATGGTGGGCATCAACTCGGCGGTGCGCCTCACCGTGGGCGACGGCTCCATCGACATCACCGGCCCCGATGCTATCCTCGACTCGGCCACCATCGACTCCATCGAAGAGCAAAACTACCAAGCCGAACTGGAACGTATCGCAAAAGAATCCCGGTCGAACAATGATTGACCCCATCGACGACATGAGCGTTGAGCTCGACAACACAGGCGAAGCCGAAATTCAACTCGACTTCACCGACCCCGACTTCACCGAGAACGGACGAGACCTGTGGGAGCACTACCGCTACGAGGTGGAGCGCGGACAGGTGTTGCTGCGCATCGACAAGTATCTGGTGGAGCGCATCAAAGGCACGTCGCGCAACCGCATCCAGAATGCAGCCGAGGCACAGTGTATCCGGGTCAACGGCAAGCCTGTCAAGTCCAACTACCGTGTTCATCCGGGCGACATCATCAGTGTGGTCATGGACCGACCGCGCTATGAGCACGAGATTGTGGCGCAAGATATTCCGCTCAACATCGTTTTTGAAGACGACGATGTACTCGTGGTCAACAAGCCGGCGGGCATGTGCGTCCATCCTGGGCACGGCAATTTCGACGGAACGCTGGTCAATGCGCTCGCCTGGCACTTCAAGGACAACCCCGACTACGATGTGACCGACCCGCGAATGGGGCTGGTGCACCGCATCGACAAGGACACAAGCGGCCTGCTCGTCGTGGCCAAGACACCGCGAGCCAAAACCTCGCTGGGAGCACAGTTCTTTAACAAGACCACCAAGCGCCAATACGTGGCGCTCGTGTGGGGCGAGATGAAACAGCCCGACGGCACCATCACAGGAAACATCGGGCGCTCCCCGCGCGACCGCTTGGCCATGTGTGTCTTCGACGACCCCCTCATGGGCAAGCATGCTGTCACCCACTACCACACGCTCGAAAATCTGGGTCACGTGGCCCTGGTGCAATGCATTCTCGAAACCGGACGCACTCATCAAATCCGCGTGCACATGCGCCACATTGGCCACCCGCTGTTCAACGACGAGCGCTACGGCGGCAACCAGATTCTGCGCGGCAACCGCTCGGCCAGTTATGCACAGTTCATCAGCAACTGCTTCAAACTGTGTCCACGCCAGGCATTGCATGCCAAGACGCTGGGTTTCGTGCATCCCGTCACCGGCCGGCAGATGGACTTCGACAGCCCCATCCCGGCCGACATGGCAGCCCTCATCGAGCGCTGGCGCGACTACTGCGCATCACACCGTTAAAGAAAAGACATCTCTTCCGCGGGAATGGTGGTAATGCCGTTGGGTATATTGATACTCGTCAGCCGCCGGCACCCGCTGAACGCAGTTTGTTCCATGATAGCGATAAAGGAACGGCCTGCGTCCGGGCACGCTATCTCATCCCGATGAGGCTGCAAGCAAAAAATGGGGAGATAGCAAGAATATATGAAAGAATTTCATTACTTTTGCAGTACAAGAAACCAAAACCTCATTTTCAATACTTTCATGAAACCGCTATTTGAAGAATTAAAGCGAAAAGCCGCTTGCTGCAGGCAGCGAATCGTCCTTCCCGAGAGTACCGAACCGCGAACACTCACCGCTGCCGACCGCATCCTGGCCGACGGCGTGGCCCACATCATCTTGATTGGCGACCGTGAGCAGATTATGGCACGAGCAGCCGAGCTGGGACTGAGCCACATCGACCGCGCCACCGTGGTGAATCCTCATGACCACGATGTGGTGGAGAAATACGGAACCTTGTTCTACGAGCTTCGCAAATCGAAAGGCATCACGCCCGAAGAAGCGCGACTGAAGGCACAAGACCCGCTCTATCTGGGCTGCCTGATCATCAAAAACGGCGATGCCGACGGGCAGGTGGCCGGCGCACAAAACACTACGGGCGATGTGCTGCGAGCCGCCTTCCAGGTGGTGAAGACGGCACCCGGCGTGAGTGTGGTGAGCGGAGCCTACATCATGATGCTGCCCGATGGCGTGCCCTACGGCGACGACGGTATAATGGTCTTTGCCGACTGTGCCGTTGTCCCCGACCCCACCGCCGAGCAGCTGGCGCAAATTGCCGTGTCGACCCACCACACGGCACGCGACCTGGCCGGTCTCGAACCCCGCATAGCCATGCTCAGCTTCTCCACCAAGGGCAGTGCGAGCCACGCACGTGTGGACAAGGTGGTGGAAGCCACCCGCCTGGCCCGCGAGATGAATCCGTCACTGGCTATCGACGGCGAGATGCAGGCCGACGCGGCCCTGGTGCCCACCGTTGCCGCCACTAAGGCTCCGGGCAGCACCATCGCAGGCAAGGCCAACGTGCTGGTCTTCCCCAATCTGGAAGTTGGCAACATTGCCTACAAACTGGTGCAGCGCCTGGGCGGCGCCATGGCGATAGGGCCTGTGCTGCAAGGACTGGCAGCACCGGTCAACGACCTTTCGCGCGGATGCGACACCGACGATGTGTACAACACCATCGTGCTCACCTGCAACCAGGCCATCGGCGCACAGCACAAATAAATTTCTTACTAATCAACATTACTTTTTCACCGACATGAACATCTTAGTGCTCAATTGTGGCAGCAGCTCTGCCAAGTACAAACTGATTGAAATCAAGCAGAACCGCACCCTGGCCGAAGGCGGCGTTGAGAAAATCGGACTTCCCGACGCTTTTATCAAATTGAAATTCCCCGACGGCAGCAAGAAACAGATAGACCTCGACATCAAAGACCATCAAGGTGCTATCCGAGCCATTCTCGAGGCCCTCACCAGCGATGAGTACGGCTGCATCAAGGGCTATGACCAAATCGATGCGGTGGGCCACCGTGTGGTACACGGCGGAGAGAAATTCAGCCAGAGCGTACTCATCACCGACGAGGTGAAAGCGATGATTCGCGAGTGTTATGACATCGCGCCGCTGCACAATCCCGTGAATATGGCCGGCATCGACGCCATCGACGCCATCTTGCCCCACGTGCCACAGGTGGCAGTGTTCGACACCGCGTTTCATCAGACGATGAGCAAGGCCGCCTATATGTATGCCCTGCCCGAGCGGTTCTACACCGATGACCACGTGCGCCGTTACGGCTTCCACGGAACCAGCCACCGCTACGTGTCGCGCAAGGCATGCGAAATGGCCGGCATCGACCCCGACCATGCCCGTGTGGTGTGCTGCCACATCGGCAATGGAGCCAGCATCAGTGCCGTGGTCAACGGCAAGAGCATCGACACCTCGATGGGACTCACCCCCACCGAAGGACTGATGATGGGCACACGCTCGGGCGATGTGGACCCCGGCGCGCTGTTGTATCTCATGGAAAAATATAACCTCACCCCCAAGCAGATGGTGGCCATCATCAACAAGGAGAGCGGCGTGCAGGGCGTGACCGGAATCTCCAGCGACATGCGCGAAATTGTGGATGCCGCCGATGCAGGCAATGCCAAGGCACGGCTGGCTCTCGACATGTACGAGCTGCGCATCCTCAAATACATCGGTGCCTATGTGGCCGAAATGAATGGTGTGGACTTGATTGCCTTCACCGGAGGCGTGGGCGAGAACCAAACGCCTACACGCCGCAACGTGTGCCGCAACCTCACCTATCTGGGCGTTAAAATCGATGAAACGCTCAACGATGAACTCTGGCATGGCAAAGACGGCGTAATCAGCACGCCCGACAGCGCCGTGAAAGTGGTGGTGACGCTCACCGACGAGGAATACATGATTGCCCGCGACACCGAGGCCATCGTCGAAGGCCTTTGATTCAAGGCTCGTCGCCGGCACGCTTTTTCCGCTTGCGCGGTGCGCGCAGCCGCCGGGCAATGGCAAAGTGCTCATCGGCCAGGTCGTCCAGACCGATTTTCTCATAGATGGTGCCCAGGGCCTCGTGCGGCTCTGGGCGCTTTTTATCGGCACGTGCGGCACGCTTATAGCTCTTAATGGCCTCGGGCGTGTCCTTGAGCGACGCCTGAACCATAGCCATGGCCATGAGGGCATCGTAGCAGTTGCCGTCGATGGCGAGGGCTTCGCTCAAGAGCTGCCGGGCCTTCTCATATTCCTCAAGCGACTGAAGCAGCAAAGCCTTGCCCACCCTGGCGTCCAAATTCTGAGGGTGGATGCGCAGTGCCTTGTCAAAGTTGGCCATGGCAGCAGCCATCGTCACGTCGTCGTGCCCCATTTCCAACGCCTGACGCCCCATCGAGGCATATTCATCGGCCAGCCGGCGAAGGGTTTCATTCTGGCCGTCGACGACGCGTTGCAGCCCATCAATGGTTGCGGCATAGGTGTTAAACCGGGCCATGCGCCGGGCAATGAGCCGCTGCACCGCCACATTCCCGAGCACGTTATAAATTTTCATGGCCTGGGCAAAATAGCCGACGGCCATTCTGAATTCATTGTGGTCAAGAGCATGCAGGGCACGCCGATACAGTGCGGCGGCCTGCTCCTGTTCGAGCGCGCCGCGAATGAGCGACTGGTTGTTGAACTGCCGGCTGAAATCGACCACGGCGGCACTCACGATGATGTCGCGCTCAGACAGTGGCTTGAGCAGCGTGATGCCCTCGAGCGAGGTGCAGCGCGACAGCGCCACGTACGTCTGGCCGCTGGTGAAAGCGCCGCCTGCAAAGTCAATCACCACATTGTTGAACGTCAGTCCCTGGCTTTTGTGCACGGTGAGCGCCCATGCCGGCTTCACCGGATACTGGACAAAAGATCCCAGCACATTTTCAACCACTTTGTTTTTTTCCTCGTCGAAGGTGTACTGAATGTTTTCCCACACCTCACGCTCCAGCTCATGCTCCTCGCCGTCTTCAAGAGCCACGCTCACCCGGCTCTCGCTCAAGCGGCTCACCTTGCCGATGGTGCCGTTCACCCAGCGGTTTTCCTTGTCGTTGCGGATGAAAATCACCTGCGCACCCTCTTTGAGTTGCAACAGGCGGTGGGTGGGCAGGTCGTTCTCGGGGAATGTGCCTTCAATCGCCCCCTCGTAGGTGTATTCAGGCGATTTCAGCGAGGCCATGTGCTCATCGTTGATGGCATCGACGGTGTCGCGCCGTGTGGCCAGCGTGATGGCAAATTCATTATCCGATGCCCTGTAGTCGGGCCGGCACCGGCCATTGAGCGTCATCATGTCGGCACGCGAGGCACGGTTCACCCTGATGCGGTCGAGCAGCGACACAAACCGGTCGTCGGTCTGCCGGTAAATCTTTCTCAGCTCCACAGGCACCAGCCCCAGCTGCCCGAACACACGGGCATTGAAGAAATAAAACTGCTGGTAGTAGCGCCGCAGAATATCGCGCATGTCGCGCGTCACTACTGGCTCGAGCTGAAATATATCACCCACAAGCAGCAATTGCTTCCCTCCGAAGGGCTCTTTCATATTTCGCGAGTAACATCGCAGCACACGGTCCACAAAGTCGATGACATCGGCCCTCACCATCGAAATCTCATCAATGATAATCAAGTCGAGCTTGCCGATGAGGTTCACCTTCTCACGCGGATAACGCAGCGTCTTGCGCATTTGGCGCGGACTGTAGTCGGGGTCGTCGGGCAACAGGGGCTTGAAGGGAATTTTAAAAAATGAATGAAGTGTCTGGCCGCCAACATTCACGGCCGCAATGCCAGTGGGTGCCAGCACCACATAGCGTTTTTTTGTGTTGGCACAGATATATTTGAGGAAGGTGCTTTTTCCGGTCCCTGCTTTGCCGGTGAGAAAAACCGACCGACGCGTGTGCTGCACCAGGTCCCAGAGGGTTTGGAACTCGGGGTTATTAAGGTCGAGGTTTTCGGGTAAATCAAGGGTCATGGAAAAAGTGATTTTGATACAACGAGGCAATGCGCCATCGCCGGCACATTGCCCCATTGTCGAAATTATTAAAACGTAAGATTCTTTTCTATCGCAGTCATTGGCGCTTATCAGAACCTGAAGCCCAGCGTGAGCGACACGCGGTTGTTATTGTCTTTGACCTCGGTGCTCAAGTTTGGCTCGATGGGCGTTACCGATGACACGGGCGAGAAGGCGTTGTACACGCTGGTGCGGTTTTTGTGCACATAGGCCATGTCGACATACACCGATTTATATTTATAGCCCACACCACAGGTGATGTATTGCTCCTTTTTGTCGTACTGGTAGGCAGGGTCGGTGCTCACGGTCACCACCCCCAAGCGGTTTTCCTCGATTTCAGCCTTTGCCTGGGAACTCTTGAGCGAGTAACCGGCGCGAAGGCTCCAGTTGGGGGTCAAGCGGTATTCAGCTCCCACACGCACCGTGTGCGATGGCTTGAAATACTGCTTCACACGGTCGGTGACATCGATGAAATCATGACGGCGGTCATCGCCCACTCGCATGGTGGTGTTGCCCTCGTACTCATAGTCGACGCTCACGATGGCTTGCTTGCCGATGACTCCGGCCAGGCTGCCCATGAAGCGCCACGGCGTCTTGATGGTATAGTCGGTGCGGTAGAAATATCCACCATTCGACCCTTTCTCGCCTTCGTACAGCATTTTGCCTGATGCGTCGTAGGCAGCCATGTCCGACACCACATAATAGTTGTCGCGCATATCGAAATAGGTGGGCGTGTGGAACGCCAAGCCAATTCGCAGTTGGTTCACAGGTTTGAAGATGACACCCATCTTGAAGTTGTAGCCGGTGCCCTTGGTGTTAAGCCTGTTCACATAGCCGTAATCGGCTCCGCCTTGCACAATCGTGGACGTTTTCCAGTTCGAGCTGTTTCGCACGTAGGCATTGTCGAGCGATTCACCGTAGTAGTGGTAGCTGTTGAAGCTCAGGTCGGCGATACCTGCGCACAGGCCCCAGTACATCACGTTGGCCACATTGCCGCCGAAGGAGATGTTATACACATCGGTGTGACCGCTTTCATCCACCTCAAATTCGGCTGTTCCGGTCGTCCCGTCACCGTACAAGCCCTGCAAGCGGTCACCATTATCGGTGATGATGTCGGCCGCTCCATTATCTTTGGTGGGAATGTCGTATGACACAATGCCAATCCACGGAGCATAGGGCTTGTCGAAGTAGGGATTATAGGTCGATGTCGAAACCAGGTCGGTGCTCTTGATGCCGTCGGCATTGAGCTGGCCGGCAATATAATTGCTCAGTGACGTGGGCAGTGAGTTGAAGCCGCCGGTGTAACGGCGATGGAATGAATTCATGCGGTTATACGAGAATCCCCAGTTGAAATTGGGCATCACATCGCTGTTGATTTTCATGGCGCCCACATAACCTATGTTGTTAACCAGAAATTTTGTTTGGTTCACCTTGGCGGCACCTGCTGCCTGACTCGAGTTGAAGTCGAGACTGAGTGTGATGTTCACATCGCTGCTGCGGTACACCCCTATTCCACCGGGGTTCTGGTTCAGCACCGAAATATCGCCTCCCAGAGCACCAAAGGCTCCGGCCATCGACATGTAGCGCGATGTTCCACGCAATTCGGTTTGCGACAAGTGCAGCACATCAAAGGCATCCTGCGCACTGGCGGCCATGGTGATACCGCACACGAGCATTGTCAATAGTTTCTTGTTCATTCTTATTTTCAGTATAAGTCAAAAATCAGATGTGTTCATTATTATTGGTTTCAGCGAGCATGGGCTCAACGACGGCGACCGCCGCCACCCGAGAATCCACCGCCGCCGCCACCGCGGGTGCCACCGCCACCGCTGAAGCCGCCACCGCCGTAGCTTCGGCTGCCCGACGAACTGTGACTGGGCGAATAACTGCGGCTGGGCGATGCGTAACCGCGACTGCTCGATGAACTGCTGCGCGTTCCCACCGAACCGGTTGCATATCCCGGACGGCTCGAACCCATCGACGAGGGCCGCGAACCGCTGTAACTGCGCGTGATGCCTTGTGTGCTGCGGGCGGCACCGCGTGTGCCCACATTGCCCACCGAACCGGTAGCGTATCCTGGACGGCGCGAACCCATCGAGGTTCCCATACGACCGCCTCCACCGGGCTGATTGCGCCCGGAACCGCCCACGTGGCTGCCAGTGCCTCGGCCGCTGTTGGGCCTGCGTCCTCCCATGCTGCCGCCTCCATAGGCATAGCCCGGGCGGCCACTTCCATAATGGTGCCCGCCACCGAAGGGACGATCGTGACGATAATGGTGACCGTACCAGCCACCCCAGTAAGGACGGCTCCAGCCCCAGTAAGGACGACTCCAACCCCAGTAAGGACGGCCCCAGCCCCAGCTCCAACTGCTGTAGTACCACGGACCATGCCATCCGTACCACGTGTAGCGGTACCCGTAAGGCCAGAACCAGGGATCATAATAACCTAATCCCCACAGCGTGTTGTGGTAGTACCACGGATCGTACCAGGTAGTCCATCCGGGATAGGAAGTGCCAAAAGTGATATTGATTTGGGCGGGAGTCTCATCGTAATATAGCTCAATCAAGTCGGCATCGCTGCTGGCCACCACCACGTCGGGATTGTAGAAGCGCTCGATACGCTTGGTGTTAGAGAACGTATACTGCGACTCATTGCTGCCATGCAGCGTGTCGGCATAAGCGTCGTAGGCATACTCGCCCGTGCGGCGGTTGTACTCGTCAACGTCGCGCTCTGTCTTATAGTTCTTTTCAACACTCACTTTGTATCGGGCCGGCACATCGTAGTCGGCAGCCAGCAGTTGAGTGGTTGCGCGCCGCGGCGTGCGCACCACGACAGCTGTTTTAGCGTCTTCCTTCACGGTGCTTGTGGTGGAAGAGCCATCATAGTAAATGTCATCGAAGTCTTGGGCATGAACCCATGCACCGGCACTCAGCGCCAGCACACCCATCATTGATAAAACTTTGTATTTCATAAGCATTTACGTTTAATAATTTCAATTTTACATTTAGTCAATTCACACATTTAGACCCTCGGAGAAACCGAAAGTTTAAACTTACACATGCTAATTTCGTGCCAAATTAGTGATATTATTTGATTTAAGCCCCATTTTTTGAGTAAAAAAATGCTAAATAGGCATCTTGGCCCGGCATGTGGTCACATGTTTAAATAAAAATCACGGCACAAGGCCAAGTATCGGGCACTGTATTGCCGGGGATTGTTGTTCTCGATGCACAGCGTGTCGGCCACAACCTCTCCGGCCGTCACATTGGCACCAATTTCCCACAGCACGCGCTTGGGCGGGCGCCCCTCCACCGGGCACACCTGGGTGGTGCGCTGTATCTGCAGGCCGGCCTGAACGACGCACCTGCGCACAAGCGCGCAGGCATCGGCAGGTGTCACCATTGCCAGCCGGCCGGTAGCGGTAAGCAGTCGGGCGGCATTGCTTATGAGTTGCTCGATGGTGAGCGTTTGGTTATGGCGAGCGATGCTTCGTGCGCTGTCCTGAGGTAATACGCCATTGCCGAAAAATGGAGGATTACACACTATCAAGTCGTAGCCATGCCCGGGATTATATCCGTTCACGTCGGAATGTATGGCTGTCAAACGCTCGGCCCACGGCGAAGCGGCGAAGTTGATGCGGCACACCTCGGCCGCGGTGGCATCCAGGTCGATGGCATCGATAAGGGCCGCGTCGTTTCGCTGTGCCACCATCAGTGCTATCACTCCTGTGCCTGTGCCCACATCGAGCACGTGCGCCGCGCCATCGACGCTGCACCACGCACCCAGCAACACCCCATCGGTGCCCACACGCATCGCTGCCTGGTCGTTCACCACGGTGAATTGCTTGAACCGAAACACTTTTTTCCTGTCCGTCATGCTCCCTTCGCCATTTTTTGCAAAATTAGTGCAAACCGAGCAAAAAACATCAAGCGTGCTTGCATGTTTTTCCGAGGCGCAGCCTAATTTATCTAAAATCAGTGCAAAGCGGCACTGCTTCATTTATCATTATTACCATGTGAAAATTATTTCGTAATTTTGCCACGTAATGGCCATGCGGTACCGACCGCAAGTGAGGAAACAGATGAAAGCGCTGATTGACTGCAACAATTTTTTTGTCTCGTGCGAGCGGGTGATGGACCCTTCACTGCACGGGAAGCCTGTTGTGGTGCTTTCAGGCAATGACGGCTGTGTGATTTCTCGCAGCAACGAAGCCAAAGCATTGGGCATCCCCATGGGCTGCCCGGCCTTTCAAATCGGGAGCTATACCCGTCCCGACAGCGTGGTGCAACTGTCGGCCAACCACAGACTTTACTGCAACATCTCGGACCGCGTGATGCGCATTGTGGGCATGGAGGAAGGCAACATCGAAATCTACTCGGTTGACGAGGCGTTTTTCAGCCTCCCCGACGATCCGGTTGAGACCATTCACCCCCGCATGGCAGCTCTGGTGCGTAAAATCCAGCAGTGGGTGGGCATCCCGGTGAGCATCGGGTTCGCGCCGTCGCGCACGCTGGCCAAAATTGCCTCGCACATTGCCAAGAAAGACCGTCGCATCACCGATGGAGTGTATTGGCTCGTCCGTCGGGAGGCCATCGACACGATTCTGCGGCGCACCCCGATAAGCGACGTGTGGGGCATCGGACGCCGCACCACCTCATCGCTGCAAGAGCATGGCGTTGCCACTGCGGCCGATTTTGTGAAAATGTCGCCAGGGCTGGTGAGGTCTTTTTACAATGTGACACTGGAACGCACCCATCGTGAACTGCGCGGCGAGGACTGTGCCACAGTGAGCCCGGTGACCGACAGCCGCAAGTCGCTGACCCACAGTCGCACATTTGGGCAGGTAGTCACCGACTTTGAAACCGTGCACGACGCCATCGTGTCGTTTGCCCAGCATCTTGCCAAACGGATGCGCGACGAGCAAGTGGTGGCCACCGAGGTGGGCGTCTTTGTCAGGGGCGACAGCCACCGCACCGACCTTCCCTTTTATCAGAATGCCTGTAGCATCGTCCTGCCAACGCCCAGCGACAGCACCCATCTGGTGGTGGAGCATGCCGTGCGGGCGCTTGGGTGCATCTACAAGCCTGGCATGGTCTACCGAAAGGCCGGCGTATGGGCTTGCAGCTTGCTTCCCACCAGCGATGTGCAGCTCAACCTGTTTGACCCCATTGATTACTCCAAGCAGCGGCGTCTGATGGCTTCGGTCGATGCCATCAACAAGCATTACGGGGCGCCTGCCGTGCAGTTGGCCCCCACAGCCGACACACGGACATGGAGTCCCCACCAGGCCCATCCCGGCCGACAAAGCAAAACTCTGTTATTCATGATGTGAAACAATTTTTATCCTAATGATATATCCCAATAATTTTGAACAAAAAATAGGATTTGACACCATCAGGCAAGAAATTGAGCGCCATTGCACCAGCCCCCTCGGGGTTACCCATGTGCACTCCATGCACTTCGACACCCATCGGGAACAGATAGAAACCCGCCTGAACGAGACCGACGAGTTCCTCCGCATCCTGCAGTCGAAACGCACCTTCCCGCTCAATCACTTTCACGACCTGCGAGGGCCGCTCAAGGCCATTCGCACCGAAGGGTCTTTTCTGGCCACTGAGCGGATGTTTGACCTGACAAGACTCTTGAAAACCATCGACGAGATAGTGGCTTTTTTCGGCACACCCATTGACGACACCGTTCCCTACCCTGCCCTGAAACGGCTCGCAGGACAGTTGAATCAATTTCCGGAAATCATAGGCCACATTGATGCCATCATCGACAAAAATGGTAACATAAAGGATGACGCATCGCCCCTGCTGCGCGAGCTTCGCCACCGGGTACAGGCACTGCAAGCCGGGCTGGGCGGTACATTACGCCGCATTATCACGCAGGGCCGCACCGAGGGATTTCTGGAAAACGACGTGCAGCCGGCTGTGCGCGACGGCAGGCTGGTGATTCCCGTGCAGCCCATGCACAAGCGCAAGCTGCGGGGCATTGTTCACGACACGTCGGCATCGGGCAAAACCGTGTTTATTGAACCCGCCGAAATAGTGGAAGCCAATAACCAAATTCTTGAAACCGAGGCCGACATCGCGCGCGAGATTATCAGGATTCTCACCGAGGCCACCGATATGATACGCCCGCACATCGACGAATTGCTTGACTCGCTCGACATCCTGGGGCACATAGATTTTACCCGCGCCAAGGCATTGTTTGCACAGGATGTGGGAGGACAGATGCCACACATCGACAACGTGCCGCACATCGAGTGGTATCACGCAGTGCATCCATCGCTGCTACTGGCACTGCGTGGACAGCATAAAGAAGTGGTTCCTCTCGATATCGCACTCACCGGCGAGCAGCGCATTCTGCTCATCTCCGGACCTAATGCCGGTGGTAAATCGGTGTGCCTGAAGACGGTGGGTGCCGTGCAGTACATGATGCAGTGCGGCATTCTCCCCCCTCTCTACAGCAACTCGCACATGGGACTTTTCGGCGGCATCGGCATCGACATTGGCGACCAGCAGTCGATTGAGGATGATTTGAGCACCTACAGCTCGCATCTTCAGAACATGAAATCATTCTTGACCCTTGCCGGAAAGCACACGCTGCTTCTTATCGACGAGTTCGGCAGCGGCACCGAGCCTCAGATTGGAGGGGCTATCGCTCAAGCCATCCTCGACGAATTGAACAAGAGCGGGACATTCGGTGTCATCACAACGCATTATCAGAACTTGAAGCATTTTGCCGAAGACACCCCCGGCATCATCAACGGCGCCATGCTCTACGACCGGGCACGCATGGAACCGCTGTTTCAGCTGTCGATGGGCTATCCAGGCAGTTCTTTTGCCATCGAGATAGCCCGTAAAATCGGGCTGCCGCAAAGTGTCATCTCTCATGCCGGCGAACTGGTGGGCAGCGACTACATCAACATGGACCGCTACCTGCTCGACATCGTGCGCGACCGCAGGTATTGGGAGAAGAAACGCCATGAAATCAGGCTGAAAGAGAAACGGCTCGACACGATTATCGCCGACTATCAGCAGCAGGCCGAACGCGTGGCCAGCGAGCGGCGCAACATTCTCCACGAGGCAAAGGATGAGGCTCGTTCCATCTTGGCACAAAGCAATGCACAGATAGAACAGGCCATACGCGAAATTCGAGAAGTCCAGGCCGAAAAAGAGAAGACCAAAGAAGTGCGCAGGCAACTTGAGGAATTTAAACAACGACTCGTCGATGAGCAGCCCGGCGACACTACCCTGCCACGCTCATTGCAACCCAAGTACCGTGTTCCCAAAAAGAAGTCGGCACCCACCAAGAAAACCACCGACTCAGCACCCCGGCCATTAGCCGTGGGCGACCATGTAATCATGAAAGGCAGCACGACCGTGGGAACCATTATGAACCTCGACGAGAAGTATGCCGTGGTTGCTTTCGGTAACTTGAAAACCCGTGTGGAAACCTCCCGCCTGGAGCGCACCATGAGACAGGAAGAGCGAAAGCGCGAGCCATCGATGGGACGGGCCACCACCGAGCAAATACGGGCGCGCCAACTGCAATTCAAGCCAGAAATTGATGTGCGCGGCATGCGGGCCGATGAGGCGTTGCAAGCTGTGACCTACTTCATCGATGATGCCATTCAGTTCGGCAGTCAGCGTGTCCGCATTTTACACGGCACAGGAACGGGGGTGCTGCGAGAGGTCATCCGCCTGTACCTGAACACAGTGGCCGGCGTGAAATCATATCGCGACGAGCACGTTCAGTTCGGCGGAGCGGGAATCACCGTGGTCGATTTTGATTGATTTGCTGCTTGATGACACTGGTGAACGCACGCCAATAACGTGCCGTCTTGGCCTCGCCCACACCATACAGTGTGCCGAACTCGGCTTGCGTGGTGGGTTTTTCACGAGCCATGACGGCCAGCACCTTATCGGAAAACACTGTGTAGGGAGGGATGTGGCTGGCCCGGGCTATGGCCAGGCGAAGATTGCGCAGTTTCTCGAACAAAGCGGTGTCGACCTCATCAGTGTGTTGTCCCGCAAACACGGGTCGAACGGCTGGCTTCTTACTTTGTGAACCCGCCGGCAACTGCTTGACGTATTTGGAAAACATGACGGTGGCGCGACCGAAGAGCACGTCTTTGCCGTAGGGCGTGATGTGCAGGTGGTTTGCCTCGTCGTACATCACATCAATCAGTCCCAGTTGTAACATTTGCAGCAGATAAGCGTTCCACTCACCGAAGGTGATATGGCGCCCAACGCCATAGGTGGGCAAGCGGTCATAACCGGCCATCAACAACTCGGCCTTGTGCGAGCCACGCAGGATGTCGATTACCATCATGGTGCCCACCTGCTCATGGGTTCGGGCAATGGCACTCATGGCCATCTGCGACAACTTCGTGCCGTCGATTCGCTCCGGCGGATTGTGACACACGTCACAATTGTGGCAGTCGGTTTCGTAACTCTCGTTGAAATAACTGAGCAGTATCCTGCGCCGGCACACCGTCGCCTCGGCATATTGCTGCATGCGCCGCAATTTATCGATATTGGTCTGGCTTTGCCCGCTTTCCCGTGCAAATTTTGACAACGTCACCATATCGCCCAGCGAATAAAACATGAGTGCCTCGGCAGGCATGCCGTCTCGACCGGCCCGCCCTATTTCTTGGTAATAACATTCCATGCTTTTGGGCATGTTGCTGTGGACCACCCAGCGCACGTTGCTCTTGTCGATGCCCATCCCGAATGCTATGGTGGCGCAAATGACGGGCACTTCATCGTTAATGAACGCCCGTTGAACTGCGTTGCGCTCATTGTTGCTCATGCCTGCGTGGTAGGCCATGGCATGAATGCCCAGCGCCTGCAGGCGCTGGGCCATCGTTTCGGTGTTCTTGCGGCTCAAGCAATAGATGATGCCGCTCTGGCCGGGTCGGCGTGCTATAAAATTGGCTATTTCTTTGAGTTTTGCCCGGCCACTGATATTTTTTCTCACCTGCAATGAAATGTTGGGGCGGTCGAACGACGACAAGAAAAGTCGCGCATCGGCGATGCCGAGTTGCCGGGCTATGTCATCACGGGTCAAGCGGTCGGCGGTGGCGGTAAGAGCCATGACGGGAACACTGGGAAAATGTTCTTTCAGGACCGACAACCGGGTGTACTCGGGGCGGAAATCATGGCCCCACTGAGAAATGCAGTGGGCTTCATCAATAGCTATGAGACTGATTTTCATCTCATGTGACCACATGTCGAGTTCGCTGAGCAACTTTTCAGGAGAGATATACAGCAACTTGATGTTCCCGGCAAAAACATTCTCAATAATCGAGCGGTTTTGGGTATCGGTTTGTTGACTGTTGACCGCGGCAGCCGGCACGCCATTGGCTCTGAGGGCATCCACCTGGTCGTTCATCAACGCCAGCAACGGCGACACCACTATGGCACACCCCGGGCTGAGCAAGGCCGGAATCTGGTAGCAAAGCGATTTCCCGCCGCCCGTGGGCATAAGCACTACAGCGTCACGGCCCTGCATCACATGGCTGATAACCTGCCACTGCAGCGGATAAAAGTGGTCGTAGCCATAGAAGCGCTTCAGCACGGCAAGCGCCTGTTGCTTCAATCGGGATTGTTCCATAAAATGGGGAAAAATGATAGTGTCAGAAGGCGTTTTGCTCGCCACGGAACATATTAACGACGGTCAGGAAGATGATTTTCAAATCAAGCATCACATTCCAGTTCTCGGCGTACCACACATCGTATTCCACGCGTTTTTCCATCTTCCACAGTTCATCGGTCTGACCACGGTAGCCATTCACCTGTGCCCAGCCGGTAATTCCCGGCTTGATGGTGTGGCGAAGCATGTATTTGTCAATCAGTTCGCTGTACATCTCGGTTTGGCGCACCATGTGCGGCCTGGGGCCGACAATCGACATCTCACCACGCAACACGTTGAAAAACTGTGGCAGTTCATCAATGCTTGTGCGCCGCAAGAAGTTGCCGAAACGGGTTTTGCGGGGGTCGTTCTTCGATGCCTGCAGGCTATCGGCGCTGTCGTTCACACGCATGGTCCTGAACTTGTAGCAATTAAACTCACGGCCACGATAGCCTGTGCGTAATTGCTTGAAGAAAATGGGACCTTTCGACGACAATTTGATGCCGATGGCCACCGGAATAAACACCACCGGCGACAGCAGCAATGCAAAAATGGAAATCACCAAGTCTAAAGTGCGCTTGATGGCACGGTTCAAGGTTCCGCTCAGCGGATAAGGACGAACGGCCATCACAGGCACATTCCCTATGGAGTAAAGCTCGAACTTTCGTGTCACATTTCTCCCGAACTGAGGCACATAGTAGAAATCGACCGCATTGTTGTCGGCAATACGTATCATGCGCGACACATCTTGGCTGTCGTTGTCGGGAACCGCACAATACATCTCATCAACGAGATTGTCTTTGACAAATTGCTCCACGGCATCCAGATTACCCTTGTAGTCCTTGACCGTGCGTGCTTTGGGGTTGTCGTCAAAAAAGCCTAAAATCCGGTATCCATAGCCCTGGTCACTCAGCAACTCCTCCATGAGCCTGATGCCCACTGTGCCACCGCCAATGACCACAATACGCTTATAATTGAAGCCACGTGTTCGATAAGCCTTGAGAAGTTTGCGCGACCCTATCCACCAGAGAGCCAGCCCGATGAAGAACAGCACATAGAACATGAGCACCACTTGCCATGTGGTGTCGGTCAGGCCCAGGAACGATAGCAAGGTCACAAAGATGGCCAAGTGCATGAGCACCGACCGCACAACCTCAACAAGCACGCGGTCGGCATAGACCACGCGCTTGTTGTGAATGTCGGAGAAGAAATAGATGTCGACCACATAGGCCATGTTGAGCATGAGCCACACAATCTTGGAATAGAACACGTCGCTCACTCCATTATACCAGCATGTTATGAAGTAAGCCGCATTCAGCACCACAACATCTACGGCACTGAACAGCCACCTGATAAACTGTCTGTATCTGCCCTTTCCTCTCACTGCGATAGAGCCCTCTTAAATAACCTTGGATAAGTTATCAGATTTTCTCGTCAATGAGTTTGATTTTTTGTTCCAGAAGCACTATCTCGTCGCGCAGCTTGGCTATCTTACGCTCCATCTCCTTGACGATGCTGCTGCCGCTCTTCGACTGCGCATTGAAGAATCCCATGTTGTTCTCGTAGGTCTTCAATTCGCTGCAACGCTGCTCGTAGGTGCGCACCAGGCGGTCGCGCTCATGATATGCTTTGTCACTGCCAATCTGGCTCAAAGAACTCTCGAAGCTGGCCAAGTTGGCTCGCACAGCCTTCATGTCGAATTTTTCGAAAGCTTTGTCTACTTGCTCCTTATATTCGGCGTAAAGCTTGTCTTTCTCCTTGAATGGCACATGCCCTATCGATTGCCATTTACTCATCAGCTCGCGCACTGTTTGAGCTGCGGCTTCGGCATCTTCACTTTCCAAAACGGCTTTGAGCTGGGCTATCACTTCTTTCTTGGCTTTCATGTTCTCATGCTCAATGGCATGCACGCTGCTGGTCTGTGATTTTTTCTGCTCAAAGAAGTAGTCACAAGCTGCGATGAAGCGTTTCCAGACGGCGTCGCTGTGCTTCTTCACCACCGGACCGATGGTTTTCCATTCTTTTTGGAGTGCCACCAGCTCATCGGTGGTCTTCTTCCATTCGGTGCTGTCCTTCAGAGCCTCGGCACGCTCGCACAACTCATTCTTTTTGGCCAGGTTGGCAGCGAGTTCCTCTTTCATGCGCTTGAAGAATTCGGCCTTCAGTCCGAAGAATTCATCGCAAGCCTTGCGGAAACGGGCAAAGAGCTGCGCATTCACCTTGCGCGACGCGAATCCCAGCTGCTTCCACTCTTCCTGCAATGCGATGATTTTCTTTGTAGCCTCGTCCCATGCGGCATACGTCTTCAGCCCGTCGGTGGAAATGGCTTCAATCTTCTCACAAAGGGCGGTCTTGGCATCAGCATTGTCTTTCTCCTTGCCCTTGCGGTCCTCGAAGAACGTTTGGTACTTCTTGTTGATAATGCTCGATGCGGCTTTGAAGCGAGCCCACAAGTCCTCGCGCAAATCCTTTGCCACGGGGCCGGTCTCGCGCCAGGTGTTATGCAATTCTTGCAACTTCTTGAAAGCAGCCACGATGTCGCTTTCTTCATCAAGTGCTTCGGCATCGGCACAAAGTTGCTGCTTCAGCTCCAGATTCTTCTTGAAGTCGTAGTCGCGCAGCTCCTTGTTGATTTTCAGAAGGTCATAGAATTTCTCAATGGCCTGCTGGAACGACTTCCACACCACCGTTTCGGCTGTGGCGGGCACGGCGCCGGCTGCTTTGAACTCTTGCTGCAACTGCTGCACGCGGCCATATTGGCGGTTGATATTATCGGGGTCGCTTGTAATGCGATGAATTTCTTCTATAATTTCCTGCTTTTTTTGCAGATTTGCCTCGCGTTGTGCCTCCTGGGCAGCGTTGAACTCCGCGCGTTTCTCCTTGAGCTGATTGAGCAACTCTTTCATTTTAGCCTCCTCGGGGTCGTCTTTCACTGCAAATGCAGCCTCTTCGTTGCCGGCCGCAAGGAATGCCTCTTTTTCATGGGCAATCTCCTCTTTGCGGATGGCAAAGAATGCCGATTTGATTTGCAACACCTCGTCTTTCACAGTCTCGATGGGCTGTGAGGCCAGTTCCTCAAGACGGGCCACCAGCTGCTCCTTGCTCATCGCGGCAAAGGATGCGGCTGGAGCAATCTCCTCGACTGTTTTTTCGGCCTCGAGTGCCTCGGCAACTGGTGCCTCGGGCATGGAGGGCTCTTGCTCATTGTTAATTACTTCCTCTGCCACTGCGGGCTCGGGGGTTTCCACCACTTGAGGAGCTTCGACGGCTGCTTCAGGGGTCAAGGTTACATCTTTCTCGAGAGCATTGTTCGATTCAGACATTTCACGCGTTTCCATATTCAGTAATTTTTAAGCACACTCACCCGAAAACGAGTATGCAATTCAACAATTAACCCCAAAAATATCACTTTTTTTTCATTTGACGAAATAATTTTAATTTTTTTTTATTTTCATCAACCGCGGCTCCAAAAATTATCGGTTTAAAGCATGATTATTATCCTGCAGGTGAGAACGGCGACCAAGCGCTGCAATCACTCCAGTAGTCCGAGCAACAGCAGCAGGGAATCGGTGGTGGCGCGGGTGATAACACGGGAGCGCTCGCCCGGATAATGGCGCATCTGCGCAGCCACATGACTGCCACATTTGGCGGCCATCCACACAGTTCCTACCGGTTTTTGTGGCGTGCCTCCACCCGGCCCGGCAATTCCCGATGTCGCTACGGCGCAATCGGTGTTCAAAAGCCGGCACACTCCTTCCACCATTTGTCTCACCACAGGCTCGCTCACCACGCCATGCTCAGCTATTACCGATTCCTCGACATCCAGCAGACGAGTCTTCACATCATTGGCATAAGAGACGACCGACCCCTGATAGTAATCGCTGCTGCCTGCAATGGCTGTAATCTGGTGCGCCACATTGCCACCTGTGCAACTTTCGGCCGTGGCCAGTGTGAGGTGCAGTGCGCGCAATCGGTTTCCCACTATCTGCGCCAGCGGCTCGTCCTGGTCGCTCACAATGGATTTTCCCAGAATTTCATGCAGGCGACGGCTCTGCAAGTCCATGGCGTCATGAAGCGCCTCGGCATCGTTCATGGTGCCGTTGAGGCGCAGGCGTATCAATCCGGGTTGTGGCAGATAGGCAAGATGCATGGAAGGCGGCAATGCACGCTCAAATTCATCGAGCCGCATGGCCAGCAACGACTCGATGATGCCTGTCACCACAAAGGTGCGGTGAGCGATGTGAACATTGTCATGAAAGTGCTTGAGCAACTGTGGCACCACTTCGCGCTCCATCATGGTCTGCATCTCGAAGGGTACTCCCGGCATCGACACCAGCACCTTGCCATCGCGCTCAAACCACATGAGGGGCGCGGTTCCCACTTGATTCTGAATCACACGGCACGATTGGGGCACCATGGCCTGCGCGCGCGTGTAGTCATTGAGCGCGAGATGCCGCTGGCTCACCACCCATTCCACCTGGCTGGCGGTGGCTTCGTCGTAAACCAGTTCGCCTCCGAAATAGCTGCACAATGTGGGCTTGGTGATATCGTCCTTGGTTGGCCCCAGCCCACCTGTCATCAGCACCACGTCACTGGCAGCAAATGCCTCATCGATGGCACAGGTTATTTCATGGGCATCGTCGGCAATGACTTTCACCCAGGTTGCTTCCCAACCCCATGGGGCCATGTAGCGGGCTATCCAGCCCGAATTAGTGTCGGTGACCTGCCCTATAAGCAGTTCATCGCCAATGACTATGACAGAATATTTCATGATTCGGCTATATTTTGTAAAAATTCTACTCGTTGTGCGAGTGTGGGATGGCTATAGTCCATCCACACGACAGCCGGATGTGGCGTAAGGTTGATGAGCGCATTGGCGCTGAGTTTCTTCAATGCGCTCACCAACGCTGCGGCATGACCGTGCTGCGCGGCATAGGCATCTGCGGCACGCTCGGCACGTCGGCTCAGGGCGTTGCCCAATGGTGCGAGCAGCATGTTGATGGGCGTCATCAGGTAGCCGAAAGCCAGCATCGACAGCACGAACGATGGCGCATGTCCGCCAAGGGCTTCAGGAAGCTCGCTGCTGCCCACCAGCCATGAGAACACATAAAGAAACACGCCCATCATGACGATGCTTTGTGCCATGTTGCGCCACATGTCATGATGACGGAAATGCCCAAACTCGTGAGCCAGCACGGCCACAACCTCGTCGGTGGTCATTTGTTCAATGAGTGTGTCGTACAATACGATGCGTTTTTTTGAACCGATACCGGTAAAGTAGGCATTGGCCTTGGTGGAACGACGAGAGCCGTCAATAACATAAATTTCGCTGAATTGTGCGCCAAAGGCTTGAACGGCTCGCTCGATGGCCGTGCGCAATTCTCCGGCTGGCAAGGGGGTCTGCTTGTTGAAACGCGGCACGATGAACACACTGTAGCCCCATGTCATGAATAATGTTATTACTGTGCACACGGCCAATGCCACCACCCAGAAAGCACTTCCCAGCCAAGCGTAGGCTTCGTATACAAGCACGACAAGCAGAGCGGTGAGCAGATACGATAACACAAATGATTTCACTACATCGAGCGCAAAGGTGCGATGTGTGCTCTTGTTGAAACCGAAGCGCTCCTCGACCACGAAGGTACCGTAATAGGCAAAAGGCAACTCCACCAGCTCATTGATGAACTGGAAAACAAACAGGAAGATCATCAATTGCAGTTCGGCCACCTGTGTCACCTCCTTGCACCCATCGTCGATGGCGCCATAGATGCCCAGCGACAGTATCAGCACATCGATGGCTACGGTGACTGTGCGCTGCCATCGGCCGAGACGTCGGTTGGCACGCATATAGTCCTGTTGGCGCCTGTATTGTTCGTCATCGTAAAGGCCTTTCAGCGATGCGGGAATGGGCCAACCCATCCGGCGTCCGTTAAGCCACGACAAGGTGGTGTTCACGGCGTACTCCAGCAGTACAAGAGCAATGATAACAACAAGCAACGTGTTCATTCAATTCAAAAAAAGGGACAGAAAAAAGAATGGTCGGTTAAATCACCACGCGGGCAAACGGCGGCGCAGTGATGTCGCAATACTCGTGGTCGAGGAACTTATAGTGTCCGGCCACTGCTATCATGGCGGCATTGTCGGTGGTGAACCGGGGCTTGGGGATAAACGCACGCAAATGGTGGCGGCGGGCATAGTCCTGAACTGCCGCACGCACTCCCGAGTTGGCCGACACGCCGCCGGCAATGGCAATAGTAGTGATGCCGGTGTCGCGCACGGCGCGTGTGAATTTGTCCATCAAGATGTCGATGATGGTCTTTTGCAAGGAAGCGGCAAGATGCGGCAAATTCTCCTGAATGAAATCGGGGTTTTCACGCACTGCGTCGCGCAACGTATAGAGGAAGGATGTCTTCAACCCCGAGAAACTATAATTGTAACCATCGATGTGCGGCTTGGCAAACCGGAAACGCTTGGCATCGCCCTCTGAGGCAAGCCTGTCGATGACCGGGCCACCAGGATATGGCAAGCCCATCACCTTGGCACACTTGTCGAAAGCCTCGCCGGCGGCATCGTCAATGGTCTGTCCCAATATCTCCATGTCGCGGGGAGCATTCACCTTGATAATTTGAGAATTGCCTCCTGAGATGAGCAGGCACAAGAACGGGAAATCGGGCACCGGCGCATCGGGTGTCTCCTTGATGAAATGTGCCAGCACATGGCCGTGCAGGTGATTCACATCTACAAGCGGCATGTCGAGGGCAAGAGCCAGCCCCTTGGCAAAGGCGGTGCCCACATGCAACGACCCGGGAAGCCCGGGCCCCCGGGTGAAGGCGATGGCGTCGATGTCGGTGCGCTGGATACCTGCCTGCTTGATGGCCTCGCTCACCACAGGCACGATGTTCTGCTGGTGGGCCCGAGATGCCAACTCGGGCACCACTCCACCATAGGCCTCGTGCACCTTCTGACTGGCTATCACATTCGACATCAACACGCAGTCGCGCGTCACGGCAGCCGAGGTGTCATCGCACGACGATTCAATTCCCAATATGATTGTACTCATTGTTTATTCTCCTTTTTGTTATAGATTTTCTCCTTCTCTTTATTGTTCCCATCGTTCGGCAATGCCGTCACACTATCGGTTGCCTGCGCCTTGCGATGCTTGCGTAAAATGTTGAACGGGCTGTCGAAGTCGTGTTTGAGCACGATGCCCACACCCTGTGTAGTGAGCGCGTTGCGCACATAGTAGTTCTGGTCGTTGAAATGGTTGTAGGCCTTCAGGCGCAGGGTACCCCTGGCATTGAGCAGATACTCAATGTCGAAGTCACCGATGAAGTTGGAGTTGCGGGTGTTGTAGGTGTTGTCGCGATAGCCGAAATTGCCGTTAAGCAGCAGGCGGTTGTTGAGCAGTTGGCTCGACAGGGCCACGTCCACCTCCATGTCGCTGAAGTCGCCTTTGTCGCTGCGGAAATTCGGTGCGATGGTCCAGTTTTCACTCATTTTCCCCAAAATGTTCGACAGATGCGAAGAAATGGTTGAGGACGCCACCGACGAGAGTTGATTGTTATTTGTGGAGGATGTGCTCAACAAATAATCGGGTGTATAGAACCGGTTCAATGCCAACAGATAGATGATTTGCTGATTCATCATGTCGTCGGTGCTGATAATGCTCTTCACCTTTCGATAGGCATCGGTTGTGAGCGTGGGGAACTCCAAATCAAAAGAAATGTCGGGATGGTTGATGACACCCTTGGCACGAAGCAACGCATGCACAGGAACACTGGTGCGGTTCAAGTCCTTGTCGACGGCAAACGACTCATCAAGATCGCGAAGATTGGCGTTGAGCGAATAGACTGCCTCAATGTCGAGTTCGGCGGCGTATGGGTCGCCCTGGAAACTAATACTGCTTCCATTCCGAATGGTGAAATCCTTGATAATGATATCTTGCAGCGTGAAATTGTAGCTGCCTTTCTCCAGTGTGTACTTGCCGTACATGGCCATCTCATCATTGTTGTTGTACGTGAGCCTCATGTTCCCGAGCCCAGTGGCCTTGATTTGGTCGCCACCCACGGGATCCATGACAATGATGAGTTGCATGGCAGGAGTTATATCGCCTTGTAAGTCGATGGTGTAGGCCGTGGGACGGTCCTGCGACTTTTGCTGTACCCGCTCGGTGAGCTGGCGCACCAGCAAGGGTATACTGTCGGACTCTTCATCATCCTCTTCAACATCGGGATTGTCCTTCTTGTCACGGTCACGGAAGGTAATAAAATTGTACTCCGACGCTTGCTTGGTATCACTCATCACAAACGTGAATTTGCTGCCGGGCGCCGTTTCCATGTTCACTTTGATATTCACAACTCCGGGCTCGCCGGTGACAAATGCCGAGCCGTTTCCAAACACCGTGCCGTACCACACATCGTTGACGGAGGCATCAGTGTCGTAACACAGCAAGTTCTTGGCATTGGTAATGCCGAAGTTGAAAACCGGGTCGTGGAAACTGTTGTGGTTGAGCCAGCCGCCCATCAATGCCGTGTGGCCGTAACGGTCGGAAATCTTGACACGGTCGAACCAGATTCGGTTTGGTACCATATGGACCGAGTCGCCGGCGCAGGTGTAATTGACATTGGTGTAATCCAGATGGAAGAACAAGCTGTCGGCACACACATCTCCATAAAGGTTGATGTTATGGAAATCTCCAAACAACACGGCCTTGCCCGACACCTCGCCCTGCACATTACTGGTGAAAGCGGCCATGAAGGGCTTCATGAAAGCGACGTTGGCATGGTCGGCATCAAAAGTGAGGTGCAGCGAATCGCCCACCACATAGATATTGCCATCGATAACCGTTTCATGCCCATTTTTCTGGTTCAGATGCGCGTTGAGCGCTACCGACTTGGTCTCATTCTCCCAATGGCTCTTGATGTCGGCATCGCCCATCACGGCATTGTTGTAGCTCAGTCCCACCACATGCAGGTCGGGGGTGGATAGGCGCGGTGCCCCCGACAGCAGGTCACTGGCATAGAAATCACCGGTGGCTTTCCCGCCAAAGTCCACATTGTCGATATTGAGCGTCTCGAACACATAATCGAGGCTCACATCATTCAGCTGCAAGCACAATTCATCGTCGGCATCGTGCGAAACCACGCCATTCACGCGAATATACTGCCCCTCGTGCTGACCGGCAAGATTTTGAACGGTTATCACGCCATGGTCTATGTCGACGACACCGGGCAGCACGGCCCATGCCGTATCATTGAACACGATTTCCGACGGATTGACGTCGATGGTGGCACCCACTTTTTTGTCATCCCCTCGTTTCAGAGCGGCCGAAAGGTTGAGGTTGCCATGAAAATCTCGTTCACGCATCATGCGCCATGCCAAGTCGGTATCCAACCGGTCGTTGACGCCATTGGCACCGATGGTGACGGCTATTTTGCCATTTTTCGCAGGAAAAATGGTGTTGGCGCGCAGTAGCACATTATGGCCGACGCTGTCTTGCGACACATCCAATCGCGTGCCTTCGATAATGCGTTTAGAGCCTTGGAGCAAATAAGGTGCATCGACATGGAGGTCAAACGTGCCGGCTGTTTCGCTGATGTGGCCATCGATTGTGATTTCGTCAAGAGGATTGACCGGTAATTTCACCAGGTCCTTCAACTCATCGTTGGGCACAAGGACAAAGTTGAAGGCCAGGTCATTGGACTTTTGTTTGCCCGGCGCCGGAGCAGCATCGGAACCGAAAAATGTGGGGAATGCCTGTCCTAATAGTCGTTTGGTGGCAGGCACAAGCGTCTTGAAATTGAATGAGCCGGTGATTTCTCCGTTGAGCCAGTCGCTGTTCACGGCCAGCCGCTGCTCGGGCGACGCGTTATCGGCATCCAGGACAAATTCCTCAAGATGGAGTCCACGATTCTGCTCGTTGGCAAAACGCAGGTCGCTCACAGTGACATTGCCATTGGCATTGTCCAGATTGTTTCCACTGAAATGCGCATCAATATTGGCACTCAAATCATAACCGGCATATTTCTTGATGAGCCCCATCCTGTTCAGATTCACACCTTCGGCCTGGGCGTTAAAGTCGACGGTGGTGTTGGCTCCTGCAAGGGTAATATCACCGTCGGCAACAATTCGGCCATTGCCATCGTTCATGGCCACCTGCCCGCGCAAGTTGTTACCGGCTTTGGTAATGTCGGCATCAATGTCATGGTAGCGGTAGCCACGGAAATCGACATGGTCGATGTGCCCGTCGATATGTCCCGACGTATTGCCTTTCTCGAGAGCCAAATCCACATCGGCGTCGAGAGCCACCTCACCCAGCAGGCCTTCCTTGCCCAGCAAGCGGCCCAACTGGAGCATGGTAGTGGTCACATTGCCGGCAATATGACGGTTTCCGCCCGATTCCGACATTTTCCCATCAAGGTCGACCGAGCCAATCGATGTTGCCAGTTTTCCGTTAAACGAAAGGTTCTGCAAGCCACCTTTCAGCGCTCCGTCAACCACCACGTTGCCCATGCGCTCCACGATGCCGCGGGTCTGAGGCGACAGGGAGGCAAGATGTGATGTGATTTTCTCAATCTCCTGCCCTTGACACGACACGTTGATTTTGGGGAAATCAAACGCCATCTGACGGCTGTCGGCCAGGTCGGAAACCGACCCCGACAAATCCACATCGATACTCCCCGAACGGTTCTTCACCTTGAGTTGTGGCACATTCAGGTATCGGCTTGTGCCGTTAACCTTGGCCGTCACCTTCATGGGCTCGTCGAAAGATTGGAGTTTTGGCTCAAAGCACGCAAAGTCACTGGGCGTGATTGTGTTGTCCACGAGCTGGAGGTCGAGGGGATGGTCGGGCAATTCTTTACCCAGATTTTTGAGTGAAGAATAGTGGAGTTCTACGTCGGCGGGAGACAGCTGGGTGTGGGGCAATTCTATCTCGATGTCCTTGGCACTGAGGCATGTGTCATTAATGGCCACTTGCGCTGACAGGTGTTTCAACTCGAAACCTCCCCCTTCGTCGAACGACAACCGTTTCAACTCAATGATAAAATCATTATTTTTCAAACGCGGAAGCGCCACGTCGGCACGGAGATTTTTCACCCTCACATGGTTGGCATCGAAACGACTGGCCTTGGGTGCCTGGTCGAACACATCGTAGGTCAAATCACTCTTGCGAATCACCACGTTATAAATCTTGAGATCAAATGGCTTGGGAGGCTGGTTGGGCTTGGGTTTCAAGGCATCGATAAGGAACTGCACATTGGGGGGTGATTCCTTGTCGGGGCGAGTGATGCGCCCGTGAAGACCGATGATTTCACCATAGGTGAACACCAGTTTGCCCAGCATCAAGTTATAGATGCTCACACCGGCACCCAGCTTGTCGACCACGATGAGCGAGTCGCCTTGCTGGTCGGGCACATTCACGCCTTCGAGCACAAGCTGGTTAAACGGCTTGATGCTTATCTTGTGGATGGTGACCTGCGTATGCAGCAACTCGCTGAGCGCCTTTTCGCCTTCGTGCTTAATCTTGTTTTGAACCGAAGGCAAAACCAGCAACACATAGGCCAGGGCGAAAGCAAGCACAGGGACGACCAGAATGGTGACCGCTGCAGTGCGCAAGGTGTTGTAAAGATAGCGTGCGATGCGTTTCATCAATTCTTCACTTGCGGGAGTTATTCGGGCAATTGTTCACACTCGGCAAGCCACAATGCGCTTGATGCATCACTCGGCATACGCCAGTCACCGCGAGGCGAGAGCGACACATTGCCCACCTTGGGACCGTCGGGCAAGCATGAACGCTTGAACTGCTGGGCGAAGAATCGGCGGCAGAATGTGGTGAGCCAGTGCTTGATAATTGCTCGTGTGTATTCGCCTTCAAAGACATGACAGGCCAGCAGGTAAATTTTGCGAGGGCCATAGCCATGACGCAGCATGTTGTACAGGAAAAAGTCGTGCAACTCATAAGGCCCGATGATATCCTCGGTCACTTGCTTGATGTTGCCGGCGCTGTCGGTGGGCGTCAGCTCGGGGCTGATGGGTGTGTGAAGCACATCGAGAAGGGTTTCGTGAATGGTGATGCCCGACGGCGTGGAAGGCACACCCGACGAAGCGAACCACTTGATCAAGTGGCGTGCAAGCGTTTTGGGGATGCTGCCATTCACATTGTACATCGACATGTGGTCACCATTGTAGGTGGCCCACCCCAGTGCCAGCTCCGACAGGTCACCGGTGCCGAGCACCATGCCCCCGCATTGGTTGGCCACGTCCATGAGTATCTGTGTCCGCTCGCGGGCCTGGCTGTTTTCGTAGGTCACATCATGGACATCGGGGTCATGGCCAATGTCCTTGAAATGCTGGCTTACGGCAGCAGCGATGCTGATTTCTCTCACGGTCACCCCCAACTGCTCCATCAGTTGCAGCGCATTGGAATGGGTACGGTCACTGGTTCCCATGCCGGGCATGGTGATGCCGATAATCCCACGGCGTGACAATCCCAGGCGATCGAAAGCTCGGCACGCCACCATCAGGGCCAGGGTTGAATCCAGCCCACCGGAAATGCCCAACACCAACTTTTGGGTGTGCGTAAACGATAACCGGCGCATCAGGCCTTCGGTCTGGATGTTGACTATTTCCTCACAACGGCTGCTCAGCCGGTTGTCGTCTTCGGGCACGAAAGGCAGTCGGCGCACGGTGCGCTCCAGGTTGGCGTGTTCATAGTCGACATGCCGCTCCAGCTCAATGGGCACATGCTGGTAGCTGCGGGCAAATTGCAGCAGGCTGTCACCGAAGCTGCCGTTCACGCGGCGCTCATTTTCGATAGCCTCGATATCAATGTCGGCCACCTGCATCTGCGGCTCGGCCAGGAAGCGTTCTCCCTGCTTGAGCAGGGTTCCGTTTTCAGCGATAATGGCATTGCCGGCAAACACGAGGTCGGTAGTCGATTCGCCATATCCTGCCGATGCGTAGACATATCCCAAAATACTGTGATTGCTCTGGTGCTTAATCATGTCGACCAAATATCCATGCTTGCCCACCACCTCGTTCGATGCCGAGATGTTTACCACCACGTTGGCACCGTTGATGGCGGCCAGGCTGCTCGGTGGAATGGGCACCCACAAATCCTCACACACCTCCACAGCAATCCTCACACGGCCGGCATCAAAAATCATGTCGGTACCGAAGGGAACCTCGCGCCCGTTCACCGTCACGCTCTTGATTCCACGAGCCACAAGGGCGCTGGCAAACCAGCGCTTCTCATAGAACTCTTTATAGTTGGGAATATATGTTTTGGGAACAACCCACATTCTATCATCGTGCATGACCACGGCGCAGTTGAACAGATGTCCCTGGCACCGGACGGGAGCGCCCACCACTGCCATCAGGCCGCAAGTTTTCACCGCTTTCTGCACTATGGCCAAGGCGCGCTCCGCCTCATCGAGCAACAACTCGTTGCCAAGCAGATCGCCGCAGGTGTAGCCGGTGACACACATCTCGGGTAATACCACCAGCTGAGCCCCATGGTGCGAAGCCAGCTCCAGCTGCTCCACGATGCTATTGACATTGGCCCGCACGTCGGCCACATTCACGCGTGGCACGGCTGCTGCTACCCTGAAATATCCGTAATCGTAATGGTTCATTTCTGCAACTTGTTCTATGTTAGTTTTAACTTACAAAATTAGTGCAAACCGAGCGAAAAACATCAAGCTTGCTTGTATGTTTTTCCGAGGCGCAGCCTAATTTCGCCGTTTTGAGGCAAAATTAGTGCAAACCGAGTGAAATGCCAAATTTATTTGAGCATTTCCTTCTTTGACACACGGCTTAAGTTCGGCACAGCGAGTTGACATAACCCGGCCGTATTGAGGCAAAAAATAAAAAAACAGCGTTTTTCATTTTGTTCTGCGCTCAACTTGCACTAATTTTGGATAAATCAGGCGGCGTCGAGGCATAAAAAATGAAAAATGTGGTTTTTCATTTTGTTCTGCGCTCAACTTGCACTAATTTTGCCTTAAAAATGAAAACCGAGTGGTTCATAGCGCGGCGATTGCAGCTGGGTGGTGGCGGAGGTGGAGCGTCGCCCAGTTTGAACGTGGCCTTGGCGGGCATCGTGCTCGCTGTGGTGGTGATGATTTTGTCGATAGCTGTGGTGACGGGCTTCAAAAGCGAGATTTCCAATAAGATTTATGCGCTGGACCCGCACATGAAGGTGTGGAATGGCGTGGTGGGCCTGGACGACAATTACAGCACCGTCGACGGCCGAGAAGTGATGGAGGCTATTGCAGCCGACTCATCGTTTGTCAACAAAGTGGAAAGCATGTCGCTGATTGCCGACAAGCCGGCGGTGCTCAAAACCGAGGATGACTTCATGGGAATTCAGCTCAAGGGTGTGGGGCCTGGCTATGACTGGAGCTATATTGAGCGTCATCTTGATGCCGGACGGGTGCCTCACAGTGGCGACACGGCCATCAATGAAATCGTGATGTCGAGAACAACCGCACGCCAGCTGCGACTGGCTGTGGGCGACCGTGTTCCAACCTATTTTATCGACAACAAGGTGAAGGTGCGGAACACCCGGATTGTGGGAATCTTCAACACCGACTTTGACTCATTTGACAAGGCTTTTATCATCGGCAACATCGCACTGGTGCAGCAAGTGAACGGATGGAATGCCAACACGGGCAACTATGTGGGGGTGAATGTGCGTCACATGGACAAAATCGGCGCCGATGCCTACGAACTCTACAGCCTGCTCGCACGCGACACCTATCTGCATGAGCGAAACACCCTTTATGTGGTGAATCAAACACACACCAACAATGCCGCCTTTTTCTCTTGGCTGTCGATGCTCGACATGAATGTGGTGGTGATACTGGTGCTGATGATGGTCGTGGCAGGGTTCACCATCGTATCGGCGCTGCTGATGATTGTGCTCGAGCGCATCAAGATGATTGGTATGCTCAAGGCATTGGGCAGCACCAATGGCTCCATCCGCCAGATTTTCATCGCCCTCACGGCCAAGCTGATTGTCAAAGCCCTGGTGATGGGTAACATCATCGGCCTGGGGCTGGCCTTGCTTCAAAAGCATCTCCACATCATGAAGCTCGACCCCGATGCTTACTACATGCCTTATGTGCCCATCGAACTGAATGTGGGAGCTGTCGTCGTCCTGAATGTGGGCATTCTGCTGGTTTCCTACTTGACGCTGCTGGGGCCTTCTCACATCGTGTCAACCATCAAGCCCACCGCCACCATGCGGTTTGAATAAGGCCGCCAGGGCATCGGCACAGCGCTCTCCGTCGATGGCACTCGACACAATACCGCCCGCATAACCGGCTCCTTCCCCACACGGGAACAATCCATGCACTGCCACGTGTTCCAGACGCTGCTCATCGCGGGGAATACGCACTGGCGATGAGGTGCGTGTTTCCACGCCGATAACAATGGCATCGTTTGTCAAGAAGCCATTGGCTTTGCGGCCGAAGTCCTTGAAGCCCTCCTGCAGACGGTGAGCGATGAAGCGCGGCAGCCATTGGTCAAGGCGCGAGGGCTGCAACCCGGCCGGATAGGACGATGGCGGTATGTTGCGCGACGGCTTGCCTTCCACAAAGTCCTTCATGCGCTGGGCGCCGGCCACTTGACTGCCGCCGGCCTGCTCAAAGCAAGTGCGCTCCAAATCTTCCTGAAAACGCATCATCGACAGCACGTCGTCGGATGCATAACGCTTCACGGGCAAATCCTCTGGTCGAACTTCCACCACCATCCCCGAGTTGGCCCAATAGGTGTTGCGCTTGCTGGGCGACATTCCGTTCACCACCAGTTGGCCAGGGGCGCTGGCCGAGGGCACCACCACTCCGCCCGGGCACATGCAGAAGGAGTACACGCCACGGCCGTCGACTTGCGTCACAAAGGAGTATTCGGCGGCAGGAAGGTAGCGGCCGCGACCGGCACGATTATGATACTGAATCTGGTCAATGACATGCTGTGGGTGTTCAAGCCGCACCCCCGCGGCGATGCCTTTACGCTCGAGCGACACGCCGGCCTCGTGTAGCATGTGGTAAACATCGCGTGCCGAGTGTCCGGTGGCCAGAATCACGGGGCCTGTGAACCGACGCCCGTCGGCTGTCACCACGCCGGTCACAGCACCGTCGGCCATGAGCAGACCGGTGACACGGGTCTGGAAATGGACCTCGCCGCCACAGCGCAGGATGGTGTTGCGCATCGCCTCGATGACATGAGGCAGCTTGTCGCTGCCTATGTGGGGATGGGCATCAACCAGAATTTTTTCGCTGGCGCCATGCTGCACAAAAATGCCGAGAATACGCTCCACCGAGCCGCGTTTCTTGCTGCGGGTATAGAGTTTGCCATCACTGTAGGCTCCCGCCCCACCCTCGCCGAAGCAGTAGTTTGAATCGGGGTCGACAATGCTCTCGCGCGAAATGCGGGCCACATCCACACGGCGGTCATTCACATTTTTGCCGCGCTCCAGCACCACGGGTTTTATGCCCAGCTCTATGAGACGAAGCGCCGCAAACAGGCCGCCGGGCCCCGCGCCCACCACAATGGCGGTGCGGGCGCCGTCCACCGGGTGATATTCGATGGGAGGCACGAGCGCATCGATGGGTTGCGGCTCATCGATGCATACGCGCACTTTGAGATTGACCATCACATGATTCCGGCGGGCGTCAATCGAACGTTTCAGCACCCGCACCATCACCCTGCCCGGCTCCACGCCACGCTCACGGGCAATGTACTGCACCAAGGCCTCTTCGTCATATCCTACTTCGGGCCAAACCCGTAATTGCATTTCATCAATCATGATCGGTCTTCTTTTTATAGGGCAAAATTACTAAAAAAGTTGGTTCATCACAAACGCCCCCCACATCACGAAGGTCGGCGCCCGGCCGCACAAGGCCCCGCACGCTTCGTTTTTTTATACAGTGAACGCATCGCGTGCGTTTGACAGCGCACACCTTATTTATATTACTTCCGCGCCGAGATGCCATCAACGCACCGACTTTTGCCGCAAATATGTTAAATAAAATTAAAAAATCGCCCTCGAAGTCCTATGGGCTGGCCGTGAGGGATTTTGAGAGCATGAAACGTTTGGTTATCTCGTTGAAAAAGCGTACCTTTGCACGCCGATTATATCCAAAACAACTGTAATTCGACGGCTCAAACAAGCATTTGGCCGTGTTTGCTTGTGCTCAGAGAATTGTTTAATTAATTATTAATCAGGATTTAAAGAAAGTGGATACTTTAAGTTACAAAACCGTTTCGGCCAACGCCGCAACAGTAAACAAAGAATGGGTAGTAGTCGATGCTACCGACCAAGTGCTGGGTCGCTTGTGCGCCAAGGTTGCGAAAATCTTGCGCGGTAAGTACAAACCCAACTTCACGCCGCATGTTGATTGTGGCGACAACGTGATTATCATTAACGCCGACAAGGTGGTCCTCACCGGCAAAAAGTGGACCGACCGCCAGTATGTGCGCTACACAGGCTATCCCGGTGGCCAGCGCTTCACCACGCCCGCCGAGATGCAAGCCAAGTCGCTCAACAAGCACATCAAGCCGGGCATGCACCCGCTGTTCCTCCATGTCATCAAGGGCATGCTTCCCAAAAACAAACTGGGAGCCAAGCTGCTCAAGAATGTCTACGTGTACAACGGTGGCGAGCATCCCCATGAGGCTCAGCAACCCAAAGTTATCGACATCAACAAACTTAAATAAAGATTGGACACACTATGGAAAGAATAAATGCAGTAGGTCGTCGTAAAGCTGCCGTGGCTCGCGTCTATGTGAGCGAAGGCAAAGGCCAAATCATTATCAACAAACGCACCCTGGATGAGTACTTCCCCTCGCCAATCCTTCAATACATCGTCAAGCAACCGCTCAACACGCTCGAGGCTGTCGAGAAGTACGACATCACCGTGAATCTGGTGGGCGGCGGTTACAAGGGACAAGCCGAGGCCCTGCGCCTGGCCATTGCCCGCGCACTGGTGAAAATCAATGCCGACGACAAGAGCGCCCTGCGCAAGGAAGGCTTCATGACTCGCGACCCGCGTGCCGTCGAGCGCAAGAAACCCGGCCAGCCCAAGGCTCGCAAGAGATTCCAGTTCAGCAAGCGTTAATCGGTACGGCCATCTGCTTTTACCGACTCAACGACCTTGCTCTACAAAATAGAGTTTAGTATCCAAATTGCATAGACTCACACTGGTGAACTGCGGTGGCTACTATGCAATTGATTTAGTCGAACGTAAACAAATTTAATTAACAACAATGCAAACACCAACTTTTGACCAATTACTCGAGGCTACTTGCCACTTCGGTCACCTCAAACGCAAATGGAACCCCGCAATGGCTCCCTACATTTTCATGGAGCGCAATGGTATCCACATCATCGACTTATACAAAACGCAGGCTAAGCTTGAAGAAGCCGCCAACGCGCTGAAGAACATTGCCAAGAGCGGCAAAAAAGTGCTCTTCGTCGCCACCAAGAAGCAGGCCAAGCAAGTTGTCGCCGACCGCGCCACAAGCGTCGGCATGCCATATGTGATTGAGCGCTGGCCCGGTGGTATGCTCACCAACTTCCCCACCATCCGCAAGGCTGTGAAGAAGATGGCTACCATCGACAAAATGGAGAAAGACGGCACCTTCGACAACATGTCGAAGCGCGAGAAGCTGCAGATTACCCGTCAGCGTGCCAAGCTCGAGAAGAACCTGGGCTCGATTGCCGACTTGAATCGTCTGCCTTCGGCACTGTTTGTGGTGGATGTGCTCAAAGAGCACATTGCCGTGGCCGAGGCCAATCGTCTGGGCATCCCCGTGTTCGGTATCGTCGACACCAACAGCGACCCCGACACTGTCGACTTCGTCATCCCCGCCAACGACGATGCCAGCAAGTCAATCGACTTGATTCTGGCCACCGTGTGCCAGGCCATCACCGAAGGTCTTGAGGAGCGCAAAGTCGAGGACATCGACAAGGGCGCCATCGAGGACAAAGAAGCTGCCGACGGCGAAGAAGCTCCCAAGCCCCGCCGCACCCGTGTGCGCCGCCGCATCGAGGAAGTTCCCGCAGCCGACGAGCCCAAGGCCGCCGAGGAGGCACCTGCCGCCGAAGAGCCCAAAGCCGAAGAGTAATTCTTTCATCTTTCATCTTAACGCAATTAACGAAACAAGCAACATTATTTGAATCATGGCTGTAACAATCAATGATATCAAGAAACTGCGCGATATGACCGGCGCTGGTCTGAGCGACTGCAAAAAGGCTCTCATTGAGGCTGAGAACGACATGGACAAGGCTCTGGAGCTCATCCGCAAGCGCGGACAGGCCATCGCTGCCAAGCGCGAAGACCGCGAGGCCGCACAGGGCATCGCCAAGGGCAAGAGCGTGGGCAACTTTGCCGCCATCATCGGCCTGAAGTGCGAAACCGACTTCGTGGCAAAGAACGAGAAATTCGTCAACCTGGCCAACCAAATCCTCGACGCCGCTGTCGAGAACAAGGTGAAGAGCCTCGACGAGCTGAACGCTCTGGTCATCGACGGCAAGACCGTGCCCGAGGCCATCACGGCTTTGAGCGGCATCACCGGCGAGAAGATGGAGCTGGGTGCCTACGAGTGCCTCGAGGCTCCCTCCACCGTTGTCTATAACCACTTCAACGGCATGCTCTCGGCTATCGTGGCCTTCAACCTGCCCGATGTCGACGCCGATGTGGCCAAGGGTATCGCCATGCAGGTGGCTTCCATGAACCCCATCAAAGCCACCCGCGAGCAAGTGCCCCAGGCTACCATCGACGAGGAGCTGCACGTGGCCATTGAGAAGACCAAGACCGAGCAGGTGCAGAAAGCGGTTGACAACGCCTTGAAGAAAGCCGGTTTCAACCCCTACTACTGCGCCACCGAAGAGCATCAGCTCGAGGCCGTGCGCAAGGGCTACATGACCGAAGAGCAGCTGGAGCAGGCCAAGAAGCTCATGGCCGACACCGCTGCCGCCAAGGAGGCCAACATGCCCGCACAGATGATTCAGCAGATTGCACAGGGTCGTCTCAACAAGTTCTTCCAGGAGAATGTGCTCATGGAGCAAATCTATGAGGCTGGCGAGAACAAGGAGACCGTGGCTCAGTTCCTCGCTGCAAGCAACAAGGAGCTTAAGGCCATCGACCTGAAGCGCGTGAATCTGAACGTGGACTAATTCAGCACGCACGGTTATAACACACACTTGTGTGCAACGCACGTCGGGGGACAGACGCTACTGTCCCCCGATTTTTTGCTTTTTATTGGATTTTCTCGCCACTTCGGGGCAGAAAAGTATAAAATTGTAAAATAATTGGCAGGCATGGCACGCATGTCGCATCTTTTTTGTAAATTTGCAAACTAAATTTGGAATGATGCGAATATATCGTAAACTCATCATCGTTTCGTGCGCCGCTGTGATGCTCACGGCATGCGGCGAATATAACAAAGTGCTCAAGAGCAGTGACTATGAGTACAAGTACGCCTATGCCAAAAAGGCGTTTGAAAACAAGAAATACGCACAAGCCTACAACATCCTCACCGACCTCGTGCCCGTGTTCCGCGGCACCGACAAGGCCGAGGAGTCGCTCTATCTGCTGGCTCTCAGCTACTATGAGAACAAGGACTATGTGAACAGTGGCTCTTACTTCAAGAACTACTATCAGCATTACCCCAAGGGGCAATATGCCGAGCTGGCACGCTTCTATGCAGGCTATGGCTACTATCTCGACTCGCCCGAGCCTCAGCTCGACCAGTCGGTCACCATCCAGGCCATCGATGAGCTGCAGGCGTTTCTGGACTTCTTCCCCAAGAGCGACAAGGTGTCCATAGCGCAAAACGCCATCTTCGAGCTACAGGACAAGCTGGTGCTCAAAGAGCTTGAAAACGCCCAGCTCTATTACAATCTGGGCAATTACATGGGCAACAACTACGAGTCGGCTGTCATCACCGCGAAAAACGCCATCAAGGCCTACCCCTACAGCAAATACAAAGAGCAACTCGAGATGCTGGTGCTCAAGGCACGCTATCGCGAAGCCAGCGAAAGCGTGGTGGAAAAGAAGGCCGAACGCTTCCGCACCGTGGTCGATGAATACTACAACTTCATCAACGACTACCCCGACAGCCAAGACCGGCACGAAGCCGACAATATCTTCAAAATCGCACAGAAATATCTGGGACAAAACTGACAAATCACCTCATCAACGTATCATCAACGTATCACATCAATTATAGCCAAATATAACAATGGATTACAAAAAAACTACCGCTCCACAGACCACTACCGTTCACGACCTCGTGGACATGGCCGAGCAGACTGGGAACATCTACGAAACGGTGACCATCATCAGCAAGAGGGCCAACCAAATCAGCGCTGAAATGAAGGCCGACCTGGAGAAAAAACTGCAAGAGTTTGCAACGCTCAACGACAACCTGGAGGAAATCTCGGAAAACCGCGAGCAAATCGAAATCTCACGCTACTACGAGAAGCTCCCCAAGCCCACCCTGATTGCAACCGAAGAATACGAAGAAGGCAAGCTCGCTTACCGCAACGTGGCCAAAGAGAAAGACGACTTCTCGTTCTGACGGCAGCACATGCCGCGCCCCCCAGTGGGGCCGCCACATAACATCTCAACGCCGCCATGCGTCTCCCCTACCCGGAACGCATGGCGGCTTTATTGATTCAGTTATGGAACGGCTCCCTTGTCACTTGGCCAGCGACATATTCACGCTGATGCCGTAGTTGCTGTTGGTGGTGGGATAGGCGGTCGACGACACCAACGGCGTGTTCACCTGGTGGTCGAAATAAGCGCCCAGCGTGATGCGCTTGCTCAGCACATAGTTGGCCGTGAAATTGATGGCCAGCGTGCGTGTGCCGCTTGTGGCCTGCGCCGTGTTGTCCTCAATCTTGCGAATCAGGGCATTGTTGTTGCCCAGCTGGAAGTCGAGGTTCAGAGTCAGGTCGTTGCTGACGCCTTGCTGTTTCGACTTGATTTTGAGGATGGAATTGAAGTTGGCGATTTTGTAACCGGCACCTATCACAAACGACTTGTTGTTGGCCTCCACCAGCTGTCCGGCCGATGAGTTGAGTGTGAGGGTGCGGGAATCGCGGTACTCGATATTGAACGTCACATTGTTGTTCATCGTGGCATTGATGCCGATGAGCGGCGCAAACTTCTCGGTGAGGGTCACCGAGGAGATGTTGTAGGGCGACGACGGGATGGGGTTATCGGTGAGCGCGTCCTTGGTGAAGCCCAGCCCGTTACCAATGGTGACCCAGTCGGTGAACGAGTTGAACGACCCCACGCTGTAGGTACACTGATAGGCATGCGTCAGGGTGAACGACTTGAAGTACTTCTGGAAGAACGGCAGGCGGCTCAGTCCGTCGTAAGTGACGCGCCAGTTGGGCAGAATCTCCTTGAGCGACGGGAACGGGTTGAGCGTCACCTTGTCGGCACTCTTGCCCGAGTAGGCAGCCATGAAGGCCGGAATGAGCACATCGCTGCTCGAGGGATTCACCGTTCCGCTCTCGGGGTTGTAGGTGGCGCCTGCCAGCACGGTGCCAGCAAGGAATCCGGTTTCGGGATACTGCTTGCCGATGTACTGCTCTTGCAGTCGCGCGGCCACAATGGGGATGTTCTCAAGGAACTTGTCGAAGGTGGCGCTGTGGTAGCCATCTTTGCTGCTCACACCGCGCAAGGCGGTCTTCAGGGCCACATGGGTCTTGGTGTAACTGCCGCCATAGATGGTGTTCATGTTGTCGTACATGAACTGAATCTGATTGGTGCGGTTGTCGGTACGGTTGCCGGTGAGGGTGATTTTAAGACCCCGAATGGGCTCGAGGAGCACCTCTACGTTGAATTCCGAGGTCTTGCTGTAAATGGCCGGCGAGGTCTGGGTGGCATCGCCCAGCAGCCAGCCGCGGCGTTTGGCGCGCTCTATATATCTTTCATCGGTGAATCCGAAGGCGAAGTCAAGACCCGGGGCAAACACGTCGTAGTGATTGTTCTGCCCGAAAATATCACCCACATCGGGTATGAACTGAGGCAGCGACAGCGAGCGGGTGTCGCGCCAGCGCACGCTCACGTTGCGCACACTCATGGCAAGCCGTGTGAGATATTGGGCGGTTTCGGACCAGAAATTCTTCTTCGCGGCTTTCTGCGACTCGGTGATGGTGAATTTGAGTTCTTGATCGCCCAGCGTCTGGATTTCGACGTTATTGGCATCTTTCACCTTGAACTTAACCGGGAACGGCTTGTTGTCCTTCGATGTCACGGCGCTCACCTTCACATTCTTCACATTCATGTTGTGCTGAATGACGAGGGCCGAATCGGGGCTGAGCGTGAATGTGCGGGTGAACTTCTTGGGCTTGGGCTTCCGGTCACGCTTGTTCTTGGTGGCGTTATTGCTCGAGTTGCTGCCCGAAAAGCGCTTGTTCACATCCTTCAGGTAAGGCACCTTGTTATAGAACTGCTCCAGGTTGAGGCGAGTGTCGACATTGATGGCTGCCTGATTATTGATTTTATTGCCGCTCACAATGTCGTCAATCACCGTGCCGCGGTCCCAGCGATAAGTGGCATTGTAGGTGGCCGACGCCGTGATGAAGCTCAGGATGGGGATGCTGGCAAAGGGCGCTTTATAGCTGGCGGTGAACGTCTGGTTATAGGCCCAGGGCGTACCCAGATTCTTGATTGACTGCCACACCGAGTCGCGCCAATCGCGATAACGGTCGGGGAAGAGTTGCTTGTTGACCTGGCCTATCGGCTCAAGGATGTGGGCGGTGGTGTTGCTGTTGAACGACGCGCTGAGCGACTTGGTGAAGTTCCAAGAGATAGCAAACTGGCGGTCCCACAGGAAGTTCTTCGACACAGCCACAGGCAGGTCCACGGCGATGCCCGTCTCGTTGCGCGTCTGCTGCTCATAGTAGTAGCGCGATATGTTGGTGCTGAACGCGATGTTCGTGGGCAACCAGTGCAGTTCCCATTCCTTGAAGAACTTCATGTTTTTGTTCTTGGCGTCAATCATCTTGTTGAACGGCTTGAATGGCTTGACATAGGGTGTCCAGCTATATTGGAAACTGCCTCGGTAGTCGTTGGTGTTCTCGTACACATTGTCGGGGTCGCTCAGGTGTTGCTTGTTGAACGAGTAGCTGAACGTGAAGTTGGCAGGGTCCCAGGGCATGGGATTCTTACTCTTCACGTCAAATTTGAGCCCCGAGATGCTGAAGCTCTTCACCGTGCGGCGCGTCACAGCGTATTCGTTGATGGAGTCGCGCTGATGCTTGGTGTCGCAGGCGTCAAGGGCGTCCTTGAGCAGGATGTCCTGGTCGAGCGGGTTGTACTTGGGCGTGGTTTTCTCGTTGCTGTAGGAATAGTAAATGGGGGCTTTGAGCTTGGCGACCTCGGGAATAAAGCGGCCCAGGTCGGTCTGCACGGCCACATTATATTGATTGTAGTCGTCGAGCCGTCGTTGAGCCAGGCTCTGGTCGACCGATCCGAAGCCGTTGGTCTCACGATGATAGCCCACGTTGACCACGGCGATGTCGCTCAAAGAGAGTTTCATGTTGGCCTTCGCTGCCCAGCCGCCCTTGTTGTCGAAGTCGGTGACGCGCAGCTCATCCACCCACACCACGCAATCCTTGGTGGTATTGGAATTGTTGCGCACACCAATCAGAATCACACGCACATCGCTCAGCGAGGGATTGCCCACGACGTACACCTTGTTGTTGGGCTTGTTGGGGTCTTCTCCCGGATAGCGCTGCGTGTAGGAAACACCCTCCACACCGGCCATCTTCTCGGCATTGCGGGCTTTCTTGACGGCCGTGAGCACATCGAGGTCCAAGTCGAGCATATTCTCCTCGGGCCACACACGCAGGCGGTCGGCAGTGCTGTTGGTGTTATAATGCCCGGCCGGAGTCACCGACAGGGGAATCTCATATTCATAATAGTTGTTCTTCACATCCGACCCCATGCGGATAAACATCGACACATCGCCCTTCGACAAGTTGGTGTGATCGTCGATGAGGGCCTCGTTGTGAACAAACATCTGCAAGCGCTTATACACGCGCAAGTCGAGGCTGGTGTTGCGATAGATACCGCGAGCGTCGCCCGACTTGAGGTTGGTGACCTTCATTTGCATCGATTGCTCATTGAGCTGGGTGATTTGCGATTGTCCCGAGTCGACGATACGTGTCACGCCCGGCGGCAGCACATAGTTAACAGGCTCGCGCGACGCATTTTCCTCGATGTTCACCGTGTTGATGGCAATCGAGCCTTCGGCCGGCATGTCGCCACGCAAGTTCAGGTTGTAATCATAGTTTCGCCACTCACCGCGCACAAGCTCCAGCGACGCAAATCGCAAGTGGGTTGTCTCTTTGAAGCCATTCATGAACATGCGCATGAAGCGGATGGTGGAGAAATCGTTGATGGAGCCCACACGCTTCTGGTATTCACGCAAGGGGATGGTGAACTGGTACCAGGTGGCTTCCTGCCGCTGGCCATTGCGGGTGGTGACATGGGCCACCTGCTTGTCGGTGATGAAGTTGGTGCCCACGACGAGCGAGTCGGGGTGAATGGCCACGCGGTACTGGAAGTAGCGCTCATACTCATTGAGCGTGTTGTCCTGATTGATGTCCTCCACATCGGGAACCGAGCGTGAACTTTGATACAGCCCGTCGCGCGCATCTTCTTGCGACAGCGAGTTGCCCTCGGTGCCGTTATAGTGCTTGTAGCGCTCGAGAATCGACTTGCGCTGCTCGTCGTAGTCGTAACCACGGTAGAAATGGTAGTTGTCGCCAGCCGGGTCGTTCAGTGGCGAGAACTGGTCTTCCTCCATGGCTGCGATGGCTGTGCCCGACAGACGGCCGCGCAACTTGTCGACGTATTCTTTATAAGCGGGGAATGTTTTCTCTTCTTCGGTGTTTATTCCGTTAAGACCCACATCCTGGCGGACGCGTGAACCGGCAATGTTGTCGAAGGCGTAGGTCATCGATGTCTGGGTCGACACTTTGCCCCATGTGGTGGTGCGCACAAAGCTTTCGTCATCGTCGGTGGGCAAGCCGTTCTCGTAGGCTTTCAAACCATCCTTCAAAATATCCTCGCTCACCTCACCCAGGTTGAAGTACAGGTAACCGCCGTCGCGGTTGGGGTTGGATTCGTCAAGGAACGGGTCGAGCATCCAGAACTGGATGTACTCAATGTTAGATTGCTCAAAGTTGGTGTTGTCAAGCTTGCGCATAATGCCACCCCAGCGCTTTTCGGGATTGAGCAGGTTGCCCTCGCTGTCGATGTTGTCGGCATCGAGATTATAGGGGCCGCGCTCTTTGGGATAGAACGAAAGGTTCAAGGTCTGGACATTGGAGGCTTCACCGTAGTTGAGCTCACGGCCCGGGAACACCTCGCTGTAAAGCACCTCGCGCACATAGGGATTGGACAGCTGATCCAGGTCGTTCTTGATGTATCCGGGAGCGTACGATGAATTACGCTGGGTGAACAGCCGGTCGATATAGTACCATGAGAGCAAAGCACGGTTCTTGCCGTAGTCCACATTGTCCGACAGGCTTGCCTCGGGGAACAAAGCCCCGGCATTGGGGTCGTAGGGTGTCGACGCGAGGAACCATGAGTAAGGCGAGCGCAAGTCAATTCCCGACTGGGTGGTCTCAAAGTCATCAATGTAAGAACTGCCGGCATTCGAGCCCGTGCGCGACTTGTGAGGAATGAGGTGTGCAAATTCGCCCTTGAATGTGAGGGTGGATGGCGCGGTGGCGTTCACCGTGGGAATCTTGTTGAGCAGATTGGTGAGCCACATGAACTTGGTGTTGTAGTTCACATTCACTCCCCAGATGGTGTTGTTCACAAGTTCCTGGCCTATCGACACTTTCTCGGTGAGCGCTTTCTCGCCATAGTGCATGAGTGTTCCGCCCACATGAAAGTTTTTATTGAAAGCGTAATCCAGATCCAGGCCGAGCAGTGTCTTGCGCTGCATGGCGAAGGCCGACTGATTCTCAAGCGACACGCTCACCGGTGTTCCAGCATCGATGATGCTCTGGTTGGTGATGGTGACCGTTCCCATGTTATAATCGACGGTGTAGTCGCTGTTTTCGGTCAGGGGCACACCACCGGCAGTGACCACCACCGATCCGCGGGGCACATTCATGGCATCGAGCTTGATGGTACTTCCCGATGATGCCTGGTACTCGCCCTGGAGCACAAATTTGTTCTTGTCCTGATATTGACGGGCCACGGTGAGGGTGGAGTCGTACAATTCCTTGTAGACGTAACGCTCGGCCTCGGCACCGCCGCCCATGGCGTTGTAAAGGAATTCACCGAAAGGTTCAACCACCGGGAAGATGACCTTGCCCGATGAGGCGTTGACCGTGTAGCCCTCGATGAAATCGAAACGTCCGTCAATATTTGGCTCGTTATTGGCATCCAGGCGGTCAAGGTTCACCACTTGAAGAAGGGGTTTTCCATTGATAATGCCGGCGGGAATATAGGTGAGCTCGGTACCCGTCGTGTCACTCAGATACTTGATATTGAGCTTGAAATGCTGCTTTTGCACTTGATAGGAACCCAGCGAGTAGATGTTCTTCATCATCAGGTCCCACATGGGCAATCCGGGGCTCGTGGTGGTCCCCTTGAGCATCTTCACATAGAGCGACTGGTCGGTCGATGTGATGTCGCCTGAGAACTCACCCACCTGATAGGTGTTGCCACGATAGGTGTACTGGAATGCCACAGCAAGCACATCGTCGGGATTGAGCGCGGTCTTGAGCTGTATATAGCCAAGCGATGAGTTCAGCGTGTACTCCGAGGATGAGAGCAAGCGGGCGCTCTCAATTTTCTCGTAGTCTTTGCCGCCCTCAAAGCCGTAGGCCTCCAGCGGTGCCAGTTCGCCGGCCACCTGACTGATGTAGCGCGCATTGGGATACTGCTCCTTGATTTCGGTGAGCAAATTGTTCGATGTGTTGGATGGATTGCTGGCCGATGCATCGGGCTGCCAGTGGCTGTTAGCGATGCGCCTGTTTTCGCCCAAATCCATGAAGGCAAGAAGGTTGCGTGCCTCGCTGAAATTGCCGCGTTTGTTGGTAATCCACACTTCGATGCGTGTGATGTTCACCCCCGACGACACGACCGGCAGATGGCTGGCCCACTGGTCATAGTTGTCGCGGAAGAAGTGCGAAAGGAAGAAGTTGCGGTTTTGGTCGTATTTATCGGCCGTGATGTAGAATGGTGTGGTCTGCGCACCGCCCTTGGTGTTCACGGTCTTTGTTTCACTGTTTTGCTGCGACACCAGCGCGGTGGCGGTGAGTTTGCCAAATTGCAGCTTGGTCTTGATACCAAATAATGCCGCACTACCACGGATGAGCGAAGACCCGGTGGTCATGCTCACGTTACCGGCCTCGATGTTTTTGATGATTTCATCTTCCTTGCCATCGTAGGCCAGCTTGAGGTTGCGATTGTCGAACTCAAAGGTGGCGTCGGTGTTATAGGTCATGTTGAACTTCATCTTGTCGCCTACCGACGCGGTGATGGTGGCTTGAATTTTTTGGTCAAAATCGAAGTACGTCTTTCGGCGGGCGGCTACCGACAGTGCGGGGTTGTCGGTCTTATTGCTCTTCACGCCCATTTTGAGCGATACCGAACCGCTGGTCTTGAGTTGCACACCGCCGGGGCCGAAAACCGACTCAAGCGGGCCAAGGCCAAACTGCATGTCGAGGAAATTGAACGGATTCTTCTCTTTTTCCTCCACACTTTCAGCATTCTTCTGCCGATAGTACTCCATCATCGATTGGCGAAGCACCATGTTGTTATACTCGTTGGCCGACAGCACAAAAGGCGTCACAATGTCGTTGTCGCCCAAGCGCGTGTGAATCACATAGCAGTCGGTTTCATAGTCGTACTCGGCCTCAGTGGTGATGTTCGACGGCATGCGCAGGTCGGCAGCATACTCACTCTGCCCCTGCACATCCTCGTAGCCCGAAGGAATGGTGGGCCGCACTTTGTATTGCAGCGAGAAACTGTCGGCGGGATTCACAGGACGGCGTCCCGGAGGGGTGGCCGGTTGGGTACGGTCGGGCACTGGGGGCGGCGGAGCCAGCTTGGACGTCACATATTGAGCCAAGGCAGTGCCGTGGCCCGACCATAGACCCAGCATCACCCCCACTGCTACAGATATAACTATTTTAGAGCTTTTCAACATTATTACCTGTCAATCTTGTCAGGGGGCAGGCATCACAACATCTTGAGAGCCTTCTTGATGGCATCCTCCACAGTGATTTGTGGCTGAGCCTCAAGCAGTCGCTTCAGCACCTTCTGCGATGCTTGCTGGGTAAATCCCAGCATCACCAGTGCCGACAATGCCTCATCGTGCACCTGGCTCATCATGGGCTGCCCCGTTTCTTTTATAAACGCAGCACCACCCTGTTTTATTTTATCTTTTAGGTCAACAATTATGCGCTGGGCTGTTTTTGCTCCCACACCCTTCACAGCTTTGAGCACCGACACGTCGCCCGAGGCAATGCTCTGCTCGAGTTCGGCAGGCGGCACCGACGACAATATCATGCGTGCCGTGTTGGGCCCCACCCCGCTCACCGTGATGAGCTGCAGGAACAACTCGCGCTCATGCTTGGAGGCGAAGCCATAGAGAAGGTGGGCATCTTCGCGGATGGCTTCATAGACAAACACGCAGGCCGTATCCTCTTTCTTCAGCCGCGTCAACTGGTCATAAGTGGTGAGTGATATGTTCACCATGTAGCCCACGCCATGATTGTCAATGATGGCATAGGCGGGGTTTAACTCGGCGATGTCGCCTTTGATATATTCAAGCATATCCTTTGTTTATAATCATTCTTATTTCATCATTTTATAAGTACTCACACCGCCATCGGCATGGCGATTCATCACGACGTTCACGCCATTGAAAGGAAACGGGCTCATGCGGCCCGTGAGGTCGCAATACCACACTTCGACCACTGGCGACCCACGGTGCACATCGGGCTGTGCTGTGGCCTGGACGTAACGCCAGCCGGCGGCCGCATCCAACTTGCCGAATCCCCATCGGCTACGGTCGCCGCCGCTCACCCACTCGTCTTGATAGCAGGTGTGGCGCAAAGCGTCGCGCACATCGGCAGGTGTCAGGTCGGGATTTGCCTCCAGCCACAGTGCCACGGTGCCTGTCACCACGGGGGTTGACATCGACGTGCCCTGGTTCATGGCATAAGGATAGGTTTGGCCGTTCCACGTCACTGCGGGCGGACGCATGTTCAGGGTGTTCATCAGGTAGCTGTCGAAGCGGCTGGCCGATGAAAGGACCATCACACCGGGAGCCGTGACATCGGGGCGGCTGTTGCCATTCATGTCGGGGCCATAGGACGAGAACGGGGCAATCTCGCCCAGCGGACATTTTTTATAGTTTTCCCACTTGCCGTCTTTTCGTTTAAACCGGGTGCGAGAACAATATGCCCCCACCGAAATCACCGCGTCGGTGGTCGCCAAATCGCTGATGCTCATATCGCCATCACCTTGAGCGAATCCATTGAGCCCGGCAGGGTCGATTTGAAGGTTGGCATAGCACCAGCCTTCCATTTGGCTTTCGGCATCACCGTTGTATAGGAAACCAAAGAGGTAACGGCTGTCGGTGGCAGTGGCGTCAAACTCGCAATAAGAATGATACCAGCCGTTTTCTCCACGCTCGGTGGCCATCAACACTTCTCCGGTGAAATATTTCGACCATTCGGGGTGGGTGTCGCTGCTGATGGCGTACACACTGTCGGCAGGCAGCAAAGCCACGCAGTCACTGCGATAGAGTATGGCTCCAGTATTGCGGTCGACCACCACATGCTCCACGCCATGGTGCCGACGACCGGCATCGGTGTTCCACACACTCATGAAGCCGTAGCGACGCAGTGAGGTGGCATTCTCCTGCAACAACACGCGCAGTGAGTCGGTGCACGACTTGGGACGATGGCTCACATGGGTGGGCTTGTCACCGTCGTTGCCGGCCGACACCACGATGATGCGCCCCGGACCGACCAGGCTCTCCATCACATGGCACAACTCCGACGACCCGTCGTGAGCGCCCACATTGTCGCCGATGCTCATGTTCACCACACAAGGCTGGTGCCGGCGCTCGGCAAAATCAAAAATATAGCGCAGGCCGTTGGCTATGTTCACATCGCTCAGATGATTGCCGGGCATGGCACAAACCACCAAATCGGCCTCGGGAGCCATGCCGTACCAGTCGTTGCCCATGTAACTGCCGGCAGCCGTGCCTGTGGTGTGCGTGCCATGCGACATGCCCTCCGTATCGGTTGTCAACGCTGCGATTTGCTCGGGTGTTTCATAGCAACTGCCCGGCAACTCCATGCCGTCGATCACAGGATGAACCCCTGTGCTGTCGCAGGGCATGTAAGCGGCGAGCACGCGCGAGCGCCCCGCCGCGTCGCACAGATTCACATGGTTGAAATCCACTCCCACATCGATCATGCCCACCAAGACGCCACGGCCGCGCGACGGAATGTCGGCATGGTGCAGCGGCATCACATCCGACTGCAGCCGGGCGCTGTCGTTGCACAACGTCAAGAGGTGCGACCGGCTCACACGGCTCACTTGAGGCAGGCGGCGCAATTCGGCCAACCGCTCTTCGGGCACCAGTGCGGTAACCACCCCACCCATTTGTGCTGTGACCTGGGCAACGGCCACAGCCAGCGACGATGCGTCATCAGTGCGAACCATCACGGCCACATCGCGGGCCTGCGACACACACCAGCACACCATTGCAACCATTATGGCCAAAGTTTTCCTCATAACCTGCAAATTTACAAAATTTTGTGCAAACTCAGCTGAAAACCCATCGTTTACTTTGACGTTTTAGACAAAAAAACAAGCTGACATCCGGGGTGACCGATGCCAGCTTGGTGTGATTGATAACAGTGGTTTATTTGAGCGACTCTACATATTGGCGCAGGGGCTCATTGTCGGGGTCGTGCTCAAGCCACTTCTCATAATACTCCTTGGCCTCTTCCTTGTCACCCTTTGTGAAATAATAGGTGGCCAGGTAATTGTAGGCATACTTGTAGTAACGGTCGTAGCCGCTCTTGTCGTCTTTGGCATCAAGGATGGAAAGGAGCTGCTTGTAGGCACCGAGTGCTGCACCCTTGTTGGTGTCGCCCTCCTCAAACTTGGCGAGTTTTGCCAGCTGATTGACAATCTGCACATTGTTGGGCACCAGCTCATTGACTTGGTTGGCATACTGCTTGGCCAGTCCCAGGTACTTGCTCACGGTAGCGGCATCGGCGCCGTCGGCGGCAGCCACACCATAGTAGTAGTTCGACAGCGTGAACAGGTCTTGCGATGTGTTGTTCTTGTTGTCGACAAGCTTCTGGTAGTAGCCTGCTGCCTTCAGGTAATCGCTGGCATCGGCATACGAGTCGCCCAAGTTGCGAATCAGGTCGGTGTTGTTGGGGTTGAGCTCAATGGCCTTGTCGTATTGCACAATTGCCTCTTCGGGCATTCCAGCGTTCTGCAGAGCCTTGGCATAGTCGGTGTAGTCGCGCACCTCATAGGTGGCATCGGCGGGCTTGGCCATGCCGAAGAATGCCTCTCCTGCCTGCACAGCCTTCTCCCACTGCTCCAACTGGTCGAGATTGTAGAGCTGCATACGGCGCATGTAGAAGACCTTCGAATCGGTGGCGGCGAGCTTGCCGATGAGGCTGGTGGCCAGGTCGTAGGACTGCTGGTATTTCTCGCCGAAGAACAACAGCTGCACATAGCGCACCTCATCCTGGGCAAAGTGGTTGGGATTGTTGATGTACTCACCGTACTTCTCGGCAGCTTTTGCGCCCTGGTTGTCGCTGTAGTACTTCTCGGCCAGCTGACGCTGCACCAGAGCGATACCGGGTTTATTGGCGTTCAGCTCCTCGAGGCGCGCGATGGCCATCTCGGGATTGACGTTGAAGTAGGTGTTGGCATACTTCACATAAGCCTCCACGTTGTTCGGGTCGTTGGTGAACGCGAGCTCGTAGTTGCCGGCTGCCGCGCCCCAGTCTTTCTTGTCGGCATAGGTGTCGGCCTCGAAAATGTAGCTGTCGGGGTCGGTAGCGTTCCACTTGCGGGCATTCTTGATGCATTTCTCAATATCCTTGGCATACGTGGTGGGATTGGCGTCATAATATGCGCGGGCAATCTCCATTTCCAGCTTGCAGTCTTTCTTGGAGAGCTTGCGGGCCGCATCGAGCTGCGACTTGGCGTTCATCCCCTTTTTCAGAGCGATGGCAGCCTGACCGACGAAGTTGTAGGGATTGCTTGCATTGGCTGCCACACCCTTTTCAAAATAAGACTGAGCGGTGGCAACATCTCCCTGATGCAGGGCAATTTGGCCGAGGTAGTAGAAGGCTTCGGCCTTGTCGGTACTGGCAGCGTTGAGGTTGCGCTCGAGAAGCTCCTTGGCGTTGTCGAGCTGGTCAACTTTGTAGTACTCAATGCCATCCTTGTAGCCTTGGCCCTGGGCCTGAGCAGCGATGGCGGTTCCTGCGATAAGCAAGGAAGCGAATAAGAACTTTGTCTTCATCATTGTAGTAACAATTAAAATATAAATTTTTCAGTTTACACTCTCGGTTGAAAGCGGATATGCAACTATTGTGCCAAATTATAATAACGAAAGCCGATATTGTTTCGATTTGACACTTTTTCTCATTTCACCGCTTCGACATATCGCACAGGCTCGGCCGCCGGAAGAATGCCGGTCTGCAAAATGATTTTCTGCCCTATCACGCCCGTCAAGAACGAGAAGAACCCGTGGTCGAGCGTGCCTCCGGCCGAGGCATCGATGGCCCAGATGGTGCGGAACAGCGGATAGGAGCCATCATTGATATAGGCCTGATAGGGCTTGCAGGCCTGCACTTGCTCATCGCCGCGGATGGCAAGCACCTTGATGCGGTCGGTGAAGTCGATGACCGACACGTCGTTTTTCTCTTTCAAGTCCACCACTTTTTCTTCGATGGTGCGCTCGGCATCTTTCAAGTCGGCCGTTATCCAGCTCACACCCACAAAACCGATGGCGTTCTTTCTCGACTGAATCACGCGAAACACATCATCGGTCGATTTTTGCGCATAGACGTTACCGGCAAATTTCCCGCCATCGAGGAAGCGCTCCTTCATGAAGTGCATCACGCCCGAGCCCGAGCCGTCGAAGACCACAATCACCGAGTCGTTTTTCAACTTGGTGGGAAACACCTGCCCCCAGCGCATCGATTTTCCAGTGAAAATGTCGCGCAGGTCGCTCATCGACAACTCATCGATGTCATTGTTCTTGTTGACTATGATGGCCACTGCATCCACAGCTATCTTGCGCGAGCGGTAAGCACGGCCCTGCTTTTTAAGGATGTCGCGCTGCGCGTCGGTGAGATCACGGCTTGTGATAATCAGGTCGCAATGCCGATGCAACAGCGAATCGAGCGCGGCGGCCTCGTCCATATAACGGGGCATGATGGAAGCATCGGGATAGCTGTACTCAAACACTTCTATCTCTTGATCCAGAATGTTGCGGAACGACTCATCGCAGTTCACCTTGGCAATGCCGCTGGTGCTGCTATTGGTGCGCTGCTGGCCGTTGCACGAGGCCAGGGCCAGCGACACCACCATCGCGATAACGGCGATATGTAACGGATTTCTCTTCATTCGGTTATTCATTATTCCTGTAATAGTCTATCCCCTTGATTTGACGGTAACCGCGATAGATGCCGTACAGGCCAAAGATGGCAGCCATGCCCCAGCGCACAGCAATCCAAAACGGGGTTGCGTCCCAGTCAAAATAGTTCATGGCGAGCAGATAGGCCATGCCTAAATACACCACAACCATGAAAATGCCGAAGAAAGCTCTCAGCAGCCGCGTGACGGTGTTCGATGAATTACTCATAACAACAATTCTTCTATCTAATCGGCAAAGATAGCATTTTTCAACAAAAAACTGTTGTTAATTTATATAAAAAGGTGCTCATTTAACCACCAGTAGCATCACGGCAGCAATGATAGCCACAAAGCCCACCCCGACGAGGGCGGTAAACGGCTCACCCCTAACGGCAATGCCAAGCACCATGGCGGTGAGCGGCTCGAGCGCGCCCAGAATGGCCGAGAGCGTGCTGCCAATGCGCTTGAGCGAGAGCGTGAGCGTGATGTTGCTCACGGCTGTGGGTATCAATCCCAGCAAAAACAGCCATATCCACACCGATGCCGACGGGGCCGGCTGCAATCCACCGATACACATGGCATAAAGTGCCATGTACACCGTGCTCATAAGGAACACATAGAAGGTGAGCTTGCTGCTGTCCATCCTGCGAATGCTCATGTGCGGAATCAGCACCAGATAGATGGCATAGGTGAGACCGGCAAGCAACTCAAGCACAATACCCACGGCAGCTATCGTGCCGCTGGTACCCTCCAGCGCCATCACACCCAGCACTGCCAAGGCAATGGCAAGGATGGTGCGCCACCCTATTTTCTCCTTGAATACCAGGAACATGATGATGGGGGTGAAAATGGGATAGCTGAACTGGATGGTGGTGGCAATGCCGCTGGGCATGAACTCGTAGCCATGAATCATGGTCACTGCCGATGCATCATAGAGCAGCGCAAGGATGGAAATCTGTCCAAACTCCTTGAGGTTGATGCGGACATTCTGCCCGCACACCACTGCCATCAGCAGAAGGCACACGGTGCTGATGATGAAACGGTAGGTCAGCATCGACCCCACATTCATTCCTGCTTCCAGAATAGGCAATGAGAAGAATGGTATCGTGCCGAATGTGCACGATGAGATGAGCGCGAATATAAAGCCTTGTTGCTTGGTTTTCATTCAATTGGTTTTAGTAGGACAAAGGTAAGGCTTTTTTGGCAAACGAACAAATGAAAGGCGAACAAAGCCCCCTATTAAACAAGGAAGCCGGGCCGGTTGATTCGGCTCGACTTCCTTGTGAATGTAGTGTCGTAGCATGGTGGCACCGCAGTGCCGCATGCCATCAGGCTCGATTAGTTGGCTCCCTGGAGCTTGAAGGTGACAGGCAGCGTGTACCACACCGACACCGGCTGGCCGTTCTGACGACCGGGCACGAAGTTGGGCAGCGATTTGCACACGCGCACAGCCTCACGGTCAAGGTCTTTATCGACCGAGCGAACGACTTTCACCTCGCCCACCTTACCGGTCTTGGTGACCACGAACTGGACCACCACCTTACCTTGCACGTTGTTCTCGGCAGCCATGGTGGGATACTGGATGTGCGAGCTCAGATACTTCATGAGCGCGGCATCACCACCGGGGAAAGTAGGCATCTGCTCCACCGAGCGGAACACCTCTTCCTTGACTTCCTTCACAGGCTCCTTCTTTTCGACCACGACCTCTTCCTTGAGGGTGCGAGTCACGTTACGGTCCTCGGTACCCTTGTCGTTATCCTTCTGACCGAAGGCGGTCTCGGTCTCCTTGAGCTCATCCTGGGTCTTAATCTCGTCCTCGGCTTTCACCTTCTCATCTTCGACGATGCGGAGCTCGGTCACCTTCACGGTGTTGAGCACCTCCTCGGGCAGCACTTCGGGCTTGGGTTGCTCCAAGCGCTCTTGCTGCTCCTCTTCGGGCTCTTCGTTTTCTCCCATGTCGATGAGCACCTCTTCTTGCTCGGCCTGCTCGGCCAGACGGCGCTCGGCCAGATACTCATTAAACTTGGCAATAGAGATGGCGGCAGCCACAGCAATAATGGCACCGATGATGGTGTAAAGCACGGCTTTGTTGTGACGTTGTGTGGAACTGGTACGCAATTCATAAGCACCGAAGTCCTTATTCTTGCCCTCAAACACAAGGTCGCACCATTCTCTTGATGAAAGATCTACATCTTTTGGCATAACTTTAATCTTTTAGAGAGTTAAACAATATAAATCATTTCACCACATTATTTCTGGACGGTTTCTTGACCCTGCAGCAAGATCATCATGGCCGAGTCAACCTGGTTGATGCGGTCAATCTGATAACGGCTGATGCTGTTGATTTGCATCTCGTCGAGCACGCTCACCACGTGAGCATAACTTGCGTTGGGTGTGGCCTTAATGATAACAACCGGACGCTTCAGCGTGGAGTCGTTGCGAATCTCTTTAGCTTTGACTTGGTAGATAGAGTCGTTCTTCTCCTCATTGTTCGAGAATTTCATCTCCTTCCAGTCTTTCTTGAGTTCCTCAATCTTCTTCACAACGTCCTTGTTGCGCTCACGCAAAATTTCTCGCACAGCGGGCAGAGCACCTCCGGTCTTGTTGCCGAACTCGATTTGTTTCATCGGGTTGGCTGTGGCCAAGTTCTTAAGTTCCTCGCCCGTGGGAGGCATACCATCAAAGTAGTAGAGCATTCCCTCGTCGGGACGTGCCAGCCCCTTGTCGTCGAGCTTGCCGTCGATGATGATGGTCACAGCCTCACTCTGCTTCACCTTGTTCTGCTGCTCTTGCTCCACTTTCTCGTTGGTAGGCAGGGCAATCTGCAGCGTCTGGCTCTTGATCATGGTCGTACACAGCATGAAGAAGGTGATCAGAAGCATGTTCATATCCACCATGGGGGTGAAGTCGATACGGGTGTCGAACTTCTTTTGACGACTTAAATTCTTTGCCATATCTTATTCCTCCTCCGCTTTAAGGGCCGTCATCAGACTGAATTTGTTCATCTTCATCGTCTGAAGGTTGTCCATGACCACATTCACAACACTGTAGGGAGTGGACTGGTCGGCCTTGATTGAAATGCCTCTACCTTTCACCATGGCCTGCTGCAGCTCTTCGTTCATGCTGTTGTAGGCCGCGCGAATCCACATTTGGAATTCGTTGGGATTGTTTGGATCTTCATTCATGTTGATGGGTATACCGGCTTTCTCAAGCGCTTTGTCGCGCTCGTCGGTTGGCATATCCAGCCATTTTGCCATCTGGCTCATCGGCACACCGAATGCGTTTTGTTTCGAGAACGCGTCGATTTGCTTGTTGGTGAACTTGACGGGGTTCGACGGATGAGCCTTATTGTATTCGGCTGCCATGTTCTTCAGCAGGTCGGCGCGCACGGTCTCACTCTTGAAAGTGGAGTCCTTGCTACCGAGCACCTCGAGGAACACTCTGCCCTCTGGGCTCACGAGCACCGAAAGCAAGTTGGCATCGGGCACTTTCTCCTCGCTCACCGAGGGAGGAGTAATCACCGTCACCGGCTCCTTCTGCAGGAAGGTTGAGGTCAACATGAAGAAAGTCAACAAAAGCACAGTCACATCCGACATGGCGGTCATGTCGATGCGCGTTTCTTTTTTCTTGATTTTGACTTTTCCCATATTTGTTTACAACTTATTTTGAAGTGTTTCTTGAAAAATGGTTAATTTTCTTGTTGCTATTCAATCGATTAGTGAGTAGCAGCAAACGTAGAAACGATGGAGAAACCAAGCTCGTCGATAGCATAGGTCATGTTATCGATCTTGTTGGTGTAGAAGTTGTAAGCAATAAGGGCGAGAGCAGCTGTTGCGATACCGAAAGCGGTGTTCACAAGAGCCTCCGAGATACCGGTCGACAGCTCGGTCGAGTCGGGAGCACCCGAAGCAGCCAGAGCTTGGAACGACTTGATCATACCGAGCACAGTTCCCAGAAGTCCGATAAGGGTACCCAGCGTGGTCAGCGTAGCAACGATAGGCAGGTTCTGTTGCAGAGAGGGCATCTCCAGAGCGGTGGCCTCTTCCAGTGTTTGCTGGATGCTGGTCAGCTTCTGCTCTTTCTCAAGAACGGTGTCCTTGTCCATCTCTTTGTACTTCTGCAGGGTTGCGTACACAACTGCACCCACAGTACCTTTTTGCTTCTTGCAAAGTTCCTCGGCTTTGGCGATGTCCTTGGCACGGAGGGCGTCCTTCACATTCTCCACAAATTTGGTGATGTTACCACTGCCTTTGGCCTTGGCAAGAGCAATCCAGCGCTCCACGGTAAGAACAATCACAGTGAGGAGACAGGTCAACAGCACAGGCACGATGATACCACCCTTGTAGACCGTTCCGAGCAAGTTCAAAGGTGCGTTGGCATTGTTGCCATCTTTGAAGTTGCCTCCGTAACCGAAGACGAACAAGTAGATACACACTGCGAGGATGAAGCATACAAGAATCACGATCGACGCGCTCTTGATACCACCAACGTTGCTGCTAACGCCTTTGTCGGCTTTCTTAGCGGGAGCCTGTTGAGGCTTCTGGATGTTTGTTTGTTCAGCCATAATTTTGCTAAAAATTAAAGTTGTTTGAAAAATTGATTAGTTAAAAAATAGTTATTAAAGTTGTTAAAGTTTTGTCACACAATTTTTTCGGCTAAGGCTACCGAGGCTTTCATGCACACCCGGCCACACTTTGCTCAGAAAATTAACGCAAATTTATGACTTTTATTTCAAAACCGCAACGGTCATGACATTTTTTTTCAAAGTTTTTCAATCTGGTCTTTTCTCGTAAAAATTCTACCGATTGAGCGATGCCAGCATTATCGTCGGCCACACATAGAGATAGAGTTCATGTAAAAAAGACCGCGACAACTTACCGGTTACCGTGGTCTTTCGCTGTTTTTCTACTCAAATCGGTCATTTGGGGCCAATCAAGTAGTTTTCTATTCTATTGTGTTGAACAATTGTTACTCTTTATTTTTGAAGGCTTCTTTATTGGCTTTGATTTGTTCCTCGGCCTGCTTGTAGGCTTCGCTCTCCTTGTCAATCACTACAGCCTTTTGCAGGCGGGCCCAGCGTGCGGCATCGTAATCCTTTACAGCTATATACATATCGAAACGCAAGCGCTTACCCGCCTTGATCGGGTAGTCGGAGAAACTCACATTATCAATATAAATGGCATTGCCGTCGGCATCATATGCCACGACCACATAGTTCATCACCTTACAAGTCTCATTGGTGGCGCCGTCTAAAAACACAGCTGAGCCTGAAGCATTGCGTTTATCGTCGAGCGTTAGGTTCTTTTCCATCTTAAGTGGCAGCCCGTCGGCTATCTCCGTTGGGATTTCCTTACCTTCCAGTGTCTTCTCCACAGCAGGCAATGTCACTTTTTTAAACTTTGTTGTGTTGCCTTGGCCGATGTAGTCACTCCAGAACTCTGTAGCCTTTTCCTTGTCGGTTTGCTTCAGTTCTTCGTATTTTGCAGCAGCAGCTGCTTCGGCGGCCTCATAATCAGCCACGACCTTAGGCAGTTCACCAAGTATTCCGTCAGTCGGCAGAGATGTGGTTTCTGCGGTTGCGCCACCGCCGCTGCCGCATGCGGTCAGCATACCTGCCACCAACGCAATGGCACCAGCAATCAATAGATGTTTCTTTTTCATAATATCATATAAGCAGTTAATAATAAGGAAAATATTCTCTCACAGCAAAAGTACGTTTTTTAGTGTTGCTTACCAATTCTCAATGCTTCATACAGTAAAAAATTTATTGCAAATCGTAAAAACTTTTCTTTTACTCCAAATAAGCCACCACATGTACAGGACTGATACCGGTTATCAATCATACTTGTCCATCCGACGGCCTGTGCTCCCGGCACGAGGCTGCAGTTCAAAGGCAAGTTTTGGTTTTCACTCCACTTGCACTAATTTTGCCATAAAACGGCGAAATTAAGCTGCGTCGAGGCATAAAAATGAAAAAACAAGGTTTTTCATTTTGTTCTGCACTCGGTTTGCACTAATTTTGCCAAAAAATTGTGAAGAATGAAGAATTTCTTACTTCGAACCCTTTCGGGCGCTGTTTATGTTGCGCTCATCGTGTCGGCCATCATCTTGCTCGACAATTCGCCGGTGGCCTTTCTTTGTGTATTCGGGCTGTTCACTGCCTTAGGCATCAACGAAATGCTTCGCCTGGACGGCAGGCAGGACACCGAGTCGTGGCTCGTGATGGGCGTCGACATGCTGGGAGGCGTGGCTTTGTTTGTCTCGTTTTATTTGCTCAACCAGTCCACGCTCCGCAGCAGCATGTGGCTTCTGCCTTTCGCCGTCTATATCGTGCTTCGCTTTGTCATCCAGCTCTACCGTCCGCGTCAGAATGCCCTTCACAGCCTGGAACGCTCACTTTTCTCGGTTGCCTATGTGGCCTTCCCCATCGCATTGCTCAACAACATCATCCAAATCACTGCGCCGCGCATCCTGCTGGCAGTGTTCATCTTTATTTGGATTAACGACACCGGAGCATTTCTGGTGGGATGCACACTGGGAAAGCATCGTCTTTTTGAGCGCATATCACCCAAGAAATCGTGGGAAGGCTTTTTCGGCGGACTTGTGGCTTGTGTGGGGGCTGCTTTTGCCTTCGACCGTTGGTGCAACGAATTCTTCGAAGTACCTGAATTAGGAATTTGGGTTGGACTGAGTGTGGTGGTATGCCTTGCAGCCACGATGGGCGACCTGGTGGAGTCTCTTATCAAGCGCACCGTCGGCGTGAAAGACTCCGGCAAACTCATCCCTGGCCACGGTGGCCTTCTGGACCGCATCGACAGCTTGCTGCTGGTGTCGCCGGCCGTGCTCATCTACCTCATCATCATGGCTTACAACCCTTGACCGCATGAAGCGCCTGCCTGTCATCATAGCGTCGCTGTTGTCGGCAGCCGGCATGTGGATGGGGTGCGCCGGCGGGCATTCCAATCTGTCCCGGCATCCCCTGCCCGACACGTTGGTGGTAGGAACCGTCTACAGTCCCACCAGTTTCTTCATCATGCGTGGTGACACCATGGGCTACGACTATGACCGTATCTGCGACTTTGCCCGTTCACGAGGCATCGGGCTGAAATTTGTGGTGGCCCGCAGCCTCACGGCGCTCGTCGACTCCCTGCGGCACCACCATGTCGACCTTGTGGCATGCGAGATTCCCATCACTGCCGAATATCGGCAGCTGGTGCTCAGCTGCGGAGCCGTCAATGAAACGCACCAGGTGCTCATCCAGCATGCCGGCGACTCCATCGTGACCGACGTCACGCAGCTTGTGGGCCGCGACGTCTATGTGGAGCGCGGCACAAAGTACGAATCGCGCCTGCGCAATCTCGACAGCGAACTGGGTGGCGGCATTCGCATCCACCCCATCGGCGGCGACACGCTCATGCCCGAGGACCTCATCGCCATGGTGCAAAACCGCCAGCTGCCGCTCACCATCGTCGACAGTGACATCGCCATGTTTAACCACACCTATTACGACAGCATCGACATCGGGCTGAAAGTGAGCTTTCCGCAGCGCTCATCATGGGCTGTGAGAATTGAAGACCAATGGCTGGCCGACAGCATCAACGCATGGAGCAGCAGCGGTAATGCGCAAGCCTACTCCAAAACGGCACTGCGGCGATATTTCGAGTTGAGCAAGGGCCTGCAGCACACCGACACCGCCATGCGCCGCACAGTGCCGCCGGGCGACATATCACCCTACGACGACTTGTTTAAGAAATATAGCCCGCAGCTGGGATGGGACTGGCGCTTGCTTGCGGCTATCGCTTATACCGAATCGAATTTCGACCCCGAAGTCGTGTCGTGGGCCGGCGCGCGTGGCATCATGCAGCTCATGCCGAGCACTGCTGCCGGCTACGGACTCGACATGGAGCACATCACCGACCCCGAGCAAAATGTGCGCGTGGCTGTGCTCACACTCATCGACATCGAGAAAATGCTGGCTCAGCGCATCGTCAACCCCGACGAGCGAATCAAGTTTATCGTGGCATCCTACAATGCCGGTGTGGGGCACGTGCTCGACGCGATTGAGCTGGCACGGAAATACGACAAAGACCCCAATCTGTGGAACGGCAATGTGGAGGAGGCCATCCTGTGGAAGGCCAATCCGCAGTATTACAATGACTCGGTGTGCCATTACGGCTACTTCCGAGGGCGCCAAACCGTGGCCTATGTGGCCGAAGTGGAACAGCATTACCTATTTTATAAGAATAAATACAACAAATCCAATCAAACCGACAAGAAGCAACGATGAAAAAATTTCGACATCTCACTGCCGCTATTGCCGTGATGCTGGCGTTCTCGCTCATCACATCATCATGCATCGGCAGTTTTGCGCTGACAGGAAAAGTGATGAAATGGAACAAACAAGTGGGCAACAAATTTGTCAACGAGATTGTGTTTGTGGCATTCTGCATCTTGCCCGTCTACGAGCTTTGCCTGATAGCCGATGTCCTTGTCATCAATTCCATTGAATTCTGGTCGGGTTCGAACCCGGTCATGGCTCAGACGCAAGTAATCGACGGTAAAGATGCCCGTTATCTGGTCAAAACCGACAAAAACGGGCACACCATCATCAATATGAACGACAAATCGGAGGTGCGCTTCAACTTCGATGAAATGGAGCGCTCATGGAGCGTGGAAGCCGACGGCAAAGAGGTGAAACTCTTCACCTGGGTCGACGACAACCATGTCAACGTCATCACGCCCGACGGCAATTACCGCACCATAGAAACCAGCCAGCAGGGCCTGTTCGCCTTCAGGCAGTTGGCCGAAAACACCACTTTTTTTGCCAAGAAATAATTTTTTTCTTAAAAAATTGCCGTCAAACGCTTGCAGGTTCAAAAAAAAGCAGTAAATTTGCACCGCAATTGAGGAATTGTCCTGTGGTGTAACGGTAGCACACCGGATTCTGGTTCCGTTTGCGTGGGTTCGAATCCTACCAGGACAACTAAGAAAGTGACCCGAAAAGGTCACTTTCATTTTGAGAACTACATATACTAATTTAAACTTTTATTATCTAACATGGCAACTAAAATCAGACTGCAACGCCACGGTCACAAGGACTATGCGTTCTATCCCATTGTCATCGCCGATAGCAGGGCACCACGAGATGGTAGATTTATTGAAAGGATCGGTTCTTACAACCCGAACACGAATCCTGCTACAATAAGTTTAAATTTCGAGCGCGCTCTCTATTGGATTAACGTTGGTGCCATCCCCACCGACACAGTCCGTAACATTCTTAGCCGCGAAGGCGTCATGCTCATGAAGCATCTCCAGGGCGGTGTCAAGAAGGGCGCATTTGACCAGGCCGAAGCCGAGCGCCGTTTCAACGCATGGAAAGCTGAAAAAGACGCTAAACTCGAAGCCATCAGGAACAAAGAGCGTGAAGCCAAGAAGGCCAACGCCAAGAAAGCTCTTGAGGAAGAGACGAAGAAGAATGAGGCTAAGGCCGAAGCCGTAGCTAAGAAGAAAGCCGAAATCGCCGCCGCCAAGGCTGCCGCCGAGGCCGAGGCCGCCAAGGCTGCACAAGAGGCTGAAGCTGCCGCCAAGGCTGCCGCCGAGGCCGAAGCCGCTCCCGCCGCCGAAGAGGCACCTGCCACCGAGGCTTAAGATGGCGTAAGCGATTTCAATCGACATCACTTCATCAAAAACTCCCGCGCAATGCGGGAGTTTTTTGTTTATGCCACGATGTTCAAGCGAGCAGGAATCATGCATTTCCAGCATCGGTGACGGTCATTTCACAGCGGGCGCAGTCACAATCCACCCGCAGCCTGATTGAGCCACTGCGCAGATACAATGGCACGGGCAACTGCCTGTGGCAGTTTTTATCACGCAGGCAGGCACCCAGTTCACGCCGCAGGCAATAGCGGGTGGTCATCACAAGCCGGGCGGTGCGCTGGCGGGCGGGAATAGTCTCCACGGCCGGCTCTATGTGTTTCACGCCATGGTCGGCATAGAGCGTTTGGGCCAGGCGGTTGGCCACATTGTCACTGCTCGCCAGCTCGGTGACAGGACATGGGACAGCGAGGTCCTCGTGACGACGCATGGCGATGGGCCTGCGCATCAGCCACGAGCGGTCGAGCAGCGACACGGTGTCGCGCCGCAACCGGGCCAGCAGCGAAGCCGGCACAAACCACTCCCCCATCACCTGCGCATGGCGCAAGCGATATATCGTGTTGCCCAATTTTGCCAATTCCTGCTGTTGTCTCATTTCTTGCGATGATTGCGCACGCTGCAATGGGTCACACTCCATTGAGTGCGTAACACGGCACCCCCGTTCGTCATGCAGCGTCAGTATCAGTTTCTCACCATCATGCCGTAATACGGCATCGACCATGACAATCCTTTCGGCGCTCGACTGTGATAGCACATCGTCCAAAGCCTTGTCACTGGTGCGGTAAACCATCGTGCCCGGTTTAACCGGCACGGCGGCATTGAGCCAGGCACGGTTTCCGGTGGCACGATTCACTCGCACACCGCAATAGTTGCCTTGCGCGTCAAAGTAACTCAAGCCGTCGCCATTGGCAATGACACGATTGGTATCTACCTGCCATTCATTGCCATGCACACTCACCAACCGGCCCAGTGGCTCACCCTGGGATTTCGGCGTGTCGACCGATGCCATCGGGCTGCCGCTGGCAGGACGCCGCTCAGTGGTGAAATAGCGGGTGAACGAACGGTTGAAACTGCGTCTCACGTCGGGCACAAACGTGTAGGTGCTTGCTCCGAACGACGAGCGTGCCAAAGCGTCGGGCCGACGCTCAATTATCCGGTCTATTGCCTGGCGGTAGTAGGCCACCACGTTTTTCACATAATTCACGTCTTTGAGCCGCCCTTCTATTTTCATTGACGTTACACCGGCGTCAATCATGGCTTCGAGGTCGTGGCTGCGGTTCAAGTCGCGCAGCGAGAGCAGATGCTTGCCGCGAGCCAATGCGCGGCCGTCGGCATCCTCCAGGTCGTAGGCCAGCCGGCACAGCTGCGCGCACGCACCACGGTTGGCGCTTCGGCCCATCAACACCTCGCTGGCCTGGCAGCGGCCACTGTAGCACACACACAGAGCGCCGTGAACAAAGGCCTCGAGCGGCACATGAACCGCATCACGGATGGATCGTGTTTCGGCCAGTGTCAACTCGCGTGCCACCACCAGCTGCGAGAAGCCCAACGCCTCGAGGAAACGCGCTTTCTCGGGCGTGCGGATATCGCACTGCGTGCTGGCATGCAAGGCGACGGGAGGCAGGTCCAAGCGCAAGAGTCCCATATCCTGCACTATCAAGGCATCGACGCCGGCATGGTAGAGCTCGCGAATCAAGCGTTCCACCTCGGCCAGCTCATTGTCGTAAATGATGGTGTTGACCGTGGCATAAACACGGGCGCCATAGGCATGAGCGAAATCGCACACCCGGGCCACGTCGGGAACGGCATTGGCGGCGGCCACACGTGCGCCAAAGCGCGTGGCGCCCATATATACGGCATCGGCACCATGCTTGATGGCCTCGATGGCCACCTGGGCATCGCGCGCCGGGGCCAATAATTCTATTTCACGCCTTCGAGCTGTCATTCTCTTTGCAAATTTACTTATTTTTCTCGGCATTTAGCCGTGTTCGGGCATTTTTTCAGTGAGCCGCCTCACAAAAAACGCCCCGGCCGACTTGTGAAATGACCCCCAAAAGTTGGACGGGTTAAAAATTAATGGCTTAGAGAAAGAGTTCGGTATTGCACCGGGCTCTTTCCTTTTAACCTGGATTTGAT
>ONMF01000011.1 GCA_900318865.1 uncultured Prevotellaceae bacterium
TGGTGGTGGCTTGCACGGTGAGAGCGTCGGATGTGTTGGCGTTCTCATCCTGTGCCACGATGGTGAAGGTGTAGTCCGTTCCGGCCTTCAAGCCCGAGACGGTGTGCTCGATTTCCACACCGTTGTCGCCCTTGGCGTTGTAGGTGGCACCGTTTTGGTCGGTGATGAGATAGGTGATTTTCTCAGCCTTGTCGTCGGTGGCCTTGAGTGCCACCACCACGCTCATGGCGTTGGCTTTGACCAGCTCGGCCTTGTCGAGAGTGGGCTTCACGTTGTCGTCGACAGCGGGTTTTGCCAGATAGAAGTGGTCGAGGTAGAACTCATGCTCTCCCACCAGCTCGATGCACATGTAGTTCTGTGTGAAAGCAGCGTTCTCGATGGTGACGTAGTTCCACTGGCCGGGAACCAGCCCTTCGAACTCGATGGCATTGCCATAGGCGTTGTCGCCGAAGATTTTGCACTTGGTGGCGCTCATCGGATACAGGGCCACATGGGCGGTGTTGTAGTCGGCGTTGGGGGCCACGGCATTCTTGGTGCGGCTGTTCATGCCGGTTCCCGTCACATGCACGGTCTTGTGGTCGTTGCCGTCAACTAAGTTCACTTCTTCGATGGCGGTGTACAGCGGGTTGGGTGCTCCGCCGCCGATGCCCCAGCCGGGGTTGTTTTCCTGCAGGCCCTTGCCGTAGGTGGCGCTGTAGATGGCAATCACATTCAGCTCCAGGTCGGTGGGCTCGGTGGCGTTGGTCGTGGGTGCGCCCATGGCCTCGGCTACTACAGTCATGGTAATGACATTCGAAGTGACACCATCCACGGTGGCCTTGATGTCGGTGGTGCCGGCGGCCTGTGCGGTGAAGACACCGTCGGCCACTGTGCCCACAGCGGGATTGGTGCTGTTCCAGGTGATGGTGCCCGGAGCGAGGCGCATGCCATTTTGATCTTTGGCGATGACGTTGATGTTCACCGTGCTACCTACCGTGGGATAGGTGCTGCTTGCATCAATGGTGAGTGTGGTCAACACCAAATTGCCCTCGTCGGGCTTGGCCAGATAGAAGTGGTCGAGATAGAACTCCGTCTCGCCCACGAGCTCGATGCACATGTAGTTCTGTGTGAAAGCTGCGCCCGTGATGGTGACGTAGTTCCACTGTTCGGGAATCAGCCCATCGAACTCGATGGCATTGGGGTAGTCATTGTCGTCGAAGATTTTGCACTTGGTGGCATGGAACGGATACAGAGCCACATGGGCTGTGCTGTAGTCGGCGTTGGGCACACTCTTGGGGCGGCTGTTCATGCCGGTACCCAGCACATGCACGGTCTTGTGGTCACTGCCCTCCACCAGCTTCACCTCCTCAAGGGAGTTGTACAGCGGGTTGGGTGCGCCGTTGTTGATGCCCCAGCCGGGATTGTTGTCCTGCAGTCCTTTGCCATAGAAGTCACTGTAGATGGCAATGACGTTGGCCTCGGCATCGGTGGGATCGTTGGCGTTGGCCGTGGGGGCGGTCTGTCCCCAAACTGTCAATGCTGCGAATGCAACAAGGACAAAAGTTAAAAATTTCTTCATTACTTGGTTTTTTGGTTTTAGGTTATTGAAAAATAGGTTTTCTCGTGTATGTAATCGCATTACAGGTGCAAAGATAAAGGTGCGTCATGAAAAATGAGCCAAAAAACAACTCACAAAACCTCACTTTTTTCAAAAACACCTCCCATTTAATGGGCACAACGGCCCCGATGCTTCCTCACAAGCCTCGGGGCCGCCGAGTGGCATCGAAAGGGAGCGGCGTGTCAGTCGTCCAGGCCCAAAAACTGCCCTGCTTTGTCAAATTTGAGTTCAAGGCCGCCTGCCAGCTCAATCTCATAGCCGGCGGGTTTCTGGTCAATCTTGGTGATGACCTTTCCCTGATAATTGGTTTTGACATAGGTGGCGATTGCTTGGGGGACGAGTGCCGCAGGCACAGCCTTGGCGTGGCAGTCCACATTTTCCCACTGGCCGGCTTTGTCGAAGTCGACCTCGGTGCCGTCGGAAAGGGTCACGTCGTACTCAACGCCACCGAACTCGTTGTCGGTCTCAACGAACGACACCGTGGCCTGCGGGAAGTATTGCTTCAAAAAGTCGGTAATCGGGGTGGGAAGGTCGGTGGGCTTCACGGTGGGTGCAGCGGCAGCAGGTGCTGCCGCGGCCGTTGTGACACCGGTTTCCGGCGCAGCCTGTTGTGCTTGGACCGAATCGGTCAGCTGTGCGCCGCCGGCCTGGCTGCCGCCATTGTTGCACGATGTCATCGCTGCGAGAGCGGCGATGGTGAGAGTGAAGATGGTCTTTTTCATTGTGAGAGTGTTTTTGTGGGGTTAATATAACGTGTGTTATTGCATCCACAATGCTGCCACGCGCCGGCGGATGGCCAGCACATTGACAGCCGTGATGAGCCCCATGATGGTCAGTGCCACCGCCATGGCCGGCAGCACACTGGCTCCTGTCACACCCAGGGCGGCCAGCGTGCCCTTGTAGTAGAGCCTTGCGGCCAGCATCAGTGCGATGGCGAGCACCAGCACAGCGGCATTGATGGCGAGCACCATCACGACGTAGGGGCGAGCCACCTGGCCCGGTGAGTAGCCGAGCAGGAGCAAGTCTTGCAGCTTGCGGGTGTTCTTTTGCAGCAGCAGGTAGATGCTGAGCATGAGCACAAAGAATGCCAGCAGAGAGATGATGATGCCCACGGAAATCACGATGCCGATGATGAGCATCAAGAAATAGTTGGCTTTGCTCGACGACATTTTGTCGCCTGCCACCTCATAGCGGTGGCTGGTCATGAATTGTTCGATTTTCACGTCGCCCGGGCTGCTGACCTCCACGATGAGGCGTTGCGGCAGTCGGGGCTGCCGCGTGCCGTAGCGCTCATTGGCCCAGGTCAGGAAGTCCTGTGGCACAATGACGGTGTTGAGCCTGTTGGAGAATCCCACGATGCGTCCCGGCATGTTTTCGGTGAGTCCGTTGCCGCTGAAGGTGAACGACAGCGGAATCATTCCCGCCTGCCCCTCGCTGATGCGCGGCATGCCTTGTGTGGCTGCGAAGCCAAAGTTGTAGAGCGACAGGTAGTCGCGCGACACAATCACCGGCACCTCGGGCCGCGCCGGGTTGAAGCCCCACTGGTCGGCATTGACATCAATAAACTCGTCGGGGATGGCCTCGAAGAAGAATTGACTGCGCATGGCGCGCCCGCTGCCCACGCCCACTGTAGCGCTGATGGCGAAATCGCTGCTGACGAAGCGGCCCACCTGCCGGCACCACGGTTGCTGCTGCAGTGTGGCGATGGCGCTGTCGGCAAACTCGCTGCCGCTTCCCATCAAGGCACCTGTCCCGGTGATGGCACGGGTAATCACCAGGTAATCCTTGCTGATGAAGCTATCCTCGTCGGCAAAGACCGGCTTGACGTCGAGATAGAACTGCACGGCCAGGATGACGATGGTGAGGCCCACCAGGTTGGCCAGCGCGAAGCCCGTCAGCTGGGAGGCACTGACGTGCTTTCTGAGCAGTTTCCAGATGATGTTTTTCATAAGGCCAGGTGTTGTGTGTCGTTCAACTTGAGGTGGTTGCCCACGCTGGTGGCGATGATGCCGGCCCCTTGCCGTGCCGCCTCGTCGGTCACCAGTTGTGCCACGATTTGGTTGTTGGTCTCGTCGAGATGGCTCACCGGCTCGTCGAGCAGGATGAAGTCGGCCGGCTGGCAGAGTGTGCGGATAACGGCCACGCGTTGTTGCTGCCCGATGGAGAGCCGCGCCACCGGGCTGTGAAGCTTGTCGGCGATGCCCAGTGCGTCAAAGAGCAATTCAATTTGCTGCCGGGTCTTGAAATGGGTGATGCGGTTTTTCAGCTCCACGTTCTCCAGTGCTGTGAGCTCGGGAAACAGGCGCATCTCCTGTGGCAGATAAGCGATGTGGCGGCAGCGCAGCCGGCACCAGTCGTCGATGGTGAGCGAGCGGCAGTCGCGGCCGTCGAAGGCGATGGTACCCTCGTAGTCGTTGCGGTAACCGTAGATGTAGGCACACAGTGACGACTTTCCGGTGCCGCTCTCGGCGGCCACCAGATAGCGCATGCCGCGCTCCAGGGTGATGTGGCGCAGCCAGACGTCGCTGCCGGTGTCGGGCCTGCCGGCAAACACGGCCGGCAAGGTGTGTGATAGCTCAATTTTCTCCATGATGGTTCTTCTCACATAGGTTTTGACCGCGGAACGGCTCCACGTGGATGTTGGTGATGGTTTGTCCCAGCAGTGCCTGCAGGCACTGCTCGATTTGTGTGGTGATGGCATGGCTCTGGGTCACCGAGAGGTCGCCGTCGACCTTGATGTGCACATCGACCACGCTCACCGTGCCGTTGCGCCGCGTGCGCAGGTTGTGGAATGCTTTCACTCCGTCCACCCGGGCTATCGTTTGACCGATTTGCTCCACTTTGTCGGCCGGAAGCGACACTTCGAGCAATTCCTTCACCGCCGGCTTGCCCAGGCGATAGGCCAGCGTGATAATCAGCCCGCTCACGATGATGGCCGCCAACGGGTCGAGCACGCGCCAGCGTTCACCCAGAAAGATGGCGCCAGCTATGCCGCCCAGCGTGGCCAGGCTGGACAGCGCGTCGCCCCGGTGGTGCCAGGCATAGGCCAGCAGCGCTTTGCTGTCGAGCCGGCGGCCCACGTGGTGGGTGTATTGAAACAATCCTTCCTTGACCACGACAGCCATCACGGCCACCACCAGCGTGAGCAGTTCGGGCCGGTCGAGCTGTGCGCCATGGATGGCGGCCCACACCTCGCTACCCCCCTCGGTGAGCAGTTCCAGGCCCACCAGCAGCATGATGATGCTGATGAGGAACGCAGTGAGCGTCTCAAACTTGCCACGGCCATAGCGGTAGTTCTCGTCGATGCCTTTTCCGCTCACCCGCATCATGGCCAGGGCAATGGCATCGGTGCAGCAGTCGCCGATGGAATGAGCGCCGTCGGCAAGCAGGGCGGTGGAGCGCCCCCACAGGCCAAAGGCGATTTTTATCACGCTCATCACCACGTCGGTGCCCAGGCCCAGCCAGGTGCATCGCGTTTCCTGAGCGCTTCGCTCGGCGCTTGCCGTGTTAAAGTCGTGGATGTTCATCGTTGAGTTCAATCACTTGACAATGAGTCACATGTCCGGCATCGAGGGTGAGGGTGACCAGTGTGCGCACCTTTTGCCATCCCTGCCGCCCGGCAGCTCCCGGATTCACCACCAGCACACCCAGCGAGCGGTCGGGCATCACCTTGAGGATGTGGCTGTGGCCGCACACGAATAATTGCGGCCTTGACAACAGCAGGCGTGAGCGGATGCCCGGTGCGTACTTTCCCGGATAGCCGCCGATGTGTGTCATCACCACCTTCACGCCCTCGGTCTCGAAAATCTCCATTTCCTTGAATCGGCGGCGCAGCGTTTGGCCGTCGGCGTTGCCGTAGACAGCCCGGAACACCGGTGCGATGGCTTCGAGCCGGTCGGCCACGTCGTCGTTTCCGATGTCGCCGGCATGCCAAATCTCGTCGCACTGCGCAAAATGCAGTGCGAAGCGGTCGTCCCAGTAGGCGTGTGTGTCGCTGATGATGCCTATTTTTTTCATTTTTCGCTGAATTCCATCAGCCGTGCCAGATACTTGCCGATGATGTCGAATTCCAGGTTCACGACAGTGCCCGGAACGATGGCGTGGAAATTGGTCAGCTCGTAGGTGTAGGGTATGATAGCTACCTGAAAGCTCTCGGGCTGGCTGTTGCACACGGTGAGGCTTGTTCCGTTCACGGTGACACTGCCTTTCTCCACGGTCACATAGCCCTTGCGGGCCATGGCCGGGTCCACATGATAGGAGAAGGTGTAGTAGCGCGAGCCGTCCACCTCGTCGACGGCGGTGCAAACGGCCGTCTGGTCAACATGGCCCTGCACGATGTGGCCGTCGAGCCTTCCGTTGATGAGCATGGAGCGCTCCACGTTCACCTCGTCGCCCACTTGGAGGAGCCCCAGATTGCTGCGGTCGAGCGTTTCCTGGATGGCTGTGACCGTGTAGGTGCCGTCGCCCGGCAGCTTCACCACGGTGAGGCACACGCCGTTGTGTGCCACGCTCTGGTCTATTTTCAATTCCTGCACAAAAGTGCAACTGAGCGTGATGTGCAGGTTGCCGCCGTCGCGCTCCAATGCCACCACGCGGGCGGCCTCTTCTACAATTCCTGAGAACATAATCAAATAGTGGTCGGGGTTTACGGTGCAAATATACAAATTTTGTGCGAAATAGTTTGTGTGTTTATGGCGAAGTGGCTAATTTTGCGTCAAACATCACTTGCCCATGAAAAGATATTCACACCTGTTGACAATAGCCCTGCTGGCAATCCTGTTCTCGGCATGCCACAGCAACGAGGCGAATTACAAGGCGGCCTACGACAAAGCCCGTGCGAAGAAAACCGAGGTTGTCGACGACGAGTTCGCAGCCCTCATCAAGGCCGAGAAGCGCCGCAACCTGGAGGTGGTGAACGGCGACAGCGTGCGTGTGGAGCATGCCTACATGAATGTGACCGACGGCCAGCAGACCGACGCACTGCGCTACAATGTGGTGGTGGGCCAGTTCAAGCAGCTGTTCAACGCCCGCACCTACCGCGACCGCCTCAAGAGCGAGGGCGGCTATCCCAGCGTGCTGCTTTATGGCTCGGTGGAGCGCGACAAGAAGTATTACGTGGTCATCAAGAGTTTCAGCGAGCTGGATGTGGCGGCGGCCTTTCTTAAAAACCTCCGCCGGCAGTCGGCTGTAAAAATCCTTGAAACCGAGCCATGGATATTGGAGCGGTTATAAGCGCGGCTGCGAGCCGGCTGGCAGAGTGGTGGCGCGAGTTCTGTGAGTGGCAGCGCACGCCCATGAGAAATCCGCCGCTCTCCGAGCAGCAGGCGGTGTGCCTGAATTGCGGAGACAGCTACGACGGCGACTTCTGTCCGCGTTGCGGCCAGCCCGCCACGGCTCAGCGCTTCACCGTGGGCCATGTGATGCGTCAGGCCCTGGATGTGTGGGGGTTGGGAGGACGCAAGAGTATGCCGCGCACCATCTGGCACTTGATTTGGCGGCCCGGTTACATGATTTACGATTATCTGAAGGGGCATCGTCAGCCCTATTTCTCGCCGTTCAAGATGCTGTTTCTGGTTACGGCGGCACTCGCTGTTTTTGTCCATATGCAACCCGGTGCCGAGACCCAGGTCGATGCCCAGAACCATAAGCTTGATAGCTTAGAGCGCGTGGTGACAGACTTTGCCGAAAGTTATGGCAAGGAGCAGAACCGCTCGGTTAAAGAATATCAGCAATCGACACGGCGCATCATGCAGCCGGTGCGCAGCGTGGTGCATTGGTTCGACACCCACGATGTGGCGATAGCCATTTTGTTCCACCTTTCGATGACGCTGTTCGTGATGTGGATGTTCAGGAAAACTCCCCGCCTGGGCTGCGCCACCGCGGTGGAACATTTCTATGCGCAGGTGTTCATTGCGAGCCAGCTCAACATCTTCAACGCCTTGGGCGTACTGTTGATGGTTGTTTTCAGCGGGCATGCCACGGCCGACATGCCGTCCGAGCTCACCTACGCCTTGTTCGTTCTTGACTTTAAGCAGCTTTATGGCTTCGGCTGGTGGAAGACCGCGTGGAAGACCCTGCTGGTGTTTATCCTTTACGGCATAGTGATGATTGTGCTCATTCTCTTGTCGGTACTCTGCATGATGTTTGGCTCCGTGGCATTGATTACACCTGCATGACCGGTGTAATGACCATATTCTCCTTCCTGATAGGTGTGGCTGCGGCTTTCTTCGTCACCTGCGCGCTCTACATCCTCACCCGTCCCGACCGCACCCGCTTTCAGACGGTGCTGGGCCGCATCTTTGTGGTGTGGGCATTGCTCAGCGTGAAGGATTTGGTACTGGCTTTCCCGGGAATGTACCGCCAGCCGGTGCTCGATGTGGTGTTTCTCATCGACGGATGGTCGGTGGCCACATTCACGGTGTTCTTGATGGAGATTGTGCGGCCAGGATGGACTGATGTCATAAAATTGCTGCTGGTGCTGTTGCCTTTTTGGGCGAATACGGTGGTATATTTTGTGTGGCCGGCCGGAAGGCATGGAATTATCCTGGTTTACACGTGGATGCTGGTAGCGTTTGCACTCGCCATCTTGGCTGTGGGGTTTGTGACCACACGGCGCCACATCAAGTATGTGCGCGCCAATTTTTCCAATATCGACAACATCGATGTGTCGTGGCTGCGGCAGGTGTTTTTCTTCTTCATCGCAGGCCAGTTGCTGTGGCTGGGCGTGAGTTTTGCGAGCAACCCCGCGGCCGATTGTTGCTACTACGTGGTTACCCTGGCCATGTGGATGATGGTGCTGCGCTACGGTTACAACTTCCGCCCCATCGTCATGCAGCCTGTTGAGCCCGTTGATGAATCGGAGGCAGAGCCTCGTCAATATTCATTTGCCGGGCAAGTGGAGCGTGTAATCAAGGAAGAGTCGCTGTATCTCAATCCCAACCTCACACTAATGGATGTGGCCAAGCGGGTGGGCACCAACCGCACCTATATGAGCGAGTATTTTTCGCGGGTGCTTCAAGACACGTTCTACGATTATATCAACCGTTTGCGCCTTGAAAACATGAGCTTGCCCACGATGCGCGAGCATCCGGAATTCACCCTTGAGCACGTGGCTCAGATAAGCGGATTCAATTCGATGAGCACGTTCCGCAGGGCGTTCACCAAGCACACCGGCATGAGTCCCGGCCAGTGGCGTCGCGAGCGCCTGGCCGGATGTGATGAGTAATGCCCCGGTTTTATTCCTTCAGCAATACCGAAGCCACGGCGGCTGTGTCGAGCGCCCACTGATAGGTGTACGCTTCATCGGCGCTGTCGCGATTGTCGGTCACTGTGAGGTGCTGGGCCTCGGCCTTGGCGCGAAGCATCTGCCCCACGGTGGGCTTTGCGGCGAGTTTTTTCATGAAGGCATTGATGCCGGTGGTGTTGAGTGCGAGCACATTTTGGCCGCCGTAAGGCATTTCGAGCCAGATGATGACGCGCCGTGCCACGTCGAGCACCCCGAACACCAGCCCCTTGGCGCTGTCGTTGCCGATGCGAATGAGCTGGGTCACGGTCGACGGGTCGTAGGCCACCCCCGTTTTCTCGTCGACCGCCATGCGATGGCGTGAATCCATCCATCCCACCGTCAGCCCCGGCGACAGCTCGCCGTTGCTGTAGGCATTGCATGAGAACACGGCAAAACGTGCCCCGCGCTGTGTGAGCACCGGCAGGTCGAGCTCTACGTATTCAGCCGTGCCCACCTGGTCGGGAATCTCGCGGATGTCGCCCGAGTGCTTGGCTCCTTGGGGCGCCAGGTTGAAGTAGGCGCATTGTTCCTCGTGGTCGTCGTAGGTGATAGCGACGCTCAAATCCATGTCGAGGTGCATGGCCGGCAAGCCTTTTCCCCATTGGAGAAAAATGCGCACATTGTCGCCTTCGACCGCAAAGCGGGTGCCTTGCAGCGCGCTGCCGGCATCGTGCACGGTAGTGGAGCGGTCGCCCACCGGCACGGGCACAGCGTCGAGCCTGGGGTCGATATAGACGGTGCTGGCGGCCGGCTGCTGTGCTTCCCAGCGCCGGCGCATCGATTGTCGGTAAATGTCATTGACGGCGATGGCCATGTCGTCACGTTGCTGCTGGCTGTAGAGTCTTAGCAACGGATTGGGGTCGACCAGCCGCCCGGCGGCCGCCACGGGCCGCACCATGCGTTTCTCTCCATCGAAGTAGCCGGCGGCGAGCGAGCCCAGCGTGAGCAACAGCCGTGGAGGCAAGCCGGGTGCCACTTGTGCGAATGCGGGCAGCACTTCTTCGGGACCGAACCACAGCATCGTCGACAGCAGGCAGCGTGCGAAGGCGCCGGGCCGTTGTTTCAGCAGCGCCAGGGTGGCAGCGGTGTCGCGCTTGAGCTTGCCGGCGTTCACACGTCCCTGCCACACGGGGTACTGCTGGCTGTGGAAGGCGGTGAGCAAGGCGTTCAGGCGTTCATGGCCCGGCCGGTGGGAATACTCCACCAGCCGCAGTGCTCTGATGAACCGCACCCACATGGCGCGGTGCGGATGCATCTGCTCGCAAGCCTTCTCGGGGTCGATGTCCAGAGCGTTGAGCCAGGCCGCCACGCGGCGGCACCACCGCCGGTCGTAATGTAGCCGCAGGGCGTTTTCCTTGTCCTGGGCCGCCTGTTGGCTATCGTCGAGTGGCAGGTAGTGGTGGGAGTGGGCGATGCGCGCTTTGTTGACCAGCGTGCGCGGTTTCACGAGTTGGGCGTAGCCCGTGTGGCGGTACCACAAGTAGCGCAGCACGTCGGTGGGCGAAGTCAGCAGCGTGCCGGCTTGCTCGTCGTGTCCGGCCTCCACCAGCGCGTCGACAACCAGCATGCTCGTTTCTTTCATTTTGATGTCGATGCCCTGGGGCCAAGGCAAGTGCCGCAGCAGGCGCTTGAGGCTGTCGGCCTGCGTGGCATTGAGTGGCACGGCCGATTCCAGCAGCAGCCGCAGGTGTGCCGCCAGTTCTGCATCGCGCCACAGTTGCAGCGGCTTGAGCTTGCTGCCCTGTCCCTGGTAGACAAAGCCTGCCGTGTCGAACTGTCTGCCGCAGAACGGGCAGCCGTTGTAGCGCTCGAGCGGAAACGTGCCGTCGGGGATGAGATGCCCGCACGGCAGGCGTGTGCCGTGAAATCCGGCTTCTTCTCCCCACAGATTGGCCACCAGTGTGACCAGGTGGTCGGCAAAGGTTTCGCCCGTGGGAATGTCCCATCCGCGCACCAGCGGTGCCCAGTTGAGGTCGGTTCCCATCACCTCGTTCACCACGTCGAGAATCTGCAGCAGTTGCGTCGGCGGCACGCCGTTGAGGACGTGCAGCAGTTGTTCGGTGGGGGCGTAGCCCAATTTCAGCAGTTGGCTGGTCACTCCCAGCACCGGGCCGGTGATTTGTGCCGGGGTGCCCGTCGGCAGGTCGTCGGGCAGATAGATGGCGCCGGCTCTGAGGGCCACGTGTAGTAAATCCGTTTCCATAGTATATATAGCGCAAACTAAAAAAGCAAGGTGATTGTGAAACTGAAAAATAACGCCGAAGCGTCTCAGATAGAAGTAAGTCTCACTTGACCTTGCCGACCACAAAGTTACTGAATAAACGGGACACTTGCAAAAACTGTGTCCACTTAAGTGTTTTTTCGCCATTTCCCCGGTGCCCTGCCGACCCCGGCGGCTCATGGTGTGGCGGGGCGCTTCGGGAGGCGTGGTTTTGATGAATTGAGGGGCTGGGCACATTTTTCGAGTCAAAAGTTTGGCTCGTGGGCAATATTTTTGCTATTTTTACATCAACTTTAAAAACCATTGCCATGATGGATATTCAATTGCCCCCCAGAATAGATGGTGGTGAGCCCCCCGTGCTGAAAGGTGCGCGACAAATCACCATCATCGGAGCCAACGGCAGCGGCAAGAGCCGGTTTTGCAGCCAGCTGGTGAAGTCGTGCGGCGACAAAGCCTACCGCATCTCGGCATTGCGGGCTTTGTTCCCCATGGATGATGAGCGGCAAGCCAAGCTGCCGGGCAGCATTGCCGACATGTTCGACCGCATCAATGCCAGCACGCCCCAGGTGACCAACACGGCGTCCACCGAGTTCGACAAGCTCACTTATGTGATGCTCACCGACGAGTTCCGCGACTTGATGAACTACAAGGCCCACTTGCTCATGGGCGAGGAAATGCCTTTTCCCAAGACCAAGCTCGACACCACGGTGCGCATGTGGCAGGAGGTGTTTCCCAAGAACAAGGTACTGCGCGAGAACGGCAAGTTGCTTTTCACCACCGAGGGCCAGTCCGACAAGTACTCGTCGCTGCGGTTGAGCGACGGTGAGAAAGCGGTTCTTTACTACATCGGCGCGGTGCTCTATGCCATGCCCGATGCCGTGATAGTGGTCGATGACCCCGAGACGTTCATTCACCGCAGCATCATGCAGACGTTGTGGAACGTGATTGAGGAGATGCGCCCCGACTGCTCGTTCATCTACAACACGCACAACGTGGAGTTTGCCTCGTCGCGGGTCGACAACCAGTGCGTGTGGGTCAAGAATTTCGACCCCGAGCATGTGGCGTGGGACTACGAGGTGATGCCCAGCAGCCAGTCGCTCGACGATGCCATCTACTTCGAGTTGCTGGGCAGCCGCAAGCCGGTGCTTTTCATCGAGGGCGACGAAACGCACTCCATCGACTCCAAGCTCTATCCGCTCATCTTCCCCGACTACACGGTGAAGCCGCTGGGCAGCTGCAACCGCGTGATTGAGACGGTGCGCTCCTTTGGCAACCTGCGCACGTTTCACCAGCTCGACAGTTACGGCATCGTGGACCGCGACCGCCGCAGTGAAGAGGAGGTGGAATACCTGCGCAAGAAAAATATCTTCGTCCCCGATGTGGCCGAGATAGAAAACATGCTGCTCATCGAGGGCGTGGTGCGCTCCATGGCACGCTGGCGCAAGCGCAATGCCGACGAGGTGTTCGGCAAGGTGCGCCGCTCGGTGATGAACCAGTTCAGCCGCGAAATCAAGTCGCAGGCGCTGATGCACACGCGCCACCGCGTGAAGCATGATGTGGAGTTACGCATCGACATGAAGTTTCGCAACATCGGTGCCCTGGAGGACCACATGGTGGATCTGGTGAATGAAATCAATCCGCGCGGTTACTATGAGGACTTGTGCCGGTTGTTTCACCGCTATGCTGTGGATGGCGACTACCGGGCCGTGCTGCGTGTGTTTAACCAAAAGACAATGCTCAGCGAGTGCAACGTGGCCGGCCTGTGCGGCTATGCCCGCAAGGAGGACTATGTGAAAGGGGTGCTCACTGTGCTCAAGGCCGGCGGCAAGGAGGCCCGCGAAATCCGCGATGCCATCAAGGCGTGTCTGGCAGTCCCCGACGGCGACGCATGACCCCGAGCGGGGTGGGCTTCCCGCGCCGTTCGCTGCCTATGGGAAAAAACAGGCGGCCCGCCATCGAGGTGGGCCGCCTGTTCGGTTTATTCTTTGTATTTATTGTGTGTGCGTGCAGGGGTCATTCCACCACTCGGCAGGCTCCCATGTAGCGGCGGCTGTAGTAGCTCTCGGTGCTTTTGCTCTCGGTGATGCCGGTGCGCACAGCCGCGTGGATGAACTTGAACGAGTTCTCCTCCTTGTTCACCTCGGTGACGATGCCCACGTGGCCGATGCGGCGGTTCACCGCGCGTCCGTTGAAGAACACCAGGTCGCCGGGCTGCAGGTCCTTGCGTGCCACGCGCTGCCCGTCGTTGATTTGCCCGCCCGAAGTGCGGTTCAGGTTGATGCCGAAGCGCTTGAACACATAGCTTGTGAATCCCGAGCAGTCGAAGGCCCGCGGCGACATGGCGCCGTGGCGGTAGCGCACGCCCTTGAAGCGGAAGGCATAATCAAGCAGTTCCTGCACATCAATCGAGGTGCGGGGCTGATGCAGAGCCGATTGCTCGAGCTGCTCGAGCACAGTGCCGTGCTTGCGTGCGGTGAGTTCTTGCGCTTGAAGATTGAAACCTGTGGCGAGGGTGCTGACGATGATGAAAATGAGAGTGAGAAATATGTTATTGTGCTGTAAATTCATGCAGTTATCGATTTTTGTTTTTGCAAAATTAACCTAAAAATGCCGCCCGGCCAAGCTGCGGAAACATTTGTAAACATTTACGGATGTAAACCGGTGAGCCATGCCGCAGAGTGCCAATCCCCACGTAATAAACGATTGAAGTGCGTTTGAATTATTAAATTATGAAAAATAAAAATTAAAAAAGTAATATATTTTAACATTCTATAGGTTGTATTAAGCACATTTTTATTTCTGGAGCTCATTTTTGTTTGAAATAAGAAATGTAATTATAAAGTGAGTCCGGTGTGAGAAAAGTGCGTAAAAATTGTAGGGGTGAAATGTTTTTTGTGTTTTTTTAGTTGAAAATCAAATTATAACAAAAACAATCGCCCATGCCCGTTGTCCTACAGTGAGATAATGCCTATCCTGGTGCTGTTCCACGCGAAGCGTTTCCGTGGCTTGAAGTCAATTCTACCTGATGCATGTGTTCAAGCACATGGTGAGTGAGGCGGTGATGAGCGGGCTGTAGAGGGGGCAATGTGTGAGCCCTCCGCTCACGGCTGTGCAGCCAAAAGTGATGTGCTGGAAGCGTCGGCAGGTGGTTTTTGACCCGTTGACGCATGAATTTGACCCAATGGCAGGTGCCTCATGGTGGAAAATAGTAAATTTGTCCCCAAACCGAGGCCCCCTTTGAAATCTATATCAATACATAATTTTATTCTCACACATCATTTCAAAATTGCCTGAACATGAAAAATCTTTCAAGAATTCTTTTGGTGATAACGGCCCTGGCGGTGTGCCTGCCGGTTGTGGCCCAGAAAAAACGCGTTTCGTCGCCTGCCAAGGCATCGACATCATCGGCCAGCGGCAAATATGGCGTGGTGCTGCTTCCGTTTGAGGCCGAGTATTTTGCCGACGACGCGAGCGCGCTCTATGTGATGGCCAGCCGTTACGACGACTCGAACATCCTGGTGGCTATTGACAAGAAAACCGGCGAGGTGCGCCAGGCCCTGCGCGACCGCAACCTCGATGACGAAGAGGAGATGCGGCCCTTTGTCACCGGCATGGGCTGCACGAGCGACAGTTTGTTCCTTGCGTGCCGCGACTACGGCATCGTGCGCTGGGACGGCAAGAGCATCGAAAGCAGCGCGCGTGTGGTCGATTACAAGGCGGTGGCCCAGGCCATCGGTGGCAATGTGCGCAACATCGTGAAGCTCACTTTCTCGCCCAATGGCCGTTATATGGCCGCCCTGGGCGAGGCTACCTATGTGTTTGACCGTGAGGACGACGGCCGGCTGGTGACATGGACCACCGGCACCGACCGTGCCGTGGTCGACGACAGCGGCCAGCTGATAGCCGCCGACAGCAAAGCCGTCTATTTCCTACCCAACCAAAAAGGCAGTTTCATCAAGGATTCTTTCCGCCGCCGCCTCGACAATGCCGCCAGCCGCACTTTTGAGCAAAAGAACGGCGACTTCGACCAGCACAAGCGCGGCGAAATCGTGTTTCTGGCCGTCGACAAGGATTCGGTGCTTCACATGGCCATGGGCCGGCGTCTGTTTAAGATGCGCACCGACGGCAGCACATGGGAAACCGAGGCCAAACTGAACATCGCGCCCAACACCACGCTGGAGCGCTTTGTGAGCAATCTGCACAACGCGTGGGGCCAGCACAGCGGCGAAGAAGACCATTTTGTGGAGTGGGCCAAAGACGACCTGGGTGGCACGCCCACCGCTTATGGCCAGCTGGTCACCGACGTGCCCGATGTGATGAATTACGACAAGACCAAGCCATTCAAGTCGTATAATGTGAGTTATCCCTATATGGACCGTGAAGGGAACCTGTGGGCCTTCACCAATTGTTACAGAGTCGATGTGGTGGTTCTCAATTCCGGTGGCATCGTGGGTTACAACGTCCTCAAGGGTAAGTTCCTCGACCGCCGCAAGTGACACCGTGCCGCCATGAGCATCACTCGATTATTGACGATGTGCCTGCTGCCGGTGCTGTTGCTGCCGGTGGCAAGCCGCGGGGCCACCCCCTTTGAGAACGACTATTTCACCTTCGATAATCCGCTGGGCGAGCTGGTGAGCCAGGAGAATTTCGTCCCCGAGGGAATGCGGTGCCGTGCCATGAGCATCGTGGACCGCACCATGAAAACCCCGCTTAACCCGCAAGAGCCCGTCAACGTGATTCTGGCGGGCTGGCAAGCACGTGTGGCGGTGTATGTGTTCGACGGCAACGTGTCGGTGAGCGGCCAGGAGATTGGCCGCGCCTATGCCGAACAGGCGTTCAGCTCGCTGGCCGCCGGTAGCGACAAAATCGATGCCAAGACCCGCCAGACCTGCGTATTGATGCCGCAGTTCGGCAGCAGTGGCGACCTCATCACGGTGAGCGATATTGAGAAGGTTACCTTCATGGGACATGCCGATGCCTTACATTCCACCTACACCTTCGACGGCTCCCGCTCGGGCATGTTGCAGGCCCTTGATGTGCCGATGGAAATCAGGTTGAACATTTATTCCTACTACGATGCCGGTGCCGATGCCACCGTGGTGGCCATTTTCCACCAGCTGGGAGTAGACCGCGACGCGGCCCGGAAAGCCTCGCCCGACGTGCAGATGCAGTCGCTGTTTTTCAAGTTGTTCCAGGGGCTGGCCGGCCACAGCAACCGCAATGAGCTGTCCACTTGGCTCAAGTCGAGCCGGTGGCAGACGCTCGTGCCGGCTTTTGAGCAATATTTCCACCTCAAGCCCCGCGGCAAGCGTCCGCCGGGCACCGTCACGGTGAAGCACCGTCAAGGCGGCGTGGTGATTGTGATTGGCATCAACGAGTGGACGGTGCTCATCAACGAGGAGAACATCGAAAAGAAAATCATTATCGAGGTGATCCAGCCACCGGCCGACGACAATTCCTCCCAAGGCCGGCGAGTGGAATTTGAGGGGACGGGCTATCCGGCCGGTGTGGCCGAGAACGACACGGCTGTTTATCTGAACCTGCCTGTGCGCCGTGCCGTGATGAGTGTGAATAAAATCGACGGCGGCATTTACATTCTTCCTTACAAAGACCCCAAGACGACTGTGAGCGACGTGGAATGCTTGCCCGACGGGCGGCTCACGGCATGGGTGAACGGGCGCGGCTGGGTCGATTATGTGCGGGACCGCACCCTGTGGGAACCCGAGGACCGCACAGCCACTTTCGGCCTTGTGTGCAACAACCCGAAAAACGGCATGGTCATCTGGAATGCCGATTGGGTGATTGACGTGGACGCGCAAGGCGAGGAGCGATATGCCTATGAGTGTGGCGAGCCGGCCGAGAAGGTAGCCGTTGACCGTCGTGGGGTCATTTGGATGGCATCGTCGTCCACGCTGCGCAATGCGCGCGACGGTGTCGTGTCGAATCCTGCCACCGAGTTGGAAATGCGCAGCTACCACACCTTGCTGGCCATCGGCGAGGCCGAAGTGATGGGCTGCGCGTCGAGTGTCTTTGAGCGTGCCGCCGAGGGGATGAAAAAGGCCGAGGAACTCACTTTCCCCGACTATGGCGCCAACATGACCTGCGCCGCCCTTGACTCCCGTGGCGATACATGGGCACTGGATTACGGCAAGGGGTTGTTGCACTACACAGGCATTCCCGACAAAGATAACGAGCCCGTGACAGCGGTTCCCGACCTGCGATTTGACAGCCGGCGCGGCGACACGCACATCACCTGGTTCTACATCGACCGCTCCGATTGCTTCTGGATGATGCAGAACAAGTCGCTGTACTTGTGGCGCCCCGGCGGCCTGACTGGCTACGGCTCGCTGCGCGGCATTGTCACGAGCCGGTAAAGGCCGGGCAGAGAGTCATCACCATAATTGGGGAGTGCGCTTGGAGCGAATTCCCCAATTTTTATGATTGCTCGATAATATAAAATGGTAGTACTTTTGCAAGCCCAATGGAAACAGCGGGCTTACGAAAGTAGAGAAATGAGAATAACTGCATTGTTTTTAGCCATCGTGGTGGCAACGGGCGCCATGGCGCAGCCCGGTGGTTACCGCACGGCCATCGTGCTGAAGAGCGGGGTGCAAGAGATTGTGCCCGACAGCGTTCTGCACCGCTTCACTGTGTTAAAACGGCCCGCCGGGGGGCATACCGTGGGTGTGGAGTTGAACGACGGCTCGGCCCTGGCTTTCTCCACCGCCGACATCGAAGAAATCAACTACGGCCCGCTCTCGGCCTACGAGCGGTGGGCCGGTGACTGGTATCTCGTGGCAAGCCCCAATGGCGAGGCCAACGAGGCGGGCATCATGATTTCACAGGTGGTGTCGATGCCTGTGCATGCCGTGCTGCCATCGCCCTCGAGTGCCGATTACGGCACCTGGATTTACTGCACGGTCGACTCGATTGCCCACCGCAGCGGCCTTCATTACGGTGCCCGCTTCAAACTGCGATACAATGCCGATGCCTCGGGCCGGCAGGGCACCATAGCCCTTGTCCTCGACGACCGGCAGCCTGTCAATGACAGCGAATATGCCGGCGGCCCCGAAACTTATGCCTACTTTGACAAGAACAGCACCTACTACTTCGGCCCGCAAGCCGGTCATGCCGGCGGCGACACCGGGCATCGCTATCAGTACTGGCTGAGCAATAACATCGAGACCGAGAAGCTCGAAGGCATGGAATTGCCTGTGTCGTGGACCCTGGCCACCGTGGCCGACCCGCAATCGCAGTTCAAGTTTGCGCCCGAGCACCAAATCTACTGGGTGACGGCTCTCGACATTCCGTTCAGCCACGATGAGAATGACATGGTGGGTGTGGTGGACATCTTTTCCAGCGCTCGCTTCATGCGACGTCCGTGGCCCGACAAGTAATTGCGCTGTGAGATGGTGAAAAGAGCTCTCATAATCGTCCTTTCGCTTGTCGTGGCACAGGCACTGCGTGCTGCCGGCACATCGATTACCGTGCCCGGCGTGGTTACGTCGACAGCCGATGGCGCGCCCGTAGAGTTCGCCACCATTGTGCTGGGCAGCGATGAGCAGTGGGGCATGACCGACCAGCAAGGACGTTTCGCGTTGCAAATGTCGCATGGCGGTCGCACCGCCGTCAAGGCCACCTGCGTGGGTTACGAGTCGGCCGAGGCCATGGTGACTGTTGCCCCTGGGATGGACACCGTGCGGCTGGTGATGCGCCCCAGCAACTTGATGCTGGAGCAGGTGGTGGTCACCGCCCAGCGCAAGAGTGAGCATGCCACCACCAGCTATCTCATCGACAGTCATGCGCTCAACAATCAGCAGATTATCAACATCGGTGATGTCGGGACCCTGCTTCCCGGCGGGAAAACCGTCAACAGCTCGCTGATGAACGACACTCGCATGGCCCTGCGCGCCGAGGGCGGCGAAATGGGCAACGCGGCCTTCGGCACGGCTGTGGAGGTGGACGGCCAGCGACTGCAGAACAACGCCGAGGTGGGCGAGACCGACGGCGTGAGCACGCGCGCCATCAGCACGACCAATGTGGCGAGCATCGAGGTGGTTCCCGGCATCCCATCGGTGGAATACGGTGACTTGAGCAACGGCATCGTCAAGGTGAACACCAAGCGAGGCCACACCCCTTGGGAAATCACGCTTTCCACCAATCCGCACACCAAGCAAGTGGCCGTGAGCAAGGGTTTTGACCTGAGCCGTGGTGTGCTCAACGCCTCGTTGGAGCACACTCGCAGCTACAGTAGCCTGGCATCGCCCCACACCGCCTACCAGCGGAACACTGCCACACTGAACTACCGCACGCAGGCCTCGCTTGCCCGCCACCCGCTGCTGGTGAATGTGAACCTGAGCGGCAATGTGGGCGGCTACAACAGCAAGGCCGACCCCGACCAGTTTGCCGACACCTACACCCGCATGCGCGACCGCGTGCTGCGCGGTTCGTTGCGTGTGGATTGGAATCCCGGCCAGCGGTGGCTGTCGTCGCTCATGTTGCAGGCCGATTTCTCGTTGGCCGACAAGCGCCGCACGAGTCTCTATAACGACAACCGGAGCAGCGCCCAGGCACAGATTCATGCCCTTGAGGCCGGTTACTACATTTCCACCGACTACGATGCCGACCCCCAGGCTCCTATCATTCTGGGCCCCACCGGCTACTGGATGGTGAAATCCTTCAACGACAACCGGCCGCGAAGCACACTGCTCAAGCTCAAAGCGCAGTGGAATCAGCAGGGGCAGGCTGTGAAAAACCGTGCCATGGCCGGCGTGGAATGGAGTGCCACCGGTAATGGCGGCCGGGGCACGTATTATGACGACATGCGTTATGCGCCCACCTGGCGCGAATACCGTTATGACCACCTGCCGTGGATGCACAATGTGGCCGTGTACGGTGAAGACCGGTTGACGCTGACCACCAACGAGTTGGGTGGTTCACTGCTGCTCACGGCCGGTGCCCGTGCCGACATCACCCACATCGGGCAGTCGGCCTACGGCACGGTGGCATCGATTTCGCCCCGTTTCAATGCGAAATATGTGTTGTGGGCCGACCGCGAAGGCTGCTGGCTATCGGGCCTTAATGTGCATGCCGGATGGGGAAAAAGTGTGAAACTGCCTTCGTTCGAGGTGCTCTATCCCGCACCCTCTTATGCCGACCGCTTGGCGTTTGTGCCGCCATCCACTGCCGATAACCGCGCATTTTATGCCTACAACGTGACTCCGTTCAAGGCCGTGCGCAATCCCGACCTGAAGTGGCAGTATGCCCGCCAGCTCGAAATGGGGTTCGAGGCCACGACACGCATCGCCACGGTGTCGGTCTCGGCATTCGTGTCGCGCATCATGCGGCCTTATCTGCGCACGGGCATTTTCACGCCTTATACCTACCGCTTCACGTCACAGTCGGCGCTTGAGGGCGATTTTCCCATTCCCCCCGCACGGCGCGACTATTCCATCGACGCGGTCACAGGCCTTGTCACGGTGAGCGACCGCAGTGGCATTTCGGCCCCGGTGACCTTGCCGGCAACGGAGCAAAACACATTCAATGTCAATTCCACCTATGTCAACGGCTCTTCCGTGCGCCGATGGGGACTGGACTGGATAGTGGATTTCAAGCAAATCCCCGCGCTGCGAACAAGTTTCCGCCTGGATGGCTCTTATTATCACTATCGGGGTGAGGACCACACATCCATCGCCTCGGTTCCCAGCGGCGCCCAGTACATGGCCGACGGCATCACCCCCTATCAATATGTGGGCCATTACAGCGGCACGGTGGCCGGTGGCGGCTCGGCGATAGCCACGGTACCTAACGGCTCGGTGACCCGATGCGTGAACAGCAACCTCACCATCGTCACCCATATTCCGTCAATCCGCCTGATTATCAGCCTGCGCATCGAGTCGACACTGTTCGACACCCGCCGCAGTCTCAGCCGTGGGACGGGCGGTGCACCCCGAGGTTATGTGCTGGCCGATGCCACCGACTATTTCGGCGAGCCTTACACCGGTCAAGAACGTGACTGCTATGTGGCCTTGTGGCCCGATTACTACACCACTTGGTCCCAGCCCGACGTGCCGGTGCCCTTCGCCGAGCGTTTCCTGTGGGCGCGTGACCACGACCGGGCCTTGTTCAACGAATTGTCACAGCTGGTGGTCAAGACCAGTCATCGTTATGACCTGAATCCCGACCGCTTGTCGGCCTATGTGTCGGGCAACATTAACATCACCAAGGAGATAGGCGACCATGTGAGCGTGTCGTTTCTGGCCAATAACTTCTGGAATTCGATGGCGCGCATCAAGTCATCGCAGACGGGGTTGCGCACCACCATCTATAACGCCGGCTACATACCGCCCTTTTACTACGGGCTGAGTTTGCGGGTGAAATTGTAACCATGTAAAAAAACAGAGAACGATGAAGCATATTGTACATTTATTTTTGATAACCATCCTTCTGGCTTCGGCCGCGTGCAGCGATCACGAGCCCACCGGCTATGAGACCCAGGAGGTGAAAGTGCAGGTGGGCGGAGAACTCACCGTGCGCGAGGGCATCGAGGTGACGTTGACCGACAGCCGGGGCAGCATCTACCGCCAGCGCACCGATGCGCAGGGCGTGGCAACCTTTGGCGTGCCCGTGGGGCTGTATCGTGCAGCGGTGTCGTGGATAAGCGCTCCCACCGACGGCTGGCGCAGCATCTACAACGGCTCGGTGAGCAATGTGGTGGTGCGCAGCGGCGAGGCGGTCACCGTCGACCTTCCGCTGTCGCAGGCCAGCACCAGTGCCATTGTCATTGCCGAGTTGTACGTGGGTGGTTGCCAAAAAGACGATGGCTCGGGCTGGTTTCATCGCGATAAGTATGTGATTGTGGCCAATAACAGCGGCGACCGCGTGACCTTGCCCGGCTTGTGCCTGGGCATCGTGTCGCCCTTCAACAGTTACGGTCTGAACAAGAACTATGATGCCGACGGACACCTGAATTATGAGCATGAAGGCTTTGTGCCGGCCGCCAGCGCCATCTGGTATTTTCAGGGCGACGAGGTGACCTTTGAGCCGTGGGAACAGCGTGTGATAGCGCTCAACGGCGCCATCAACCACACACTCACCTACAGCGCCAGCGTCGACCTGTCGAAGGCTGAATATTACTGCACCTACGACATCGAGCGCTACAAGAGCACCAACTATTATCCGTCGCCCTCGCAGGAGATTTCCACCAGCCACTATCTGCGCGTGGTGCGCTATGGCGACGAGGTGGAAACGGCCTGGCCCGTGAGCACCAGCTCGCCGGCTTTGTTCATTTTCACTCCTCCCGCCGGAATGACCGCCGTGGAGTTTGGCACCGATGCCGGCAATGTGTGGTACGACGAGGGCCGGGCGCTGCCGGCGTTCACCTGCCGCAAGGTGCCCGCCTCGTGTGTGCTCGATGGTGTGGAGGTGTTTTCAAGCGCGTGGGAGGAGAATTACAAGCGCCTGCCGTCGGGTATCGATGTGGGTCACGTCGTCTTCACCCCGAGGCTGGGCCACTCACTGGTGCGCCGCGTTGATGAGGCGGCCACCCAGGAGCACGGCCACACCGTGTATCAAGACACCAATAATTCAAGTAACGACTTTGTGGAGCGCGACCATGCCTCGCTCCGCGACCGCTAAGGCACGCTTGACCCATGAAACGCTCGGTTCTTGTCATCATCATCCTGCTGTCGGTCGGGTTGCGCGGCGTGGCGCTGTCGTGGCTCGACTATGACATGGTGCTTGCCCCCTGGTCGTGGCTTGCCACCGACAATCCCGCCGCCCTTGTAACCTATCAGCCTGCCGACAGCTCGCAGCGGCTCGTGGCCGACGCGGCCGTGGGGATGGTCACAGGTCATGGACACCTGGCGCCACTGGAGGCATCGCCCCACGAATGGAATGTGAAGGGCACGGCACGGGCGGTGTTCAGGTCGAGCAGCCGGGTGGTGATGCGAGGTGGCATGGACTATCATCACCGCTGGGGCAGTGACGCCTGCGGCTCGGTGTGGATGGAGCCCGGGCAGATGCCGTTCGACATCGTGGAATACACCGACTCCACCCGCGGCAACATCCGCCAGGAGCGCTATGGACTAAATGGCGCCGTGGGCGTGTCGGTGGGGCGAGGCCTGAGCCTTGGTGGGCGTTTTGCCTATGCTTCGGGCTCGAGCACCAAGCAAAAGGATCCCCGCCACACCAATTCGCTGATGGAACTTGATGTGCGTGCCGGAGTCATGTGGCAGCACAGCGGGTGGGTGGTTGGTGCCGCCTATCTGCTGCGCCGTTTCACCGAGGCCGTGCAGTTCCGCACCTATGGCCGCACCGACCGCACCTATGGCTATCTGGTCGACTTTGGTGCCACTTATGGCCGCAGTGAGACCACCGACGGCAAGGGCTACACGAGCAGCGACAACGAGAAGCCGTTGCTCGACATGCGGCACGGCCTCGCCATCGAAGCGGGTTACCACCGTGGCATTTACAGCGTGGGCGGCGAGTGGCGCTGGCACCATCGCACGGGGCACTACGGCGTGCAGTCGCCGTCATTTGTCGACTTTAACAAGCATCACGCCGACCGCTGGTCGCTGGCGGGGTGGTTGCAGCGCAGCACCGCCGATAACCTGTTCAAGATAAACTTTAACTGGACACATGAAAACTTGCGCGACTATGAGCGCACTTATGCCATCGTCAGCCGAGGGGGGGTGAGCGACATTGAGTATTTCGACGACCGCCTGTCGGGCAAGCGCCAGTCCTATAGTTATATGGTGGGCCTACAAGCCCATTGGGGCATCGAGCGCAGTTTGGCGGCATGGCAGGTGCGGGTGCAGATGGATTATAGCAACGACGATGTGACGTCGGTCGTTTATCCATATTACCGCCTGCAACGGGTTCATGCAACGTCGGTCAGCGCCGATGTGGTGCGCAGTTGGCTGGTGGCCGGCGACCGCGTGTGGTCGCTTGTCGCCGGAGCCTTGTGGTCGCGCGGCGGTGGCACGCCGGCCGCCGACTCTACCTTTGGCACCCCCGCCGACGGCAACACGCCGCCCGCCCTTCTGACCGAAACCCTCATGCGCCGCCATGAGTGGCTGGTAGCTCCGCGCCTGGGTGCGTCGCTGGGGGTACGACATTCTTTCCCCGTGGGCAAGCATGTGAGGATTTATGCCGATGCCCGCTATGGTTACACCCATGCCTGGAACATTGAATATTGTCGCGGCAATCATCGCCACCGGGCGTCGCTCGCCGTGGGATGCCAGTTTTAACGCTTTCAAAACAATGAAAATACTGAATTATAAACTTTAATAAACAAAACAAATGATGAGAATTTTTACATCTCTTTTTGCCGTGCTGGCGCTTGCCGCCACCGCCGGTGCCACTTCAAGTGAGAGTACTTTCGATTTCAAGAACAATCCCGAGGGCTGGCCATCGGCCACTGCCATGGAGCGTTTTGATGACGAAACCGCCGGCAACGTGCCCCAAGCGGGTTACACCGTGGGCGATGTGACCATGACTGCTTCCACCGGCACCTATATCCAGACCGACCGCTACCTGCTGGTGGATTTTGACGGAACCGTTACCTTCACGGCCGGCCAGGGCCGCAAGGTCACCAAGGTGGTGTTTGAGAGCACACGCATGAATTTCACCGCCGATTTAGGCTCGCTCGATGGCCTCACGTGGAAGGGCAGCGCTGTGGCCGTGACTTTCACGAGCCCCAATGCACGCACGCAAGTGGTGACCGCAGTAGTCACCACCGACGAGAGCGATGGCAGCGAGCAGACCGTTGACTATGTGGAATGTGAGAACATTGCCGCCTTCAAGGCGCTTGCCGTGGGCACCCCCGCCCGCCTCACGCTCAGCAACGCCCAGGTGAATGCGGTGGACGACATCATGGGTGTGGCTTATGTGGAAGATGCCACTGGCGCAGTGGAATTCAGCGACCTGGATGTGCAGCTGAACCGCAACGACCTGCTCAATGGCTACATCTACGTCAAGCGCGGCCAAGTGCTGATTTATGACGAGTCGGTGGAAGGTGAAGACCCCGATGGCGAGCGTGTGCAGGCTGTGAGCGATGCGCAGACGTCCGGCGAAACCTTCACGGTGACCCCCGATGCGACGCTTACCCCTACTGTGCTGACCCCTGCCGACCTGCTGAGCGACACCCATTTCTCCGAGTTGGTGAAGCTCGAGAATGTGACCCTCACCAAGCCCGGCCGCTTCTACTTCATCACCGTGGGCGACAAAAACATCCAGGTAAAGGATCAGTTCTTCTATCTGCCCTATGATTTTGAAATTCCTGTTGACGAGGAACTGGCAAGCATCACGGGTGTGTTCACCTGGAGCGGTGCCCGCTATGCCGTCTATCTGACCGATGTTCAGATCGAGAAAGTAACCGCCGTGGAGGATGTGAAAACCGCTCGCGCTACCGATGACCGCGTGTTCACCCTGACAGGCGTGTGCCTGGGCCGGGTCGACGTGAACCAGTTGCCGGCCGGCATCTATGTGCGCGGTGGGCAAAAGCTGCTGGTGCGCTAATCAACTTGTGGCTTGTCCTGTAAAACGGATGCCGGGTCGGCAGTAAGCTGGCCCGGCATCTGTTTTTGAAATTCACGGTGAGGTTAGCTGGGGTTGTCGATTTCCTCCAGCCGACCGGTGGTGGAGTCGATGATGAACCCACGCACAACGATGTCGCTGGGAATGAGTGGATGTGTCTTAATGGTGGCCACGGTGCGGCGCACCGACTCGGTCGTGTCCTTGAAGCCCTCGAGCCACCGGTTCAGGTCGATGCCGCACTTGCGTATGGTGGCGAGCGTGTCGTCGGTGATGCCTCGCGCACTCATCTCATGATGGAAGTGGTCGAAACTCATGTGGCAAGCGCCGCACTGAGAGTGTGCCACGACCATGATTTCTTGTACGCCCAGCTCGTAAATGGCCACAATCAGGCTCCGCATGGCCGAGTCGAAAGGCGAAATCACCAGTCCACCGGCATTTTTGATGATTTTGGCATCACCGTTTTTCAGCCCCAGAGCAGCGGGCAGCAGTTCGGTGAGTCGGGTGTCCATGCATGATAGCACAGCCAGATGCTTGTCGGGGTACTTGTCGGCGATGTACTTTTCGTAGCCCTTTTGCTCTACGAATGTCTTGTTGAAAGCAAGAATCTGGTCAATCGCCACTGCATGGGCAACGTGAGAGTCTTTTTTCAGTTCGGTCATGTGATAGGTTGTAAAAGAGGTGAATAGTGAAAACGATTATAAGCCCATGACAGCCTTGACGAGCAGGAGCACGATGGGAACTGTGATGGCCAGAACGCCGATGACATCGATGATGGCTCCCGACTTAATCATCTTGGTGATGGGTATATAGCCCGAGGCATAGACGATGGCGTTGGGCGGTGTGGACACGGGCATCATGAATCCCAGCGACGAAGCCAGCGCGATACCGACTGCCACAGGAATCGGGCTGAACCCCAGCGACATCGCTGTGCCGATGGAAATGGTACCCATCAGGTTGATGGCTGCCGTGTGCGAGGTGAACTCGGCCAGCAGCAGTGAGGTGACGCAGAACACCGTGATGAAGAGAACCTCCGACGGGTGGCCGCCCAGCGCATTCTTGATACCCAGGCCAATCCAGTCCGACAGTCCGGTGGTGTACATCAAGCCACCCATTGCCAAGCCTCCGCCAAAGAGAAGCAGTGTTCCCCAGTCGATGCCCTCCACGCCTTCTTTCCAGGTCATTGTCATCTGGCCTTTCTTCAGGTTGACAGGAAGGAAGAACAGCAGCAGGCCGCCCACCATGGCTGCGATGCTTTCGGGAATGTGGCTGTCGTAGGCTTTCATCAAGGCCGAGTGCGGCCCGTGCACCAGGCTCAGCACGCTGGGTGCCACCCACAGCACCACAGCCACACCGAAAGCGAAGAGGGTGTTCTTTTGTGCGCGGGTCCATTTCCCCAGGGCATCCAAGTGGCTGCGGATGAACTCTGTGGCGCCCTTGATGTGCTTCACATCGGATGGGAACATGCGCCACAGCATCAGATAGGCCACCACGAAGTAAGCTACCATGGCCACCACTCCCCACACCATCCATTGGAAAAACGACACGTTGGGTGCATCGGGAGCCATCTGGTCGAGGAAGCCCAGCATCATCACGTTGGGCGGTGTGCCGATGGGGGTGAGCACGCCGCCAATGGAGCATGCGTAGGCCGTCATGAGCATCAATCCGGTGGAATATTTATAATTAGTCAAGTCGATGGTCTTGCCATTGGCCGCCATCATGTTGCGTATGGCCTCAAGCAATCCCAACGCAATGGGAAACATCATGGCCGCCGTGGCGGTGTTGCTGATCCAGCCCGAGCATAGTATGCAGGCCAGTCCGATGGCCAAAAAGATGCGCCGCGGGGAATCACCCACCCATTTCATCGACATGATGCCGTAGGCGATGCGCTTGTCCAGGCCGTTGACCATCATTCCCTTGGCCAGCAGAAATCCACCGAGGAACAGGAACAGCATGGGGTTGGCAAAGTTGGCAAACGCGTCTTGCGCCTTTGCCACGCCCAAGAGCACGCACAGTGTGGGGCCCAGCAACGAGGTCACCGGGATAGGAACAGGCTCAGTAATCCACCAGATGGCCACCAGGGCCATGATGGCGAGCAATCGGTGGGCTTCCACCGATAAAGCATCGATGGGGAGGAACCACAACGCAAGGGCCAGGAGTGGACCCAAAATGGCTCCAATAGCGCGCCGCTTGTTGTCGAACGTGCTTTTAGTCGCTTTGCTGGCGGCAGGTTGGTTGTGTGTGCTCATGGTATGAAAATGTGGTACTTATTTATAAAGGATATAGGCCGTCATGGGTGCGAGTTTGGCCTTGAGCATGCCTTTTTTCACTTGCAGGCGTGCCTTGGTCACGGCGTCGCGGTATTTTCCGTTCTCCACGGTGACATGGATGGCCACGTCGGCCGGCTGTTCATCGAGGTTGATGACCACCGCGGCGCGGCGGCCGCGCTCCACGACGATTTGCTTGCCATTATCACTGAAGACCAGATGCTCGGGTTGCCCGGCATTGATGCGGCGGAACTCATTGGCCGCTTGCACCAGCGGGTGCTTGTACTCATCGTTGCCCACACGGCCAATCTCGTTGTCGCCCCAATAATTCTGGCGGGTGCTGCCGTGAGGACGCGAATAGAACAGCGGGGTGCCGAACTGGCGTGCCGCGAGGAACACCCATCCCAGGCGCACCAGCTCGTCGGGCATGCCGGCCGAGGCATGGTCGTTGCAATAGGTGTCGTGCGACTCGACCCACGTCACCAGGTGCATCGGGTCCACCGAGTGGTGCCAGCGGGTGAGGTCGTCGGCGTGGGCGTCGTGCTTGTTCAGGACATTGCGCAGCACCCAGCCGTAGTTGCTGGCCGTCAGGTCCATGTATCGGGCATAGCCTTGCTCGGGCACATTGCGGTCCTGAAGCACCTCACCGTAGACGAAGAGTTGCTCGCGCGGCAGAGCCAGCGACAGCCCTTTGACCGGCTTGTGGCCCAGGGCCACATCCCAGAAGTCGTTTTGTGGCGATTTGGGGTCGCGCATCTCGTCGGGCAAGCCGATGTGCTTGGCGGTGTCGTAGCGGAACCCGCGTGCTCCGCAGGCCAGCACATCGTTGACAAATTGCATGTAGTAATACTGGAAGTCGGGGTTCTCGGTATTCACATCGGGCAGTGTGCCCATTTCGCCGGTGGTGCACTGGTAGCGGTCGCTGTAGTCCTTGATAGGCCATAAGCCGTTGGCGTGAAACAGGTTTTCACGGCCATGCACCGCACTGTCGAGACGGGCATTGATTTGCGTGCGGTCGATGACGGTGTGGTTGGGCAGCACGTCCACGATGACGCGCAGGCCCAGCCGTGTGGCCTCGTCGCACATGGCCTTGAACTCGCTGCGCGTGCCCAGTTGGTAGTTGCCGATGGTCCAGTCGGTGGGTTGGTAGTGGTAGTACCACTTGCCGTTGCCGAAGAGTTGGCGTCCGCCGTTTTCTCCCACCACGCACTCGTTGATGGGCGATGTCTGCACGATGGTGTAACCGGCCTGCTTGATTTCGGGCAGGTGCTCGCGGATGGTGTTGAATGACCACGCCCATGCGTGGAGGATGATTTCTTGGTTGCCGGCTGCGGTGTTGGCTCCTTCGGCACGGCCCATTGCGGGCAGAAGTACCATCAGGGCCATAGCCAGATGCTTGAGTGTCGTTTTCATTTCGGTGTGTATGTTGTTGTTATTATGATTTGTGAAGATTGAGTTACATGCTGTGTTGGCGCTGGCGGATGGCCTCATAGAGCAAGATGGCTGCGCTCACCGACACGTTGAGCGAGTCGAGCCGCCCGTTCATGGGAATGCGGATATGGGCATCGGCGGCCTGTCGCCACTCAGGGGTGAGCCCGGTGGATTCGGTTCCCATGACGATGGCCGTGCCGCAGCGCATATCGGTGTCGTAATAGGGCTTGGAATCTTGCAGTTGAGCCGTGAGGATGTGAACATCGCGCTGTTTCAGAAACCGGATGCATTGCGCCGTGGTGCACGGCACGCACGGCACGGTGAACACCGCCCCGATGGAACTGCGCACGATATTGGGATTATAAATATCGGTAAGCGGGTCGCACACAATCACGGCATCGGCCGGCGCGGCGTCGGCGCTGCGCAGCACGGCGCCCAGGTTGCCGGGCTTCTCCACGCGTTCCAGCACCATGAGCAGCGGGTGACGGGGGAGTTGCAGGTCGTCGAGGGTGAGCATGCGAGGCTTGACCACTGCCATGATGCCCTCGGTGCCCTCCCGGTAGGCAATCCGGTCGTAGACGGGCTTTGTGACCTCGAATCGTTCTCCCTCACACATGGCCAGCACATCGCCCTCGCCACGCGAGGCGTTGTAAATCGCCGGGCAATAGAACACTGCCTGCACTTGTGCGCCGCTATTGACGCAGTGCAGCAGTTCGCGGTGTCCTTCCACCACTATCAGGCCGGTGCTGCGGCGCTCGGTCGATTTCTGAGAGAGCGCCAGCACCTGCTTGATGCGTGGATTTTGTGTGCTTGATATCAGCATTTCGTTACCGCATGAGTCAGTTTTGCGCCCGGAACTGCTTGAGCACGTCGCACTTGCTGATGTACGGCTCCACGCCCCGGTAGAAGTAACGGGAGTAGAAATTGCTGAGCTCGAGCAGCGCCTGATATTGGTGGGCTTGCTTGTTGTAGTGGGTGGTGGCGTTATAGTTCGCGTCCCAGGTGGTGTAGGTCAGCTCTTCACCGAAGGGGATGAACGCGCGGGCGTACAAAATGCGTTGCTGCAGGTCGTAGGCCTGCTCGTCGTTGCTGTCGAAGGCCGCCTTGTTCATTTGCTGGGCTTTGTCGAGCATCTGCACGGCTTCGGCCATGAAGTCCATCTCATCCTTGTAGCAAATGGTGTCCCACATGCTGTTGCGGTAGCGTGCCAGATACCAGCAGTCGCCCTTGTAGCTTGCCTGGAAGTAGAGGTTGGCCAGCCGGTAGTAGTCCTGGGCAGTGGCGTTACCGCCAAAGTTGATGCGGTCGACGATGCTCATCACGTCGCGGCAGAACTGCAGTTTCTGGTTCTCGGTCACGGTTTTGTCGGTCACCTTGTTATCGATGGCGTCCCAAGAGCGGTCCACCACTTGGCGCTTGAACCAGCGCTCCACGTTGTAGTCGCGGGCGGCCATGTAGCGGGCGATGCCCTGCCGGTTGATGTAAGACACAGGCACTTTCTCCAGGTAGGAGATGGCTGCGGTGAATTGCCCTTCGCGCAGCAGTTTGGTGCCCACGATGTCGTTGAACCAGTTCTCGTCGAAAGCCTTGCTGCCGCTAAGCACCAGTCGCTCCAGGTCGTTGGTCGGTTTGGAACGGAGATACTCCCCGTAGGAAATCATCTCTTCAGCCGAGAGCATATCGAGTTCCTCGCCGTAGTTGCCGCTGAACCATGCCGTGGCCGACTCCTCCTGCTCCTGGGCGGTGTAATTGTTGAGCGACTGCTCATAGCGTTGCATCCATCCGAGCAATGCGGTGGACAGCTGGATTTTTCCCCAATCCTTGAATTTGGGCACCAACTGGTCGTAGACGACGTTTTGCAGCACCTCGCTGTAGTGGTTGCTGCTCGACCAGCCGGAGCCGGCGTCGCCGGGCTCGGCTTTGCAGGCATCGGTCAGCCAATTGATGTTTTTAGCCGTGAGGTTGTAGAATTTGTTGTTGTCGGCGCCGGCATCGGTCTGCGCCACGATGAGGCAGGCGCGGGCGTTGTCGCGCATGCGCTGTGTGCCGTCCATCTTCACCGCTTTCTCAAGCGAGGCGATGGCTGCATTGTTGTCGCCCTGCAAATGCTGGATATAGCCCAAAGCACTCTGCCAGAGAGCCTGATTCTTGCAATTTTTGTTTTTGACGGCCTGCTGTGCCAGCACTTTGAATTCTTCGAGCTGACGGTTGAAGGCGGCCATCTCCTGCGAGACGTTGTCCTGTTCGTTCTGGGCTTTGAGCGTCTCCTCGGCGTTGTTCACATAGTCCTGGACCAGGAAGATGAGTGTGGGGGCATTGGGGTCGGCGGCATATTCCTTCTGGATGCCTTCCAGGTCGCGCTCGTTGCGCATGACCCACTTGATTGACTGCATATCGCCCAGGCCGGCATAGATGCGGCAGGCCTCGGCCTTGCTGCCGGTGCGCAGCAGGGCTCCGGCATAGATGTCCTGCATCATGTCGCGGTAGACGCTGGGTGGCAGTTTCACACCGGTGGAGCCCCAGTACTTGACGATGGCCTGGTTGTCGCCCTTGAGCATGAGGCTGCGCATGAGCAGCAGGCAGTACTGGGGGCGCAGGCGGGTGCCCTCGTAGGTGCGTGCCGCATTGAAGATATAGTCAAGCTTGGCGTTGTGCTGCTTCATTTGCAGCTTGGTGGGGTAGGCCCACTCGTTGTCTACGTCCACCTTGTCGCATTCCTGCAGGTAGGTGATGAGCAGTCGCAGGTAGAGTTGCATCTCGGTGTCGCCCTTTTTGCGGGCGGCGGCGATGATTTCGTTGGTCGATGTGTCGAAATTCTCCAGATTCACCCATGACAGGCTGCTCATGGCGTAGTCGTCGACCGACGAATCGTAGATTTTCCAGTACTGATTCAGCCTTTCGGTGAATTGTTGGCCCATTTGGTTGCGGTTAAAAGCACTGAATGTGTAATAATGCGGCCTGAACCAGGGTCCGCATGCCAATGCGCCGGCTGCTGCAAGCACAAGGGTGCTAATGGCTAAAAATCGTTTCATAATCATTAGTGTTATAGTATTTTAAGTTTTTGCTGTCAAGGCTGTAGAGCACCACCTGGTCGTTGATTCCCGGGCGCTGCTGCTGCAGCTGGTTGTGCACCAGCTCGATGACGTGTGCCGTGGGGCGCATCACCAGCACGGTGTCGCCCACGTTGATCCAGGTGTCGCTCGATGCGTTGCTGTTAAAAATGGGCACGTCGCGCGACAGGACCACCGTGTACTTGCCTTCGGTTCCGGCCGGCCGGTAAACGGTGGTGTCGGCCAGGTTCTCTTCGTATAAAATGGCCTTGAACTCACCGTTGTGCGTGTAGAGCAACTGCCATCCGAAGGCGGGGTAAGCCGCGCACAGCGGCAGGCGGTAGCTGTTCAGGTCGTTGAGATAGGGCTGCACGTCGCGCGGGTCGAGAATGGGATTGCGGCCATTGCGCCGCCTCACGTCGCCGGTGTTGTAGACCATGAGCACCCCCTCGTCGGCCGGTGGCGGTGTCATGCGCAGCTGGTGCAGCCTGATGGTGACACTGAGCCCGATGCCCCGCTCGGCCAGGAGGCTGCGCACTTGTTTCAGGAAATCGAAGTAGGACTGCTGCGATGTCGCCGTCCAGTCGCAGTCGATTTGCACCTGCCGCACGCCGGTCACATCGCACGTTTCACACATTTGCAGCACGCGGTTCACCAGCAGGGGTGCCACGCTGTCGATGCCGTGGCGCAGACAATTCTCCATCACAAAGATGGTGGGAATCACCTCAATGCCGGCCGGGATGGTGTCGTCGAAGCGCAGGGTGGCGTTGGGCATGGGGCGGCCGTCGCGCAGCACCACATCGAAGAACCTGACGTACATCTTCCGTATGTCGTGCCAAGCCAGAAATTGCCGCTCGGCGCTGTCGAGTTTCAGCACGGTGCGCCAGTAATAAACGGCCGGCGCGGGGTCCTTCACCGGCTCGGGCGAGTGGCTGCATCCGCCCCCGGCGACGCATAGCGCCGCCATGACGGCCGTCATGCAATATGTGAGCAGTCCACGCATTTATTGATATTTGGGCGACGGGCCGTATTTGTTTTCGTTGCGGTCGCTATCCTGCAGGTTGTAGATGAGCAGGATGAGCATCAGGATGGAGTAGGCCAGCGAGGCAAGGCCCAGCGCCATGCCCATGGTGCCCATGCTTTCCTGGAGGCTATTGATGAAGCCCATCGGGTCGCTTTCAGCCAAATCCATAATGGGCCAGTAGATTTTGAGTGCGAGTGCTTGAAGCGCCAGATAGAAGAATGCCGTGATGCCCACGATGATGCCGCTGCGGCCGATGTCGTGCAGTCGTCGCGTCTGCACTGCCAGCAGCGGGCACAGCAGCGCCAGGCCCAGCAGCAGGCTGGCCACGAGCATGGTTTTCGTGCCGAAGAACATGAATATGAAGCTTGCGGCCCAGCCACAAAGCATTTGAAACAACTGCCAATACCAGAACTCACTTCGGCGTGCGCGGCCGGAGAAGTCGGCGTACTTGGCAAAGCACGTTTTCACGGCGTCGCCAAAGGTCATTTGCGGCAATTCGCGCACAGGCTGGTTGTAATAAGGGGGCTGTTGTTGCTGTTGTTGCTGTTGTTGTTGTCCGGGGTTGAACACCGGGGGCATGGGATTGTTGTTCGTTTCCATTATTGTTGCGGATTAGTGGGTTAAAGATTCTGGTTAAGGGGTTTTGTCAGCGTTTTTTTTTGAAAAACTCGGTCATGAGTTGGCTACATTCATCGGCAAGCACACCACCCTGCACCACCGTCTTTTTGTGGAAAGGGTGCTCGTGATAGGTGTGATAGCCGCGCTTGGGGTCGACCGCGCCGTAGACCACGCGGCCTATTTGGCTCCAGGCCAGGGCACCGGCACACATCAGGCAAGGTTCCACGGTGACGTAGAGTGTGCAGTCGGGCAGGTATTTGCCACCCAGCGAGCCGGCGGCGGCCGTGATGGCCTGCATCTCGGCGTGGGCGGTGACGTCGGTGAGGGTTTCGGTGAGGTTGTGTCCGCGACCCACCACCCGGCCTCCACCCACAATCACGGCACCGATAGGCACCTCGTCGCGTGCCAGTGCCCGGTGGGCCTCGTCGAGGGCCATGCGCATGTATCGTTCGTCGTCGGTGAGTGTTGTCATAGCCAAATCTTTTTAACGTAATCGCCCACGATGATGATATAGGAGCGGCTGATGGGCAGCACAATCACGCCATCGACCGAGGGCCGCTGGTACCACAGCATGCCGTACACGTCGTAGACCTGCGTCCATGTGCCGTAATTGTCGCCGTGCACATGCACCGTGCCGTCGTGCGCGGTGATGATGGGGTGGGTGCGTTCTTGCTCCAGGTCGGCCACCGGTGTGGGCTGGGTGTGGTGCTCCACTGCCGGCGCCTGTGCCAGCAGGTTGGTGGGCACAATGGTGAGAACCCGGGAGCGCCGGGTGGGTGGCAGGTAGAAATTGTCGGCCGCAGTGAGGGCCATCAGGTAGCCTTGCTCGTCGTAGATGCGGTAGGCCATGCCTCCACCCAGCGACAGCCGTTGCCAGTTGCCGTCGAGTGCAGGCTCGTCGGTGAGGCGCAGTGTGACATCGAGTTCATCGGCCGTCCACATGGAGAAAGCCTCGAAATCGCCCCACACCGGGTGCTGCTGATAGGCATCGGCGCAGGTGTCGTCGGGCACCACCAGTTCTACGCCCTTGACCTCTTGTGGCTCCGTCAGTGGCGGTGTGGGTGCGGCGCAGTAGATTTCCACCAGGCTGGGGCAGTCGTTGAATGCCTCCCGGCCGATGCGTTGCATGCTTTGAGGCAGCATCACCGAGCGCAGCGAGTGGCAGCCGTCGAAAGCCCCGTCGCCCACCCGGGTGGTGCCGTCGGGCAGGGCGATGGTGGTGATGGCGGTGCCCTGCAGCATGTGCGGGCTCACTGCTTCCAGGCCCACGGGCAGTGTGATGTCGTGCAGTGCTGTGGCTTGTGCAAAGGCGGCCTGCCCGATGCTGGTCACCTGGTTGCCCACTTGCACTTCGGTCACCGTCGAGGCGAAAAAGGCGCTGTCGTCAATGGTCGCCACGGCATAGTTAGCCTCGTCGTAGAAGACCGTTTCGGGGATGATCATCACCCCGTCGTAGAGGTTGTGGCCGGCAGCATCGGTTTTTGCCACCACTGTCACGCGGTCGGGGCCGTCGACGCGGTAGGCCAGACCTCCCGATTCGAACGTCTGCGCTCCGGCTACCGGTGTGGCCATTGCCAGCGTGATGTATAAGAGCAATTTTTTCATTCCTTGTCGAGCATTATTCACGATAATATACGCGTTTCACCCGTGGCGACACGCTGGTGAGCACTTCGTAGGCGATGGTGCCGCGCACCTGTGCCAGCTCCTCGATGGGGATGTGCTCCCCGAAGATTTCCACCCGGTCGCCCACCTGGCACTGCGCGTCGGTCACGTCGATCATCACGGCGTCCATGCACACGTTGCCCACGGTGGGGCACAGCGTTCCGTTGACCCACATGTGGATGTGGCCGTTGCCGTAGTGGCGGTCCAGACCGTCGGCATAGCCGATGGTGACCGTGGCGATGCGCGACGGCCTGGTGAGCTTGCCGTGGCGGCCGTAGCCGATGGTGGTGCCGGCCGGCCACTGCTTGATGCTGATGATGACCGAGCGCAGCGATGCCACCGGCTTGAGCGCCTGCTCGCCATCGACCGTGCCGATGCCGTAAAGGCCGATGCCGATGCGCACCATGTCGTTCTGATGCTCGGGGAAGCGCACGATGCCGGCGGTGTTGAGGATGTGGCGCAGCAGGTGGTGGTCGAAGTGGCGCTGCAGCTCGTCGGCGCAGTCGTCGAAGTAGGCAAACTGCTGCCTGGTGTACTCGTCTTGGTCGGGCTCATCGGCCACGCACAGGTGCGAGAACACCGATGCCGGCTTGAGCACATGCTGGCTTCGGAGCTCGGCGATGAGTTCGGGCAGTTGCTCCTTGATGAATCCCAGGCGGTGCATGCCCGTGTCAATCTTCAGATGGACGGGGAAGTGGGTGACACCGTACTTGGCACCCTCGCGGATGAGCTGGCGGCACACGTCCATGCTGTAGACCTCGGGCTCAAGGTGATGAATGAACATCGATTTATAGTTCACCACGCTTGGGTTGAGCACGATGATGGGCATGGTGATGCCTGCCTGCCGCAGCTGCACGCCCTCGTCCTGCACGGCCACGGCCAGATAGTCGGCCCCGCGGTCTTGCAGTGTCTTGGCAATCTCGTAGCTGCCCGTTCCGTAACCCGAGGCCTTCACCATGGCCACGGTGCGTGTGGTGGGCTTGAGAAATGACTTGAAGAATTTGAAATTGTGAGCCAGCGCGTTCAGGTCCACTTCCTCCACCGTTTGGTGCTGCTTGGCTTCGAGCAGGTCCACGATTTGCTCGAAGTGAAACTCCGGTGCCCCCTTCACCAGCACCGTCTCGTCTTCAAAGTCGCCTTGAGCCATGAGTTCAAGGAACTGCGTGGTGCTCTCGAAGAAACGAGTGTAGGGAAGGCTATCGAAGTAGTGGCCGTGGCGGCACATGTCGGGACCGATGCCCAGCAAGCGGCCCACGTTCTTGTTTTTAAGCCACTCGCTCACGCGGATGTAGCGCTCGTCGGGGGTGAAGGAGTCGGCAGCCAGGTCGCTCAGAATCACGGTGGTTTTTCCGGCTCCCGAGCGCCGTGTCATGAAGTCGATGGCCGGTGTGAGCGAGTTGTAATCGCTGGTGTATCCGTCGGCGATGATGGTGCAGTTGTTCACCCCTTCAATCACATCGAGCCGGGTTCCCACGGGTGTGAGCCGGGCCATGCGCCGCTCAATCTCGCTGTGCTCCACGTTCAGATAGAGCATCACCGCCAGGCAGGTGATGACATTCTCGATGTCGCGCTCACCGGGGAAGGGCACGCTGAACCGGTGCTCCTCGCCGTCGTAGCGGTAGGTGATGGCAGTGCTGTCGTTCACGCGGGTGACGCTTGTGACGGCCAGCGGCGCGCCGGGCAGGATGAGCGACCACGCCACCTCATGAACCACGTCCTCGTCGAGCAGGGGCTTGATGGTGGCACGCACCAGCGTGTCGTCGGCCGGATAGACCACACACTCGCAGCTGGTGAGGATTTTGGCTTTCTCGGAGGCTTTCTCTTTCATCGATGCAAAGCCTTCGTTGTGCTCGGCCCCAAGATTGGTGATGACGCCTATGGTGGGCCGTATCATGGCCTGCAGATTGTCCATTTCGCCGGTGGTGGAGATTCCCGCCTCGATGATGGCCAGCGTGGTGTCCACATCGATGTCCCACAGCGAGAGCGGCACCCCGATTTGCGAATTGTAGCTGCGTGGTGAGCGCACGATGTGGTAATCGTCCTTGAGCAGCTGGTAGAGCCATTCTTTGACGGTGGTCTTGCCGCGGCTTCCGGTGATGCCTATCACCGGGATGTCGCGGAATCGGCGCCGGTGGAAGGTGGCCAGTGACTGCAGTGCGTCGAGGGTGTTGTCCACTATCAGAAAGTTGGCGCTGAGCAGCACCAGCGAGGTCGCATAGTCACGCTCCACCACAAAGTTGCGCACGCCCCGCTCATAGAGCCCGGCAATGTAGTTGTGACCATCGTCATTTGGGGTGTGCAGTGCGAAGAACAGGGTCTCGTCGGGGTTGGACAGCGAGCGTGAGTCGGTGAGCAGCTGGCTCACCAGCGACTCCTCGTCGATGAGCCTGCTGTCGCAATGCAGCACCTCGGCAATTTCCAGTATAGAGTATTTCATTTTTAGAGATGATAAATCATGTTTATTGTATCTTGTCGCGTAGTATTTCGTCAAGATAGGGGTATTCTTTTATTAGGTTGCGCAGCACATGGCGCGTGTCGGCATTGAAGCGCTCCACCTGCTCGGGGCTGGCACTCATGGGGCGGTGCTGCAGCCGCTTGTTCACACGCTCGCAGCGTGCCACGGCCTGTGCACTGCGGTCGTCGAGGTAGGTGGCCTGGAACTGCTGCCAAATGTATTCCACCGCCACGTCGCTGGGGTGAACCATGTCGGGGGTGTAGAAGCGGTAGTCGCGCAGGTCGTCCATCACGATTTCGTAGGCCGGGAAATAGTCCACCCGCGGCTGCCGGGCGTTGGCCCGGGCGAGCACGTTGTTCACCGCCACCCGCAGCGTGGCCTTGCTCAGCGAGTTCACCTCCAGCCCGTCGGCAATGTGGCGGATGGGGCTCACGGTGAAAATCACGCGCACCGCTGGGTTGAAGCGCCACAATCGTTCCAGCGCGTCGGTCAGGGTGGTGGTGATGTCGGGCACGGTGGCCATCTCACGCAGGAATTGGTACTGCTGCACCTTGTGGCAGTTGCTCACCACCCGGCCATTGTCGAGACGCCGGTAGACCATGGCCGTGCCCAGCGTGACGACCAGCACCTGGGCCTCGGCCAGATGCCGGTGCGCCTCGGCGATGCGTCGGTTCATGCGGCCCAGGGTGGCCTGCTTGTCGGGCAGCGAGAATCGTGAGTGGAAGGCATAGCTGTTCCACACGCCGTTCTGCTCAAACAGGTCGATGCCTGCCACCGGCTCGGCACTGATGAGCCGCTCCATGCTGGCTGCGATGCTCATGGGGTTGTAGATGGTGCCGAAAGGGTTCACGTCCACCCGCATCATGGCACCACGCATTTTGGCGCCGATGTTGTCGCTGAAGCACGACCCCAGCAGCATCACAGCGTCGCTGTGGTGAATCAAGCCTCGGTTCTCGGCCGTTTTTATGGTGGTGCGGAATTCCATAGTGGTGCTAATTGGAGGTGGTGATGCCCCAGTAATTTAAATCAAACGTCGCTTCCACCGTCGCTTCTATGTCGTCGGGCAAGTTACAGAAGAAGTCGATGCCCGTGCGTGCCTCCAATTCGTCGATGCTGATGGCGTAGTCGCCATAGTTTTTGTTCTTGTCCGACACGTCTTGGTGAATGGTCCACAATCCCATCGCCTGGTAGGTGCCGGTCGATTTGTTGTAGGCAAGAAGAGCCATGTAGAAGTATTTGGGCACCAAGAACCGGTTGTTGCACAATTGGTCATACACGCCCTGCGATGTGGTGCCGTTGAGCTTCACGTTGTCGATGGTGGCCGCTTTCACGACATACAGCGTGTCGCATGCCTGTCCCCACACACGGATTTTGGCTTCCAGATTCGCCCACAGCACACCATTATGATTTTGCCACTGGGGTTGCATGTTGGTCATGTAGAATGTTTGGTCGTTTTGTTCTGTTGAGCACAGGCGGTCGGCGCTGGGACAAAGGTGGCCGCGTGAGAACCCGCTGCCCGAGTAATCGTTTTTTCCGGGGCTGTTGGAAATGTCGGGGTCGGCGGCAAAATTGTTGGTGCGCTCTACGTTTTGCGCCATGTTGCCGGCATGCATCTCGTAGCACGACCAGCGATTGGCCACTTTGCTGTTGTCCCACTCGATGGAGTAGGTGATGCCATAGTTGCTGGTGCTCTTCACCGACCATGCGTTGTTGTCGCTCTCGCTCAGGTGCGGGAACTCAAGCCTCCACGACTCGTTGCACTTCGAGCGCCAGCCGCTGATGAGGCTGTTGCGGTTCACGTTGTTGTCGAAGGTAGCGCTCATGGTGAACGTGGCCGAGGCCTCGTCGCTCACTTGGTCGCCGAACACGCTCACGGCGTGCAACGTCAGGCTGCTGCTCACCGTCAGTGTCACCGGACTGGGGCCGCTCATGCGTGTGGCCGACGTGGCAGGGTCGGTGCCGTCGGTGGTGTAGTAAATCGTGCTGCCGCTTGTGCCGGTGATGGTTACCTGCTGGGCGCTGCTGATGGTGCCTCCGGCCGGCGAAATCTCAGGTTTGGTCAGCTCCACGGTGGTGGTGATGCTCTCAATCTGCGAGTAGAGGTAGTCGACGCTTTGGTCGCTGTTCTTGAGGTAGATTTTCAGACCCACGCCGTCGGCCGAACCAAAGGCTCCGCCCACGTAGCGCACGCTATCCATGCCATCGGCATCGTAGGTCTTGACAACGCCGTTTTTCAGTGTGATGGTCATCGACACGGGTTCGGAGGCCATGGCGTTCACGGTTGCCACCATAACGAGGAGGCTCAGTAATGCTAACTTTTTCATTGCTCGTCCTCCTATCGTTATTTAACAACTTTCTTTCCGTTCACGATGTAGATGCCGCGGGGCAGGTCGCTCCACGGCTGGTGCATCTTCACACCCAGCAGGTTGTAGATGCCTGTGGGACGCTGCACCATGCTGTCGCGCGTGAGGTCGTCGACCACGGTGATGATGGGCTCGCTGGTGTCGTCGGCGAATTTCAGATGCACGCCCTGTGTGCCGGGCACCTCAAAGTAGGCTGTGGTGCCGTCCACGTTGACGCTTGAGCCATTCACCCAGTCCACGCCGCCGGCCTCGTTCATGAAACGCTGCGAGCGGTCGGTGCTCAGGGTGGTGGGGGTATACACACCCACGAATGAGTACTCATCGTATTCACCCACTTGGCCGATGCGCTTGGGGCCGTTGGCCCGCGTGCCGGCAATGGTGTGCGTGATGCGTTGCGGCTCGGCGCTGCTCAGGGTGGTGGCCCCGAAGGTCATCACGGTGATGTCGTTGTTGGGCTTCACCAGATAGGGCTTTCCTGCCTCGATACCGGATGCCTGGGTGAAAAGCATGTTGCCGGCTGCGTACAGCGAGCCGCTCATGGGGCCGGTGACAGGCTCTCCCTGCTCCAGGCCGCTGAATTCCATCACCTTGCCGTCGAAGTCATCGAGGTCGAACGGCAGGGTGAGCGGTGTCCACACGTTGGCGGCGAAAGTGCGTTTGTAGCGCACGGCCACATTGTTCAGGTCGGTGTCGGGTTTCACAAACTCCTGCTTGGCATCCACCACATAGGTGACATCGGCCAAGCCGTTCTGCTCCAGCGGGAAGTAGGTGTCTTTGCCGTCGATGGCCGTGCCGGCCACGATGGCGCTCAAGTCGACCAGCGCCCCGTCGTAGGGCGTGGTGTAACCTTTCTCCAGTCCGTCGGTGATGGCCACACCATTACCCACTCGCACATCAGTCACCGCCACCCAGTCGGCCAGGTGGTCGTCGTATTCCTCGGCCTTGATGGCTGTTGCCTCGGTAGTCGCCTCGGTCACGGGGTCGGCAATCACCAGGAACGCGGTGTTGGTCTTTCCCTCCACCGGCTCGAACTGGGGCAGGCCTGTGGTTTCGTTAACGCTGTATTTGCCCACTATCCATCCGGCCAAGTGCTGGTTGTATTTCAAGTTGCGCGTGGGAAGCATATCGCCGTGGAAAAGGATGGCACCCGAGTTGTCGCGCACATAAGTGTCGGTGCCGTGCACAGTCAGCACACGGGCGTTGCAGTCGTCGGGCAGCGACAGGCGCACCGTGGTGCCCGGCTCCTGCTGCTTGAGCTCGCTCAAACCCGTCACGGTGGTCAGCGGCTGCTCAGTTTTCTTGCGGAAAATATACACCAGCGGCATCGTGGAATTGCTGCCATAGCAAGAGAAGCGAGTGTTTTGCGCATTATAACGGATATTATTGCGCGAGTTGTTGCCTTGGAAAACAATAGTAGCCTCATGTGTATTGCTGTTGATTGAAATGGAGGCTTTTGCATTGTTGTCCGTGGTGGTTTTGGTGCCCAGGTTGTTGTTGCTGCTGGATGAGGCGTATAGGTAACCATTGCCGGTGTTGAAGTACCATGCGCCGGTGGCTCCCTCCAGAGTGAGGATTTGTACACCGCTGCCGGGAATTGTTGTCTCGTCGGTGATGGTGATGGGTGCTTGGTCGCGGTAGTTGGCGTTGGTCTGTGGCCCCATGGCGAAGGCGTCGCCGTTGTTCTTGCTGCTGGTGATGATAATCAGGTCGCCATCGGCCAGCGTGCTGGCGTTGGTCACCAACTCATAGGTGCCATCGCCCGTGGGGTCGTCAATCGGGTCGTCGCCGCCACCGCCACTCCCCGAGGTGCTGTAAGTCACTGCGATGGATTTCACGTACAAAGCCCTTTGGGCGCTCGTCTGCGACAGGGTCACCACAATCGTGCCGCTGGCACTGCCGGTGAGGGTGTACTCGGTGGCGGTGACTGTCAGCGATTGCTCCGAGCCAAAGGCCTTTCCGCCCACGGTGACGTTGAGCTTTGCCGAGGTGTCCGAGGCCCCTGCGGCATTGACCTTGATTTGTGTGATGGTGCCGCTGATGCCGCTCGTGGTGAGCGTGAGGTGACTCACGGCTTTTTTGCTGGTGCCGTAGTGGATGCCTCTACTGCTATCGAAAGTCGACTCGTCGGCATCGCTGGTCACCGTCCATGCCACGCCGTCATCGGCTGTGCCGCTGCCGCCACAGGCCGCGGTAAACGTCAGCGTCGACGTTTCGGCTCGGCACACGCCGGCACACAGCATCAGCAGGGTGAGTAGGGTGGATAAGTGTTTCATATTATCTTGTTTTTGTTTTGGTATTTCTTGCAACCTACAAATTTAGCAAATATTCGCCAAACTCGGTCACAAAATCCGATGAAACACACCACAATTTGGGCAAAACCGAAGAAAATCGCGTTTTTTGTTGCCGTTTGGCAATCATTTTTGTAACTTTGCCCCGCTTTTAGGCAATGGAGTGATGCTCGAGTGGCTGAAGAGGCACGCCTGGAAAGCGTGTATACGTCAAAAGCGTATCCCGAGTTCGAATCTCGGTCACTCCGCAAAAAAAAGTCCCGACTTTGCTCGGGGCTTTTTTTGTGACCGAGATGAGAACTGCGAGTTCGAGACCGACGCAGTCGCTTTCGCAGCGCAGCGGAGAAAGAATCTCGGTCACTCCGCAAAAAGTCCCGACTCAGGTCGGGGCTTTTTTTTGTGACCAAATCGCAGCAGCCCCCTATGGGGCTCCGTTTTTATGGGAATGTACTGGGAATGCCGACTCACCCGATGAGGTAGACGTGACTGGTGGCGCGGGTCAGGGCTGTGTAGAGCCAGCGGTGATAGTCCAGTGTTTCCATGGCGTCGGGCATGATGGCTCCCATGTCGACAAAGACGTTGCGCCATTGCCCGCCTTGCGCCTTGTGGCACGTGACGGCGTAGGCGAATTTCACCTGCAGGGCGTTGTAATAAGGGTGTTCTTTCAGTGCCTTGTAGCGGCTGCGCTTGTCGCCGGGCAGCTCGGCCATGACTTCGTTGAAGAGCTGTTCGCTCTGCTGCCGGGAGAGGGCGGGCGAGTCGGACAAGAGCGTGTCGAGCACGATTTTCACATCCATCTCCAGGTTGTCGTGGTCGGGGAAAACGACTGTGACATTGGCAAACTGCAGCCCGTAGCGCGCTTCGGCGTCGCTCCAAACGCGGGTGATGCGGCACACGTCGCCGTTGGCCACGAAGTCCATTTGCTCGTAGTCCTGTGCCCAGTGGTAGTTGTTCTTGGCCACGATGAGCATGTCGCCCGGCACGAGCAGTTCCTCGCGGTAGAGGATGCGGTTGCGAATGCCGGTGTTGAACATCGAGGCCCGGCGGTTGCTGCGTGTCACCACGATGGTCTGCTCCATGCCGTCGCGGTCGTAGCAGTCGCTGAGCGTTTCCATGAGCCATTCGCCCGTGGTGGCTTCAATGTCGGGCCAGCCGTCGAGTTGCAGCTGCGGTGCAGTGAGCACGTCGTGCTCCATGGCTTGGCGCAATAGCGTGGCGTTGAACAAAATGCCCGACTGCTGAGCTTGCCGTGCCACTTGCCGCAGGGTCACCTGCCCCACGTTCAGCCCATAACCCTGCAGCAGCGCCACATCGAGCGCCGGGCTGGACGTTTGCCCCACGGGCGGCAGCTGCGCGCCGTCGCCCATGAGCAGCAGCCGGCATCCCTGGCCGCTGTAGACATAGGTGATGAGGTCGTCGAGAAGCCGTCCGGTGCCGAAGAGCGTGGCGCCGTCGGCGGTGTTGGAGGCTATCATCGATGCTTCGTCCACGATAAACAGCGTGTCGATGTGCTTGTTCTCGGCCAGCCCGAAGGTGTCGCTGCCGTAACTGTGCTGCCGGTAAATCTTGCGGTGGATGGTGTAGGCCGTGTGGCCCGAGTATTCGGTGAAAATGTGTGCCGCCCGGCCGGTGGGTGCCAGCAGCACGCACCGATGGTGCCACGATGTGAGCACCTTGACGATGGCACCGGTGAGCGATGTCTTGCCCGTTCCGGCATATCCGTTGAGCACGAGCAAAGCCCGCTCGGTGCGGGTGAACACAAAGCGTCCCATGGCCACGATGAAAACCAGCTGGTCGTCGTTGGGCTCATAGGGCAACTGCGCCATCACCTCGATGGCGAAGCGGCGCACATGCTCGTCCTGGCGGTCGATGATGGCAGGCATGGCGGGGTGGGGGTCACTTGGGCATGAAGCGTGAGTGGTCGGCAGGGTCGGCGGGCGGCTGGGGCTTGGCCGGCTCGTCGGGCTTGACGGGGCCGGCGGCCTTGTGCGTGTGCTTGTTCCACTCATCGCGCACGCTGTGCTCGATGGCCTGGAACTGCCGGCGGCCACCCTCGATGCCGCGGTCGATGGTGCCGTCCACGGCCTGCTCGATGGTGTGGTTGAATTCAAAGGGGAGCAGCGACAAGATGCTCGAGACGAGCGCCAGCAGCAGCACGCCCACGCTCAGTTTGTAGCCGACGCCCATGCCCAGCACCGAGAATCCCTGTCCCAGGTCGTCGGCGGGAGTCACTTCGGGAGCATGGAGCAACGCGATGTCGTAGGTTTGGCCCACACGCACAAAAAACGCGATGCACAGTGCAATCAGCACGATGGAGCCCACGGCCCACCAGTTTTTCTTGAGGCAGTTAAGCCCGATGGCCAGGAAACAGGCGATGAAAGGAAACAGCCCTTTGAGCAGGCTGAAAGCGCCGAAATGCTGAGAAATGGTGCCGGCGGTGAACTCAAATCCCGTGATGCTTCCCTGAAACGATATGTTGTAGAATGGCAGGAAAGCATAGCAGATGAGCGCAAGGGCCAGCAATATGTTGGTGATGGGTTTCATTGATAGCTGAAAAGTTAGTTTCCAAGGTGCGAAAATAATAAAAATCAGGCACAATCGGCGCGATTACACCTAAATTTGCACTATTTTACTAATTTTTGCAGCCGGGCCGGCTATGGCTTTCGGTGGGCCTTGCGTTATAATTGAGGCGGTGTGTCGTCGGCTGCCGGTGCTGTGGTGGAGAGCACCTGCTCGCGGAAGAGCGCGTCGGTCTTGATGCGCTCAAACGCCTTGCGCGAGGCACCCTGGTGCGACTCCTTCTTGCTGTAGCCGATGGCGTCGGCGGCATAGATGCCTCCCAGCATCACCGCCGTCTTGAACACGGCGTTGTTGTCGCGGTCGTTGTAGGTGTCGACAAGTTCGAACTCGATAGTGACCCTGAATTTCTGCGTCCATTCAATCAGGCGCGACTTGTAGTTCTGCTCGGTGTTGACCAGAGCATTGATGTCGAAGTGGTCGCGGATGATGCGTTGCTCGATGAATTGCTTGCATGCATGGTAGCCGCGGTCGAGATAGATGGCGCCCACCAGCGCCTCGACGGCGTTGCCATTGATGTAGGAGTTGTGTGACGATGAGTGCGACGATGCCCTGACGTGGGTGTCGATGTGCAGCGAGCGTCCCACGCGGTTCAGGCTCTCGCGCTGCACAATCTTGGCGCGCGTGGAGGTGAGGAAGCCTTCGTGCTTGGTGGGATAGCGGTTGTAGAGGTAGTCGGCCACCACCAGGTCGAGCACGGCGTCGCCCAGGAACTCCAGGCGCTCGTTGTTGGCCCAGTGCCCGTCGGGCAGCTGCACCGGCTTGCTGCGGTGCACAAAGGCCAGCTGATACAGGTCGATGCGCCGCGGGTAGAATCCCGTGATTCGATGAATAAAAACATAAAGCTCCTTATCCTTGACGAAAAGGAGCTTTATGAGTGATATGACATCGCTGGGAACCATAGTCCGGAACTACTGTTGTGAGGAGCTATGGCGGCGATTATTCGGCATATTTCTTGACCACGATGCTGGCGTTGTGACCGCCAAAGCCAAAGGTGTTGGACAATGCGATGTTGACATCGCGTTTCTTAGCCTGGTTGAAGGTGAAGTCCATCTTGTAGTCGATTTGCTCGTCTTCATCGCCTTCGGCGTGGTTGATAGTGGGCGGGATGATGCCGTCCTGGCAAGCCTTGATGCAGAACAAAGCCTCCATGGCGCCGGTGGCACCCAGCATGTGTCCGGTCATGGACTTGGTGGAGCTGATGCTCATCTGATAGGCGTGCTCGCCGAAGACATCGGCAATGGCCTTGGCCTCGCTGGGGTCGCCCACGGGCGTGGAGGTGCCGTGCACGTTCACATAGTCCACGTCCTCGGGTTTGATGCCGGCATCCTTGATGGCGCGTTGCATCACGAGCTTGGCGCCCAGTCCCTCGGGGTGGGTGGCCGTGATGTGGTAAGCGTCGGCGCTCATGCCGCCGCCGATGACCTCGCCATAGATTTTGGCACCGCGGGCCAGAGCGTGCTCCAGTTCTTCGAAGATGAGGCACACAGCGCCCTCGCCGATGACAAAACCGTCGCGCGACGCGCTGAACGGACGCGATGCCGTGAGCGGGTCGTCGTTGCGGGTCGACAAGGCGTGCATGGAGTTGAAGCCGCCCACGCCAGCCGGGAAGATGGGTGCCTCGGCACCGCCGGTGACGATGGCCGTGGCCTTGCCCAAGCGCACATAATTGAACGCGTCAATCAAGGCGTTGGTCGAGGTGGCACAAGCCGACACCACACCGAAGTTGGGGCCGCGGAATCCATACTTCATCGAGATGTGTCCGGCAGCGATGTCGGCAATCATCGTGGGGATGAAGAACGGGCTGTATTTGGGGCCGTCGGCCTCGTGGATGGCGTAATAGCCTGCCTGCTCCTCGAAGGTGTGCAGTCCGCCGATACCCGACCCGAAAATCACGCCCACTTCGTCGCGGTCCACCCCTTCGGCCGTAAGATTCGAGTCGATGATGGCTTGCCGCGCGCTGGCCAACGCATACTGCGTGTAGAGGTCGGTGCGCTTCACATCTTTGAGCTCTCGTCGGTCCTCGGGGTCGACAAGACACATAGTGGGGTCAAAACCCTTCACCTCGCAGGCGAACTGGGTCTTGAACAGCGATGCGTCGAAATGTGTAATAGGCCCGGCACCGCTCACTCCCTTGAGGGCGTTAGACCACGTGGTCTCAACGTCGAGCCCCAGCGGAGTGATGGCCCCCAGACCTGTTACCACTACTCTCTTTAATTCCATAGTGTAGTGATTAGGGTGATATTAAGGAAAAGCTGGATTTACTCGGCAGCCTTGGCGTTCTCAATGTATTTGATGGCGTCGCCAACGGTCTGAATGCCTTCGGCCTCGGTGTCGGGAATTTGGATGTCGAACTCCTTCTCGAACTCCATAATCAGTTCCACCGTGTCGAGCGAGTCGGCGCCCAGATCCTGTGCAAAAGTAGCTTCGGGGGTCACTTCTGATTCACTCACACCCAGTTTGTCAACGATAATAGATGTCACTCTTTCTGTAATTTCTGACATAGTCGTAAATTTTAAGTTATTAATAATATTTGTCTTATTTTTTGTATTGCGACTGCAAAGGAAACAATTATTATTTAAATATTAAAGAAAAATTTCCACAAATTGCTGCCTCGTTGCGTTTTTTTGTCTTTCGAGCGCACAAAAAATGAAAATTTAAACACATTTTATCATTTCGCCGCTCACTGAGAATGGGCAGAAAACGGCTCCGGGCGGTGGATGTCAGTCGTGGTTCAGGTCCACCACCAGGCCCTCGGCGGCCAGCCGTGTGGCCGGGAACACCTCCTGTGCCTCGCGCAGCAGCGGGGTCTCGTCGTCGTAGCGATTAGAGAAATGCCCGATGATGAGCTGGCCCACTCCTGCGTCGCGGGCCACCGTGGCGGCGTCGCGGGCGGTGCTGTGATAGCGCGCATGGGCCTGGCGCGCGCAGTCTTGGGCGTAGGTGGCCTCGTGATAGAGCCAGTCGACGCCTTCCACGGCATGCACCACACGGCGCGATGGCATGGTGTCGCTGGCGTAGGCGTAGCTGCGGCAGGGGTCGGGCGGCAGTGTGAGCTCGGCATTGGGCACGGTGTGCCCGTCGGGGGTGATGTAGTCACTTCCCTGGCGCAGTGAGTTCATGGCGTGGTGTGGCACCTGCCAGCGCTGCACGGCCTCGGGCTTGATGTGCCGGAGCTTGGGCTTTTCATCAAATCTGAACCCCACAGCCGGCACGCGGTGCCGCAGGGGGAAGGCGGTCACCTTGATGGCGTTGTCCTCGTGGACGATGGCCGTGCGCGTGCCGATGACGTCCCATTCCACGGTGAAGGGCATCTCGCGGCAAAAGTAGTCGAGCATGCGGCCAAATTGTTCCTTGCCGTCGGCAAAGGTGTGGATGGTGAGTGTGCCGCTCTTGCCCAGCAGCGCCAGTGTCGACAGCAATCCCGGCAGCCCGAAGCAGTGGTCGCCGTGAAGATGGCTCAGGAAAATGTGCGTCAGGCGTGAGAACTTGAGGCGCTGGCGCCTCATCTCCAGTTGCGCCCCTTCGCCGCAATCAATCATCATCAGGTGGTCGCGCACGTTCAGCACTTGGCACGACGGCAGATGCCGCAGGGTGGATGTGGCCGAGCCGCAGCCCAGTATGTTCAGTTCAAATCGTGTCATGGTTCAGGAGTGCAAAGTTACGAATAAACGAGCGCAGAGCAAAATGAGAAACGCAGTTTTTCATTTCTATGCCGAGTGAGAGTAACTTGGGCGGCAGCCAACGTTACGAATAAACGAGCGCAGAGCAAAATGAGAAACGCAGTTTTTCATTTCTATGCCGAGTGAGAGTAACTTGGGCGGCAGCCAGCATTATAAAAAATGTGCAACTGTTTCACAACAGCTGCACACTTTAAACCTTAAAAATCTAATCCTATGAAAAAACTTGTTGCAAAATTAAGTCTTTTTTCTTGATTGTCAATAGTTGAGACTCACAATAATAGGTAATTATACTTTCGAATTGTTAAATCCGCCGTTTTTTAAGACATAATGTTGCGGATGGCTCGGCCCATGTTGTTGGCGATATCGCCGGCCATGAGGCCCATTTCGCCATGTTCTTGCTCGGCCAGGTCGCCGGCGTAGCCGTGCAGGTACACGCCCAGCACCACGCTCCAGTCGGGGGCATAGCCTTGCGCGATGAGGGCGGCGATAACCCCGGTGAGCACGTCGCCGCTTCCGGCGGTGGCCATGCCGGCGTTGCCGCTGCTGTTGATGTAGATTTTCCCGTCGGGGCGCACGGTGGTGGTGTAGTGGCCCTTGAGCACGATGGTGATTTCGTAGAGCCGCGACACGTCGATGGCCTTGCGCAAGCGTTCCTCGTCGGTGACATGCTCGCCGAAGAGCCGGTCGAATTCGCCGGCGTGCGGTGTGATGACCGAGCCCTTGGGGATGCTGCGCAGCAGCATGGGCCGGCGGGCGATGCAGTTGAGCGCGTCGGCGTCGAGCAGGCACGGTGACCGGAAAGTCTTCAAGAAGGTGTCGAGCGCGTCGATGGTTTCATCGCTGGTGCCCATGCCGGGCCCCAGGGCCACCACACTGTGACGCCGCCGCGAGTCGATGCCCGTGGTGAAAATCTCGTTGCGGTCGGGCTCGAAGAGGGCTTCGGGCACGGCTGTCTGCATCACGGCATAGCCGCATCGGGGTGCATGCACGGTCACCAGTCCGGCTCCGGCCCGGAGCGCGCCCTTGGCGGCCAGCACAGCCGCTCCCATCATTCCATAGCTGCCGGCCACCAGCATGATGCTGCCGTTGTCGTATTTGTTGACAAACTCGTCGCGCGGTCGCAATGCCGCCTTGACGTCGTCGCGTTCCACCAGATAATAGTCGGTGGGCGTCTGGGCAATGGCCTCGAGGTTCATCTCCATGTCGAGAACCTTGCATTGGCCGATGAATTCGGCGTTCTCGGCAAAGAAGAACGAGAGCCGCTTGAACTGATAGGTGAGCGTGAGGTCGGCCCGCACGATGTTCCGGTGGTCGCTCCCCGTGTTCCACTCGCCGAACAGCCCCGACGGCACGTCGATCGACACGACATAGGCATCGCTGTTGTTGATGTATTGCACCAGTGCCGTGTATCCGCCGCGCAGCGGGTTGCGCAGTCCTGAGCCGAACAGGCCATCGATGACCACATCGTCGGGGCCCAGTTCGGGCGGCTCGAAAGTGTCGGTGACTTCCACAAAGTTGTCGCCGGCAAGCGGGATGAGCCTGTCGCGGTTGGTGGCGCAGCACATCGACAGGTGTGCCGAGCGGATGTTGAACAGATAAATCTCCGGGCGGTAGCCCTGCTCCCAAAGCATGCGGGCCACTGCCAGCGCATCGCCTCCGTTGTCGCCGGGTCCGGCAAAGATGACAAATCGCTTGGTGGCTCTCCAGAGCGACACCAGCTCGTAGGTCACCGCTGCCGCCGCTCGCTCCATGAGTGTGAGCATGGACAATTCATCGCGGTCGATGGTCTTGTCGACGATGTGCTTGATTCCGTCGGTAGTGAATATTTTCATGGGTCAATCGTGAATTCGGGTGGGTGTAAAAATAATTAACTCGCAAAATTACGATATTTTCATGTCAATAAATAGCAAAATCGAAAAAAACTACCAAAATAGTTCAAAACCCGAGTCTAAATTTGCTCGTCAAATGAAACTTTTATAACTTTGTGCAAATTTTTTCTTACCCTATGGATGAAGTTACTTTCAAGGGGCTGACTTTCGAGCCCTATATCAGACGAGAGGAGATAGCCAAGCAGGTGCAGCGCATGGCCCAGGAGATTAAGCGTGACTGCGGCGATGAGAACCCTCTGTTCCTTTGTGTGCTTAATGGTGCTTTCATGTTTGCTGCCGACTTGTTCCGTGCATGCGACATCCACGATGCGGAAATCACGTTTATCCGCTTCAAGTCGTACGAGGGGATGTCGTCGACAGGCTCGGTGAAGCAAATCATGGGCCTGAACGAGAGCATCGAGGGCCGCACCGTGATTATTGTGGAAGACATTGTGGACACCGGTGTCACTGCCCAGGAACTGCGCAACTTGCTTGCCACCCACAATCCCAAGGATGTGAAGATGGCCACCCTGCTGTTCAAGCCCGCTTCGCTCACGGTGGGTCCCAAGCCGGAGTATGTGGGATTTGAGATTCCCAGCAAGTTTATCATTGGCTATGGCCTCGACATCGACGAACTGGCCCGCAACCTGAGCGACATCTATGTTCTGAAGGAGGACAAGAAGGAAGAGGGCGGCGAGGCCTGAGGCCTGTCTTTTGAAATTTCACTGCATAAACCTAACAATACTTATTTAATTATTCCAGAAGCGTTATGTTGAATATCGTCATTTTCGGTGCGCCTGGCTCCGGCAAAGGAACACAGAGCGACAAACTGATTGAGAAGTATCGACTTTTCCACATTTCGACGGGCGATGTGCTGCGTGACAACATCAAGCGCGGCACCGAGCTTGGAGCCATTGCAAAAGACTATATCGACAAGGGGCAGCTGATCCCTGACGACTTGATGGTGAGCATCCTGGCCGATGTGCTGGATGCCAACCGCGAGCAGGCCCGGGTGGGTGTGATTTTTGACGGATTCCCCCGCACCATTGCTCAGGCTCAAGCTCTCGATGCCATGCTGGCCGAGCGTGGCACCGGTGTCACCGCCGTGGTGGGGCTGGAGGTTCCTGAAGAGGAACTGGTGCAGCGCATTTTGCTGCGCGGCAAGCTCTCGGGCCGTGCCGACGACAATCTTGAAACGGTGAAGAACCGCCTGGATGTGTACCACAACCAGACGGCTCCGCTGCGCGACTATTATCAGAAGCAAGGGCTGTATCGTGCCATTGAGGGGCTGGGTGCCATCGACGACATCTTCGGCCGCATCTGTGCCGTGGTCGACGCTCTTGACTGACGCATGTGGCGCCCACGGCGAGTAATCATCGCACGATCGCACTAAATAAAAAAGCATCTTCACACGCAATGTGAAGATGCTTTTCTGTTATCTTCCGGTGGGGCGAGGCTTCAGTTGCAGCCTTCGCATCCGTGGCAGTGGTCGTGCTCGCAGTCGCAGCCACAATCGCAGTGGTGGTGCTTGGGGGCCAACTCTTCGGGGGTGGCATCGCGCACCAGCAGCACGCGTCCGGCATACTTCACGCGCTCCCCGGCCAGCTGGTGGTTGAAGTCGAGCGTCACCTCTTTGTCGCCCACTTCCACCACGAGCCCGTCCATGCGGTAACCCTCTTCGGTCTGCATGGGCACCATCGCTCCGGGCTTGACCTTGGCCGCGTCAAACTTTCCGTCGATTTCAAAAATGCTCTTATCGAGCTTCATAACCAGGTTCTCGTCCTTGGGCCCGAACGCCTGGTCGGGCTCCAGGGTGAAGTTGAACTCAGCGCCCTGCTCCAGCCCGGCGATGCCGTCGGAAAAGCCTTGAATCATGCTGGGGTCATGGCCGAAGACGAAGCAATCGGGGTGCTCGCTTGTGAAGGAGTAGACCAGTGCGTCGGCATCGTCGGCCACAACGAAAATGTCGTAGGCCAGCTCAATGTATTTGCCAATTGTGATTTGTTCCATAAAAAGAATAATTAATGATTTAGGCCGGCAAAGTTACGAATAAACGAGCGCAGAACAAAATGAGAAACGCAGTTTTTCATTTTTTATGCCGAGCGAAAGTAACTTGGGCGCAGCCAACGTTACGAATAAACGTGCGCAGAACAAAATGAGAAACGCAGTTTTTCATTTTTTATGCCGAGCGAAAGTAACTTGGGCGCAGCCAGGTGTGCTCGTGGCGACGTCAGCGCTTGAGCTGGAAGCCTATGTGCACGTCGTCGTAGTTTTCGTTGAGGAAGGCGATGGCTTGCAGCGTTTCACTGTCGCTCAGCCCGCTTATCCAGGCCAGCAGGCGCAGCAGCCGGTCGGTGTCGGCCATCAGATACAGGTGCTTGCTGTCCACGCGGGCCTGCATGGTGACGGGCACGCCGTGCCAGCGCAGCGTGAGTGTGCCCTGCTCGGGCTTGAAGGTGTAGGTGCCGCCGATGGTCAGCCCCACCACGCGCAGCGTCCAGCGCTCGTCGGCCGTGAGTTGCAGCGATTGCCAGCGCTGGCCGATTTTGAGCTTCTTGAAAGCGTCGTTCACCTTCTTTTTGAGCTTGCTTTTTGCCAAGGGCTTTCCCAGCTTCCCGAGGACTGAGGTGCCGCGCACTTCCACCACAGGCTTGTCGTAATGCCATTCATCGACCAGCAGTGCCGCTGGGTCCAGGTCGGAGCGTTGGCTTGAGCATCCGCTCAGAGCCGGCACCAGTGTCAGCGCGGCCACCATCATGCAGCCGATGAGCCAATGAGATTTTAACAATGTGTGAAAAAACCACAAGTCGTGTTCGTTTTGAACGGTAGATTGATGATTGCGCGTCATATCAGGTTGGATTTCTGTATTTTATTCTCACTGCTCCCCATCGGTGTCAGTGCCCGATGCAAAGTTAACACATTTTTCCAAGCGGCCATCAAAACCGCCCGAAAAAGTGAAAACACCGGTCGCGTTTCGGTTTTTGTGCCGCAGTCGTGAGGGAGCCAATCTGGTCTAAGTGCTCCCTGGTGTTGCAATAATCCGGGGTGTTGAGGCGTTATGGTATAAAGATAAAAAACCAAACGGAGGAGCTATGAAACGTAATATGATGATTGTTACAGTGGCCTTGCTTGCGTCACTGATTGGCTGCAAGACGTCAACAGGCATCATGGGGACCAAAGCTGTTGCCCCCGCCGAGGAAGACAATAGCCAGTTTGTCATGCTGGCCGAGGCAGTGCCCGATGCCATACTCGAGGTGCGCTATTACAGCACCTATAATTTTGTGGGCGCGCGCGTGGACGGATATGAGGAGCCCGTGGCACTGCTCACGCGCCGCGCCGCCGACAGTCTGCGGGCTGTGAGCGACGAGGTGATGAGCCGGGGTTACCGGTTGAAGATTTATGACGCTTATCGCCCTCAGAAGGCAGTGAACCATTTCGTGCGCTGGGCGGCCGATGTGGCCGACACGCTGATGAAACCTTATTTCTATCCCCGTGTTCCCAAGAGCGAGCTGTTCTCGCGTGGATATATCGCTGCCAAAAGCGGTCATTCGCGCGGCTCGACGGTTGACCTCACGCTGTTCGACATGCGCACCGGCAAAGAGCTCGACATGGGCGGCACGTTCGACTGGTTCGGCGTGGAGAGCCATCCCGACTTCGGCGGTGACCCGGCCAGCCAGCGCCATCTGCGCCCCGACAGCCTCACGGCCGAGCAGTTTGCCCACCGCATGCTGCTTCGCTCGGCCATGCTTCGCCATGGTTTCAAGCCCATTCCCGAAGAGTGGTGGCACTTCACCCTCAAGGACGAGCCTTTCCCCGACACCTATTTCACCTTCCCAGTGGCCCGCATCAAGAAATGAGCGGCCCCGGCCTGTGGGTTATGGCATAGCAGTGACCGTTTTTTGCGGTTTTTGTCGTCATGTTGCAAGAAAATCATTATCTTTGCTTTCTGAAACAAATGATACACCATGGAAAGGCGCTGCCCGCAATGCGGAAAATTGACACAAGTGAGTGACGAGGAATTGGCTCTCCACGGCAATGTGGTGGTGTGCCCGCAATGCCTCACTGTGTACGATGTGAACGACGGCGCGCTCACCGCCAGCGAGGCCCGCGAGCGCCGGCGACAAGCCGTTGCCGCCGCGCCGGCCATGCGCTATTGCCCGGCATGTGGCACCCGCCTTCAGGAGGGCATGCGCTACTGCCCGCAGTGTGGCATGCAGTTGCAGTCGTGGAGTGGGCAAGCCCCCGCGGCTGTGCCGCATCCCGATGCCCGGGTGAGCGCCGAGCCGCCCCGCGACAGCGGCAGCGCGGCCCAGGAGCAGGCCCCCGACGGCGAGAAAGAGGAGGGAAGCTTCCACATTCCGTTCATGCCCTATCGATTTAATTCGGCAACATTCGGGACGTTGTTTCCTAAACCCCGCGCCAGCAAGCGCATGCAGGCTGTGGCCTACACGGTGATTTTGCTCTTGCTCGGCTTGCTGGTGGCCATCATCATCGCGGCTTACCGGATGTGACACCTTCTTCTACTAATTAAACATATTTGTAATCGACTCCATTAACCACTAACAAGAAAAACAAAAACATAGTCAATGAACAACCATCGTTATTGCGTCATCATGTGTGGCGGCGTGGGAAGCCGTTTCTGGCCTTACAGCCGTCAGGACAAGCCCAAGCAATTTCTCGATTTTCTGGGCACCGGCCGCAGCCTGCTGCAGATGTCGGTGGACCGCATCGAGGGTATCGTGCAGCCACAAAATATCTACATGCTCACCAACGAGCAGTATGCTCCCATCATCCGTGAGCAATTTCCCGACATGCGCCCCGAGCAAATCCTGCTGGAGCCCTGCCGACGCAACACGGCGCCCTGCATCGCCTGGGCGGCCTATCACATTCATGCCCTGGACCCCGAGGCCCAGATTATGGTGGCTCCCAGCGATCACTTGGTGCTCAAGGCCGACCGCTTCAGGGACAGCGTGCTGAAAGCCTTCGAATTCATAGAGCGCACCGACGCCATCCTGACCCTTGGCATCAAGCCCCACCGTCCCGAGACGGGTTATGGCTACATCCAGGTGGGCGACCATGTGGGCGGTAACTTTTCGGCAGTGAAGACGTTCACCGAGAAGCCTAACGCAGAGTTGGCACAGGTGTTCCTGCAGTCGGGAGAGTTTTATTGGAATTCGGGCATGTTTTTCTGGAGCGCGCAGTGCATCATCGAGTCGATACGCTCCTTTGCGCCCGACATCGCCCAGAAACTCGACCCCGGCATGGGAATCTACGGCACACCGGGCGAGAAAGCCTTCATCGAGCAGAATTTTCCGTCGTGCCCCAGCATCTCTATCGACTTTGCTGTGATGGAAAAGGCACCCAACGTGTATGTGGAGTGCGTTGACATCGGGTGGAGCGACCTGGGCACTTGGGGCTCGCTTTACGAGATTTCGCCCAAAAACGTTGACGGCAATGTGACGCAGCGTTGCAAGGCCTTGATGGTGAACAGCCGGGGAAACATTGTGGCAGTCGAGGGCGACAAGGTGGTGGTGGCCTCGGGCTTGAACGACTTTATCATTGCCGACGCCGACGATGTGCTGCTCATCGTTCCGCGCGAGGAGGAGCAGAAAATCAAACTCTATGTCAATGAGGTGAAGTCGAAGTTTGGAGAGCAATATCTTTAAACCGCAATCGTTCATCATCGGGTTAAACCATTTGTGACACGAAAAGTCTATAGATAAAAAGAAAACAGTAACAACAACTCATTAAAAAACATTACGACAATGAAAAAAGTATTATTCCTTTTGATTGCAGCTTTGCTGCTGGGCGTGGGCAATGTTTCGGCCCAGCCCAAGAAGGCTCACAAGAAAGCCAAAGCTCCCGTTGCCGCCAAGGCACAGCCTCGCTGCTTCACCGGCACCTATGAGAACACCGGAAACGGCATCCTGACCGATTATCTGGCTCTGGAGGTCAATGAGGAGACCAATGAGGTGGTGGGTACCTTCAAGGATGGAACCGGTGTGGTGACCAACCTGAAGGGCGTGCGCAAGGGTGCCGTGCTCGTGTTGCAAGACGCCGCCACCGGCGAGGAGTTTGACGAGGCCCGGATGTACGACAACAACACGCTGAAGTTCTCGAGCTTCACCGGCACGTTCAAGCGTACGTCGGACAAATACATCCCCATCCAGGGTGATGCTCAGCCCGAGGTGGAGAAGGCCGGCAACACCACGCTGGAAGAAGCCGCCGAGAAAGTGCGCCGTGCCGCTGCGGCCGGTGGCCCGGTTTTCTGAACCACAGGGTTTCGCAAGCCATAACATCAACACTGCCTTCCGTCCAGGATGGCGGTGTTTTTTGTTGCCTTTTGTCGCCGGATTGGTGAATTTGGTTGAAAATTGTTGTTTAAATGCAAGATTATTGCATAAATTTGTCATCTTTGCCTCATTATTTGTGACCCTGCCGATGCGGGCTGTGAATAAAGAAGTCAGAAGTTTATTACTGAATCAGGACAAAACAAATGAGAAAATTATTATCCCTGCTTGCTGTGGCAGCCGCAGTGACGGTTGTGGCGAGCACCCCACGAAGATGAATGTGACCATGCGCAGTGGTGACGTGATAACTTATCAGATTGCCGACATCGACAGCATCTGGTTCTCGGGCGAGAGCACAACCCCGACGCCCGTGGCTGCCGAGAATAACGGCCCCGATGTGATTTACGATTTGTCGGGCCGTCGCCTGCGCAGCATCGACGCTGCCGGCATCTACATTGTCAACGGCAAGAAAGTGCTGGTGAAATAACCCGTCACCTGACAAAACAGGCGGTGAGGGCTTTCAATCCTACGAAAGCCCTCACCGTTATTATATATATAATACGATAAGTCGTGCTATTTCCTGAGCATCTCGATGAGCCGTGGCACGCCCTCGGTGGCTTTGCAGGCCAGCACGTTGACCCAGGCCGGCACGGCAGCCGGGCGTGGGTCGATGTAGTAGACCGGCACGCCGTGGGGCACATATTGCAGCAGTGCCGCCGCCGGGTAGACCACGAGCGAGGTGCCGATGATGACAAACACGTCGGCCTGGCTGGCCAGCCGTGCGGCGGGCTCCATGTTGGGCACGGCTTCACCGAAAAACACGATGTGCGGACGCACAGGGTCGCCGTAAGGGTCGCGTGTGTCGACGGTGGTCACCAGCCCCTTGTCGGTGAGCTGGTCGCAGGGCAGTGTGTACACGCGCTCGGGGTGACGCATGGAGCGCACCTTCATCAGCTCGCCATGCAAGTGAATCACATGGCTGCTGCCGGCGCGCTCGTGCAGGTCGTCGACATTTTGCGTGATGACGTGCACATCGAAGTCGCGCTCCAGCTCCACCAGCCCGCGATGGGCGGCGTTGGGCATGACCGATTGTGACATTTTGGTACGCAGGTTGCTGTAAAACTGGTGGATGAGTGCAGGGTTGCGTGCGAAACCCTCGTCGCTGGCAACCTCCATCACGGGGTAGTTGTCCCACAGCCCGCCGGCATCGCGATAGGTGCTCATGCCACTTTCGGCGCTGATTCCCGCACCTGTGGAAATGACGATTTTCTTTCTCATGATGCAATTTATTATGGAATGAATGTCAAATTTAATAATTTTTTATTACAAAAACGAAACAATAACGATAGAAATGCGCTACCTTTGCCGAGAAATTTAAAAATGCAATGGACAAACTGAGTTACGCACTGGGCCTGAGCATGGGCCACAATTTCAAAGGAACGGGCGTGAAGACGCTCAATATCGAGGATTTTGCCGCAGGACTGCGAGCGGTGTACGAAGGTGCCGAGATGCAGATGACCTTTGCCGAGGCCAAGCAGGTGGTGACCGACTACTTCACCCGCCTCGAGGAAGGCGCTGCCGATGAGAATGCACGCCTGGGCAAGGAATTCCTGGAGCAGAATGCCCGGCAAGACGGTGTCCATGTCACACCCAGCGGCCTGCAGTACATGGTGGTGAAAGAGGGTACCGGCGTGCGTCCCGGCAAGGACGACTCGGTGACGGTGCACTACACCGGCCGGCTGATTGACGGCACGGTCTTCGACAGCTCGGTGGAACGCGGCGAGCCTGCCACCTTTGCCGTGGGGCAAGTGATTCCCGGCTGGGTCGAGGGATTGCAGCTGATGCAAGAAGGGGCTGCCTTTCGCCTGTTCATTCCTTCGGAGCTGGCCTATGGCAAATATGGCACAGGCCCCATCCAGCCTAACAGCACGCTCATCTTCGACGTCCAGCTCATCAAGGTGAACAAGTAAAGCGAAAAAACCAAATCAATAACAATACACAACAAACTCAAACAATGAAGAAAATTCTTTCTATCGCAATGGTTGCGCTCGTGGCAGTGAGCCTCGTGGGTTGCAACGAGAAGAGTGCCACGAAGTCGACTCCGCTGAGCGACTCGGCCATTTCCATGTTCGGTGATTTCGCCGGCAGTATCATTAAATTCCAGTCGCAGCGCGACTCGACTCTCGACAAGGCCGCTTTCATGAAAGGCCTGAAGTACATGCTTAATGGCGACACCGCTCAGAGCTACGTCACCGGTATGAGCTTCGGAATGCAACTGCTCGGTGAGATTCAGCGCCTGGCAAAGAACAATGTGAACTTCGACAAGGCTTTGTTCATCAAGCACTTTGAGAAAGCTCTCAATCAAGATTCGACCTTGAACGAGCAGACCCTGCAGCAATTGCAGGCCGACTTCCAGAATATCATGCAGCGCGCCGAGAAGGAGGGCAAGGCCAACGACCCCAAGGCCATGAACAACCGTAAGGCCAGCGAGGCCCACATGAACAAGGTGCTCAAGGAAGGCTACACCAAGACGGCCAGCGGTGTCGCTTACAAGGTGCTCAAAGAAGGTGCCGGCGAGACTTTCAAAGAAGGCCAAAAAGTGCTGCTCAAGTACACCGGCCGCCACATCGATGGCAAGGAATTCGATTCGTCGCGCGACAGCGCTGTGGTTTTCGACATGCGTCAAGTGGTGCCCGGCTTTGCCGAGATGCTTAAGCTCATGAAACCCGGTGAGAAAGTGAGTGTGGTGATTCCCAGCGAGCAGGCTTATGGCGAGGACGGACAAGTCAACCCCATGACCGGTGAGCAAGTGATTGGCCCCAACGAGGCGCTCATCTTCGACATCGAGACTGTGGGTGTGGCTCCTGCCGAACCCGAGGCTCCCGCACGCCGCTAATTGCGCGTTACATTCAGAAAAACTCCGGCAGGGGTGCTTCGCACTGTGCAAGGTGAGGCACCCCTGCTGTTTTGTTGATAATGGTTCTCTTGCTGGTGTGCACTGTTTTTTTTACCTTTGTGCCATGAACAATACTCGCCTTATCCCCCCTGACGCACCCATCGTGACAACGGTGGCGTTGCCACCGTCCAAAAGCATCAGCAACCGCCTGTTGCTGATGCGGGCGTTGTCGGGCCGCGAGGGCGCGGCCATTCACAACTTGGCCGTCTGCGACGACACGCTTGCCATGCGGCAGGCCCTGGAGTCGTGCCAGTCGCGGGTCGATGTGGGAGCCGCCGGCACTGCCATGCGCTTTCTTGCCGCCTATTTCGCCTCACGGGCAGGCCGGGCTGTGCTGCTCGACGGCACGGCGCGCATGCGCCAGCGCCCCATCAAGATACTGGTGGACGCTCTCAGGCAAATGGGAGCCGCTATTGCCTATGCGGGGCAGGAGGGATTTCCGCCGTTGAAAATCGAGGGGCAGGACTTGCAAGGCGCCCGGCTGACGCTGCCCGGTGACGTGAGTTCACAGTATGTTTCGGCGCTGATGATGTTGCTTCCCACCGTGGGCGGCGGGGAAATAGACTTGACCGGCGAGGTGATTTCGCGACCCTATATCCACATGACATCCCGCTTGATGGAGGAGTTCGGGGTGCAGTGTGTCATTGACGGTGCGCACATCGGAGTGCCTGCCGGCAGCTATGTGATGCACGACTGTGTGGTGGAGGCCGATTGGTCGGCGGCATCCTATTGGTACGCCCTGGCAGCTTTAACGCCCGACTGCCACATCGTGCTCGAAGGCCTGCGTGAAGACAGCCTGCAGGGCGACAGCCTGGTGCGCAATCTGTTTCGTGCGCTGGGCGTGCGCAGCGAGTTTGATGCCCGCGGCGCATTGCACCTCACTCATGTGCCGGTGTGCAACTGTCCCTATTATGCCGACTTGACCGACACGCCCGATTTGGCACAAACCATCGTGGTCGTGGCGTGCCTGCAACGGCGTCCGTTCCGCATCACCGGCCTGCGCTCACTGCGCATCAAAGAGACCGACCGCCTCGAGGCGCTTCGCCTCGAGTTGCGCAAGTTGGGTTGCGACATCACCATCGAAGGCAACGACACACTGTCGTGGAACCGCTCGCCGGTTGCCGCCGAAGCGACGCCCCCGCGCATTTCCACCTATCACGACCACCGCATGGCCATGGCCTTCGCCGCTGCCGCGCTGCTGCATCCGGGCCTGGTGATTGAGGATGCCGGCGTGGTGTCGAAATCATATCCTGATTTCTGGCGGCACCTGGCTGCTGCCGGATTCTCTCTTGCCTCGGTATAAAGTCCACTGCTCAATGAAAAAAGAAAGCGGGAAACTTCCCAGTCTCCCGCTGACATGTTTTTCAGTGTTCTGAAGCCTAAAAACTTTTAACTAAACCCAAATGATCATGGTATATTGAGTGCGAATGAACAAACTCAATAAGAGTTCCTGTTCATTCAACGCAAAAATATATCATCGGAGAATAATGTGCAAATAATATATACCAATTGGCTGATTTTGTCGGTAAAACATTGTTTCAGCTGTCTTTTTCCCGCTTTTTCCCGCCAAACAGCGCCAAAAACACATTTTTCCCCAGCAATGAGACGATAATCCCGATTTTATTCTTGGTGCGCACTCTGGCATCGGCGAGGCAGCCATGCCTCAATCGCTTGATGCCTTTCCAGCACCGGTCGGCCGCTTGCCGGCCCCAAGCGGTGGAGAGCGGTACAAGCCGCAGCATGTTGAAATAAGCGCTCAGCAGCCGCGACCGCACGGCAGGCAGGTGCTGTGGCGCTTCATCGGCCACGCGTTGCTCCAGCGATTCCATGATGTTCAGCACATCGAGCCGTCCCGGGGTGAACTCGGAGGTGATGCTGCCTTTACGTTGGCGGTAATAATAGACCAGTTGCGTGGTATAGGCCACGCGCGTGATGCGCTGCAAGAGGTCGTAGGTGATGGCTAAATCCTCGTAGAGAAGTCCCGGCTCGTACCGCAGGCCATTGAAAACCTCGGCTTTGAAGAGCCTGCTGCACGACGAATTGGTGAGAGCGCCCTGGTAAAACACTTCGTCGATGGCTTCATCACGATTATACATCACCACTTCAGTTGATTCGGTGCTGGCGGGCTGCTGGGGGGTGACCCCGTCGGGCACCATGAGCCAGCTGCCCACGGCCACGTCGGCACCGGTGTCGGTGAGCGTCTGTAGCAGATGCAGCACGGCATTGTGCGGCAGCCAGTCGTCGCCGTCGACCATCATCACGTGCGTGCCGCGCATGAGATTGAGTGCCGTGTTCCGAGCTTCGGACAGGCCGCGGTTGTTCTCGTGAACCACTCTCACCCGATTGTCGCGCTCGGCCCACTGGTCGCACAGTGCGGCACTGCCATCGGTCGACCCGTCGTCGATGAGCAGCACCTCCAGATTGCGATACGTCTGTGAGAGCACGCTCTCCACGCATTGCTGCAGATAGGGCTCAACGTTGAAAACCGGGATGATGACTGAAATCAGCGCACCTTCCATTCGAAGCCGTCTTTGGTGTCTTTCACGTCGAATCCGGCATCGTTGAGCCGGTCGCGAATCAGGTCGCTGGTGGCCCAGTCCTTGTTGGCCTTGGCCTGGCGGCGCACTTCGAGCAGTAGGTCCACTGCGCGCCGGTAAGGCTCCAAGTTCACGCCTTGCGCATTGCCGTCGGCCTCGTCACGCATTCCCAGCACATCGAAGAGATAGGTCTGGAACAAGCCTTGCAGCAGGTCGATGTCGGCCTGTGTGAGTGTGGCATGGCCATCGTTCACCTGATTGATGATGCGGCAGGCATCGAACAGCGTGGCAATCACCACAGGGGTGTTCAGGTCGTCGTTCATGGCTTCGGCACAGCGCTGGGGCAGGGTGGTGACATCGACGGTCGATTGATGGGCCGCTTTGAGTTGCTGCAGCCGGTGCCATCCGTCGAAGATGCGTTCGTAGGCCTTCTCGGCAGCCTGAAGAGCCTCGTTCGAGAAATCGACGGTGCCACGGTAGTGGGCCTGGAGGATGAAGAAACGGATGGTCATGGGGCTGTAAGGCTGGGTGAGCAGCTCGTGGTTGCCGGTGAAGAACTGCTCGAGTGTGATGAAGTTGCCCAGCGACTTGCCCATCTTCTGGCCGTTGATGGTAATCATGTTGTTGTGCATCCAGTAGTGCACCATCTCATCGCCCTGGCTGGCCACGGCTTGTGCGATTTCGCACTCATGGTGCGGGAACACCAGGTCCATGCCGCCGCCGTGGATGTCGAAGTGCTTGCCCAGATATTTGCGTCCCATGGCTGTGCACTCGCAGTGCCACCCCGGGAATCCCTCGCTCCACGCCGATGGCCATCGCATGATGTGCTCGGGCTGGGCCTTCTTCCAAAGCGCGAAGTCCACCTGATTGTGCTTCTCGCCGACGCCGTCGAGCTCGCGGCTGGCGTTTATCACGTCGTCGAGGTTGCGGCCCGAGAGCGTGCCGTAACGGTGCACGCGGTTGTATTTCTCGATGTCGAAATAGACGCTTCCGTTGCTCTCGTAGGCAAAGCCGTTGTCGATGATTTCCTGCACCAGTTGCTGCTGCTCGATGATGTGGCCTGTGGCTTGTGGCTCGATGCTGGGCGGCAGCACGCCCAGCAGGTTCATGGCCTCGTGGTAGCGGCGGGTGTAGTATTGTGCCACTTCCATAGGCTCGAGTTGCTCAAGCCGTGCTTTCTTGGCAATTTTGTCCTCGCCTTCGTCGGCATCGTGTTCCAGGTGCCCCACATCGGTGATGTTGCGCACATAGCGCACTTTGTAACCCAGGTGTTGAAGGTAGCGGAAGAGCACATCGAAGGTGATGGCCGGGCGGGTGTGGCCCAGGTGGGGGTCGCCATAGACGGTGGGTCCGCACACGTACATGCCCACGTGCGGCTCGTTGAGCGGCACAAATTGTTCTTTGCGCCGTGTGAGGGTGTTATAGATGTAAAGAGGATGGTTCATTGTGTCGCTGTCAAGGGGGTGATGGAATGAAGGCGTTTTCGTCAGGCTTGTCCCTTGGGAAGGGGAAAGTTGATGGGGCCATTGCCGCCGCCGGCGTTGCGCGGCCTGATTTCGCCGTAGGTCATCTCGTATTTCTGGATGTTCTGCTGCAAGGCCATGAGTAATTGCTTGGCATTCTCGGGTGTCATGATGATGCGGCTCTGCACGCGGGCTTTGGGTGTGTTGGGGCCCATGAGAATCATGTCGAGGAAGAAGTCGTTGGGTCCGTGCGTGATGACGGCCAGGTTGCTGTAGCGGCCTTGCATCTCGTCGGCGGGTACTTCGATTTGTATTTGGTTCTTTTTGTTCTCGTTATTTTCCATTTTTCAAAATATTTTGGTGTTAATAAATGATTCAAGTTATGGTTTCACAATGTCGTGCCAGGGCACTTCGGGCGCCACGACATCGGTGATGTGTACACGCAGGGCGCGACAGCCGGGGCGGCGCCACACGTTGCCCACGTGAAACGATGCGTAGCATTCGCGCCACCACATGGTGCTGTCGGTGCGCGGGTCGTGCACGAGGTAGCACTGCACGGTGTCGGCATCGATGGTGGCACTGTCAATCATCAGGAAGAAAAGGCGTGATTTCCCGGTGTATTCCACTTGGCAGTGCAGGTTCACAAAGTCGCCGGTGCGCCACAGGCTGCGCAGCCTGACGGCGTGCCGGGGATAGCGTGCCAGCGGCAGGGCGTTGTAGCGGATGGAATCGCTGATGATGGCGGTGCAGCCGTAGGCTTTGATGCTGCGGCGGGTGGCTTGTGATGTGCGGTCGTCCAGGTCGTAGCGCAGCAGCACGCGGTGGTTGGGCAGCACGCCCTTGGGAATGTCCACAATGCCCTCGAGTATCACCGAGGGATTGTCGCCGCGCCCCACCAGTTCAAATTGTTGCCGCATTCCGTTGTCGGTGCTTCCCAGATAGGTCACCACATCGTATCGATAGTCGGTGAGCGAGGGGTCTATATCGCGATCCTTGCTGCAGCTCCATGCCATCGTGAGCACCAGGGCCATGACGGATATGTGCGCCCATCGTGTCATGACTCGGCGTCGTTCACAATCACGCCGTCGCTCATGCGCAGGGTGCGGTCGGCACGGGTGGCAAGGGTTTCGTCGTGGGTGACAATGACAAAGGTTTGGTTAAATTCTTTCCGCAGGTCGAAGAACAACCGGTGCAGTTCTTCTTTATTCTGCGTGTCAAGACTGCCGCTGGGCTCGTCGGCCAGCACTACTTGAGGCCGGTTGACCAAGGCGCGCGCCACGGCCACTCGCTGGCGCTCACCGCCCGACAACTGCGCCGGCTTGTGGTGAAGCCTGCCCGTGAGGCCCATGTATTGCAGCAACTGCTGTGCCCGCTGGCTGGCGGCATTGTGGTCGGTACCCCCGATGAGAGCCGGTATCATCACATTCTCAAGTGTGGTGAACTCGGGCAGCAACTGGTGGAACTGGAACACGAAGCCGATGTTTTGGTTACGAAAATGAGCCAAAGCCTTGTCCTTGAGCGACAGCACGTCCACACCGTCGTAGAGGACGCTGCCGCTGTCGGGGCGGTCAAGCGTGCCGATGATTTGGAGCAGGGTGGTCTTGCCGGCTCCGCTGGCCCCCACAATCGACACAATCTCGCCCTGCCCGATGGTTACGCTCACGTCGCGCAACACCTGCAGGTCGCCATAGGTTTTGACTATGTTTTTCACCTCAATCATCACCACAAAATTACATCAATCCCGCCGAACTTGCAAGTTTTATTTCACTATTGATGGACAGCAGTGCCGGGCAGGCTTTGCCCTGTCGGGTAAAATGATTACCTTTGCGCATCAAATATAATGTAATGAGCACGATGAAAAAGCAATTACTGATCATGTGCGCGGCAGTGACGATGCTCATGATGGGCGCTTGCCGCCAGCAGTCGGCGCAGCAGGGCGTGCAAGACTCGCTCATGAGCGCCATGCCGGGCACGGCACAGCGCCAGGGGGGCGATGCCGAGGGCCGGGACTATGCCAGCACGGGCAATGCCTCGCTGCTGCAGGTGGTGCTGCCACGAGGCACCGACAATGTGAAGGTGCAGTACAAAGCCATGACGGTCTACTTCAACCCCACGCTGCACATCCCCAATGCCGTGGCCTACGAGATCACTGCCACCCAGATGAGCATGGCCGATGCACCCGATGCCGAGCAACGCTCGAACTATCAGTTCAACCGCGACCCACAGGTGAAGGGCTGCCCCGACTGGTGGGAATACAAGGAGTGCCCTTACGACCGAGGACACATGGCGCCGGCCATGGACATGCGCTGGGACAAGCAGGCCATGAAGGATTGTTTTTATCTGACCAACATCTGTCCGCAAGACCATGAACTGAACAATGGCGAATGGCGCAAGATGGAAGAGGCCATCCATGTGAAATGGGCGCGCAAATACGGCCGTCTGGTCATCGTCACCGGGCCTGTGCTCACACCCCACATGGAGAAGACGGGCAAGAATCACGACATTGCCGTGCCCGAGCGCTTCTATAAAGTGGTGCTTGCACCCGACCAGAACTATGGGGTGGCCTTTGTCTTTGACAATGAGCCGGCCACAACCTCATGGCGCAAGCATGCTGTGAGCATCGACGAGGTGGAGCGTATCACGGGATGCAACTTCTTCGCCGCCGTTGAAGATGGCAAGGAAAATGCTGCCGAGCTGCAAAACGCCATCGACCGCTGGCCCGACTATGACCGTGATGCCGGCCGCAACCATAATCGCCGCAACTACCGCCGATGACTCAATATCTCAACACCGACACCATCTGCGCCATTTCCACACCGCAGGGAACAGGCGGCATCGCCGTGGTGCGCGTGAGCGGGCCAGAGGCTCTGCCCATTGTGGCGAGCCGGTGGAATGGTGCCGACCTCACGGCCATGGCATCGCACACAGTGCATTTGGGAAAAATCACCGATACCGCAGGGCAAATCCTCGACGAAGTGGTGCTCACCGTGTTCCGCGCACCGCACTCGTTCACCGGCGAGGATGTGCTGGAACTATCCTGCCACGGTTCGGTGTGGATTCAGCAACAACTGGTAGGCACGCTCATCGATGCGGGCTGCCGGTTGGCCATGCCGGGCGAGTTCACACGGCGGGCGTTTGCCAATGGCCGCATCGATCTCTCCCAGGCCGAAGCGGTGGCCGATCTCATCGCCAGCAACAGCGCAGCTTCACATCGTGTGGCCATGAACCAGATGCGCGGCCGTTTCAGCAGCGAGCTGCAGCACCTGCGCGACCGGCTGCTCCGGTTTGTGTCGCTCATTGAGTTGGAACTCGATTTCAGCGAGGAAGATGTCACCTTTGCCGACCGCGGCGAACTTACCGCTTTGGCCAGTGAAATTCAGGCGGTGGTGAGTGGACTGGCACAGTCGTTTCAAGCCGGAAACGCCATCAAAAACGGGGTGCCTGTGGCCATTGTGGGAGCAACCAACGCCGGCAAGTCGTCGTTGCTCAATGCCTTGCTGGGCGACGAACGCGCCCTGGTGAGCGACATCCATGGCACCACACGCGACGTCATTGAGGACACCATCACTGTGCAGGGCATCCTTTTCCGCTTCATCGACACCGCCGGAATCCGCCAGAGTGCCGACACCATCGAGCAGATGGGCATCGAGCGCTCCTATGCCAAGATGGAGCAGGCCCAGATTGTGCTGTGGGTGGTCGACAACACTGCTGCGGCCGATGTGAGTCAGCACTACGCCACGCTCATCGAGCCCCACTGCCGCGGCCGGCAACTCATTGTGGTGTTCAACAAAGCCGACGTTGCCGCCGCTCCCGCCCTGTCGCTGCCCCATGGCGTGCGCACCATCAGCATCAGTGCCCACCATGAATCGGATGTAAACCGGTTGCGGCAGCTCATTGTGCAAGTGGCCGCGCTGCCCACAGTCGACGACAATGCCGTGATAGTGACCAACGCCAGGCATTACCAGGCCCTGGTGCGCGCCGGCCAAGCCATTGGCCGAGTCCTTGACGGCCTGCGTCAAGGACTGAGCGGCGACCTCCTCAGCCAGGACATCCGCGAGTGCCTCCATCATCTGGGCACCATCACCGGCCAAATCACCACCGACGCCATCCTCCAATCCATCTTCCAAAACTTCTGCGTCGGAAAATAAACATTCTGCGTGGGCAAGTGATTTTTTGCAAAGAAAAACATAATATTTGCAAACAAAGCTCGTAAATCGTTTAATTTCAAGCATTAAGAATTGCGCCCACTTTTGCAGATTTTTGACTTTTAACTTCGATATTTGCAGATTATCACCCATTTTGTCCCCCATCTGTCCCCCGAGATAGTCGAAAATAGTCGAGGGACAAAATTATCTCATAAGATTATGTATTCATATTCTCTTGAACTAATTTCGTTACTTTCTCTATAGCGAAAGCAATTCTGTTGACTTTGTCAATAGAAGACTCATTCCGATCTACATCCCAAGGTTCGTTAGTATCTTGATGATAATAAATGAAGCCTGTACCTGTTGCAGCTAAAGAAGAAATAGGTTTTAGAATGTTCAAATTTTCTCCATAGTTTCCTAACCCGATAATTTTTTTGCCATCTTTATCCAACAACTTGTCAGACAAAATCTGGTATATTACATTCAAGAAAGGATTCCAATGCTGTCCGTTGAATTGATGCTTATTAAGTGTAGTGCAGATGTAGTCATTAGACTCATCCCATGTCAGTTCACCGTCTGCACCACGCAACATATCAGGATATTTTACAAAGTAATAACGCCAATCGAGTTCATGCGCTTCTTCTCTTTCAGAAATGTATTTGTTAATAATTGCATCCAAGGTCTCTCCATCCTTAACTCGTTGAAGAAGGCAGCGAAGAACAGACATCGTATTTTCTTCGAAGTTACTGCGATTACGGCTTTTATGCAATAGTTGTGACCAAGTTGCTCTATTATGGTTTCCCATATAGTAACGACTGGAATCATTCTGTGTATAATCACCAATAGCCAACATTGCTCGATGTATCTTAACAAATTCTGGATTGCTACCGAACAAAGAAAGAAATGTATCCGCCAAATCAAGGTGGCCATACCCCAATCCTGACACATAACCGTAAATCAGAGGATGATCCTCAAATCGATGAAGGGTTTCTATGTCAATTTCATGTTTCTTCTGTTTCTTCTCGACTTCCTCGTCTGCCTGTATGCCATTAAACTTATGCGTCAGTTCTTTGTTAATGTTACCAGTCATCATCAAGTCCTGTATTCAGCATCACCACGAATCTCACCAGAATTAGAATTCCAAATAAGATTCCTTAATGTACGAAGACGGTCAATAAAATCATTTTCTTTTATTGCATCCTTGTTTATCAAGTAGGTAAGTATTCCATAAAGGAATAGGAAATCACTATATGAAAAGTTGTTATTAACCTGATAGAGTTTCACACAAGCATGAAAGAAGTTCTGAGTATCGCGGTATTCGGAAACATTCTTAAATGTCGCCACTTTACCTTTCTCATATTCAAATCCCGATAGATACTTCTTAAAGAAAGCATCTATTGATTTATAATCGGTTATAACGCTATACCAACAATCAAAAGCATCTTCAAGATATTTGCGATTGGCAACTGCGTTAGGCGACTCGCTATATATCAGTTTAATAAGTTCAAACTCATCGTTAGACTTCTTAATGCCTTGTTCGTAGCAAAGAATATGGCTAACAAAAAAGAAATATCTCATGAACTCATTGTCCACGATGTCATCTTGATTACGATATGGGAAGAATGTGTCCGCCCACTCTACGTCAAATTTGTGATTCACCGTTCTTGCTTCATCTGAGTCTTTTTCATACAGGTTTTCATACTCCGCTTTAAAATGTTCAAAAGCGGTTAGTTTCTTTCCTCTAGAGTTCATCTTGATATACAACTCGTCAGAGAGTCCATTTTCAGACAAGGGTAGGAAATAAAAGACAATACGTTCCTTCCCTCCAGTCAAGATTTCCCACAGATTTGCTATGTCGCCGAATTTGTCATTGATGGAATCCAGCATCACAAGCATACCGATAATGGTAGGGTCATTGTGCCATTCACCCATAAACCAGTTCTGGTCAATCAATTGCTCTCGTAATGGTAATGACCAATCTGGAGCATATTGCATTAGATGTGCACAAAAGTCTCGTGAACTAGGACGGATGTCATAAGTGAAATTGTTAAGGAACTTGTAATGACATTCTTCTATACCACCTTTCTTTGCAGCATACCAATGCAGCAAATATAGAGTGGTCAGACGTTGTTGGCCATCAAGTGGAGTCACAATTATTTTCTCCAGTTTGTTCGCTACTGTAGTGCTCCAGACCTGTTCCTTTTCTCCATAAATAAAATCCATTTTCATCACTTCGTTGTCATCTTCTGATTTAACGAGGTAGGACTTAATTGCATCAAGGAACCTGCTTCTCACACGGTTGACATCATCTGTAGTGCGTCCCTGAGCATAATCTCTCTGCACCATGGGGATTACCACATGATACTGTTCAAGAAAAGACTTGAAACTATGCTGTTCATACTTCTTATTTTCAGTTTCCATAATGTATTCTTTCTTTGATAAGTTTTATTTCTTTGTTGCCAATCTTTTTTTCTATATAATCGTATAAGACGTTATTCATGGCACTGATATAACCTTTTCTGTCTTCTTCAGACCAGAAATGTAACTTCGTATCTGAGGAAGAATAGTACTTCATAAAGACGTTTCGAGTACATGTGGAAGTGTTTTATACTTTCGTAAGTACTTGTAACACAGAAAGAAAGAGGTATGGCCCGAAATTGAAAGGTACAAAAAAGTGCAATTTGCGATTTGCCGATTCTTGCATCAGATTGAGTAGTTTTTATATCATAAAAACCTCATAAGATTTAACAATTCGTTAAGATTGTTTAACTTTCAATTTTAGGGCATTTTGAGCTTTTGCCAACTTTGGTGAGCAAAGACAAAGGTTTTTTGCCAGTCAAAAGAGAGAAGATAAAGCATCGAAATGGGGGCATTTGTACCGACCTTGTACCTCGGTTGCGCTAAGTAACTGTGTGACAAGGTCGGTTAATAATTCAAAGTCAACGATGGACGCTGAAAATTGAAGGTCAAACGTCCCAATGTTTATGTGTCGCTAGACAGGTAATCTTTGGTACAAAATGA
>ONMF01000007.1 GCA_900318865.1 uncultured Prevotellaceae bacterium
TGTCAATGATCGTCGCTCAATGCGCCTCGTTTTTGGCGCAAAAGCGGTGCAAAATTACAACCATTTTTTGAACTACCAAAATTTTTTCGCACTTTTTTTTAAAAAAATTCATTGGCGATGTCAACTCCCCATTTTCACCTATTTTATATATTGAGAGAAGGCCAGCCGTGGGCTCAACGCTCCAAGAAAAGTGCATTAAATGCGCATGCATCATTGTCATTTGTCAAAATATCGCTACCTTTGCAGCGAGATTTGGTGTCTGCCCGACACGATGCCGGGCAGGTGAAAAGGGAATCGGGTGAAAATCCCGAGCAGACGGTGCTGCTGTGTGTCCCCCTCCAGAACTTGTGCAAACAAGTCGATTTGCTACAACGTGCCACTGTCGTCTCTGTGACGATGGGAAGGCCGCAAACTCGATGGGACGAGCCAGAAGACCTGCCAAATCGGTGAAATAGAAACCCGGAAGCGATGAAGCGACATTTTGTTGTAACATGGATAGCAGTACTTTGTGCGGTCATGAGCTTGAAGGCCCAGGACACCACGCTGGTGCGCCACACCCGGCTCGACTCCATGCAGTATATCAAGGACGTGGTGATTTATGGCACCAAGCCCTATCGTGAAGTGATTCCCGCCCAGATTCTCAGCGGCAAGCGCCTGGAAGGGCTCAACAGCCACAGCATAGCCGATGCCATCCGCTACTTTGCCGGCGTGCAACTCAAGGACTACGGTGGCGTGGGCGGCATCAAGACCGTGGACATGCGCTCGATGGGCACCAACCACATGGGCGTGTTCTACGATGGCATCCAGCTGGGCAACGCCCAGAACGGCCAAATAGACCTGGGCCGCTACTCGCTGGACAACATCGAAGAAATATCACTCTATAACGGCCAGAAGAGCGACATCTTCCAGTCGGCGCGCGACTACGGGTCGGCCGGCACCGTCTACATACGCACCCGCCACCCACGGTTCACCGACGGCAAGCGCGACAACCTCAACGTGACCATGCGCACAGGCTCGTTCGGGCTGGCCAACCCCTCGTTGCGGTGGGAACACAAGTTCAACCGCCATGTGAGCCTGGCTTTCAACACCGAGTACACCTACGCCACGGGGCAATACCACTTCCGCTACCGCAAGCGCTTCTCCGACGGTGTCATTGCCTGGGACACCACTGCCGTGAGGCACAATGGCGACATCGGAGCACTGCGCATCGAGACGTCGGTCTTCGGCGTATTCACCGACGGCCGCTGGCAAGCAAAGGCCTACTACTACGACAGCCGCCGCGGCATTCCCGGCGCCATTGTGAACAACGTGTGGCACAATGCCCAGCGGCAATGGGACCGCAACTTCTTTGTGCAGGGGACCTTCCAAAAACGCGTCAACGACCGGTATGAGCTGATGGTCAACGGAAAATACGCCCACGACTACATGCGCTATCTCAACCCCGACACCACACTGATGTATATCAACAACCGCTTCTACCAGGACGAGGCCTATGTGTCGACAGCGCACAAGTACACCCTGCTCACCGACTGGGACGTGAATCTGGGCGTGGACTACCAGTGGAACTACCTGAACTCCACACTGCCCAATTTCTCCTACCCCACCCGCCACACCGCGCTCACCGTGCTGGCCACCTCCTACACCTGGCGCCGCATCAAGGCACAGGCCAGCCTGCTCTACACCCATGTCACCGACTTGTACACATCGCGGTCGGCAGGCGTGGTGCTCGGCCATCACACCCGGCACATGGACCGATGGACTCCCGCCATCTTCATGAGTTACCAGCCCTGGCAAGAGCATGACCTGAACTTCAGGGCCTATTACAAGCGCATCTTCCGCATGCCCACGTTCAACGACCTGTACTACACCGACATCGGCAACGCTTCGCTCAGGCCGGAGTATGCCACACAGTACAACGTGGGCGTGGTGTATCAAATTCAAAACGAGGAAGGATTCCTGAGCAACCTGCGCGTGAGTGCCGATGCCTACTACAACGAGGTGACCGACAAAATCGTGGCCGTGCCCAAAGGCACGGGGCAATACCGCTGGATGATGATGAACATCGGGCTGGTGAAAATCAAGGGCGTGGATGCCACGGCGCGCGCCGCCGTGCGCTTGCCGCTGGAACTAAACGCCGACGTGAACCTGAGCTACACCTATCAGCGCGCCCAAGACTACACCAACCCCGCCGACGACCAGGACGGAGGCACCTACCGCGGCCAGATTGCCTATGTGCCCTGGCACAGCGGCAGCGTGACGGCACACATGGGCTGGCGGGCCGCCGACCTGAACTACAGCTTCATCTACGTGGGCGAGCGCTACCATAACAGCGCCAACATCCGCGCCAACCACGAGCAACCGTGGTACACGCACGACATCTCGGCCAGCTACCGCTTCAATCTGGGCAAACTGAAGCTCCGTGTCACCGCCGAAGTCAACAACCTCTTCAACCAGTCCTACGACGTGATTCAGAACTATCCCATGCCCGGCCGAAACTATAAGTTAATCCTTAAATTCGATTTGTGAATCAATGAGAAATACCTGCATATTTTTTCTGATGGCCGCACTGATGCTGGCCGGCTGCCGCAAGGAAGAATTGATTTACGTGCCCGAGCAGGTGGAGCTGGCGCAGCCCGAATACACATCGGTGGAGCGCATGTTTGTGCTATGCGAGGGCAACATGGGTACAAACAAAGCCACGCTCGACTACTACGACTACAACGAGGGCCGCTACTACCGCGATGCCTTTCCCCACTTCAACCCCGGCACCGTGCGCGAAATGGGCGATGTGGGCAACGACTTGGGCATCTACGGCTCCAAGCTCTACGCCGTCATCAACTGCTCGAACAAAATCGACGTGCTCAACAAGCACACGCTCAAAAAAGTGGGGCAGGTCGACATTCCCAACTGCCGTTTCATCAAATTCCACGAGGGATATGCCTATGTGACCAGTTACGCCGGCCCGGTGGAAATCAACCCCGACTACACACAGCGCGGCTATGTGGCGAAAGTCGACACCACCACCCTGCAAGTGGTGGACCGCTGCCTCGTTGGCTTCCAGCCCGATGAGTTGGAAATCGTCAACAACAAAATCTATGTGGCCAACTCGGGCGGATATATGGTTCCCAACTACGAGAACACCATCTCAGTAATTGACCTGAACACCTTCACCGAGGAGCGCCGCATCCCCATCGCCATCAACCTCAAATCGGTGTGCTGCGACAAGCGGGGCATCCTGTGGATCACCTCGCGGGGCGACTACTACGACACATCGAGCCGCCTCTACGCCTACGACATTATCCATGACCGCATGGTAAAGGAATTCGACTGCCGCGTGAGCAGCCTGTGGATGGACGGTGACTCGATTTATGTGGCCGCAGTGGAATGGAGCTACATTACCGCCCAAAACACCAAGTCGTTCGCCATCATCAACACGGCCACTATGCAACAAGTCACCAGCCAATTCATCACCGACGGCACCGATGCCGATATCACCATTCCCTACGGCGTGGCCGTGCATCCCATCACCAAGGACATTTATGTGACCGATGCCAAGGACTATGTGTCGCCCGGACGTCTGTATTGTTTCGGCCCCGACGGGAAAAAGAAGTGGGACGTGCGCACCGGTGACATTCCCGGGCATTTTGCCTTTTTGGGAAAAGAAACCTCTGAATAACCAATAAAGCCATCATACAATGAGAAGAGCATTTGCAATCGGTATAGCGGTCATGGCACTTGCTGCCGTGGCACAAAACAAACCCTACATCACCCGCATCTTTGATTTCAGGCCCGCACCGGGGCAGTTTGTCGACACCGTGCCCGCCTACCATGCCGGCGAGCCGCGCGACTCCCTGCTGGCTCGCGTGGGCCGCGCCATCTGCGGCCGTGAGGAGACCGACGACTGGGGTGATGTCACCGTGAACGTGAAGCCGGGAATGATCAGCCTGGGCAGCTTTGGCGGATATGTGGTCTTCGGTTTCGACCATCCGGTGGTCAACTGCCACGACTATGACTTCCAAATTTTCGGCAACTCTTTCCAGTCGGCAGCTTCCTCGTCACGCGGTGGCAGCAGCGAGCCTGGCATCGTCATGGTGAGTGAAGACTTGAACGGCAACGGTGTGCCCGACGACCCTTGGTACGAGCTGGCCGGTAGCGAATACAACGACCCCAAGACGCAGCACGGCTACGAAATCACTTATTACCGACCTGACGAGAACAAGCCCCGCACACCCCACCCCGACGACGCCAACATCATCGACATCACCTATATCCGCTGGACAAGCAACGACGTGAACCCCGACAGCACAGCCGGCTATGTGTATCGCAATGTCTACCACGCACAGAGCTATTGGCCACAGCTTGAGCAAGGCTCTTCCACACTCACTTTCAAGGGCACCAAGCTCAAAAACAATGCCGAGGACCAAGGACGCATGTTCCTGGGCAGGTGGCAGCAGTCGTGGATGCAATTTTATAAGGATTGGGGGTATGTGGACAATCGCCCTGACTACGCCTACGACGGAAGCGAGCCACAGCAGGGCATGAATATGGGGTTCAAGATTGACTGGGCCGTGGACGAAGAAGGCAACCCCGTAAGGCTCAAGAAAGTTGATTTCATCAAGGTATACTGCGCCATGAATCAGCAGTGCGGCTGGCTGGGTGAAACCTCCACCGAAGTGTGCGGCGGCATCGACATCCACCCCGATGCCGTGCTGGCCTACGACCGCGGCGACGTGAATGGCGATGGAGAGGTGTCGGTCGCCGACATCACCCTGCTGGTCAATTTGCTTCTCGGCGACACCGAGAACCCCCGCAGCGACGTGAACCTCGATGATGAAACCTCCATTGCCGACATCACATCGCTTGTCAACTTGGTAATTGACCAAGAGTGACACCACTGGCACTCACCACCGAACCCAAAGCGGTACATCCGCACTTTAATAAGAAGAATCCTTTATTAGTACTCTATAAATTTTAGATTCTATGAGAAAAATCAATTTGTTATTTGTAGCATTTGTCACGATGCTCATGGCGCTGCCTCAGGTGGCACTGGCCGACCGCACCGTGGCACAGTTGCAGTTTGGCAAGCAAACGATTGAGGTTGGTCCCGACGAGACCATCACCTTCCTCGACTGGAAGGAGAATGGGGGAATCTCCAGTTCCTCAGACAACAATGCTCAATCGCTCACCGTCTTCAAGCCTGCTCCCGGCATGGCCATCGCCATGACCTTTGAGTTCCTTGAGGCGCAGAATGATGGTTCCAGCTGGCCAAGCTATGTGAACATTTACGCCGGCGACCCCGATGAGGCAGGCTCCTTCGAGTATGCAACGAGCACCAGCCAGGTCAAGGGAACGTCAACACTCCCCGATGGCAACATCATGGAGCGGCTTGAAGGGTCGTACACCGACAAAGCCTACACATCGACCGACGCAAACGGCATTCTGTCGGTGGGTTACATCTTCCGCTGGGCCAAGGCCTCCAAGGGATGGAAGGCCACTGTGCGTTGTATCTCGGTAGAGAGTATGACAGTGACTGGTGCCGCAGCGGTCTATGACAATGTCATAGCCGAGCCGACAACAACAAGCAACGTGAATTTCGCCGCCGTGAAAGTCACGGCCAGCGGCATACTGAATGCCGTTGCACTCACTACGGTCAATTTCACCTTGCCCGTCAACCAGTCGGCCATCGAGCCCACTGCGCTCCGCCTCTATGCAGGCCATAGTGCCGACTTCAAGAACGACACGCCTCTTGATGCAACAGTAGCGGCCACCAGTGGCGGCTATGCTTTCACGCTGAACCAACCACTGGCTGATGGTGACAACTACTTCACCATCGTGGGCGATTTTCTGGGCACCGCATCACCCGGCTCCCAAGCACAGGTGCAAATCACCGGTGTCGCCACTTCGGCACAACCCGATGGCGTGACACCTTTTGAGCCCGCCACAGCCACACAGGTGTCCAAACCGGCCATCGTGCTCATCTCGACCACGCCCCAAGTAATCACCGTGGGCGATGTGCCTTACAATTTCTACGACGACGGTGGCCCCGATGGAAACATCACCCGCAATTTTGAAGGACAAGTCACCTTTGTCCCGGCCACAACGGGAATGTCGATAAAAATCGACTTTTCCAAACTCGACCTGTTCAATACTTCGACAGTGGGCCACAATGATGTATTCAACTTCTATAACGGACATGAAGCCAATGCCGACAACCTGATAACCACACTGCTCAATGAGGCAGAGATTGTGAAGTCAACGGCCGACGACGGTTCACTCACCGTGACCTTCAAAAGCACAGCAGGCACCACAAAGAGTGGATGGGAAGCCCTTGTGAGCCAGTTCTTGCCAGGCGACATGACCATTGCAGAAGTCACCGCATCGACTGTCGAAGGCAACCATGCTGCCGCCGGCGACCGAGATGTCCAAATGCTCCTGCTCGATGTGGTGGCCGACAACACGGCCAACCCGCTGTCGCTAACAGCCATCAATCTCTCTACCCCCGACGCCAAAAACATGGCATGTGTGAGAGCTTATTATCTGGGAAAGAAAAACACATTCAGCAACACCGATGTGTTTGGCGAGGCTACGGTGACCGGCACCGACATCACCATTACCGGCTCGCACACACTGGCCGAAGGTCACAACTATGTGGCCATCGTGCTCGACCTCAATGATGAGGGCGTCAACGACGAGGTGGTAACACTCTCGCTCACACAAGCCGTTGTGGGCACCGAGAACCATCAGGCACAGGCCACCGCCACCCGGTCAATCAGCAATATTTGCCGTGCCACCCTGGGCACTCACTCTCACGTCATCAAAGATTCGTGGGCATTTACCAACGAAGAAGGCGGCAGCGGCAAATACGACACCACAACGGGTGACCACATTGTCACTTTCACCCCTGCCGATGCCAATGCGGTAGTGCAAATGACCTTCTCGAATTTTGATGTAACTTATTCATCGTCGTCATATTACGGTGTAAAGGCATTATTCGAGGTTTACAGCGGGTCCACCATCAGTGAGGACAATCTGCTGTGGCGCCTCAGCGACGCCGACCACGCCAAGACCGGTCCCGGCCATGTATTGCGCTCTGCAGCTGCCGACGGCTCGCTAACCGTGCGCTTCGACCCTAAGGAGAACAGCAGTTATTATGCCGCCACCGGTTGGCAAGCCGAAGTGACACCGTTCGTCAACCACGAGATGCTCGTCAATGATGTAACCGTCGCTCAAACCAGCACCGATGTCATTCCTGCGGGAAGCAAAGATGCTGAAATCATCGACTTCAACATTGTTACCGAGGGCAACCTCACGTCTAAAGTGCTCACCGGCGTGCAACTGACTCTCAAGGGTGCTGAAGCGCTCGACAAGGTCACCGTCTTGTGCCACGGCACGCAGGCAAATGCCTCCGACGCTGTGGTCTTTGGCTCCATCGAGGAGTTTGCCGCCGACGGAGTGGTTACTGTCAAAGGAGAGAAAACGCTTGCCGAGGGCGACAACCAGTTCTCGGTAATCTTTGATGTCAAGGCTGATGCTGAAGCCGAGACCGCAGTCGACGCAGCACTCACTAAACTGCAATTTGAAGATGACAGTTTCGCTGTGGAGCAAGGCAACCCCGATGGCGAGCGCGTGGTGAAGTACATCTACATCATGCAAGCTGGCGACCAGGTGATTACCGTCAACAAACCGCTCCTATTCTATGACGATGGAGGCCCCGACGGCAACTTCAGCCGCAGTTTCACCGGCGCCACAACGTTCGTACCGGGAATCGAGGGCTACGGCATTGAAATGAACGCCGTCCAATTCGGCGCCGGCTCATCGACCCTCTATCTTTACAATGGGCGCGAGCACAACGGCGCTACCGACCAAATTGGCAGTTACAGCGGCACAAACGGCCCGCAAGGGGTGATTTCTGATGCCGAAGACGGAACCATGACAGCCTACTTCAGCACCACATCCTACACCACACAAACTTCGGGATGGGTCATCGAAGTCAAGCTTCATGAATATGCACCCAATGAGCTGTCGCAAATTGACACAGAACCGGCCACCGACGAAGATGTGGTACGCGGAAGCACCGATGCCGAGTTAATAAGGATGACACTCACTGTCACCGGCGACAACGGCCCGGTGAACATCAACGACTTTGTGTTCAACACCGAGGGCGAGGGTACAGCCGCCAAGTTGTACTATACAGCCGATGTGCCCAGTTTCAACACTTCCAACCTCGTGGCGCAATCACAGACCTTTGGAGGAGCACTCACTCTCTCAGCCGAAGAGCCCATCACCATCACTCGTCGGGGTACCTATTATGCTTGGCTCGCCGTCGATGTGAACCCCGACGCTGAACCAGGCAGCACGGTCAAGGCCGAGTTTGTTTCGGCACAGGGTACTGCTTCTGATGCCGTCATCAATAGCCAGGAGGTCACAAGAAGCATCACAGCCGGATTCCAAGGCACCTATACCATTGGTGCTTCGGAGCAAGCCGATTTTGCAACTTTTGCACAAGCCATCGAAGCAATGAGTGTGGGACTTGAGGGTCCTGTGCGCTTTGAGGTGGAGGACGGCACCTACGCTGAAAATGTGGAGGTGAGCAGCGTGGCTGGCACAAGCGAGCAGCACTCCATCACCTTTGCCGCCAAGAGCGGCAACAGCGATGCCGTAGTAATCACCGGTGGAACGCCAGCAACGGGCTATGGCGTGGTTTCGCAGGTGATTTTGGTCGACAACACACCGTATGTCACGTTTGATGCCATCACAGTGGCACCCGCAAACCAAGGCTTCAGCAATGCCATTCGCGTCATCGACCGCAGCCACAACTTCAAGCTGACCAACTCGACGGTCAAAGCCGAACAGACCACGGCAACGACCGGCATGAACCTCGTGTACATCACCACAACAGATGAAAACGGGTCGGCTTGCAACAATGTGGTCGTTGAGAACAACAATTTGCAAGGCGGCGGTATCGGCATCAATTTTGGATATTCCAATGTTGCCCACGCCAAGGCGCTGAAACCCGTCGTCAAGGGCAACAACATCAGCGAGACTGGCCGACAGGCAATTTATCTCAACATGACAACCGACGCACTTGTGGCCGACAACACAGTGTATCAAAGCACTACCACGTCGACTGCCTATGCGGGAATTGACATGTTCTACAACGACGGACAGTTTATCCTTTCGGGCAACAAAATTGTCAATGCACAGTCGTCCTACAGTTCTGGCATCTATTTGCGCAACAATAACATCGGCAACGATGCAAGGGTGTTCAACAACAGCATCGTCATCACCGGTTCCAATAGTTCCAACTATGGTATTCGACTGCATGGCGGAAGCAAGAATGTAGACTTTGCCTATAATACCGTGCGCATGATAGGACAAGGCCGCGCCATGCATGTGCAGAACGCCGCCGCCACAGGCATCAAGTTGCGTAACAACTTGATGCAAGGACTGGCCGAGAGCGGAGAACTGATGTTTGTCTACTCAAACAAGTACGAAGGATTGGAAATGAGCAACAACGCGCTCTATCACGCCAACGGCAACATCACACCAGCCATCGCATCCATTGATGAACTGAACACAACTGTGGGCAACACCACCAATATTTGGGAGCAAGCCTCGTTCCTGGCCGACACCGACAACCACCTCACCGCACAGGGCGGCCTGAACATGGCCCTGCCCATCGACTATGTGACAGTGGACGCCGATGGTTACAACCGAAACGAGACGACCCCAACAGTGGGAGCCTATGAGTTCCGTGAAGTTAGCGTTGAGAAGCCCGAACTGGCCGAAGGTTATCCTGTGGTCATCACGCCTGTGGCCGAGACCCAAATTCAGGTCAAGACCAAGTGGAATGTGGGGGGCAAACTTTTTGCCATCATCGAGACCGTCGAACAGGGCGCTCAGCCCGCCGGTGCACCGGCCAAACGGGCCAAGGCACCCACAGCAGATGAGCTGCTGGCAACCACGCCGGCCGATGTCATGCCCGACACCGAAACCACAACAACCTTTGATGAACTGGAACCCGACACCGATTACCGCGCTTACTTCTTAATGGAGAGCGCACTGGGCGAGAAGAGCGATGTGGTGACAACCGATGTGATTAGAACCGCCCGCCACATCTCACCGCTCACCATCACCCTGGCCAATCCCTGCACCACTATCGAGGCAGGACAGTCGACCACCATCACGCCGCAAGTGGAAGGTGGTGATGAACCTTACACCTACGAGTGGCGCGACCAGATGAACAATGTGCTGGGCACCGAGGCCACCATTGAGGTGACACCCGAATACACCTATGGCTACACCCTTACTGTCAACAGCGCCGACGGACAGAAAGCCGTGGCGCGCACAGGTGTGTATGTGCTCGATGAAGCCACCCCTGCCACCTTCGACGACAACTATGTGGCCGAAAACAGTGACAACCGCACCGGTGAAGACAGCGGCGTTTTCTACAGCGGCTCGTATGCATTCAACATGGGTGCCATCCTCGACTGGAGCTACTTCTACGGCTACTGGATTAGCAACCAGCAGGACAATTCGTTTACTAATTACGTCTTCGACGACTCGCACTCGGCACCTGGCGGTGCGCACTCGAGCAGCAACTTCGCCGTAGGTTTCCCCGAGGGGTTGACCATTGATGTCACCAACGACCCCGAAGGCGACGTAATCAGTGGTTTCTATGTCACCAACAGCGCTTATGCACTCAACACGTTGCTGCACGACAACAGCAACGTGGGGCCGTTGGCCGATGGCGGTTACTTCAAACTAAGTGCCGTGGGCACAGCAGCCGATGGAACAACGACAACCACCGACTTCTATCTGGCCGACTACCGCGCCGAGAAGGCCATCGACCACTATGCCATCGACACATGGCAATGGTTCGACCTCCGACCGCTGGGCAAAGTAAAGAAAATCTCTTTCACCTTCGACGGCACGCAGGCCAACAACTATGGATTGTGGACTCCGAAATACCTCTGTATGGACGACTTCAACGGCCAGCCCGATGTTGCCGAAACGAGCAAGAACATCACCCTGGGTGAAAACGATCTTGACCTGACGCAACTCTTTGAACTCGACAATGACGGGTCCACCGTGACCTATCGCATTGAGCCCGAAGATGCCGAACGAGTGGCCTTTGCACTTGGCGAGAGCGACCAACTCACCGTCACTTGCGAAGAAGCGGGCGACGAGGGCACTGTCTTGATTACAGCTACCCAAAAGGGCAAGACCCAGTTCCTGCGGTTACATGTCATTGCCGATATGCCTACCGCTGTCAGCAGCCTGAACAGCGAAGCACACCTTGTTGACGTCACCTACGTCAATGTGGCCGGCATCACCAGCGACAAGCCATTCGAGGGTGTCAACATGGTGATCAAGCGGTACGACAACGGCTCGGTTGTCACCGGCAAGATACTGAAATAAATTCCCAATTAACCCATTCTGTTATTTCGAGGACGTCGCAATTGCGGCGTCCTCGATTGTTTTTATGCTCGTTTTGCTATAAATAAGGTGAAAAACCTAAAAATTGTCAATTAGCAATTGTGAATTATCAATTCTTTAGTACCTTTGCACCCGATTTTATAACAACTGATGTGAATATGGCAAGCAATTTAGTGATTGTGGAGTCTCCGGCCAAGGCCAAGACTATTCAGCGATTTCTGGGGCAAGATTATAAAGTGATGTCGAGTTACGGACACATCCGCGACCTTCACAAGAAAGATTTCAGTGTGGATGTGGAGCATGGCTTCAAACCCATCTACGAAATCCCGGCCGACAAAAAGGAATTGGTCAAGCAACTGAAAGCCGAGGCCGCCAAGGCTCAGACCGTGTGGCTGGCAAGTGATGAGGACCGCGAGGGGGAAGCCATCGCTTGGCATCTGGCCGAAGTGCTGAACCTCAAGCCCGAGAACACACGCCGCATCGTGTTCCACGAAATCACCAAGCCCGCCATCCTGGAAGCCATTGAGCATCCGCGCGCCATCGACGGCAATCTGGTCGACGCCCAGCAAGCCCGCCGCGTGCTCGACCGCATCGTGGGCTTCGAGTTGTCGCCGGTGTTGTGGCGCAAAATCAAGCCGGCCCTGTCGGCCGGACGGGTGCAGAGCGTGGCTGTGAGGCTCATCGCCGACCGCGAGAAGGAAATCAAGGCGTTTGTCACCGAGCAGTACTACCGCATCACAGCCCAGATGCTGCACAGCCAGGATGGCAGTGCACCGTTTGCCGCCGAGCTCGACCACCGCATGGGCACCCGCCAGCAAGCCATCGACTTCCTGAATGCTTGCCGCGACGCCACGTTCACCGTGAGCAATGTCACAGTGAAGCCCGTGAAGAAAAGTCCGGCGCCGCCATTCACCACATCCACGCTGCAACAGGAAGCCTCCCGGAAGCTGGGCTTCTCGGTGAGCCAAACCATGCGCGTGGCCCAATCGCTCTACGAGGCAGGACACATCACCTACATGCGTACCGACTCGGTCAACCTGAGCAACCTGGCCATGGGCACCATCAGCAAGGAAATCAAGGAAAACATCGGCGAGCGCTACCTCAAGGCCCGACGTTACCACACCACCAGCAAGGGAGCCCAAGAGGCTCACGAGGCCATCCGCCCCACCTACATTGCCAACCACGACGTGGCGGGAACGGCTCAGGAAAAGAAACTCTACAACCTCATCTGGAAACGCACCATCGCATCTCAGATGGCCGACGCCGAACTGGAACGCACTGCCGCCGACATCACCGTGCCGGGCCGCACCGAAAACTTTGTGGCGACGGGCGAGGTGGTGAAATTCGACGGTTTCCTCAGGGTCTACATGGAATCGACCGACGACGACAACGCCCCCGAAACCGACATGAATGCTCTGCCCCCTCTGGCTAAGGGAATGACGCTCACGGCTCAAGAAGTGGCAGCCACCCAACGCTTCACCCAGCAGCCCCAGCGCTACACCGAGGCTACGCTGGTCAAGCGGCTCGAGGAGCTGGGAATCGGCCGCCCGTCGACCTACGCCCCCACCATCTCCACCATTCAAGCAAGGGAATATGTGGTGCGCGGCGAGAGCAAGGGCGAGAAGCGCGAATACGAAATCATCACTCTGAAAGGCAGCAAAACCACGGTGCGCAAGAAGTCTGAACTCGTGGGTCGCGAAAAAGGCAAGCTCCTGCCCACCGACACGGGCATGGTAGTGAACGATTTCCTGATGGAATACTTCCCGTCGATTATCGACTACAACTTCACCGCCCATGTGGAGAATGAATTTGATGAAATCGCCGCCGGCCGTGAACGATGGAACGAAGGCATCGAGAAATTCTACGATGATTTCCACCCCAACATCGAACAGGTGGCCACCCTGCGCCTGGAGCACAAGGTGGGCGAGAGAGTGCTGGGCAATGACCCGGCCACGGGCAAGCCGGTATCGGTCAAAATAGGCCGTTACGGCCCACTGGTGCAACTGGGCAGCAGCGACGACGACGAGAAGCCCCGCTTTGCCTCGCTGCAAAAAGACCAATCGGTGGCATCCATCACACTCGAGGAGGCGCTCAAACTGTTTGAACTGCCTCGCGAGCTGGGCGACTTCGAGGGCAAGCCGATTGTAGTGGCCGTGGGGCGCTTCGGCCCCTATGTGAAGCACGACGGCAAGTATGCCTCCATCCCCAAAGAGGTGTCGCCCATGGAACTGACTTTCGAGCAGGCATGCCAGCTCATTCTCGACAAGCGGAGCGACGAGGCCAGCAAGGTCATCAAGACCTTTGCCGAGGAGCCCGACCTGCAGGTACTCAACGGACGTTATGGCCCTTACATCGCCTACAAGAAGAAGAATTACAAGATTCCGAAGAAAAAGGATGCCGCCTCGCTCACGCTTGAAGAATGCCGGGCCATCATCAACGACGATGCCAACGCCGCCAAGCCCGCCACCGTAGCCCGCCGACGCACCACCACCCGCAGCAAGTCGCGCTCATGAACGAATCACTCCTCAGCCAGCTCTACCTCAAGGACACGGCGTTCCAGAACTTGATGCAAGAACGCATCTTCAACGTGCTTCTGGTGGCAAGCACCTACGACGCATTCATGCTCGAGGAAGACGGCCGCGTGGAGGAACAAATCTATTTTGAATACGTGTCGCTCAACCTCAGTTCACCGCCACGCGTGACAAGGGTGAGCGACTACGACGAGGCCATCGAAGTGCTGCACAACAAGCACTTCGACCTCATCATCGCCATGCCGGGAGTTGACCTCTCGGCTACTTTTGTTAAAGCCCGGGAAATCAAGCAGTCGCACCCCGATGTGCCCTTTGTGGTGCTCACGCCATTCTCGCGAGAGGTGTCGCTGCGCCTGTCGCACGAGGACATCACCGGAGCCGACTATATTTTCTCATGGCTGGGAAACGTAGACCTGCTGGTGGCCATCATCAAGTTGCTCGAGGACAAAATGAACGCCCCCGACGACGTCAACGAGGTGGGTGTCCAGATGATACTGATGGTTGAGGATTCGGTGAGGTTCTACTCATCGATATTACCCACCCTTTACAAGTTCATCCTCAGACAGTCGCAGCGTTTCTCGACCGAAGCGCTCAACCCCCATGAAGCCATGATGCGCATGCGGGGCCGACCCAAAGTGATGCTTGCACGAGATTATGAGGAAGCCATGCGGCTCTACGACACCTACTCCGACCACATCCTGGGTGTCATCAGCGATGTGTCGTTCAACCGCGCAGGAGCCAAAGACCGCAAAGCCGGCATCGCCCTGGCCCACGAGCTGAAGGCCCGCGACCCTTATCTGCCCATCATCGTCGAGTCGAGCGAGCCCGAGAATCGCCGGGCCGTGGAAGCCTTCGGCGGCACGTTCCTCGACAAGAATTCCAAGAAGCTGCCGGTCGACCTGGGCAAAGCCATCATGGACAACTTCGGCTTTGGCGACTTCGTGCTCAAGAACCCAGCCACGGGAGCCGAGTTGATGCGCATCCACGACCTGAAAGAGCTGCAGTACTCCATGTTCTCCATTCCTGCCGACTCGCTTTTCTATCACGCTCGCCAGAACGACATCTCACGATGGCTCTATTCGCGCGCCTTGTTCCCCATAGCTCAGGTCATCAAGATGCACCGCTTCAACTCCATCGACGATGCACCGGCGGCCAAGCAATTGTTTTTCGACCTCATCGTCAAGTACCGCAAGATGAAGAACCGGGGCGTGGTGGCCGAGTTCAGGAAAGACCGGTTCGACAAGTACAGCAATTTCGCACGCATCGGGCAAGGCTCGCTCGGCGGCAAAGGGCGCGGCCTGGCATTTATCGACAGCATCATCAAGCGGAACCCCGTGTGTGACAATTTTCAGGGTGTGACCATCAACATTCCCCACACCGTGGTGCTGTGCACCGACATCTTCGACGACTTCATGGAGAGCAACAACCTCTATCCGCTCGCACTCTCGGACCTGCCCGACGAGCAGATTCTGCAGGCGTTTCTCAAGGCCAAGCTGCCAGCCCGAATCATCGAAGACCTCGCCGCCATCTACGACGTGATCGACCAGCCGCTGGCCGTGCGCAGTTCGAGCCTGCTCGAAGACAGCCATTATCAGCCCTTTGCCGGGGTGTATTCTACCTATATGGTCCCCCACTTGCCCGATAAAAAGGCCACCATCCAACGCCTGGAGGCCGCCGTGAAGGGTGTCTACGCCTCGGTCTTCTATGCCGACAGCAAAGCCTACATGGTTGCAACAAGCAACGTCATCGACCAAGAGAAGATGGCCGTCATTATCCAGGAAGTGGTGGGCAGTGAGCACCAGGGCTATTTCTTCCCCTCGTTCTCGGGTGTGGGCCGGTCGCTCAATTACTATCCCGTGGGGCAGGAACGGCCCGAAGACGGCGTGTGCCAGGTGGCGGTGGGACTGGGAAAACACATCGTCGACGGCGGCCGGGCACTGCGGTTTTCACCCAAGCGCCCCAAGCATGTGCTCCAGACGAGCACCACCCAGCTGGCCCTGCGCGAGACACAGACACACTTCTGCGCACTCGACAGCGGCGGCCACACATCCGCCCCCGACTTTGACCTCGACGACGGCTATAACATCACCCGCCTGCCTGTGCAGGACGCTGCGGCGGCAGGCCAGCTGCGATACATGGTATCGACCTATGACTTCAACAACGACCGCATCGTGCACACCGATGCCATGCCGGGCAGAAAAGTCGTGACGTTTGCCAATGTGCTCGAGCACGACGCTTTTCCGCTGGCATCCATCGTGAGCTTCATGCTCGAGCAGGGGCAGCGGCAAATGGGCAGGCCCGTGGAAATCGAATTCGCCGCCAACATTGCCACCGGGCAGCAGCCGACGGACGGAGAGCCACACAAGGGCGAACTCTACTGGCTTCAAATCAGGCCGATGATTGACCGCAGCGAGATGCTTGACGACAACATCATCCAGGCGCCCCCCGAGCAGGTGCTGCTGCGAAGCCACAATGCCATCGGCCACGGGATGATGGACGGGGTCACCGGCATTGTGCTGGTAAAACCGGGCAAATTTTCTTTGGAAAATAATTTTGCAATTGCCGAGGAAATTGCAAAAATAAATCGTAACTTTACCGACTGGGGAGAGAACTACATCCTCGCAGGAGAGGGAAGATGGGGCTCGGCCGACTCGGCACTGGGCATTCCGGTGAAGTGGCAGCACATCTCGGCGGCAAGGATTATCGTGGAACTGCCCGCTCACGGCAGGTCCATCGAGCCAAGCCAAGGGACGCATTTCTTCCAGAATCTCACTTCATTTGGGGTGGGATATGTGACCATAAAAGAGGAAGAAGACCTCTTCGACACTCTTTTTGTCGCCCATCAGACTCCTACCTGCGATTCAGCCTGGCTGCATGTGGTGCGCTTCAAAAAGCCACTGCAGGTGGCCATCAACGGGCAGCATGGACTTGCTGTAGTGCTCAAGCCGAACGATTGATTGTGTTTTTAAACGGTTTTTCAGTATGTCGTTCTTCAATAACTTGAAACGGGCGCTCGGATTCAACAGCGACGGCGATGCAATCGACGAACTCGATTACTATGAGATGTCGGGGCGTGCCCCCTATGTCAACCCTTTCAAAAAGGACCCGATAGCACCGGCAGCCGATGACACCGTCAAGGAAACCGCCCCAATAGCTGAACCGGCCACCCCCGCCAGGACCGAAGGCAATGCCGAGACCGGGCTGCAAGCGGCATCGGAGCGCGGCAAGGACGCAGCTGCCGAGCAAGCGCTGGCCAAGGCCAAAGAGGCCCTCAGGCTGGCCGAGGCCGGACGGCGTGCCGCACAGGCCCGGGCCAACGAGCTGGCCGAGCGCATGACTGCGCTGGAGAGCGAAAACGAACAAATCGAGCTGGAGAAAAAAAGCCTGCTCAACAAGCTCAAAGTGATGCAGGTCAGAGCCGGCGAATTCGACAACCCGGAGGCGGCACAGCGTGTCGACGACCTGGCAAATCTGTCCGAGCAACTGCAGCAAGCACAAAAAGACGCTGCCGACAAGCAGCAAGCCATCGCACACCTGGAAACACAACTTGCCGATGCCACTGCCAAGCTGCAAGCCATGCAACAACTGCAACAGCAGCTGGACGACGCCAAGCTGCTGGGCGAAACCAAGAATAGCCAAATCACGGCATTGAAGCAACAATTAGCCGAATTTGAGCAAATGGGTGCCGCTGCCGACGAAGAACTCAAGGCAAAGCTCAAACTGGCACAAGAGCAGGAAATCAAGCTCCAGAAGCAAATCAACGACATGAACCGTCAGGCCAAGGTCAACGCCGAGCGGCAAAACCGCCGAGACATCGATTTGGCCAACCGAATCGACGAGCTGAAGCAGCAAGCGGCTGCCATGGCCCATCAGGCCGAGCAAAAAAAGCAAGAGGACGACAAGCGACACGAGGAGGATGTGACCCGAATCGAAAAGTTGCAACAACAGTTGCAGCAGGCATGGGGTGAAGCAAAAAACGCGCTCACCGAGCGCGACAAAGCCCTTCAGGACCTCGACGAGGCCCGCCGGCTGCAAGTGCAGGCCGAAACAGGCGAGCAAGCGGCTGCCGAAAAGGCGGCACATGCCCGCGACGATGCCCGTGCACTGCGCGACCAAATCAAGGAATTACAGCGCCAAATCCGACAACTCAAGCGCGAGTTGCATGCCGCCGGCGAGGCGCCCATTGTCGACCCTGCGGCCATCATGACGGCACAGCCGGCCACCGTCGACGACATTCTTGAAATCATCGACGACCTGCCCACCCAGCAAGAACGTGTTATTGAACCTGAACCGGAACCGGAACCCGAGCTGAAGAAAGAGCCCGAACCCGAGCCCACCCCGCTCAAGCAAGATGATTTCTCGGCTGGCCTCGACGACATTGATTGGCTCATGCCGGCAGAACCCACCATCGAGCCGCCCCAATCGGAGGTCGAAGCCTCCCCCGAACCCGACCCCATGCCTCAGCAGCCCATACAGCCCGAACCGGCAGCCGACGGCAATCCCCGTCAACTTTCTTTGTTCTGACGTGACCTTTTTACTTGGATGAGAACTTTTCCCTTGCCTGGGGCTGCACATGGTCCAGGATATAGCGGAGCACAAAATCGAAATATTGTGCTGCGACATATACCTGATTGTGCTTCAGCGTCTCGTTCACTTTAATCAGATTTCGGTGCGGAAAGGCCTTAACCGACTTGACACTGGCAAATTCAGTATACATCTCGGTGCGAACCGCCGCGTTCATGCCGGCCGCCGTGGCGGTGAAGCTGCCACCCTTCACGCCGGCCAAGGCCGTGATGGCCCCTATGAGCTGCGCCTTCTTGACTTGCTCGGGCATCTGCTTGTGCATGATGCCCTTGTCGTCCATCTCAAAGAGCACGCAGTACTTGCCGCCCATGATGAGCGCATACAGATAATAACCCATTGCACAAAGCAGCAAGAGCCCCGCGATGACAATCAGAAAGACCTTGGTGTCGGCCCAGGCCATGGCCCAAAAATCCTTTGAATCAACAGCATCGCACCCCTGCAGCAGAATCGTGAACAACCAGATGCCAAAGCCTATCCACGCAAAAATCTTGAGCAAAAGAAACAGAATGGTGGGATTCTTGTAAAGGCTCATCTCAAAGACCCAGCGATATTTGCCGTCTTGGCACAGCTGCACAGTATCGGTGTAGTTTGCGACGTCGGTTCTTGCCATAATTGTAAATCGTTACATCATAATAATTTTCAACAAATTTACAACCAACTGATTAAACCACAAAAATCTCAGGCACTTTTTTCCTGCAGGCAACGCTGTGCTATGAAAACTGCACCAGCTCCACCGCCGAGGATGAGGCCAACGAAGCCGGCACATCGATGATGCGCTGATTGCTGCTGCCACGAAAATGCAGTGTGATGTCGCGCTGTGCAAGGATGAATGGCCCCTCCACCACAACATCCACCCAGCGCACCACATCAGCCAGGCGCCGGTCGGCCACTATTTGCTCCCAGGTGTAGCCCGTATAGAGCCAGATGTTGATGTTCAACTCCGTCTTCACCCGCCGCACCAGTTCAAGGACTTGCCCGGGCTGTGCCAGGGGGTCGCCACCGCTCAGCGTGAGCGGGGCCTCGTTCCAGGCAATGACGCGCATCAATTCGTCGACACTCATGTCGTCGCCGCCGGCCGGGTCCCACGACTGCGGGTTGTGGCATCCGGGGCAATGATGCGCGCACCCGGCCAGATAGACCGATGTGCGCAATCCCGGCCCGTCGACACTTGTACCCTCAACAATCCTCAGCACTCTCATGCCACATCCGAGCTCACTTGTGCACCACCCGGTCGTTCAGCTCGGCAAGCTTGCCGCTGTTCCAGCGCTCGGTGGTGCCGACGAGATAGCCGGTGATGCGCTGCAACTTGTCAATATGGTGGCTGCCGCATTTAGGGCACTCGGTAAGATGGTCGGTGGCATCCTCATAGCCGCACGCCATGCAGCGGTTGCGGTTGTGATTGACCGAGCAGTAGCCCATGTTGTAGCGGTCCATGAGGTCGACCACATCGCTGATGGCCTGCGGATTGTGAGTGGCATCGCCATCGATTTCCACATAGAAGATGTGGCCGCCGCGAGTGAGGTCGTGATAGGGAGCCTCCACCTCGGCCTTGTGCTTGGGGCTGCAGTGGTAGTAGACCGGCACATGATTGGAGTTGGTGTAATATTTCTTGTCGGTGACCCCGGGAATCTCGCCGAAGTCCTTGCGGTCGCGCTTGGTGAACTTGCCGCTCAAGCCCTCGGCCGGCGTGGCAAGCACCGAGAAATTGTGCTGATAACGCTCAGAAAACTCCACCACACGGTCGCGCATATAAGTGACGATGCGCACACCCAGCTGCTGGGCCTCCTCACTCTCACCGTGGTGCTTGCCCACCAGTGCGATGAGGCACTCGGCCAGGCCGATGAAGCCTATTCCCAGCGTTCCCTGGTTGATGACACTCTCGATGGTGTCGTCGGGGTTCAGCTTCTCACTGCCAATCCACAGCTGCGACATGAGCAGCGGGAACTGCTTGGCCATGGCGGTGCGCTGGAAGTCGAAGCGCTCCATGAGCTGCCGTGCGGTGATGTCGAGCATCTCGTCGAGGCGGGCAAAGAAGCTGTCGATGCGCTGCTGCTTGTCGGGGATGTTCATGCACTCGATGGCCAAGCGCACGATGTTGATGGTGGAGAACGAGATGTTGCCGCGTCCTATCGAGGTCTTGGGGCCAAACCGGTTTTCGAACACACGCGTGCGGCATCCCATGGTTGCCACCTCGTTGACATAGCGCTTGGGGTCATCGGCTCGCCACAGCTCATGCTGGTTGTAGGTGGCGTCAAGGTTCACAAAATTGGGGAAGAACCGCCGTGCCGTCACTTTGCACGCCAGCTGGTACAGGTCGTAGTTGCGGTCGGTGGGCAGATAGCTCACACCACGCTTCTTTTTCCATATCTGGATGGGGAAGATGGCCGTGGCGCCGTTTCCCACGCCCTCGTAGGTGCTGTTGAGCAGCTCACGAATCACACAGCGGCCTTCGGCGCTGGTGTCGGTGCCGTAGTTAATCGACGAGAACACCACCTGGTTGCCGCCACGGGAGTGGATGGTGTTCATGTTGTGGATAAACGCCTCCATGGCCTGGTGAACGCGGCATGCCGTGCGGTTGATGGCGTGCTGCCACAGGCGCTCGCGGCCCTGCAGAAAATCCAGCTCGCGCACCACATAGTCGTCGACAGGCTTGTCGTACATGTCGCTCAAGTCCTGGTTCGACACCTGCTCGAGCACCTTGAGCTCCTCGATGAACGTGCGGCGCACAAACGGTGCCAGATAGAAGTCGAAAGCCGGAATGGCCTGGCCGCCGTGCATTTCGTTTTGCGCCGTCTCCATGCTGATGCAAGCTATAATCGAGGCCGTCTCGATGCGCTTGGCCGGGCGCGACTCGCCATGGCCCGCCACAAAACCATGATTGAGGATGCTGTCGAGAGGATGCTGCACACAGGTGAGACTCTTGGTGGGATAATAATCCTTGTCGTGGATGTGAAGGTAATTGCCCCTCACAGCCTCGCGCACCTCCTCGCTGAGGATGTAGTCGTCGACGAAAGGCTTGGTCGTCTCGCTGGCAAACTTCATCATCATGCCCGCCGGCGTGTCGGCGTTCATATTGGCGTTTTCACGCGTGATGTCGTTATTCTTGGCATTGATGATTTCCAGAAAGATGTCGCGCGTCTTGGCCCTGCGCGCCACACTGCGGTTGTGACGATAGTTGATATAGCACCGCGCCACTTCCTTGCGCGGACTCTTCATCAACTCCAGCTCCACCTGGTCCTGAATCTCCTCGACGCTCATCTGGCTCCGGCCGCGGGCGCCGATGCGGTCGGCGATGCGCTGGATGAGCCCTTCATCCTCGCCAGCCTCGGTCTGCAACATAGCCTTGCGGATAGCCGCCTTGATTTTCTCCTCGTTGTATCCCACGATGCGTCCATCGCGCTTGACGACAGTCTGTATCATATTTGTTTGATGGTTTTAGCGTTTGATTGATGGGGTTTCGCTGCCTCTGAAGTCCATAAAACATGGCCTACCAAATGCAGACGCAAAACTACAAAAGCACAATGAGCTGTCAAAATATTTTCTCAAAAAGTTATCAACAAGTTTTCTTTTTTGGAAACATTCTGCTCTTTAATATTTTCTATCCTCCTGATTGATAGTGTCTTAAAAAATATTTTAGAGAACTTCTTGAAAAAATCCGCAGTAAAAAGACACACAACCGAGTGATTATGTGAGACTAAACGCCTGCCTGCAGGCCGGGCGCCGACGTCAGCGCCCGGCCACGCCGTGGAGGGGCCAAATTCTCAAGCGGTGTAATTTGCACATTACAAAAAGATGTTGTAACTTTGCACCAAAGAAACCGTGTCAGGTTTCCGGGGAGGCATCACTGCCTTAACGGAATTAAAAGGGAATCGGGTGAGAATCCCGAGCAGTACCCGCTGCTGTAACGCCCTGCCACATCGATTCGCATCAAGCCACTGGTCGCCATCACAGCAATTCTCATCAATTGCCGACTGCATCGCAAAGACCGGGAAGGCGCGGTTCGATTAGGGGCCAAGCCAGAAGACCTGCCATGACACAGCGCCTTGTTTTGAGAACAAAGGTTCACGTGGCATTTGAACCGAGGCCGTTTTGAAAATTATAGATGTAGTCGGCAATCACCTGCGCACACGACGTCATTCAGCCGTAGCCGCATTGCCCGCTTTTCTTGATTAGCTTGCAAGCCTCCCGCCATGCGCACACATGCCCGTGAGCATTTGAACAATGAAAGAGTTATTTACATTTTTGTTTCATATTAAATGCTTTAACGACATGAAGAAATTTTTACTTTGCGCAGCGGCCCTGACCATGGCAACTACCATGGTGGCCAAGAATGGAGAAATCGTGCTCGACCTCACCAATCCGAGCACCGAAATCAACTACGTGGACGACGGCAGCGGAAAAGCCCAGATTTGGGACGGATGCTACAGCGGCGGTGACGGCGTGATTGACTACGGCATCTTCTCCTTCTCCCACCATGGCGAAGACATGTACTGGCATGGCTTCTGCCCCAGCATCAGTGACGACGTGACCAACTACAACGAGACAGGCGAGGCTTTCTACGTGCATGCATGGAATCCCATTGCGGGAGGTGGCATCAAGACCAACGAGGCAGGCGAAGTGGAGACCGACGACGCCGGCAAGGTGGCCGTCGACCCCTCGGCTCCGCTGATGACGGGGTACTGGTCCTTCTACGACTACTACATGACCGACCTGTCGACCCAAGTTATTTTCAACGACGGCAACAGCTATGAGGCCAAGGGCATGTATGTGACCAACAACTGCTATCCCTATTACAGCTTCGAGAACGGCGACGGCTTTGCCCGCGCCTTTAACCAGGAAGGCGACAGCTTCAAACTCATCGCCATCGGCCTCGACGAGAACTACGAGGAGACCGACAATCAGGTGGAGCTGGAACTGGCAAGCTACAACAACGGCCAGCTGAGCGTCATCAACGACTGGCAGTGGATGGACCTGAGCGCGCTGGGCGAGGTGCATGGTATCAACTTCACCATGTCGACGACCGATGAAGGCCAGTGGGGCCCCAACACCGCCTGCTACTTCTGCATGGACAAACTCACGATGATAGACCCCAGCGAGGTGACCGCCGTGACCGAAAGCAAGGCTGCCAAGACCGTTGCCGGCGTTGACTATGTGAACATGGCCGGCCAGCGCGCCAGCACCCCGTTTGCCGGTGTGAACGTGGTGGTGACCCGTTACACCGACGGCAGCATGAGCACCGTCAAAGTGGTGAAATAATCCACACAAAAAAACGTGATGCCGTCCACCCTGCGAAGGGCGGCATCATTCTAAAATTTATATAGTATTATATAGTAACACTAAGAACGGAAAGGCGGCTGCGTCGGGATGACGCAGCCGCCTTTTTCGTGTGTGCCTCATCGATGTGACGCACACTTGTCAGTTCATGAAATCAGTCCTCGTCGGAGGCCTGCTCTTCATCGTCGCCGAGCACGCCCGCCAGGGCCATTTCATCCTTGTTTCCCACCGTGATGGTCTGGAACTCGCGCAGGCCGGTGCCGGCGGGAATCAGGTGACCGCAAATCACGTTCTCTTTCATTCCCTCCAGATAGTCGACCTTGCCATTGATGGCGGCCTCGTTGAGCACCTTGGTGGTCTCCTGGAACGATGCAGCGCTGATGAAGCTCGACGTCTGCAGAGCGGCACGGGTGATTCCTTGCAGAATCTGCTCGCTGGTGGCGGGCACAGCGTCGCGCACGGTGACCAGCTTGAGGTCGCGGCGCTTCAGAGCCGAGTTGATGTCGCGCAACTTGCGGGCGGTGATAATCTGTCCGGCCTGCACATCGGTGCTGTCGCCGGCATCAGTAACCACCTTCTTGCCCCAGATGCGGTCGTTCTCCTCCATGAAGTCACGCTTGTCGACCGTCTGCTGCTCGAGGAAGCGCGTGTCGCCCGGGTCGAGAATCACCACCTTGCGCATCATCTGGCGGACGATGACCTCAAAGTGCTTGTCGTTGATTTTCACACCCTGCAGGCGATACACATCCTGCACCTCGTTCACAATATAGTCCTGCACGGCCGTGGGGCCCTTGATGCGCAGAATGTCGGCCGGGGTGATGGCACCGTCGGAAAGCGGCGTGCCGGCACGCACATAGTCGTTCTCCTGCACCAGGATCTGTTTGGACAGCGGCACCAGATATTTCTTCTTCTCGCCAATGCGGCTGGTAACCTCAATCTCGCGGTTACCGCGCTTGACGCGACCGAAGGTAACCTCGCCGTCGATTTCACTCACCACGGCAGGGTTCGACGGGTTGCGGGCCTCAAAGAGCTCGGTGACTCGGGGCAGACCGCCCGTGATGTCGCCGGCGCCGCCACTGGAGGCACGCGGAATCTTCACGAAGGCCTCGCCCGGAGTGATTTGCTCGCCCTCTTTCAGCATCAAGTGCGCTCCCACAGGCAGAGAATAAGTCTTCACCAGCTCGCCCTTCTCGTCGTAGAGCTGGGCTTCGGGAATGCGCGTGTGGTCTTTCGACTCGATGATGAACAGCTCGCTCTTGCCCGATGTTTCGTCAACTTCCTCGCGGAAAGTGACACCATCAATCAGGTTGTTGAACTTGAGCGTACCGCCTACTTCCGACACAATCGAAGCGTTGAACGGGTCCCAAGCACTGATGACGTCGCCCTTCTTCACCATGTCGCCGCTCTTGAAGAACACCTTGGAGCCGTAGGTGATATTGGCTGTGGTGAGCACCATCTTGGTGTTGGGGTCGATAATCTGCATCTCACCCATGCGGCCGATGACCACATCCACGCCGTCCTTGTCCTTGACGGTGCGCAGTTCCTCGAACTCGATGCGGCCGTCGTACTTCGATGTCATGTTCGACACAGCGGCAAGGTTGCTTGCCACACCACCCACGTGGAAGGTTCGCAGCGTCAGCTGAGTTCCCGGCTCACCGATTGACTGAGCCGCAATCACGCCCACAGCCTCGCCCTTCTGCACCATGCGGTGCGATGCCAGGTTGCGGCCGTAGCACTTGGCGCACACGCCATGCTTGGCCTCGCAGGTGAGCACCGAACGAATCTCAACCGACTCGATGGCCGAGTTGTTGATGCGGTCGGCGGCGGCATCGGTGATTTCCTCACCGGCCTCGACAATCACTTCGCCCGTAGTGGGGTCAACGACATCGTGCACCGACACACGGCCCACGATGCGCTCGCCCAGCGATGCCACCACGTTATCATTCTTCTTGACCTCGCGGCAAACCAGTCCGCGCAGCGTTCCGCAGTCTTCTTCGGTGATGACCACGTCATGGGCCACATCCACCAGACGGCGGGTGAGGTAACCGGCATCGGCAGTCTTCAGAGCCGTGTCGGCCAAACCCTTGCGTGCACCGTGCGTCGAGATGAAGTACTCCAGCACCGAGAGGCCTTCCTTGAAGTTGGCGATAATGGGGTTCTCGATAATCTGGTGACCACCCTCAACACCCGACTTCTGCGGCTTGGCCATCAGACCACGCATACCCGAGAGCTGACGAATCTGCGATTCCGAACCACGGGCACCCGAATGAAGCATCATGTACACCGAGTTGAAGCCCTGCTGGTCGGCCGAAATTTGGTCCATAAGCGTCTTGGTGAGACGTGTATTGACGTTGGTCCAGATATCAATCACCTGGTTATAGCGCTCGTTGTCGCTGATGGCACCCATGTTGTAGTTCATCATCACTTCCTCAACCTGTGCGTCGCCCTCGGCCACGATGGCAGCCTTTTCGGCAGGCACCAGCACATCGTCGAGGTTGAACGACAAGCCACCCTTGAAGGCCATGTAGTAACCCATGTTCTTCACATCGTCGAGGAATTGGGCCGAACGCGGCACACCGCAGTTGCGGATAACGCGCGTAATGATGCGGCGCAGCGAGCCCTTGGTAATCAACTCGTTCACAAAGCCAATCTCATCGGGCACACTGTTGTTGAACATGATGCGCCCCACCGAGGTTTCCTCGATAAGCTTGGTCTGGCGCTCGCCTTTCTCATCAACCACATCGGCCATCACACTGATGATGGCGTGCATGGCCACCTTGCCTTCGTTATAGGCAATCATAGCCTCCTCGGGGCCGTAGAACTTGAGTCCCTCGCCCTTGTCGCCCTTGCGCAGCTTGGTGATATAGTAAAGACCGAGCACCATGTCCTGCGAAGGCACCGTGATGGGCGCGCCATTGGCGGGATTGAGGATATTGTGGGGTTCGAGCATGAGCATTTGGGCCTCCACGATGGCCTCGTTGCCCAGCGGCAAGTGAACTGCCATCTGGTCGCCATCGAAGTCGGCGTTGAATGCCGTACATGCCAGCGGGTGAAGCTGGATGGCCTTGCCCTCGATGAGCTTGGGCTGGAAAGCTTGAATACCCAGGCGGTGCAGCGTCGGGGCACGGTTAAGCAGCACGGGGTGTCCTTTCATCACATTCTCCAGGATGTCCCACACCACGGGCTCCTTGCGGTCCACAATCTTCTTGGCGCTCTTCACCGTCTTGACGATGCCGCGCTCGATGAGCTTGCGGATGATGAACGGCTTGTAGAGCTCGGCGGCCATGTCCTTGGGAATGCCGCACTCGCCCATCTTCAGCTCAGGACCCACCACAATCACCGAACGTGCCGAGTAGTCAACACGCTTACCGAGCAGATTCTGGCGGAAACGGCCCTGCTTGCCCTTGAGCGAGTCGCTGAGCGACTTCAAGGGGCGGTTGGCCTCGCTCTTGACGGCACTCGACTTGCGCGAGTTGTCGAGCAGCGAGTCGACGGCTTCCTGCAGCATTCGCTTCTCATTGCGCAGAATCACCTCGGGCGCCTTGATTTCGATGAGGCGTTTCAGGCGGTTGTTGCGGATGATGACGCGGCGGTACAGGTCGTTGATGTCGCTGGTGGCAAAACGTCCGCCATCGAGCGGGATGAGCGGCCTCAATTCGGGAGGAATGACCGGGATAACCTTGAGAATCATCCACTCGGGGCGGTTGATGTTCTTCGACATGCGGAAGGACTCCACCACCTGCAAGCGCTTGAGAGCGTCGGTCTTACGCTGCTGCGAGTTCTCCTTGTAAGCACGGTCGCGCAGTTGGTTGGCCAGGCTGTCGAGATCGAGCTCGGCAAGCAGGTCATAGATTGCCTCGGCACCCATCTTGGCAACGAACTTGTTCGGGTCGCTGTCGTCAAGATTGGCGTTCTCACGGGGCAGATTCTCCATGATGTGCACATATTCATCCTCGCTGAGCAAGTCCAGCTTCTCGATGCTGCGTTCTTCGTCACCGTCGGTAATCTTCACATTTCCGGGATTGATGACAATGTAGCGCTCGTAGTAGATGACGGCATCGAGCTTCTTGGTGGGCAGGCCCAGCAGATAGCCGATTTTGTTGGGCAGCGAGCGGAAATACCAGATGTGTGCCACAGGCACCACCAGCTGGATGTGTCCGCTGCGCTCACGGCGCACCTTCTTCTCGGTCACCTCCACGCCGCAATGGTCGCACACGATGCCTTTGTAACGGATGCGCTTGTACTTTCCGCAGTGGCACTCGTAGTCCTTGACAGGGCCGAAAATCCTCTCGCAGAACAAGCCGTCGCGCTCGGGCTTGTAGGTGCGGTAGTTGATGGTCTCAGGCTTGAGCACCTCGCCATAGCTGTTTTCCAGAATCATGTCGGGAGAGGCCAGGCTGATGGAGATTCGCGAGAAATTGCTCTTTATCTTATTGTCTTTTCTAAAAGCCATGATACAATATAGTGGTTAGAGAGGAAATATTAATCGAGTTTCACATTCAGACACAGTCCTCTGAGCTCGTGCAGCAGCACGTTGAGGGACTCGGGGATGCCCGGGGTGGGCATGGGATCGCCCTTGACAATGGCCTCGTAGGCCTTGCTGCGGCCCACCACATCGTCACTCTTGATGGTGAGGATTTCTTGAAGCACATGCGAAGCGCCGAAGGCCTCGAGCGCCCAAACCTCCATCTCTCCGAAACGCTGGCCGCCGAACTGGGCTTTACCGCCGAGCGGCTGCTGCGTGATGAGCGAGTACGGGCCGATGGAGCGTGCATGCATCTTGTCCTCGACCATATGGCCCAGTTTCAAGAAGTAGGTCACGCCCACGGTTGCCTTTTGGTCGAATGGCTCGCCGGTGGCTCCGTCGTAGAGCTGTGTACGTCCCACGCGGGGCAATCCGGCCTTGTCGGTCCACTCGTTGAGGTCGTCGAGGCTCGCACCGTCGAAAATGGGAGTAGCGAACTTCACGCCCAGTTCCTTGCCTGCCCATCCGAGCACAGCTTCAAAAATCTGGCCCAGGTTCATACGCGAGGGCACGCCCAGCGGGTTGAGCACGAGGTCGACGGGAGTTCCATCGGCCAGGAAAGGCATATCCTCCTGCCTGACGACACGCGACACGATACCCTTGTTACCATGGCGGCCGGCCATCTTGTCGCCGACGCCGATTTTACGCTTCTTGGCCACATAGACCTTGGCCAGCTGCATGATGCCCGAAGGCAGCTCGTCGCCGATGGAGATGTCGAACTTCTTGCGCCGCAGCTCGGCATCGATGGCCTTGCTCTTGCGCAGGTAGTTGATGATGGTGGCCCGAATCATGTCGTTGCGATGCGGGTCGTTAGTCCAGCGGCTCAGGTTCACCGACTCAAAGTCCTCGATGCTCTTCAGGGCCTCGGGGGTGAACTTCGCACCCTTGCGGATGAGGTCGGTGTCGAGGTTGTCCTTCACGCCCTGCGAAGCCTTGCCCTCGGTGATTTTGGCCAGTTTCTCGATCAGAACGGCACGCAGTTCTTCCTGGCGTGCGCCGTATTCAGCATCGAGCAGCGGCAGTTGCGGATCGCCGCCACGGGTTCTTTTCTTCATGGCGCGCGCAAACAAACGCGTGCCGATAATCACACCCTTGAGCGACGGATTGGCCTTGAGCGAGGCGTCCTTCACATCGCCGGCCTTGTCGCCGAAGATGGCACGAAGCAGTTTCTCCTCGGGCGTGGGGTCGCTCTCACCCTTGGGCGTGATTTTTCCGATGAGGATATCGCCGGGAATCACATGGGCTCCCACACGGATGATACCGCGCTCGTCGAGGTCCTTGGTGGCATCCTCGCTGACGTTGGGTATGTCGTTGGTGAGTTCCTCCATGCCTCGCTTCGTCTCGCGCACCTCGAGGGAATACTCGTCGACGTGCACCGACGTGAGAATATCCTCACGCACCAGGCGCTCGTTGAGCACGATAGCGTCCTCATAGTTGTATCCCTTCCAGGGCATGTAAGCCACCTTGAGGTTGCGGCCCAGTGCCAGTTCACCGTCTTGGGTGGAATAACCCTCGGTGAGGATGTCGCCTTTCTTGACGCGCTGTCCGCGGTCGCAGATGGGGCGCAAGTCGATGGTCGTGCTCTGGTTGGTCTTGCGGAATTTGGGCAGTTTGTACTCCTTGACGGGCTCGTCGAAGCTGACGAACTGCTCGTCCTCGGTGCGGTCGTAACGGATGCGAATCACGTCGGCGTCGACATATTCCACCACGCCCTCGCCTTCGGCCTGGATTTGCGTGCGGCTGTCGTGAGCCAGACGCTCCTCGATGCCCGTTCCCACAATAGGAGCCTCGCTGCGCAGCAGGGGCACTGCCTGGCGCATCATGTTGGCACCCATCAAGGCACGGTTGGCATCGTCATGCTCCAAGAAGGGGATGAGCGCAGCCGCAATCGAGGCAATCTGTTGCGGCGACACGTCCATCAGCTCCACTTGCTCGGGTGCCACCACAGGGAAGTCGGCATCGAGGCGAGCCTTGACGCGTGTACGCTGGAAAGTGCCGTCGTCGTTGAGCGGGGCGTTGCCCTGCGCGATGATTTTTCCTTCCTCGTCCTCGGCAGTGAAGTAGATGATGTCGTTGTTGTCCAGGTCCACCTTGGCGTTCTCCACCTTGCGGTAGGGTGTCTCGATGAAGCCCAGCTTGTTAATCTTGGCATAGACGCACAACGACGAAATCAGGCCGATGTTGGGGCCCTCAGGAGTCTCGATAGGACAGAGACGGCCGTAGTGCGTGTAGTGCACGTCGCGAACCTCGAAACCTGCTCTCTCGCGCGACAGGCCGCCGGGGCCCAAAGCCGACATACGGCGCTTGTGGGTGATTTCGGCCAGCGGGTTCGTCTGGTCCATGAACTGCGACAATGCGTTGGTGCCGAAGAACGTGTTGATGACCGACGAAATGGTCTTGGCGTTAATCAGGTCGATGGGAGCAAACGTCTCATTGTCGCGCACGTTCATACGCTCACGGATGGTGCGGGCCATACGCGCCAGTCCCACTCCGAACTGGTTGTAGAGTTGCTCGCCCACCGTGCGCACGCGGCGGTTGCTCAAGTGGTCGATGTCGTCCACGTCGGTCTTGCTGTTAATCAAGCCGATGAGATACTTGATAATCTCGATGATGTCCTCCTTGGTGAGCACCCTCACGGTGTCGGGGGTGTCAAGACCGAGCTTGGTGTTGATGCGGAAACGGCCCACATCGCCCAGGTCATAGCGTTTCTCACTGAAAAAGAGGTTGATAATCACCTCGCGTGCGCTGGCATCGTCGGCCGGCTCGGCGTTTCTGAGCTGGCGGTAGATGTAGTTGATGGCTTCGCGCTCACTGTTACAGGTGTCTTTCTCCAGCGTGTTGAAGATAATCTGGTAGTCGCTTGAGTTCACATCGTCCTTGTGGAGCAAAATCGTCTGGGCACCGCTTTCAAGGATTTCCTGGACGTGGCTCTCCTCGATGGTAGTGTCGCGGTCGATGATCACCTCATTGCGCTCGATGGTGGTCACCTCACCGGTGTCCTCGTCGTTGAACTCCTCGGTCCACGACTTGAGCAGGCGCGCGGCCAACTTGCGGCCCACAGCCTTCTTGAGGTTCGTCTTGTTGACCTTGATTTCCTCGGCAAGTCCGAAGATTTTGATAATGTCGTTGTCGGTTTCAAGTCCGATGGCCCTGAGCAGTGTGGTCACCGGCAGTTTCTTCTTGCGGTCGATGTAGGCATACATCACATTGTTGATGTCGGTTGCAAACTCGATCCAAGACCCACGGAAGGGGATGATGCGCGCCGAGTACAGCTTGGTGCCGTTGGTGTGCATGCTTTGTCCGAAGAAAACTCCAGGCGACCTGTGCAGCTGCGAGACCACCACACGCTCGGCACCGTTGATGACAAAGGTGCCATTGTTGGTCATATAAGGGATGTTGCCCAGATACACGTCCTGAACCTCGGTGGCGAAGTCCACGTGGTCGGGATCGGTACAGAAGAGCTTGAGCTTTGCCTTGAGCGGCACGCTGTAAGTAAGGCCGCGGTCCAAGCACTCCTCTATGGTATAGCGGGGCGGGTCGATGTAGTAGTCGAGGAATTCAAGCACAAAGTTGTTGCGAGTGTCCTGAATGGGAAAATTCTCGGCAAACACCTTATAGAGTCCTTCGTTTTTTCGTTTCTCAGTCGGAGTATCTAATTGCAGAAAATCTCTGAAAGATTGTAACTGCACGTCAAGGAAATCGGGGTACGGATACGGATTCTTGACCCGTGCAAAATTAACTCGTGGTTGTTTTGAAACTGACATTGAAAAATATATTATGTGAACTCAAAAATATTTAGACACAAAAGTTTGCGCACCAAGCGCTTGCATTTAGCGCTTACTGCGACAGGAGCTGAAAAAACATCGTGCACCCCCTCCGCCCCGGGGCTTTAAAACTTACCCTATGATGCCCCCTGTCAGAAGGGGCGCACGAATTTTGACACAAAAAGGTTAAGAATCGACAAAAAATGGGGATTCTTAACCTATACACCTGAAATTCAGGTGTTATTATTTCAGTTCAACCTCAGCTCCGAGTGCTTCGAGTTCGCTCTTGAGACCCTCGGCATCAGCCTTGGCCAGACCCTCTTTCACCACGCCGGGGGCGTTGTCAACGAGGTCCTTAGCTTCCTTCAGTCCCAGTCCGGTGAGCTCTTTCACCTTCTTGACAACCTGGAGCTTCTGAGCGCCGGCTGCTTTCAGCACAACGTCGAACGAAGTCTTCTCCTCCTCGGCGGGAGCAGCGGCAGCGGGGCCAGCAGCCACTGCGACAGCAGCAGCGGCGGGTTCGATACCATATTCGTCTTTCAAAATCTGAGCAAGTTCGTTCACTTCCTTAACGGTAAGGTTGACTAACTGTTCTGCAAATGCTTTCAAATCTGCCATTGTAGTATGAATTAAATTGTTATTGTTTCTTGATTAAAAATTAGTCTTCTTTTTTTGATAAAGTTTCCAGGATTCCGTGGAGTTTTCCACCACCCGACTGAAGAGCCGACACAACATTCTTGGCCGGCGACTGCAGCAGAGCCACAACATCGGCGATAAGTTCGTTCTTGCTCTTGATGGCCACCAGCGTCTCGAGGTTCTCCTCGCCCACATAGACGGTCTCCTCGACATAAGCAGCCTTCAGTGCCGGAATGGTTTGTTTCTTCTCGCGGAAAGCCTTTATCAGTTTAGCAGGGGCATTGCCCGTGTTGCAAAGCATCAACGTGGTGCTTCCTGCCATCGCTCCATAAAGCCCGGAGTAGTCCACGTCGGACTCTTCCATAGCCTTCTTCAACAAGGTGTTCTTCACCACCATCAGCTTGATGCCCTCTTTGAAGGCAGCACGACGCAGCGCGGTAGTGCGCTCGGCGTTGAGCGAGGTGGTTTCGGTGAGATAAATGACACTGTACTCTTTGAGCGTGTCTTTAATTTTCTCAATCAATAAGCCTTTATCTTCCTTTTTCATTGTGTAAAATCGTGTTTAGAATTTAAGCTTCAACAGACTTGGGATCGACCTTGATACCCTTGCTCATTGTGCTCGAAAGATAAATGCTCTTGATATAAGTACCCTTGGCGGCGGCAGGCTTGAGCTTAATCAGCGTCTGGATGAACGCCTGAGCATTCTCCTTGATCTGGCTCGGAGCGAACGACACCTTTCCAATGGAAGTGTGCACAATGCCACCTTTATCGACCTTAAAGTCAATCTTACCTTGTTTCACTTCTTTCACAGCCTTGGCCACATCGGGGGTAACGGTACCGCTCTTGGGGTTCGGCATCAGTCCGCGCGGACCGAGCACACGACCCAGGGGGCCCACTTTGCCCATGATTTGGGGCTGCGTGATAATCACATCGACGTCGGTCCAACCACCTTTGATTTTCTCGATATACTCATCGAGACCAACGTAGTCGGCACCGGCCTCCTTGGCAGCGGCTTCGGCATCGGGCCCGCAAAGCACGAGCACGCGCACCACCTTGCCAGTTCCGTGCGGCAGTGACACAACGCCGCGCACCATCTGGTTAGCCTTTCGAGGGTCAACACCAAGACGCACATCGATATCGGCCGAAGCGTCGAACTTGGTGAAAGTGATTTCTTTCAACAACGCTGCAGCTTCCTCAAGAGTGTAAGTTCTCCCGGCTTCAATTTTCTCGTTAGCTAACTTCTGATTTTTTGTAAGTTTACCCATTTCAATTGAAGTTTTAAATGTTTTCGGGGAATTGACCCTTTACAGTGATACCCATGCTTCTTGCTGTTCCGGCCACCATGCGCATAGCCGAGGCTACAGTAAAGCAGTTCAAATCAGGCATTTTGTCTTCAGCTATCTCCTTTACCTGCTCCCAGGTGACACTGGCCACCTTCTTGCGGTTAGGCTCGCCGGAGCCGCCTTTCACCTTGGCAGCATCCAAGAGCTGCACCGGCACAGGCGACGTCTTGACGACAAAGTCAAAACTCTTGTCGGCATAATAAGTGATGACGACAGGAAGCACTTTGCCGGCCTTGGCCTGGGTGCGGGCATTGAATTGCTTGCAAAACTCCATGATATTGATACCCTTGGAGCCCAGTGCGGGACCCACGGGAGGTGAAGGATTTGCTGCTCCACCCTTAATCTGCAATTTGATCTGTCCAGCAATTTCTTTAGCCATGTTTCTGTTAATTTTTTTGGTTTAAAAACGTCGTGACACCACACAGCCTCCGCTCCACGTAACATTGGCGCGCGGCTGCAGCGGCGGTTACTCACGCTCGACTTGCGAATTGTCCAACTTCAGAGGAGTTTCGCGACCGAACACCATGACCATCACGGTGAGTTCGCGCTTCTCGCGGTTCACTTCCTTGATCTCGCCGATAAAGCCGCTGAAAGGCCCGTAATTGACCTTCACGCTCTCGCCCACAATGAAGTCGTTGAGTGCGTCGTCGGCCTGTTCCTCTCGCGCCTCGGCGTTTCCGAGCATGATTGCTATCTGCGACTCGGGCACAGGCTCGGGCTTCTTGCCCCCCTCGCGCGACCGCACAAAGTTAATCACGTTCGACGTGTTCTGCAGGAAATTTTCAACCTCGCCTTGAAGACAGCACTGCACAAACACATAACCCGAGAAGAGAATCTTCTCTTTCAAGACCTTCTTGCCGTTACGCGTTGTGTAGACTTTCTCTGTAGGTACCAATACTTGGAAAATGCTTCTCTCCAGTTCAGGATTGTTCTTACGAGCTGCCTCAAGCATCTCTTTCACTTTCATCTCTTTGCCAGAGATGGTACGCAAAATGTACCAGTTTTTTCCTTCAGCCATTGATTACTACGCTCCTTTGAAAATTGATAAACTCATCATCACAAGCTTGCTGCTCCATGTGAGAAGTGTTCACGGAACTTTACCCCTTCAATCAGGCGATTCCGTAAATCAGGTGCATCATCTTGTTTATCCCTAAGTCAACGAGCCAAATCACCAATGCCATAAGGATGGAAGCTACCATTACGACGACGGTGCTGTTGGCCAGCTCACTCTTCGTTGGCCAAGAAACCTTATGAACGAGCTCGTTATAAGATTCCTCGATATCCGTAAGTACTTTTAATTTTTTCATTTCTCTTTAAAATCTTGGCACGGGAAGTAAGACTCGAACTCACGACCTATGGTTTTGGAGACCATCGCTCTACCAACTGAGCTATTCCCGTAAGAAAGCCGGCTGTGGCTGGATGCACAGCCGGCAATTTCTTTTATTGAGGGATTAGTCCTCGATATCCTCCAGGATAGCGGTGATTTGTCCCGAACCCACGGTGCGGCCACCCTCACGGATAGCGAAACGCAGACCTTCGCTGCAAGCAACCGGAGTAATCAGCGTAACCTCGATTTCGACGTTGTCGCCGGGCATCACCATCTCAACACCATCGGGCAGCTTGATCTCACCGGTCACGTCGAGCGTGCGGATGTAGAACTGCGGACGATACTTGTTGTGGAACGGGGTGTGACGGCCACCTTCCTCTTTCTTCAACACATAGATCGAAGCCTTGAAGTGGTTGTGAGGCTTCACAAGTCCCGGGTGGCAAATCACCATACCGCGCTTGATGGCCTTGTAGTCAATACCACGCAGCAGCAGACCCACGTTGTCACCAGCCTCGCCCTCATCGAGCAGCTTGCGGAACATCTCAACGCCGGTAACCACCGACTTCAGCTCGGCACCGAGACCCATGATTTGGACTTCGTCGCCAACCTTGACAACACCAGTCTCAATACGGCCGGTAGCCACGGTTCCACGACCGGTGATCGAGAACACGTCCTCGATAGGCATCAGGAACGGCTTGTCGATGTCGCGCGGAGGCAGAGGAATCCACTCGTCAACAGCGGCCATCAGGTCGATAACGGTCTGCTCCCATTTGGGATCACCCTGCAGGGCGCCCAGAGCCGAACCCTTGATGATGGGGGTGTTCTCACCGTCGAAATCATACTTCGAAAGCAGGTCACGCACGTCCATCTCAACGAGCTCAATCATCTCCTCGTCCACATCGGGCGAGTCGCACTTGTTCAGGAAAACCACCAGACGGGGGACGTTCACCTGACGGGCGAGCAGGATGTGCTCAGCGGTCTGGGGCATCACACCGTCGGTAGCGGCAACCACCACGATAGCACCGTCCATCTGGGCAGCACCGGTAACCATGTTCTTCACATAGTCGGCGTGTCCCGGGCAGTCGACGTGAGCATAGTGACGATTGGCGGTCTCGTACTCAACGTGAGCGGTGTTGATAGTGATACCACGCTCTTTCTCCTCGGGAGCATTGTCGATCGAGTCAAACGAGCGAACGCTGGAGGCATCGATGTTACCCTGCTTTGCAAGCACGGTGGTGATGGCAGCGGTCAAAGTGGTTTTACCGTGGTCAACGTGACCAATGGTACCGATGTTAACATGCGGTTTTGATCTTTCGAATTTCTCTTTTGCCATAACTTTGTTGTTACTTTATTAAATGATTAACTTTTTGTTTGTCACTTGAATTGTGGTTACATAAACCTGCGCCCCCGGCGACGGGCAATTACCCAATCAAAACGAGAGGCGTAGAGTCATATTTTTCACCAAATTTTTTAGAGCCGATGGCGGGATTTGAACCCGCGACCTCTTCCTTACCAAGGAAGTGCTCTACCCCTGAGCTACATAGGCATTGTTTTCTTTGAGCGGAAGACGGGGCTCAAACCCGCGGCCCTCAGCTTGGAAGGCTGATGCTCTATCAACTGAGCTACTTCCGCATTCCGTTGTGGGTAGAGATGGATTCGAACCACCGAAGCGATGACGCAGCAGATTTACAGTCTGCCCCATTTGGCCACTCTGGAATCTACCCAAAATGTTTTGCTTGAGCCTCTTGTCGGATTCGAACCAACGACCCCGAGATTACAAATCACGTGCTCTGGCCAACTGAGCTAAAGAGGCGTGGTGAGAACTGGTCGGTGTCTCAAGCGGGTGCAAAGTTACGCACTTTTTCCAAACTGGCAAACTTTTTCGAACTTTTTTTCAAAAAAAAATGATTTTATCATCCCGCGGCCCATTGTTCCGCGGCTTCATCCACCTCGGCACGCCCCCGGAAAAACACTGCGGGCCACCCGATGGCGGCCCGCAGGATGCCGTGGTGCCGATTCGTCATTTATCCTTCTTGGATTTCTCGAGCTGGCGTTTCAGCGCGTCGACGCACAGGTCGACTGCCTCCTCGAAGGTGTCGGCCACTTTCGAGGCGAACAGGTCTTCGCGCTGCGGCACTATGAGTTTAACTGCCGCCTCCTTGTTCATGGCGGTTTCGGGTTTTACCACTTTGAGGTTGACCTCGGCCACGCTGATTTCCTCGTGGTGCTTGCACAGTTTGTCCACTTTCTTGTTGATGAAGTCTTGCAACTTCTCCGTTGCGTCGAAATGGATGGCTTTGATTTTAACTTCCATATTACCCTCCTTTTTTAATAGCCCTGGGGTGGGCGAGTTTGTAATTATGTTTTAGTTCACTCAGGGTCACATGGGTATAAACTTGTGTCGCGGCAAGCGACTCGTGACCCAGCAATTCTTTCACGCTGTTGATGCCAGCGCCGTCGGCCAGCAACGCGCTGGCAAACGAGTGGCGCAGCACATGCGGGCTGTACTGGCCCGCACCGCCCACGGCAGCCAGGCGCGTGTGCACCACTTGGTACACGAGCGACGGATAAAGCGGCCGCCCCGTGGCGGTGACAAAGAAATTTTCCACAGTGCCCACGCTCTCGTCGCGCAGGGCACGATAGCGCTCAATCCAGCTGCGCAGCTCGTCGCCGAAGGGCACCACGCGCTCCTTGTCGCGCTTGCCGTGCACCTTGATTTCGCATGAGGTGGTGCTCACATTGCGGTCGAGCAGGCCGATGAGCTCGGCACGACGGATGCCCGTTTCGTAGAGCATCATCACAATGAGGTGGTCGCGCACCGCGGCAAAGTCGGTAACATCGACCTCGACATCGAGCACGGCATCCATGCCGCGCGGGCGCATCACATGCGGCAGGCGTTGGGGCACCTTGGCCAGTTCCACATCGGCGGCGGGATTGGTGGCGGCCAGCCCGCGCTGCATGAGATACTTGTAGAACGCTCTGAGCGCCTGCACACGGCGGCGCAGGGTGCGCGGGCCGTCGCCATGCGCCGACCGGTTCACCAGCCAGGCACGCACATCGGCAGCGGTGACCGACTCCGCGTCGAAGTCGCCACCGGGAGCCAGGAAGCGCTCAAACAGGCTCAGGTCGGCCCCGTAAGCGGCCACTGTGAGCTGCGAGTGATTGAGTTCCAAGCGCAAATGCTGCAAAAAATGTTCTGTTTCGTTGGTCATGATAGCCGTGGGTGTTTCATGAGGAACACCTGCGAAGCGAATTTAGCAAATAAAAACGTGAAAAGCAAATTTTGGCGCACATTTTTCAGCACACCTTATTATATATACGCCACGCGGCTCACAGATTGTCGTACTCTGCATCCATGCGGGCCAGCTTGGCCTGATAATAGGCTTTGAGGTCGGTCCAGCGGCAATAAGGCTGGGCCACACCGGCACTGCGCACCGGCAGACTTGCCTCATGCTCGTTGAGCAGCACTTTCACCAGCACGTCGTCACCGGCGCCACCTTTGGCCGGCCTATAAAACACCATCTGGATGTTTCCGGCCATGGGGAACACCTCGAAGTTGTGCCACAACTCGGGCACCTGGGTCAGGTCGTCGATGCTCACGGCCAGGTTGTCGAGTTCCATGAGCACCGCCAGCGGCATGAGCACCGTGTCGTGCCCGAAGCGCAGGTCGGCCGCGCGGTGGCCGTCGGCAAGGGCGGCATCGGCGGCGGCAATCAGGTCACGAAGCAGGAAGCACTGCTGATAAGGACTCATGTGGCGGGTCTGCGGCGCGTTGGCATAGGTGATATAATTGCGCACGTTGTTCGATGCCCACAGGTTGTAGAGGTCATCGGCGGTGAACAGGTCGAGCAAGTCGAAGTGGGCCTGATGGTGGTTCTGGAGCGACACGCCCAAGTTCCACAACGCGCCCATGAGCGACCGGCGCTCGCTTGCCGTGAGCACCTGCCGTGCCGTGTCCATGAGCTGGCAGCTGAAGCGGCCTTCGTCGGCGCGGTAGCGGCCCATGGGCGAGGCCTCACGGGCGGCCTTCTGAAGGGGGCGCAGCTTGGCGTTGAACTGCTCGGAATTGGCCAGCGTCTTCATGTCGGCCCGGCTGGCATCGGTCACCACATTCAGCCGCGGATTGACCGCCTGAAGCACCATCACCTCGTTGAGCATCGACAGCACGCAGCGCACGGCTATCGACGAGCGTGCAGCCACCGTTTTCCCCTCGCCGGAAAAGATTTGCGGAAAGTTCTCGGTCATCCGGCGGGCAATGCCCTGATGCTGCTCAGCCCCCACATCGGTGAGCTCGCCAAGGCGGTCGGTCGAGGCTATGCGCCACTGCCTGACTTGTGTCAGCACCGTTTTTCCGCGCGCGGTCAGGGCGCCGGCACTGTCCAGTCGTTCCAGCATTTCCACGGGGCGGTCATAGTCCGATTGCGAGATGAGCCAGCGGCTGCCATGACGGCCGTAATGGTCGATATAGAACGGCACATAGCCCTTGGGGGCCGGCGTGAGTGCAGGCGGCTTGATGTCGCCGGGAATGGGATAAGCATACATGTAGCTGCCACTCTTGCGCGGATTGTCGCGCAGCTCATCGATGACCGATGCGCACAGCAGCATCGGCACCAGTGCGAGCATGAAGATGATTTGTCGTTTCATGGTTCTCGGAGTGTTGGTTGATTCTTTATTTCACCTCAAAAATAGCAAATTTTATCGACCGAACCAAAAACGCCACAAAAAAAACACGCCTCGGCGCCGGTGGGCGGAAGCGTGTCGATGGGTTTGAGAGCCGTGGGCTCGTTCAAGGCCCTGTGAAGAATCGTTATTAGTCTTCGAGGGTGCGCAGGTGCTGCACGTAGACAGCCTTCATCATCTTCTTGCGGTTGGTCACCGAAGGCTTCTGGAAGGCCTGGCGAGCGCGAAGCTCCTTGACGATACCGGTTTTCTCATATTTACGTTTGAATTTCTTCAGCGCGCGTTCGATGTTATCACCATCTTTTACGGGTACAATAATCATAGTGGTTTTGTTATTAAATTTTTGGTTGTTATTAAAATTTCCGATTGTTTGCCGGCAAGATTTGTCACAAGTGCCCCGCCTGTTCACGGCGTGGCCACTTGCTGTGGGGCTGCTTCGGCGTACCCCTGTTCCAAGTGTGGACGATATGTTTTCTCAAGTGTTTTCTAAGGCGTTGGTTAACAAACCTCCTTTCGATTTAACTTTAGCGGGTGCAAAATTAGCAAAAATTTCTTAACCTGCAATCGCTCACACAGTATTTTTTATATTATAATTTAACTTTCATGGTTTGACCATTAATGCGAACGACATATACGCCTGGGCAGTTAATTGGGACAGATCGAGCATACCCGCTATAAATAATGTGACCAGACAAGTCAAAAATTTCGACAAAACTATCTCTTGTGCCAGTCTGAATAATTACGCCGTCTTCAATAACAAACTGCAACTTATCTTTATGAAGGTCTTTAATTGCTGAGATACCCAAATCATCACGATAATTTTTGAAATACGCCCACCAATTAATACCATCTCCAAAATCAAAACGGCCATTACCACCTTGGTCGTCTTGATAAATATAGTTATTTATACAATTCTCAGGCACATGAACAACGACTGTTGTTTTATCTGCTCCATCAAAGAAGTCTGTATCACCAAATCCAATACTATAAGGCATTTCTCTAGGACAGTAAATTTCTTTTAATTTTGTCAAACCAATGAATTGACTGACGCCAGGTCCTTTTATGTCTCCTTTTGGAAAATATATACTTTGGACATTCGAGCAATCCCTAAACGTTTGACCCCTAAAGAATTTTAAATCTTCGCCATCGATTGTTATCTTTGAGACCGAAGTACATCCCCAGAATGCCTTAACACAAACTTCTGTAACATTTGCTGGTATATATATCTCTTTTAATGAAGTTGCATGTGCTGCCAAACTAGGGGCAATGTATTCAACATCAGCGCCGAACACCAATTGTTGAACTGGCGAATTCCCTAAAAAGCCAGGCTGATCAGACCTAAAATCTATATTGGTTTCACACCGTTTAGCATTGAAATCGACTCGTTTTAATGAATAGCAATTCGCAAATGGTTGATAACCAATATACTGCAGATTTTTTGGAATTGTTATTTCTACCACTGAGCAACCGCTAAACGCCTCATCATCAATTACCTTGAGCAAGTTGCCGAATATTATCTTTGACATCGAGTTGCAAGATTTGAATGCATCCACCCCGATTGTATCGGCACCGTTTAAACTGATAGATGACAAAGACGTACAACCTTTAAATGCGGATTCTCGAACACGAAGTATATTATCAGAATTTATTACATTTTTGAGGTTTTCACAATCTTCGAAACATCCTTTTCCTACAATAATACCACTGCTCTGGATGGTAACTTTTTCTAGTTTCTTGCAGTGAGCAAATGCCGTACTGCCCAAATTTTTTACCATTGACGGGATAGATACATTTGTCAAACCAGTCCAGCAAAATGCATTTGCTCCTATTGTCGTTACCGAGGATGGTATCGATATTGAAGTAAGATCTTGGCACATAAAGAAAGCGGATTTATCAATCGTCTTAACACTTGATGGAATAGTTATAGACTTTATGGCTTGATATGCTGCAAAGCCAATAGGGAGGGTTTGGACGCCAGAGCCGATGTTGATGCTCTCAATCTTACAATTCTCCCATCCACACATTGAAGAATCATCTGAGGAGGATCTGATTACGTTTATGGCATTATAGTTCAGTGTTTTCAATTTTACACAACCCTTAAAAATATCATCTCCAATGTAAGTGATTCCAGAAGGAATTGTAACTGAAGTTAGGCTCGTGCATTTCTGAAACGCACCGGCTTTTATAGTGGTTAACGTTGGCGGCAATTCAATTGATATAGCCTCAGAGCAACCATTGAAGGTGTAATCGTGAATACTTGTAACAGTATACGTCGTACCATTATAAGTCACATAACTTGGGATGCGAATTGCTGTCAAATGATTTTTATCATATTTATTGGGTTCCACCTCAACTGAGATTCCGTCACTTAAGACTTCATAAGCAAAGCCATCAACAACAAATCTATTCGCATTAGCAGTAACAATGCATGCTAACATTAGCGTAATAATTAACAATTTCTTTTTCATATTATTTGTTTTTAAAATTAAATACCCCTACAATTCTCGTCAAAAATACTATCGAAATTAGACTCAAATTCTTCTCTCTCTGCATTTCCTTCTTGAACAAAAGTGATAAGGTCTTGTTCTGACATTTTGGTCATGCGAAATTCATACAATTTCCCACAGGGAGATTTCACCAGATAACTTTTGGAACCATCTTCATAGGCATCAATTTGACGGACCAAGTACTCAACTTGACGTTGATAGTGACACACTTCAATTCCGTTTGGCAGACGATCTACACTACATACTTTCATAACAATTATACATTCCACCAGGCTCCAGAAGTTGGGGTTAAGTTGATAAAAAGAAAAGCGAGGAGCCTGTATTGTGCTCGTCCCGCTCTTAGTGGCCCTAGGAATTGCCGTCATCGCCTGAACAAGCAACTAGACCCCACGCCGATATGCAAAGCCACCCACATGCCGCCTACTGGCGGAGTGAGGTGGATGTTTACACATCTGTGAGCATCTATTGCTGCATTTGCTCTGATGGCGATGGTTAAGAATTTCCTAGGTTCCTAAGAGCCAAAGAACAAAGCGTCAATAAACGCTTTTCCATTATATTAATTACGATGCATCACGCATAACGCACAATGCATAATTCAGAATAGAATGACCTATATAACAGAAACGGATTTCTCCACAAGTCTAATGTTCATATATCTTCTTTCCTGAATCATTGGCAAATTTAATAAAAAGTTTTCAGCTTTCCAACATCTGTAGTCATTTTTTTGCAACATTCATGGTGGAATACAAAGAAATCACGTTTAAGTCTGAAATCATTTGTATGAGCATTAGTGACAAGTGGGTGCTTAATTATAAATAGGTAAAACGGGTACGAAACAGAAGCAAATGAAAACCATCAAAGTCAATTAATTAGCAAAAAATTCTTAACCTGCAATCGCTCCGCCGATTTTTTTATTATTTTTGTGCCAAGTCATACCGTTGGAAACAAGATGAAACACCTATTTTCTTTCTTCATCACTTTCACATGGTTGTGGTGCACAGGGCAGGAAACGGCACCGCAAAGACTTCGTTTTTCATTCCCTGAATTGCCGCCGTTGGTGCAACCGGCGCTTCCGGCCACAGTGAGCCCGGGTGCTGCCGTGAGGCACACGCAGCCATCTCCGGCAACCGACCTCAGCACCCGTCCTTTGGCCGACAGCCTGCACATCTATGCCCTGGAAAGCACTGGGGCTTGGTACTCGGAAAATTCACTCGGCAACGGCGTGATGAACCCATTCAGCAGCGACCACGCGCTGAGTGGCACCATCGCGCGCATCGGCGACGGATACCTGAGCGGCAGCAGCAGTTTCATCACACGGCCCGCACTGGGCAACGTGGCCAGCGCCTCCTTGTCGCTCAGCCAAACCGTGGATGAGCGGCTGTCGTTCAGCGTGGGATTAAGCGGAAACAAATATCACATGGGGCGTGATGCGTGGAACGACTATGGTGTTTTCGCGCGCGCCTCCTATCATATTACCGACCGACTGACAATCAACGCATTCGGGCAGCATTATTTTCATCCCACATTCCACTCGGTGGGGGCAATGCCTTTTGTGAGCGCCAGCGCCTATGGCGGCACGCTGGGCTATAAAATCAGTGACCGTGTGAGCCTCGACGTTGGGGTGCAACGCTATTACGACCCCTATACTGGGCGCTGGAAGACCTTGCCCATCGTGGCACCAACCATCCAACTGGCCGGCACACCCATTTCAGTCGATGTGGGTGGTTTCCTTTACCAAATCCTCCATGCCGCATTCGGAAACAAGCAGGACTACTACACCCCCGGCAACCGGAACTTGCCGGCCCTTCCCATCGGCGACCCGGGTTTCAACCCGAACAGCCCGGTGCGGATTCCCGACTGTTTTCGTCGTTGATTTCCTTTCACAAATCGGCCTTCGGAAGGTCTTGGCCGGCCGTGAAGTCCTCGATTTGGTCGATGATGTCCTGATATTGCCGCTGGGTCTTGAAATGAATCTTCAGACCAATGAGCGCGCCCACAACGGCCCCCACCCCGCCGCCAATCAGCAAGGCTTTCAACTCTTCGCCCCCGCTGTTTCTGTAAATCTCGAAAGCAAAGCACCCGAGCCATACAATCAGCATCGGGATGCCGAAGAACAGCCAGCGGTTTTCAAAGCGCTTGGCGCGTGCCATCTTTTTGCGGGTCTCCAGCAGGTCGTCAATCATGAGGCTGGAATCGCGCACGTCCTTGCCGTTGTAGTAGGTGGCTGCGGCGCACACCAGCATAAAGACGGCAGTAACGATCCAGAGCCACAATGAGTAGCCCGACAACTCTACAAATGCCCAATAGCTGTAAGGAATCATGAGCAGCGCCAGGGCAATGAGTATCGTGTAGCGCCGGTTGATGCTCGACATATCTTTTTTCACCGCATGGCGGATGAGGCGGTCATTCAATATCTGCTGGCCTTGCAGCATGTCCTTGAGCGTGGACATCTGGTGCCGCATTTGCTGCAATTCTAATTCTAAGTCGTTCATAATGGGTCGTGTTTCTTAATCGTTCGACATGCTTTTGAGTTGTTCCTTGATTCGGTAGAGCCGTACTCCTACGTTCTTGGCCGAGATGCCCACAATCTGTCCGATTTCATCATACGGCAGGCTCTCAAGCCACAGCAGCACAATGGCGCGGTCAAAGGGTTGCAGCCGGGCGATGCGCCGGTGCAGCATGGCCACCTGCCGGGTGTTGTCGTCGTTGTCCTCAAACAGATTGATGTCCATCGACAGGCGAACGCTGGCCGGCGCACGGCGCTTTTTCCTGTCGGCCGAGATGCAGGTGTTCAGGGCCACTCGATAAATCCATGTCCTGGCCGTGCTGCGCTGCTCAAAGCCTTTAAAACCCCTCCACAGGTTGACAAGCACTTCCTGAAAGAGGTCTTCGACTTCATCGGCATCGCTCGAGAACATGTAGCACACGGTGTAGATGGTGCTTTTGTGCTCGGCGACAGTACGCGCGAATCGTTGTTCCAAATCTTTCATCGTTTCAATGAAATAACTTTATTGGTGATGTTTTGCCCATTAGACGCAACAAAGATACGAAAAACTACACACCTTGCCCGTTTTTTTTCAAATTCATTACTGATTCCCCACAACCATCGCGGGGGCGGCGCCCTTGTAAGCACCGCCCCCGCTACGCTTTTCGCTTGCCGGGCCAGGGTTATTCGGCGGCAGTGGAGTCGCCGTCCTCGCGGTCGTACCAGGTGGAATACATCAGGTAATTTTTCGCGATTTTCACATTGATTTCGCTGGCTTGTGACGGATCCACCATTTTTTTGAACTTGGCAGGGCTGCCGGCCCACAACTCATGCGGCCCGATTTTGGTGCCACCCAGCACCACGCTGCCGGCCGCCACAATGGCGCCCTCGCCCACCTCGGCATGGTCGAGCACGATGCTCCCCATGCCGATGAGTGCCATGTCGCCAATCTTGGCGCCGTGGATGACCACATTGTGGCCGATGGACACATCGTTGCCGATTTCGGTGACCGACTTTTGATAAAGCGTGTGAATCACCGCATTGTCTTGAATGTTGACCCGGTTGCCGATGGTGATGGTGTTCACGTCGCCGCGCAGCACCGCGCCGAACCAGATGCTGCAATCGTCGCCCATGGTCACATCGCCCACCACCACAGCATTGTCGGCAAGGAAACAGCCCTTGCCCATGCGGGGCTCAAAACCCCTGACTTTTTTTATAATTGCCATTTTTTACTGATTAAGATTTTCATGATGTTACAACTCTCGGCACTTATCGCTCAGCCAGGCCTGTTCATCGGCCGAAAGATGCGGTGCCAGGCGCTCCACCACCATCCGGTGGTAGGCATTGATTTGGTCGATTTCCCCGACGGTGAGCATGGCCTTGTCGATGAGGCGGCGGTCGTAGGGGAAGAGCGTGAGGGTCTCGAAGCGCAGGAAATCGCCGAAATCATCGGTCCGCGCCCCTTCCACGCACAGCAGCAGGTTTTCGATGCGGATGCCGTATTGGCCGGTCTTGTACACGCCTGGCTCGTCACTGGTGACCATACCGGGCTGCAAAGCCGTGGCGTTCAAGTCGGTGCGGATGCTGTGAGGCCCCTCGTGGCAACCCAGAAAATGGCCCACTCCGTGCCCTGTGCCATGCCAGAAGGCCATGCCCTCTTGCCACAGCGGCATGCGAGCCAGCGCATCGAGTTGCACGCCTCGCGTGCCCACCGGGAACTGCGCCCGGGCCAGCGCCAGGTGGCCGCGCAGCACCAGCGTGTAGTCATGGCGCTCCTGCTCGGCGACGTTGCCCAGGGTGATGGTGCGCGTGATGTCGGTGGTGCCGTCGAGGTACTGCGCGCCGGTGTCGACGAGCAGCAAGCCGTCGGGGGCCAGCGTGGAGGCGCTCTCCTCGTCGGCTTGGTAATGCACGATGGCGCCATGCTCTTTGTAACCGGCAATCATGGCAAAGCTGTCGCCGCGGTAAAGGTCGCTCTGGGCGCGTTCTGTCTTGGCGCGTTCCCACACGTCCATCTCGTTGACGCACTCGCCGTTGTTCACAGCCCGTTCCAGCCACATGAATGTCCTGACCAGCGCCGCACCGTCGCGCTCCATGGCGCTGCGGAACCCGGCTATCTGCACCTCGTTCTTCACAGCTTTGATGGCTGCGATGGGCGAGTGAGCATAGATTTTCTGCGACGGCATGGCATTGGCCAGCGTGTCGCTCACGCGATTGGGGTCGACGAGCACCACCTCGTGCTCGCTGCGGCGCTCCAGAAAGCGCACCACGTCGTCGTAGTCGCGCACGCGCACATTCACCGCCTTGAGATGGCGCCGCACCTCATCGGTGACTTTGTCCTCATCGATGAAAATGCACCGCTCACGCTCCGACAGGTAGGCATAGGCTATAACCACCGGCGTGAAGGGCACATCGGTGCCGCGCAGGTTGAATGTCCAGGCTATCTCGTCGAGGGCGGTGATGATTATCGACTCGGCACCGGCTTGCCGCACGGCATCGAGCACCCGCTCAATCTTGCTCTCCACATCCTCGCCGGCAAATTCCTCGCTGTGCACATAGGCCTGCCCTGCAGGGCGCGGGGGCCGGTCGGGCCAGATGTTGTCGGCCGGGCAGAAGTCGGTGGCAAGCATGAATCCATTTTCGCCGCAGAAGCGTTCGTATTGGCTCACATCGACCACCGAGAACAGCCTCCCGTCGAGTGCCAGCACCGCATCCTCGGGCAGCACTTGAGCCAGCCACTCGGTGATTGTGGGCTCGCCGGGCACATTTTCCTTGAACAGCGTTACGCCGCTGCCCTCCAGTTGCTGCTCGGCCTGCAGGAAATAGCGGCTGTCGGTCCACAGCCCAGCCTTTTCCTGCGTGACAACTGCCGTTCCATTGCTTCCCGTAAAGCCCGTGATCCAGTCACGGAATTTCCAATACTCGGCAGGATATTCACTCTGGTGGGGGTCGGTGCCGGGTATAATCACCGCATCGACATTGACCCTGCTCATTGCCTGTCGCAGGGTCTCCAGATGTTCAAAGTTCACTTTACTCATTTGATTGATTGGTAAAAATATATTTATCGATTGGTTGAATAGTCGACAATCTCGGTCACCGCATGCCCGATGCAGCCATTGGGTGCCTGGATGTGCAGCATGGCGCACACGGTGGGTGCGATGTCGGTCATGGCCACCTGGCGGCTGCTGGAGCCGTGGGGAACGCCCCACCCCATCATCACCAGGGGGATGTGCGAGTCGCTTTGGCTCCATGTGCCATGGTTGGCGCCCGCATCGGGCCGATAGCGGGCATACACGCCTACAGTGGGAATGATGAACAGCTCGCCGCTACGGTCTTGCTTGTAGCCCTTCACAAGGCGCTCGCGCAACTCGGCGGGCAGCACATAGCGGTCGAGGTGGGCAAAATCCACCACCCACTGCACCTCGTCGGGCACGGAAAGAAGGCGCACAGCCTCGGCAGCCACCGCGTCGCGGTCGAGTCCGTGTGCGGCAATCAGCTCGTTATCGAGGTAGAAACTGAATTCCATTTCCGATTTGAGCAACTTCGGCACACCGAATCTCGCCTCAAGGGCGGCATTGGTGTCTTTGAAGGCCTGCGAGGGGTTCCAGGTGCCGGTCACCACACGATGGCCGGTCATGAACGGCTCGGTATAAGTGCCGCCGTGGTCGGCCGTAAGAAACACCAGGTATTCCCCTTCTCCCACTTTCCGGTCGAGCAGGTCGAAAAAAAGTGCCAGTTGCCGGTCGAGCTCATAATAGATGGAGTCGACACGGGGCACGTGCAAGCCGTAGTTGTGGGCGGCGGCATCGGTGCTCGAGATGCTGATGGTCAGCAGGTCGGGCACTTCGTCACGTCCCAGCTGCTCGCCATCGATGGCGGCGGCAGCCAGCTGCATCGTGGCTGCGGCACCGCGCCACGAGTTCCATAAGTCGCCTGCCAGCAGGTCTTGATGCTCGTCGTTGAACCGGCTCACCCATCGGGGCAGGGCATCGCGATAGTAGGTGCTGGTGACAAAGCGCTTGGCCTTGCCGTCGAGCCAGTAGGCGCCATCGGCGGCATGGCCGGCCGGCAGCACCGCGGCACGGTCCTTGATGGCCACGCCCACCACCCGTGCCTGGAAGTCGGTGGCCAGTTTCATCTGGTCGCCGATGGTGGTGGCCAGCAGATTGCGGGGCGAGCGCTTGCCGGCTGAGCTATCGGTTCCCACGCCCGCCACAGTGGTGTCGCGCACGCTGCTGGTGGGGCGGCCGTGAAGCATATAGTCGTTGCCGGCGATGCCATGAAAGGCCGGCGTGGTGCCGGTGTAAATCGAGGCATGGCCCGCGGCTGTGACCGTGGGCACATAGTCGATGAGGGTGTTGTCGAGCGAAAAGCCCTGGTCCATGAGCCGGCGGAAGCCGCCTTGTTCCCATTTATTATAATATGTGTAAAGGTAGTCCCACCTCATTTGGTCCACCACAATGCCCACCACAAGCCTGGGGCGCTCTATCTGAGCCTGCACTGCAGCTGTGCACATCCACGCCAGGACTTCCATTGTCAAAAGTGCTGATTTCTTCATCTTATCTTCGGTATTATTTTCAATCTTGGTTTTCGGCCCAATCGTCGTTGCGCGTGGTTCCGCGCACCACCAGCCGTGTTTTCACCACCCTTTTCTCGGCGTGGTCCATCGGCAACCGTCCCTCCACAAGTCCCAGCAGCACATCCACGGCTTGCCGGCCCACCTCCACACCGCGTTGCTCCACGGTGGTGAGCATCGGGTCGCACGCCACAGCGGTCTCGTCGTTGGTGAATCCGCAGATCGACAAGTCGCGCGGCACGTTCAGGCCCATGCGCTTGGCCACATGCAGTGCCGCCACGGCGGTCTTGTCGTTGACGGCAAAAATGGCATCCGGACGGTCTTTGCGCTGGAGCAATGACGGCGTCACCTGCTCGGCAAGCTCGCGCGTGTCGCACATGAACACCAGCGAGTCGTCGGGCTTGAGCCCGTGCTTGTACAGGGCGTCCTTGTAGCCGTTGTAGCGGTTGATGCCAATTTCCATGTTCAAGTTGGTGCCGAAGTAAGCTATCCGCTTGCAGCCGTGCTCGATGAGGTAGGACACCGCACGGTGGGCGCCCATGTAGTCATCCACCACCACGCGGTGCGCGTTGATGGCCGCGCAGATGCGGTCGTAGAACACCAGGGGAACCCCTTGGTCGATGAGCCTGACGAAATGGTCGTAGCGCTCGGTGTCCTTGGCCTGCGACACAATCACGCCACACACGCGGCCCTGATGGAAGGAGTCGCAGATGCGCACCTCTTGCTTGTACTGCTCGTGGCTTTGCGCCACAATCACGGTGTAGCCTCGGCCCGAAGCTTCCTGCTCAATGCCGGTGAGCACCGAGGCGAAGTAGTAATGCAAAAATTGCGGCACGATGACGCCTATCACCTTGATGGGCGACTTGCGGCTCTGCCGCAGCTGCCCGGCAAGTTCGTTGGGATAATAATTGTGCTCGGCGGCAAACTGCTGAATGGCTTTGCGCCGATCCTTGCTGATGCTGGGGCTGTCGCTCAAGGCGCGCGACACCGTGGCCACCGACACGCCCAGGGCACGCGCGATGTCCTTCATGGTCATTGGAAAACGCTTTTCCATAGTCTTTGAAGTCTTGGTTTTTCAGTTTATGCGCTCCAAAGGTAAACAAAAAACCGGAAATGCGCAAACGATTGCACGCCAATTGGCCACCTTTTAACAAAAAAAAGATGTACCATAAATGTAAAAAAACATAAATTTGCCTCGTTATATATTATGCCTTATTGTCACCTGGCGCGAGCCAACCTCTCGACCAGGCCAACTGATACCTAATTTATAACTAACATAACTTTAACTTAAAAAATTAATGATGAAGCAGGTAAACATTAGAATTCCCGCAAGAATTCTCGCCCTGATGATGGGATTATTCCTGTCACTCGGAGCCTATGCACAAATCACTGTGCAAGGTAATGTGAAAGATGCTGAAGGAGAACCCGTGATCGGTGCCTCGATCAAGATTGTGGGCACCACCGCTGGTACGGTTACCGATTTCGATGGTAACTTTACGCTGAGCAATGTTCAGCCGGGTGCCAAGCTTCAAGTGTCTTCGATCGGCTACGCCACCCAAGAGGTGACAGCCGGCAGCGATCTGGTTATCACCCTCGTCGAGGACTCCAAGGTGCTGAACGACCTTGTGGTCATCGGCTATGGTGTTGTGAAGAAAAGCGACCTCACCGGTAGTGTCACGGCCCTCAAGCCCGACAGCAAGAACAAAGGTGTGGTCGTGAGCGCCCAGGACATGCTGGGCGGCAAGATCGCCGGTGTGAACGTTGTGAGCGACGGTGGTACGCCCGGTGGCAGCTCCACCATCCGCATCCGCGGTGGTTCGTCACTGAACGCCAGCAACAACCCCCTTATCGTCATCGACGGTGTGCCCATGGACCAATCGGGTGTCAAGGGTATGCCTAACGGACTGGGTGTTGTCAACCCGCAGGATATCGAGAGCTTCAACGTGCTGAAAGACGCTTCGGCAACGGCCATCTATGGTAGCCGCGGTTCGAACGGTGTCATCATCATCACCACCAAGAAAGGCCGCCGCGGCCAGAAGCCCAGCGTGTCGTACAACGGTAGCGTGACGCTGAGCATGAAGAAGAAAACCATCGACGTGATGAACGGCGATGAGTACAGAGCTTTCGTGAAAGACCTCTACAAGGGCAACGCCCGCGAGACCGAAGCCCTGCAAGCACTGGGCAAAGACGACACCAACTGGCAGAATGAAATCTTCCGCAAAGCCGTCAGCCACGACCACAACGTGATGGTGGCCGGCTCGGTGGGCAGCTACCTGCCTTATCGCGTGTCGGTGGGTTACACCAACCAGAAGGGTATCCTCAAGACCACGAGCTTCGAGCGCTACACGGCTGCTGTCAACCTCAACCCGTCGCTGTTTGACGACCACTTGACCATGAACCTCAACGCCAAGTTCATGTACGCCAAGAACCGCTACGGTGACACCGGCGGTGCCGTGGGCAACGCAGTGCGCATGGATCCCACACACCCCGTCAAGGCCGATGGTTTCGACAACTTCGGCGGATACTTCGAGTGGCTGGCCAGTGCATCGGACTACCACAACAGCAAGTGGCCCTCGATCACCAACACCAACGCCCCGCGCAACCCCGTTGCCATGCTGGAGCTGAGCAACGACCGCGCCAAGAGCCACTCGTTCATCGGCAACGCCGACATCGACTACAAGATTCATGGATTTGAGGACCTGCGCCTCCACCTCACTCTGGGTGGCGACTTCTCGGGCGGTAAGCAAACCACCGACGTGGATGCCGGCAGCCCCAACGCTTGCTACTATGGCAGCCACGGATGGTCCAACGAGAGCAAAGAGAACCTCACCCTGAGCACCTACGCTCAGTACTACAAGGACATCAACGACAACAACCACTTCGACATCATGGCCGGTTATGAGTGGCAGCACTTCTGGCGCAAATGGAACAGCGAGTACTGGGGATACAACCCCGTGGGCGACGCTGACTACGCCGGTGAGGGCGACAACATCTTTGTTGATGCCAACAAGCACAACGTGAGCAAGAGCAACAATGGCCTGGGCGGACGCACCGAGAACTACCTGGTGTCGTTCTTCGGACGTATGAACTACATCTTGATGGACCGCTACTACCTCACCGCCACCCTGCGTGCCGACGGTAGCTCGCGCTTCAACTGGCTCGCCGGCTCGCCCAACCAGCAGTGGGGCTACTTCCCCTCGCTGGCCTTGGCCTGGAGCATCAAGAAAGAAGACATCCTGCGCGACGTGGAAGCCATCAGCGACCTGAAGCTGCGCTTCGGCTGGGGTAAGACCGGTCAGCAGGAAGGCATCGGCGACTACACCTACTACGCCAACTACCAGATGAGCACGGGCACACAAGGCTCGTTCTACGATGTGGCAGGCGACGGTACGCTGGCTCGCCCCAACGCCTACAACCCCTCGCTGAAATGGGAGACCACCACGACGACCAACGTCGGTATCGACTTCGGTTTCTTCAACCAGCGACTCACCGGTACGTTCGACGTCTACTACCGCCGCACCACCGACCTGATCAACACCGCCTATGTGGCCGCCATGAGCAACTTCCGCAACCAGGTGAACCAGAACATCGGCTCGCTGGAGAACAAGGGATTTGAGCTGTCACTGAGCTGGAAGGCCCTGCAAACCAGAGACTGGAACTGGACCCTCGACTACAACGTGACCTACAACCGCAACCGCGTGGTCGAGCTCGTGAACAACGACCCCGACTACATGGTTACCACCGGTGGCATCAGCAGCGGTACGAACAACTTCTGCCAGCGCCACGCCGTGGGGCATCCCGCCAACTCGTTCTATGTCTACCAGCAGGTTTACGACGAGAATGGCATGCCCATCGAGGGACAGGTCGTCGACCGCAATGCCGACGGTGTCATCTCCGAGAGCGACAAGTACTTCTACAAGAGCCCGTGGGCTCCCTGGACCATGGGTCTGAGCAGCCGCCTGGAGTACAAGAACTGGGACCTGGGCTTCAGCCTGCGTGCCAGCCTGGGCAACTATGTGTTTAACGACGTGATGGACGGATACCACAATGTGAGCGTCGCAGCCGTGATGGAGAACGTGAGCGGTACCTACCTGAACAACCGCCCGGTGGACGCCATCCCCTTCGGCTGGCAGACCTACGATGTCTTGCCCACCGTGAGCGACCGCTGGGTGCAGAACGCTTCGTTCCTCAAGTGCGACAACATCACCCTGGGTTACAGCTTCGCCGACTTGTTCAAGCGCGACGGCGGCTACCATGGCCTGAGCGGCCGCGTGTACGCCACCTGCTCCAACGTCTTCACCGTCACCAAGTACAAAGGTATTGATCCCGAGTTGTTCTGGGGTATCGACAACAACATCTACCCCCGTCCCATCTCCTTCATCCTTGGTTTGAGCTTGAATTTCTAAAAATTCGATAAAACACAGAAACACAATGAATAAGATTCTTAAATATATCCTTCCGGCAGCTGCATTGGCACTGTCAATGGGAATGAGCTCTTGTGTGAACGACCTTCATGTTTCGCCCATCGACCCGAGTACGCAAACAGAGGTGGATGCCGAGCAATTGTTCAACAAGTGCTATGCCAACTTCGGTGTGGCCGGCAACGGCGGCGCCAACGGCGACTGCGATGTCGACGATATCGACGGCGGCACGAGCGGTCTGTATCGCCAGATGTGGAACTCCAACGAGTTGACCACCGACGAGGCCATCTGCGGATGGGGCGACGAGGGTATCCCTTCGTTCTGCTACAACACCTACGATGCCAGCCACCCCATGCTGGCCGGTTACTACTACCGCCTGTGCGTGGGTATCTCTTATTGCAACCAGTATCTGAAGGACTTCAGCGAGAAAGACCCCACCATGAACGCCGAGGTGCGTTTCCTGCGCGCCCTGCAGTACTATCTGATGATGGATGCCTTCGGAAATGTGCCTTTCGCCACCTCTATCTCCAGCGAGAAGCCGGTGCAGTACACGCGTGCACAAGTCTACCAATTTGTGGAGAGCGAGCTGCTCGACATCGTGGGTGAAGGCGAAGGAACCGACATCCTGGCCGATGCACAGCCCCACAAGAAAGGCGACGCCCGCTACGGACGCGTCGACAAGGCTGCCGGCTGGCTGCTGCTGAGCCGCCTCTACCTCAACGCCAAGGTCTATATCGACAAGGAAGAGTGGCAGAAGGCTGCCGATTACGCCAAGAAAGTCATGGACTCGCCCTATCAGCTCTTCACTGCCGGACGCACCGTGAGCAATGTCACAACGAAATATCGCGAAGAAGCCAAGGACGGAACTGTCACCGAGATGGAGAACACCACCGACTGGGAGTTCAGCGCTTACCAGTGCCTCTTCATGGGCGACAACGACCGCACCGACGCTGCCTATGAGGCCATCTTCCCCATTCTGCAAGACGGACTGCGCACCACCTCGTGGGGTGTGTCGCTCTTCCTGACTGCCTCCACGCACGATGCCGACATGCACGACCTGCTCTACGACGAGTGGTTCCCCAACCAGGAATTGCGCTCGGTGAACGGTGTGAGCGGACAAGCCTGGGGCGGTAACCGCGCCCTGCCCAACTTGGTGCGCTTGTTCTTCCCCAACGACGACGCTCCCGAAATGGCATCTTACGACATGCCGATGATGGCCGGCGACGACCGCGCGCTGTTCAACAACATCGGCCGCACCCTCGAAATCGAGGACATGACGGTGTTCAAGAACGGATATGCCGTGGGCAAGTTCAACAACCTCACCACCGATGGCTCGGCAACATCCGACGGCACCTTCCCCGACATGGACACCTTCCTCTTCCGCAAGGCTGAGGCTTATCTGACCTATGCCGAGGCCAAGACCCGCCTGGCTGGCGGCGCCGGCGCTCCCGCCGATGCTCTCGACGCCCTGAACCAGCTGCGCAGACGCGCTCACGCCGAGCCGTTCACCAGTTGCTCACTTGACCAAATCCTGGATGAGTGGGGACGCGAGTTCTACTTCGAGGGACGCCGCCGCGTGGACCTGATCCGATTCGGCAAGTTCGGTGGCAACACCGGCTACACCTGGCCCTGGAAGGGTGGCGTGGCTCAAGGCCGCAACTTTGATGTGACTCGCAACATCTTTGCCATCCCCACCAACGACCTGAACACCAACAGCAATCTGGAGCAGAACCCCGGCTACGGCCGCTAAGTAAAGACGTTTCACTCACTATTCAATAGAGAAAAAGACAAATATTATGAAAAATATATTTAAGTCATCTTTACTGCTTGCTTGCGGCGTGCTCATGCTCACCGCCTGCAGCGACGACAATGATTCGAACCCCACGCTGCTCAAGCCGGCGACGTTCACCCTGAACACACCGGCCTACAGCACCGCGGGCATTGACCTGCAAACGTCTCAGACGGTGAACTTCACCTGGTCGCAGCCCGACTATGGTTTCCCCGCCGCCACCGAGTACGAGCTTCAGATTTCCAAGGACGGAAACTACACCGTCAGCGTAGCCCAAGCGGCTGCCGACGAGACGGGTGAAACTATGCCCAACTACACCAACATCGCCAACGTCTACCAAAACTGCAACGCTGCGGTTCCCGCTACCGAGATTGCCAATGCGCTGATGCAGTTCTACAAATGGAGCGACGGCGAACTGCCCGAGGAGGTCACTTTCTATGCTCGCGCATCGGCTGTGACCAAAGGCACCGAAAAAATCTACTCGAACAACGTGCAAGTCACCGTCAAGCCCTACTATGTGGAGCTGAGCGATGCTCCCATTGTGCTGTGGTACATGGTGGGCGACTGCTTTGTCAACGACAAAAACGAGGGCTGGAAGAACGAAAGTGGCGGTATCGGCAAAGGCCTCACACCGCTCCTGCCCAAGGTGGGCGCCGAGTTTGAGAAGACCACCGGCCTGGGTACGCTCGAATACACGGGCTACTTCCCCGCAGGCGCACAGTTCAAGTTTGTCCAGGTTCCCGGTAGCTGGGATACCCAGATGAACTACACCAATGGCGACAACCTGCCCGACTACATCACCGATGAAGACAACGACAACCACAACGTGGGTGTGAGCGAGGAAGGCTACTACACCATCACCATGGACACCAAGAACAACAAGTTCACCATCGCCAAGTACGAGGGAACAGTCAAGACGTTCGCGCAAATCTTCATGCCGGGCGACCACAACGAATGGGACATCACTGCCGCCATCAACCCGATGCTGCAAAAAGGCGAAGTGCACCAGTGGTTTGTCACCGACTTCACCCTTGCCAAAGCAGCCGGCGTGAAATTCATGGATGGCACCAGTTCTTGGGATGTCAACTGGGGAGCCGCCGACTTCCCCTACGGCATCGGAACGCAAGGCGGAGCCAACATCCCCGTCAAGGCCGGTACCTACGACGTCTACTTCAACGACATCTCTGGAGTTTACTACTTTATCGAGAAATAACATCAGTTAACGGCACGCGGGGGCGCGCTATAACGCCCCCGTGAGCCTTAAAGACCAGACAAACGATATGAAAAAATTATTTTATATGCTGGGCATTGCCCTGCTGATGACGAGCTGTAACGAGGACTTCAAGAACTGGAACGACCCGCAGAGCAACAGCGAATCGGCCAAGAACGTGGGCTTCACCGTGGCCAATGCTGCCGCTATCAACTACGCTGAGCTTGAAGGTGACTCGGTGCAACTGTTTATCCCCACTGTCACGGTGCAGGACCAAGCCGTGAGCTCGTTTGTTGCCAAGCTCTACAACGCTGACAAGAGTGCCAACTACGAAATCAAGGCCGATGAACAGGGACGCGTAGCACTTGCCGACCTGAAGGCCGCCGTGATTGCCCTCTACGGCAAGAAACCGGTGGAACACGTGATTCCTTTGGATGTGACTGCCTACACCCTGGTCGCCGGACAGTCAATCATGAAAACGCTTGAGAACGCCGGTGCCGCCACCGTAACGCTCACCGCGCCCTTCATCGCCGAGGGGTACTACCTCACCGGCGACATGTTCAAAGAGACCGGACAAGGCTCGGGATGGGATGTGGGCCACTCCTTCGCATTCACCCATGTGGGTAACGAGGATGTCTACACCAACCCCACCTTCACCATCACCTTCGAGAACCCCTACGAGAACGCCTACTGGAAAATCATCCCCAAGAACAACTACGAGGGCGACTTCTGGCATGAGGGCGAAGACGGCGTCGTGGGTGTGGCCATCGACGGCGACGAGTCGCTGAGCGGCTCGCTCACCACCGACAGCCCCCAAGCCGGCAAACTCGTGGAACCCGGTTTCTACAAGATGACCATCAACATGGAGGACTACACCTACGAGATCATCAAGGTTGACTATCAGGAGTTCATCTATGAGATTGGCGACGAGAGCGGCTGGAGCACTTCGCATGCCCTGCGCAGCCCCAACATGGACGGCAACTACCGCGGCTTCTACTACCTCAACGGAGAGTACAAGTTCAAACCCAATGCCGACAACTGGACCGGCGACTGGGAATACGACGGCCCGCTGAACGACAACGCACCCTACGAGGGCTACTTCCGTGACGGCGGCAGCGGCAACTTCCCCGCAGCACCCGCGGCATTCTACCGCATCGACGCCTCGATGGAAACGATGTCCTACAAGCTCACGGCCATCAACACCGTGGGCATCATCGGCACGGCAACAGCCGGCGGATGGGACAGCGACACCGACCTCACCTGGAATGCCAGCAAGGGATGCTGGGAGGGCAAGAACATCGTCCTCACCGACGGCGAGTTCAAGTTCCGTGGCAATGACAACTGGGACGACCTCAACCTGGGTGGAGCACTCGACAACCTCACCACCGGCGGAGCCAACATCCAGGCCACCGCAGGAACCTACGACATCGAGCTCTACGTCTCCTACGAGGGCAACCACTACTGCGTGATGACCCGCAAATAAGGTCACACTCAGCAACCAACAAAAAGTGGCGGCGCCAATGGCCCGCCACTTTTTTTGTCGTCACCCCGCCGAGAGGCCGAGCGGGTCGCAGACCCGATGTCTATAGGAAAACACCATGCAAGCAGGTCGGAGACCTGCGCAGCTTGGTGCCGCCACCACACCCAGCCGAAAGTGCCTCGAAAGAGGAACTTCCCCACCCACAGGAACGGAACACCGAACCATCCTTCATATGAATATAGATAGCGCGCAATCGTTTGCACAACGAATAAAAGCTAAAAAATCAGCGATTTTTGCAGCCAGAATGAAAAAATGTTATATTTGTGGGTTAAACACCGCATTTTTAGACTAAAACAAATCTACATAAAAACTTTACACAATGAAAAAACTAATTACCACCGCATTTTTGGCCGTGCTGATCACGACCACAGCCCTGGCACAGGGCTGGCCTGCCAACTACGGCGGCGTGATGCTTCAAGGCTTCTTCTGGGACAGTTGGACACCCACCCCCATCAATAGTCCTCGAGGCGGAGCACTGAACTTCTTAGACTCCAACACCTTTGGGCTACAAGATGGCTACACCTGGGCCACCATGTACGGTGCCGGCTGGGGCGATGCCGAAGAGTGGCAAGTGCCTCTCACCACCTGGAATAGCCTCATCGCGCACAAGAATGAGATAGCACCGTTCATCGACCTGCTGTGGCTGCCGCAGAGCGGCTCCACCATCTGCCCGCCCACCACACGGTTCAACAAGAGCCAGGACACCAGCGGCCGCAATGCCTGGCGCGCATGGCGAAAGGGCCAATACTACGAATACACGAACGACATGGACATCAACCAGCCCGACTGCATGGGCTTCGTGCCGGTATTCTACTTCCATCACGGCACCAATGGCACCGACAATCCCTGGACCTACACCTACAGATGGGGAAGCCAAAGTGATGACGAAACCAAAACTTTTGTGCCCAAATCCTACTTTGGCACCGAGCCTGAGCTGCGCCAGCTCATCAGCGAGTACAGGGCTGCCGGAACCGGAGCCGTGGAGGACGTGGTGGCCAATCACCGCGGCTGCTTCGGCACCTGGAATTTTGTGAACGACAACGGCAACATCACCTATAATTCCTCCAAGGCCAATCTCGACTTCCCCGAAGAGGACTATACCGGCCAGTTTGCCCATTTGGGGTGGGACGCCATTCTCGCAGGCCAAACGAACCAAGGTACCGAGCGGATTGCCTGGGACCTGCAGGACGTGTGCAGTGACGACGAGAGTGCCGGTGCCGGCGGCAACCCCCAGGGCGGCTGGGACTGCGGTGGCAAGGGCGAGTGGGCACGCGACATCCAGCACCACAACCCCAACACCCGCGCCAAGGTGGTCAAGTACCTCGACTACTTGAGAAACAGCCTGGGATACTTAGGCTTCCGCTACGACTATGCCATGGGCTTCGAGGGAATTCATTATGCCGAGTACAACTCCATTCTGCGCCCGCCCTTCAGCGTGGGCGAATACTGGGGCTCGCAGACCGACATCTCGGGATGGATTGCCAGCACCTACATGAATGGAGCAAACCAAAGCGCGGCATTCGACTTCCCGCTGATGAGCAAAATCAACGAGGCCTTCAACGACGGCCATTACCGCTGGCTCAGGGATGCCGGCCTCATCGGCGACCATGACATGCGCCGCTATGCCGTCACCTTCGTTGACAACCACGACACGTTCAAGGACCTGCCCACCGACGGCAGCAACTACGACTATCAGCACCGCACCAACCGCAGCATCGAGGAGGCCAACGCCTTCATCCTGGCCATGCCCGGCACGCCGTGCTTGTTCTATCCGCACTTCATGCACCCCGATTGGCACGACCACATCTGCAACATGATCAAGGCACGCCGCGCGGCAGGCGTGCACAACATGAGCGAAATCCTGTCGTGCACCGAGACCGGCAATGACGGTATCACATGGATTGTGGAAGGAACCCACGGCAACGTGTGCCTGCAACTGGGCGATGCCGCCGGCGGCGACACGCCGCAAGGCTATCAAGAAGTTTTCCACACATCCATCTGCCGCTACAGTATCACCAGCGGTCTTGACTGGCAGAACAACGTCAAAGATGGACTTATTATCGGTTATCCCATCGTGAGCCGAGGCACTTGCGCCTTTAGCGGCTCCATCACCATCAACGTGAAACCCTCGCTCAACGGGGTCACACTGGTCTACACCACCGACGGAACCGAGCCCACCACGGCCACCCAGAACCGCATCATTGACCCCAGCGGCGAAAACCTCACCTTCACCGAGACCACCCAACTCAAGGTGGGTGTCATTGCGGTCAACAAAGACAATGTGCCCAGTGTGCAAAGCGTACAGACTTTCACCTACGCCAAGACCGACGAGGCCAACTCGGTGACCATCTATGTCAAGGCCGACGATGCCCCCAACCTGTACCTGTGGAACAACAACAACACCTACTTCCCCAACGGGGCATGGGCCGGCGAAAAAACCGACCAGATAAAGACCATCAAGGGCGTGAACTGGCACTGCAAGACCTTCCCCCTGCCCGATTACAACAATGGTGAGTACTATAACCTCAAAATCAACTGGGACGGCAATTCTGAGTCACACACCATCAGTGGCATCACCAGCGACCGCTTCTTCACCTATGCCAACGGCCAGCCCATTGATGTGACCAACGATTACATCAGCACCTTGCTCAGTCTCAAGGCCGACAAGGAAGCCGGTGTGTACGACGGCGATGTGGACGTGAACCTCACCGCCAGCGACCCGACCCTGACCATCGTTTATACCACCAATGGCAGCCAGCCCACCTCGAGTAGCGCACGGTTCACCGGCAACGGCACAGTCAAGATCACCGGCGCGGGCACCCATGTGCTGCGCGCAGCTCTGCTGGTCGACGGCCAGGTGATGAATGAAATCACCCGCACCTACGTCATCGAGAACGTCGCCGCCAACGGCACCCGCATCTTCGTGCGCGCAACGAGCGCTCCGCACTTGTTCATCTACAACGCCGTCACCAGCGACCAGGGAAGTGCCAACTGGCCGGGCATGGAGTTAACCCAAACCGTACAGGACGAGAAAGGCTACACCTGGTACTACTACGAGAACGAGAACCTGAGCTCATGCGACATCGTGCTGAGCAACGGTAACAGCGGCGCCAGCAACCAGACCGAGAACATCTACGGCGTGAGCGGCGACCGCTACTACGTGTTCAACGGCAGAAACTACTACCTCGATGTCACCGACCTGGTTCACAAGTCTTATTTCCTGTTCGAGCCCGGTACGAGCCAATGGCTGCAGGCTGCCGCAAAAATCAAACTCTATGAGAAGACTGTGAGCGAAGGCCTCAACAACTACGCCATGTTCTTGGTGCAGCTGAAGGACGGCACCACCTATACCGGTGATAATTTCAAGAAAATAGGTGGCAGCAATGGCGGTAATGATGTGTTCTTGTGGTACAACGACAACTACACATCCGGCTCAGATGAAGCCATGACGTTCAAGCGAATGGATCCGAATAATGAGTTTGATGAAAGGAGCTCGGATCAAGGTGGAGGTCAATGGAACTATACCAATACCACTTACACCAAGGGTGGCTACTATTACATTGATGGCAGCTTTAATGTGGCTCTTGGTAACGACAACTACGACAACTTCAAGTACCCGAGCGTGACGCACAAGATTGGCGACATCAACGAGGGCATGCTCTATGAGATTGAGAACGGCGGCAACGACAACGTAGGTAAATTCTTCACCGTGAGCGAGAACCTCACCGTGGGCTATGTGGATGCCGACAACAGCACCGTCTATGCCTACAATGCCAGCACCCGACCCACCGAGCAGGTGCCCGCCCTGGCCATCGACTACATGAACACCCTGGGCCACGCCACCGCACAGCGCGACTGGGTGAAAATCACCGGCTTCGACTACATCAGCGACTTCAACAATGGCGACGTGCTGAGCAACGTCACCGGCGAATACACCGATGCCATCAATCCCACCCTGCGCCTGGTGGTCGACCCCATCAAGGCCGGCAGCGGCACAGAAGAGCTGAACACCTATTCACCCTGCAACTTCCAATCGAGCCAAACGCAAGTTTCGGACAACGGAAACACCTACTTCTTCTTCCGTCCGCAAGCCAACGAGGTGGCCCACATCATGGGCGCCATCTATTTGGGCGAAGGCATCTTCGAGGTACCCACCCGCCAGACGCTTAAGAATGGTACGGTTATCAATGGTGCTGAACTCGAAGGCAGTATCACGGTCGATGTTAAAGGTGTGGACCTGCCCAACAGTGCCATTGGCAAGGTGGTTGAGTTTGATGCAATCATTTCTCGCACCGGCGGCGGCAGTGGCATGCCGCGTCGCATCGCAGGTGAGGGCTACAGCATCAAGGCCATCAGTGCAAACGCTCCCCACGACGTCACCACAGCAGTGTCCGACGTCAAGCAGGCCGCCGAGGTGGCAAGCGTGCGCTTCATGAACCTGGCCGGACAAGTCTCCAGCCAGCCGTTCACCGGCTTGAACATCGTGGTCACCACCATGACCGACGGCAGCGTCACCACCAAGAAAGTGTTCAAGTAACATCACACTCCACATTCTTCATCAGGCGGCAGTCCTCCACTCCGGGGGGCTGCCGCCTCTACGTTAGAAGGGGAACTCAACTCATCCCCTAAGCCAGGGGAGGTGCCCGTCAGGGCGGAGGAGTGTGTAATCCTGCGTGGCGGCCAGCGTCGCAGGTTGGCACACGCCCCCGGCCCTTAGCTGCTCCCCTAAGTTAGGGGAGCTGTCGCGAAGCGACTGAGGAGTGTGTCCCTCCTGCATGGAGGCCAGCGTCGCCGGGTGGCACACGCCCCCGGCCCTTCGGGCCACCCCCTCTATCTTAGAAGGGGAACTCAAATCCTCCCCTAAGCTGGGAGGGGGAATCGGGATGGTGATGCGTCGAAGACGCATCATTTGACAGAGCCCCATGTTTCGGCGCCGACGGCGGCAAACATGGGGTTGATGATGACGGTTTCACCGATTGTTCCTCGCAGAGGCACAATCAATACGCCCGGTGCCGGCCCCACCGGCAATGCAGCGTTTTTTGGGGTGGTGGGTTGTGCCTCTTCGAGGAACGCCCGCCCGGTGGCCGTTTCCCCCGGGTTTGGCGCATCCATGCGCCGAAACCCGGGGCTCTGTCAGCTTGTGCGTCGTCGACGCACGTTTGATGCGCCAGCGTCGCCGGGTGGCACACGCCCCCGGCCCTTAGCTGCTCCCCTAAGTTAGGGGAGCTGTCGCGAAGCGACTGAGGAGTGTGTCACTCCTGGGTGGAGGCCAGCGTCGCCGGGTGGCACACGCCCCCGGCCCTCCGGACCACCCCCTCTATCTTAGAGGGGGAGTTCAACAGCTCCCCTAAGTTAGGGGAAAGGCTACGGGTAGGCGAGCGCAGCTCGGGAATGCTGTCGCGAAACGACTGAGGAGTGTGTAATCCTGCGTGGCGGCAGCCACGCCGCGGCAGTGACCGCGTTTCCAGACTTCCACTTTTTAAGAAAAAAAGGTTGTCGTTTTTTAATTGTTTATTACCTTTGCCATGCCAAAAAGATACTATGAAACGCATTTCGATTGCTTTTTTGACCGCATGCCTGTGGACAGCGACCGCCACGGCACTGACGCGAGGCGACGTGAACGGTGATGGCGAGGCGAGCGTGGCCGACATCACCCAAGTGGTAAACATCCTCGGCGGCGAGCGGCCCGGCGATGACATCATGGCCCGCGCCGACGTGAACGGCGACGGCGAAGTGAGCATTGCCGACGTGACACTGCTGGTGAGCATCATCATGGACAACGACACCCCCGAGCCGCAGCCCCTCACAGGCTACGACTACGTTTGGGACCCCACTGTGCTGCCCGAAATTCATCTGCTTGTATCGCGCCAGGAGTGGAACCGGCTGCTGGCCATGTACGACGCCAATGCCTACACCCGCCAGTATGTCGCGGCAAGCCAGATGACCTTCGTTCACGACGGTGAGCGCACCGTGGTCGACAGCATCGGGCTCAGGCTGAAGGGCAACACCTCGCGGCGCCGCCCCGAAGTCAACGGCCACAAACAGCATGTGCACTTCGGCCTGAACCTGCGCAAGTGGGTCAAAGATGCGGCTCACGAGGTGCAGGGAGTGCGAAAACTGCACTTGAAGTGGTTCAAAGACGACCCAATGTACGTGCGCGAAATGTATTGCTACAACCTCATGCGCGACTACGGCGTGTGGACCGCCCCGCGCGACCATTACTGCCGCTTGTGGCTGCAAGTGCAGGGCGACGCGAAAGAGACCTACTACGGTGTGTACGAGATGATTGAGCACGTCGACGACCGCTACCTCAAGCAGCGCAAGGACAGCACCATGTTCGGTAGCGACAAGGGCAACCTGTGGAAGTGCAAATATGTGAACGGCATGGCCACGCTCACCAATCCCGACCGGGCCGACATGTGGTGGGACGACAACAGTGACGACCGCCACACCTACGAGCTGAAGACCGAGAACGCCAGCTTTGACGACGCGCGCGCACAGTTGGTCGACTTCATGCTCAAGCTCAACGGCAAGGGACGCGACAGCTTCTACAAGTGGATTCAGCAGGTGTGCGACGTGGACTTGCTGCTGAAAACCTACGCCGTGAATGTGGCCGTGGGCATGTGGGACGACTATTGGAACAACGGCAACAACTTCTACCTGTACTTCGACTCGACCGACCTCTACGACTATCATTTCTACCTCATCCCCTACGACTACGACAACACGCTGGGCACATCGCTGCAATGCGGCAACCAGAGCGATGCCGGGCGGCAAGACCCGCTGAACTGGGGGCGCGATGACATTCCGCTGATCAAGCGCATCCTGGAATTTGACGACTTCAGGGCAAAATATGTGACCTACCTCAAAGAACTCGTCAATCCCGCCAACGGCTTGCTGCACGTCGATGCAAGCCAGGCTCGCATCCGCGCCTGGCACGAACTGATTGCTCCCTATGTGGCCAACGACACCGGGCAGGACATGGAAATCAAGGACGAGCCCGCCCCGTGGGGCAACCACAGTGAATACCGCCTGCTCGACAACAACAACAATTTCTTCATCCGCAAGCGCGAGAGCATCAACCGGCTGAGCACCCCATAACACCCTCACCGGGCCGAGGGGAGCAACCAGGCAGCCCCGTAACGACCGTCCAAAAGGGACCGATGCCCGGCTTGGGCGGCCAAATGTTGACTTTCAAGTTCATCGTCTGGGATTGAACACCACAGGTTTTTGCAGGAGACCCGAAAAATGCTTATCTTTGCGAAAAACAATACAACATTCCAGCTATGATGAAAAAGAAAGTCCTCTTGGCAGCCATGCTGCTGCTTGCCAGCATGGTGGCAGGCGCCGTCGCCCCGTTGTGGATGCGCGACGCGATGATTTCGCCCGACGGCTCTCAAATCGTGTTTACCTACAAAGGCGACCTCTATCGTGTGGCGGCAGCCGGCGGCAACGCCGTGCAGCTAACCAGCCAGCCGTCGTACGACAACCACCCCGTGTGGTCGGCCGACGGACGCTGGATTGCCTTTGCCAGCGACCGGAAAGGCAACATGGACGTGTTTGTGATGCCGGCCACCGGCGGACAGCCGCGACAGCTCACCTTCAACTCGGCCGGCGAGACACCCTGGACTTTCAGCCCCGACGGCAAGTACGTCTACTTTTCGGCAGCCATCCAGGATGCGGCCAGCAGCGTGCTCTTCCCCACCAGCCGCCTCACCGAGCTGTACAAGGTGCCGGTGGAGGGTGGCCGCACCACCCGCGTGCTGGGCACCCCGGCCGAATACGTCAACTGGGACGCCAAAGGCCGCTTCTTCCTGTATCAAGACCGTAAAGGCATGGAGGACGAGTGGCGCAAGCACCACACCAGCAGCGTCACGCGCGACGTGTGGCGCTACGACACCGCCACCGGCCGCCACACCAATCTCACCGCCCATGCCGGCGAAGACCGCAACCCGGTGCTCGGACCCGACGGCAAGACCGTGTATATCCTGAGCGAGCGCAACGGAGGCTCGATGAACGTCTACCAGTTCCCCGTCGACAACCCCGGCGCCATCAAGGCTGTGACCCACTTCAAGACCCATCCCGTGCGCTTCCTGTCGATAGCCCGCAACGGCACATTGTGCTTCACGCAGGACGGCGAGCTCTATACGCAAGCCGGCGACGGAAAGCCCCGCAAGGTGGCTATCGACCTGTGGCACGACGACAGCGACCAGGTGGCGCGCCTCACCTTCAGCAAGGGAGCCACCGATGCCGCCGTGAGTCCCGACGGCAAGCAAGTAGCCCTGGTGGTGCGCGGCGAGGTGTTTGTCACCAGTGTGGAATATGGCACCACCAAGCGCATCACCACCACCCCCGAAGCCGAAAACTGGGTGACCTGGGGCGACGACAACCGCACCCTGGTCTACGCCAGTGAGCGCAACGGCAACTGGCAACTCATCAAGGCCACCATTGCCCGCGAGGAGGACCCCAACTTCCCCAACGCCACGCTAATCAACGAGGAAGTGCTGCTGCCCAGCACCACCGTGGAGCGCACCATGCCGCAGTTCAGCCCCGACGGCAAGAAACTGGCCTTTATCGAGGACCGTTTCTGCCTGATGGTGATGGACATGAAGAGCAAAGCCGTGAGCCGCGTGACCGACGGCAGCACATGGTACGAAACCAACGGCGGCTTCAACTACTCGTGGTCGCCCGACGGCCGCTGGTTCGCGCTGGAATTTATCGGCAACGGCCGCGACCCCTACACCGACATCGGCATTGTGCCCTCAACCGGCGGCCACATCACCAACATCACACAGAGCGGCTACTTCAGCGAGCGGCCGCAGTGGGTCCTGGACGGCAACGCCATCCTCTTCAGCAGCAACCGCTACGGCCTGCGCAGCCACGCCTCGTGGGGCTCGCAGGACGATGTGCTGATGGCCTTCGTCAACCAGGACGCCTACGACCGCTACCGCCTGAGCAAGGAAGACTACGAACTGCTCAAGGAAGTGGAGAAGAAGGAAAAGGACAAGAAAAAAGACGACGACAAGAATAAAGACAAAAAGGACAAGGACAAAAAAGACGACAAGAAGGACAAGGCCGAGGAGAAAAAAGACATCGAGGTGGAGCTCCTGGGCATCGAAGACCGCATCGTCAGGCTCACGCCAAACAGCAGCGACATTGCCGCTGCCATGCTCAGCGCCGACGGGGAAACACTCTATTATCTGTCCAAGTTTGAAAAAGGCTACGACTTGTGGAAGATGGATCTGCGCAAGCACGAGACCAAGCTGCTCAACAAGATGGGAGCCGGCCGGGCCTCCTTCGACCGCAGCAAGGACGGAAAAGACCTCTTCATCCTGGGCAGCGGCACCATGCAGAAGTTGAGCGGCGACAAGCTCACCGCCATCAGCTACAAGGCCGAGATGAAGATGGACCGCGTGGCCGAGCGTGAATACATGTTCAACCATGTGCAGCGCCAAATCGACAAGCGATTCTATAACCTCAATTACCACGGAGTGAACTGGGATGCCCTCACCAAGGCCTACCGCCGATTCCTGCCGCACATCAACAACAACTACGACTTCGCCACCATGCTCAGCGAGATGCTGGGCGAGCTCAACGCATCGCACACCGGCGCGCGCTACTACCCCACCGGCGGCGAGGCCACTGCCGACCTGGGACTCATCTACGACTGGGACTACACCGGCCGCGGGCTGAAAGTGGACGAGGTGATCGAGAAAGGCCCCTTCGGGAATGCCAAGTCGCAAGTGCGACGGGGCACCATTGTGGAAAAAATCAACGGAGTGGAAATCACACCCGAAAACGACTACACCCTGCTGCTCAACGGACAAGCCGGCAAGAAAACCCTGGTGAGCCTCTACGACCCCACGGCCGGCAAGCGCTGGGACGAGGTGGTGCTGCCCATCGGCAAGAGCGCACTCAACGAGCTGCTCTACAAGCGCTGGGTGAAACACAACACCGAGGAGGTGGACCGCCTGTCGGGCGGCCGGCTGGGATATGTGCACATCAAGTCGATGGCCGATGCCAGCTACCGCGACATCTACAGCCTGATCATGGGCAAATTCTATCAACGCGACGGCATCGTGATCGACACCCGCTGGAACGGTGGCGGGCGCCTGCACGAGGACATCGAGGTGCTCTTCAGCGGCAAAAAATACTTCACTCAGGTGGTGCGCGGACGAGAAGCGTGCGACATGCCCAGCCGCAGGTGGAACAAGCCCAGCATCATGCTGCAATGCGAGGCCAACTACAGCAACGCTCACGGCACACCGTGGGTCTACAGCCATGACAAAATCGGCAAGCTGGTGGGCATGCCCGTTCCGGGAACCATGACCAGCGTCTCGTGGGAAGACCTGCAGGACGACTCGATGCTCTTCGGCATCCCCATCATCGGCTACCGCTTGCCCGAAGGCAACTACCTGGAGAACACCCAGCTCGAGCCCGACATCCTAGTGGCCAACGACCCGGCCACTGTGGTCAACGGTGAGGACAAGCAACTCAAGGCTGCCGTCGACGAACTGCTCAAAGAAATCGGGCAGCAAAAGCATTAAATTCGAGAGCCAAACAATAACTACAAAACCTAATGACTAAAAAACAGCATGGGAACTTTTTATACAATTATCGGGTTTGTCGCCAGCATCTCGCTGGTGCTGGGCTACTTGCCGCAAGCCATCCAGACGATTCGCACACGCAAGACCGACGACATAGCCATGGCCACCTTTCTGATGATGGCCATCGGCGGCATCTGCTTCATGATTCAGGGGTACATGCTGGGACGTGACGGGATTTTCCTGTTTGTCACCAACCTCATCACCACCATCTGCAGCCTCATCATCTTCGGCATCAAGATGTATAACGACCACTTCAAGAAAAAAACGGACAAATAGAGCCCTGCGGCGGCTCAGCCACGGCGGCTGCGCTTGCGCAGCTCGGCGGCCAAAAACCTGGGAACAAACCCGATGTGCCTCACAATCGTGGAAAGCGTGCCATAGTGGCGGCACATGATGCGGTAGCGCTCCATGAGCGAGGCCCGGTGATGCTTGTCGGTAAGGCCGTCGGTGAGGAAACTGATGATGGGGTCGGGGCCGGCATAGGCGTTGGCCGGCGACTTCTCGAGCACGCGGATGCACCAGTCATAGTCGGCACTGAAGCGGTACTGCCGGTCATAGTGCGGCACCAGGTCGCGACGCGCCACAAACGCCTGATGGCACACAAGCATGCCTTGCTTGAAGCTGGCCGCCGTCAGGTGCTCGGGAGCCGTGAGATGCCGCATACCCACCACGCGGCGCGAATGGTCCACGAGCTGCGTCTGCCCGTAAATCACACCGGGGTCGCCCTGTGCCAGTTGCGCCAACCGCTCAAGCGTGTCGGGGCCGGTGAAGGCGTCTCCCGCATTGAGAAAGATGAGATAACGCCCGCGGGCCCGGTCGATAGCCTTGTTCATGGCGTCGTATAGACCGCCGTCGGGCTCGGAAACCACCACCAAGCGCTCGTCCACGCCCGGAAAATCGGCCACCAGCCGCTGCGTTCCGTCGGTCGACGCGCCATCCATCACCAGATGCTCAAAGTGGGGGCACGATTGCTGCCACACGCTGCGCATGGTGGGTGCTATCACCTGGCTGGCGTTCCAAGTGACCGTGATAATCGAGAATAGTGGATTTTCCATAGCAGTTGACGTTTACGGCACAAAAGTAGCAAATTCTTACCAACCGATGCAATGAAAACACGGTTTTTCACGTTATTTAATCATGAAACCACATTTACTCATCATCGGCCTGCTGGCCGTCATCATGGCCGGGACGGCTTGTAACAAAATCAACAACAAGGAAGTGCCCGCCTACACAGTGAGGATTGACCTGAGCGGCCCCGGCGTGTGGAACGTGTACGGCGTGAGCGGCGTGGGCGATTACCGCATTTTCAATCGCTCCAAAGGCATCCCTGCCAATTTCCCTTATAACGTGAACACCTACACAGGCTACGGCGGTGTGCTGCTGATGATGGCACTGGATGCTTCCACAGGCGGTTACACCCCGGTGGCCTACGATGCCAGCTGTCCTGTGGAGAGCAGCCCTAACATCACCGTGGGCGTCGACAGCCAGTCGCTCGACGCCGTGTGCCCCAGCTGCGGGTCACACTACGATGTGCTGCAAGGGTCGGGAGGCCCCAAGAGCGGTGTGGCGGCCACCAGCCGGCTGGGCCTGCGCATCTTCCGTGTGCGCGCCAGCAGCAACGGCGGCTACATCATCACCAACTCGTAATCTCGCGCCCCGACAACGAACACAAGCGGCGGCAGGATGTCGATGTCCTGCCGCCGCTTGATTGACGTTGTACCCGGAGTGGGACTTGAACCCACACAGCCGCAATGGCCAAGGGATTTTAAGTCCCTCGTGTCTACCGATTCCACCATCCGGGCAGCCTTGTCGGTGACAAATGCGGGGGCAAAGATACGAAATAATTGACAATTAACAACTGCCTGGACAACTTTTTTTGTTACTGCAATCGTTTGCGCGATTTTTGAAGCATCTATATTGTACACATTGCGCGCGCATAAGGAAAAATAGCTATTTTTGTATGCTTATAGTGAGACTTTTAACACTTAAACATAACCATAATATGAGAAAAATCAACATCATGCTCGCAGCGGTCCTTCTCCCGCTGATGACGCTGGCCCAGGGATGGCCGGCAAACTATGGTGGAGTGCTGATGCAGGGCTTCATCTGGAACAACTACACTGCCACCACTTGGCAGGCTTTAGCCGACGATGTGGACAACCTGCAGCTCTTCGACCTGATTTGGGTTCCCAACTCGGGAAAAATCGACGCCAACGGCGTGGCCAAAAACATGGGCTACACCCCCGTCTACTGGCTCGACCACAACAGCTGCTGGGGCAGCGAGGAACAACTTAGGGAGATGATTAAAACCTTCAAAGCCCACAACACTGGCATTTTGATGGACCTGGTCATCAACCACAAAAACGGCGCCAGCACTTGGACCGACTTCCCTCAGGAAAAAGTGGTGGGACAAAACACCAAGAAAACCTATCAGCTGGCTTGGAACAACACCACCTGTGCCCAGATTTGCCGCACCGATGAGGTGAACCGCGCATCGGCCACCGAATACAGTGGTCCCAAGGCCACCGGCGCAGCCGACACCGGCGACGACTTTGACGGCAGCCGCGACCTGGACCACACCAGCAGCGTGGTGCAAGCCAACGTGAAGACCTACATGGACTTCCTGCTCAACGACCTGGGATATGCCGGCTTCCGCATCGACATGACCAAGGGCTATAAAGCCGAGTACACCGGCAAGTACAACAGCCAGGCAGGCGTGAAATTCGCCGTGGGCGAGTACTGGGACGGCAATGCCAACAACCTGCGCACATGGCTCAACGCCACCAAGGTGAACGGTGCCATCCAGAGTGCCACCATGGACTACGCGCTGAAATATCGCATCAACGGCGCCTTCGGCAGCAACAACTGGAGCGTGCTGAGCGACAAGGGCCTCTGCGCCGACGCCAGCTACCAGCGCTACGCCGTGACCTTCGTCGACAACCACGACACGGGCCAAAGCACCAACAACGATTGCCTGAAAGAGAACATCGCCGCTGCCAACGCTTTCATCCTGACCATGCCGGGCACACCATGCGTGTGGTTCAAGCATTACGCCGTCTACAAGGATGAAATCACCAACATGATCAAGGCGCGCCATGCCGCAGGTGTTCACAACCAGAGCAGCATCACCACCCAGAGCCAAAGCAACGGCGGCTACATCCTGGCCGTGAAAGGCACACGCGGAAGCCTCTATCTGCAACTGGGCGGCGCCACCAACAGCGCCACGCCCAGCGGCTACAAGCTCGTTCAAGCAGGCACCAACTACAAGATGTTCATCACCAGCTCCATCGACTGGGAGCACGTGGGCAAGGCCGGCACCGTGCTGGGCTACCCCGTGGTGAGCAAGAAGAGCGGTAACTACAAGAGCAGCGTCACCGTGAACGTGAAGCCCAGCAAGAGCGGAACCACACTGGTCTACACCACCGATGGCTCCACCCCCATGAGCGACGGCACACGCATCACCGCCAGCACCGACCTCACTTTCACCAAGAGTACCGCACTGCGCGTGGGCGTGCTGAACAACGGCGTGGTAGAGAACGTGGAACGCTACTTCTACAACGTGACCCCCACCACACCCAGCGGCATCAACATCTACATCCGCACCTCGGCACCCGACAAGGCTCGCATTTGGGCTTGGAACCCCTCTAACAACAGCCAGAACTACACCGGCGGCACGTGGCCCGGCAAGGCGGTCAAATCGCTGCCCACAACCGAAATCAACGGCAAGACGTGGTATTATCTGAAAGTAAACGCCTCGGCCGTGAGCTTCCTGATGAACAACGGCACCGGCGGCTACGCTGCACAGACGGCCGACTGCAACAACGTCACGCACGACATGTACATCGAGTATCCCAGCCCGATGTATGTGAACGCTTCGGACAACGGCTTCGACGTGTTTGAGGACCTGACCGAGCAAGTGGCCACCGGCAGCGAGGAGACACCGACCTACGACGACGTCTACATCCTGGGCAACGCCGTCGACGTGTCCTGGGCTCCCAACAAAGGCCTGAAGATGACCACCGAGGACGGCGACAACTACACTGCCAACGTCGACCTCAAGCCCGCCGCCACCCAGTCGGGCAAGACCTACTCCTGGTTCAGCTTCACCAAGAAGCTGGCTTCGAATGCCAGCAACTGGAGCGAAATCGACGACTACCGCCTGGGAGCCACCAAGAACGACTATCCCATCACTGCTTCCCTGCTGGGCAAGAACATTGCTTGTGGCCAGTGGGGTGCCAGCGGAGGCAACGCCTTCATGATTGAGACCGGAAAATACACCATCAAGCTCAACGCCTTCACCCGCACGCTCGTCGTCACCAAGTGGGACGGCAGCGATGACAGCAAGGTGGGCGACGTGAATGGCGACGGCGAAGTCAGCATCGCCGACCTGACCATGCTCGCCAGCCTTGTGGCAGCCCACAGCGAGAATGAGCGCAGCGACGTGAATGACGACGGCGAGACAGGCATTGCCGACGTCACCACGCTGGTGAGCCTGCTGATGCAATAACCCGTCAACATCAATGAATCCTATGGGCACAGAACCATTCTCGCCCATAGGATTCATTTACTTCATCGGTTTTGTCAACACGACTAACAACAAATAATATATATCAACATGAAAAAAATTACTCTACTTCTGAGTTTGCTGCTGATTTCCTTCATGGGATTTCAAGCAAACGCTGAATTATGGCTCATCGGCCAGCTGTCGCCTGACGGCTGGGTGACCAACAAGGGTGTGCAATTCACCGACGAGGGAGAGGGCAACTATTCGCTCGACCTTGCAGTGAATGCCACCGGACAGCAATACTTCAGCCTGACAACACAGCTGAGCACTGCTGCCGACGACTGGGACGGTATCCGTTCATCGCGCTTCGGCGGCCGCTTTGAGGTGGCTCTTGACACCGAGGTTATACTCGACTCTGCCACCGACGACAGCCCGTACATCAATTTTGGTCAAACGGGTACCTACACCTTCAACTTCAACATCAACACCAAGGTGCTGAAAGTTTCTTTGAAAGAAGAAATCGTGGTGCCCCCGTTCACCGGCACCATCTATGTGACCAAGAACTCGGTGGGCAACATATACGCCTGGGATGCCGACGGCAACTACGGCGAATGGCCCGGAACACCCGTCAGCTCGCTTGAGACGGCCACGCTCGACGGCGTGGACTACTACACGTTTACCTACGCCCACGCCTCGACCGGTCCCGGCCTCATTTTTAACGAGGGGATGGACCTGCCGCAGACCGACGACATGGTGCCGCAAGACGGCGCCATTTACGAGTACCTGGGTGGCACCACCGCCAGCATTGTTGACCCCGTCAAGCCCGTCGTTCCCACCGACTTGTTCCTCGTGGGCTCGTTCAACGAGTGGGATCCCATCACCGCCGAGCAGATGACGCTCGCCGAGGACGGCAAGTACACCATCGAGAAAGCCTTCGAGAATGGTGCCGAGCTGAAGTTCATCACCATGCAGGCCGATTGGGAGGCCGAGGGACAGACAGTCTACGGAGCCGTGAGCGAGGGCAACTTCGTCTTCGACGCCCAGTATCTGGGGCAAGAGCTCGACATCACATCGCCGGGACAGAACTTCCAGCTGCCCGCCGGCAACTACACCATCACCGTCGACCTCACAGCCGGCAAAGTGGTGTTCAGCGGCGAAATCATCGACCAACCCGTGGTTGAGAGCACACTGTTCCTGGTGGGCTCGTTCAACGAGTGGGACACCGCCACCGCCGAGCAGATGACGCTCGCCGACGACGGCAAATTCACCATCGAGAAAGCCTTTGAGAATGGCGCAGAGCTGAAGTTCATCACCATGCAGGCCGATTGGGAGGCCGAGGGACAGACCGCCTACGGAGCCGTGAGTGAGGGCAACTTCGTCTTCGACGCCCAGTATCTTGGACAAGAGCTCGACATCACATCGCCGGGACAGAACTTCCAGCTGCCCGCAGGCAGCTACACCATCACCGTCGACCTCACAGCCGGCAAAGTGGTGTTCAGCGGCGAAATCATCAAGCCGGTGGTCGAGACCGGCATGTTCATGGTGGGCAAATTCAACAACTGGGATGCCGCCAACCCGCTGGCTCTTGAGCAGCAAGAAGACGGCACCTTTGTAGCCAACATCACCTTTGATACCGACTTGTGGAATGACTTCAAATTTGTGACCGACAACAGTGGCTGGGAGACAACGACCGTGCTGGGTGCCGACAACGAGGGCTCGGATTATTACACGGTGGAACCCGAATTGTTCGACTGGCCTCTCAATCTGGTGTCGCCGGGTGCCAATTTCCGTGTGCCCGCCGGTATCTACACCATTACCGTGGCTCCCGCGCTGCGCGAGGAAGAAGAAGGCTACACCGTCACCATCAGCGGACAAACCATCACGCCCGAGACACACATCTATGTGCTGGGTGAAATTGATGGCAAGACCAGTGCCGACTGGACTCCTTACGAAGGCCTGGAGATGACCACCGACGACTATCTCCACTTCAGCGCCGACATCACCACCACCAACGACAAGAACTACTTCAATTTCACCAAGAAACTGGCTACCGACTACGATGTGGAGGATGGCGGATGGAGCCAGATTGCCGGCTATCGCTTCGGCGCTGTGGCCGACGGTACTGAATTCGTGGTCATGCCCGACCAGATGGGAATGCCGCTGTCGCTCGGCGAGGATTGCGACGAGCCCATCTCGTTCATGCTGCCGGCCGGACAATGGAATCTGCAGATTGACCTCGAGTCCCGCACGCTCACCATCACCGGCGACTATGTGATGCCCGAGACCCACGTCTATATTCTGGGCGAAATCGACGGCAAGACCAGTGCCGACTGGACCCCCTACGAGGGACTGGAGATGACTACCGAGGATTACATCCATTTCGAAGCTAACATCGCCACCACCAACGAAATCAACTACTTCAACTTCACCAAGGTGCTGGCCACCGACTACGATGTGGAAGACGGCGGATGGGGACAGCTGGCAGGCAACCGCTTCGGCGCAGTGACCGAGGGTGGCTTTGCCGACCCGTTTGTGGTCACCGCCGAGCAAATGGGCTTGCCCCTGTCGCTCAGCCAGGATTGCGATGAGCCCACCTCGTTTGCCCTGCCTGCCGGCGACTGGCATCTGTCGCTCGACCTGATGGCACGCACACTCACCATCACCGGCGACTTCCCCGTGCCCGAGACCCATGTTTACATCCTGGGCGAGGTGAACGACAACGGTGGCTGGTTCCCCAATGTGGGCACCGAGATGGCTACCGACGATTACATCACCTTCACAGCCAACATCACCACCGCCGGTGAGAATTGGAACGAGGAACTGATGCAAGGCTACAGCTACTTCTCCTTCTCCAAGGCTCTGGCCGTGAACGATGCCGACAACGGCGGCTGGGAGGAGATAGGACTGATGCGCTTCGGAGCCGTGGTCGACGATGAAATGGCCACCAGCATGCTGGTGACCGACGACATGCTGGGCTACACACTGCCCGTCACCAACGACGGTGAGGGCACGGCTGCCTTCATGCTGCCCGCCGGCGAATGGAAACTCACGCTGAACCTGGCCGACCGCACGCTCATCATCGACAAGGCCGGCCTGCTGGGCGACGTGAACGGCGACGGCGAGGTGTCGATTGCCGACATCACCATGCTCGTGGACCTGGTGTCGAACCTCAACAGCAACGAGCGCAGCGACGTGAACGGCGACGGCGAGACCTCCATTGCCGACGTCACCATGCTCGTGGACCTGGTGATGGGCAACTCCGGCCTTTGATCACACCATCGAATCAACGCCTAATCCCGTGAGCGGGTCATCCCTCACGGGATTAGGCATTGGTTATTAACCTTCGATTATCATTCTATAACATTAACTACAATTTATCAGCCAAAATGAAACGAATCTCTTTCATCATCAGCCTATTACTGATTGCATTCCTCGGAATGAAGGCGGTGGCAGCCGATGCTCTGTACCTCGCGGGCGAGCACAACAGTTGGGCCACCGATGACGAGCATTACGCCTTTACGCTCGACAACGCCAAAGGGGTGTTCTTCCTTGACATCACCTTCGCATCCGCCACCCAAGCCAAACTCACCGTGGGACAAGGATGGGACAAGTGCTACGGAGGGACTTACGCCGCACAAAAACTAATGTCACTGAGCGATAACGCCAACAACATCACCTTCCCGGCCGGCAGCTGGCGCATCCTGGTGAAGCAGGACTGCTCGCAGATGCTCGTTGTGCCGCAAGGCCAGCTTTATGTGGTGGGCGAATATCCCGGCACATCTTGGGACTTCTCGACCGCTGTCAAGGGCACATTTGCCGACGGCAAGGTCACGTGGGACATGGGCGACAACGCTCCTGCCCGCGATTTTTCCGTCAAATTCATCTATGTGAACGACGGTGATAACCCCGGATGGTCCGACTTGAACAACATTGGCGGCGGTGACCTGGCGGTCAACGGCAGCATCACCGGCGCGCACGGTAGCGGTAGCAACATCATCCCCAAGAACGGCACCAAGACGCTGACCTACGAATGGGCCGCCAACAAGGTGTCGTCGACCGGCGAAGCACCCGCCCCCGAGCCCACCACCCTCTATGTGGTGGGGACGAACAGCTCTTGGATACCTGAGGATTCACCGACCATGACAATCGAAGAGAACGGAACCTACACCTACAACTTCGGGCACATCGACAGCGAGGTGGAGTTCAAAATTCTCACCAAGAAGGCTTGGGAAGAGCCTTATTATGGGGCCGAGGACTCCAATCCTCTCACCGTGGGCGACGAGCGCACCATGATTAACGGGGGCAGTGGCATGAATTTCAAGATTTCCCGGCCCGGCACCTACGCTATCCAAGTCGATTTGGAAAACCTGAAACTCAAACTCACCGGCACACCCGACCCGGTGACCAACGAGTACAACATCGTGGTGAACGAAGCGGAGCACGGAACGGTAACGGCCGATAAAGCGAAAGCGCAAAAGGACGAGACGGTGAAACTCACCATCACCCCCGAAGCCGGCTACCAACTTGAAACCCTTCAAGTGAAGGCAGGCGAGCAAAACGTGGAAATTGCCGGCGACAACACCTTTAAGATGCCGGCAAGCGATGTCACCGTGAGCGCCACTTTCAAGGCGGCACCCCTCTATGTGCTGGGCAACATCCCGTCGCTGGGCGAGTGGAATCCTGAAGCGGCAAAGGTCATGCTTGAAGATTCACATGGCGTGTGGCATTACTCTCTGGGACATGTGAACGCCGACACTCAGTTCAAGTTCATCATCGGCAACTCAAGCACCGTGTGGGACGACAAACTTTTCTATGGTCCTGAAAACGGAACGACACTTGAAGTGGACCAACCCGCCGCAATGACAAAAGGCGGCAGCGGGGACTTCATCATCGCCAGGTCGGGATCGTATAACCTGACTGTCAACAATTCGCTTAACGAGGTCACCCTCTCGGGAACGGCCGACAGGGCCAATCTGTCCATCAAGACGAGTGCCGACGAATGGTCGGCGAGCGAAGGGCTGATTATGGCCGACGACAACACTCAGTCCATCACCAAGGCAATGACCGAGGGAACCCAGTTTAAATTCATCGACCAGAACGGCGTGTGGTACGGTGCCGAGGCCGATGGTGTCATCACCAAAGACGCTGTGACACAAGCCACGGCACTCAAGCTGGTGGCCGGCGACGAGGGCAAGAACTTTGTGATGCCTGTGGGCGCCGAGTGGAAATTCACTGTCGACGCCGATGTGAAGACCATCACCATCACCGGCCAGTGGCCCGAGGAACCCGAGCCCACTCCCGAGCTCTATGTGCTGGGCAATGTGGAAGGCTCGTCGTGGAATTTGACGGGCGAGCATCTCAAGCTCACCTACGACACCGAGAAGAAAATCTTCACCGGCCACATCAACATCAGTACCACAACGCAGGGCTACTTCGTCTTTGCCACCAAGATTATGAACGACTGGGAGGCAATCAATCCTTACCGCGTTGGCGGCTCGGAAGCAGGCGAAACCGGTAATTGTGACATCACCGCCGAGAACCAGGCCAACATTCCCTTGGCTTTTGGATCCAGTGATTTCAGTTTCATTCCTTTCGCGTTCTGCATCGCGGCCAACGAGGGCGGATACGACATTGAGGTGGATCTGGAGCACATGACCATGAAGGTGATTGGCGACATTCCTTCCCAGCAGCCCACCAATTGCGTGAAGCTGGCACGATGGGGCTATGATGAAGACTATCAGGAACTGGACTTCACCCTCGATGAAGAGACAGGCAAATATGTCTTGGCCAATCAGGAGTTCACCTTCATGCACCAGGGCTTCAAGGTTATCATCAACCAGGAAGGAAACACTACCTGGCTGGGTGGCGAAGGAGAGTATATGGCAGGAGAACTTGAAATCACAGCCGACAAGCTGGGACAAACGCTACAGCTCGAGAATCCCGGACAAGACATCATGATTCCTGCCGGAACCTACACCTTCACCTTCGACTTCGAAGCCCTCACCCTGGTGGTGACCGGCGAAATGAACATGCCACGGCTCTATCTGGTGGGCAACTGTGAACAGCTGGCCGACTGGGACGCCACCGCGGCTCCCGAGATGACTCGCGACGGTTACATCTACTCCTACCGGATAACCACCGAGGAGTCGCTGGAATTCAAGGTTCTGCTGCAGCAGAACTGGGACGGCGGCGACTTCGGCTACGGCGGCACCTATGGCACCGCCATCACTCTGGGGCAAGCGTACGACCTGTCCAAGCCGGGCGCCAACTTCATCATTGAAGAGCCGGGAACTTACGTTATCACCGTGAACGGACTCACCCACAGGCTCACCGTCAGCAAGCCTTATCTCAAGGGCGATGTGAACGGCGACGGAGAGGTGGGCATTGCCGACATGACGGCTCTGGCGAATCTCCTGCTCGACGAAACGAGCAACGAGCGCAGCGATGTGAACGAGGACGGCGAAACCTCCATTGCCGACATCACCACGCTGGTGAACATCCTGCTCGAACAAGAAAACTAAATCAACGAGAGATAAAAAACGGCACTTCGGGCGGCCCCGCTATCGGGGCCGCCGGGAGGCCAAAATTGACAACATCAAAAACACTTAACATTTATGAAGAAATTATTTACCTTGATGTGCATTGCCTTCCTGGCAATGAGCGCCAGCGCCGCCGACGTGTGGATTGTGGGCAACAACCCCTTCGGCAACTGGAACCCTGCCTCGGGCACACAAATGACTGAAACCGCCGAAGGCTCCAATGTGTTCACAGCCGACTTCACCATCACGGCTCGCACATGGTTCATCTTCACCACGCAGCTGGGCACCTGGAGCGATGTGAACAGCCACCGCTACGGCCCGCTGAGCGCCAATGAGCAAGTGGCGGCCGGCAACGAGTACACCACGCAAATCTCGACCAACGACCAGGCCAGCTACTTTATCGATGCCGGCGACTATACCCTCACGCTCGACATGAACACCCTCAAGTTCACAGTGGCCGGACAGGGCGAGGTAGTAGACCCCATGACGGGTGAGTGCTACATCCTGGGCCAGATGAACGGCAACGACTGGGGCTCGAACATCGGTGTGAAGATGGAACCGACCGAAACCGAGGGTGTGTTCACCGCTTCGGTGACCACCACCAACCAAGAGGACTTTTCCTTCTTCTCCTTCACCACCAAGCTCAGCGAGAACGAAGATGAGTGGGGCGCCATCGCTCCCTACCGCATGGGTGCCGTGAGCAGCGACTTCCTGGTGAGCGAGAACTCACTGGGCGCCAACCTGCCGATGCTCGACTTCGGCTCGGACAACGCCTTCAAGATTGCTCCGGGACAATACACCATCACCGTCGACTTAATCAACCACACCATGAAGGCCGAGGGCTCGATGGTGGTCATCGACCCCAACACCGGTGAGTGCTACATCCTGGGCGAGGTCAACGGCAACGGCTGGGCGGCCAACCTGGGCGTGGCCATGCAGCCTGCCGACGAGGAGAACGTGTTCACCGCCACCATCACCACTGCCGGTGAGAACGAAGGTTACAGCTACTTCAACTTCACCACCAAGCTGGCCGAAACCGAGGACGCTTGGGGCAGCATCGATGCCTACCGTTTCGGTGCCGTGACCGACGGAGGAGCCGAAGACCCATTCCTCGTCACCGACGAAATGCTCAACCAGGACTTGTCGCTGAGCGACTTCGGAGCCAACCCCACCTCGTTCAAGATTGAGCAGGGCCAATGGCAGCTCACTGTGAATCTCAACGACCGCAAGATTGTCATCGCCCGCGTTGGCGGCGACGAAATCATCGGCGACGTGAACGGCGACGGCGAGGTGTCGATTGCCGATGTCACCATGCTGGTGAGCCTGGTGGTAGACCAGTCGAGCAACGAGCGCAGCGATGTCAACCAGGACGGTGAGACGGGCATTGCCGACGTCACCACGCTGGTGGGCATGCTCATGGAGCAGAACTGAGACATCCTTTTCTAAAGGGCACCCCGTGAGGTGCCATCCCTTAACCGCCGGAGCGCAACCACTGCGCTCACGGCGGTTTTTTAATATAAAAAATCGTGAAAGGCCGGGCATATCATGATTTTTTTTCTATCTTTGTAGGTTAATTGGCACATAATACACAAAAAACTATACAACATGAAAAAAGCACTTCTCTCTTTAGCCACAGCCGTGCTGCCGCTGCTCATGCTGGCACAAGGCTGGCCGGCCAACTATGGCGGCGTGATGCTGCAAGGATTTTATTGGGATTCGTTCCGCGACACACGCTGGACCAATCTTGAAAGTCAAGCCGACGAACTGTCGCAGTTCTTCAACCTCATCTGGGTGCCGCAAAGCGGCAATTGCAACGGCGCCACCATGGGCTACGACGACCTCTACTGGTTCGACCACAACAGCGCATTCGGCAGCGAGGCCCAACTGCGCTCCATGATCAAGACGTTCAAAAACAAGGGCGTGGGCATCATCGAGGACGTGGTCATCAACCACCGCAAGGAACTGAGCAACTGGGTGGTGTTCCCGGCCGAGACCTACAAAGGCGTCACCTACCAGCTGCTCTCGACCGATGTCACCGCCAACGACGACGGCGGCACCACCAAGACCTGGGCCACCCAGAACGGTTACACACTGAGTAAAAACAACGACACCGGCGAGGACTGGGGCGGCATGCGCGACCTGGACCACAAGAGCGCAAACGTGCAGAAAAATGTCAAGGCCTACCTCAAGTTCCTGGTCGACGACCTGGGCTACACCGGCTTCCGCTACGACATGGTGCGCGGTTACTGGGGCAGCTACACCGGAGCCTACAACCAGCACGCAGGCGTGCAATTCTCGGTGGGCGAGAACTGGAGCGACTCCAAGACCATCATGAACTGGATTGACAGCACCAAGGTGAACGGCACACCCATGAGCGCGGCATTCGACTTCCAATTCCGCTACACCGTGCGCAACGCCATCAACACCAAGGACTGGAGCGCGCTGGGCAAGAACAACGGCGGCAACAACAACTGGCCTCTCGTGGTCAACAACAGCAACACCGGCAACGGAGCCTACAAGCGCTATGCCGTGACATTCGTCGAGAACCACGACACCGAGTACCGCAGCTCCACCGCACAGCAAGACCCCATCAAGGCCGACACCCTGGCTGCCAACGCCTACATGCTGGCCATGCCGGGCACACCGTGCATCTTCCTCACCCACTGGCTGGGCTGCAAGGAGGAAATCAAGCCCATGATTGACGCCCGCAAGCAGGTGGGTATCCACAACATGAGCGCCTCGCAGACCTACCGCACCAACAAGGACTATTACTCCATCATCACCACCGGCGAGAACAACAAAAAACTGCTGGCCGTCGTGGGCAAGGTGGCCAGTGTGCCGGTCAGCACGTCGCAGTGGGTGCAGGTGCTCGACGGCTACCACTACCGCTACTACATGTCGCCCAACAACGAGACCGCCTGGGCCGACCGCAGCAGCTGCTACTTCCAGAACCCCTTCCAGGTGACTCTCACCGCCGTGAGCGCCAGCAGCGGCGCACAGTTGGTCTACACCACCAACGGCTCCGCCCCCACCGCCAGCAGTACCAAGGTGGCCAGCGGCTCAAAAATCACCATCAGCCAGACTACCACGCTCAAGGTGGGACTGCTCGTGGGAAGCACGGTGAGCGGCGTCATCACCCGCACCTACACCTACAAGGAGCCTGAAGTAACGCAGGACGACATGTATGTGCTGGGCAACATCAACGCCACGGGCTGGGCACCGAACAACGGCAAGAAGATGGACACCGAGGACTTCGAAACCTATACCACCACCATCACCTTTGCCGACGGCTATCAGGGCTCGTCGTGGTTCAGCTTCAGCAAGGAGCTGGGCAACACGGCCAACGACTGGGGCGTCATCAACGCCGTGCGACTGGCCGCCACCAGCAACGACTATCCTATCAACGAGACCAACTTCGGCAAGCAGATTCAGTGCAGCGAGTGGGGCAAGGACGTGAACAACGCCTTCATGATTGCCAACGGCACCTATAAAATCACCTTGCTCAAGACCCCGCGCAAAATCATCGTCGAGAAAGCCGCCCCGCAATTCATCATCGGCGATGTGAACGGCGACGGCGAGGTGTCCATTGCCGACGTCACCATGCTTGTGAGCCTGGTGGTGGACCAGTCGAGCAACGAGCGCAGCGATGTCAACCAAGACGGTGAGACGGGTATTGCCGATGTCACCACGCTGGTGAACATGCTGATGCAATAATTTTTTAGCCATCACAAGAAAATCTTTCGTTTAGAGATGAAGAAAATCTTTCTACTGCTGGCCGCCCTCACTGTGGCGCTCAGCTCACAAGCCGCCCTCAAGGGCGATGTGAACGGCGACGGCGAGGTGAGTATCGCCGATGTCACCATGCTCGTCGACTTGGTGCTCAACGACAACTCCAGCGACAACAGCGATGTCAATGCCGACGGCGAGACGGGCATTGCCGATGTCACCGCCCTGGTGGGCATCATCCTCAGCCAGGGCGAAGAGGAAATTGCCGGACGCGTGGTGGGAGGCGACATTTCATTGCTGCCCACCTACGAGGAACACCAGGCAGCGCAGTTGCGGGCCTGGAGCAGCTCGCCCACAGGCTACTACACCATGACGGGACAGCGCATCGACGACGTTATCACCTACGTCAAAGAGCAAGGCTGGACGGCAGCACGCGTGCGACTGTTTGTCAATCCGGCCAACGCATCGGCCGAGGACGTGGGACAGGGCGTGCGCCAGAGTCTGGAATACATCACACCGCTGTGCGCGCGCATCAAGGCCGCCGGACTGCGACTCATGCTCGACTTCCACTACAGCGACTCCTGGGCCGACCCCGTGAAGCAGTACACCCCGGCCGAGTGGGTGGGGCTGAACGACTACCAGCTCACCAACAAAATCTACGAGTACACCAAGGCCTGCCTCGAGACGCTGGTGGCCGCCGGCGGCGCCCCCGACTACATCCAGACCGGCAACGAGATTTCCTACGGCATGCTGTGGGGCAAGCGCGGCGGCACCCTGTTCAAGTGCCAGATGGGCGACGATGCCAACTGGCCTCGCTTCATCAGCCTGCTCAAGAGCGCCGGCAAGGCTTGCCGCGAGGTGTGCCCCAAGGCCAAAATCATCCTGCACAACGAGCGTGTGGCCAAGCCCGAGATGCTCTATAACTTCTACACCAAGCTCTCCGGCGTGGACTACGACATCATCGGACTGAGCTACTACCCCTACTATCACGGCCTGCTCACCAACCTCGACAACGTGCTCACGCGCCTCGAAACGGTGTATCTGGGCAAGCGCATCATGATTGTAGAGACCGGCTATGCCCACCAGTACGCCATCAGCGGCGACTATTCCACGCAGGCTCAGGCCGTGTGGCCCGTGACCCAGGCCGGACAGAAACAGTTCGTCACCGACCTGATTGCCATGCTGCACAAGCACGAAGCGGTCGACGGCATCTTCTGGTGGTTCCCCGAGGCCAACGAATATGGCCTCGACTGGACCAATTTCCGCGTCAACGACGCCTGGTACAACGGCAACCTATGGAGCCACGAGACGGGGCGCGCCACGCAAGCGCTCTACGAGCTGAAGAACTTCTTGAACGACTAACCTTTTTTCATCAACGGGCGGAATCAACAACGATTCCGCCCGTTTTGGCTATTCCACAGCCCGCCGAGTGGTTTTACGGCGCGAAAGGGCGCCCATGTCGGAATATTTTAGTAATTTTGCCCTGACAATGAGAACTGGAGCAGAAAAACCGACGATTTTGCTGAGTTTCGACACCGAGGAATTCGACGTGCCGCGCGAGCAGGGTGTCGACATCGCGCTCGACGAGGCCATGCGCGTGTCGGTGGCCGGGACCGAGCGGTTTATCGACATCGTGGAGCAGTGCGGCGCTCGCGCCACGTTTTTCTGCACTGCCACGTTTGCGGCCCATGCGCCGCAGGTGATGCAGCGCATCATGGCCGGCGGTCACGAGGTGGCCAGCCATGGCGTGGACCACTGGCAGCCGCAGCCGTCGGACCCCGAGCGCTCCAAGCAGCTGCTGGAGCAGCAATGCGGCGTGCCCATTCACGGCTATCGCCAGCCGCGCATGTTTGCCGTCGACCACAGCACCCTGGCACGCGCCGGCTACTGCTACAACTCATCGCTTCATCCCACGTTCATCCCCGGCCGCTACATGCACCTGAATGTGCCGCGCACCCCGTTTTTTGAGGGCGAGGTGCTGCAAATCCCGGCATCGGTCACTCCCTGGGTGCGCATCCCGGTTTTCTGGCTGGCGTGCCACCACTATCCGCAGTGGCTCTACCGCAGGCTATGCCTGTGGACGGCCCGCCACGATGGCCAGTTTGTGGTCTATTTCCACCCGTGGGAATTCTTCCCGCTGGCACAGCATCCCGAATGGCGCATCCCCTACCTGATGCGGCACAACAGCGGCGAGGCCATGGCCCGCCGGCTGCGCGCCCTGCTCGAGATGTTCGGCAGGCAGGACGCCACGTTTGCCACCTATAGCGAGTTTACCAGTCAATTCCAAGCCACTCACCCACAACCATGAAGAAAATCACCATCCTGCTGCCGGCCTACAACGAGGAGGCCTCCATCGCGCTCATCGAGCAAAACATGGCGCAAGTGATGCGCGACAACCCCGGCTACGACTGGGAGTTCCTGCTGGTGAACGACGGCAGCACCGACCGCACCCTGCAGCAGATGATCAGGCTACACCGCGACGACCCCGCGCACTACAGCTACGTGGACCTCTCGCGCAACTACGGCAAGGAAATCGCCATGATGGCCGGCTTTGACTACGCCACCGGCGACGCCCTCATCATCATGGATGCCGACATGCAGCACCCCATCGATGTTATCCCCGAGATGCTCCGTTACTGGCAGGAAGGCTACGACGACGTCTACGCCCAGCGACAGGGCAGCAACGAGTCGTGGCTCAAGCGAAAAACGTCGCAGTGGTACTACCGACTGCTGCAATCGCTCACCAACATCCCCATCCAGCAGGACACCGGCGACTTCCGCCTGCTCGACCGCTCGTGCATCGAGGCGTTGAAGCGCATGCGCGAGGTGGAGCGCAACACCAAGGGGATGTACTCATGGATAGGCTTCCGCAAGAAGGGCATTTTTTACCGCCAGCGGGAGCGCCGGCAAGGCACCTCGAAATGGAGCCTGATGTCGCTGGTGAACCTGGCGCTCAACGGCATCACCTCCTACACCACCGCCCCGCTGCGGCTGGCCTCGATTCTGGGCTTGCTGGTGTCGGCCGCGGCGTTCATCTACCTCATCTACATCATCGTGGTGACCAACCTCTATGGCGAGCCTGTGCAGGGCTACCCCACCATCATGGTCACGCTGCTCTTCCTGGGCGGCGTGCAGCTGCTGAGCCTGGGCATCGTGGGCGAGTATCTGGGCCGCGTGTTCAACGAGGTGAAGCGGCGGCCGGGCTATTTCATCAACTCTTATAACGGCAACCGAAATGACGCTTCAAGCCACGCTCAAGCCACTGAGGCAGAATCCTAAGGCCACGGCCTACGTCGTGGGCCTGCTCATCGCCATCGCCGCAACAGCCATCGAGACGCTGCGGCTTCGCTACGCCAACTATCTGGTCTACACCGACTCCACGCTCGACTTCTGGAACGGCATCAACCCCTACACCCAGCAGTTTGTCGACGACCACGGCCGCTATTTCCTCTACACGCCGGTGTTCTCGGTGCTCTATTGGCCCATCGCCATGCTGCCGCGCTGGCTGGGCCCGTTTGTGTGGAACTTGGGCAACTACACGCTGTTCACCCTCTCGGTGTTCACCCTGCCCCAGCGTTACGACCGGCACAAGCTCAAAATCTTCCTGTTCCTGCTGCTGGTGCTCGAGCAGAGCGTGTTTCCCTTCCAGTTCAACATCGTGGTGGCCTATCTGTTCCTGTTCGCCTTCACCCTGCTCGAACGCGGGCGCGGCGGATGGGCGGTGCTGCTCATCATGATTTCGGCCACCACCAAGGTCTACGGCGTCGTCGAGCTGTTGCTGCTCTTCTGCTACCCGCGCGTGTGGCGCAGGCTGGGATGGGCGGCATTGGCGGGCATGGCATTACTGGCGCTGCCAGCCATCAAAGTGGGATTCAGCGGATTACTGCCGTGCTACATGAACTGGTGGGCCATGCTGTCGCAGCACCAGAGCAGCGCCACCTACGTCTCGCTGCTCTACGCCTATCCACTGCGCCTGGTGCTCGACCATTACCGCGTGGTGCAGCTCATCACCGTGGGCGCAGTCATCATCATCTTTTTCCTGCGGCACCGCCGCTGGGCCAACTTCGACTTCCGAGCCACCACGCTGGGCGTGCTCATGGGGTGGATTATCGTCTTCGGCGACTCGTCCGAGACCCACACCTACCTCATCGCACTGGCCGGCTTCATGCTGTGGTACTGGCTACGGCCCCAGCACTCCGTGGCACTGCGTGTGCTCGTGTGGGCGCTGTTCGTCTTCTTTGGCTGCGTGCCCACCGATGTGCTGGTGCCCACCGCCGTGCACAACCTGCTCAACGGCCGCTGGTTCATCGACGTTTACCTCTATGCCATCGCTTGGAGCGTCATGCTCTGCTCCATGGCCCGCAACGACAGTCATTAAGAAAACATTTCACCCCCCCTAACTTAGGGAATCAGTTGCGAAGCGACTGAGGAGTGTGTGATGCGTCGAAGACGCATTATTTGACAGAGCCCCATGTTTCGGCGCCGCCACGGCGGCAAACATGGGGTTGATGATGACGGTTTCACGGATTGCAAAAGGAGGGTTGTGCCTCTTCGAGGAACATTGGCATTGCCGTCGTTTTCCCCAGGTTTGGCGCATTCATGCGCCGAAACCTGGGGCTCTGTCAGCTTGTGCATCTTCGATGCACGGTTGTCACTGCGGCATGGCTGCCAGCGTCGCCGGTTGGCACACGCCCCCGGCCCGTTGGACCACCCCCTCTATCTTAGAGGGGGAGCTTAGCTGCTCCCCTAAGTTAGGGGAGCTGTCGCGAAGCGACTGAGGAGTGTGTCCCTCCTGCATGGGGGCAGCGTCGCCGTGTGAACTTTCAGGCCGCCCCCTCTATTTTGGGGGAAATCAGTTCTCCACTAAATTGAAGGGGGGAGAGCTGCCACCCTCGCCGAAAAACTCCTCCCTCAACTGAGGGAAGGAACTAAACAGGAAACCGTCAGCCCGGGGTTAATCTGCATATTTATGAACATATTATTCATAAAATATTCCGTATTTTTGGTACTTAAAAATGCCGTAATTCAAAATAAATCACTACTTTTGTAGTTGATAAAGAAGAAAACAATTATAAATTTTACATCTTTCTATAAATCAACCTTTTATGAAAAAGTTTTTCTTATTACTCATGATGTCCGTCCTTTCGCTCGGCGTGGGATGGGCAGCTACAGGTACGATTACCTTTGGTAACAATGGTGTCAAAATTGACAACACATCTGTTACCGATGATGATGACCGGGGCAACACCTGGACAATTACCACCACAGGAACAACTTCTTTTACACAACAACCAAGCTATTCCCAAGTTGGTTCCAGCAAAGCTGCCGCCACCAGCATCACTTTCACCACCACTTTACCCAGCAACGTGGCCATCACGGCCATGAGCGCAAAGTTTGGTGGTTTTTCCGGCACAGCTGGAACCATTTCCCTGAAAGTGGGTGATACTGAAGTGGGAACTGGCTCTTTGAACGCCAGCAACGATGTGACAGTAAATGCCACCTCGACGGCAACCGGAAAAGTTCTTACCGTGACTGTTACAGACATCGCCAAAGGCGTGAAGTGCTACAACATCAGCTACACCTACAACGATGCCGACCCCACGCAGCCCTCGGTAGCTCCGACTGCCACGGTAAGTTTCTCGCCGGCTTCGGGTAGCACCGTCTTGATTGGCGGCAATGTGACCATTTCCCTCGATGGCGAGGCCAGCGGCATCAAGTACACACTCAACGGCACTGACCCTGTGCAGGGCAGTGCCACCTACAGCGCACCCTTCGCACTCACCGGCGACGACGGTGACCAAGTGACCATCAAAGCTGTTGCTTACAACACCAATGGCACCGACTATGCCGCTGGCACCGTTGCCACAGCCACTTATACGCTGAAAGCACCCGCCACCACACCTTATTCCCGTGTGACGAGCATCAGCAGTGCCGACCTGGGCCGCAAGTTCATCCTCGTGTATGAGGGCAGCTCAAAGGCTATGGGTGCAGTTAACACTTATGGAAACAGCGAGGATGTCACCATCAACGACCGCACCATCAACTTGCCCGAAGGCTCTGCCGTGGTGCCCGTGACTCTGGGCGGCGAGGACGATGCCTGGACGTTCGACACCGGCAGCGGCCTGCTGGCATGGTCCAATAAAACTGACAATCACAACAACCTTTATGCCGACGAAACCGGCTCGACCTGGAAGGTGACCTTCGACGGCAACAATGCCGAGATTAGGCCCACCAACGACACAGCTGGTACACGTGTTATCCAATATAACACCGGCAGCCCGCGCTTTGCCTGCTACACAGGCAGCCAGAAAGCCATCCAGCTCTACCGCGAGGTGGTGGCCGACGAGCTGGCCGCGCCTGAAATTTCGGGCAACGCCAACTTCGTGGGCAGCACCGAGGTGACCATCACGGCCGCCGAAGGCGCATCGATTTACTACACGACCGACGGCACAGAGCCGACGACCGCCAGCACGCTCTACAGCGCCGCGTTCACCATCAACGCCACAACCACCGTCAAGGCCATCGCCGTGCTCGACGGCAAGACCTCGGGCGTGGCCTCCAAGACCTTCACCGCCATCGCATCGGTGGCCAGCATCGCCGAATTCAACGAGCTCGCCGACAATGAAGTGCGCGCATTCAGCAATCCCGTTGTCGCCCTCAAGCAATGGGGTAACAACAACCAGAACCTCTATGTACAAGAGCGCGACGGCAGCAAAGGCATGCTCATCTATGGTGCTACCGGCCAAACCTACAACTTGGGCGACGTGATTCCCGCTGGATTCAGTGGCACAAGAACCGTTTATAGCGGCGCTCCCGAGCTGGTTTCCCCCACCGGTTTCCAAGCATCGACCGAAAACGCGCAACCGACTCCCGTCGAACTCACCCCTGAACAAGTGAACCTTGAAAACTTTGGCCGCTACGCCATCATTAAGGGTGCCACCTTCGACACCGAGAACACCAAGATTGTTGTAGCCAACGAGAGTGTCACTTACTTCAACACTTGGAGCATCGACATCCCCACCGAAGGAACTTACGACGTTATCGGTATCGTGAGCTATCATAACGCACCGCAATTCCTGCCGCTGAGCTGCAACGAGGTTCAGGCCGAGGCCGTGCCCGACTATTATCTGGTGGGCAGCTTCAACATGGAGGGCGACAACTGGATTACCGACGATGAGAACTACAAGTTCACCAAGCAGGCCGCAGGCGGCTACAAGCTGGCCGACGTCACCCTGCCCGACAACGTTGAGTTCAAGATTGTCAAGAAGGAGGACGGCAACATCACCGCATGGCTGGGCGGCGCATCCAATGAAGAAACTTACGGCATCCACGGCGGATGGCACGCCGACATGCCGCTCAACGGTGAAAACACCGCCAAGAACTTCTCGATGGCCGCAGGCGGCGTGTGCACATTGACCATAAGCGACGACATGAAGCTCACCGTCGACAAGCAACCCAGCATGGCAATCAGCGCCTCGTTCAACAACTGGGGCAAGACGGCCATGACCGCCAGCGATGAAGGCTGGACAGCCGAAATCGAACTTACCGAGGCCGGCGAATTCGGCTTCAAGGACGAGTGGAACAACTGGAAGGGCGGCAACGGCACCGCCATTACCGACGACAACCTGGGCACCGAGCTGACCCTTGCCAACAACGGCAACTTCAACATTCCCGCCGGCAAGTGGACGCTCAACGTGAACGCCGAGCGCACCACGCTGGTAGTGGACCGTGTGTACGCAGAGCATGCCATCACCATTGCCAGCGACATCGTCAATGGCACCGTAGCCACCGATGTGACGGCTGCCAAGAAGGGCACCGTTGTGACCATCACCGCCACACCCGCCCAGGGCTACACGCTCGAAGCCATCACCGTCACCGGTGAGGACAACACGGCCATTGAAGTCACCGAAGGCAAATTCACCATGCCCGACCAGCCAGTGACCGTGAGTGCCACGTTCAAGACCTTCGAGTACGCTCAACAGTTCAAGAAAGTGACCAGACTCGACCAGCTCGTGGCCGGCAAGCAAGTGCTCATCGTGGGCACGGCAAACGATGCCGTCTATGTAATGGGCGCTCAAACGAGCAACAACCGCACAGGCGTGGCGATTGAAAATGCCACCACCCTGCCCGCCACCATTCAGTACAATAGCAGCTATGCTCCGATGGTGCTGGGCAAGAGCGGCGAAAACTACACGTTCTTCGACCCAATCGGAGCAGGCTACCTCTACGCAGCCAGCAGTAGCAAAAATCATCTCCGCACCGAGGCATCGCTCGACGACAACGGCAAAGCCGCATTGGTGATGAGCGAAGAAGACAAATCGTTCACGGTTACTTTCCAGGGCGAAAACACCCGCAACATCATGCGTTTCAACGCCAACAACGGCAGCCCCATCTTCTCGTGCTATGCCAGCGGCCAACAGCCCGTCTACTTCTATGTGGAGAGTGACGGCACGGCCACCTACGCGCTGGAGGGTGTGCGCTTCACCCAGGACAACAAGTACGCCACCTGGTTTGGCGACAAGGATTTGGCTCTGCCCGAAGGCGTGAGCGCCTACGTCGTGAGTGGCGTGAGCGGCAAGGAAGCCACCATCAGCGCCATTGAATACATTCCCGCCAACGTGGGTGTGATTCTGGAATGCGCAACACCCAACGAGAGCGACCTGGTCACTACCGAGTACGACGGCACGCCCATCGATATCGCCAGCCTGCTGCAAGGTAGCTTGGAAAGCACCGAAATCGAAAACGGCTATGTGCTCTACAACGATGAGTTTGTGCTCACAAGCGCAGGCACTCTGGCAGCCCACCGTTGCTACCTGCCCAAGCAGAATGCTGCCGGCGCTCCGGAACGCCTGCGCATCGGCGCAAGCGGCGTGGTTACAGCTATCGACGATGTGAACGCCGCCCGCGTGGCAGCTGTGAAGTACGTGAGCGTCACCGGCCAGGTGAGCGACCGTCCCTTCAACGGAGTGAACATCGTGGTCACACGCAATACCGACGGCACCATCACCACCACCAAAGTGGTGAGATAACAACTCCCCCTCTAAGATAGAGGGGGTGGCCCGGAGGGCCGGGGGCGTGTGCCAACCGGCGACGCTGGCCACCATGCAGGAGTGACACACTCCTCAGTCGCTTCGCGACAGCTCCCCTAACTTAGGGGAGCAGCAACCGGCGACAAAATAGAGAATTAAACATTTCTTATTTATAACTATTTTATTAACAACTAACAACACTATGCAAAAAGCTAAAAAACTTTTCATGTTGATGGCCATGCTCTTCTGTGGCATGGCTGCGGCATGGGCAGCGCAGACGGTGACCGTCATCCAGCCCCAAAACGGGCAGGTGACCTTCTCGCCTGCCACACCTGCCGCAGGGGAAATGGTGACTATCACCGTCACCCCCGACCAGGGCTACTGCATCCATAAGGCCGACATCGTGGTGAGCAAAATCATCAATCCCGGGTCGGCGCAAAGCCCTGCACGCATCGGCATAGCCGAAAACATCGAAATCAGTGGTATCGAACCCACCGACCCAACACTCGAAGCGAATTACACATTTGTAATGCCCGCTGATCCTATCAACGTGCAAATCAGTGCAACGTTCAGCGAGGCTCCGTCCTACACCGTGTCGCTCGACCCGGCAGCCGATACCGAGAACGGTGACGCCACCTTCCGCCCCACCGAGGCCAAGAAGGGCGAGACCGTGAACATTGAACTTGCACCCGTACTGGGCTACCAAGTGAGCAATGTGACCGCCAGCTATATGGCCATGTCGACCCAAACGCAGGTAGACGTCACCAAAGTCAACGACTTGCTTTACACCTTCGTAATGCCGGCCGCCAACGTCAATGTGCTTCCCACCTTCGAGCTGAAGCAGTTCGAAATAAAAATCTCGGACAACATTGAGAACGGCACCGTCACCGCCAACAGGCCGACCGCAGGAATGGACGAGGAGGTTATCCTCACCGTCACTCCCGCCGAGGGCTATCAGGTGAAAGAGGTGATCTACACATGGTATCCGGGTGGCGAAAGCGATGCAACCGGCACCATCACCCCCGACGAGAACGGTGTGTACAAATTCAACATGCCTTTCACCTACGACCGTGTTCTGGTCAAAGCCACCTTCGAGAAGATTCCTTACAACATCATCGTGGCCGAGACCCAGAACGGCTCCATCCAGGTGGCCGAGGACAAGACAACCGCCGGAATTGGCGAAGAAGTATACCCCGATGCGGGCTATCAAGTGAGCAACGTGTCGGTGAGCTACATGGCCATGTCCACGCAGACCGAGGTTCCCGTTACCGACAACAATGGTACTTATACCTTCACCATGCCGGCCAAGGACGTCACCATCGCCGCCACCTTCGAGCTGAAGCAGTTCGAAGTGCTCATTGCTGACGGCATTGAGAACGGCACCGTCGCCTCCAACAGGCCGACCGCAGGAATGGGCGAGGAGGTTATCCTCACCGTCACTCCCGCCGAGGGCTATCAAGTGCAAGAGGTGCAAGAGGTGCACTACACATGGTATCCGGGTGGCGACAGCGACGCAACCAGCACCATCACCCCCGACGAGAACGGTGTGTACAAATTCAACATGCCTTTCACCTACGACCGTGTTATAGTCTCTGCCACCTTCGAGGAGCTGCCGGTGAAGAAGTACAACATCACCGTGCTTGAGACCGAGAATGGCACCGCCGAGACCGACAAGGCCCAGGCTGCCATCGGCGAGACCGTCACCATCACCGTGACGCCTGCACAGGGATATGAGCTGGATCAGCTCACCGTGAGCGCCAGCTATGAAATCCAGGGTGGAGATGAAAATCCTCGCGCACCGCGCAGGATACGCTACAACCAGGGCAACATCACAGTGACCAAGGTCGACGACACGCACTACACCTTCGTCCTGCCCGAGACACTGCCCAACACGCTCACCCCGAACTATCAGGACAACACCGACTTCCAGGTGAAAGCCACCTTCAAGCAGGCGAAAGTCCTCACCCCGCTCCACACTATCCTCACCGAAGGTGTTGACGGCAATGACTACACTGTGGCCGAGGCTATGGCTGTGGTGAAAGTGCTTGGTGGCGATGCCTACGTGACCGACGGAACCGACTACATCCGCCTGCAATTGAACGACGCCATCGCCGAGCAGCTCATTGAGGGCAACAAGAGCCTCGAAGGCACCGTGACCGGCAAGCTCGACCTGCGCGACACCAACCCGGTGCTCGTCGTGAGCGAGCTGAGCGAGAATGCCGTGGAGAACGACGGAATCAGCACTGCAATTCAGTCGGTCGACATGAGCCAGAGCTTGGTTCCGCAAGTGAAACTGGCACAAGTGGTGCGCATGAGCGGATACTGGGACGGCAACGCGCTGCGTGCCTACAGCGCCACTCCGCAAGGCCAAAGCCTGATTATCACCAACAACCACATGCCAGCCAACTGGCAGGTGGGCGGCAACTACACAGTGACCGTGGCCATCTACCTGAACGAGGCTTGGGAGGCCGAGCAGCCTGCCGGTGGCGCACCGCGCCGCGTGAAAGCCGGTGACGACCTCGACTTCCAGAACCTGCGTGGCGAGCTCATCAACCTCGAAATCACCACTGCCATCGACACGCTGCTCATGGACAGCAACGTGGCCGATGTGCACTACGTGAACGTGGCCGGACAGGTGAGCGACCGTCCGTTCGAAGGCATCAACATCATGGTGATGAAACTCAACGACGGCACCACCCGCACCGTGAAGGTTGTGAAGTGAACACCCGTGGATAATCGGTGATTATCCGCTATCGATAAAAAGGCGGCACCCCGCGATGGGGATGCCGCCTTTTTTGCATTTGGCCATCCGGCCGGAATTTGCTATATTTGCATGAACATAAAAACCGATTAACATGAAAAAATCATTGCTTCTCACTTTACTCACGATGGGACTGCTCGCCGGCCATGCAGCCGTCAAGGTCGACCGCATCGACCCCACCGACTGGTTTGCGGGCATGAAGAACCCCACGGTGCAGCTCATGGTCTACGGGCAAGGCATCCGCGACGCGCAAGTCACCACCGACTACGCCGGCGTGACCATCGACAGCCTGGTGCGCCTCGACTCGCCCAATTACCTGCTCGTGTATCTCAACACCGCCGGTGCGCAGCCGGGCACCATACAGCTCACCTTCAAGCAGGGCCGCGCCACCAAGAAAGTGCCTTACACCCTCAAGGCACGCGCCATGAGCGGCGACCGCCGCGTGGGCTTCACCAATGCCGACGTGCTCTATATGCTCATGCCCGACCGCTTCGCCGACGGCAACCCGTCCAATAATCAGCTCGCCGGCATGCGCAACTATGTGAACGACCGCAGCAAGCCCAGCCTGAGGCACGGCGGCGACATCGAGGGCATCCGCCAGCATCTTGACTATTTCAACCAGCTGGGCGTCACAGCCTTGTGGTTTACACCGGTGCTGGAAAACAACAGCCCCGACAACCCACTGGGCTACAGCACCTATCACGGTTATGCCACCACCGACTACTACCGGGTGGACCCCCGCTTCGGCTCCAACGACGAATATGTGCGCCTGGTCGAGGAGGTTCACCGGCACGGCTTGAAGGTGGTGATGGACATGATTTTCAACCATTGCGGATTTGAGCACCCCTGGGTGAGCGACATGCCATCGGCCGACTGGCTGAACACCCCCCAATGGCTCGCACAGCGCGCCGACAAGAACAGCAGCGACCCCCGCGGCACCGACTATGTGCAGACGAGCTACAAGCTCACGCCCATCCTCGACCCCTATGCTAGCCAAATCGACACGCGTGAGACTGTGGAGGGATGGTTTGTGCCCGGCATGCCCGACCTGAACCAGCGCAACCCGCACGTGATGAATTACCTCATCCAGAACAGCATCTGGTGGATTGAGACAGCCGGCATCGACGGCATCAGAATGGACACCTACCCCTATGCCTACGCCGATGCCATGGCACGCTGGATGAAAGCCATCGACGACGAGTATCCCCACTTCAACGTCGTGGGCGAAACCTGGGTGGAACAACCGGCCTACACCGCCGCCTGGCAGCGCGACAGCCGCGCGGCGCGCGAGAACAGTTATCTCAAAACCGTGATGGACTTCTCCCTCTATGAGAAACTCGATTCGGCCAAGACCGAGACCACCGACGCCTGGTGGCGAGGCTTCAACAGGGTTTATAACAGCCTGGTGCTCGACTACCTCTACCCCAACCCGGCCAGCGTGATGGCTTTTATCGAGAACCACGACACGAACCGCTTCCTGGAGAACGGCCGCGATGTGAAAGCCTTGAAACAGGCACTGGCGCTGCTGCTCACCATCAAGCGCATACCCCAACTCTACTACGGCACCGAAATCTTGATGAACGGCACCAAGGACAAGACCGACGGTGACGTGCGCAAGGACTTTCCGGGCGGATTCCCGGGCGACACGCGCAACGCCTTCACCCGCCAGGGCCGCACCAAGGACGAGAACGAGATGTTCGACTGGCTGAGCACCGTGCTGCACTGGCGACAGGGCAACGACGTGATTGTGAACGGCCGGCAAATCCAGTTCATCCCGCACGACGGCATCTACGTGATTGCACGCACCCTCGCAGGCCGCACGGTGCTCACCGCCGTCAACGGCACGCCCGGGCAGCGCACACTCAATGTGGCGCGATATGCCGAGGTGATAGGACGCCACACCACCGCCGTCGACGTGCCCACCGGCCGCAGCGTGGACCTCACGCGCGACATCCCCATGGAACCGCGCGCCACACTCATCCTCGATTTCTGACCCCCACCGGGCAAGTGGCAGCAACGCACTCGATGCGGCAAAGCGGCGATTCCCCACTGCTTTGCCGCATCGAGTGCCTGCATCCACACCAGCCACGAGAGCTGGCAAGAAGAGAAACGTAATCGTTTGCATTGTTAAAACATGGCACTTCATGCCAAGTGTATGTGAAATTTTTAAATAAAAACGTTATTTTTGTGGTAGAACATAAACACTTAAAAATAAACCAACACGACAATGAAAACAAAACCCGACCTTAGTTTCAACCAACTGTGGAACATCAGTTTCGGTTTCTTCGGCGTCCAGATTGCCTATGCATTGCAAAGTGCCAACATCAGCCGCATTTTCGCCACGCTTGGCGCCGACCCCCACAACCTGAGTTACTTCTGGATTCTGCCGCCGCTCATGGGCATGGTGGTGCAGCCTCTGGTGGGTCTGTTCAGCGACAAGACGTGGACACGCTTCGGCCGCCGCATCCCCTATCTGTTTGTGGGTGCGGCTGTGGCCGTGATTGTGATGTGCCTGCTGCCTAACGCCGGCTCGCTGGGACTGACGGTGGCCAGCGCCATGACCTTCGGCCTGATTGCACTCATGTTCCTCGACACCAGCATCAACATGGCCATGCAGCCGTTCAAAATGATGGTGGGCGACATGGTGAACGAGAAGCAGAAAGCCAAGGCCTACAGCATCCAGTCGTTCCTGTGCAACGCCGGCTCGCTGGCTGGCTATGTGTTCCCGTTCCTCTTCGCGGCCATTGGCATCGCCAATACCGCCCCCGAGGGTGAAATCCCGGCATCGGTCAAGTGGTCGTTCTACGTGGGCGCCGCCATCCTGATTCTGTGCGTGCTCTACACCACGGCCAAGGTCAAGGAATACACTCCCGCCCAGATGGCCGAGTTCCAGGCTGCCGCCATTGCCGGCGACGAGAAATCGGACGAATCGACGGCCGAAAGCAACAAGGCCCACGCATGGAAGGTGTTCTTCGAGGTGGGACTGGTGCAATTCTTCTGCTGGGCCGCATTCATGTACATGTGGACTTACACCAACGGCACCATCGCCGACACCGTGTGGCACACCGCCGACACCGCCAGCGAGGGCTATCAAACTGCCGGCAACTGGGTGGGCATCCTCTTTGCCGTTCAGGCCATCGGCAGCGTGATTTGGGCTGTGGTGCTGCCGCAGTTCAAAAACATCAAGGTGGCCTATGCACTGAGCCTGGTCATCGGCGGCATCGGCTTTGTGATGGTTCCCTACTGCACCAATCAGTACCTGCTATTCGTGCCCTACTTCCTCATCGGCTTCGCCTGGGCCGCCATGCTGGCCATGCCGTTCACACTCGTGACCAACGCCCTGGAGGGCAGCAAGTACATGGGCACCATGCTCGGACTGTTCAATTGCACCATCTGCATCCCGCAGATTGTAGCCGCCGCACTGGGTGGCGTGCTGCTCTCGGCCTTCGGCTCGGTGCAGGGCAACATGCTCATCCTGGCAGGCATCCTGCTCGTGGTGGGCGCCGCCTGCGTGTTCATCATCCAAGAGAAAAAGAAATAACCACCTTTAGCTTAACCCAACAACTGCAATGAAAATAAAATTCAATTTAGACTACAAGACGGTCTACGGAGAGGAAATAGTGCTCAACATGCTGTCGGCCGACGGCACGGTGGCCAAGCGCTATGACTTGAAAACCGTTGACGGCCGTCAGTGGCGCACCGAGGCCGATGTGACCGTGAACGACGACCAGCACATCGACTATTATTACAGCGTGGAGCGCAACGGCGTGCAACTGCGCCACGAGTGGCTGGTGGTGCCCCACCGCCTCGACCTGAGTGCGACCAAGGCAGCCAAATACACCACCTGGGACCACTGGAACGACATCCCCGAGGACAGCTACCTCTACAGCTCGGCCTTCACCGACTGCGTGGCCGCCCACGAGCACCACGACGTGCCCGAGACGCGCTATTCCAAGAGCATCCAGCTCAAGGTGCGCGCCCCGCAACTGCGCGTGGGCGAGCGGCTGGCCATCATCGGCAATGAGGCCGCCCTGGGCGACTGGGACGGAACCCGCGCACTGCCCATGGTGGAACATAACTTCAACGAGTGGGTCATCACCCTCGACGCCTCCAAATTCAAGAACCCCATCATCGAGTTCAAATTTGCCATCATCGACAAGCCAGGTGATGCCAGCCCCATGTGGGAAACCGGCGACAACCGCCGGGTGGTGCCCACGGCCATGCGCGCCGGCGATGTGGTGGTCTATGAACTCAACCAGGCTTATTTCCCCGTCTATCCCGTCAAGCTGGCCGGCACGGTGGTGCCCATCTTCTCGCTGCGTAGCGACAAGAGTTTCGGCGTGGGTGACTTCGGCGACCTCAAGCGCATGATTGACTGGGTAGCCAGCACGGGCCAACGTGCCCTGCAGGTGCTCCCCATCAACGACAGCACCATCACCCACACCTGGACCGACAGCTACCCCTACAACAGCATCAGCATCTATGCCTTGCATCCGCAATACATGGACTTGAACCAACTGCCGCCCCTGGCCGACAAAAAACGTGCCGCACAGTTCGAGGTCCTGCGCCAGGAGCTCAACGCCCTGCCGCAAATCGACTATGAGCGCGTGAACAACGCCAAGCACGAGTATCTGCACCTCATCTTCGAGCAAGAAGGAGCCGAGACGATGAAAAGCGAGGAGTTCAAGGCCTTTTTCGAGGCCAACAAAGACTGGCTGGTACCCTATGCCGCCTTCAGCCACTTCCGCGACGAATACGGCACGGCATCGTTCAGCCAATGGCCTGAGCACCAGACCTTCGACGACGAGCTGCGCAAAGCCATGAGCAACGCCCGCACCAAGCTCTACAAGGCCGTGGCCTACTGGTACTTTGTGCAGTATCACCTCGACCGCCAGATGCGCGGGGCGCATGAGTATGCGCTCAGCAAGCATGTGGTGCTCAAGGGCGACATCCCCATCGGCATCAGCCGCGACGGCGTGGAGGCCTGGGTGGAGCCTCGCTACTTCAACCTCAACGGCCAAGCCGGCGCGCCGCCCGATGCCTTCAGCACCAACGGCCAGAACTGGGGTTTCCCCACCTACAACTGGGACGTGATGCTGGCCGACGGCTGCTCGTGGTGGGTGAAGCGCTTCCGCAAGATGGCACAGTACTTCGACGCCTACCGCATCGACCACGTGCTGGGCTTCTTCCGCATCTGGGAAATTCCCATCGATGCCGTTCACGGACTGCTGGGCCAGTTCTCACCGGCACTGGGCATGAGCGCCGACGAAATACGCGGCTACGGCCTGAACTTCCAGGAGGAGCTGATGACCAAGCCCTTCATCGCCGACTGGGTGCTGGAACGCATCTTCGGACCGCACGCCAATCACGTGCGTGAAACCTATGTGGAGCGCGTGCACGACGACATCTACCGCATGCGCCCGGCCTTCGACACACAGCGCAAGGTGGAGGCCTTCTTCAAAGGCCGTGAGAGCGCCGACGACATCTGGATTCGCGACGGACTGTACGCACTCATCAGCAATGTGCTCTTTGTGCGCGACCGCAAGAACCCCGACCTGTTCCATCCGCGCATCTCGGTGCAGTACGACTTTATCTACGAAGCACTCTACGACAACGACAAGCAGGCCTTCAACCGCCTCTACAACGACTACTACTACCGGCGCAACAACGACTTCTGGTACCACGAGGCCATGAAGAAACTGCCCAAGCTGGTGCAGGCCACACGCATGCTCGTCTGCGCCGAGGATCTGGGCATGGTGCCCGACTGCGTGGCATGGGTGATGAACGAGCTGCGAATCCTGAGTCTCGAAATCCAGTCGATGCCCAAGGACAACCACCTGAAGTTCGGCAATCTCATGAGCAACCCCTACCGCTCGGTGGCCACCATCTCCACCCACGACATGAGCACCCTCAGGCAGTGGTGGGACGAGGACTGGGAGCAGACTCAGCAATACTACAACACCGTGCTGTGGCGAGGCGACGCCGCACCGCACCCACTGCCCGGGTGGCTGGCCGACGACATCGTGCGCAACCACCTCAACTGCCCGTCGATGCTGTGCCTGCTGTCGCTGCAAGACTGGCTCTCAATCGACGACGAGCTGCGCCTGCCCGACCCCAATGCCGAGCGAATCAACATCCCGGCCAATCCGCGGCACTACTGGCGCTACCGCATGCACATGACCATCGAGCAGCTCATGCAGGCCGACGCCTTCAATAACCATGTGAAAGAGTTGATTACACAAAGTGGACGCAAATGAAAAACATCATCATCTTTTCGTTGCTTCTCGCTCTCATCGTCCCTCAAGTGGCCATGGCGCGAGATGAGGTGAACTACACGCCACAGGGCTCGCACTTCGAGCTGCTCACACTGGGCAGCGCGCAAGCCGTGAAACTGCGGCTTTACGACGCAGGTGCAGCCGGCAAGGTAGTGAAAACCGTAAGCCTCAAGGCAGCATCGCAGCCCGATGGCTACAAACTGTGGAGCGCCGACGTGAAGGGCGACCTGAAAGGGCGCTTCTACACCTTCGACGTGAAGTACGCCGGCAAGTTCCGCGGCGAGACACCGGGTGTGTGGGCCAAGGCGGTGGGAGTGAACGGACGGCGCGGAGCCATTGTCGATATGCGCGACACCGACCCCCAGGGCTGGGAGCGAGACCGCAGGCCACGCGTGGCACCGCACGACTGGGTCATCTATGAGATGCATCATCGCGACTTCTCCATCGATGCCAGCTCGGGGCTGGAGCACAAAGGAAAATTCCTGGCACTCACCGAGCCGCGGGCCATCGAGCACCTGCTGCAACTGGGCGTGAACGCGGTGCACATCCTGCCGTCGTTCGACTATGCGTCGATCGATGAGTCGAAGCTGGAACTCAACCGCTACAACTGGGGCTACGACCCGCTCAACTACAATGTGCCCGAGGGCGGCTACTCGACCGATCCTGCCAACCCCAACGCCCGCATCCGCGAGTTCAAGCAGATGGTGCAGGCTCTGCACAGTGTGGGCATCAAGGTGGTGCTCGACGTGGTCTACAACCACACGTTCAACATCGAGGGCAGCAACTTCCAGCTCACGATGCCCGACGAGTTTTTCCGCAAGAACCCCGACGGCACCTACAGCAACGGCAGCGGTTGCGGCAACGAAACGGCCAGCGAGCGCCCCGTCATGCGCAACTACATGATTGAGAGCGTGAAATACTGGGTCGACGAATACCACATCGATGGATTTCGCTTCGACTTGATGGGCGTGCACGACATCGCCACGATGAACGCCATCCGCCAGGCCGTGCCCGACGACATCTTTATCTACGGCGAGGGCTGGAGTGCCGGCTCATGCGCCTACCCCAACGAGAAACTGGGTATGAAGGCCCACATGAAGCAGATGCCCGGCATCGCGGCATTCAGCGACGACATCCGCGACGCCCTGCGCGGCCCCTTCAGCGACGACACCAAGCCGGCATTCCTGGCGGGCCTGCCCGGACATGAGGAAAGCATTAAAATGGGCATCGTGGGAGCCATCGAGCATCCGCAGGTGGATTATTCCAAGGTGAACTACAGCAAGGAGCCGTGGTGCCTGCAGCCCACTCAGATGATTAGCTATGTGAGCTGCCACGACGACATGTGCCTTGTGGACCGCCTCAAAGCCAGCATCCCGGGCATCTCCATGCCCGAGCTCATCCGTCTCGACCTGCTGGCACAGACGGCTGTCCTCACCTCGCAGGGTGTGCCCTTTATCCTCAGTGGCGAGGAAATGCTGCGCACCAAGCAGGGTGTTCACAACAGCTTTGAGAGCCCCGACGAAATCAACCACCTCGACTGGACCGGCATCGAGCGCTACCCGCAGGTGATGGCCTATTATCAAGGGCTCATCGCCATGCGGCACCGGCATCCCGCCTTCCACATGGGGCAGGCCGACCTCGTGCGCAGCAAGCTGCGCTTCCTTCCCACGCAAGACTGCGTGGTGGCCTTCCACATCGACGGGCGCGGCATCAAGCGCGAGAGCTGGAACGATATCTACGTGGTACTCAACGCCAACAAGAAGGCTGTCACCGTCGACGTGCCGCAAGGCCCCTACGCCGTGGTGTGCCGCAGTGGCGTGTGCAGCGAGCGCGGGCTGGGCTCGGTGCAGGGCGGCAAAGTCACCGTCCCCGCCCAGTCGGCCCTCATCTTCCACAACTGACAACCCTGCCATCCCATTCAACCAGAGCGGCCATCGGAAAGCAATTCTCCGATGGCCGCTTCCTTTGTCTGAAAGAAAAACCTCGCGCATCACGCCATGCATTAGCCAATATTTTATTATCTTTGCATCAATCTTCTGGTTTGAGTTTTGTACTCAGCCAGTAAGAACAACATATTTAAGTAGCGTTTTTGCTTTATCCTTCCACTGGAATTCGCCAAAATTTTTATCGAAGGGATAAGCAGTACACGACGCTCATGTGTGCCTATACACCTCCCCCACTTGACATAGGAGGGAACAGTATATCGGCATCGCGTGGGGGATACTGTTTGTTTTCGATAGGGCGTTTGGCGATGCCTCAGTGGAGATATTCAGAAAAGTTCCCACGCTCTTATTTACTATTAACTTTTAAACTATTGCCAAATTCGGGGGACTCAAGCGGCAAACAGATTAAAAAATGAAAAAACATGACATCAAACTCCTGTACCTGCTGCTGACGCTCCTATTGTCGGTGGCCATGACCGCTTGCGGTGACGATAAAGATGAACCTGGCGGAGAGAACAATTCTTCCTATACCGAGCGACTTGTCGGAAACTGGAAATTCAGCAGTGGCACCGAGACGGTGGCCGGATATACTTTTGATTTCACCGCATCCCAACTGAACAGCATGAAACGCGACCTGGAGTCGGCCACGGGCCAAAGCATCACCATTTGGGACGAAACGCTCTCTTTCACCACCAAGAAAGTGAATGGGGTGAACTACAAGGTAAAGGGCATAGAACTCCTTCTTGACGGCATCGAAAAATCCGACGGATTAAAAATCACCATCAAACGCCTTGACGCTGCCACGCTGGTGCTGCATGAGGACTTCTCACAGATGGTGGGCGAGACGTTTGTCGCCGACATGGAATACAAGAAGCAATAACCATCAAAACACAACAATCCATGAAAAGATATCTTTTACTCAAATCCTATTTACTGTTGCTTCTTCTGGCAAGTGGCAACCAAGCTTTGGCCTATGACTTCATGTACAATGGCTTGGCATATAATATCGATGGTGACGGCACGTCGGTCTATGTGACCTACACTGTGAACAACAGCAGCAACTATGGCGGAAGCCTCACTAATGTGGTGATTCCCAGCCAAATCAAGCTCGATGGAAATGTTACTTACAATGTCACAGGCATCGGACAAAGCGCGTTTTCCCAGTGTTCCAATCTGCAAAGCGTCACTATCCCGGCCAGCGTCAAAACAATAGGTAGCAGTGCTTTTTATAATTGCAATGCTATCAAGTCGGTTTATGTGGCATCGCTCGACGCGTGGTTCAAGACCACTCTCACGGGTGCCATCACCAGTAGCCACGACCTCTATGCCAATAACCAAAAGGTCACCAGCCTCACCATCCCATCGTCCATAACGAGCATAGGAATGCACCTGTATGGCGTTACCAGTGTGACAAGTGTCACCATCCCCAACACCGTGACCACCATCGGTAGCCAGGCGTTTGCCGGTTGCTCCAATCTGGCCACTGTGAACATGGGCACAGGCGTGAAATCAATTGGCGACGGCGCTTTCCAGTACTGCTCCAAACTTACGGCCATCACCATCCCCGAGAGTGTGGAGACTCTGGGCGGCAGTGCTTTTTACGGCTGCTCCGGCATCAAAAAGCTCACCTGGAACGCAATAAATCTGAATTACAATGGCGACATCGATGCTGCCAACATAGAGCAGGTGACTATCGGCAACAAGGTGCAAACATTACCCTCCAACTTTGTGCGCACGGCGAAAATCACCAGCATTACGCTGCCCGCCAGTGTCAAGACCATCGGCCAACGCGCATTCGACCGCTGCACAGGCCTCATGTCGGTGGCCATTCCGAGCGGTGCCGCGGTGGGTTATCAAGCTTTCTACGGCTGCTCGGCATTGCAGAGTTTAACAATCCCCGCCACTATTGGAACTGTTGACAACACGGCATTTGGCGAGTGCCCCATCACGCAAGTCACTTGGAATCTCACCAACGGCAGTGGCATGAACCAATTTCTCAACACCGGCAACATCACAAAGGTGACCATCGGCAGCAACGTGACCAGTCTGCCCAACAACTTTATGCAAAACGCCAAAATCAGCAGTGTCACCCTGCCGGCCAACCTCACTGCTATCAGCCAAAACGCATTCTATGGCTGCACCGGCCTGACCGGCATCAGCATACCCAACAAGGTTACCGAGATAGGAAATTATGCCTTTTACGGCTGTAGCTCACTTTCATCCCTCACAATTCCCGAACAGCTGACAACCATAGGGACCAACGTTTTCTACAACGCCCCTATCAGAAACCTCACTTGGAATGCCATCAGGTGCGGTGAGAATGGAGGCATGAACACTGCCAATATTACCAATGTCACCATCGGCAACAAAGTCCAGGTGTTGCCTAACTATTTCTTGAAAGGAGCGAGAATCACCAGTATTACTTTGCCGGCAAGTCTTAGCAGCATTTGGACCTCGGCTTTTCAAGATTGCTCGTTACTCACATCCGTATCCGTTCCGTCGTCGGTAACTAATATTTGGAGTTATGCGTTTAGCGGATGTACTTCCTTGAAATCATTGGCTTTGCCATCGGGTCTCACAACTATCAATCCTTACCTGTGCGACGGCTGCACAAGCCTCAAGTCCATTACCATCCCGAGCAATGTCAGCCAAATAGGTAACAATGCTTTCCAAAACTGCACCGGCCTGACAGCAATTAACATTCCTAATCAAGTCTCCACCATCGGAAGCAACGCTTTTTCGGGCTGCACCGGGCTGTCTTCACTGACAATTCCGGAAAACATCACCTCCATTGGCAGCAATGCTTTCTCCTCGTGCAACAACATCAAGTCGCTCACCTGGAACGCAATCAACCTGACCACAAACGGCGGCATTTACACCAACAACATCGAGAAAGTGACCATCGGCAGCAAGGTGCAGACTATTCCCGCCAATTTCGTGGCCAACTCCAAAATCACCGCCATAGCCTTCCCCACAAGTGTAAAAACTATCGGCACTAACGCTTTTGACAACTGCACATCGCTGAAAGCCATCTCTTTCCCAACCGGCCTCACCTTGATTCCAAACTATATCTGCCGAGGATGTACCGGCCTCACATCAGTTGTCTTTCCAACCAATGTTACAACCATTGGTGAGTATGCGTTCTATGGTTGCAAAAATTTGAGCAAAATTGTTTGGAACGAAAAGGTGACTGAAATCGGTGGCAGCGCATTCTCTGGTTGCGCATTAGTGGTGATTCGCATCCCCGCAAGTGTCACAAAAATAGGCAATTACGCTTTTTATAATAATGACGCAAAAAAAATACGTAAGTATTCCAACAATATTTCTATTGGTTCAAAAGCTCTTCCAGAAAGCGGTGTTAATGGGAATCCATTTAGGTTATTGATAGCTCCTACCGGTGCATATTGGGCGAATGTTTCACTGGATCCGAACACGAGTTTTGAGGTGGATGGAGTGACGTATGTGATTACCGACATGACCAATCGCAAGGTTCGGATTGTGGACATTGATGAGACTAAATGCCCGGCCGACATTGAAATCAAAAAGGTGAAGTACCGCAACGTGGAGTTCACTCCCTCTGAAATAGGATTGTGTGCTGCGGCGGGGAATTACACACTCCGTTCTGTTGCCACGGGTGCGACAGTCACGTCCCTGCCCTATTCTTCATTTTATAAATGTGACGCTTTGCGCACCGTGGATTTCGGGGCTGTCACCACGATTGATGAGTATGCTTTCGCCGAGTCTGCTTTGGGTAAGGTGTCACTGCCTAACTCGGTGACTGCTGTCAGCTCGCACGCGTTTGAGAACTGCAAGCAGATGCGGGAGTTTGTAACGGGCAATGGCATACCCTTTATTGATGAATATGTTTTGTCGGGCTGCTCGGCACTGCGACGCGTTGAGTTGGGAACCAACGTAGGCACTATCCGTCAGTATTCATTTACCGGATGCAGCAGTATTAAAACATTGCGGGTGTTATGTGCCACACCGCCCTATGCTTATTCCGGTGTATTCAACGACCTCGACAAGTGGACATGCACGCTCTATGTGCCCAAGGGAACGGTGAACACCTATCAGAATGCCAACGAGTGGAAAACGTTCTTCTTTATCAGCGACAGTGAGACTGAGCCGAGCGATGGCGACGTGAATGGCGACGGCGAGGTGAGCATCGCCGATGTAACGGCGCTGGTGACACTGGTGATGTCAAGCAGCAGCAACGAAAACAGCGACATCAACGGCGACGGCGAGACCAGCATTGCCGATGTCACCACCCTGGTAAACATGATTATGGAACAATAAGCCCAAAGATTATTTGGGTTTCTTCACCATCCCTTCCAGAAAAAGCCTGCGCCGCAGAACAGTGAATCTGCGGCGCAGGCTTTTTAATCAGGCCATAAGCTTTAGCGGACCACCTTGGTGGCCACGGTGTGGTGGCCGGCGGTGGCGCGCAGTACATAGATGCCTCGGGGCAATTGCGCCATGTTCACCATGTCTTCACCAGCTGCCACTCGCTGCCCATGCAGGTTATACACCTCAAGACGGCCGGGAAAAGCGGCCATGCTGTCGGTGACCACGATTTTTGAGGCCGCGGGCTTCACCTCGTTGATGGCCGTGGGTTCCTCAATCTCGGTGGCTTCGGTATCGGTCACCACAAAGAAGTAGTCACGGTCGGCCACGATATCGTAATCGGGTGTCTGCTGGCCATTGTTCCAATTGTTGAAAATGAGGTGGTAGTTTCCGCCCTCGGTGTCGAGCATAAACACTTTATACTGCACACCGTTCACGATGGAATCGCCCACACTGGCCTCGCCGGGCCACGCGCCGAACAACTCGCTGTCGCCCCACGCATAAAGTCCCATGGCGTCCCAAGTGGTCTGGTCGTCGACAAAGACGTAATGCTTGGATTCGGGAATCACGGGCAGGGAACCGCTCACCTGGAAATCGTCGATACCGATGGCCATGGCACCCTGAGCGGCCGTGCCGCTGGCCACGCTGATGTTCCATGCCAGATACAGGTCGCAGCCACGCGCCAGGTCGGTGCCAAGCTCATGGCTCACGGCCACCGTGGCACCGGGAACGCTGGCATAGCCGGCCGTCTCGGCATCGGGAGCGAAATAAGTGCGGAAATCCTCGCCGGCACTGGTCCAGTTGCGTCCGTCGATGGAGTAATAGAGCTGCACGGCAAAGCCGGCTGCATTGTTGCCCTTGCGGTATTTCTCCACATTGTAGCTCACATTGAGATGCTCGATGTTCTTGCGGCCGGTATTGAGCAGATGGGCATACACATTAACACAGCGCGTGCCGTTGGCCACGCCCGTGGAGATGCCGCCCACGGCGCGGTCGGCAGCATCGTCGGCTCCAAAGTTCCAGGTGCCGTTCTTGGCGTTGCTGGGCAGGCTCACCCCGCCGCTGTACATAGTGGCTTCGTCGGCCATGTCAAATCGTCCCACCGTGCGGGGCTCGGTGAGGATGCGGTCGATGCGCCAAGCCTCGGGCAGCGAGGCGGTGGCCTCGTCGCTCATCGCGTCGAAGGTTTCCGATGCTTTCAGGCAATCCTCATTGAGCTCGATGGCAGGGTAGACGGCAACCTCGGTAAGGGCCGATGCCACCTTGACGGTGGCGGCGGCACTGAAGGTGCCTGTAGCAGCAGTCACATCGTAGGTGCCCTGCTCGCCATTGCTGGTGAACACCTGATTTTCATCGATGGCGCCACCGCCGCTCAGCGTCATGGTCACCGGCTCGGCGGGAGCAATCTCCATGCCGAACTGGTCGCGCACGGTAACTTTGTAGCGCACCACACCGGCAGTGTGGTCCACACAGTTGGTGAAGCCCACAAGCGCCTGGCTGGCATATGCCCGCATGCTCGCGGCATCGGCGGCACTCATTCCCGCGGGAACCTGCGTGATGGTGGCAGGATCCTCGCCGAAGATGAGACCATACTCCATCGCGGCGGCCATATAGGTGGCCTTGAGTGTGGGATGACGGTCGTCGAGGAACCAGGTGCCGGCCCCCTCGCTGCCTTCCTGCTCATAAACTGCCTGGTAGGCAAGCCCCACGGGGCAAAGCGTCACGCCCAAATCGAGTGCCACATCCTGATAGTTCTTCACAAAGGCGGCATTGAATGCGGTGTAATTTCCCCAGTCGCCGCTGTAAGCCCAGTTCACGGGCACGATGATGATGGCATTGGGATTGGGGCAATAGTCGCGGATGTAATCCACCCAGCGCTTCACGTTGGCGCGGAAAGCTTCCACATTGGTGCGGGGCAGGCCGCTCTGCTCTTGCAGGATGATATGGCTCCAGGCATCGCTGCGCACCAGCATCTTGGCACCGGGGTTACCGTCGGCTGCCACGCCGTCGCCTTCCTCCCAATGGGTCTGAAGCGTCTTGCCCAGCAGAGTGTGCTTGGTCCAGACGGCATCCTTGCCCATGGCCGAAGCGATGTCGTTGAACACCTTGTCCTGGTCGTTGTAGTAAATCAGGCTGTTGTTGAGCGAGAGGATTTTCACCTGCTCGGGAAGTTGCGGCACAAGCACCACCTCGGCGGGCTGGAGCGTCATCTCCACGGCAGCCGAGGCGGCTTTCACAAGCACAAATTCTCCGGTGGCCAGATTGAACGTCACGTCATAGGTACCGGGCGCGGTCGACACCGTGCCGGTGCTGCCCTTCACCAGTGTGCCCGTGGTATTGTCGCCCGTGAGGTCGCTCTCGGCACCCCACACACCGCCCATGCCCAGGCGCTGATAGATGCGCCAGTGACTGAATCCGTCGTCACCGGCCGGGAATGTGACCTGGCCCTGAAACTCGTCGCCAGCGGTCAGGCTGAGCTTGCCTGAGGTGTCCATATAATTCCAGCTGTTATTGTCGCCCATCACATAAACCTCGATCAGGCCGGTGGCGTCGTCATCGCTTTGCAACAACAGCGTGGCCTTGCCGTCGGCAATAGTGAGGACAATACGCTTGCACACATAGGTGTTGCCGCCGCAGGAGATGTTGTCGTTGGTGCCCAGCACAAGGTCATAAGGCGTGTCGACCAGCACCGATGCGCCGTTGCTGCCATAATTACAAGCCGAACTCCACGAGGCATCAGCCACCTTGAACGAGCCGCTGAGCGTCTTGTCGTAAAGCGCATAGACACCGCTGCCCTCGTCACTAAACTCCCACTCGGCCGGAGAGCCCCAGCTGTTGACCTCACCGCGCAAGAAGATTCCCGATGCCACAAACGACGGCCGCGTGGGGTCCACATACCCGGTGTAGGTGGCGGGGTCGTCAATCGGGGTAACGGCATCGGTGGTGAGGCAATAATAGTAGTCGCCGGAGGCGGTGATGTCCACATCCACATGGTGTGAGCCTCCATCAGTGAAAGTGAGGGTGCACGAGCCGCCATCACGGGCAATTTCCCACACCTTGTAGGTCACCCCATTGACGACCGCATTACCCGAAGGTGCCGATACCGCAATCACCTGAGAACCAGCCACCGACATTTTCAAGTCACTCCACTTGCTCACGTCCTCCACAAAGATGTGTGCCGACTGGTCCTGCGAGGCGTAAGTGGCGTCAATCACCACATTGTCGACCGACAGACCCATTGCCTTGTTAGGACTTGAACCGCTGGCCACGCTGATGTTCCAGGCCAGATACACATCGGCCCCGGCATCCACCGCGACCATGAGCTGCTTGCCGCTGACCTCCGTAGTGCTGATGGGCACCTCGGCAGCACCCTGCGTGGCGGCATCGGGCGCGAAATAGGTGTAGAAGTCGTCGCCGGCATTGCTCCAGGTGGTGCCATCGGTTGAGAAGTAGACTTGCACAGCAAATCCCGCGGCGTTGTCGCCCTCGCGGTATTTCTCAATGTCGTAACTCAGCACCAACTTGCTGATGGCCTCGTCGCCGGCATTGTGCAGGCACGTCATCAGGTTGATGCAGCGCGTGCCGTCGGCCACCGTAGTAGAAAGGCCACCCACCGAGCAGTCGCCGCTGCCCGAGGTGGCCACAAAATTCCAAGTTCCGTTTTTGGCGTTGCTCGCCAAGCTCTGTCCGCCCGTGTACATCACTTGCGCGGCGGCGCCGGCAAATGTGCCCACGGTGCGCGCTGCGCCCATCTGCCGCTCCACACGCCAGCCGTCGGGCAGGGTGAGCGATGCCTCGCCTGCAGCCGAATCCCACATGCTGTCGAAGTTCTGGGTGGCTTGTGGCGATGCCGGGGTGAGCGACACCGCCGATTGCGCCACGGCGCTCGTGCACCAGCCCATTGCGAGCACCGACACGGCGACCAGGGTTTTCATGATTGATTTGCTTCTCATTGTGTCAATAGTTAAGGTGATACTTTTTCGATTTTTTGCAAAAGTACACCTTTTAGCCATCACCCGAAATAGAGCAACAGAAAAATCAAAACCCAGAAATCGTTTAAATATCTAATAATCAAACGAAACAATCGAGCCTGACCCCTGAAAAATCTAAACTTTCAATCTTGCAATTGCAGCGCTTTCACTTGGGATTCGAAGGCATCCTTGTCGAGGGCATGCGACTTGAGCTTGGAGCGATAGGTGTAGATGGTGGTGATGGATGAGCGCAGGATACTGGCTATCTCCTTGTTGTCGGTGATGCCGAGCCGCAGCAGGGCCAGAATTCGCAACTCGGTCGACAACTGGCCGCTGTCCTTGGGCACGATGCGGTACTGAGGCTCCAGCAGCCCATTCACAGCATCGATAAAATCAGGGTAAATGCTAAGAAAAGCCGTGTCGAAGTGGTGGTAGAACAGCGCAGTGTTCTCATGATAGAAGTTTTGGCTCTTCAGCACCGCTGCCAGCTCCTGCTGCTTGCGGTCCATCGAAAGCCGGTTAAGGGCCTTCCGCTGCCGCTCGGTGCGGTCGATGAGCGAGCTGCTGAGCGCCAAGAATCGTCCCAAATATTGTTCTTTGATTTTTTCCCGCTCACGCAGCGCCGCATTGCTGTGTTCCAGCTGGTCTACAGCGGTGTTGAGCCTGCGGTTGATGCGCTGGCGGCTGTCGCTGATGCGCCGATAGCGCTTGTAGAGTGCGGCCAGTGCCAGCACGCCCGCCACCAGCATCAGGGCCACTACACTGAGGGCCACAATCATGGCTCGCTGCCGGCGGTTGTGTTTTTCCTGCTTGGCGTGATAGGCCGAAATGATGCTGGGTACGAGCTGCGAGGCCTGCACGTTGCGCAGCCGTGTGCCGTAGAAGGTGGCGTCGGCCACACTGATGTTAATATAACGATAGGCGCGGTCCACGTCGCCCTCATCAAAAAGCAAAGCCGCCAACTGCCGCAGCGCCGAATTCTCCATGATGCACCCCTCGAGATCGCTGGCGGCACTTTGTGCCAGCAGTTGCTTTTGCTTGGCAATGTCTCCCTTGCTTCCATAATAGAATGCCAGCGTGCTGGTAATGATGGAGAAAGGGCGCTCGCCCGAGTGATACCGGGTGAGCAAATTTTCAAGCAGCAAGATGGCCTGGTGGGTGTGCCCGGTGTCGTGCAGATAACCGGCGCGGTAGCGCACATTCATCTCGCTGCCCGGCTCGGAAAGCAGCGCCACACGCTCGCGATAGGCCGTGAGGCGGTCCTGATACTGCGCCTCATAGGAACTGCCCTGATGAAACTCCATCTTGAACAAGTAAATATCGGACAGAATCTTGTAGAACCTCAACCGCTGGCCGGGAGTGAAGCGTGTGGTGTCGATGGTGGCAGCCATCTGGATGGTTTCGTCGAGCAGATAACTCTTGGCAAGCATCTGCATCATGTTCAACCGGCTGTCGATGTAACGCCGCGGGTCATCGAGGTCGATGGCAATCAGCGTGTTACGGCCAGCGTAATGCAGCGCCGAATCGTTCTGAAATTCGGCGTACTCGGCCAGAAGCCGCTCGTTGACAGCATATTCCTGCTCAGGGGTTGCGGCACGGGCAAGCGTGGCGCGTAGTGAATCAATGCGAAGGCATTTCTCGGCCACCGCGCGTTCATGCAGCAAGATGAGGCTGTCGAGCCGGCGATAGGGGCTTTCGGCAGCCGCACTTTCATGGGCGACAGCACCGGCGGCCATCAACAGCACCACAAAAAGCACTACATTTGTCGGTAACGTCCTCATTTCCTTACAAATTTAGCATTTGTTCGGCGCAAATGCAAATAAAACACTTGATTGAAACGCAAAAATGAGTAACTTTGCACCACATTATATATTACTTTTAGAATAAAAAACTTCAAGATATGGCATTACAATGTGGAATTGTGGGACTTCCCAACGTGGGTAAGTCGACTTTGTTTAACTGTCTGTCGAACGCCAAGGCACAATCGGCCAACTTTCCTTTCTGCACCATCGAGCCCAATGTGGGGGTCATCACCGTGCCCGACGAGCGGTTGAACCGCCTGGCCGAGCTCGTGCATCCCAAGCGCATTGTCCCCACCACCGTCGAAATTGTGGACATTGCAGGCCTGGTGAAAGGCGCCAGTCGCGGCGAGGGACTCGGGAACCGATTCCTGGCCAACATCCGCGAGACCGATGCCATCCTGCATGTGCTCAGATGTTTTGACGACGACAATATCACTCACGTGGACGGCAATGTGGACCCGGTGCGCGACAAGGAAGTGATTGACCTGGAATTGCAACTGCGCGACCTGGAGACCATCGAGAGCCGCATCGCCAAGGTCTACAAACAGGCGCAGACGGGTGGCGACCGCGACGCACGCGTGCAGTACGAGGTGCTCAAACGCTACCAGGAAGCACTGCAACAAGGCAAAAGCGCGCGCACCGTGGAACTGCTCAACAAAGACGAGGAGCGTGTGGCCCACGACCTGTTCCTGCTCACTGCCAAGCCCGTGCTCTATGTGTGCAACGTGGACGACGCCAGCGCCGCCACCGGCAACGCCTATGTGGAGGCCGTGCGCCAGGCCGTGGCACAGGAGAACGCACAGATACTGGTGGTGGCGGCACAGACCGAGGCCGAAATCGCCGAGCTCGACACCTACGAGGAGCGGCAGATGTTTCTACAGGAAATCGGGCTTGAAGAGAGTGGCGTGAACCGCCTCATCAAGGCCGCCTACTCGCTGCTCAACCTGGAAACCTTCCTCACCGCCGGCCCCGACGAGGTGCGCGCCTGGACCTACCGCAAGGGCAGCAAGGCACCGCAATGCGCCGGTGTGATACACACCGACTTCGAGCGCGGCTTCATCCGCGCCGAGGTCATCAAGTACGACGATTTCATCCATTACGGCAGCGAGGCCGCCGTGAAAGAAGCCGGCAAGATGCACATCGAGGGCAAGGACTACGTGTTCCAGGACGGCGACATCGTCGTCTTCCGCTTCAACGTGTAAACACATCATACGCCCAGCGCCATGAAAGCAACGGTCACACCAGGCAAGCCGCGCATCCCTTACATCGACTTCATGAAAGGCTTGTGCATCATGCTAATTGTGATGACGCATGTGGAGGGCACCTTCTTCGACCAGTTGCTTCCCAACTTGAACAACGCCCTGCAGTCGTTCCGCATCCCGCTCTATTACTTCCTTTCGGGTCTATTTTTTAAGACCTACGGTGGTATCAGCGACTTCTCGCGCAAAAAGGTTAACAATCTGCTCATTCCTTTCGTGTTTTTCCACGTGCTTTGCTGCGCGACCACACTCATCATATTTGAATTAAAGGAACACTTCGTCAGGCCCCAAGAAATCAAATTTGTGTGGACTTGTTTCATCGAGCCGCTCTACCTGCGCGACTGGCACTACACCGTGCCCCTTTGGTTTCTGCTGAGCCTGTTCGAGGTGAATATTATCTACTATTGTCTTCAACGCTGGCTGCGACCCTGGGCCGTGATGAGTATGGTGGCTCTTGTATCGGTGGCCGGTTACCTGCTGTTTTTGCATCACATCGAGCTACCGCTACACTTCGACACCGCCATGGTGGGCCTGCCCTACTTCGTGCTCGGATCCATGTTCAAGCAACACGGAGCTCTGGAACCGAAACGCTTTGACCGCTGGTTGTGGGTAATGGCCATCCCGCTTTTTATAGGCATCTATTTCGTGGCACAGCCCATCGACATCCACATGCAAGTGGTGCCACACTACCTGCTGCTCTACGGCGTACCCTTTGTCGCTATCTCGACATTGTTCGCCGCTTGCAAGCCGCTGGGCTATGTGCCGGTGATTTGCTACTGGGGACGCTATTCGCTCATCATTCTGGGCACTCACGCCACCATTCTGGAACCCGTGAAATTGTTCTTCAACCACCGGGGCTTTTCGACCATGTGGGTGGCCGGCTGCACATTTGTGGTGACTATGGCCATCGCCACGGCGGCGATTTGGCTGTTTATCCGCTGGTTTCCCAAATTCACAGCCCAGCAAGAATTTTTCGGGCCGCAATGGAAGGTGTCGCTCCCCTAAAAAAACGCCTTATGAAACAGCATTGGTCGCACACGGCACTACTGAGCGCATTGCTCCTGGCAATGTGCGTCGTTTGCACGGCATGTGCCGACAGCCAAGACGATGGCATGCTGGAACTATCTTCGGCCCACACAGTGAAGACCCGAACACTACGCGTGCTGTCGATAGGCAACAGTTTCTCGCTCGATGCACTGGCCTATGTGCCCCACCTCATGGCCGAACTGGCACCCGATGTTGACCTGACGCTATCCATCGCCGTCGAGCCCAGTTGCTCACTGCAAAAACACATGCAAAACCTGGCCGACGGCACCACCTACACCATTCACCGCAACCAGAACAGCGAGGCATGGACCCAGACCGATGGCATAACACTTGCGCGAGCCCTCGATGCCGCCCAATGGGACATCATCATCTTGCAGCAAGTGAGCTGGGACAGTTATAACTACGACACTTATCAGCCACATCTCGACAACCTGATTGCGACCGCACAGCATCACCTGGCCATCGGCGGCACGCTGGCGTGGCTCATCACCCCGGCCTACGCACAAGGCAGCAACCGACTTGGCACAATCAAGCTGAGCAGCGATGAGATGGCAAGGCTCATCGGACAGTGCGCACAACGAGTGACGCACGACACTTCTGTGGATATGATACTGCCATGCGGCACGGCTTTACAACTGGCCCGTCACACCGCAATCGACAAATATGGCGCAGCCGGACACCTGACGGTCGACGGTAGCCACCTGCAGACCGGCATCGCCTGCCTGACCGAAGCCTACGCAGCCACCGAAGCACTGCTCAGGTGGATGCGCTACCCAAAAAGCATCAGCACCAGTGTGCTGGTACCCAACGAGCAAATGCTCACACGCTACCGCGTGCCATCACAGGCACTGCCTGCCATGGGACTGAACGCCGGCAACATTCCTGTGGCCAAACAATGTGCCCTGCAAGCTATCGATTCACCCTTTTTCAACCCATAGACATGAAAATTAACAGCTTTTATTTATCACTTATCCTTTTGTTTTTGTTTCCGTTTGTCACAAGCGGGAAAACCGTACGTCTGTCTATTCATGCCTCACAGTCCGACATTACCCGCCAACTGCTCAACTCATCGCTAAGCACTGCGCACACCGACACCATCCTCATCAATCTGCCCCGAGGAAACTTCGCCCTTACCCAATCGGTCACATTCAGGGCCAACGTCATCATCCAAGGAGCAGGAAAGAAGAAGACACGAATCACTGTCTACGATTTCCCCGGATTCACCAGCGACAGCTTTATCAAAGTTGACGGGCACAAGAACGCCACTGTTGGGTTTGAGCTAAAAGGGCTCTCCATCTCTCTTCAGGATCATGAAGACATCTTGTGGAATGAAAGGTCTCCCAAGTTTCTACTCAGGATCAATCATGCCAATAAGCTCGTCATTGACGACATATCAACCTACTGCGACAATGCCTTCTGCACTAATTTAGATATGCGTGTGTGCGACAATATCAGCATCACCAACAGCGACTTCATCAATTACAACAACTGCAAGATGGGTGGAAACATCTGGTTCCGTGGGCAGGTCAGAAATGTACTGCTCAAAAACAACACCATCGTCAAGTACGGCAATGATGAGGCGGTAGCGTTTTTCGAGGATGGAGATGACGCTCATTCCAAGTTTTCAGGAGCCACCTGCGTCAAGCAGCATATCAATGTGACAAACAATCGCTTCATCTATGGCTACGACGGTGAAGACAAAGAACCCATGGACAACAATGTGTTTTTCTCCTTCTTCACTCATAACAAAGACACCCAAACCATTGTGGACATCCATGACATTGTCATCGCTAATAACACATTCACCATCAAAGACCCCGTCAATTCAGTTCTGTGCCTTTTGTTCCGCGCCAACACGCAACAAAGTGGAGTAATAATTAACGGCAACACATTTACTAACGAATCCAGCAGCGGAGGCGACGGAACAAGACGAATGGATATTGAGCTTCGTGACGCCACCGGCCAACGGAACCCCATTGAGGTGGCCAACAACGAAACCAACACCTATTGTGCCATAGTCGACAACAACGGTTACAACAGTTACACACACTTGGCTATTGACGGTGCTCATGTCAACTATCACGACAACCGAGTCACATCGCATGTCACAACGTCCTATTTAGCGAAAAACTCGCGCACAGGAGCCGTATTGGTCTGGACACTGGCCAATGGCGGCGTTGTGGAAATGAACAACAATGTGGCGAAAGGCCTGTTCTTGTTGTCACAGGTGAGTTTCGGCAACGGAGTCGACAGTTACACCCTACAGGCTCATAACAACTATTTTGAAGGCGACACACGCATCGTGTGCAACAAGGTAAAGCAAACCGAGCTCACTTTCACCCACAACACATTTAAAACGGCGCGCACCGAGTTCCTTTTGCAAGAATTCGGCTCTCAAGGGCAACTTATATTCAACAACAATATCGTCTACTGCGCTAATGGCGGTGTCTTGATGGCCCACTATAACAAAGTGTCGACAGACGAAATGCGTTTCAACAAATTGGAGATAACAGACAACATATTCAATGGCTGCAACGCCTCTACACTCACATCGAACATCTCCAACGTCAAACAGCGAAAAATAAAAAGCAATTCATTCCAATGGTAACGCTCATGCACAACAGGCTCATCATTTATTTCTTTCTCGCAACCACCGCTTTCCGGGCCGATGGACAAAACTGGAAATGGGGAGACATCAATTTTGACCAAGAAGTCAATATCGCCGACATAACCAGCCTGGCCAGCACGTTGGCGACCACTGCCAACACGGGAAATGAATGGCTGCGCTCTGACATCAACACCGATGGTGAAGTATCCATTGCCGACCTCACGCGGCTCATACAGATCATCACCCATGATGAAGCGACAGGAGACAAATGCGCATCGCACACGCTTCCAATTATTTATATCAACACCCAACTAGGCCAGAACATTGTCTCAAAAAACGACTATATCAACGCAACTTACTATATAGACCCCACAAACACCTCCAACGACAGCATAGGCAGTATTGACAACCAGCTTCCGTTGGAAATCCGAGGCCGTGGTAATTCCACTTGGCTATATCCACTCAAAAAACCATATCGCCTCAAACTGAAACAAAAGGAAGCACTCACGGGCACATATAAAAACAAACACTTCACACTCCTGGCCCACGCCGAAGATTGGCTGGCATTCCTGCGCAACGAAGTGGGTTTCGAGGTCAGCAAGCGCATGGGAATGAGCTACACCCCCGCAACCCGTCCTGTGGAACTGGTTCTCAATGGCGACTATAAAGGAATCTATTTCTTGACCGACCAAATTCGCGTGGATAAAAACAGAGTCAATGTAGTCGAACAGGATGACTTTGAGACCGACCCCGACAGGATAACCGGTGGATGGCTAATCGAATTGGACAACTATCCCGACTCTTATCAAGTGAAAATACCGGAAGGCAGTGGTGAGTCACTATGGATTACCCCCCATTCACCCGAGCAACTATCGCCTGAACAAGCAAATTATTTAGCCCATTTGTTTGCAACTGCCGACTCGCTGATTTACATTCCTGACAAGTCCATCAGCGACTGGGAAAAGTATATCGACGTTGACTCACTTGCATGCTTCTATATTACACAAGAGATACTTGATAATTGCGAAGCCTTCTCAGGCAGCTGCTTCATGCACAAGCAACGTGGAGACTCAACCAAACTCATATTTGGACCCGTTTGGGATTTTGGCAGTGCCTTTCCCCGCCACAAACAACCCCAAACCAAATTCATCTATGAGGACATACCCGCTTACTGCCGCACACGATGGATTGCTGAAATCGCCAAATTCCCCCACTTCAATGAGGTGATTTCAAGGCATTGGAAAGAATTCTACAGTAACAAGTTCCAATCACTGCATCAGTTTATCGACGACTATGTACAGTACATTCAGTATGCCGCCGAATGCGACTACCGTCGATGGCCTCAGTATTCGGGCAACAACATCACGGGCCGCAAACGTACTTTTGTCAAATTACTTGACGAAAAAGTGAAGTTCCTCAACGAAAAATGGAGCCTGCAATGAATTCACGCAACAGAAAAAGACCTCAATTCAATCCATATTGCTGCCGCGTGAGCCGCGCCACCCGCTCCCAGTCAAACTGATTCAAGTCATAACTGACCGATGGCTGCCCTGCTTGCTCAAGTTTGCCGGCAATCGTCCTGACCATACTATCCACCTCTCCGGCGACGAAATAGTCGGCGGCCGGCAGATTCACAAGGTGCGTGGCGGTGATGTCGCTCACCACCATGGGTAGCTCGTAGCTCATGGCCTCGAGCATCACCAGCGGGAATCCCTCGTTGAGCGACGGCAGCACAAACAAGCGGGCGTGGCTGTAGAGTTGCCGCAAGTCCTCACCCGACGTAAAACCGGTGAACACCACTTTATGGCCCGTGTCGAGCGACTTGAGTTTTTCAAAGTAAGCCGTGTCATGGTCGCTGCCACCGGCTATCACCACTTGCTCCACCTGCGGCAAGGCTCCGGCCGCCTCGATGAGATACTCAAACCCTTTTTCAGGCGTGAGCCGCCCCACCCCCAGCAAGTATTTTCCCGGCCTGATGCCGCGGGCTTCGAGAAACGATGTGCTCTGGCTGCGTGTTACCGTGTCAATTCCATTGGGGATATAGATACTCTTGGAGCGCACCTGCTCATCGTATTTCTCCATCTGGAATTGATTGACAAAGATGATGCGGTCGCTATAACGGAGCGACAACTTCTCGCACCATCGCAGCAGCCGGCGTTGCCAACCGTTCCACTTGGCATGCTCATAGTTGACGCTGTGATAGGTCATCACCACAGGCAGCCGCAGCAGCTTCAGCACCGGGATGAACATTCCCGGACCCATGTTGTGCACATGCACTGCATCGGGGCGGTGAAAGGCGATGTGCAGCACACACAGCAGGGTGTGCAACAAGGCCTCCACCCCCTTGATTCGGGAGGAGGGCAAGTCGACAAAATCGATATTGGGATACGTCTTCTTCTTGCTGGCGGCGCTCAGATAAGCCTTTCTCCTATACACGCGAAAGCGCACATCCTGCATGAGCGGATAGAGATGCTCGCTGTGCATTTCCACACCCCCTTGCACGCCTGGAAAGCCACGAGTGCCTATTACCGCTACCGTTGCCATACGCGACGCCTTGCTTGTCAGTCCCAGCAAAGGTCTTTTCCTCGCCAAATGCGCCACTTGTTTCTCACAATCCACTTGATGGGAACCCAGGGGCGGCGCACCATGTCGTGACGCTCGGTGACAATGAAGGCGCAGTTGCGGTCACAGTTGAGTATCTTCTCCATCACCTGCTGTGCCTTTTCGCTGTGAATAATATTCTCGTAACTGTCTTCCTTGATGTTACCGATAATCCATTCCTCCTCGCTGCCGTTGCACGGGGTGACATTGCCCCACGGGTCGATGAAGAAAAAGTCGCTCAGCGCGCCGCAAGCCGGGCGATAGCCGGCCTCGTCGCCCCGCAGGCGCCGGTGTATCGAGCGGTTGAAGTAGGCCCGGCCGTAATCCTTCAGGCGGTCCTTGAAATGACGGCGCTTGCTGGTGAGCAAGGCCTTGACAAAGAGCTCGTGCTGACGCAATGCGTCTTCGCTCACTATCTGGTTGTCATTCTTGTGGAAATACCATGAATTGTGCACCGCCGAGTTGCCCAGCTCCACATCCAGGGCCACACACAACTCGTAGAGCGACACCAAATCCTTGTAATTGTCGGGCGAAATCACCACCGAAAAACCGATGTTCTTGCACTTGGTCTTCTTGAGCTCAAGCATGGTGCGCAAGGCATGGTCAAAGCCATTGGGCAGGCCACGCTTGGAATCGTTGATTTGCGGCAGGCCCTCAACGCTGACGCGAATCAGTATGTTAGGGTACTTATTGGCAAGCTCAACAATCTTCTCGGTGTTGTAACCATTCGTGCTCAACTCGAGCAACGCCGACTTGGGATACAGAATCTCGAAAATACGGTCTATATCCTTGCGTATAGTGGCCTCGCCACCGGTGATGTTGATGCGCAGCCCGGCAGGCAGCTTCTCGTAGTAGGAGGCATCTATCTCTTCGTTGGGGTGTGTTTGATGCTTCCAGATGTTGCACATGTTGCACTTGGCATTGCATCTGAAAGTAGTTATCAAACTCCCTTGTATTACGTTCTTCATATCCCTCTCGATAAGTCTTTTTGATATCAGTGGGCAGACAAAAGTCTTAACAACCTGCAAAGATAATCAAATAAATCGAGATTGAGGGACAGTGAACTTAAAAATTATTGTTTCCGGCCTTGATAGATAGCCAAAAGTCGCTGATAATGTGCTTCGTCCGAAAAACGGTTTCTTGCCGACTGCGCTATTGCGGCATTGTCCCAGCGGTGGAGCATGGCCATGGAGACGGCATCCATCAGTGCATTCACTTGTCCACTGGGGAAAATCACTCCCGACTCATCGTCGATCAGCTCGGGAATTCCACCCATGTCGGCACCCACCACAGGCGTGCCGGCGCACAACGACTCGGCCACACTCAACGGGTTGTTGTCATAACATTCGCTGGGGATAACCGACAGGCGCGCGCGGCTCAACAAATCGGCCACCTGCTCATGGCTCAGATGTCCTCGAAATTCAATATTGGAGCATCGGGCGTATTTCTCGCGCAGTTCTTGCTCCATGGGGCCGCTACCAGCCACCACCAGCTGGTGTGGCAGGCAAGAGGCCGCTTGCAGCAGGGAGCCTACGCCCTTCTCCGCCGACAGGCGCCCCACATAGCAGTAATAGTCCTCGCGCTCAGCGGCCGACAGCACTTCATCGGGCATGTGGGTCACAAAATTGTTCAGCACCTGCAACTTGGAGCGGTCGAAGCCGCCCTGGGCCATTTTGTCGGCCATGAACTGGCTGGGGCACACAAAGGTATCAACATAGCGTTCCAAGCGCCTACGGCTCCACTTCATTGCCTCTATCCAGGCAATGGCACTGGCCGCCATTGAACCTTTCATGCAACGGCCGGCAAGCACATGCCACTTGTGGCTGAAACAAAGTTCACAAGGCTTGCCGCCACGCAGGCAAGCATACGACGGACAAAGCAGCTTGTAATCGTGCAGCGTCCACACCACCCGGCAGCCACGCTCATGGGCATAACGGGCCACGAGGGGCGACAAATAGGAGTGAACATTGTGCAGGTGCACCACTTCGGGGTTGAAGTCATAAAGGACACGAGCCACCGACGCCTTGATGTTGCCCCAACCCATCGTGCGGGCCATTGCCTTGAATTTATCGGCCATCGAGCCATCGAATTTCACCTCACTGGCAAAATCGTGTTCCCATGCATGAGATAAATTCTGAGGGTAGCGCATTGAGAACACGGCCACATTATGGCCATGCTCGCTGAGCACGTGCTCGGTGTTCAGCGTTACCATGCAGTCGCCTCCACGATTATAGTAGAATTTGTTGACAAGTAATATTTTCATGACGCTTTATTCGCTGTGTCAAAAAGCTTTGACACCTAAATATTTTTTTTCTCATGCAAAAATAGTAATTTTGCACAAAACAACAAACAATTCGCTATGCCAGCCATTTCTGTCATCATTCCCATCTATAACACCGAGGCCACACTGCCCCGGTGCATCGACAGTGTGCTGGCGCAATCTTTCACCGATTACGAAATCATCCTGGTCGACGACGGCACCCCCGACGGTGCCGGGCGCATTGCCGATGATTATGCGACCCGCCACAGCTGCATCACCGTGATTCACCAGCAAAACCAAGGCTTGGCCGAGGCGCGTCACGCGGGCATCCGGAAGGCACAAGGACAATATGTGATGCATGTCGACAGCGACGACACATTGCCGCCTGACAGTTTGGAGTTTCTTCACGACAAGGCCATCTCACTCAATCTGGATATTGCCTATGGCGGATATCACCGCATTCCCGAGAACGGGAAGCGGTATGTAGTGTTCCATCGACAAACGGGACTGCTCACCGGCGATGATTTTCTGTCATCTAATCTGCTGGTGGGTTGCTTGTTTGCGTCATGGGGATGCATCTCAAAAAAAGAGCTATGGGAGCATGATGTGTTTCCATCCCAATGCGCCATCCTTCCCAGCGAGGATTCCATCATCAACATCAAGTTAAGCGAATTTGCTGGCAGAGTGGGAGTTTTCAATCATGTGGTATACAATTATTATTTCAACCCCAAATCTTTGTCCATCACGGGCAAACTTTCAAAGCAAAACAACTGGAAATTCTATTTTGACGAGATTGAAAGCAACTTGAGCCGAAGGAACTTGCTGACCAAGTACAACAAGGAGCTTCACACACTGAAAATCGACCGGTTCGCTTTCTATATCCACCCGTTGGACACGTCACAAGAGTGGGTTTCCGAAGAACTGTCGGCACACCTGCCTTTACCGTTGAAACACTCTGTCCTCAGGTTCATGCTGCACTGGCCCAAACTTTGTCACTTTTGCGTAACCGCCAACAGGTGGGCAAAAAACAAACTGCTTCACATATACCGCTAACCCTCCTTGTCACATTCGGCACGCCGAAAAGCAACACGGATTTTTTCAGTCACAAAGCCATAATAATCAGGGAAGAAAATCTTACATTCCGACACCAGCAAGACAAGGAAAACCAGCGCTCCCGCCACAATGGCAAGCAATGACCACGGCGTCAACGACACAAGCAGCCACGACACACCGCCGGCAAAAACCGCAGGAAGCAGATTCCGAATAAAAATACCCACAAACGGCATCATCTTCACGCCCATCAATCGCGATGCAAAATAAATGTAGGCACACAGCGAGCACAGGGACACCACAATGGCAGAAGCAAGCATCACCATCACACCATAGCGATAGAAAAGAAATGCAAATACCACGATTAACGATTTTTCGGCGATCATGACATTGCGAATGATGTCGGTCCTGCCAAATATCTTGAAAATGATAAGCATATAGCTACACACCGGATACACCAGCCCCCAGCACAGCATCATCCGGAAATATGGCACCACCGGCAACCACCGCGACGGAAAAACCACATCAATCACAGGATAGCTCAGAGCCAGCAAAAGCATGCAGAACAGCGAATTCACAAATGTCATCACTCCGAACATACGCAAAATCTCCACATTTTTCTGTTCCTGGGTCTCGCATTTTGAAATCAGCACAAACGAGGTGCTGCTGATGGACATTTCCAACGAGTTGGTCGGCGTTTGCTGTAGTTTCTGGGCTTGCCCCATGAACCCGGCACTCACCGGATTGTAGTATTTACCCAAAATAAATGTGAAAATGTTCTGTGACAACTGCACGAATATTGTTGAGGCCAACAGATTCACACCAAATGCCCACAACTCCTTAAAGCGTCCAAAATCGAACTCCCAACGCAGATTCCACTTGGAAAAAATCACCAAAAGGACAAAATAAAACCCGGGGAATCCAACTTGCAATTCGACCAGCGCCCAATACCCCCCACCATTGAGTGCTATCAACACCGCAACGCACAGCGCCAATGAAATGGCTGAAATATTAAGCCCAGCCAACCGCCTGAAATGCAGCTGTGAGCGCAATTTAGTAATCTGAGTTATTGTCAATCCGCTGAAAATGGCCCCCACTCCCAGAGTGGTTAAGATGGCCCTCAATTGGGGGTAGCCCAAGAACTGGGCAACCCAGGGGGCAATCAATGCATAGGCCAAGAACAACAACACCCCCACGCCCAGATTAAAATAGAAAATTGTATTGAAATCCTTGCGCGACGGCTCTTTCATGCGCAGCAAGCCGTCACTCATGCCACAATCAATCAGCACAAAGATGAGCGAGGAGAACACTCCAAGCATTGTAACCATCCCGAAATCATCGGGCGAAAGAAGATAACTAAGCAACACATTGCCCAGCAGAGACACCACATTGCCTCCAAACCGCTCAATCAGTGACCATATAAAAAAGACAAATCTCATTGTAGCAGCGGAGCGATTTGACTCACGATAACAGAAGTATATTTCTCTGCCCCCTGGCGATTCAAGTGGCCTTGGTCTTTGAATAATTCTCTGTGGTGGCGGAAACGACCGTCGAGTGTGTAATCACAGCCCTTCACATCATGATTTTCTAAAAAACCATTGAACCACCGGCTCAAGCCTTCGTCTATCTCATAGGACGGTGTGATTGCCATATAGAACACAATCCCTTTGGCACGGCAGATGTCGGCCATTTCTTTCACACAATTGACTTCCTGCTCGTCGGCTGAGAAGCCCTCAAACACGACATCCTTCGGATGGCCGACGATGCCCTCGAGCGGAACGTATCCGTTGTTGGCATCATGGCGGCGAAAGAAAGAAGAGGCCAGCCACGCCCACACGCCATTGAGCCGATACATGTTACTCTGCATCTTCACCGTGAGCAATAAATCTTCCTGCTCGTCAACCATTTGCGTAGCCCACCGATTCATGCCATACAAACACTTGTAATCGCTCAAAGAATTCTGTTTCCAGCGGCCATTCACTTGGTTATTGCACACATCCAGTATCACCACACGCGGACAATGACGCTCCACCATGGAACGAAACACCACATAAGCATAGAGCATGTCGTGACCATCGATGCCGGCATTGTAGCAAGTCATGCCCAAGCTATCGGCTATCATGCGGGTGGAATAATGATGGCGCGCGCGCGACGAACCCAGCACAATCACATCGGCCTGCTGATGAAGGATGGACTGGCACATGGACGACTGCAGAGACTCGACGGCCGGTACTCGCGCCAATAATGCGTTACCCATCACACCGGTGACCCAATCGAGCGACACCAGCAGCAACACAACCATCAACCCACTCATCAGCAATCTCTTCATCGGTCAAAACTGAAAATAAATGAACGACACGCTTTCCAGCTCGCCAGTCATGACTATCCACACAATCAGGCCCGACAACGCCAGAGACCTAACCACAAGACTGGATGATGACAATGGCCTCCATCCACCGTTATACTCTTGCTGGTACTCACTGAAAAACATCATAGCCACAGAAAGCAAACCGAAAGTGAAAATCGGAAGGGTTCCCTCGCTGTAAACCGGCCCTATTTCTGCGAACAACTTCGACAGGCCCAAGCAGATGTCCGAAAACGAATTGGCACGGAAGAACATCGCTCCGACCGCGCATGCGGCAAAAGTGACCAATTGACGGCAAGTGCGGTAAATCACACTGTCCTTAAGCCGGCCGCAGCGTGATTCAAGTTTTTCACGAGGTGCCTTGAAAACACGAGAGAGCACCACAAGCACACCATGATGAACACCGAACACCACATAGGTCCAATTGGCGCCGTGCCACAGGCCGCAAAGCACAAAGGTCACCATCACATTATAATATGAACGCCAGCGGCTACATCGATTTCCACCAAGTGGGATATAGACATAATCCCGCAACCACGAGGACAGCGAAATGTGCCAGCGGCGCCAAAAATCAGCGCCGTTCACCGCAAAGAACGGGCGCATGAAGTTCTCGGCCACCCTGAGACCGAGCAACCGGCCCGCAGCAATGGCCATGCAGGAATAGCCGCAAAAATCGGCATACATTTGTATCAAGAACAACACCGAGGCCACTGCCACAGTAGGGCCATTGTGCATGGCCAAATTATTGAAAACGGCATCGGTATAGGGATTGATGCGGTCGGCGATACACATTTTCAGAAACAGCCCCCACACAATGCCTATGACGCCCTGCGACACGTTATGAACATCGAAAAACCGCCCTTTCTGCAATTGAGGCAGGAAATCTCGGGCTCGGTCAATCGGGCCCGACATGATTGTGGGGAAGAATGACACATATGCCGCAAACGCGATGCCGTCGGAGCAACTTGGCATCTTTCCCTGATACACATCAATCACATAACTCATCAGCTTGAAGGTGAAATAGCTGATACCCAACGGCACCAGCACATTCAGAGTCGGCACATTGGGCTGCATGCCCAGTGCCTGGACCAAGCTTGTTATTTCATTGACAAAAAAGCCCAAATACTTGAAAAAGAAGAGAGCCAGAATACCTAACACCACTCCTGCCACCATCAGTAATCGGGCGCGACTTTTGTGTTGCTCACGACTCTGTTCTATGGCACGCCCCAGAAAAAAGAAAATAGAAACCGACGCAATCAGCAACAGCAGCATCTTCACCTCGGCCCAGGCATAAAAGAACAGCGACGTCACCAGCAACCACAGGTTCTGCCACCGGGCCTTGCCCCTCAATATCGTGTAATACGGCAAGAGGACAATGATGAAAAACACATAGAATATGATTGAATTCATCGTCATGGCCTACATCTCTACGGTTTGCGGTTCAGTCAACATCTTTGTGGAATCCTCTTCACCCACATTCCATGAAAGATAAATGGCAGCAAAACAAAGAAAGCAAAATTGCGACACCCGCCAAAAATCGGCATACACGAGAAGCAACAGTATCAGTGAGAGTACAAACAATTGCAGATTTGTGTCGCGCACAGGGGACTGCGGTGGTCGCCTGAAAAACAATGAACAGAAAAACACAACTGCCCACACCGACCCCACGATTCCCAGCTGCATGAACACACTGAAAACGGTGACTGTGGTTCCTTCCACCAGCCAGTCGTATTCTTGGGCAAATTCGGTGACGGCAAGAGTCGTACCACCCTTGTTCATACCCATACCGAACCCAGACCACAAGCGGTCTGGGTTGTCTTCCATAATGACAAACATAAAGGCTATCTTTGTCAAGCGCGGTATGTCGGGGGTTATTCCTTGGTCATTCAGGGCCCAGCTGGCCTGTCCCTCGGCCTCATCAAAGTCAACCCACATGTATTCACTGAGAAATTCCATGTCAAGCACATCCCTGTTCAGTTCAGAATTATCTTTTGAGACGGAATTATACACTGTCATGAAAACACCAAGAATCAGAACAGTAACCGGCAGGGCTATCAATATGCGGAAAAACAATTTCCGGTCAATGGGGATTAACAACAGAAAATAAATAATCAGCAAAACAAAACTGACTTTCGTCTCGTTCAAAAACGTGGGAAACAGAAAAAACAAGTACACCCAGTTCTTCACAATGCTGGTGACAAAGTGCTCTTTGTTGATATGCTTGTGCAACAGATAGAACGAAATCAAAAAGACCGATAATGTCAACACGCCCGAAAACCCATCGCCCATCGAACCGCCCACATGGTCACCAGCACCGTATTTGAAATACTGATATGGTACACAAATGACCTGAACGACAAGAAAAACATATAAATGCTTATCCAGCATTTTCACAAATTTCTCACGGCGCGACAAGTCGTCCCAGAAAAAGCGCAAAATAGGGCACATGAACAAAATGCCGAACATGTCGCGTGAACCATTCAGCCAAATGATTATTGATGAATGGTTCACATAACAGGTGCTCCAAAATGAAATGGCACCATAGGACAGCAAGATAAACCAGTCAAATCGGTGCCTGATGGTCCACAAACCAAGCACCATCAGCACGGCATCACACAGCAAGAAAATCGTGTTGGTGAGCGACTTCAGGGGGAACAAGATTTCTTCGCATACAAATCCTGTGCACACCATTACCCAAAACCAGGCAAAAAGTGTCCGCTGAATTATCTTGCTCTTTTCCACTGCCACATGTCTATGAATCGCTTTTACTCTTCACCATACCCGTAGCCATAACCTGTGGACACATTGGGGTTGGTATCGTTAACCACTACCGACACGTTTTTCAACTGCCCACGCGACATCACAGTATTGAGATAATTCATCAGGTTGCGCTTGGTGTAATTGGCACGTGTGACAAACAGCACGGCATCGGAAAACTTGGCCAGCGAGAATGTGTCGCTCACCATGGCAATGGGGGCCGAGTCGATGACAATCATGTCGTAATGAGCACGCAACTGGTCGATAAAGTCATTCACGCGGCTGCTCAGCAGCAACTCCGAGGGGTTGGGTGGAACGGCTCCGGCCACAAACACGTCAAGTCCACTCACTTCGGCTGAACTCTGAACAATATCACTGAGATTCATGCCCGGCTTCGCCAGATAGGCCGTGACACCGGGGAGCGACTGCAACTCAAGCATCTCGGCCAGCCTCGGGCTTCGGATGTCCATTCCCACCAGAGCCACTTTCTTGTCGAGCAGCGCAAACGAAGCCGCCAGATTGGCACTGACAAACGACTTGCCCTCGCCACTCACACTGGATGTAACCAGTAGCACCTTGTCGCCGTCGTTTGTGAGGAGGAATTGCAAGTTGTTGCGCACCAGCCTGAACAATTCCACAATCGACGACGTCTTGCCGGGCTTGACCACCAGTTGTGACTTGTGCCGGTTGTGACAAATCTCGCCAATAACCGGAGCCTGGATAATCTCGGCCAATTCGTCTTGGGTTGAGAACTTGGTGGTGAGCAACTTCTTCACACTCAGCAACAACAGCGGCAACAGCAAGCCCATAACCAAAGCAAGGAACAGCACCATCATCGGCTTGGGTTTGATGGGATGTGATTGCGCATAGGCATGGTCCACAATTTTCCCTTTGGGCGTGGTGGCTGCCAGCACCAGCGCGTTCTCCTCGCGTTTTTGCAGCAAAAAGGTGTAGAGCGTATTCTGGATTCCCTGCTGGCGGTAGAGGGCCCGTGCCTCGCGCTCCTCGGTGGGAATGGCGCTCATGGCACTGCCTGCATTGGCGCTCATCTGATTCACCTGGTTAATTTGGATGCGCATGGCCCGCATAGCGTTTTCCACACCGCTCACCACATTATTGTGCATGGCGGCGATTTGCGTGTCGAGCGCCTGCAGCGCCTGGTTATTATCCTTAGCCGAACTTCCTAACTTGATGCGCTCGGCCACCAGCTCGTTATAGGCCTTGATGGATGCCGATGCCGATGTTGAATCAGCGTCAAAGGGTATCATCTGGTTTTTATTGGCCGGATTGCGGACAAAATCCTTCACCATGTTCATGATTTGATAGCGCGTTTCCAGATTCACCACGGCACGGTCGGCGGCTTCCTGCTTGCCGATGTTGCTCTTGGTTTGCAAGCCCACGTCAATCATGTTGTGACTTTTTTTGTAGTGCTCGATGTCGGCCTCGCTCTTGGTGAGCTCCGTATAGATGAGCCCCAACCGTTCATCAATAAATTTGCCGGTGTTCACGGCCATCTCGTCTTTCTCACGCTGGCACCGCTCGTTATAAAGGGCCATGAGCGTGTTGAGCATGTCTTTTCCACGACCCACATTGGTCTCGGCCACATCCATATAGATGCCGTTGGACTTCTTGGACAACACTTTCACCGTCATCTCCTCGGCCAGCGATTCAGCCTTGGGCACATTACCCACCACCAGTGCTTTGATTGAAACGTCCTTACCGGCCTTAAAAAACTTGGTCTTGTCGACCACATAAATGCCGTAAGGGGTCTTCACCGTCACCGGCAGCGTGGCATCCTTCACATGCGCCAGTGTTTTGAACATGCCCTTCTTCACCTTGACATCGGTCTTCCCTTTTTCGTCAACGGTGATTTTGAATGTCATGGCTATGGACAGGGTGTCGAACAAGGCATCGGGGGCTTCTATCTCGATGGGCGATGTGTTGTAGTGGTCCACCTTCTTGAGGAAACCTTTCTTCTCGAAATAAGTGCGGTTGATTTTCAACCGATTTATCATTTGGCTCAACAACTCCTGCGAGCCCATCACAATCACCTCGTCGTCGACCTTCGACCCGGCTCCGCCTATCGAGAGGCTTCTCAGCAGGTTGGCACCGGCGCTCGATGCGTTGTCGTCTTGCTCTACCAGCACCTTCGACACCACCAAATACACCGGCGACTTGACTGCCAGATAAAAGGCGGCCAATCCCAGGCACAACAACAATGAAAGCGCAAACATCCACCAGTTGCGCTTATATTTGGAGAATATTTCTCCAAAATCGATTCTTTGCTCCTTCGGAGAGTTATTGGGAGCGTTCGTCACAAAACTCATACTCTCTCTATTTCACTGTCAATGCGATAACCAACGACGCAATCACCGAAGCGGCACTCACCACCGTGGAGATGACCGAGAGTTTGAACGCATTATTTTGATTATACTTGGAATTATCAATCTTGATGGTGTTGGGCTCCACATAGACCACATCATTCTGCTGCAGGTAGAAGTAAGGCGAGGAGAATATCTGGCTGTCGGCCAGATTCAGCCGCTGATAGGTCTTTTGGCCGTTCTGCTCGCGTATCACGGTGACGGCGTCACGCTTGGCAAACTCGGTGAGGTCACCGGCCTCGGCCAGCGCATCGAGCACTGAATAGCGCTGCGACTGCACATAGATGCGGTGCGGACTTTTCACCTCACCCATCACATTGACATGAAATCCCAGCAGTTCCACGCGCACATAGGGGTCATGCACGTTTTCGCTCACACGTTTCTTGATGATGTCGGTCACCTCCGAGGTGGTGAGCCCTTGCACATGCAGTGTTCCGATAACCGGCAGCTCGATGTTACCTTGCCTGTCGATGATGTAGGTGAGCAACCGGGGCTGGCCCTGGGTTGAAATCACACCTCGGGTGGCGGGGTTGCCCAGCGGCACATTGTACATGGCTGTCGCTTCGGGCTGTGCCGAAGAAATGCTGATGGCCAACTCATTGTCGGGCACCAGCCTGATTTCTCGCTCGGGACCTTCGGGAAGTGTTCCGGCGGCACTGGCTGCCAAATCCTTGAAATAGGCCAAATTATTATCCTTGGTCGTTGTGCAAGAAACCACAACCATGCACAACATCGACAATGCTACCATCAAGCAAGTCTTTCTAACTTCTATCTTCATCATAATCATATTATAAAAACGACGCACCATGACTTTTATTATAAGTAGAATGATTTTTATTTATCTCCGGGCAACTCCACGGGGAAGCCCAGAAACTTGCGCACGGCATGCCAACGTCTCATCAACACAGGATGGTTTTTCCTGAAACGCTCCACCGGCGACAGCCAACTTCCGGCAAAATGGTGAATCGTAACCGTGCGGTCGGTAAAAAACGACTGGGTCTTCCCGTAGGCCAACGGGCAGAAGTAATCACGCGGATACATAGTAATCAGCCCCGGAAAATCCTGATAGGTGTTGTTGCGTTCCAGGCCATGCTTTAACATGTAGGACGTGATGGACACCACATTGGTGGTCAAGTCCTGCTCTCCATCGGGCAACACAAAGTGCCGGTCGTGATAATACTCCAGGTTCTCTTTTGCCCAGCGCCCGCCTTTCTCGCTGGCCATGATTCCGGTGGGAACATCGGTCTCGTTCTCGAAACCGCTGAAAGCATGGTGATGCAGGAACGGATCGAGCGACTTGAGCACCTCGACATCGGTGTCCATATACACCCCTCCGTAATGATATAGCGCATAGAGACGCACCACGTCGGTCACAAAAGCATAGCGCCTGTTGTCGTATGCCTCACGCGCATAGGGGAATAGATCCAAATCAAAACTGTCCTCGTTCCATAATTTTATCTCGTAATCGGGCAGCTGCTTTTTCCATGAGTCCATGCACTGGCGGGCCAACGGTGGCATTTCCTTGCCACCGAACCAGCAATAGTGTATGATTTTTGGTATCATAACTGTTTGTTGTTATACAAATATGCAAAATTACTATTTTTTTCCTAATTGACAATTAAAATTTGCCGTTGTGTTGAGATTGCAGTAACTTTGCACTGGTTTTTGAACAGCTAACAACGGCATGTATTATTCATTTCATCTGACCCCTGTCACTTGGGCGCTGCTGGGCACCGCGCTGGTGTGCTTCGCCATCGTGGCACTGTGGCATGTGCTCAGAGCCCGACGGCTGGAGCGCTTTGTGCAGCGCGACGAAGCCAGCCGCGACTGTCTGGGCGACAACGAGTTGCCGGCAGTGTCGGTCATCGTCGACGCCGAGGGTGAAACGGGGCAGCTCACCAAATTCCTGCCGCTGGTGCTGCATCAGGACTATCCCGCGCCCATGGAGGTGATTGTGGTGGCCGACGGGTCGGCCGAATCGACAGGCGACTTGCTGAGCGAGATGAAAGCCGCATTTCCCAATCTTCACATCACCTTCACACCGAGCGACACCCGCTCGCTGTCGCGAAAAAAACTGGCGCTGATGATTGGCATCAAGGCCGCACGCCACGAGGTGGTGCTCACCACCAGTGCCAACTGCCGCGTTACCAGCGACCAGTGGCTTCGCACCATGCTTCGCAACTTCACCGCCGGCACCGACGTGGTGCTGGGCTACTCACACTACCGCTACAAGCAAGACCGCAAGGCCGGACGCCGCTGGCGGATTTTCGACACGGTGTCGACCGGTGCCCAGTGGCTGCTCAGTGCCATCGAAGGGCACCCTTACCGCGGGGTGAGCGACAACTTGGCCTATCGTCGCCAACTGTTTTTCGACAACAATGGTTTTGCACGGTCGATGAACCTTCGATGGGGCGATGACGACGTGTTTGTGGCCGAAATTGCACGACCCGACAACACCCGTGTGGAGCTGGCCCCCGACTCGCAAGTGACCGTCTACTACGACAACTTGGCACGCACGCACCGCGTGCTGAAAATGCGGCGCGACTTCACGGCACGCCTGGGGCGGCAGGCACAACGGCGGCTGCAAGCCGTGATGTCGGTCCTCTGGCTGATGGCGCACGCCGCAGCGATTGCCGCCGTGGCGCTCAATGCCACCAATGCGGTGGTCATCGTCGCGGCCGTCGTCATGACGCTGGCCGCATGGGGCGTGGCCGCATGGGGTGTGAGTCGCCAGTGCCGCGTGCTTCAGGCCCCGGCACTCAAGCTGTCGGCACCGCTGCTCATGCTCTGGCGCCCCCTGGTCAACGGCATCTACCGCATGCGCGAAATTCGCACCCGCAAGAGTAACTACACCACCTACCTCTAACCCTCACCGCCCTTGATCAAGACACTCACTTCCTGGCGAATATTGCTACTCTTTGTCGTGGCCATTTACCACTGCAACCAGGAGTGGCTCATGGAACCCACCAAGGCTGCCGTGTCGATATTCTTCATCTCCAGCGGTTTCCTGCTGAGCATGAAGCACCCTATCGAGCGTGTGTCGTGGGCCGGGTGGAAACACTTTGTCGCCGGCCATGCACTCAAAATCTATCCACTACAATGGCTGGGGCTGGTGGCACTGCTGGTGTTCCAGACCATCTTCATCGTGCCCGAGCTCGACTGGTGGCTGCCCGCCCATGTGGCTCTGATACAGAGTTGGGTGCCCATTCGCGACGTCTACTTTGGCTACAACGGCCACTCGTGGTTTCTGGCCTCGCTCATGTTTTGCTACGTGGCCTATCCGCTGCTCAGCACGCTCTGGCACCGCGTGCGGCTGCGCTGGCAATGCCTGGCCATGGCGGTGGTGACAGCGGTTTTCTGGTGGCGGCTGAGCGGCACCGAACCCTCCACGCGCGAATTTCTCTATGTCTATCCGCTCATCCGCATTTGGGACTTCGTGCTTGGGATGGTGCTCTACAAACTCTATCAGGCCGCAGCCCGCACCGGCTTCAGTCCCGGGCGCTGGAAAGCCACCCTCATCGAGGCGGCCATGGTGCTGTTCTTCCTGGAATTGATCATCATCAACCAAGGGGCCGAATACACCCACCCCTACGAGGACTTTCTGCTGTGGTGGGCACCGATGGGAATCCTGGTGTTTGGCTCGGCCATGCTCAACGGGCACGAGGGCTACATCGGGCGCATGCTTCTCTGGCGGCCGCTGCAATGGCTGGGCGGCCTCGGATTTGAGATCTACATCTTCCAAAGCATCGCCGCCCTCAGTTTCAACTATATGGTGGCACCGTTCTTCGGTCACTTCGGTATCATTCTCTACGGCGACTATGCATGGGGAATGATTCCCATCCTCATCATGCTGGCCTGGGCCGTGAACCGCGGGTTCACCCGTCCGCTGAACGCCTGGCTCCGGCGGCATCGGCCGGCTGCATGAGCCGGGCCCTCCCGTTCCCCTCTTTCCACGTTTTTTTTCGGCCGCAAGCAATAAGCGTGCCTTTTTCTCGTTATAATCATTGCAATGACTTCATTGAAACGCTTACATATCATCTTGGTCGCCGCGCTGTTCGGCACCCTGGCCCTGACGGCTCAAGACAACGACCGCATCTTGAACCGCCCTTATGCCGACATGAAAAAAATTCACTTCGGCTTCTCGGTGGGCATGAATTTCCAAGACCTGCATATCACCAACAACGGCTTCATCACCGACGACGGCGAGCAGTGGATGGCCGACATCCCCAGCCACTCGCCCGGATTCTGCGTGAACGTGCTGGCCGACTGGCGCATTTCCAAGCATTTCAACCTGCGCCTGTCGCCGGGCATGTACTTCGGCAACAAGGTGGTGCAATACCGCAACACCTTTGGCGACCCCGACAACCCCGAGCCATCGCACTACCGCCAGAGCCAGAACATCAAGTCGACCTATGTGGTGGTGCCGCTCGATGTGAAATTCTCGGCACAGCGCTATCGCAATCTGCGCCCCTACTTCACCGGCGGCGTGATGGCTCTTTTCGACGTGAGCAAAGACCACAGCGAGCAGCTCAAGCTCAAAAACACCGACGTGATGCTCACCGTGGGCCTGGGATGCGACTTCTACTTGCCGTTCTTCAAGCTCTGTCCTGAGGTGAAATTCTGCTTCGGACTGAAGAATATGCTCCAAAAGAACCGTCCCGACTTGCAGGACGACCCCGAGAGAATGCGCTTCACGCAAAGCGTGGACAAGGTGCAGGATAACATGGTGGTTCTAACCTTCTACTTCGAATGATGAATCACGCCGGCCGCACATATCGCTTTCTTCTGGCAGCCGCCGTGCTGATGGCCACATGGTGCCATGCCACGGCACAAGTCGACCCCCAGTTCACCCAGTACTGGGCCGTACCGGCCTATTACAACCCCTCGGCGGCAGGCAACACCGACTTCATTCACATCACCGGCGGGAGCAAGCTGCAATGGGTGGGCATCAAGCATGCGCCCATGACGTTTCTCATTGCGGCCGACATGCCTTTCAAGTTCCTCAACAAGCGCTGGGGAACCGGCATTGTGCTCCAGCGCGAATCGATGGGTCTGTACCGCTCGATGCAAGCCGGCGCGCAGCTCGCCTGGAAAAAACGCATCTTGCGCGGCACGCTGAGCGTGGGCGTGCAGGCCGGCATGCTCAACGAAACTTTCAAGGGCACCGACATATTCATCCCTGATGATGACGACGCCCACGACCCAAGCGACGACGCCATCCCCAAGAACGACGTCACAGGCAATGCCTTCGACCTGAACGCCGGCGTGATGTTCACGCACAAGTGGTTCTGGGTGGGCGCTTCGTGCACCCACATCACCTCGCCCAGCGTCACGCTCAAAGCCGAGGGTGAGGAGGAAAAATACTACGAGTTTGATGCCGGGCGCACGTTTTATTTGATGGGCGGGAGCAATATTCCCATCAAAAACACGTTATTTGAAATACAACCCTCGTTCTTGGTCAAGACCGACACCAAGTTTTTCCAAGCCGAGGTCACCGCAAGAGTGCGCTACAACCGATTCCTCAGTGCAGGAGTGGGTTACCGGCTCAACGATGCCGTTTCGGCAATGATTGGCGCCGAATTCAAGAATTTCTTCCTGGGCTACGCCTTCGATTACCCCATGTCGGCTATCAATAAGGCCACCACAGGAAGCCATGAGGTCTTTATTTCATATAATGTGAAACTCGACCTGCGAGAGAAGAACAAGAATCATCAAAAGTGTATTCGTTTATTATAGAATATGAAAAAGTTATTATTGATAATTGTGATTGCCATCGTGACCGTGTCGTGCGGCTCGATTAGGCGTACTGGCTCGTCGGGCGGCGAGGTCACGGGCGTGGGAGCAGTAGCTTTTTCCGAAAGCACACCCTACGGCATGGTGCTCATCGACTGCGGCTCGATGCGTGAAGGACCGGCCCAGCGCGATTCGGTGTGGGGCATCGACTCCACAGCCCATGGCATCTCGGTCGATGCCTTCTGGATGGACGAGACCGAAATCTCCAACTCGAAGTACAAACAATTTGTCTACTGGGTGCGCGACTCCATTATCCGCGAACGCCTGGCCGACCCCGCCTATGGCGGCAACGAGGAGTTCAAAATCGAGGAGGACAAGGAGGGCAACCCTGTGAAGCCTCACCTGAACTGGAACAAAAACATCCCCTGGAAAAACCCAAGCGAGGATGAGGAGCGAGCCATCGAAAGCGTTTACCGCATCAACGTCATCACGGGAAAGAAAGAACTCGACCCCACTCAGATGAACTATCGCTACGAGGTGTACAACCTCACCGAGGCAGCCAAGCGCAAGCACCGCTTCGACCCCACCCGCCGCGATTATAACACCGACCATGCAGTGCCCACGGTGAACCCCACCATCAGCAAGGACACCGCCTATATCGACGACGAGGGACGCATCATCAGGCAGACCATCACACGGCCCCTGCAGAGCGATTTCGACTTTGTCAACACCTACATCGTGAACATCTACCCCGACACCACCTGCTGGGTCAACGACTTTGAGAACGCCTACAACGAGCCCTACGTGCGCATGTACTTTGCCAACGGCAACTACAACAACCACCCCGTGGTGGGAGTGAGCTGGGAGCAGGCCAACGCCTTCTGCCAGTGGCGCACCGAGTTCCTCAAGAAATCGATGGGCAAGGATGCCGTCTACGTGGAGCCCTACCGCCTGCCCACCGAGGCCGAGTGGGAGTTTGCCGCACGCGCCGGCAAGAACGAGAACAAATACCCCTGGGAGGGCGACCTGCCGCTCACCGAGGACGACGGATGCTTCTACGCCAACTTCAAGCCCATGGAGGGCAATTATGTGAAGGATGGCCACTTGATTTCGTCGCCGGTGGGAACCTATGAGCCCAACGATTTCGGACTCTACGACATGGCAGGCAACGTGAGCGAGTGGACTTCCACCGCCTACACCGAGAGCATCGACCGCATGACCAGCGACCTCAACCCCGAGTATCGCTACTATGTGGCCAAGGAAGACCCCTACAAGATGTCGCGCAAAATTGTGCGCGGCGGCTCTTGGAAAGATGTGGCTCACAACATCCGCGGCGACATCCGCATGTGGGAATACCAGAACGAGCAGCGCTCCTACATCGGCTTCCGCTGCGTACGCTCCAAGGTGGGCTTCGGCAAATCCAAGCGCAAAAATTAACCTCCCACTTTTTTGACACACCAACCATCGAAACCCATAAATCTTCATAACTCGAAACGAAATGGCTAAGATTAAAAAATATAAAAACGCCGTCGAGCGTTTCCTCTCCGACGAGAGAGGCCAACGCTTCTTCAACTTCGCTTACAGTATCGGTGCCGCAGTCGTGATTTGGGGCGCACTGTTCAAGATTCTGCACTTGCCGGGCGGCAACACCCTGCTCAGTATCGGCATGGGAACCGAGGTGCTCATGTTCTTGCTCACCGCTTTCGACAAGCCCGAACGTCAGTATAAATGGGAAGAGGTGTTCCCTGTGCTGGGGTCGCACGACCCCGAGGACCGGCCCGAGTTTGAGGGCGGCACCGGCGGCATCGTCATTGGTGGCACGGCCGCAGCCACAGGAGCAGCAGCCGTGGCCGACGGTATCACCGCAGCCCAGGCCAAGGGCGCCGTGGGATTGCCGCAGGGCATCGACCTGAGCGAGGACGACACCCGCTCGCTGAGCGAGAGCATCGCCAAAATGTCGGCCGCCAGCGACCAGCTGTCGCGCATGGCCGAGCTCACCGATGCCACACAGCAATACCTGAGCCAGATGGCCACCATCAGCGAGCAAATGGAACGGCTGGCCACCACCACCAACGCTTTGAATCAAGTGAGCGAAACGCTGCTGCAGAGCTACCACGCCATCACCGACAACAGCGAAAACATCACACAAAGCTCCACCGGCTATGTGCAGCAGATGGAAGCCCTCAACCACAACATCAGCGGCTTGAACACCATCTACGAGATCCAGCTGAAGAGCATCAGCTCGCAGCTCGACAGCATCGACCGCGTGAACCGCGGATTGAAGGATATCCGCGACATGTACGAGAAATCGGCGGCCGAAAGCGCGCACTACTGCGACGAAACCGAGAAGATGGCACGCTACATGAAGCAGCTCAACAGCGTCTACGAGAAAATGATCAAGGCCATGACTGTCAACATGTACCGCCCCATGCCCATGCCCGGCATCGACCCCGAAACCCCCGACGCCGATTAAGCCACCCTCATCATCTAAATCAACAGTCAACCACCCATTCTATATTGATTATATAAATGGCTACAGGAAAAAATCAAAGCATCGGGCGAATGTCGCCTCGACAAAAGATGATTAACCTCATGTACATCGTCTTGACGGCCATGCTGGCCCTGAACGTGTCGAGCGATGTGCTCAACGGGTTCAGTCAAGTCGAGGACGGACTGTCGCGCTCCAACCGAACCATCACGGCCCGCAACCACCAACTCTATGCCCAGCTTCAGGAGTTCAACAACAAAAACCCTGAAAAAGGAAAAGAGTGGCTCGACCGCGGCACCGAGGTCCGCAGCGAGACCGACCGCCTCTATGCCTACATCGATTCGCTGAAGTTTGCCATCATCAAGGCGGCCGACGGCGAAGAAGCCGATGTGAAAAACATCATCAACAGGGACAACCTCGACGCCGCATCGCAAGTGATGCTGCCCCCCACGGGCAACAATGGCAAGCTGCTGCGCGCACGCATCGACCAGTACCGCAACTACATCCTCTCTTTCATCGAAGACTCGGTGAAACGCGCCAACCTCGCGGCCGCTCTGTCGACCGCTCCGGTGAAAACGGCCAACGGAGGTGAGGGAGCAAACAAAGCGTGGGAAGAGACCATGTTTGAGAACATGCCCACCATTGCGGCCGTCACGCTCATGACCAAGCTGCAAAACGATGTGCGATATGCCGAGGGCGAGGTGCTCAACCAGTTCCTCACCAATATCGACCTGGGCGACCTGCGTGTGAATCAGGTGGATGCCTTCGTCATCCCCGACTCACGCATCGTGATGCGCGGCTCTAAATACCAGGCTCAAATCGTCATGGCTGCCGTCGACACCACTCAGCGCCCGATCGTCTACATCAACGGGCAGCGGCTGAGCAACGACCGCGGCCTCTATCAGGCCGGAACCGGCAAAGCCGGCAAATATGATTACTCAGGCTGGATTGAAGTGCTGGGACGTGACGGCAACACCACACGGCGCGACTTCAAGTCGAGCTACACCGTCATCGACCCCATGGCCACAGTGAGTGCCACCATGATGAACGTGTTCTACGCCGGCATCAACAACCCCGTGTCGATTGCCGTGCCGGGAGTGCCCGAAAACTCCATTTCGGCCACCATGACCAACGGCTCGCTCACACGCACCGCCAATGGTTGGGTGGCTCATCCCACCCAGGTGGGCGCCGAATGTGTGGTCACAGTGACCGCCGAGATGGACGGCCAGCGCACCAACGTGGGCAGCACCACCTTCCGCGTGCGCAAACTGCCCGACCCGGCACCCTACATCGCCTACAATGATAAGGGCCAGCACAACCGATACAAGGGCGGGAAACCCTTCCCCAAGTCAATTTTGCTCGAGGCTCGCGGGCTGGATGCGGCCATCGACGACGACATGCTCAACATCGAGTATCGCGTGGTTTCGTTTGAGATGGTGACCTTCGACCAGATGGGTGATGCCCACCCCGAACTCTCGGCGGGCTCGGCCTTCTCCGAGCGGCAAAAAGCCGCCATGCGCAAGCTCAAACCCGGCAAGCGCTTCTACTTCAGCAAGGTCAAGGCCACAGGCCCCGACGGCATCACACGCGACATCGCACCCATGGAGGTCATCGTAAGATAACAACATCATCACTTAACGACACTTATCTCACAGCATATGAAAACAATCCGATTTATAGCAGCCTTTTTAGTGGTGACACTGGCAATGAATGCCGCCGCCCAAGTGGTGAAACGCACCGAAGCCGACAAGAAGAAAACCGACGGACGCGTACAAATCACCGACCGGCAGCAATCGTTCTTCGAGGTGAAGGAGGCCAGCGATGCCGACTTGCAGTGGCTCAAGGTCATCTACCGTTCACTGGACCTCACCAAGGGCAAGAACCCCGCGCTCTATTACCCCGAGGAGCCCAACGAAGACGGCATGAACCTGTTCTACATCATCCTGCGCAACCTGGCAGCCGGCGACATCCCGGCCTATGAGTACCTCGACGGCAAGGAAATCTTTGACGAGGAGCACAAGGTGAATGTGGGCGAGGAGCTCGACCGCTTCTATATCACGCACACCCAGGCCAAAGGCTCGACCGAGAAGAATCCTAAATTTGAAATCGACGACAGTGATGTGCCCAGCAACCAAGTTTTGTCCTACTACATCATCGAGCGTTGGGAATTCGACACCCGCAGCAACCAGATGAAGACGCGTGTGGAGGCCATCTGTCCTGTGCTGCACCGCACCGACGAGTTCGGCGGCGAGGCCATCAAGTATCCTATGTTCTGGGTCAAGCTCAACGACATCAGGCCCTACATGGCACAGCAATATGTCTTCACCGACGACGACAACAACCTGCCACGCTACAGCCTGGACGACTTCTTCAAGCTCAACATGTACACCGGTGACATCTACAAGACCAAGAACTTGCGCAACCTGTCGCTCATGCAGCAATTCCCCGAGGACGACGCGCTGAAGCATGCTCAAGACAGCATCGAGCAGCGCCTGAGGGCCTTCAATAAAGACCTGTGGGTGCCCACACGCGAAGAGCTGCAGGAACGCGCCAAGGCCAAGGCCGAACTTGAGGAAGGAGAGGAAGAAGAGTCCACCGACGAGGCTACCGAGGTGAAGGCCAAGAAGTCGACCAAGCGAGGCGCAAAGGCCACCGATGAAAAGAAGACCACCAAACGCGGAAAGAAAACCACCAAAATCAAGGAGCGCAAGCCCAAGACGGTGAAATCCACGTCATCAAGCGCCGTGCGGTCGGTGCGAAACCGCAAGCGCTGACCAGCAGACGCTATAAACCAAAAGGCCGCCTCCGCAGTTGGATGGCGGCCTTTGTTTTGTCATGACCATGCGGCACTGGGAACGGTGCCGGCTCACATGAGACTGCGCAGCAAGGCCAGCAGCACCATGATGAGCAACGCCCACATCACGCATCCGCCGCAATTCACCACCCGCACATGGCGCTGGGGAGCCCCGTCGGCCATATCCTCGACCGCAGGCTCATCCACCGGTCGGCCGAAGGTCACCGGCAGCCCCATCGGTATGTTGGTGTTGTGTGGAATAAGAATCTGGCGGGGCGCTCCGCCGTTGGCGGGCCCCACGATGCCATTCTGCTCAAGTTGCGACATCAATTCGTGCGCCCGCTCCAGGTCGATGCCGAAATAATCGCGGAGCATGAAGGGCGTGATGGCGTTGCACGTCGACACAAACTCCACGGCCCGGTCATAAAGCGGGTCGCGCGCAGGAAGCTGTGGGGGCGCAGGCGAAATGGGCGGCGGCGCCACCGCAGTCTCCTGGGCGGCGTTCTCTTCACCCGGCCGCTTAAATTGCAAGGGGTCGCCTTCGGGCTGAATGTAGGCATAGTCGCCCACTATTTCCAGTTGCGACAGACACTGCGGGCACACCGTGCGGTACTCGCTGGCTATGAGCGACTCCACGCTCAGTTCAATGTTCTTTCCACACTTGGGACAGACGTATTTCATCAGTTTTATTTCTTCGCATCCCCCTTTTGACAGAGTGAATGCAGGGTGCTTATTTATACGCTCTACAAAGATAATGCCAAAATTTGACTTATTTTTTCGTCTTATATGAAATAATTGTCGTAATTTTGGATAATTTTATATTGTGTTCAACGAACCGACCTGCTTTTTATGCTAAATTAACTTAATTAACTCAATAACTAAACTTCTATGAAACTAAGACTGATTATGCTACTGGCCTTGTTCGCGTGCTTGCCTGCCCTGGCACAGCGCACGGGCGTGCAAGGCGTGGTGGTCGATGCCAAGAGTGGACTGCCTGTGGCAGGAGCAACTATCATGCTCGATGCGCAGGGCAACACGGTGACGACAGGTCCCAACGGCGATTTCTTGATTTCGGATGCCGCGGCAGGCTCCGACGAAATCATTGTGCTGGGATACGGTTACAAAGATTTGAGCCGAAAAGTCCAGATTTTTGGCAATGCCGTGGAGAATCTGGGCACCATCAAACTGGAGCCGTCCGATTTCAATGCCACCGATGAAGAGAGCCAGTCATTCAGCGACGTCATCCTCTCGGAAAGTGAGCTTGAAGACGAAGAGGGCAATTCGCAGAGCGTGGCCACCCTGACCGGTGCCAGCGACAATCCATTCTATCAAGCCGCGAGCTACGACTTCAGCCTGATGAGATTCCGCATCCGTGGATACAAAAACGAGTACACGCGCACCTCTATCAACGGCATCAACTTCAATGAGCCGATGCGCGGCTTGTTCAACTTCTCCATGACCGGCGGCTTGAACCAGGCGTTCAAGAGCAAGAGCATCGGCATGGGGCTGGAGGCAACAAGCTACGACTTTGGTGCCGTGGGTGGAAGCAACAACATCCTCACCTTTGCCAAGGATTACGCACCTGGCTTCCGCGGCAGCGTGGCCTACACCAATGGCAACTACCGCTACCGCGGCATGGTGACCTACAGCACCGGCCTGATGCCCAACGGATGGGCCATGACGGTGAGTGCCGTGGGACGCTACGCCGACGAGGGTGTGTTCCCGGGAACCTTCTACAACAGCTGGGGCTACTTCCTGGCACTGCAAAAGGTTTTCAACTCGCACCACAGCATCGCCCTGACCACCTTCGGCGCACCCACCAAGCGCGCCAGCAACCGTGCCGTCACACAAGAGGCCTACGACCTTGCCGGCAGCAATATGTATAACGCCAACTGGGGCTGGTCCGACGGCAAGAAACGCAACTACAAAGTGGTGGAATCGTTCTCGCCCACCGTTATCCTCAACTGGCTGTGGACGCCCAAGATGGGCACCTCGCTCAACACCGGCGCCGCATTCCAGAAATCGTTCTACTCGTCGGCCGACTTGAACCGCGGCAACAACCTGCCCGACATCAAGCCCGACTACTACAAGTACCTGCCGTCGTACTACACCGACCCCGATGTGAACGCCTATTACACCGACCTGTGGCAAAACAGCGAGGACATGCGGCAGGTGGACTGGGATTTGGCCTACCGAACCAACCACCTCAACAACATCGAGGCCGCGCACCTGGGACAAGAGAAAAGCGCCGGATACATCCTTGAGAAGCGCCACAGCAACATTGCCATGGCTATGCTCAACTCTACCCTCAACACCCGCATCTCCGACAAGGTGACCCTGCAGGGCGGCATCATGGGCAAATACACACGCGGCTCCTACTACAAAACCCTGAAGGACCTGCTGGGAGGCACTTTCTGGAGCGATATCGACACCTATGCCGAGCGTGACTTCCCCGGCGATGCCAACGTGGCTCAGAACGACCTGAACAACCCCAACCGCAAAATTTACGAGGGCGACCGCTTCGGTTACGATTACGACATCCATTCGCTCAACGCCAACATTTGGAAGCAGTTTGTCTTCAATCTGCCCAAGTGGGACATCAGCTACAGCCTGAAGGCCGACTACACGGTGTTCTGGCGCCACGGACACATGCTCAACGGACGCGCGCAGAACAACTCCTACGGACGCGGCAAAAAGCACGAGTTCATCACCGCCGCCTTCAAGGCCGGCGCCACCTATAAACTCGATGGCCGCAACCAGTTCTCGGCACACATCTACTACGGCACCGAGGCACCCCTGCCCAACAACGCTTTCGTGTCGCCGCGCATCAAGGACGATGTCATCGCCAACCTGCAAAGCGAGAAGATTTTCTCAGCCGACCTGGGATATGTGATGAACTACCGCCTTTTCAAGGCTTCGGTGACCGCATTCTACACCGACATGCGCAACGGCACCGAGCGCACCGCTTTCTATGACGACCAGTACAGCTCGTTCATGAACTATGCACTCACCGGCGTGCACAAGGTGCACAAGGGTGTGGAAATCGGCGTGAGCTACAAGCTGTCATCGTCACTCACACTGAGTGGAGCAGCCAACATCGCCCGCTATCAGTACAAGAACCGGCCGCTGGGAACACGCAGCATCGAAAACGGCTCCATCCCCGATGTCACCACCGAGGTCTACCTGAAGAACTACTATGTGAGCGGCACACCGCAAGAAGCCTATACCATTGCCCTGAACTGGGCCGGCCCCAAGATGTGGTTTGTGGAAATCAACGGCACCTGGATGAATCGCTCTTACATCGACCTGTCGCCCATCCGTCATGAGAAAATGGACGACCTCTACAAGCAGGCCGACAACATGCAAGACCTGGAACGCATGCTCCAGACCATCACCACGCAGGAGAAACTCAACGAAGCCTTCGTGCTGGGCGCAAGCATCGGGCATGTGATTTACTTGAACCGCCGCGCGTCGCTCAACCTGAACCTGAGCCTGGACAACATCCTGAACAACAAGAACATCCAGACCAGCGGATTCCAGCAGGGACGCTTCGACTACAAGAACTACACCACCACCCGCTTCCCCAACAAGTACTACTATGCTCAGGGATTCAAGATGTTCCTCAACGTGGGCGTGCGGTTCTAAACCCAATCCTTTCATATAAGCCAAAACTATCAACCACATTACAAACGATAATAACAATAACAACATAAACACTATGAAACGTATCAATTTCTATCTTAGCATGTTGTTCATGTTGGTGGCGTTCACGGGCTGCAACGACAAGTTCGACACACCGCCCTTGGTGGTGCCCACCGCCGAGCACACCCCCAATATGACCATCGCCGAGTTCAAGGCCAAGTACTGGCAGGACGCGGTCAACTACATCGACACCGTCAAGGAGGACATCGTCATCCACGGCTATGTGAGCAGCAGCGACGAGAGCGGCAACATCTACAAGGCCCTCTACATTCAAGACGAGACCGGTGGCCTCACCATCTCCATCAACCAGAGCGGACTGAACTCATCCTATCGCTACGGACAAGAGGTCGTCATCCCCATGAAAGACCTGTTTGTGGGTAAGTACAACGGCCAGCAGCAACTGGGATTTCCGCAGTACTACACCCAGGGCAGTGTGTGGGAGGCCACGTTCCTTCCCTTTGAGATGTGGGAAGCCGCAGCCGAAATCAACGGCCTGCCCGACCCCTCGAAGGTTGACACCGTCACCGTTTCCATCGCCGACTTCCAGGGCAAGACCGACGGCGAGACTCTGCGCAAGTGGGAAGGCCAGCTGGTGCGCATCAATGGCGTAAAGTTTCAGGAAGCCGACGGAACGGCAACCTTCGCCAACGAAGACGCCACCACCAACCGCACCCTTATTGATGCCAACGGCAACTCACTGGTGGTGCGCAACAGCAACTACGCCAGCTTCCGCGCCGACATGCTCCCCATGGGAGAAGGCGATGTGGTGGGCCTGCTCAGCTACTACGCCACCAGCAACACCCGTGCCGGCACATGGCAGCTCTATCTGCGCGATGCCGACGACTGCATCGGCTTCACCACCGACACCAAAGGCCTGCTGAAGAACCCCTATTCGGTGGAAGACGGTATCACCTATCAGAACAGCGGACGCAGCGGATGGGTCGAGGGCTACATGGTGGGCGCCGTGGCACCCGAAATCACTTCGGTGAGCGGCAACGCCAGCATTGAGTGGCAAGCTCCCACCACGCTCGACAACACACTGGTCATCGCACCCGAGCCCGACTGCAAGGACATCAGCAAGTGTCTGGTGGTGGCTCTGCCGCAGGGCAGCAAGTTCCGTCAGCAGGCCAACCTGCGCGACAACGAGGCCCTCTACAAGACCAAAATCTATGTCAAGGGAACCTTCGCACCGTTCATGGGGACCCATGGTATCACCGGCAACAGCGGCTCTACCGACGAGTTCCAGCTCACCATCGTGGTGGGTGGCCTCACCGAGCTCGAGGAAGGATTCGAGAACGGCATCCCCGAAGACTGGTTCAATGTGAAGGTGAAGGGCGACAAGGCTTGGTACAAGACCTCCTACGACAATAACGCCTACGCCGCCATGACAGGCTACAAGGGCACTCCGCCGTTCGATTCATGGCTCATCACCCCGGCGCTCAACATCAAGGACGCCGCCAACAAGATTCTCAACTTCCGCACTCAGGTCAACGGATATGGCAGCACCACCAGCCACTTCGAGGTGTATGTGCTCGACAACTCCGACCCCGAGAAAGCCACCGTCAAGGCTAAACTCAATCCCACCATCGCCACAGCTCCCGCCAGCGGCTACAGCAGCTGGGCACAGAGCGGCGACCTGGATTTGAGCGCTTACAACGGCACCTACTTCATCGGCTTCCGCTTTGAGGCAACCAGCGACGCCAACTACGCTACCTGGTGCGTCGATGATGTGAAATTCGGCAAGGGCAGCGGCGGCAGTGAGCCCACTCCCGATCCCGGACCCACTCCCGCGTCGGGCACTCGTGGCGACTTCGAGACGTTCAACAACGGTGAAGCCATCGGCACCTATGGCACCTACTCCAGCACCCAAGGCTGGAAGGCCGTGAACTGCAACATTCTGAGCGGTGGCGACCAAGACTCGAACCCCGTGTTCACATTTATCGGTCACAGCGATGCCAACCCCAGCGCATGGGCCATGGCTCCATGTCTCAACGGCAAGACATCGACCGTGGGCACCCTCACTTCCCCCACCTTGAAGAATGGTATCACCAAGCTTGAATTCAAATACGGTGCAGCCTATAACGAAACGGCCATCTCGTTCCGCGTCGACATCAAGCAAGGCGCCAAGGTGGTCAAGACCTACACTGTGACCAAGAATCCGGTCACCAAGTTTGAGGTTTACAGTTTCAGTGAAACGATGGACGTGAGCGGCGATTTCGTGATTGAAATCACCAACCTGTGCCCGTCGGCCTCGACATCCAACAAGGACCGCGTGGCCATCTGGAACATGAACTGGGTGAACAAATAAGACCTTTTGGTCATCAATAGACAAGAGCGCCTGCCGCGATTTCTGCGGCAGGCGCTCTTTGTTCAACGGTTGATGAGGTGGCGGTGGGCCGGTTATTGCACTTCCTGCATAGCCTGGCTAATCGATTCCATAAATGCGGGAGACGTCATCAAAATGACTATTCCCACCACTACCGACAGCAACATGATTACCAGTGAGATCAGTGTCCACGTCTTGGCGCTTTTCGACGACTCCTGGGCGGTGAACATATCGCCGCGCTCATAAGCGCTCTTCACCTTGCCGGCATTGACAAGAGCCACAATGCCGGTTATAAAACTGATGGGGTTACAGCAGCACAGAGCGCTCAAAATGACAATCAGCACCGACTCGGTCATCCAGTTCTTGGGAATCGCGGGCAATGGCTGGGCGTACTGCGGCTGGGCATACTGGGGCTGGGCATATCCGCCACTGGGCTGGCCCTGCTGATAGGGTTGCTGCTGGGGCTGGTAGGCCTGTTGTTGCTGGGGCTGGTAGGCCTGCTGCTGAGGCTGGTAGGCCTGCTGTTGCTGGGGCTGGTAGGCTTGCTGTTGCTGGGGCTGGTAGGCCTGCTGTTGCTGGGGCTCATAAGCCGGTTGCTCGGGTTGATAGGCTTGCTGCTCGGGTTGGTAAGCCGGTTGCTCGGGTTGGTAAGCCGGTTGCTCGGGCAGCACCGCCGGCTGGGGCTCGATGCCCAGCAGTGGCATCAACTCGGGCACTTGCCCGGCGGCAGTCCAGTTCTCCATCGTTTCGCACCACACCTGCGAGTTGACGGTCATGCCGTGCGCCAGCAGTTCATTCACCTCGAAGGGGCCTGCGGGCTGGCCATTTTCTGCAATGTAGTATTTCATAAGTCAAGCGTAATAATTAGTTGTGTGTTTAGGATGATTAAGAAAAAAACCGCAGGGCATGCCTTGAGCATGCCCTGGGAGAAACATTATTTACCGAAGTTCACCTTGCGCATATCGCCTTCTTTAACGAGAGCGCTGTGGAAGGCCAGTGCGATGTCGGGATCCATGAGCACATGCCCGCCCCGCTTCTCGCACAGATGCAGATACTCGCGCAGCAGCGGCCGGTAGACGGGGTGTGCGGCTTTCTCGATAATCTCGTGTGCGCACTGGATGGGATCCTTGAAGCGCAGGTCGGCCACGCCTTGGTCGGTAACGATGATATCCACCGAGTGCAACGTGTGGTCCACATGGGTGACCATGGGAACGATGGTGCTGATGCAGTCGTCCTTCTTGATGCTGGGGCACATGAAGATGGACGTGTAGGCATTGCGGGTGAAGTCGCCCGAGCCGCCGATACCGTTCATCAGTCGGGTGCCGCCCACATGCGACGAGTTGATGTTACCGAACAGGTCGGCCTCGATGGCAGTGTTCATCGAGATGACGCCGATGCGGCGAATCACCTCGGGGTTGTTCGAAATCTCGCTGGGACGCATCAGCAGCTTGTCGTGCAGCTTGTCAACATTGGCAAAGAATTCCATCATGGCCTCGTGCGAGAACGTCATGGAGCACGTCGAGGCAAATTTGCATCGTCCGCTCTCCAGCAGCTTGAGCACGCTGTCCTGCACCACCTCGGTGTACATCTCGAAGGGCGGAATCTCGGTACTCGACTCCAGTGCGTCGAGCACAGCGTTGGCGATATTGCCCACACCGCTCTGGATGGGGAGGAACGTCTTGGGCATGCGGCCTTGCTTCATCTCGTTGATGAGGAAAGCGCACACGTTCTCGCCGATGCGGCGTGTGGTGTCGTCGACAGGAGTGAAGGCCTCTTCCTTGCCCAGCGGCATGGACGTGGGCACCACGCCTATCACCTTCTTGGGGTCGACATGGGCGGTCACTGTTCCGGCACGGTCGTGAGCGGAGTAGATGGGAATCTCGCGGCGGCATGGCGGGTCCAGGGGCACATAGATGTCGTGCAGCCCGCGGATGCTCTCGGGAATCTGGTCGTTCATCTCGATAATCACCTTGTCGGCCACCTTCAGCCATGTGGGGCTGTTGCCCACAGCTGTTCCGAGAATCAAGTCGCCCTCGTCGGTGATACTCTGCACCTCGATGATGGCGATGTCCATCTTGCCATAATAGCCATAACGGAACTCCTGTGCCATCTCACTCAGGTGACGGTCGTTGTAGTGCAACTCGCCGGCGTTGATGTGCTTGCGCAACTCGGGCAGCGACTGATAGGGCGCGCGGAAATTGAGCGCATGGGCACGCGACAACTCACCGTCGGTGTAGTCGTTGGTCGACGCACCGCTGAACAGGTTAATCCTGAACTCGCGTCCCGCCTCATGCTCTCGGCGAGCTTTTGCGGCGATAGCCACAGGCACTTTTTTAGGGTTACCGGGAATGGTGAATCCCGACACACCGATGGTGTGACCGTTTTGTACAAATTCGGCAGCCTCTTCAGGCGTAAGAATAGGATAAATCATGTTTTTGAAGTTATTTTTGTAGGTTTAATTAGTTAGTTCACCAATAATCACTGCAAAGATAAGGCAAACCGAACACATTCACAAATTTGTTTTGCTTTTGCTGAAACTCATGCCGGTGGCTGGGCAGAGTAGCCCGGGCCACCGGCATCCGTCTTCAATGCCTTGCCTTTATACCATTAGCGGCGGCGCTTGCCGTTGCCACGGCCTTTGGAAGCCGCGCCACGGCGTGCCGAGTCACCGCGCTTGCCACGTTTTTGCCGGCGCGACGCATGGCCGCCCTCATATTGGGCACGCCGCTGGTCGTCTTTTCCAGCCTTCGCCGCCACACCGCTGTTCTGCTGGGTGATGGGCGCGCGGTCCACACGATGCCAGCCGGCAGGGTGCTTGTCGTCGATGACCACATAGTCCAGTTGCTTCTTAATCAGGTCGGCACGGGCCACCTGCACTCGGATGGGGTCGCCCAGCTGATAACGGTGCCCGCGGCGGCGGCCGATGACGCAGTAGTTTTTCTCGTCGAACTCGTAGAAGTCGTCGTCCATGTCGCGCAGCGACACCATGCCCTCGCAGTGGGTCTCGTCGATTTCCACATAGATGCCCCACTCGGTAACGCCGCTGATGTGGCCGTCGTAGACTTTGCCCAGCCGCTCGCCCATGTACTCCACCTCTTTGTACTTGATGCTGGCACGCTCGGCGCTGGCGGCAAGCTGCTCCTGCGCGCTCACGTGCTTGCACTGGTCGTCAAGCACGTCGGCCGCCACGCTGCGGCTGCCGCGGGCCGCATAACGGTCGAGCAGGCGGTGCACCATCATGTCGGGGTAGCGGCGGATGGGCGATGTGAAGTGAGTGTAGTAGTCAAATCCCAGCCCGTAGTGGCCCACGTTGTCGGGCGAGTAAATGGCCTTGGACATGGCGCGGATGGCCAGCATCGACAGCAACTGCTCCTCGGGCTTGCCCTTCGACTTCTCAATCATCTGGTTGATGGACTTGTTCACCACGCGGGCACTGCCCTTGATTTTAATCTTGTAGCCGAAGTGGGCCGCGATATCGGCCAAATTCACAAGGCGGTCATAGTCGGGCACATCGTGGATGCGGTAGACGAAGGCTTTGGCCGTTTTACCCGGCGCCACCTTGCCCACATGGGCCGCCACGGTGCGGTTGGCCAGCAGCATGAACTCCTCGATGAGTTTGTTGGCATCCTGTGCCTCATGCACATGCACGGCGATGGGTCGGCCCGTGTCGTCAATCTCGAACTTGATTTCCTCACGCTCAAACGACACCGACCCGCCATCCTCGAAGCGGCGCTGCCTCAACTGCTTGGCCAGCCCGTTGAGCGTGGCCAACTCGGCGGCGAGGTCGCCCTGCCCGCTCTCCAGGATGGCCTGCGCCTCCTCATAGGAGAACCGGCGGTCGCTGTTGATGACCGTGTGGCAAATTTTGTAACGCTTCACCCGAGCCTCGGCGTCCATCTCAAAGATGACCGAGTGAGTGAGCTTGTCCTCATGGGGGCGCAGTGAGCAGATGAAATTGCACAACCGCTCGGGCAGCATGGGCACGGTGCGGTCCACCAGGTAAACGCTCGTGGCCCGCTCATAGCCTTCCTTGTCGATGACGCTGCCGGGCTTCACATAATGCGTTACATCGGCAATGTGCACGCCCACCTCCCAGTTGCCGCCGGGCAGCTGCCGCAGCGACAGCGCGTCGTCAAAGTCCTTGGCATCGGCAGGGTCGATGGTGAAGGTGGTCACCTGCCGCATGTCGACGCGGCGGGCCACTTCCTCATCGGTGATGCCGGGCTCGATTTTGTTGGCGGCGCGCTCCACATTCTCGGGATATTTGTAGGGCAGTCCGAACTCGGCCAGGATGGCATGGATTTCGGCATTGTTCTCTCCTGCTCGGCCCAGCACGTCGTCCACCTCGCCCACGGGGCTGCTGGCTTCCTCAGGCCAGTCGGTGATGCGCACCACCACCTTGTCGCCGGTGGTGCCGCCTTTGAGTTTGTCGAGCGGGATAAAGATGTCGGTAGCCAAGAACTTGCTGTCGGTCACCAGGCGTGCAAAGTATTTCTTCACCTCCAGCGTGCCCACAAATTGCTGCTCCTTCCGTTCCAGGATTTTCACCACCTCGGCTTCGGGCTTCAGGCCTTGGCGTGCCGCGCTGATGTGCACCAGCACCTTGTCGCCGTTCAGGGCATGCATGGAGTTGCGCTCGGCCACGGCAATGGGTTCGCCGTCGGGGATGCCGATGTCGACGCTGTTCTTGCCGTTGCTCCGGCGGATGAACACCCCTTCGGCCATGGTGGAGCGGTTGATGGCGCAGAAACGGCCCGTCTCCACCTCGGCCACAAAGCCGGCGACCGACAGTTGCTCCAGAATCTCGACGATGAGGGCCCGGCGCTTGGGGGTGTTGGCCCCCACGGCCGCACTCACCTGCTTGTAGTTGTAGGGAGCGTTGTCGGCATTGTTAAAAAAATTGATGACTCGGTCGTGAAACTCACGACGCTCTTGCTGAAACGATTTCAGTTTATCCTTTTTTGCCATAACTTCAGACGTTGATTATTTTCCAAAAATAATGAAATTTTTCCACATTTCGACCTTATTTAAAATAAATTAGTATCTTTGGGCTATATAACTCACCCCAAAACCCCTCAAAACGATGAAAAAAGTCTTTTTCCTTCTCTTTTCCAGCCTTGCACTGATGGCAACCGCATGCTCAGGAGGCAATACCGGCAGCAACACCGCCACAACAGCCACAACAGCCACTGCCGACAAGCATAGTGAATCCTACATCCGCCAGCGGGTGACCCAGATGCAGGAAATCTACGACACGCGGCTCATCTTCTCACCCGAGTTCTATGAGGCCGAGCATCGCGCCGCCATCCTGCCCGACTTCATGGAGGGATACGCTGGCTTCGACTGGTGCGGCAAGGTGCTCGACGTGTGCGACCCCGACAAGGCGGCGGTGCGAATCGTGGATGTAAAAGTTCCCGATGCCACACATGCCGACGTGGAGATGACCTACTTCGACCCCGGGTGCTACAGCATCCGCTACAAGGTGCATCTGCTGCTCGTGGACAACGAGTGGATGATTGACGATGTGACCTGGATGGATGACGAAGGGCTCACCGGCAGCGAGCGCGACATGGCCCGGCAGTACGTCAACGAGACGGCTCTGACCATCGCCAACCAGGAACCCGGCGAGCTGATGAACAACCTAAACAATCTGGCACCCAACTGGCAATACGACAGCGAGGACTTTGCCTACCGGAACCCACAGGAGGTGAATAACCTGATTGAGGGCGTCAAGATGGTGAAAAACTTCTATCAGGCCGGAGCTTACTATACCCCCGAGCTGGGACAACAAATCGACTCGCTGATCAAGCGCATCGACACCGAGGCGCGCCAGCACGGCGTGAAGCTGTGACTCACCTTGCCCCGGCCGCGCTTGAAAACCATCAACACCGCCCTTTATGAGGCCTTGAAACACTATTTCCGCGTTAAACTTTCCTCGGGGGAGAATCATCATCCGCCCCTATAACACCGAGGGCCGCTCTTAACAAGCGGCCCTCGACTGGTGACCCCGGTGGGACTCGAACCCACGACCCATTGATTAAGAGTCAATTGCTCTACCAGCTGAGCTACGGAGTCATGCACATCATTTTCGATTTGCGACTGCAAAGGTAATACATTTTTTTGAACTCACAACAAAAAATGGTCAAAAAAATTGATTTTTTCTATTTTTCTACTTTTTCTACTCTTTCTACTGCACGCGCGCCGGGCCGGGGGCGTGTGCCACGCGGCGACGCTGGCCACCCAACTCTCCCCCTAAGTTAGGGGGAGTGGCCGAAGGCCGAGGGAGTGTGCCCTCCGGCGACGATGGCACCACACAGGGCTCACACACTCCTCCGTCGCTACGCGCCACCATTCCCTAACTTAGGGGAGGAGTTGAGATTTCCCCTCTAAGATAGAGGGGGTGGCCCGCAGGGCCGGGGGCGGTGATTTCTATTTTTCTACTTTTTCTACTGCGCACGTGTGTGCCACCCGGCGACTTCGGCATATTGGCATCAGATTAGTCTGATTCCGCAACTCAAGTGGTGGGCGACTTGCGGATATAGAGGTACTTGGGGTAGCGGCCAAGCACGAAGAGCGTCACGGGGCAGAGCCAGATGTCGCGTTCGAAGCCTTCGAGGCCGGTGACCTGGTAGGTGCTGCCGCCAGTGAGCGAGTGCTCCTTCTGCACCAGTTTGGCGTAGCCCGGGTGGTCTTCCTCGCGGTTGGCGGGGATGACGTCGACGTGGGCATACTTGTCGTCGCTGCTCAGGAAGTCGCACAACTTGTCGGCACCGGCCACCATCATCAAGTTGTGGTGGTCGAAGGGCCAACCGGGAAAGTCGATGTACCAACAGCCGTCTTCCTCATGGTTGAATTGAAGGTGGTACTCATTGCGGCGACCGAATACGCTGCGAGCCATCACTCCAGCTCCGTTGAGCAGATCATTCATCGTGTAATTCATCGTTTGTTAGTTTTTTTTATTTGTGAATAATAAGGGTTGATATGCTTTGTCGTTTCGACATTGCAAAATTACTATCCACACGAAACAAACGATGATTTTTGCAATATTGCAAATTTCAACAGGCTGTAAATCAGTGCAATCCGACAAATGCGCCGGGCATGGTCACCAGGTGTCGCGGCAGGGTGATGCCATAGGCTTGGCCGCGCTTGCCGGTGATGTAGTACTGCCGGGCCACGGTGTCGTCGATGATTACGGTGCGGAAGAACCGCTTGATGCGCGACAGGTTCTGATTCAGGGTGCCGGTCAAGGGGTTGAGCACGTTGCCGATGATGCGCTCGGTGGCCTCGTCGTCGCGCACGGGCATAATGATGTTGTAGATTTGTTCAAGTTCTTGCCGGTGCTCGTCGATGCGGTTCAGCTCGATGCCCTCGGGGTGCAGCAAGAAAAGTATGTAGAGCGCTTTGCTCAGCGGATGCAAGGGAATTTCGGCGTTGCCGAATGTGGAGAGCCTAAGGTGCAGGTCGCTGTCAATCGTCAGCTGGCTCAGTCGCTGCGTGGCGAAGACGATAGGCGTGTCGCGCAGGGTGTCGCCCAGCAGCTGATGCGGGTCACTGTGCGTGAGCGATACGTAGTTGACCACCAGTTGACCCACCACGTTCAGCATCTGTTTGCGCAAGCGTTCGGCTTCGTTGAGGTCGCGCTCCTCGGGGTCGATTGTGGTGGGGCGCTCAGCAAGATTGGCTGCGCTCTCGGCGTGCAGGCGGGCATGCTCGAGTTTGGCTCCGATGTCGGGCCGCTCGAGCTGGTTTTGCCACTGCACCTTCTGCTCAGGTGTCAAGAAATCGTCGAGCCGAAGGTGGAGGTCGCCATTGTCAACGTCGCTAAAGTCGAACAGTCGGCCGACAAACTCTTCTATCAGATGCATGTCGATGTTCATGTCGCCGCACACGGGACTGGTGATGACCGCCGCCTTGCCGATGTTGCCGGCATTGAATCGCCGGGCCATCAGCATGGGGGGAGTGTCGACATATTTCACCTTGACCTCGAAGCGCTGCAAGGCTTCAGCCTGTCCGCTGGCTTGCCCTGCGCTGGCTATGTAGTCGTTAAGCAAGGCCGGCGGCGTGTACAAGTTGGTGAATACATAGATTACACCATATTCCATTTCTGTTGGCACCATGTCAATTATCATTTAACGAGAGCTCGGCATAAAAAGAGTGAATAAAATTTGCAGGAGTGAAATGATTTCTGAAATTTTTAGCTGAAAATCAAAACCTTAACAAAAAAAACCAATCACCCCTATGACAACTGCAAATTTAGTGGAAATTTCGCATTTTGGACGGATTTTGCAAATATTTTGAGCCGGAGTTCAAAAAACACATCTTTTCTGAAGGGAAAAAGCACCGCAATCGTTCTTGTCAGATGTCACACAGCATTGCTGCAGCGTCGCCGTGTGGGCATACACGTGCACAGTAGAATAGTAGAAAAAATAGAAAATAGAATTTATCGAGATGCCTGCCGGGCACTCAGTAAATCTATCAATAGATATAAAAATAGTAAAAATACAAATTATATATATATAATTTGTATAAAAAATAGAATTTTATAATTGTTGACCGCAACGCCTGCCTCAAAACCATTGCTGAAACCCAAATTTTTCCGTTTTTCTACTTTTCTACTCATTCTACTGCACGCGTGCAGGGCAGCTCCCCCTCTAAGGTAGAGGGGGTGGCCCGCAGGGCCGGGGGCGTGTGCCACGCGGCGACGCTGGCCACCATGCAGGAGTGACACACTCCTCCGTCGCTACGCGCCACCTCCCCTAACTTAGGGGAGGATTTGGCAACCGTGCGTCGGAGACGCACAAGCTGACAAAGCCCCAGGTTTCGGCGCATGAATGCGCCAAACCTGGGGAAAACCGGGCGTATTGATTGTGCCTCTCCGAGGAACAATCCGTGAAACCGTCATCATCAACCCCATGTTTGCCGCCGTGGCGGCGCCGAAACATGGGGCTCTGTCAAATAATGCGTCTTCGACGCATCACACACCCCGCAGGGCCGGGGGCGTGTGCCACACGGCGAAGATGCCACCCATGCTGTCATCACACACTCCTCCGCCCTTCGGGCACCTCCCCTAACTTAGGGGAGGAGTATTTTTTTGATGTGACGCGCCGCAGCCGCCGCAGTTAATTTTGCAGCCGGAACCCTAAAATAATTTTTATGAGCAATATTGACAAAATCCATGATTCGCCAGTGGCCCCGGCCACCTGCGCGCAGGCTGTGCCACCCGCGCGGCCCGGCACAATTTCAACACCGAGTTTTCGCACGATTACGGCACTTTCCCGCAGTTTGAAACAAGCCATGATGGCTTGCCGGGAGATTTGTGACACTTTAGAACACAAATCACGCAATAATTGCCAATTTATTTGTATCTTTGCCATATAAACCGAACAAAAACCTGCTATGAGAAAGACAAGTTCAGCCAAGAAACCCGAGAAAAAACAACCCACACTGGCCATCATCAAGGACGACCCGTGGCTTGAACCTTACGCACAAGCCATCGAGGGACGTCATCAAGACGCTGTGAATAAAATCGCTGAACTCACCGGCGGCCAATGCCCGCTGTGCGATTTTGCCAACGCCCACCACTATTACGGCCTGCACCGCACTGAAGACCGGGGATGGGTGCTGCGCGAGTGGGCGCCCAACGCCACCGACATCTATGTGATAGGACAGTTCAATGACTGGCGCGAATGTGCCCCCTACCGCATGAAGCGACTGAACGACGGCAACTGGGAGCTGGTGCTGCCCGAGCGCGCCATGAAACATGGCGACTTGTTCAAACTGCGCGTTCACTGGCAGGGCGGCGAGGGCGAACGCATTCCTGCCTATGCCACCCGCGTGGTGCAAGACGATGTCACCAAGATTTTCTCGGCTCAGGTGTGGGCTCCGGAACGGCCCTACGAGTTCAAGGTGAAAGACTTTGTCCCCAACGTGGCACCGCTGCTCATCTATGAGTGTCACATCGGCATGGGACAGGACAAGGAGGCCGTGGGCTCCTACGACGAATTCCGCCGCAATGTGTTGCCCCGCGTGGTGGCCGGCGGCTACAACGCCATCCAAATCATGGCCATCCAGGAGCATCCCTACTACGGGTCATTCGGCTATCATGTGTCGAGTTTCTACGCCGCATCGAGCAGGTTCGGCACCCCCGACGAGCTGAAGCAGCTCATCGACGACGCCCACGCAGCCGGCGTGGCCGTGATTATGGACATCGTGCACTCTCACGCTGTGAAAAACGAGGTGGAGGGCCTGGGGCGCTTCGACGGCAGCTACGACCAGTACTTCTACGGCGACGGCCGCCGCGAGCATCCCGCGTGGGACTCGCTGTGTTTCGACTACGGCAAAAACGCCGTGCTGAACTTCTTGCTGTCGAACTGCAAGTTCTGGCTTGAGGAATACCGATTCGACGGTTTCCGCTTCGACGGCGTGACGTCGATGCTCTACTACAACCACGGCCTGGGGCAGGCCTTCGGCAGCTATGACGACTATTACAACGGCGGCGAAGACACCAACGCCATCACCTACCTGACACTGGCCAACGTGCTCATCCACCAGGTGAACCCCCACGCCATCACCATCGCCGAAGAAATGAGCGGCATGCCCGGCCTGGCACGCACCTTCGAGGACGGCGGCATCGGCTTCGACTACCGCATGGCCATGGGAATACCCGACTACTGGATCAAGACCATCAAGGAGAAGAAAGATGAGGACTGGAAGCCCACATCGATATTCTGGGAACTGACCAATCGCCGCGCCGACGAGAAAACCATCAGCTACGCCGAGAGCCACGACCAGGCCTTGGTGGGCGACAAAACCATCATCTTCAGGCTCATCGACAAAGAGATGTACTGGCACATGATGGTGGGCGACCACGACGGTGTGGTGGACCGGGGCATGGCGCTGCACAAGATGATAAGACTGGTGACAGCATCCACCATCAATGGCGGCTACCTGAACTTCATGGGCAACGAATGGGGGCATCCCGAATGGATCGACTTCCCGCGCGAGGGCAACGGCTGGAGCCACAAGTACGCCCGCCGGCAGTGGAGCCTGGTGGACCGCGGCGACCTCAAGTACCAATACCTGAACAACTGGGACCGCGACATCATGCACTTGATAGGCGGCACCCACAACTTCCAGGCCCTGCCCATCCAGAAGTTGTGGGACAAGGACGATGACCAAGTGCTGGCATTCAAGCGAGGTAACCTGGTTTTCGTGTTCAACTTCAATCCCGTGCAGTCGTTCACCGACTATGGCATCCTGGCGCCCGAAGGCGAGTACGAAGGCGTGATGGACAGCGACAACGCCCGCTACGGCGGCTACGGGAACATCGACGAGGGCGTGAAACACCTCACCCAGCCCGACCCGCTCTACGCTCCGGCCCATCTGGGATGGCTCAAGCTCTACATCCCCGCCCGCTCGGTGCAGATTTTGCGCTTGAAACCCGACACGCGCAAGAAATCCACATCCCGCAAAAAACCATCCAAACAATAATTATTATGAAAAGAAACTACAACAAAAACCGCTTCGTCGGCAGCCATGTGCTCACAGCAATCACTGCATTACTCCTGCTCTGGGGCCTGAACGCCTGCCGCACTGCCGGCGCAGCTCAGCAAGCCGCCGTCTACCCCACCGCCAAGCCCAAGCCCGTGCAGATGATTCTTGACTCGGACTTCGGCAGTTCCACCGACGACTTGTTCGCCCTGATGATGCTCAATCACTATATTGACGACGGGCTGGTGGACTTGAAAGGTATCATCGTGGACCGCGAAGGTGAGAAAAATGCCGGCGTGGTCGACATCTTCAACACCTACTACGGACACCCCGACATACCCGTGGGCCTGGAGCGCAACGGCGTGAAAAACCCCCGCTGCTTCATCCCCTACAACGGCATCTGCGACCTGACCGACGCGCAGGGCAACCCCCTGTTCAAGCGCTCGCTCGACACCAGCACGCTGCCCGATGGCTACAAGCTCTATCGCCAGCTGCTGTCGCAGGCACAGGACCACTCGGTGGTGATTGTGGCCATCGGGTTCGCCACCACGCTGGCCCAACTGCTGGAAAGCGGCGCCGACCAGTATTCCACACTCAGCGGTGAGGAACTGATGAGCCGCAAGGTAAAAGCCATCTACATCCAGTCGGGGCGCTTCGAGGCCGGCGACAGCCTGTGCGGTTACAACATGCGCGCTGCATCCAAGCAATCGGCCGTGTTCTACAACCGGTTGCCCAAAAATGTGGAGCTCATCATGTCGCCCAGCAACATCGGCGACGCCATGGACTATGTGCCACGCGATGTGCTGGTCGACCTGTCGGACACGCAGCTCAACCCCATCAAGGCCGTTTACACCAACTATACCTGCGACACCGGACAACGCATGTGGGACACCAACTGCCTGGTGAACGCCGTGATGGGCGACAGCGAGTATCACCTGTCGCAGCGCGGATGGGTGAAATTTGTCGACAAGGGCGAGAATTCGCTCATGCTTTTCACCCCCGACCCGGCCGGCAACGCCCGTTACCAGCAGCCCGGAGACTCCTATTTCAACCAGCTGAAACTGATGGATATCAGGCGCCACAACCGCATCAACCGTCACCCCACCGACCTCACCATCGAGGCGCCGCAGCCGCAGCTCATCGGTGAGGGGGCCGTGGCATGGGCCCAGCCCCGCATGGGCTTGCTCGTGGATAAATACCTGGGCAGCGCCGGCAACAAAATCGACCCCGACGAGGTGCGCGCCATGCTGCGCCCCATCGGCTACATCGGCTCGAATGCTGCCGACTATGAAGCCGCCGAGCAAATGGTGGTGGACAGCATTTACAACGTGATGCTGCATCGAGCACTGCGCCAGGGAAAGACCGACCTGGTGGTGGTCACCGGCCCGCCGGCCAGCGGCAAGAGCACCGCTGTGCGCCAGCTCAAGCTGAACAAGGCCGGACTGGTCTACGACGCGGCCCTCACCGGCCCCAACCAGCTGGAACGCGTCATCGACCGCGCCAAGGCCGAAGGCATGAAGAAAATTACGGTGGTGATGGTCTACAACGACCTGCTCACCTGCCACAAGAACGATGTCACCCGCGGTAAGACCAGCTACCGCTACACCGGGGCCGACAAACTCATCCAGGCCTTCCGCGACAACAGCAACAAGTTGCAGCTGCTGCAGGCCGCCTACCCCGATGTGGCCATCATCCCGGTGGACTGCTCGGGCAATCTGGGCGTACGCCGCGTCACGATGGAAGAGGCGGCGGCCTGGAACTACAATGTGAGCGAGCAAGAACTGAATGAGCTGTTCACCTACATGCTGGGTGAAATCAACACTGGCGAAATCGGCACCAACGACATCCCCGCGGCCGTGGGCAACATCCTGGCCGTGCCCAATCTGGGGGCCAGCAACATCGACATGGCCAACCAGCTGCATCTGAAAGCACAAGAAGTGGCCCGTGAGCTGCGCTGATGCCGGCCACCCTTCTCCACACACACAATTCACCCCCGCCATGGCTTTACATGACGGGGGTGATTATATTATTGTGCTACACACTGCACGTTCAGGGCAGGGCCGCAGGCGGATTGGCCATAGGCTGTTCCGACTCGCGCGGGCGCGCCAGCAGTTCAAACGTGTCGACCATAATCTCGGTGACATAGCGCTTGATTTGATTGCGGTCCTCCCACGAGCGAGTGCGCAATTTCCCCTCGATGTAGAGTTGCGTGCCTCGGCGCACGTATTTCTCGGCTACCTCGGCATTCTTTCCCCACATCACGATATTGTGCCACTCGGTGCGCTCGGGCACTGCAGTGCCGTCCTGGCGGGTGTAGGCATGGTCGGTGGTGGCCAGCGTAAAGGAAACAATGGGCTGATTCTGCGCCACATAGCGCACATCGGGGTCTTTACCCACGCGGCCCAGAAGGATAACTTTGTTTACTGCCATTGTGATAACAGGGTTTTAATGGTTGATTATTCAATCAGCGGCTCATGAGAGCAGCGGAGCCAGCCCCACACGCTCATGAAGCCCGAAAAGCAGGTTCATCACATGCACGGCAGTGCCGGCAGTGCCCTTGAGGCGCGTGTCGAGAATGGTGTCGATGAGCAGGCGGTCGCCTTCTTTTTCAAGGCTGACGTAGCACTTATTGGTTCCAGCCACGGCATGGAGCGGCAATCGCCGGTCGGTTACGAAGACAAAATTGTGGTCGTCGTAATAGTCGACAAATATTTGCTTAAGTTCGTCGAGCGGCAACCCGCAGCCCGGCACTTCCAAGTGAGTGGCAACGCCTTCCACACAATCCTGCGGCGACTGCCGCACGCAACTCATGCGCAGGTGCTTGTCAAATCCGGGCTGCAACACCCCCAGCACATATTCCAGGCTCTCGGGGTCGGCATTCGACTCCGGCATCGGATACGTTTTCTTGCCGGGCATGCAATGGATGGTCGAGGTAACCTCCACATCAGAGGTGAGAAACCCACGGCGCGCCAGCGGAAGCAGACCCAGCAGCACCCCCATGGCACTGCCCGACGGGCAGGCCACGCGATAGCAGTCATGCACCATGAACTTGCGGTTCATCTCGCACAGGCCATAGGTGTAGCCGTCGGGGCACAGGCGGCTGGGACTCATATCTATAATACGCAGCGACGAGGGCAATTCCTGCGGCAAACGCTTCAAGCCATCTTCACAGCACAGAAAAACCAAATCGGTGGCATCAAGCGGGGGAACACTGACAAAGGCCAACGCCGTGTCGCCCACAAAACGGGGAAACACCTGCGCCACTTGCTTGCCGGTCAGCTGTCCTTGAGCATCGGAAACCCAGCTGAGTTTCATGTCGGGGTGCAGCAGCAACAACTCTATGAGCCATGCCATTGTGGACGACTCGTCACCTATAATGCCGGTTTTTATCATGAATCAATAGGATTTATCTCGATAAAACGGTGCAATGCCAGCCTTGCCTCCTCGTGCGTCACGCCTTCACGCAAAATGGCGAACACCGTGTCGGCTCCGGCTATCGTGCCAAGAATCTCCGGCATCTTGCTCATGTCGATGTCATAAGCCAGCCCCGTGGCATAACCGTTTCGTGTCTTAATAACGGCTATGTTTTCCGAGAACTCAATCGACACAAAGCCGTACTGGTGTGCCGTCTTGGGAACCGACTGCCCGCTCATGAGCAACGAGTCGTGCAAGTCGTTGTTATTGGGGATGATATACATGAACGAGCCGTTGTCGGTCGCAATTTTCGTCACACGCAGCGAGCGCAAGTCGCGCGACAAGGTTGCCTGAGTCACATGGATATCTTGCTCGGCCAACAGATTCACTAATTCTTGCTGACTACTTACTTGGTGATGCTGTAGCAAATCAAGTACCACTTGCAATCTGTTACGCTTGTTTTTCATACTCTTATTAGTTTCGTAATAGTAATTTATTGTTTTGTTTTACTTTGCAAAGATACAACTTTTTGGTCAGTTTACCAAAAAGTTGCATACAAAGCATGAATTTTTATTCATTTTTAACCGGTTTCTGTAAATCACCGCCCCCGAAAATATAATCGTAAACCACTTGAGTGGCACCCAGATGCGACTGAATGTAATCGGCGGCCTGCTTGCCACTTGCGGCGAGGGCTTGCCCGTCGGTGAGCAAGGTGTCCATCACGCGGGCAAAGGCCTCGGGGCTGTCGATACTGTGCGCGCCACCGCAGGCTATCAAGTCGGCCGCCTCCTGAAATTTCCCGTGTCGGGGGCCGAAGACCACCGGCACACCGTAGACGGCAGCCTCATTCACATTATGAATGCCCGAGCCGAAGCCACCTCCCACATAAGCCGCCTGGCCATAACGGTAAAGTGATGACAAAATACCAAAACTGTCAATCACCAGGCAATCGAGGCGGGCGGCCTGCGCCACCGAAGTTTCAGAATAAAAACCGGCCGGCCGGCGCACCATCGACAGAATGTTGTGCAACCGCTCACGGTCAAACTCATGGGGCGCAATGATGAGCTTCATCTCAGGATGCTCGTTGAAATAGGGAATCACGATTTCCTCATCGGGCTGCCACGAGCTTCCCATCACCAGGGTGAACCGGGCACCCTCGACAAAGCGCGCCACCACAGGAAATTCGCGGGCCGCGGCACGCACATCGGCCACGCGGTCGAAGCGAGTGTCGCCACACACCACCACCTGGTCGATGCCGATGGAACGCAGCAACTGGGCCGACTGCTCATTCTGCACAAAAAGTGTGGTGAAACACTTGAGAATCTTGCGGAACATGCCGCCCCAAGGCTTGAAAAAAATCTGACCGGGCCTGAAAATGGCCGAAATCACATAGGATGGGATGCCACGGCGGCGCAACTCCATCAAATAGTTTCCCCAAAACTCATATTTGACAAAAATCGCCTTTGTGGGCCGCACCAAGTCTAAAAACTGCGTCACATGATGGCTCAGGTCGAAGGGCAAATAGCACACCAGGTCCACCTTGTCATAGTTCTTGCGCACCTCGAATCCCGACGGGGAGAAGAACGTGAGCACGATGTGGGCATCGGGGGTCTCCCGCCTGATTTTCTCAATCAGGGGCCTGCCTTGCTCAAACTCTCCGAGCGACGACGCATGAATCCAAATGTAACTGGCGTCGGGGTCGAGATGAGCCTTGAGACGGCGCATGGTGAGAGCTTGCCCGCGCAGCATGAGCCGGGCTTTGCGATTACGCACCGATGCCAGACGCACCATCGCGCGGTAAGCCATAATACCTGTGTTATAAAGGAAATCCATGTGCGTTATTAAGGTTCAAAAGGTGGAACGGAGGCGCTCGCCGCGCAAGTAGCCTTTGTCACGACGATGGCGCCAAATGTTATTATCAATATAGAAACGGCAAGCTATCTGCTGCCAAAAGCTGGTAACATGATTGGTGGCGTGGAAACTCAGCGAGGCCGTAAGGTCGACAAAACGCGTATTCACCACGTGGGCCACAACCTCGGTGCGGCTGTAGAACTTGCTGCGGTAGTAAGGGTCGCCCAGATTGAGCTCGCTGCCAAACTGGGGATAGAGCGGGAAGAGATCTTTACCGGCGAAAAGCGACTCGCGGGCCTCGAACCACCCTCGCCGCAGTCTCGCATCGGCCACAAATCCCGATGGCGTGAGCCAGCCGTCGGCGGCAGCACGGCAACGCTGCATCTGCACCACGGCGCCCACGTCCACGCGCAGCAAATCGAGCGAAGTGTAACGTGTGGCGTCAAATCCCAGCATGGGGTTGATGGTGACATCGTCGTTCACGCCTTCGCCTTCGGGGGCATCTTTACGCTTGGCCAGATGATTGTACTGAACATGGCCGCCGGCCATGATGCCCGCACCCAGATTCCAATCGGCATTGACGAGAACCGCAAAGGCCTCACGACGGTTTCGGCTCTGCATCTGCCGCCAGTCGAGCGCCAGCTCCACATAGTTCCGCGCATCGCCATACTGCACCAGTGCACCGCGCAAGCGAGGCTGGCAATAGCGCAGCGAGTCGCTCCACATGTATCGCGGCACCTCGGCACGCAGCAGCCGGCGGGGCATGGCGCCCAGGGCCACCTGCCACTTGCGGTGGCGGAATTGGTAATAGACAATGGGGAGCACCTTGTAACCCTCGCCGCCGTCGTTAATGGGCTGATACCATGCCACGCCACCCTTGAACGTGTGGCGGCCTTCATCAAGCGCCACACCCAGTTCGGGGGCGAGCCGGGTGAAAAGGAATGTCTGGTCGGGGGTCTGCTCGTCACCGCCCTCGCGGTTGTTGAACACCACATCGGCATCCACATTCCACACCAGCTCTTGCGCAGTGCCGGTAATGGCCAACGACAGCAACAATGCGGCAAACAGTATGACCGGGCGGTGGTTATTCATCGGCCACTGTGATGCGTTGCAGGCCCAACTCGATGCGGGCAATCGTCTCCTCTCGGCCCAGCAGCTCGCTGATGTCGAACATGTGGGGGCCTTTACACTCGCCCACCACCGTCAGCCTGAAAGCGTTCATTACATTGCCCATGTGGAAATCGTTCTCTTTAATCCACCCCAGCACCACTTCCTCGGTGCGGGCCGACGTGAAATCATCGACACCGCGCAGCACATCTATGAGCTGGCGCATAATGGCCGGTGTCTCGGCCTTCCAGCGCTTGCGGATGTCTTTCTCGCTATAGGTGTCGGGGCGCACAAAGAAGAAGCGTGCCTGTTCCCAAAGGTCTTTCACAAAATTGATGCGTGCTTTCACCAGTCCCACGGCGCGCGTGACGTAGTCGTCGGCAAACGCCTCGGCATGGTCGACATGGGCGGCAAGAATGGGACGGAACAACCTTGCAAGCTCAGCATCGTCGAGAGCAAGCAGATACTCGTGATTGAACCATTTTCCTTTCTCGTAGTCAAACTTGGCACCCTTCTTCGAACAATGCTCAAAGGAGAACTCCTTGATCAGGTCGCCCATCGACAGGATTTCACGGTCATCACCCGGATTCCAGCCCAGCAGGGCCAAGAAATTAACCACGGCCTGGGGCAGGTAACCGGCCTCGCGGTATCCGCTTGAGCGCTCGCCGCTGGTGGGGTCGGTCCAGTCGAGCGGGAACACGGGGAATCCCAGCCTGTCGCCGTCGCGCTTGGAAAGTTTGCCTTTCCCGTCGGGCTTGAGCAGCAAGGGCAGGTGCACGAATTGCGGCATGGTATCGGCCCAGCCAAACGCCTCATAAAGCAGCACATGCAGCGGCGCGCTGGGAAGCCACTCCTCGCCCCTGATGACATGGCTCACCTCCATCAGGTGGTCATCGACGATGTTGGCCAGGTGATAGGTGGGTAGGTCATCGGCACTCTTGTAGAGCACTTTGTCGTCGAGAATCGATGAATTGATGGTAACATCGCCACGAATCAAATCGTGCACGGTCACATCGCGGTTTGGCTCAATTTTGAACCGCACCACATATTTCTCGCCACCGTCGATGAGGGCTTGAACCTCGTCGGCCGGCATGGTGAGCGAGTTGCGCATCATGCCACGCGTGGAAGCATCGTACTGAAAGTTGGCTATTTCTTTGCGGCGCGCATCCAGCTCTTCGGGGGTATCGAAGGCGATATAGGCTCGCCCCGCGTCGAGCAGTTGCTTCACATGCTGCCGGTAAATGTCGCGTCGCTCACTTTGCTTGTAAGGCCCGAACGGGCCACCCTCGCGCACGCCCTCGTCAATGCCGATTCCCAGCCAGGCCAATGCCTCGTTGATGTATTCTTCGGCTCCGGGCACAAATCGCGTGCTGTCGGTGTCTTCGATGCGTAATATCATGTCGCCGCCTTGCTGGCGGGCAAACAAATAGTTATACAGCGCCGTCCGCACACCGCCAATGTGCAGCGGCCCGGTGGGTGAAGGCGCAAAGCGTACTCTGACTCTTCTTTCCATCATGTTAGAAAAATCTTATTTTCTCGTAAGTTTTTAATTTATTTGGCAAAGTTACAAAATCCTCGCGAAATGCAACCACAATTCGCCCAATTATTACGCCCGGCGGTGTTTTAAGGGCCATCGGAGCCACTTCAAAGTTGTAACAAGTGTGCCACTGCCGGCAAGGCGGAATGAGCCGTCTGGTCGAGCCGACAAGGGGTGACGGTGCCCCAACCGCGCTCCAGCCAGTACATATCGGTGGAGGTGTCGGCGGGGTCATCGCACACATAATCGCCTTGAATCCAGTAATAATCGTTGCCGAAAGGATTCACGCGGTGGTCATATTCTTTAATCCACCTGCCCATGGCCGTGGTGGTCACTTTGAGGCCTTGAATCTCGCCCGTGGGAAAATTCACGTTCAGGCACACCCCGGCAGGGATGCCATGGGCCAGCGCCTGCCCGATGATGCGGGCAATATAAGGCCGGCAGGGCTTGAAATCGGCATCAAGGGCATAGTCGCCCAGCGAAAAGGCAATGCTCGGCAAGCCGTGGGCAAGCCCTTCGAAAGCCGCACCCATCGTGCCGCTGTAGATTGTGCTCAGGCCCGCATTGTAGCCATGATTGATGCCCGAAAGCACCAGCTGGGGCGTCAGCCCTTCCAGCAACTGGTCACATGCCAGCTTCACACAGTCGGCCGGTGTGCCTTTCACGGACCACACGGTGAATCCGGGTTCTTCACTGATTTTAGTGGCCATCACGGGCGCAGTGGTGGTGATGGCGCTGGCCATGCCGCTCTGGTGCTGGGCCGGCGCCACAACAACGATGTCGGCCAGTGGACGGGCCACTTCAATCAAGGTCTGGATGCCGGCATAGGTATATCCGTCATCATTGCTGATAAGAATCAGCGGTCGGGGGGTGTCGGTAGTCATTTCTCTAAGTCGATGCTGAATTTCACTGCAAAATTAGTGCAAGTTGAGCGAAAAACATCAAGCTTGCTTGCTTGTTTTTCCGAGACGCCGCCTAATTTATCTAAAATTAGTGCAAGTTGAGCGAAAAACATCAAGCTTGCTTGCTTGTTTTTCCGAGACGCCGCCTAATTTCGCCATTTACAGGCAAAATTAGTGCAAGTCGAGAGGCTTGTCATCACCTGCGGTGACGGCAGTGCCGTTTTGGCGCAATTTGCCCGTGGCAATCATGTGGTCGATCACGGCGGTCACCACGGCATTGATTTTGCTGCCGGTGTTACCAAAGCCCAGTTTGCGGGCCACCAGCCCGGCCATCTGCTCACGCTGCAACGAGAATTCCTCGTCCACCACCTCCTGCACCACCTGTGCTATCTCCACAGCGGGTACTTCGGTGATGGCGCGGGGCGATGGAGCCCGGTAGCCTTTAAAATCGCGGGCGCTGGCCTCGTCGAGCCAATAAGTGGGTTCGGAATCAAACTCCATGGGGTCGCGGAAAAACGCGTTGGCGCCATTTGTCACCGCACCCATGATAACATTGCCCACATGGCCAAATCCCAGCAAGCGAGCCACATGCTTGCACAGATAGCCCAGTGTCACCGGCTGCTCATGCATCAGCACCTCACGCACGGCCAGCTTGTTGTAGCTGGCCTGCGGATTGTAGTCGGCTCGGGCGGGCGGCACAAAGGAAAGCGAGGTGAGTTCGTCATAGGGGCGGCAACCGGCGTTGCGCTGCCGCTTGAGCACGCGCGGCACAGCGGGCAGGGCATCGGGATTGAAGGTGTAGGCCGGCTCGACCGAAGATTGCCCGCCAACGTGGGCATCGGGGTTGTGCTCTATCTTTTCAAGGGCTTCCACCACGCGCTCTATTTCGCGGTCGGCATTCACATACCAGTCGACACTGTAGATGCGCATGATGTGCCAGTGTAGCATACCCAGGATGGACGGCTGCACGATTTCGCGGTCGCGGGTGGTGCGCGTGGCAAAATAATTCTTGCCGTCGCACAAAATGCCCAGCAGATAGCGGTCGGGGTCCGACGGGGCGGCCACAGCGATATCGATTTTGAAGCTGGAACGGCCCACGTGAGTACTGGTGAGATAACCACGCTGCCGCAAGGCCTGTGCCACCTGGTCCACAATCACGTTTTGGACCGTCTCGGTCTCGACGGTGGCGGGCACGGCAAGGCGTCCCGTTTGCGCGTATTCCAAGAATGCCTTCAATCCCTCCACACCCAGCGCATGGCTGCGGTTCAGGTCGATTTGCTCGGGCTTGAGCGTGGAGTAGACCACCATCTCGTAGCGCGCTCTCGACACCGCCACGTTGAGGCGACGCTCGCCGCCCAAGTTGTTCAGAGGACCAAAGTTGAGCGACACGCGGCCGTGCACATCGGGTCCATAGCCCACCGAGAACAGAATCACATCGCGCTCATCGCCCTGCACATTCTCCAAGTTCTTGATGAAAATGGGCTCTTTGACGTCGTAGGCCGCCGCTTTCAGGTCGGGCCGGCGGTCGAGCTCGTCGGTGAGAACGTCCTCAATCAAGTTTTGCTGCACTTTGCTGAACGACACCACGCCCAGGCTGCGCTGGCGCAGCTGCGGGTCCGACAGGCGGCGCACCACCTCTTCGACAATGGCCTTGGCCTCGGCAGGATTGCTGCGGGTGCGGCCCTTGTCGTAGGTTCCCTCGATGGGCACCAGTCGCACCTTCATCTCGCGGTCGTCGACCGAGGGGAAGGTGAGCAACCGGTTATCGTAGTATAGGGCGTTGGAAAAGGCTATCAGGCTCTCATGCTTGCTGCGGTAATGCCAGGTGAGGTGGCACTCGTCCATCGAAAGGATTTTGCAGTCGTCGAGGATGCTCTCCATGTCGTCGATATCGGCCTCGTCCTCATCGACCTGCGATGCCGAGAAGAAACTGGTGGGAGGCATCTGCTTGCTGTCGCCCACCACCACCAGCGCCTTGCCGCGGGCAATGGCACCGACAGCCTCGCTGGTGGGCATCTGGGAGGCTTCGTCAAAGATAACCAAATCGAATTTTTCGGCACTTAAATCGATGTATTGCGCGACCGAGATGGGGCTCATGAGCATGCACGGACACAGGCGCGGCAGCAATGTGGGGATGCTGTCGATGATGGTGCGGATGGATGTGCCGCGACCGCCATTGGTGATGTAGCGCTTGAGCACGCTCACCTCGGACGAGGCCGCCGACGCGGTGGCTTGCGAGGGCACCCGCGCGGCAAGCGAGCAATACAGCTCATGCTTGCTCAGTTCCTGGAACAGGGCGGTCTGCCGGCGGTAAGCCTCAATCTTCTGGTGGAACAACATGCCGTTGAACATCCGCAGTTGCGGGTCGCAATCGATGATGTGGTCAATCATCCGGTGATAGATGGCCTTGAGCACGGCCTGCACGGCACCGGCCGGAGTGCGGGCCTCATTCTCGATTTGAAGAGCCACAGCACGCAGGCCATCGCTGTCCAGCCGCCGCTTGGCATCCACCCAGTGGTACCAGTCGCGCACAGCCGGCATGGCATCGCGCCAGCGGAGCGCCGACTGCTGCAACTGCTGCAGCGGCTCGCCCTGGGGCAGCTGTGCCAGCGACGATATTTCTTGTGCCAAGGCCCTCATCTGCCGCCACGATGCCAGCATGGTGCGCAGTGCCGCCAGCCAGCGGTCGCGAAGCGACGGCCACTGGCCCTGAGCCGCCTGGCACAGACGGTCGACAACGGCCGGCAACCGCTCGCCCGCGGCACCGGCATAATCGGCCAGCAAGCGGTTGAGTGCGGGCAGGCTCTGGAGCAGCTGCCCGATGTCGTCCCAGCGCTCTTGCCGCAGGGTGGCCAGCGACCCGGCCAGCTGCGCCATGGACACCGACTGCCGGTCGAGCGCCGCCCGGCGCGACTGGTAGTTCTCGAGCATCGTCAGCAGGCCGTCCACCTCATGGTGGCTCTCCACAGGGCCATAGGTGCGCAGTTCTTTCACCATCTTGCGCCGCGCGAAGAACCGAGGCAGGAACCACTGCTGCTCAATCGCGCGCCAACGGTTACGCAGCGAGGTGCCGTCGCACTGCGTGGCGATGCGGGCATCGAAGCGCCCGGTGAGTTCCTGCCACGCCCGCTCGCACTCCACGCCGGCATAGTGATAGGCGTGCAGGGCGGCTTGCGAGGCTTCGGTCGTGCCGGGGGCGATGAGTTGAAGGTTGAGCACGGGCAACTGCGCCAGCACGGGCTCAAGCTGCTCGGCCCAGGGCATCTGGGCATCCGACGTCACCGGCAGGGGAGCCACGGCATTGAGAGCGGCACGATGAGCGGCGTGGTCGGCGCATGCGGCCACAAACTGCCCCAAGCGTTGCTGCAAGGCACCCATGCTGGCGGCATCGTTGCTCACCGGCTCCAGACCGCGCAGCGGATGGGCGCCGGGGGCGCCGGTGAGGCTCACCACCGCCTGCAACGGGGCCTCTTGCTGCTCAAGATGCTCCACAAAAGCGGCATCGATGGCTTCCACCGGCGGCACCTCGGCAGTGGCCTCAGGCGAGTCAATCGCCAGATAGCGCGTGATGCAGTCATAGAGGCTCAGCCCGCTGTCGCCACGCCGGTGCAGGGCTTCCATGTAGGCAATGAGCTCTTGCCGCTTGGCAAAAAGTTCCTGCGACTGCCGCGCATAGTCCTGCGGGGCCTGCGCGTGTGTCACGTTGAGCGCTTTCTCCATCTGGCCCAGAAAATGCGACTTGCTCACTTTGTTCGAGTGCAGTTCCAGGCAGAACGCATCAAGCCCGATGCTGGCCAACCGGTGCTGCACCACTTCCAACGCCGCCATTTTCTCGGCCACGAACAGCACGCGCCGGCCGTGATACAAGGCATTGGCTATCATGTTGGTAATCGTCTGGCTCTTGCCGGTGCCGGGAGGGCCGTGAAGGATGAACGACTGGCCGCGGCCCGACTTCACCACCGCCTCCATCTGCGACGAGTCAACATCGAGGGGAATGGCAAAATCGCATGGCGGGACGGTGCGGTCGATGGTGCGGGCATCCACCGGCTCCTGGGCGGGAGGCAGGTGGTTCACACCGTCGATGAGCGAGGCCACCACGGTGTTCTCACGCAGCCGCGAGGCATTGGTGTGGAGGTCGTTCCACATCACAAATTTATTGAATGAGAAGAGCCCGAGCATCGACTCCTCCACCACGTCCCAGCGCCGCTGGTTCATGATGGCCCGGCGCACATGGGTGAAAATGAGCTTCACATCCACGCCGCTGCGGTCGGCGGGCAGGTTCAAGAGGGGGTCGAGGTTGATGTTGAAATTTTGCTTGAGCAGCTCCACGAGTGTGATGTTGAAGATGATGTCCTCGTCGCGCTTGCGCACCACATATTTGTTGCCGGCGCGGCGAATGATATCCACAGGAAGGAGCAAAATGGGCGCGAAACGGGGCATCTCGCTCCGCTCGGTCTCATACCACTTGAGTACACCCAGCGCCAGAAACAGGCTGTTGGCACCGTTCTCCTCAAGCGCCGTGCGCGAGCTGCGGTACAGGAATTTCAGCGCGCCGGTGAGCTCGGCCTCGGTGAGATACGACAGCAGCTTGTTGCTGCCGATGAGCTCGGTGACCAGCTGCCGGTGCTCCAGCGCCAAGTGCTGCGAGTCGTAGATGCCATGCTCGCCCGGCTCAATTTTCTTCCCGGGACAGGGAGCGATGCTGTAGTCCTCGCCTTCCTGCATATGGTCCTCCAGGGTGTCGATGTCGAAAGAGATGAACGGCACCACCCGCCGGCCCAGCCGCATGTTGAGCAGATTGTTGCGCAGCGAGAAGTCGAGCAGTTTCCGCTCCCACAGCTGCTGCTTGGTGAGCGACAAGCCGTCGGTGGGAACGAGCTGCAGCTCGTCGTAGTGGGTCAACTCGGCCACGGGGCTGGTGCTCGGCGCATGCTCAAGGCCCTGAACGGCCTGCATCTGCCCTTGCTGGGGCATGGGCCGCACATTGCCCAGGCGGCAGCGATGCACATCGATGAAGCACTCGAACCGGCGGTCGTCGCGCAGGGCATGCATACCACGGTCCACCGCTGTGTCGAAGGGCACCTCGCCACTCTCGGTGAGTGCGGTGGACTCCAGCACCACCAGGTTGTTGTTCCCGTCGGCACTCTCCTTGAGCAGCAGCGACGGGTCGTCGCACACCATGTCGGAGTGGATGCCCGGCTGCAACCAGGCCCCCACCATGGCATGGCCGCGCAGCAGCACCAGGATGGGATGCAGCCCCACCGACTCCAGGCACGACGCCATGAGCAGGCTCGTGTCGATGCAGGTGCCCAATTTCTCGGTGAGCACCTTGTCGGCCAGCCGGATGCGCTGCCCGTGCGCCTCAAAGTGCGCCGGAGGCTCGCAATAGATGATGCCCTCGGCACGCAGGGCCTCGTAGAAAGCGGCCACCTGCAGGCGCACGCGCTGACGGTTCTGCGCCTGATAGCCGTCGAGCGCCCCGCTGCCGGTCCACGACTGCAGCAGGGCGGCCGCCCGGGCACTCACCATCGCCAGCAGGGGGCTGTTGGGCACCACAAACGATGCCAGCAGATGCGGCATCACGCGGATGCCGGTCCACTGGTCGTGGGCCAGCAAGCTGATGGCGTAGTCGTGGCTCCACGGCTCGCCGCCGGCGCGCTCCACCGTCAGGGTGAAGGTGGTGTCCACGGCTTCGGTGAGGCTCAGCAGCGCATCGGGCTGCGGGGCAATCTTCAACCCGCTCACGTGCACCGACTGCCCCGGGCCCACCTGCGCCACCGCCGCGCGCGACGGCGCCATGTACCGCCCACTCACCGTGAGCACCACGTCGGTCCATGCCGAGCCAGTGTCGTTGGTCAACACCAGGGAATTGAGCACTTCGATTCCGTTGAGCACCAGTGAATAGTTCACACATGGAAGATATTGTAATTTCACAGCGGACTCCATACCGCACATCATACTATCGGTCTGCATCTCGGTAGACATTTTTACTTATTCGCAAAAATACAAAAAAAGTATGAGCTTCCATGCACAGCATCACAAGATTTTTATGTACCTTTGTGAGTGGATAAAAACCTAAATCTTTGTTAGCAACAAACCATTATCTATTATGAGACTCATTATCGAACCGGATTACGACAAAGTGTCGGAGTGGGCGGCACAATATGTGGCGCAACGCATCAACGACGCACACCCCACCCCCGAAAAACCATTCGTGCTGGGATGCCCCACAGGCAGCTCGCCGCTGGGCATGTACAAGCGACTGATTGAACTCAACAAGGCGGGTAAAGTGTCGTTCCAAAACGTGGTAACTTTCAACATGGACGAGTACTGCGGGCTGCCCGAGGAGCACCCCGAGAGCTACCACTCCTTCATGTGGAACAATTTCTTCTCCTACATCGACATCCGTCGCGAGAATGTGAATATCCTCAACGGCAACGCGCCCGACCTGGAGCGGGAGTGCGCTCAGTACGAGGAGCGCATCGCAGCTGCAGGAGGCATCGACTTGTTTATGGGCGGCGTGGGCCCCGACGGCCACATCGCCTTCAACGAGCCGGGGTCGTCGCTCGTGTCGCTCACACGCCAGAAAACGCTCACACAGGACACCATCATCGCCAACAGCCGCTTCTTCGAGGGCGACGTGAACAAAGTACCCAAAACGGCACTCACCGTGGGCGTGGGAACCATCATGGCAGCCAAGAGCGTGATGATTATCGTCAATGGATACAAGAAAGCACGCGCACTGCAGCAGGCCGTGGAAGGCGGCGTGAGCCAGATGTGCACGCTCAGCGCGCTGCAGCTGCACCGCCACGCCATCATCGTGGCCGACGAGGATGCTACCATGGAGCTTAAAGTGGGCACCTACCGCTACTTTAAAGACATCGAAAGCAACAACATCATCTGAACGGCAACGATGCACGACACGAACGCCCCACGTTGAGAACACACAAGTCCAACGCGGGGCGTTTCTCTGTTAACACCATTCACCGGGAAAAGCACGATCTATCTCCCCCCGGCAAAAAGCCTCCCGGCGGGCGGAGTGCACCGCGCCGGGAGGCAATGCCACATCATTATCCAACTACTTTTAAAAAAGTGTACTACTTTCTTTACCTTAGCTTACCTGACGAGGACTTTCTTGCCGTCGCGGATGTAGATGCCGGGCGCGTCCTCGGGGTGCGCCACCGGCTGCCCCATCAGGTTGAAATACTGATTCTCACAGCATTGTTGCACCTTGGCTTTCACATCTTCAAGAGCAGTGTAATAATCGTAAAAAGCCCCCTTATACAGGACGTTGCCCGCGGCATCGGTGACATGGCTCAAACCTTTTGTCATTGTCACATGCCCGTTTGGCAACAGGGTGAAGGGACAAATCAGATTGCCCTGATAGCCCCACTCGGCATCCACGCCCACCCCTTCAATCAGGGCGATGGCGATATCTTCTGCTCCCCCCTCGGCAACGACCAGATTGTACCGGTTGGCTTGCCAGTTGCCGAGTGAAACCACATCTTGAGAGCCCACGGCAAGGCTTTTAACCTTGACGTTCGCCGCATAGGTCTCCACGTCGTCGAAGTCATAAACCAGGTATTCACCCGACGTTTCGAAGTCATCACTTTTTTTCAACAGAGATTTGCCGCCAATGTAAACAGCGTCTTTGCAGGTGAACTCACCGTTGAACACGGCGTACACACGCTTGCCCTCTTCACGAACCCACGCCACCGGCACTTCGGCCAGGGGGTCGAGCTTGGAATTTGTGTAGTGGTAGCAGTTGTGATACGTTTTGCCGTTGAGCTCGGTTGTCCCGCTGAACTCCATTGTGTAAAGCTCATAGTTCGGCTCAGAATTGTTGTTCACCACATTGTCGTAACAATACACCCATTTTACCCCTTCCTGAACCAAGGGACGATAATCAACGCTCTGTGCCGCACAAAACAGGGCACACGTCATCATAATAGAAAATAGTAATACCTTTTTCATGATAGCAATAGTTATTTAAACGGTATTTATAATTCCAAAAAATCTAAACAATGATTATAATTTTCGGACAATGGCCGACCCACTTGGCAAGTTATCTACAAAGAGTTGAACAATGTAGTCGCCTGAAGATAGCCCAAGCGTGGAAATGACAAATTGATTATTATCTTCTGGAATTTGTCGTTCAATCATAGGGGTCGCTCCATTGGTTGGGGTTATGCGTATGAAAGTATTAGAGGTTGCATTGTTTGTTAGCGTAATTATCACCTCAGAACTGAAAGGATTTGGTGATATCGACAACAACTCTGGATTCGGATTTAATGTGATGGTTGCATATTTCTTTTCTCCATCAGGATTGTCCACCTGAAGAAGATAATCTCCAGAATCTACTGTTACATTTAATCCTTCTCCAATTTTCTCCATATGATTGTACCATTCGCAACTTGATGCGGCCTCGATATTATCAGCCGACAATATAAAGAGATTTCCTTGTGGTAATGCATGGATAATGGGGGCACCGCCACTATTATCTTTTTCATATACAAGTATTCGTTCTCCATCAATAATGTTATTCCCCGAATCTTTCATTTCAATGTCAAACATATGGTTAAAGCCAAAGCTGTAGGATACGGGGGTTTGAACAGTTAGGTATAAACTGTCTATTTCGTTGCTTGTGGCTGAAAAACCTGATAGATAATTATTATCTCCACTTATTTTGAATTTTCTTGGGTTGGAAGTGTTTTGAATAACATCACTTCCCATATTGCATCCTCCATTTACCCAATTTGAGTAAAGAGTGGGAGACAGATTAAGGTATACCTCCATTTGGGTGAAGGCATTAGATGTGCTTAAACTGTCTATTGTGCTTAAACTTATCGAGAAATCATCATCTGCACTTATGTAAACTGGGAATGTTTCATATTTCACAAACCGAGTTGCAGGATGATTTCCATTTTGCACATATTCCACTTTATTTAAACCCTTTGAGGGGGAGATCACCGTATGCTTCTTTAAGGCCACGAAGTTCTCTTTCCAAGGCTCAATCATCGTTGGACCAACAAAGGAAAACGTTGCTGACGTGTCAATGCGTGCCACCAAATCTATATCCAATAATCCATGTTCATTTTGCAATGCGGACAATTCACTTGGCACGATCCATTCGTATTCAATTATTATGCTGTCACCTGCTGCGATGTTTTGATTAATTGGTATGGTTGCTATAATATCACCCATGGTTTGGTTTGATTGGAACAGACTATTCTTACTCAAACCAAGATTATTTCTTGTCCAATAAAGATGCAAATTGAATGGTGTCGTTTGTCGATAATCCTCGAAGCCGCGGTTAAATATTTGCGTATATATGTATAACTTTCCGTTGCTGTTCACGTTCAGATGTGTGCATTCCCTTGAAGTTTCTCCATCATTATTGTTCCTTATCCAAATGTTGGGGCTATCCCAAAATATACTGTCTGTAGTATTGTATTCTTTTCCAGTGTCCGCAAGATTATCTTTTATATATAATTCATTTGGCCAGGGAGTATGATTTAATGATAAATCTTCTCCTGTTGATTCGAAAACAGAAGAAAACAATGGCGTTTCATCTTCTTCATCCATTGTTTGTGCGTATTCAAATGCTTCATTCATTGTAACGCGCCCATTGCCATCTATATCAGAGGCGATAAACACATTGTCTACTCCTTTTTCGTTAATTGCATTAATCCATTGACGTAGAAACACGTCATATTCATTATATCCCCAAGAATATTCATCAGGACTGCAAGCAGTTAATATGACCCTTCCCGGAGCCTTTAATGTGTTGATAAATGCACCTGAAAAACATTGCCCCAAAACCACCGTTATAGTTTTAGCTTTTAATGAGTCAAGAATTTCTTTTAATTCGTAATCGTAGAGCCGGTGGTCGTCCTCAGAATTGTCATCTGGGTTTTGCCAAAGTTCGATGTAAGGGTGGGAATCTATACCACTTTTGTCACCGTGTCCGGCAACGAAGACTAAGATATGCGTGTCGTCACGAATATCAAGGTCATAAAGTCCTGTCATCAACTCGTAGATTTGGTCTTTGCTGTTTGTGCAGAATACATCAGGCATGTGGCCAAAATTATTTTCACGATATTCAAAACTGCCTGAAAAGTCATTATAAACTTTTCCAGGCGCAAACATCATATAAATGTCATAGGGACAGACATTATATTTGTCTATTAGTACATTGTATAGATAGGAGCAGTCATTCCAAAATCTTTTTGAATTTGTTTGAGGTGTAAATCCACCTCCGATAATATAGGCTTGGAATTTAACGTAATCATTCTCAAGAAAACATGTAGGGCTGGGCAAATTATAAATACTCGAATCTGGAGAATGTGTTGGCTGTAATAATGGATTGCAATTCACTTTTTCACTTTGAACTAACTCAACATATCGAGATGGCTTCCTTCCAACCATATGCTGCAATGGAAAATTTAATGTGGAATGGTATTCTTTAGGAGCGATAAAGTAACTACACTCGTGAGACCAATTTTTTGATGGTGCCTCATCCACAAATACCACCCACTTTTCGCTGATTGTATCTAAGAGCCATGTTGGTAGTTCTTGTATATCAAATACCGACGATTCGTCAACTTTCAATTCGTTTACATTGCGGATAACACCAGTGTACAAACAATACGACGTTGTGTCGGCATAAAACGATTTCACGCGATTGCATAGTAGTGGCAATGGAATTGTTGCTGCAAAAGAAGAACAAATGGGCAAGAATAATGCCGCAAACATAATAATAATAAATTTTCTCATGACTTAAAATATTATATGCTAAACATTGTGTCTTGTAATCTGTTCAGTTAACGGTGAAGGTGCCTTCGTAGGTGTCGCCGCCGGGGGCCACCAGGCGCAGGGTGCACAGGCCGGGGTCGAGGGCGGGCAGGTCGATGAGCTCGGTGCCGCCGCCGATACCGCCCGACAGCTGGCAGTCGCCGTCGGCGTCGAGGATGTAGTAGTTGAAGTAGGTGTAGTAGTTGTGTCCCTGCACGAGCAGCGTCCAGGCGTCCTCGTCGTACCACACCTCGGGCAGATACGTCGGTATGTTGTACTCGGTGTGGTCGGGCCGATGCTTTCCTCTAATTATTACTGGCTGCGCCTCTGGCGAATCTAAAACGCCAGCCGTATCTGGCAATGAAAACAGAAGAATTAATAATAAAAAAAGATAGTTTTTGATTTTCATAGATTTGATAATTTAGGGATTAATTTCTTTCAGGCAAAATTACCGCTTATCCCCTTTATTATCCAAAAAATGAATATGCATATCTTTTACACACGCAACCGCTTATAAAAACTTGATTGTCGGAATGTTAGCTCCAATTCCCAAATGCATTTAACATCTATTTATAATTGGCGGCCGCAAAAATCGAATGCTTAAAGTTTTCCCAATAGATAGTTGTTTTTCACTTCATCAAGATTGCGGCTATGCATTTTTTCTTTTGCCAACAGTCGTTTTTTGTTACTGATAGATCGGATGTTGTCCACTTTGGTTAAGAAAGCCATCGAATTGTTGGAAAAACCACTGTAATAAAGTGCCAGAAAATGGATGTCTTGGACTGTGAGTTCAGGAAAACGACTTTGTAACGCTGACAGCAGGCCATTGTTTTGCTCGTTGACGTATGTGAGCAGAGCGCTCCAAAAGGCTTTGCCTTGTTCTTCGTGAAGGATATGAAACCTGAATTCCGATAGCTTTCGTTTGTCTGTTTCAAGAAGAACGTGGATGAATTGTTCCATTACATGTATGTTGTCTTGAACCTTTCGGTTGATTTCATCCAAATCTGTTTTTGCTTGGCGTTGGGACTGCAGCTTATATTCCTGCAGACTCTCATTTAAAACTTCGATTTGATGGAGCAGTTCTTCATTGTGTTTTTTCCCGGCTTCGTTGTCATTTGTCTTTATGGCCAACTCTTGCCGTAGTTGGTCAACGCAGCAAGTGGTCTGCTCAAGCTCGGCAAGCGACCTGCTTAGATTAAGGGACGTGGCCGCAAGTTCCCGTTCACGGATTTTGGATGTTTTGCGCGTTTTGCGCAAAATGAAGAGAATGGCAAATAAAAGTAAAGTTACCGCTGTTATAATAACAAATGCAAACGTTTTTTTCTTTCTCAAGTCCGAGACATTGGCACTAAGGGAATCATTGATAATTTGCGCCTCAATGCTGTTTGCGATGGGTCGTTGTGCAGCACTTTTGATAGAGTCACACAATAGGGCACTTTTGTTTTTTAGTTCTAAAGCCACCGAATAGTTTCCTCTGGTCTTTTCATACTCAGTGAGTGACAGAAGCAAATTTAAGTGTTCGGTCGGTGTGGCTGGTTCAGGCAAATTTGAAATAGCCATCCACGCTGAATCAGCCATGCCCAAATGGCTGTAGCACTGGCTAAGCATATTGTACAAGTACACTGAGTCGGCACCAGCCCTGAAATCGTTGAGTAATGATAAAATGGAATCTTTCGCTGCCGAATATTTTTTCTTGTTGAAAAAATAGTAATCGCACAGTGACACTCGGTTTGAGACAGCCAAATCATCGAAACCACCATGGCTGGCAATTCTAATCGCCTGATTGATAGCCATCAATGCACTGTCTTTGTTGCTTGCGTTGTATTCATTAGCCATCTCACCCCAGCACATGGCTTGGTGGTATAGATCACCATCCAGTTCAAAATGGTGAAGTGCTTTTCTGAATAATTCTGTGGAATTCGCATATTCTTTTTGAAATATGTAGGCGATGCGCAGGTTGACGTAGCCCAGCAGGTCGTGGTCGGCGGTGTCGCAGAGGGCCTCGGCGCGTTTGTAGTGGATGAGGGCGCTGTCGGGGCGGCCCAGCTCGTCGAGCACGGCGCCGTGGTAGAGTGCGGCGCGCACGCGTGTGCGGCGGTCCACGCCGCGGCGGTCGAGCCGGCGGTCGGCCTCGTCGATGAGCGGCAGGTCGGCCTCGGTGGTGGCGTAGGCCTTGTAGTGGGCCTCGACGGTGTCGACGGCGGCGCGCGCGGCCTGCTCAGTCATGCCGCCGCCATGGCCGCATGCGGCCACGGCCAGCATCAGCGCCACCACGGGCAATATGTTCCGGCAACCGTTCATCAACGCAAAAATAGCAAAAACGGGTGAGAAACGAAAAAAATCCCTCGATTTTCGGCCATCGGCCGCTCTCCCCCCAGG
>ONMF01000012.1 GCA_900318865.1 uncultured Prevotellaceae bacterium
GCGGAGCGGCACCGGGCGTATTGATTGTGCCTCTCCGAGGAACAATCCGTGAAACCGTCATCATCAACCCCATGTTTGCCGCCGTGGCGGCGCCGAAACCTGGGGCTCTGTCAAATAATGCGTCTTCGACGCATCACACACACCGTGCCGTGGCAATTTCCCCCTTCAATTTAGTGGAGGTTCCCCCTCTAAGTTAGAGGGGGTGGCCCGTAGGGTCGGGGGCGTGTGTCCCAGCGGCGACTTCGGCCACCATGCGGGGTGTGACCCCATTTTTTGCCGTCCGGCGGCAGTTGAGAAAGTTGTTCAATGTTGTCCCGGTTGTTTTTGGTAATCTACTCTGCCGCCCCTGACGGGGCTATGCCGCGTAATGGGAAATGCCGAAAACAGGGGTTCCGCTTCGCTTCACCCCTGCCTAAGCCCTGTCCGCCCTTGACGGGGCTTATCTGTTGAAATTGCCCTGTGGCAGGGCGTGGCAGTTCCTCCCCTAAGCTAGGGGAAAGGCTACGGGTAGGCGAGCGCAGCTCGGGAATGGTGCCCGTCAGGGCGGAGGAGTGTGTGATGCCCGCATGGGTGCGGTGCCGCTAATTCGTAACGTTGGCTGTCGCCGAAGTTACTCACGCTCGGAAAATCTCAAACAAGTTTGGCTTTTCGCTCGCTTATTCGTAACTTTGTGGTATGAAGAAAATCCTGAAGGTTCATCGCGTCAATGACTATGCCCGCTACATCGGGGCTCCGCAGCTGCATCCGCTTGTCTCGGTCATCCATTACGACGAGTTGGAGCATTGCCGGCATTCGCTCAACAATTACGACGTGTATGCCATTTTCATTGGCGATGAGACGCTTGAGGACTTGACCTACGGGCTCACATAGTACGACCTTCACCGGCATGCCCTGATGTGTGTGGCCCCCGGCCAGATAGGTGGCAAGGCCGATACCGGCGAGGAAATCAGCACGCAGGGCTGGGCGCTGCTCTTCGACCCCGAACTCCTGCAAGGCAGCGACCTCGAAAAGCGCATGCATGCCTACACCTTTTTCTCCTATAACACCAACGAGGCCCTGCTCATGACCGAGGAGCAACGGCACATCATCGTGCGGCTGATGGAGGACATCCGCCAGGAACTCACCCGGCCCGATGAGCGCACAAGCCACATCGTGGTGGCTTATATCAAGCTCATTCTGGAATACATCGCGCGCTTTTACGCGCAGCAGCTGTCCATGCCGTCGCAGGCCAGCAGTGACTTGCTCACGCGCTTCGAGAACCTGCTCGCCCGTTATTACGACGAGGGAACCTATCAAATTCATGGCTTGCCCACCGTGAAATATTGCGCGCAGGAACTCTTTTTGTCGCCCAATTATTTCGGCGACCTCATCCGCCAGCTCACCGGCGACACGGCCGGTAACGCCATTCGGCGCTTCGTCATGCAGCGGGCCCGCAACCTGCTGGTGGGCGGGCACACTGTGACGCAGACGGCCGAGCTGCTGGGCTTCCAGTATCCTCAGCATTTCACCCGCATGTTCAAGCGGTTTTATGCCATGTCGCCCAGGCAATACCTCGCCACCCGGCAGTGAAGCTACATCTCTTTGGGGAGCCGCCTGCCAGTTTCCTGCGGATCGGCAATTGGCCCGCACACTGAAAAAAAGGTCAAGTAGCCCGCCGGGCATTCTTGACCTTTTTTCAATCCGAATCGGTCTTGGCGTAATGACCGATTGGGGCTTATTGTGTGTTATTGTGAGCGTTGTTTTCCGTAGCCCAGGGTATTGAGCCATTTCTCGACACGTGCCTTGCCGCTGCGCACATCGTGCCCGTACATGGAGAACTCGCCTGTGACGGTGGCATCGTGGTATTGCTCCTTCAGGTCCTTCACACAGCGTCCCAAGCCGGAACCCTCGTGGGTGGTGAAGGGAATGAGGGTCTTGCCATTGAGGTCGTACTGCTTGAAAAAGGTGAACATGACTTGCGGCCAGGTGCCCCACCACACGGGACCACCGATAAAGATGGTCTGGTAGCCGGTCAGGTCCACACTGCCGTCGAAGGGTGGCAGCTCACCTTTGCGCTGCTCTTCGAGCGCAAGGTCGCACAGGGGCTTGTAGGCCATGCCGTCGTATTTGTTCGTCTTGATTTCAAACTGGTCGGCACCGGTGAATTCCGTGATGTAATCGGCCACGATTTTCGTGTTGCCCACCTCGATGTTACCCACCGAATAGTTGTCGCCCGCGTGAGAGAAGAACACGATGAGCGCTTTCTGCCCGTCATTGTCGGCAGGCTGCGTGGTCGTGGCGGCTTCCGCCTTGGGGTTGGCGGCCCCGGCCTCGGCCTCGCCCGCAGGTGTGGCAGTGCCCTTGCATGCAGTGGAAGTCAATAGGCACACAGCCATGGTAAAGAGAGATTTCAGGGTTTTCATCATTATCCGTAAGTTTTAATGAGATGTTTCACAAATTGCGGGTCTTGGAAATTGATTGTTCCCTCGTCGTGCTGGTTCATGGCTGTGATTTGTGCCATTTCCTGCCCGGTGAGGGTGAAGTCGAAGATGTCGAGGTTCTGTGCCATGCGTTCCTTGTGGGCTGACTTGGGAATGGCCACAATGCCTCGCTGCGTGAGCCACCGCAGGGCCACCTGCGCCGCCGTTTTGCCGTAACGGGTGCCGATGGCTGCCAGCTGCTCGCTCTTGACGATACCGTCCACTCCCTGGCCGCCCAGCGGGCCCCAGGCCATCATTTCGGTGCCGTATTCGTTCAGCAGAGGCCGGATGCCCGTCTGCTGAATCATCACGTTACATTGCAACTGATTCACCATGGGCTTCACATCCACGTAGTGGGCAAAGTCGAAGAAGCGCGCCGCCTGGAAATTCGACACGCCGATGGCGCGCACCTTGCCGTCGCGGTAGGCCTTCTCTATGGCCCGCCATGAGCCGAACACGTCGCCATAGGCCTGATGGATGAGCAGAAGGTCGATGTAATCGGTCTGCAACTTGCTCAGGCTCTGGTCGATGCTCTCGGCGGCGCGTTGTTCGCCGGCATTTGAGATCCACACTTTTGTCACCAGAAAAATGTCGTCGCGCTTGATGCCGCTTTTCTTGATGGCCGCGCCCACGCCTTCCTCGTTGAAATAGGCCTGCGCCGTGTCGATGAGCCGGTAACCCACCGAGAGCGCGTCGCTCACACACCGCTCGGCCTCTTGTGGCGGCACGAGAAACACCCCATAGCCCAGCAGGGGCATTTCCACATCGTTAGATAGTTTGATTGTTTCCATATCAGAGACTTGCTGTTAAGATTTCCTTGATATCTTGTTCGGTGAGGGGAGCGTAAGCATTCTCGAGACCCTCGTTCACTGCGATGTGATGAGCCATCTCGTCGATGCGACTGTCGTCGATGCCCACTTCACGCAGATGCATGGGAATGTGGATGCTCTCGAAGAAAGCGGCGGTGGCGTCGATGGCTTTTTCAGCTATTTCCTGCTTGGGCAAGGAAGCGTCGATGCCGAAGACGTTGATGCCATATTTCACGAAGCGGTCGATGGTCTTTTCGCTCAGAATGTGGCGCATCCATCGCGGCGTGATGATGGCCAGACCCTCGCCGTGGGTGATGTCGTAGTAGGCGCTCAGGGCATGTTCAATGCCGTGGCAAGGCCATCCGCTGGGGCTGTTGCCGAGCGACAGAATACCGTTGCATCCATAGGTGCAGCATAGCATCATCTCGGCCCTCGCGGTGTAGTCCTCGGGGTTGTCGAGGCACTTGCGGGCATTCACCATGAGGCTGCGCAGCATCGATTCACAGAAGCCGTCGTTCAGCAGCGTCGTGTCGGCGGCAAAGTATTGCTCTATGGTGTGGTTCATGGCATCGGCACAGCCTGCGGCAGTCTGCTTCTTCGACACGGTGAACGTATAGACAGGGTCGAGTATAGAGCACACGGGGAAGAGCAACGGGTCGACGTAACCGATTTTGTCGTTAGTCTCGGTGCGCGAAATCACGCCACCGCAGTCGTACTCCGAGCCCGTGGCCGCCAGTGTCAGGATGTCGACAATGGGCAGTGCGGCCTGTGCTTTCACCTTGTAAGTGATCAGGTCCCACACGTCGCCGTCGTACTTGGCGCCTGCGGCAATAGCCTTCGAGCAGTCGAGCACCGAGCCGCCGCCCACAGCCAGGATAACGTCGATTTGCTCGGCCTTGCAGATGCGCACGCCCTCCAGCACACTGGGGTCGTACTTCGGGTTGGGCTGAATACCGGGCAACTCGAAAATCTCGAAATCTTTCAGCAGTTCTTTCACCCGGTCGTAGAGACCGATTTTCTTGATGCTGCCGCCGCCATAGGTGAGCAGCACACGCTTGCCAAGGTGACGCATCACCTCAGGCAGTTTCACAATCGACTCCTTGCCGAAGATGAGCCGTGTGGGAGTCATGTAATCGAAGTTTTGCATAATTCTGTCAGGGGGTTAAGTGTCTGTGTTACAAAGTTTGTTGCTATTCGTTTTTAATGGTTCGTATAATCTTTACTTGCGCAAAATTAGGAAAAAACATCTTCGTGCCTGTTATCTATCTTACGGAAAAAATGACCAAAATTACCGAATCGTAATTCAAAAACAGCCGGGCAAGCCGTTTTTTACCAAAATGGGTGATTGATGGGCAATGGGGGACAATAAGATTTTGTCAATTGTGGGAAAAGCGTTATATTTGCAAGTTGAATTAGAACAAAGTGACAAATTATTGACCAAAATTTTTATAATAAAATGAAAAAAGCTTTATTGATTCTTTTCATGGCCGTTCTCGGCATGGGAGCTGCCACAGCCCAGGTTCACAAGGGTGAATTTGCCGTGGGCGCAAACTTGGTGTGGGGTAGTGAAATCGAGAACTTCGGTTTGGGAGCCCATGCACGTTATGCCATTATTGACAACCTGCGTGCCGAGGCCGGTTTCAACGGCTTCTTCAAGAACAAGGGCGTGAACTGCTGGGAAATCAATCTGGACGCTCATTACCTGATTGGGCTGTATCAGCAACGACTCTTCATCTACCCGGTGCTCGGTTTGAACTACACGATGGTATCGGCAAACGATGTGGACAACAACCACATGGGTTTGAACCTGGGCGGCGGATTGGAATTCGAAATCAATGACCGCTGGGGGGTGAATTTTGAGTATCGCCACACGATTGTCAAGGATGTCGACCAGAGTGTGATTGCACTGGGTGCCAATTACACGTTCTGATAGCAGGCTACTGCCGGCAATCATTGTCACAACTTATTATCCGGGCAGCACGACTATTCGTCGGCGCTGCCCTGTTTTTTTGTGCCGCGCAGGCGGGCCTTCAAGCGCCGGTAACCCTCAACGCCCAGGATGGTGAGCCCCCGTACTGGAACGTTTTTGCCGCTCCGAAGAGGATGAACCGCAGCACGCCCTTGGCCGTGGCACTGATGGGCAGGGCCATTTGCGCGAATGACAGGATGTAGCAGGGCACACACAGGGCCAGCACCGTCACACCCGTGCGGAACGAGAGCGACTGTAGCCAGCGCTTGATGTGTGAGAACCATTGTGCCAGGCGTTGTTTCATGGATTGTAAAGGTCGTGGTTATAGAAATTGAGCACCTGCTGGGCGGCACGGTAGGCTTCGGCCGCCGGGCCGTCGGGGTCAAGTTCCACGGCCTCGAGATAATTGTTGATGGCATGGCTCCAGTCGCCCGTCTGGCGGAAGGCGTTGCCGCGCAGGTAATAGGCCATGGCCAGTGTTTGCGGCTTGGCGGCACTGGCCGAGATTAGCCTTGTGGCTTCCTCGATGGCTTGTTCCGACCGACTTTGGGCCAGCAGGGTGCGGATGTGCTCCAGTGTTGTGTCCATCGCGTCACAGGGCTATGGCGTTCATCAGCCTGTCAATCACTTCCTTGTTGTGGCCGGGCAGCACCACATGGTGGTTGCCGATGGGGTCGGTCAGGAAATAGTTAGCCTGCTCGGGCTGCGACAATTGCAGTACTTGCTGCGTGCGGCACATGCCGGGTTGTGACTCGTTGCGCAGCAAGGTGGCGTTTTGGGAAAAGTGGCGGGTCAAGTCGCCTGCAACCTTGAAGAGCGTCACGTCGCCGGTGGGCATGAATCCGCGTATGCCCACACCGATGCCCGACTCAAAGTGTGTGTCGAGCTCATAGTGCTCGACGATGTTGAGCGGAATGGTGCAGTGGGCCAGTGTGATTTGCCCCAGCTCAGGGTCGATGATGGCTGGATTGCACTGGAAACCGGCCTTGCCGGTGAGTGCCTGCCCGATGAGCATCGACAAGGCGGCGGGCACATCGCCCTCGCAGCCGGCTACGATGCCCTCGGCATTCAGTTGTGCCAATGCCAGGCAACCGGTGTTTTTTACGGCGGTGAGCAAGTCAAAACAGCGCAGGGTGAGGCCCTGCAGCCGATAGCGCTCCACGAGTTGCCGCAGGGCTTGATAAATGCGCATGGCCCCGGGGATGGCATGGCGTATGGCATCGGTGGGTGCCATGGCCTCAAGGGCTCTGTCGGTGACCTGGCCGTCGGCAGCTTCATGCGCGGCGAGCACTTCGGTCATGGGGATGTCGATCAGCTCGATGCCCAAGCGGTCATGCAATGCCTCGCGGTCGTAGCGGCTGGAGATGAGCCAATCGCTGGGTGCGCCCACCACGGCCAGTCGTGCTCCGTGCAGTTTCTGCCGTGCGATGCCCACGGTGGTGAGAACCTTGATTTGGCGGGTCACATATTCGTTGCTGCCATGCAGGATTTCGCCTTTGATGCCTCGCTGCCGCAGATAGGAAAGAATTTCCATGGATGCCGCAAGCGAGTTGCTCTTGCCCGACGTGAGCAGATAGAATGGCTGCCTCGACACGCGTTGCAGCATGGGGAGCAAGCGCTTGAAAATGCCTTCGGTGCCGCCGGTGCGCACATAAATCAAGTCGAGTGCATGGCTGCCGTAGGTGGCATAGTCGCTGCCCATCATCTCATAGTCGATGTGCAGATTGTCCAGAAACTGGCTGGTGGCGGCTTGTACGGCTTGTTCGTCGTGAAGTGCCGATGTGAGGGTGTAAATGGCTATTTTATCTTGCATGGCGATTAGGGGTTGGTTTATCAATGTTCATAAAACGGTTATTCAATGATACGGTCGATTTGCTGGGTGGTGGCATGGGGAATGAGCTGGTTCAGGTGCTGCCTGATCAGCTCGCGCGACTCTTCGGGCGTGCAGTCCACCATCATGCGGTCGGGCCCGAAGAAGTCTTCGGGCGTGCAATACCTTGCCACGCCCCAGCCGTAGCGCCGGCCGTGCTTGTCGTGGTTGTATTCAAAAGCGGCAATCAGCACATGACCGCCCATTTGCAGCCGTGTGATGGCTGTGTCGAACGCCTCGCGGTCGGCCCGGCTGCGTTGATGGGGTAGCCGGGCGCCGACATCGGCCAGGAATGAGCGCTCAAGCGGATTGCCGGCGCGGGTGGGGCGCTTGGGGGTGTATCCGCTCATGCGCTTCAATTGACGCGACAGCAGCGAATGGTTTTCGCGAAGCACGTCGAGAATGAGTTGTTCGTCGGCACTCACGGTGTGGCGGCTGCGGCGGTAGTTGACCAAGTGTGGGTACCATCGCATGCTCACAAAGCATGCTTTGTTGCGGTAAAATTTACCATAGGCACAGTCTGCGTCGAGAATCACATCGCTCTTGTAATCCCACACGCCCATATCTTGCAGGCTGTCGTCGGGAAACCATAACTCCGGCGGTGTCATCTCTTCGAGCGAGAAGTTGGCCACCTCACCCTTGAAAAAAGGCAGGAAGCCGCGTTCCACCACGGCTTGTGCCACATCGGCCTCGTTATGAATCATGGTAATCATCGTTTGCTGTAATAGTTTTTTCCATGGGCAAATTTACGATATTTTGGCGATTTTATACCATTTGTGGCACAAAGATTTCATCCTCGCCCCGATAAAATGAAGGAGGGTGGCGCCATCATCAGTAGTGATAGAATTTTTTCATCTCTCAATTGTTTTGAAAATTATAGATTAGTAAAACACTCATATAAACATACAATTTTTGCTTGTTAGCACACTGGCTACAAAATCATAATGTAAATCATAGATAGCTACACTGAGATGGGTGTGCCAAATGTTTGGCACACCCATCTCAGTGTTGTTTTCCTGTCGCTTCGGGGTCACTCGGGCTGAGCGTAGTCTTTGTGAATGTAGACATAGTTGCCCTGATAATTCACTTTATAGAAGTCGCCTTCCTGACCCATGAGCTTGATGCGCTCGCCCTTTTTGGGATGCACATTCACGCCATTGCGCTGCAATGTTTTTCCTTCGAGCGAGGGTTGCAGGCGCAGGCGCACACCCGTGCCGGTCACAGTGATATATTGCTGACCCGAAACGGCAGCCGTGGCTTTCTTGGCCGCCGGTGTGGCGGTAGGAGCATCGGCTTTGGCAAATTTCTTCGAGATATACACCTGCTTGCCGTTGAACACCACCTTGTAGAAAGCTTTGGTCTCACCCACGCACTCCAGGCGCTGGCCCTTGGCGGGGTGCAAATTCACGCCCTTGTCGTTGGTGAGCGTCTCACTTTGGAGTGATGGCTGCAAGCGCAGACGCACATCGGTACCGGTGACCGTCACATAGTTGGCCGCAACGGCACATACTGCCACACACAGTATCGTTGCCAGGATAATAAGAATTCGTTTCATAGTTGTTATTATAGTTTTGGGTTATTATTCCTTGCAAATATAAGCAAAAAATCGATAATATTTTCTACCTTTGTAAAAAATAATACCAAATTAACTATGCTTATGAAACGAATATTGTTAACTGTTGCCGTGTTAATCGCTGTTTTGGCTGTTTCTTGCCGTAATGGCGAGTCAAGCACGAAGACCAATCAGAATGCCACAGAACAAAAAACTGACGAAACTCCCTGGTATGCCGACATGGAGGCCCTTGAGGCCGACCTTGCCGCCGCCATCGACGATGCCAAGCAACTCGACTCGTCAAAGATTGTCAACGACCTGATGCCCATCCGCAAAGACTACCCCGGCCAGGAATGGGCCACTTTCGACGGTCACGACATGGTGCTGTGTGTCACCCTGGTCGATTCCAGCCGTATGGAACGTTTCTTTGGACGTGACGACCTGTACCGCATCGACCGGGAAATGGGAACCTGGATTTCGCTGCCCGCCGACTGGAAAAACCACAAGGCCGATTTTGAGGGACTTGACAGTGTGGCCGCCCACATGAGGCTCATCCAGCTCTACGGGCTCAGCCCCGATTGCGACTATAACATCATGGTGGAGTTTTATGCCGACCCGGCCGGTATTTTCCGCCCGGCGCACGACCCCGACATCACCACCACCACCGTGGGCTTGGAATTTCCGCCCTCGGCCAACGAATCGCTCGTGATAGGAGAGACCAACTTCCGCGAGTGGTACCGCTACAGCGTGTCGGCCGCTTACGAGGACGACAGCCCGCTGCCCTGGACGCAGCTCGGTTACACCTACGACTGGCACAAGGGTGCCCCGCGCAAGGGTTTGTCGGAGTACATTGTAAGTCACCACACACAGGTGAAGGTGAAGCGTTGCTTGACCGAGTGGCAATTCATCCAGTCGGTACTCAACTAAGCCCGTTGCCCCCATAGCGGGGTGCCATTCTGCTGAAATCCCCTGTAATAGAAACTTTCCGGAGCCGGCGGTTGGCTTGGGCTATTTATAAATCTCGGCCTAACCGGTAGGCCTGGTCGCCGTATTTTGTCCCTTTGATACTGCCTGCCGTCCAGATTCCGGGGGCTACAACCGAGCCGACATCCTCCCAGCCCATATAGTCGGCAATGGTCTTGTAGTGGGCCGTCATGGCTTCGGCATCAGTGGGCGAGGTGTTGGCGTAGGCCATCAGGAAAGCACATTTTTTATGGGTGTGCAACGTCCCGTTGATTGCATAAAAACGGTCGATGACAGCCTTCAGTTGCGCCGAGAATCCAAAGTAGTACATCGGTGAGCAGAACACCACCAGGTCGGCTTTGATGATTTGGGGTCGCAGCAGCCGGGTGAAGTCGTCGTCATAGACGCACGGGCCGTCCATGCCGCAGTGATTGCAACCAATGCAGGGATGGACCTGGCTTGTGGCCGCGTCGAAGCGGAACACCTCGTGCCCGGCTTCTTTTGCCCCCTTGATGAACTGGTCGGCCAAATGGTTCGTGTTGCCGTTGCGCCGGGGGCTTCCTGTCAGTACTACTATCTTCATCGGTTTCTTGTTTTTATCGTTATGGGCTTGAATCGAAGCAAGGGGTGTGGCCAGCAGCATAGTGCCCACTGCCGCCATGCCCGATTTCTTGATGAAATCACGCCTGTGCATCATGTCAGCGAATATTACCGGTTACTCTCCACCCATTTCATCAGTTCCGCTTTCGGCACATGGTTCAGAAGCTTGCCCTCTTTCCAGTTGATTGCCGGATAAGACGCTTTCAGGTCAACACAAGCTTGCTTGATGCTGCTGCCGCCCGAGGTGGCAAAGGGCGTGACAACTTTCCCGCTGAAGTCGTAAGTTTCCATGAAAGTGTTGATGATGGTGGGGCAGGTGTACCACCAGATGGGAAAGCCCACATAAACCACATCATAGTCATGCATGTTCCGGAGCGTGCCCGAGATGGCCGGACGGCTGTTCCGGTTCTGCATCTCGATGGATGAGCGTGATTGCGCGTCGCGCCAATCGAGGTCGGCGTTTGTATAGGGCTTCTCGGGCTTGATTTCATAAATGTCGGCTCCGGCCACATCGGCCAGTTCGACGGCTGCGCTGCGGGTTACTCCCGATGCTGAAAAATAGGCTACCAATGTCTTCATTTGACGATTCTCCTTGCTGCTGCTTTGCGCGAAAGCACACAAGCCAATGGCGAGTGATGCCGCGAGCAAAATAATGATTTTTTTCATGGCCGGTGTTTTATCTTAACGTTTCTCCGTAGGCCTTTCCCATCTTCACGCAGTCGCCGATGATGTCGCCTGTGCGCAGATATTTGTAGGTGGGCATTTCGAACAACACGGGCTTCAACTTCGTGTAGTCGGGCTTGCCCTTCTCGTCCAGTTTGTCTTCTTCGACATAGGTGTTGAGGATGGCGCAGATGTAGTTCTTGAAGCCGTCAATCTCATAGGTGTCGATGACCTCGCACTCCATCACCAGCGGCGATTGCTCTATGACAGGCATGCCGGCCTCGCCCAGATGGCAGGGGAAGATGGCAGCCTTGTCGGTCTTGGCGCCGCTCACGGTGCCGGTGTAGTCGGCCGCCGATAGAAATGCTTCATCGATGATGTTGACCGACAGCCGTTTTGTCTTGTCGATGGCTTTGACGCTGTGATGCAACGAATGAACGCTCAGCAGCAGTTTCGAGTGGCTCACGATGCCCACATGGGCCACAAGCAGCCAGTTGATTTTGCCCTCTTCCCCAATAGTGCCGACCACGGTGGCCGGGGTGGGATAGAGCGCCAATTTTTGTCCGATGTTTTGTTTCATTGTTCGTTTATCATTTTTAAATTCACGACAAAATTACAAGGTTTCGGACTCAGGGCGTATAAACGATTTACGGATATTCCAACCAATTTTACTGATTTGAAATCAGATTCAATTACAATGCGAATGGGGCAATGCCGTTGGAGCATTGTGATTTACTTTGTAACTTTGCATCGCAATTCTATCATTATGGCAGCTATAATCGCAACATTGAAGGACCGGTGGATGCAATTCCGGCGCTGGCAAGAAACGCCTTATGTCGCTCCGCCAGTGAGCACCGACGAGTCAACTCGGTGTCTCAACTGCGGTGACACCTTCACCGGCAACTACTGCCCGCGCTGCGGGCAGACCAAGAAAACGCGGCGGTTCACGGTTCACAACGCCGTTGTGAATTTCTTCGAAGTCTGGGGATTGACCAACAGCGCGTTCCTGCGCACCGTCATCCACCTGCTGCTGCGGCCGGGGCGCATGATTGGTGACTATCTGCGCGGTCATCGCCAGCCTTATTTCCCGCCCATACGCATGCTCTTCATCATTGTGGCCGTATTTGTCATCGTTGACTATTTGCTGCCTCAGTTTGTCCCCAACCCCCAAGAGCTCGGCGATGCGATGAACAAGGACACCACGACGGCCGATACAGTATTTAAGATGGTCGATCTGTGGATGAAGGAGCATGTGGCTGCATTTCTGATAATACTGCACACTCTCATGGCGGTGATTAACACCTATTTGTTCCGCAAATCGCCACGGCTGCCGAGTTCCACCATCGTCGAGAATTTCTATGCCCAGATTTATATCTGTTGCCAAATGCTGATATTGGGTTTTATCTCGATGCTCCTCACTTTTCCCTTTGTTTTTCATAGGGTGGATGAAATCAATGAATGGATAGGCACCATCGTTTATGTCCTTGACTACAAGCAGCTGTATGGCATGAGCTGGTGGGGCACTATCTGGCGCACTGCGGTGAGCTTTGCACTGATACTGGCCGTTCTCATGTTGATATACGTCCTGATTATTCTCGCCTACGACGTGTATGTGTCTCCCTCTTGAAAGCCGGGCGAGTGCTTGGATGGCGAAATAATGCGGTGAAAAACGAAAATGAGCTGATGATGACGATTGCTTATAAAGATATTCAAGAGTTCAGGAAAGAAGATTTGGAGGATTTGTTTCTTTCCGTAGAGTGGTCGTCGGGGCATTTCCCCGACCGGCTGGTAGTGGCTATGCGGAATTTCAAGAAGGTGTATTCGGCATGGGACGGCGACAAGCTTGTGGGAATGGTGTGCGCCATGGACGACGGCATCATGACGGCCTACCTCCACTATATGCTGGTCAGGCCCGAATATCATCATCAAGGCATCGGCCGCAAGCTGCTGGAGTTGATGAAAGAACACTATCAGTCCTATCTCCGCATCGGCCTGATTGCCTATAACACCGAGCTTGACTTCTATCGGGCGTGCGGATTCAAGGCGGCCGGGAACGCCAGCCCCATGTTCATCACGAGCCTCTGGACGTGATGCGGCTCCGCCGCCCGGTCCATGCCTTGCTTGTCAAGGGGCCGGTGGCATGGCGAGCACGGATTGAGTGAAGGCATCGGGGGCAATGTCCCAGGGAAGCCAGTGGATGTGGAAGCCGCGGTGCTCCATGCCGCGGAACCAGGTCATCTGGCGCTTGGCAAACTGGTGGATGGCGATTTCGAGCTGGCTGAACATTTGGTCAAATGTGAGCTGGCCGAGCACGTGCTGGGTGATGAATTTATATTCCAGCCCGTAATAAATGAGGTCGTCGGGGGCGATGCCGCCGTCGATGAGCGCGCGCACCTCGTCGACCATGCCGGCTTGGAGGCGCTCCCGGAGCCGCCGGGTAATGCGCTGGCGGCGTGTGTCGCGGTCGATGTCCACGCCCACCAGCACATAGCCGTGCAGCGGATGTGGCTGGGTGAGTGATTTCAGGTGGGGACGCTCGTGGTAGTAGATGGCTATCTCCAGTGCGCGCAGGGCCCGCTGCGGGGTGTCGATGTCGCTGTTGTTGCGCAAGGTCTTGTAGTGGCTGAGCAGCTCGGCCAGCTCGGGCAGAGGCTTGCCTGCCAGGCGGTGGCGCAGCTCATCGTTGCGCGGCACGGGCGGCAGCTGGATGCCTTTGAGCACACTCTCGACGTAGAGTCCAGTGCCGCCGCACAGAATCACCGGCTTGCCGCGGCCGGCGATGTCGAGTGCCGCCTCTTGATAGTCGCGCAGATATTCGAACAGGTTGTACTTGTAGCCTGCCGGGCATATGTCAATCATGTGGTAGGGTACGCCGTCGTATTCGTCGAGGTCCTTGCCTGTGCCCAGGTCCATGCCCCGATAGAGCTGGCGGGAGTCGGCACTGACGATTTCGCCGCCGATGGCTCGTGCCAGATGCACGGCTCGTGCCGTTTTCCCCGAGGCTGTGGGCCCTGTGATGACGTAGAGCATGGTTTTCAGTGCTTGAGGTGACGGTTGAAGAAGTCGAGCACGCGCCGGTAAAGTGGATAGCGAATGTCGCAGCCGTTGATGGAGTGGTTCATGTTGGGGTACACCATGAGTTCGGGCATCATGGATGCTCCATGCATGCGTGCCAAGTACTGCATTTCGTTGATGATGTGCACATTGTCGTCGGCACTGCCGAACATCATCAGCAGTTGGCCTTTGAGGTCTTCCACATGGGTCAGCGGCGCGCTGCGCTCGTACCCGTCGGGGTTTTCCTGGGGTGTGCGCATGAAACGCTCGGCATAGATAGTGTCGTAGAATCGCCACGATGTGACCGGCGCGATGGCCACTCCGGCCGCGTACATGGCTTTGGGGTGCGACATGGCCATGAGCACTTCGTAGCCTCCGTAGCTCCATCCCCAGATGCCGATGCGCTTGCTGTCGACCCAGGGCATCTTGGCCATCTCGTGGGCTGCGGCCAGCTGGTCGAGCGTCTCGAAGTGACCGAGGTTGCGGTAGACGATGGTTTTGAACTCGCGCTCGCGTCCGCCGGTGCCGCGTCCGTCCACGCACACGACCACAAATCCCTGGGTGGCGAAGTATTCCTCCCAGTCGAGTTTCCACTTGTTGAGCACGCTTTGCGAGCCGGGCCCGCTGTATTGCGACATGATGACAGGGTATTTCTTGCCGGGGTCGAAGTCCACGGGCCTGATCATGTAGCCGTTGAGGGTCACACCCTGGCTGGGCACGGTGAAGAACTGGCGCCGGGGCACCTGGGCTGCGGTGTAGGTGGCAGCATAGTCCTTGTTGAGCTCCAGGTTGCGCACGGTGCGGCCGGCCGTGGTCATCAGGCGGTACTGGGGTGGGGTGGTGGCGTCGCTGAAGGTCTGCACATAGTGGGTGAAGTCGGCATTGAACTGTGCCGAGTAGGTGCCCATGGCGGGAGTAAGGGCCGTGACGTTGCCTTTGCGGTCGATGCACTTCACGGCGCGGTTGAGAGGCCCGGCTGTGCATTGATAGTAATAGTGCTGGTTGTTGTCACGCCCGTAGAATGCGGTGACGTTCTCGTTCTCTGTGGTGAGCGGTGTGCACAGGCCTTTATTGTCCACGAGGTAGAGCTGCATGTAGCCCGATTGCTCGCTCTTGACCACCATGGCGTCGTCGTAGAAGCATGTGCCGGTGGCCGAGGACTCCTCAATCCAGGTGCCGCTGTCCTCGTGGTAGAGCACAACGCCATCGCACGCGCGGATGATGTCCATGCGGTTCTGCTCGCGGTTGAGCGTGGTGACCATCAAGTCGCGTCCCATGTAGGCCAGCTGGGCAATGTAGTGAGCCCTGACGGGCGCTGTGGTGAGCTTGCGGCTGGCCAGATGATAGGTGCAGGCCGTCACCTCGGCGTTTTTCTCGCCCGCTACGGGATATTTGTAGTCGAACGAGCCGGGATAGAGCGCAAAGTCGGAGTGGGGATGGCAGTCGCCTTGGTAGAGTGTCATGGAGTACATGGGTACTTGGCTTTCGTCCCAGCGCAGGAAAGAGAACTCGCTGTCGTCGGCGCTCCAGCAGATGCTGTTCAACATTCCGAACTCTTCCTGGTACACCCAGTCGGGCACGCCGTTGGTGACGTGGTTTTTCAAGCCGTCGGTGGTCACCTGGATGTCTTGCCCGCCGTCGAGGCTGTGCACAAAGATGTTTCCGTCGCTCACATAGGCCACCTGGCGGCCACTGCCGGCCATGGTGGCAATCTCGACCGGCCGTCCGGGGCACACGGCCGTGAGGCGGCCCTGGCGGCGGTCGTAGGTGAAGTATTCGGCCTTGAACGAATGTCGGTAGATGGGCTCGGAGCGCGCCCAGAGCAGAATCACATTCTCATCGGTGCTCATTTGATAACCGTCCCAGCCGGCGAGGGTGTCGGGCATGACGTCCTCGGCCAGAATGACCGTGGTGCGTCCCGATTTGTACTCTACCCGGTTGATGGCCGGGCCGTCCATTTGGTAGTAGTAGCGTGCGTCGGCGGCGGGGCGTACCTCGCCGATGGTGGCCGGCCGGCTCTGGCTCAGCGCAAAGTCCTGCAGCGACAGGGCGTGCGACGCGATGACCGCAACTGAGGCCATCATCAGCAGCGACGTGAGGCGTTTCATAAGCTCAAATTCAGGATTTGGTTAGCACTGTCCTTGGTGTTCACCTTGTCGATGATGTGAATCACCGTGCCGTTTTCGTCGATGATGAACGTGGTGCGCACGGTGCCCATGTAGGTGCGGCCCGCCAATTTTTTCTCGCGCCACACCCCGAAGGCCTTGTTCAGGCTTGCGTCCTCGTCGGCAATGAGCGGAAAGGGTAACGCATGCTTCTGGGCAAAGCGCTGGTGCGACGCGGCGCTGTCGCGGCTCACGCCCAGCAGTGCATAGCCGGCCTTTTTCAGTGCGGCGTAGCCGGCGGCCAGCGAGCAGGCCTCGGCGGTGCAGCCAGGCGTGTTGTCCTTGGGGTAAAAATAGATGATGAGCTTCTTGCCGGCAAAGTCGGCGGCGGTCCATTGGCGGCCGGTGGCGTCGGTGCCCAGCTGCTGGGGGATTTGGTCTCCTATTTTCATGATGATGCTTTTTTAAATGATTGTGCGAAGTTACTGCAAAGCCGCCGCAAATGCAAATATTTTTCACAGCAAGTCAAAAACCGGCAGTTCCTCTCCTAAGGTGAAGCGACGTGAAGTGGCTCAGGAGTGCGTGACACCTGCAGCCATGCCGTCCCGCAGGGCAGAATTATACGTTTTTGGCACACGCACACGCGGAAAAAAACGAAAACCGGCTGGCCGTGGGTCAGGGCAGGGCGCTGATTTGCTTGAATCCTTTCCAGTTTTTGGTGGTTTTGTAGGCTGCCACCGAGCCGCTGGGTACAAAGAGCGGAATTTTCTCGTTGCTCGATTTCTCGAGCGTGGGCGGGTTGACGGCATGGCAGTCGATGCGCGTCAGGTTCTTGCACTTCTCCACGATTTTCTTGCCGATGGTGGTGACGCCCGGTGGCAGAGTCAGGGTGGTGATGGCCATGTCGCGGAAAGCGTTGTCGCCGATGGTGGTGACACCCTCCCCAAGCTCCAGGTGCTGCACATTCTTGCAGCCGCGGAAGGCCTCGGTGAGAATGAAGCGTGTGGCGTGGGGAATGGTGACGCTGGTGAGATTGTTGCAGTCGCGGAACGCTTCCTTGCTGATTTTGTCGAGCGCAGGCGGTAAGTCGAGGCGTGTGAGGCCGCATTTTTTGAACGCGCGTTCGCCAATCACGGTGACGGAGGCTGAAAAGTCGACGCGTTGCAGCGAGCTGCATCCCTCGAAGGTTTCGGCCCCCACGAGGGTGATGGCGGCCGGCAGAGCGATGGCCGTGAGGCTGCTGCACTGGCTGAATGCGCCGTTGCCCATGTTGATGAGGTCTTCTGGCAGGTTGATGGATTGCAGCGAACTGCAGCCGCTGAAAGCGTTCTGGCCGATGCTCGACAGCGACTGGGGCAACGTGACACGTGCGATACTCGTGCAGCGTGAGAACGCAGCGTCGGCGATGGCAGTGACGCCCTCGGGCACATCGACTGTTCCGGGAAGTGCCGGCGGGCACCTGAGCAGGGTCGTCATGTCGGGGTCGTAGAGCAAGCCGTCATAGCATCGCAGGGTGGGATGCCCGTCTTCAATGACATACTCGGTGAGCTGAGGCATATAGCCCAAATCGTTGCCCTCGATTTGAGTGCCGGTCGCGATGGCCACCGTGCGCAGCCGGGTTCGCTCGAAGGCTTTCTTGCCGATGAAGCGCAGCGTGCGAGGCAGCTCGATGCGTGTGATGGGCATGTCGGCCAAAGCCTCGGCGCCCAGTTCGGTGAGGCCGTCTTCCAGGCGGATGGTGCGCATCTGCCGGCAGTCTTTGAAGGCTTTGTTACCGATGCTCTCGAGCGAGCGCGGCAAGTCGATGTGCGCCATGCTGCCACAACTTTCAAATGCGCTTTCGCCGATGGCGGTGACGCTGGGTGGCATGACCACTTCCTCCAGGTCGTCGCAGTCGTAAAACGCGCGGCGCCCGATGCTGTTGATGCGGTCGGGCAGCACGATGGAGCGCAAGTGAGTGCAGTAGCTGAAGGCGTCGCTTTCAATGTCGTAGGTGCGGCCGCGCCCGAAGAGCGACTGGGTCTCGAGCCGCACCATCTCCAGGTCCAGGTCGATGTAGTTATCCACCTTGCGGCCCTCGGTGTCGACGGCCTTGCCGCGCTTGCACAGCTTTTTCAGGAACTGGATGTCGTTGCGGTTGAGCGTGCCGCTCACGCGCAGCAGCCTCACCGTCTCGAACTGCTTGCCCAGCTCGCTTTCGAGCGATCCCGGCTCGGGGACCCTGATGTTGGCCACATCGTAGTGGGCTCCTCGCCTCGTCAAGTGGCTCGATACTTGCGAGCGCGACACATATTGCGCCGCCACTGTCGACGCGGTGAATGCCACCAGCAGGCTTGCTGCCAGCGTGCTGATGATGGTGTGGAATGATTTCATGTGCATGGGATGGTGAATGACAAATTGGTTGATGGCGGGCACGCTGCGCCGGGGGTCAGTCGGCAAAATAGGCCGCCCAGTCCACAAGGTCTTCTCTGACGTATCCCACGTGCCCCTTAATGCTGATTTTAAACCACTTGCCTTCCTTGCCAAGACAATCGAAGGCATTGTCGGGGTAGTCTTTGTTGCTGTCGGCCTCGGTGATGCGTGCCACGATGGCGGCCCGTGTCGAAGGCTCCTTGCGCACGTTGATGTTGCCGGTCACTCCGTCGTGCCGCACGACAAACCCCTTGCCATTCTCGGGCGACCACACCTCCACGCGGTAGCCCTCTTTGGGCACTTCCACTTCCCAGTCGAGAGGATTGGCAATATAAGTCGAGTCGGTCTGGCGCACATAGCGTCCCATCAGCCCGCCGTCATCGCCCACCACCACTTTGAGCCAGTTGTGCCCATAGTTCTGCCCGGCAGCCGTGAGCAGCCCGGCCAATGCGGTGAAAATCAAAAGAAAGTGTCTCATAACGCTCAATTTTTTCAGTTTTTAAGTAGGTCGATGACAAAGATAATGAATTTTTGCCAATATATGCTGAAATCGCCCCGATTTTCGTCGCGCACGCGCTCCGGCCTGCCGCGTAAACGCAATTTAACCATTGGAGTTTTGTGAAGTGGCGCGTTTTGCGTAACTTTGCACGATTTTAACGAAAACAAACAATACAACACAATAAAACATTAACCGACAGATTATGAGTTTGAACATTGTTGTGCTGGCCAAGCAAGTGCCAGACACTCGTAATGTGGGAAAAGATGCGATGAAGGCCGACGGCACCATCAACCGCGCCGCCCTGCCCGCCATCTTTAACCCCGAGGACTTGAATGCTTTGGAACAGGCGCTGCGACTCAAGGAGCAGCATCCGGGCTCCACAGTGGGCTTGTTGACGATGGGCCCGCCCCGTGCAGGGGAGATTATACGGCAAGGATTGTACCGCGGTGCCGACACCGGCTGGTTGCTTACCGACCGCTTGTTTGCCGGTGCCGACACGCTGGCCACGAGCTATGCCCTGGCCACCGCCATCAAGCAGATGGGCCATGTCGATATCGTGATAGGAGGCCGGCAGGCCATCGACGGCGACACCGCGCAGGTGGGGCCGCAAGTGGCGCAGAAACTGGGACTTAACCAAGTGACCTATGCCGAGGAAATCCTGAGCGTGGCCGACGGCAAGGCCACCATCCGCCGCCACATCGACGGCGGTGTGGAGACAGTAGTGGCACCACTGCCCGTGGTCATTACCGTGAACGGCAGCGCGGCTCCGTGCCGCCCGTGCAATGCCAAGCTGGTGATGAAGTACAAGCGCGCCACGTGCCCCATGGAGCGCACCGGCGACGAGCCGTGGAGCGCCCTGTACGACGAGCGCCCTTACCTCACGCTCAACCAGTGGAGTGTGGCCGACATCAACGGCGACCCCGAGCAATGCGGGCTCAGCGGCTCGCCCACCAAGGTGAAAACCGTGAAGAACATCGTGTTTCAGGCCAAGGAGAGCAAGACGCTCACCGCCAGTGATGCCGATGTCGACGGAATGATCAAAGAATTGTTGGACGAAAAGATTATCGGTTAAGGAGGCCTCGTAACACAAGATGAATAACGTATTTGTATATTGCGAAATCGAAGGCACCACAGTGGCCGAAGTTTCACAGGAATTGCTCACCAAGGGCCGCAAGCTGGCCGACGAGCTGGGCGTGCAGCTGCACGCGGTGGTGGCCGGCACCGGCATCCGCGGCCAGGTGGAGGACCAGATTCTTCCCTACGGGGTCGACAAGCTCTTTGTGTTTGACCACGAGGGCCTGTTCCCCTACACATCGGCACCGCACACCGACATCATGGTGAACCTCTTCAAAGAGGAGCAACCCCAGATTTGCCTGATGGGCGCCACCGTCATCGGCCGTGACCTGGGACCGCGCGTGTCGTCATCACTCACCAGCGGCCTGACGGCCGACTGCACCGAGCTCGAGATTGGCAGCTACGACGATGTGAAAACCGGCAAGCACTACGACAACCTGCTCTATCAGATCAGGCCCGCCTTTGGCGGCAACATCGTGGCCACCATTGTCAACCCCGACCACCGGCCGCAGATGGCCACCGTGCGCAGCGGCGTCATGCAGAAAGCACTCTACCAAGGCCAGGCGCTCGGCGAGGTCGTATATCCCGATGTGGACCGCTATGTGCCCGCCGAGGCCTATGTGGTTCAGGTGATTGAGCGCACCGTGCAAGCCGCCCAGCACAACCTCAAGGGCGCTCCTATCGTCGTGGCGGGAGGCTACGGCGTGGGAAGCAAGGAAGGCTTCGACCTGCTCTTCAAGCTTGCCAAGGAACTCCATGGCGAGGTGGGAGCCAGCCGTGCGGCAGTGGATGCCGGATGGGTCGACCATGACCGCCAGGTGGGGCAGACGGGTGTCACCGTTCATCCCAAGGTGTACATCGCTTGCGGCATCAGCGGCCAAATTCAGCACATCGCCGGAATGCAGGATGCCGGTATCATCATCAGCATCAACACCGACCCCGACGCTCCCATCAACCGGATTGCCGACTATGTGATAGTGGGCTCGTGCGAGGAAGTGGTCCCCAAGCTGATTAAGTACTACAAGCAAAACAGCAAGTGACCATCCGTCCCCGGAGATTTATCCAAGTTAACCACTTTAAATAGACTATTATGGCAAAATATAATATTGAGGAAATCAATTTTCAACTTTCCCATCCGCTGATGAAGCGCATCGTCGAACTCAAGGAGAAAGGCTTTGCCGATGCCAAGGACTTTGCCGATGCACCTGTCGACTACGATGACGCCATCGAGAACTATCGCCGCCTGCTTGAAATTACCGACGATGTGGCCACCAATATCATCGAACCCAACGCCGAGAGCGTGGACCAGGAAGGTCCCCACCTGGTGGACGGACGCATGGTCTATGCCAGCAAGACGTTTGACAACCTGGATGCCACACGCAAGGCCGGGCTGTGGGGCGTGTCGATGCCCCGACGTTATGGCGGCTTGAATCTGCCCAACACGGTGTTCTCGATGCTCAGCGAAATCATTTCGTCGGCCGATGCCGGATTCCAGAACATCTGGAGCCTTCAAAGCTGCATCGACACGCTCTATGAGTTCGGAAACGAGGAGCAGCGGCAAAAGTACATCCCGCGCATCTGCGCCGGAGAAACCATGTCGATGGACCTCACCGAGCCCGACGCGGGCAGCGACCTGCAGCGCGTCATGCTCAAGGCCACGCAGGATGCCGACGGCACCTGGCGGCTGAACGGCGTGAAACGCTTCATCACCAACGGCGACAGCGACATTCACCTGGTGCTGGCACGCAGTGAGGAGGGCACCAAGGACGGTCGTGGACTGTCGATGTTCATCTACGACAAGCGCGATGGCGGCGTCAACGTGCGCCACATCGAGCACAAGCTGGGCATCCACGGCAGCCCCACGTGCGAGCTCACCTACAAGAATGCCAAGGCCGAGTTGTGCGGTAGCACCCGCTTGGGCCTCATCAAGTATGTGATGGCACTGATGAACGGCGCGCGTCTGGGCATTGCAGCCCAGAGCGTGGGCGTGGAGCAGGAAGCCTACAACGAGGCTCTGGCCTATGCGCGTGAGCGTGCGCAGTTCGGCGAGAAGATTATTCATTTCCCCGCTGTCTACGACATGCTTTCCCGCATGAAGGCCAAGCTTGATGCCGGACGTTCGTTGCTCTACCAGACGGCGCGTTATGTCGACGTATACAAGGCACTTGAGGACATCGCCCGTGACCGCACCCTCACGCCCGAGGAGCGCCAGGAGATGAAGAAATACCAGCGCCTGGCCGACGCCTTCACGCCGCTGGCCAAAGGCATGAACTCAGAGTATGCCAACCAGAACGCCTACGATGCCATTTCGGTTCACGGCGGCTCGGGATTCATCATGGAGTACAAGAGCCAGCGCCTCTATCGCGATGCCCGCATCTTCTCCATCTATGAGGGCACCACACAGCTTCAGGTAGTGGCCGCCATCCGTTATGTCACCAATGGCACCTATCTGGGCATTATCCGCGACATGCTCCAGCAGGAAGTGGCTCCCGAGCTGGCTTCGCTTCGCGACCGTGTGGCCCGCTTGGTCGACCTTTACGAGCAGGCCATCAATCACGTGAAGGAAGCTGGCGACAACGAGATGCACGACTTCCTGGCACGCCGGCTCTATGAGATGACGGCCGACATCATCATGTCGCTGCTCATCCTTGACGACGCCACGCGCGGCGCCGAGCTCTTTGCCAAGAGCGCCGCGGTCTATGTGCGTCATGCCGAGGCCGAAGTAGTCGCGCATCATTCCTATGTGATGGCATTCAAGGCCGACGACTTGGCCGCTTTCAGAATGACTCCGGACAACGAGTGACATTCACGCGCAAGGCGTGTTGCAACCATCAATAAAACAGGCGCCCCCATGAGGATGAAACCTCGCGAGGGCGCTGTTTTTTTTGTGCGTGTGAGCGATGCGCGGCTTGTCGGAAAGCGTGTGGCATCAGCTCTTAAATTCCATGATGGTAGCCACTTGCCCGCCCAGAAGAAGGGCGATGATGTAGGTGCCGGGTTCCAAACCGTACATGACAGGGACGAGCACATCGCCCCGCTTGGCGGCGATGCGGTATTCCACACGCAGATGTCGCACTTCGAAATCGTCGGGCAGTAATTCAAGGGCATGGCGCACATAGTGGGCGTTGTTCATGTGGCGGTTATAATCGATATCTGCCTTTTGGACCGTTGTGCCCGGGTATGTCGTGCCGCCGTCCTGAGGCAAAGTGATGCGCCGTTCACGGTAATCCATCGGTTGGCGCTGATCTAATGTTACCGATTGAAGCACTTGACCATCGGCACGGGTGAGGCGCCCGGTATGCATGTCGACAAATGCCCCCATGCTCCACGTCTTGTAGCAGGGCTTGCCGTCTTCATCGGTGATGAACGTGTTGCGGAATCCAAACATGGGCTTCACTTCGTAGACCGATGTGCTTACCATGAGCCGCTCTTTGAACCGCGGCACTCTCACCACTTCCACCTGCCGCGATGCCAGTAGCTGAGCCATGGCGTTTTGCCTGAAGTAGTGTTTCACGACCGGCTCGCTGTCGAGCCACAATTCCGAGCAGTCCTGCATCATCTGCAAAGCCGAGAACAGAGTGAGCCGGCCTTGTGCGTCGCAAGTGCTTGTCGTTACAGTGAAATCTATGGAAAACATGCGTTTACGCTTCGTCATGAGGGATTAAGACCGCATCAGCAGATAAACGGTGTAGGCCACATAGATGGCCAGGAAGATGACGCCTTCCACGCGGTCAAACCGCCGCTTGCCGAAGGTGAACACCACCACGCCGGTGAGCACTGCCGCCAGCACCATCACCAGATAGTCCACAATGTTGATTCCTTCTATGTGCAGGGGCATGATTGTGGCCGATGTGCCCAAAATGAACAGGATATTGAACACGTTGCTGCCAATCACGTTGCCCAGGGCCAGCTCGGGGTTGTTCTTTGATGCAGCCACCACCGCCGTGATGAGTTCGGGCAGCGATGTGCCCACGGCCACGATGGTGATGGAGATGACTGCCTCGCTCATGCCCCAGGCGCGGGCCAGGTTCTGAGCCGAGTTGAGAAACAGGTTGCCGCCATAGATGAGGCCTGCCAGCGACACCAGTGCCACGGCCCACAGCAGGGCAGGGTGCTTGCCGGCAAGTTTGCTTGTGGTCTGTTCGTCGGCTTCGCGCAAGGCCTCTTGCGGATTTTTCCCTTTGCCGAGCACCGTGTAGGCCATGTAGCCCGCGAATAGCACCAGGAAGAAAATGCCGTCGAGCCTGCTCACTGTGTTGTGCTCGATGCCGGGCACGAGCCGGTCGTTGGCCAGCAGCAACAGCAGCACTGCGGCCCCGATGCCGAATGGAATGTCGCGGCGGGAGATGGAGCGTTCTATGTCAAATGGCCTGATGGCAGCCGTCAATCCCAAAATCAGAAACACGTTGGCGATATTGCTGCCCACCACGTTGCCCATGGCGATGTCACCATGGCAGCTCAGTGCCGATGACACGCCCACAAGCAGTTCGGGCGCCGATGTGCCCATTCCCACGATAGTGAGCCCAATCACGAAGTTGCTGATATGTGCCCGCTGAGCGATGGCTACCGACGAGTCAACCAGATAGTCGGCCGCCAGCAGCAGCAGCGCAAGTCCCACGATTAACAAAAGATAATCCATAGCGATGAATAATGGAGTTGAAATTTTACTGCAAAGGTACGCCAAAAATTCGATACTTGCGGTCTACTATATAAAAAATGAGCCGGCAAGTCAAGACGTTTTTTGTGTCCAAAATGTCAATATAGTGGTTCTATTTGTCGCATTTTGTTTGCACATTTCAATAATTGTGGTAATTTTGCACCGTGTTTTTCATGGTATTAGAACTAGGTTAACGTGGGTTGTCGTGAGACAACCCATTTTTTCCCCCCGTCGGCTCACGATGGCTGATACCGTCCGGTCGATAAAAATGCCTTGTTCGGCGTCAGATGTGGCTCACTGAGCGATTACCGGCCCGTGGCCATTTAACTTCGCGGCTCGCAAGCGGTCTAACAAACAAAGAACAATAACACGCCGCACAGCCACCGCGTTAAGCATCGGGCCACGCGGCATAAAAAGAAAGGAGTTGCATCATGAAGACTAACATTCTCATCACCGCACTTGCCGCAATGGCATTCCTGGTTCCCGGCACCGCCCAGGCTCGGCAGCACTACCGTGGCGGACACATGCGCCAACAGCATCGCATCGAGCATCGTGTGGCTGCTCGTGGCCATCATGGAGTAGTCAACATGAGCCGGCATCGAATGCCCCCCGTTCGCCACATGGCTCCGGTGGTTCACCGCCACGCCATCGGCACCCGTTTCTTCCACCGTCCGCTGCATGGCCGTTTTGTGAGCTGGAACCGTGAGCGCGTGTGGCTTGCCGACGGCATCGTCTATCGCGTGGTCAATCTGCCCGGCCGGGGACCCGTCTATGTGGTAGTTGGCTACTGGCGTTGACCGATAGCTCCGCACTTCACCACTAAAAATCCCTGCAACACATCGGTGCAGGGATTTTTTTGAATGTGCCCGGAGTGCCGCGGCATTACCATCGGCCCCATCCACCGCCGCCTCCCATGCCGCCGCTGTAGTTGCTGGTGGTGACGAAGTTGGACAGTGTCGCGTTGAAAATGCTGCTTCCTCCGCTCACGGCGGTGGCTGTGGTCAGTCCGTGGAAGTATGTGCCCGCGCCGTTGATGCTGGCTCCGGTGGTGATGTTGCAAGCGCCGCCTTTTGTCAGGACGGGGCTTGACACCACCAGTGTGTAACTGTTGTAAGCGCGAGGCACAGTGAATGCCAGTGCGCCATTGCCGCTCACGGTCAGCAGTGTACCGGCGCCGATGTTGCTGCCGCCCAGCACCACCACTGGCTGTGTGGTGCCGTTCGACGAGGGAATTGTCGTGCCTCCACCCAGGCCCACCACAGTTCCTCCGGTGATGACAAACGCATTCTGGTCGCAATCAAATCCGTCCTCGGGCTGTGTGGTGCCGCAGGCTATCACGGTGCCGCCGGCAACGGTGAGTGTGCCGTTGGTGTCGATGCCGTCGTTGTTGGTGGCGTAGGCGAATATTTTACCCCCTGTGATGGCCAGGTTGCCGGCCGAGTTGATGGCATCGTCGTAGGCATAAACCTCCACCGTGCCGTCGTTGATGGTCATGCGCCCCTTGCTTTCGATGCCCTCGCTTCCTTCGCCGCCGGTGGTGCGCACCATGATGTCGCCGCCGTTGATAGTCAGGTCACCATCGGCCTTGATGCCTTTCGATTTGGCTGTATAGCGATTGTTGTAAGTGTATTGCATATTGGTGGTGATGACTTTCACGGTCCCGCCGTTAATCTCCACCTGCTGGTCGCTGCTGATGCCCTTTCCGCCGCGTCCTGTGCTCTTGGCGAGCACGGTGCCGCCGTTGATGGTTATCAAGCTGTCGGCCTTGATGCCCGCCGAGGCATTCACGTCCATCTCGTCGCTGTCCCACTCACCGGCGCCGGTGGTCAGTGCTGTGAATCGTCCGCCGTCCACTTGCACAAATCCGTCGCATTTCATGCCCTTGGCGGCCGGTGCGCTGCACTCCACGTTCACCACACCGCCGCGCATCAAAACCGCGTCGTTGGCCTTGATGGCGCTGCCAGCTGTTGCGTTCACATAGATATTTACGCCGGGCCTGAACAAGATGTAATCGTCGCTGCAAATGCCGAATTTATAGTTGGCTGCCACTTTCAGATGCCCGTTGCCGCTGAAGAGTAACTTTCCTTCGGCAAACAGGGTGCCTTTCATGTCCTCGTCGTCGGTCGTGGCGTAATCGGCACCGTCGGCCAGCTGATTGTGTGTGCCGTCGGCCAGCAGCACATAACAGCGTTTTTTGCACTGGCTGTTCACAGCGGCTCCTGTGGGGTTGGTGATGCTCACGCCGTCGAGTGTGAGCTGGAATTTCTTGTCACCATAGATTTTGAATGAGCCATTGCTTGTGGAGCCGCTCAGAACGTAGTTCACCCCTTTTGCCGTCGATATCACTGTCACATGGCATCCGTCGGTCTCCACACTCACGCCCGTCACCGTCCCGTCAACACTCACGGCATTGTCATGATAGGTGATGGTGATGGCTTGTGTGAACTCATTGTTCTCAATGTAATCCTCGTCGTCGGGGTCGATGCTTTCGGTCTCGGCCAGTGAGGTCGAATCCACCGCAATGTCGAAACTGGTCACTTCGCCCAGGTCCACAGTCGTTCCCGTTTGATCTCCTCCTGTAGTCGACCCTCCTCCCGGCCCGTTGCCGCCGGGCTCATCGGGCGAGCATGCCGTTGCTGCCACCAGCAGCGCCACGGTCATCATCCATTTCATTCCCTTCATCGTCAGTCCTCCCTATAATAAATAACAATAGTCAGCTTCCGCAATGATGCGGAGCATGTTTTTTATTCAAAACGTCCTGCTCGTGCCATTATTGCCGGCCGTTCAACCAATGCCCGGCCTTTGTCGGTGAAACCGCGGTTTTCGCCCGGCGGGCCGTCTGTTGCCGGGTTGTTTCAGAAGTCTACGACTTTGGCCAGGCGCAGCTGGCTGCGGAAAACCGGAAAACGCAAGGTGAGGATCACGGCGTTGTCAAAGGTGGCGTAGACGTCGTCGGTAATCGGGAGAAATGTGGCGTCGACCCAGGTGGCGGTATAGTTGTCGATGAAGGCGGTTTTCTTGAGATGTCCTTTCCATAGGCCTGTGGTCCACTGCTGGCGCTTGACTTGCGCGCCGTTCACGTAGATGATGTCATATCCGTCGCCGGCTTGCACCAGTGCCACGACATATCTTCCGCCCAGCCGCAGAATGTTGTCGTCCATGTCACGGTCAAGGTATTGCCAATAGCCTTCCAGCGGGTCGGTGCTGGCGGCAAAGTGCGCGTCGAGCGTCTCTTGGGTCCAGCGGGTGGTGATGCGGCGGTGGGGGTCGCTCATTTGTGCCATGACGGTGCGCTCCACGGCAACGCAAGCCGCGGGCCCCACGATGATGCCGGCCCTGACGGGCCCCGACGGCCGCCTGACGGCAATGTTCATCACCGGAGTGAACTCTTTGTTGCCCACGGCAATCAGCATGGTGTTCTCGTTCACTTCAACCATCAGTGAGTTGAAACCGTCGGCTAGGTCCACGCTGTCGGTCATGGTGTGGGTGAATTGTTCCACTTGTTCCCCGTTCTCGTAATGTGTGGCCGTGATGACCATCGACCGCCGGTCCATGATGTCGTCGTGCAGGTTGCTGTTGTGGCAGGTCATGGTCACGGCCCAGTAGGTGGCCGGGCCGGTGTGCTCCACCACCACGCCGCAAGCCGTGGGCGACACTTTCACCTCTTGTCCGCCGGCCGCGATGGCCCGATAGGACTTGCCGGGTTTGTTGTGCTCATTCGCCAGCCGTGCCACAAAGCGGTAGGGCGCCGCCGCCAGGCGGGTGGTGTCCAGGGCCAGCAGTGGCGTGGCTTGGCCATTGTCCAGAACAAGGTGGGGCCCATCGATGCGGGCCGTCTGGTGGGGCTGCAGGGCGAGGCCGGCCCTGATGGCCGCAAAATCGTTGTGGATGGTGGCATATCGGGCGGCAGGCTGTGCCGCCACTGCGGTGATGACGAGGGTGATACTGAGCAAAAGCCGGGCTAATGGTGTCATGGTGCGGTGGAAATTTTCACAAAGATAGGAATTTTTGCAAAAAAAGTAGTAATTTTGCATTTCAAAATATGTCGATGTCCTGAATGGAAACGATTATCTCAATCATAGTGGGTTGCATCTCTATCGGAGTGCTCTTGTCGGCGCCCATGGGGCCCGTGGGCATCCTCTGCATCCAGCGTACGCTGAGCAGTGGCCGCAATGCGGGTTTTCGCACGGGTATCGGGGCCGCGGTGAGCGACCTGCTTTATTGTCTGGTGACGGGTTCGGGCATGTCGATTGTGACCGACATGATTGCGGCCAACAAAAGCCTGCTGCAGGTGGTGGGCTCGGTTTTTCTCATTGCCTATGCGTTCTACATGATTCTTCACAACCCTGTGCGGCCGGTGGCCGAGGAGGACGACTCGAGCGTGGTGGTGAAGGATGAGCGCATGCGCGATGTGGTCACGGGGTTCCTGTTCACGCTGTCTAATCCGCTCATTGTGTTCCTGATTATCCCCTTCATGGCGCGCTTCAACTTCCCCATGCCCGAGCATCGTTTTTACCACATGATGCTGGGCTATATTTTCATCGTGGTGGGGGCTCTGCTGTGGTGGGCGGCTATCACGTTCACCGTCGACAAGGTGAGGGCCCATTTCAAGCCGGGAAGCATCTGGACCATCAATCGCATCATGGGCGGCATCATCTTGCTGCTTTCGCTTTATGGACTGGCCACAGGCACGATAGAATATTTGCAGCAACTTCACATCATCCAATGAAACAAGTAGTAGAAGAAGAGTGTGTTACGGGCGACAAGTCGCTCCGAATCCCCTTTGTGGCGCGGCTCGACTCGATGCCTCTGGACGAGGCCGGCGAGTGGCTCCAGCATCATGCCGTGCATCACACCATCGGCATTGTCAACTGGCCGCAGGTGGTGGATTACCGCCCCGATGCCTCATTTGCCATTGCACGTGGCAAGGAGCGGCTGTATATCCACTTTATGGCGGCGGGCGAAGACTTGCGCGCTGTCAACACCGAGCCGTTGAGCCCGGTGGCGCAGGACAGCTGTGTGGAGTTTTTCATGCAGGTGCCGGGCGACCCCGAGTACTGGAACTTTGAGTTCAACTGCATCGGCACGGTCAATGCCAGCCACCGTGTCACGCGACCCGAGGCGGTGCGCCTCACGGCGCAGGAGATTGCCACGATAGGGCGGGTGGGCTCATGTGGAACGGCTCCCTTTGCCGAGCGGCCGGGATTCCATCGCTGGACGCTCACCGTGAGCCTGCCGCTGCGGCTGGTGCGCCTGGATGCTGACCACTTGCCGCCGTGCATCATGGCCAATGTCTATAAATGTGCCGACAAGACGGCACATCCCCACCTACTGTCGTGGGCTCCCATAGCGGTGGAGCGGCCCAACTTCCACGAGCCGGCCCACTTTGCACCCATGTTCTTCGAATAGCGGCCTCGCCCATCTTCTCGGCGAGGATGTCGCCGTACTCGCTCACGTAGGCCAGAATGCTGTGCAGTGTTACCCGATGTGGCGCGTGCCGCCGGGTGCGGTTACGGCACGGTGACGGTGATGCTCGATGTGCGGAAGCGCAGCAGGTTGTCGCGCAGGCGCTTGTTGCCCTTGTTGAGGGTGTAGCTTTTCTGCGACCGGAATTTGACCAGCGGCACGGTGAAGGTGATGGCCTCGTGCCCGGCCGTGTAGCTGAAGTGGACGGCGGTGTTGCGCTCGTTGAGCAGGATGAGGGTGTCGGCCGGGCCGGCATGGAGCCGCTGCACCACTTCGCTCATGGGCACCGTGACGGTGGCGTTATGGCAGTCGGCATGGCCCACATTGGTGATGAGGATGTTCACGGTGTCGGTGTTCTGGCATGAGACGCATGCCAGCGCCAGGCACAGGATGATGAGGAACTGTTTCATTACTTGATTTCGTTAATGCCCTTGATGCCGTCGCGGCACAGGCACACGCGGTAACGCTTGTACTCGCTCTGTGCGGCATATTTGCAATGAATAACAAAGTTGAGGTAGTAGAGCTTGTTGCCGTGGGTGGTGGTGGCGGCAGCCGAGCCGTCGTTGACAAAGAGCGACACCTGGGGGTTGTCCATCTTGCGCATGAAGCCGGCCAGGTTGTAACGCACGATGTTGTTTACCCCGGTGAGCGGATAGTCCGAGAGTTGCTGCACGGCCTTGCGCCTGATGTGCACATGCTTGCGGTACTGAATCACTTGCTCGTCGACCCCGCGGTTGATGACCAGGGGCGAGCGGCGGGCACGCTTCTTGTTCACTTGCTTCGACACATCGGCCGGCGACACAAAGTCGAATCCCTCCTTCACATGGCCGATGCGGTTGGCTCCGATGCGGATGGTGGTGATGTAGTCGTAGAGGCGACTGCCCATGCTATTGGCAAAATAGTTGTGGATGAGGTCCTTGATGCGGTCCTTGAACATGTAGCTGATGACCAGCGCAATGAAAAACTCCATCGTGAAGTTGCCGTAGGTCTGCTGGAAGGCGAACGACACCACCGTGGCGAAGACCATGGCGATGCCCGCTGCCAGGCTGAAGGCAACTTGTTCAAGAAACACGTTGCTGCGACGCTTGTGGGTGGGCAGGTAAAGGTTCGACTCGATGTATTTCTTCAGCTGGCCGGCGTGATAGACGAATTGCCCGTTGCCGTCGGGCGAGTTCTGCTCCACGCAGATGTAGGACATCTGCCGCCGGTAGGCATGTTCCTGCCCCAGCACCTGCTGCAGCTGGGTGAGCAGGGCGGGGTCAATGTCGCGCCGTTGCCGGCGGGCGAGCAGTTTGATGATGCGTCCGCAGTGTTGTTCCAGAATATTGGAGATGAACTCGTCGCCGTAGTTGTAGTAGGTGGTGGCTTGCTCGTTCTCGGCAAGCACCTGGCGCAGTGAGCGGTAATGGGCCAGGACACCCTGGCACTGCTCCAGAAAATCGCGGGTCATGGCTGTGCGCTGGCTGGCGGCGGCGCGCTCCAGGGCGTGAAAAGCGTCGCGGATGCTGCTCTTGACAATGGATGCAAACATCTTGATTTCGCTTTGCAGGGCGTCGAGCGAGGGGTCGTCGGCATGCTCGGCCATGCGCCTGCAGGCATCGGCCAGCCGGGAGCAGGGCAGCGAGTGAGCGTCGGCCAATTCCATGAGCCGATAGGACGGCGTGATGAGCCGCAGGTGCGACAAGATGTCGCAATAGAAGGTGTCTTTGGTGTAGGTGTGCTTGTTCACATCGAGCACCTCGGGGATGAAAATCCACGTGTTCATGGAGAAGTCATTGTAGGTGACGCCGTCTTGCGGCACGAAACCTACCTTGAACTCCAACGTGTTGCTGTCGTGAATTTTGGGCTTGATGAAAATCATGGCACATCGGGGGGAATTAGCGGAAGAAGACTCCTTGTGTGTAACCGTACCAGCGCAGCAGTGTTTCGCCCCACACGATAATCAGTATCCAGCTGATTATCATCATGGTGATGCCAAACTTGAAGGTGTCGCTCCAGCTGTACTGGTTGGTGGTGTAGAGCAGGGCGGCGGGTTTGCTGTTGAACGGCAGCACATACACGTGGCCCACCAGCATGGCCACCGGAAACGCCAGGCTCATGATGGGATAGCCGTTCTTCTGTGCCACGCCGATGGCAATGGGGATGAAGATGAGCGTGAGCATGGTCTTCGACTGGAAAATGAGCGAGAAAATGAGCATTCCGGCAGTGAGGATGAGGAAGATGGCCCAGAACGGGGTGGCCGATGTGATGCCCAGGCTGGTGAACAGCGCGTCGATGAGCGTGCCCGGCAGCCCGGTGGCGTCGAGCCCGGCTCCCAGGGTATAGGCGCCGGCCGAGAACAGCAGCAGGTGCCAGGGAATGTCAACATCGTTCCATTTCACCACGCCGATGCCCGGCAGTAGTGCCACCACGGCACCCAGGAAAGCCACGGCCGTCTGGTTGATGCCGTGTTGCTTGTCGGTGGCCCAGAGCAGCAGCACCACCACAAAGATGGCAATCGCTTTGTATTCCTCGGGTTTCATTTTGCCCAGTTTCTTCAGCTCGTCGCGCAAGCGGTCCATGCCGCCGGCAATTTGTGGCACACGTTCCTCTTTCTTGAGCGGGAAAAAGATTTTCGACCCCACAAACCAGGCGATGAAAATCAGCAGCACGCTGAAGGGGAAGGCGGCCTTGAACCAATCTTGATAACTGAAGGCGCCTATGCCCAGTGCGCCGGCAATGAGCGAGCCGGCCAGCAAGGTGGCTCCCGAGCCGGTGAGGAAGGCGTTGGCGCCGAGGTTGATCTGGAACAGGTTCTGCAGAATCAGGTTGCGGCCAAAGTTGTTGCGGTTCTCGCCGCCCGTAGCGCCATAGATGGCAGCAATGACCATGAAGATGGGCAGCAGGATGGCTGCCTTGGCCGTGGTGGCCGAGATGAACGCTGAGAGCACCAGGTTGATGACGATGAAGCTGACCATGATGCCGCTGGCATTCTTGCCGAACTTGAGGACGAACCAGATGGCGAAGCGCTTTGCCACCTGGGTCTTGACCAGCATGCTGGCCAGGATGAACGACAGGATGTTGAGCCACATCACGGGGTGACCCAGCTGCGCGTAGGCCGTTTTGTCGGATGTGATGCCCGTCAGGACAATTGACAGAATCACAATCAGTGATGTCAGATAATTGGGAATGGCCTCGGTAATCCACAAGATGATGGCCGCGATGAAAATGGCCAGCATGGCATAGTTGATGCGGATGAACTGATGGTGGGTGGCCTGGCTGATTTCGGCTTGCTGGGCCTCAGTGATTTCACTGTCCTGGCCAGCTTTCAGTTCCTTGACCTTGGCGGCCTCCATCTGGTCGTAGCGTTTCATGGCCGATTCGGTGAGCGCGGTCGTCTCATGGTTGGTGTCGATGTTGTTGATAAACGAGATGTCGGCCATCCAGTAGATGACTACAAACGCAAGGATTGCCAGCGGGGCGCCAATGCGTTGCAAAATTCTCTCAAAACCGGATTTCTGCATCTTGGGCAGTTTCTCGATTTTGTAGTTTTCCATGTTCAGCGGGTCGAAAGCCGCTGTGTTTTTTGTTTCGTCGGCCATGACAAAAGGTAGATTGGATGTTTTGTTAAAAAAGGAGGGGACGCGGTGAGCCCGTGCGGTCGCATCGTGCGCACCGCGCCCCTCTCCCGAAGGGAATGATATGAAATGGTAAGTCTACTTCCAGTTCTTGAACGGATTCTTCATCAGCATGGAGTTATAGTAGCGCGGGTCGCCGGTCACCTCCTGGCCCAGCCAGGCAGGTTTGTCGAAGGCGGCGTCCTCACTGGGCAATTCCACCTCGGCCACGGTCAGCCCCTCGTTGTCGCCGTAGAACTCGTCGACCTCGAAGGTGAACTCACCGGCCTTGACCAGATAGCGGGTCTTGTCGATGACACCGGGCTCACAAATTTTGAGCAAGTCGTTCACTTCGGCAACCGGGATTTCCTTCTCCCACTCGAAGCGGCTTGCGCCGCTCTCGTTGCCTATGCCCTTGATGGTGATGAAACCCTTGTCGCCCTTCACACGCACGCGCACCGTGCGCTCAGGCACCGAACTCAGATATCCCTGCGTGATGCGTGTGGCCTTGAAAGCCTCGGCTTTGAAATCGCCATTCACCAAAAATTTTCTTTCAATTTCTTGTGCCATAATCGTTTAGTTTGCTAAGGGTTTATTAATCATGCCAATCACTCGCTTGATGGCCTGCAGATAGTTGATGTTTTCAACTCCCTCGAGGCCCACGTCGGCGATGGTCTTCTTGATATCCTCAATTTCGGTGCTCTCGGAATTGATGGTTTTGACCATGGCTCCGTTGATATAGACCTCGCCCGTTTCGCAGATGGTGTCGTTCACCATGTAGCCGTAGCGGGCCTTTTCCACTTTCACGGCCTGCAGGTCGGGGTGCGCGTCAATCATGGCGAGGAATTCCTCAAGTGTGTACTCGTCTTTGTCGAGCTCAGGCATTCCATCGACCTTGAAAGCAGGAAACACCTGCTCACGCAGCACTTGGGCCGAGATGGGGAATTCACCCTTCATCAGCGGGTTCCACTGCTCCAGGCCGTCAACGGCCTGCACGAAGGTCTTGATGTCCATTTTGCCGTCGCGGATTTTTGTGTTGTTCACATCGTTGGTGCGGCTCACAATGTAGGTCTCGGTGCTGTGGCGCTCCCACACTTTTTCAGGAACCGGCACGCTCAGGCGCGCCATCCTTTTTTCGGCCTGGCAGAAGCAGCGGCCGAAGCTGCGGAATTCAAAACGCGGTTTGGAAATCTCACCAATTTTTAGTTCTTCTTTTGCCATTTTTTGTTTATCGGTTGGTTTAATGATGGTTAATTGTTGAAAAGGGGTGGGAGAGAGCACTCTGCTCCCACCCCGGTCGAATGAAAAATTTGGGTTAGTTATTGAACCACGGTGTCGTCGGCCTCGCCGGTGTCGGGATTCTTTTGGCCTAAGGTACCGTCGGCTATCATGAACTTGCCGGTGCCGTTGGGACAACGGCTCCAGGTCTTCTTGTTGTTGGTGAGTGACTGGTTGCCCCAGGCGTCGCCCTTCTCGCCACGCTGGAACTTGTCAATCACGTTGCCATTGGGGTCGATAAGCTCAATGAGCACGCTCTTCTTGGCCGAGAAGCCGCTGCTGATGCCGCGCGGTGTGCTGTTCTTGGCACCAACGATGCTGAAGTAGCCATGAGCCGGCACCACCTCGCCATCAATACCTGTCCAGGCAAGACCCTCGTCCTTGTTGATGGTGACACCCTTGAGCTTGATGGGATAGTCGCCTTTGTTGTAGAGCTCGATGTATTTGCCTTCGTCGGTGTCGGCTGCTCCGAAGAGCTCGTTGAGCACCAGCTTGCTGAAGTCCACAGGAGGATCACCCACGGTGATTTCTTTCTCGTCGCTGACGGTTGTAAAACCGGCTTCGTTGGTGACGCTCACCGCATAGGTGATCTTTGTGCCGTCGGGCTTAGCGGGGATGGTGGCGGTGTAGGTTTTACCGTTACCTTGCATGTCGATGGTGTTTGCAGCCCCGTTGATAGTGTATCGCAGCGTAGCACTGCTCACGTTCTGGAGCCCTGAAACGGTGGCTGTGACAACAATCTCATCAATCGATGTGGGCGCTTCGGGCGCGATGGAAACCTTGTCGATGGTCGAGGGACCCTCGTACACGTTGTCTTTGACACATCCTGTCAACGCGAGGGTCGACACAAGCATGAATGCATATAATATCTTTTTCATTGTCGTAAAAATCTAATTGTTTGTTTGTGAGTGATAAACGAAGCGGTTGGTTAGAAGTTGACCTCTAAACGAAGACCCAGCATGTGATAGCTGATACCGCCTTTTCCCTTGGGGTCGACCATTTTCTTGTAGTCGGCGGTGGGTTTGCCGTCGGCATCGTGGCCCACAAGGAGTTTGCCCTTGCCGTTGGCGTAACGGTCGTTGTTCGAGTACTGATAGTTCAGCACGATTTTCACGCTGTTGTTGACGTAGTAGTTCAAGCCCAGGGTGAAATTCTCGCCTGAACCACCGTAGATGTCCTTGTTGTTCAGGTCAAGATAGTCGTAGCGGGCAGCCAGCTCGATATCGCCCCATTTGCGTCCGCGTGACGGCTGGGTGAACTCGCCCTCGGCGGTGTTGAAGCGCTGTTTGCCGCCGAAGAGCAAGCATGAAGCATGCACATACCATCCACCGAAGTTGTAGTTGGCTTTTTCGGCGTTTACGGTGGTGCGGATCCACTCGCTCTGGATGCGGGCGGGGCCGTAGTAGGCTGCACCCTCAAAGCCGTAGAGCAAGTTGTGGTCGACTTTGGGAATCACATCGGTGTCGAGATATTTCTTGCGGTTGATGCTGGTGGCATTGCGGGTGCTGAAGCGCATGCCGCCAAAGTCGGCGGGAGCATCCTCGGTCTTGGGAGTGCGATAAGAGCCCTTGGCGCCGACGTACAGTCCCCAACTGCGATCTTTGGCGTAGGGCATCCAGCCGATTTTTCCGGTGAAGGAGTAGCCCTGGTTACGGCCATAATCTTTGTTGTTGTCCTGCACGTTAGTCAATTCCTCCTCGCCGGCCACCGTCTGGAAGAATACACCTCCGGTGGCGCGGAAGTGGTTGCGCAGATAAGAAAGCTGCAAACCAATGTGGCGCGAAGGCACAAGGGCCTTGCACACCATGGGGCGCTCCATGAAGGTCAGATAGCGCGACGTGGTGGTCTGCTCCATCGAGAAGTCCTCCTTGAAGTTACCGGCCTTGATTGAGACATTGGGAATACCATCGAACTGGATGATGGCATCTTTGAGCTCAAACTTACCGTCGGCCAGGTCCATATCCACCTCGCCGTACCAGTTGTGTGGCAGGCGGGCCTTGATGGCCAGGCGTGCGCGGCGAATCGACGCATTGTTTCCAATCTTGTCATATTCGCTGTGATTCTTGCCGAAGAACATGGCTCCGTCAACTTGTACACGGTTGTCCATCCACAAGCGATATTGCTTGTTTTTAGATTCAAACGTGAGGATGTTGTTACGCTGCTCCGAGATGAGTTCCTCCCGGTCGACTTTTACGCCGTACTGGTTGTAGCTCACACTCTCGCTGTCGGTCTGTGCCCAGACATTACCTGTGAATGCCAAGGCCAACCCGAAGGTTAAGGTTAATAACTTTTTCATGTTACATCTGTTGTTTATTAAGGTTTATAAATAAAGGAATTATATTAGTTGTAAGTATTGTACAATGTTGGTGCCGCGGTCCAGCTTGAGCTTGCGGCGGAAGCGGTAACGGCTGATTTCGATGGTTTTTGGCTCCACATTCATCAGGCTGGCGATATCTTTGCTTGAGTAGCCCAGCCGAATGAGGATGGCCAGGCGCTTCTCGCGCTCGGTCAAGGTGGGGCAGCGCATGAGCAGGCGACTCACAAAGTTCTTGTGGTTCTCGTCCACCTGGTTGTAGAAGTGGTCCATGTCGTCCGAGAGTTTGAGGCTTTCCTTCAATTCGCGCGAAGCGTCGGTCACTTGCGCCCTCAGGGTGTCGACATCGGGCTCTTTCGCCATTTTTTTCAGCCGCAGGCTCAGTTCCTCCAGATATTGGCGTTGCTGCTTGATGTAGAGCGACAGGTTGATCAATTCCTTGTATTTCAGGTCGATTTCTTTCGACATCACATTGAACTGCGAGGCGATGGCATCCACGTCTTGGCGATTGCGCTCGTCGCCCACTTCACTCTTGCGGATGAGCTCGTCGGTCAACGCTTTTTTGGTCACGCGATGTTTCTTGTACTGATTAAAGTAGAGATGGGCCAACATGCAAACCACCACCACAAAGATGCTTGTAACGATAATGAACAGCGGCATGTGGTCGAAGGTGAACAGCACAATCCCCACAATGAAGGCCATGAGAGGTGTCACTACCGTAATGCCCAGCAACTTCATGCCATGCTGAAGCAGCCGTTCGGGTTCTAAAACGAGCTTGTTGCACACTTCCATCTGCTTCACCGAAAGGATGACTGGTGGCAGTGCCGTAAAAGGAAACAAGGGTGCCGCGGCCAGGCTAAGGCCAGTCACTGCGGTCACCGAGTAAAGGTGTGGCAAGAGATGCCTGCTTTGCTTGGCACGCAACCGACGCGGATTCAGCGCGTAGGCGGTGGCAGCGATTACCACTGCAGCCAGCGTGATGCTCACGATGATGTTGGCGGCGCCCAGAGGCAACGTGGCACCCCATTGCACCGATGCCACCAGCGGGGCGATGAGCAGGGAGTAGTTCCACCACATGGCCACGCTGGAAAGCACAATGCCGATGAATAGCAATCGCTTGAAATATAGGTTCTTGATGAGAAGATGCCCTTCGTTTTGGAATATAAACTTGTCGATCAGGCCACGGAAGATGGCAAACAACAAAGCACCTGCCGCCGGCGCAATCAGCAGCGAGGCAACTGCCGACCAGACGGGGAATCCATCGGGCATCTCATCATTTGCGGCAATGGCGCCTACAGCGCCCCAAAGCGCCGAAACAGCCGATGTCTTGATACCTGTGGAGGTGCAGATGGCCAGCACGATGACAATGGTCGACAGCAAGGTGAGCAACTGGTGTGGGGAGAAGCAAGCCCGGCTCCCCCACATGGTCATGGCGAGATAACTGACGAGCGCGGTCACTACAAGCAACCACACCAGAAAAGCCGGGAATGGCATGGAGTCGTGCACATGAATTTCCCGGAAGCAGCTGGAAAACTCCCGTATGCACACCCATGTCACAATCATGAGCAGGAATAATATGGTGACACCCAATGTCATGGCTTTTCCGATTATCTGTTTTGCTTGATGACCATGATGGCCAGGTGGTCGGCCACTTTCACCGCTTCTTCGGCAAGTTCCTCCACATGCAGGGTGAAATAGCGCAGGTGGAATTTTTGACTCAGTTTGAAGTTTTCCATGTCGTGAAACACATGGCGCTTCATGGCTTGAGCCAGTTTACTCACCTCTTTTTCAAAGAAATAAATGCGATGGATGCGCTCCGACACAAACCGTGGGCTCTTGAAATAGTCGCGCGTGGCTTGGATAATTCCTTCGAGCGACAAACCGGCTATTTCCACCAGTTTAAGGAAATCAACATTCATCTCGGCCGGGAAGAACGGAATCTCGATCTCATACTGGCACAAGTTCTTGTAGAGCATATTGTTTATTTTATCCATTCTCTCAAGCAGTTGCATGATTTCTACACGTTGGTCGGCAATGAGGGCGTGGGTCACCAGGTCGTTCTCTATGGTGCGACGCATCTCAATGGCGTTGTCACGAAGGCTTGTGATGGACTTCAGGTTGTCGGTAAACTCGGCAGAGTTCCCCTCAAGGTAGTTCTTGATACCATCCTTATAAACGAGGATGCACTCATCAAGGCTGTCGAGGTAACTGTCCAAATCGCTGATGGTCTTATTTATTTTTTTTGAGCCAAACATTCTTTGAGGTTTTTTGGTCGTTATTTTAAGGTTCGTTTTTGCAAATGTAGTATATTCTACATTCAAAAACAAATTTTTAGTCATTATAACAAAAGTGTTTCGGTGGTGATATTGTAGAGTTTGTGAAATTATTATGTGATTGAAAGATAGTTTGTTGTAAAATATGATGTAGTGGAATCAACAAAATGCTTTTCGACTCATGTAGAGTTTTTATCATGTAAAGTCCACTAAAATGAAGGGGTGTTGTACGGAGCAGGCGATGCTCTTTGCCTCACATGGCCCATGCCCATGTGGTGTGTGGAAATACGAAATGTGGCTCCGATGCCCTCCGGCACCAGGGCCACATTTCGTGGCAAAAATATCGATTCAGTCCAGAGTGGATTAATCAGTTTTTGAATTTGGATGCAATGCGGTTGGGGATGGCATCGCGGTGCAGGTAGATATTCATGGTCTTGGCTTTGAAGTAGGCTTCGCTCACATAGAAGTATCCATCATAGAGCTGGTTGGTGTCCCAGCTGTTCTGCACCTTGAAGTAGCGGTTACCCTTTTGGTCGACGGCTTTGCCCACGATTACCATACCATGGTCGTCGGTGGTTTCCTTGTTGTCGAACATCAGCTGGCGCGATTCCTGCGTGACCACTTGCTCTTCGACCGGACCTTTAATGTCCCATTTTTCCTCTTCGCGGTCTTTGTCGCTCAGTTTGGCCCAGCGCTCCATGTCGCTGCCAGAAAGGTCGGGCACATCTTTGTCGACGGGAAGGATGGCATATCCCTTGCGCCACTTGAATCCCGGCTCGCTCACGTCGGCACCCCAGGCGATGGGATAGCCGTTGTCGATGGCGTTGTTGGCAATCTCAAGCAGCTCGTCGACCGTGACATTCTGCGAGTAACCCCACAGCCAGTTGTCGGCCACTTCGATGATAAAGGGTTTGTAGAAGGGGTGGTGGTTGAAGGATGTGACGCTGATGTAGTCGTCAAGATTGATGGGCAGCGATGCTGCGTAAGATTTGGGAGTGTACTCCACACCGTTGATGGAAAACTTGTCGGGAATCCGGCCCATGTAGGCATCGAGAATGCCCTTGAAACCTTCAATCCATGCGGGTGTCAGTTTTTTGAGTTTCCGCTGGTTGATGACGTTTGCATATCCCTGGAGGTTAGCGGTGAGTTCGGCGGTATTGAACTTCTTGTCGCCATAGGTCATGCCGGTGTAGACCTCGTTGGGCATCATGCCGTAGTTTTCCCATACATAAGGCACGTCGAGTGCCGCGCCACCCTCGGCAAAGTTGATTTCGCCGTCCATACGGATGTATTTGATAGCCTTGTCGAGATAGCAATGGTAGACGACGAATCCTTCGCTCAGATGCACGGGCTTGCCGCCTTTGCGCAGAATCTCATCCTCAAAGAAAGTGTTGGTTGAGTAACACCAGCATGTTCCCGACTTGTTTTGGTCTTTGACTGGTGTTGTCTTGACCGTGGCAACGTCGGTAAACTTGAATCCCGTGCTGTCGGGGTCGATGATTTTCGGATCGGCAGCGGCTGCATTCAAGGCAATGCCCAGCGCCAAAGAAGCTAAAATTACTTTTTTCATGATGTTTGTGATTATTATGGGTTATTGATGTTGTTGTCGGGTGACGGGGTGATGAGGCAGTGGCCATTGTGGTACTGCAGCGTTATCACTCCCATATTGCACAAGTTGACCACCGAAAGTTCGGCCGCGTTGCGCGAAATGTGAGCCAGTCGCGTGAATCCTGTCAAGGTGATGCCGCCGTGGGTGCGCAGGTAGCCCAGCAGCAACTGCTCACGCTCGGAGTAATGGATGATGGCGGGTGGCTCGTCCTCGTGCGACTTGTGCTCCAGCACTTTCACGTGGACTGAGCTGGCCAGGATGTTTTCGTCGCCTACGCGATAGTAGGCCTGCCAGCGCCCATTGTCATCGGGGGCTTTCACGGGCTTTTCGTCGGCTTCATCCACATCGACCTTCAGTACAGTTTTGCCCTCGATGCGGTAGAGCCTGAAATGTACCTGCTGCTGCGGCTGGCAATACATGGTGGCAGCCTGCTCAATCATGTAGATTTCCTCGTCGCTGCTCACGCCGGCTATATGGCCATTGTCCTTGACGCCCACCAGCAAGTGCCCGCCGCTATTGTTGGCAAAGGCTGAAATGGAGCGGGCAATCTTGCGGGCATCAGAGATTTGATATTTGAAATCCTGATGCTCGTGTTCGCCTTGCGCGATGAGTGATGTTATGTAGTCCTTACCGCGGGGCATGATGGGTTACTTGACGATGTAGCGGTCGGAATTGACGTGCTTTTGGTTTGGAATCTTTTTGCCGTTGAGCACCGCCTTTAGATAGGGCTCGAATTTGTGCGCATAGTAGAAGAAGCCCAGGTCGGTGAGATGCGCGCCGTCGACTGCTCCCTCATTGTCGGGGCCGAATATCTCGCTGTGGTCGATATAATACAGGTTCTTGGGGTTCTGCTTGCGCAGTGCCATGTAGTGGCGGTGCAGAATGGTGTTGGCTTTGATGAAATTGGCGTGTTCGACAGTGTCGTAATGCTCGTTGGTGAATTGATGCCGCTCGGCCAGGAAAATGGGTACATCGGGCCGGGCTTGCCGCAAAATGTTGACAAATGTTTCGCAGATGGTGTCGAGCCGCTGGTGTGAGCAGTTGGCCACGGCGTCAATCACATAGGCAGTGACACCCGGGATGCGCGCCATGGCTTCGGCCATAAAGGGGTCCATGCGTCCTTCGCCACTGAATCCAAGGTTCACCACCTCGGCATTGAGGTCACGCTGGATGATGCTGGTTCCCAGCATGCCGGGCCGGCTGGCGCATCCGCCCTGAGTGACACTGGTTCCGTAGAACACGATTTTACGGTCACTGCGAGGGTTGTCGACCATGGGTTGAGTGATGGTTGCCGCGCTGTCAACCCCGATCTCAATGCTTTTGATGCCATCGTAGAGCGGCAGATAAATCATGTATTCGCGCATCACAGGCTCCATGTTGCTCACATACACACGGTTCTGCTCCTTAGCATCGGCCGGCTTGCTGCAGTTGACAAACTGCCACCGGTCGCCGTCGAGCACATAAAGGTCGGTTCCTTTGATGCCGGTGTAGGCCATGTGGCTCATTTTGAAATTGAGCGTAAGCTCATATTTCACTCCGATAGCAGTGGCATTGGTGGCGAAGCGCACTGCCAGTCCGGCCGACATCTCACCATCCACACGCAATCCGTCACGCACGGTGTCGTTGATGGCTGCCGGCAGTCTGAAGAAGGGTGTCTTGCTGTCGGCAAAAGGCTTGTTGATCATCCGGAATTGAAGCGCGTTGTAGTATTTGAGCTGGTCCACTGTGGCGCTAATGGCAGTCGTGCCTACGGTCAAGGCGGCGACGGTAAACAACAGCAGTCGTTTTTTCAGCCGGTTCATATAATTGAGTTTATTTGATTTCGGGGTAGGGTTTGTTCACTTTGTCCTGGAAGGGCACTTTCTTGCCGTCGAGGATGGCTTGCAGAATGGGCTCAAGCTTCTTGGCGTAGAAATAGAAACCAATATCGGTGAGGTGGATGCCGTCGACGGTTCCCTCATTGTCGGGGCCGTAAAGTTGGTCGCAATCCACGTAGTAAAGGTTCTTGGGATTCTCGGCGCGCAGTTTGAGGTAGTTTTTGTGGAATTCATAGTTCTTTTGCGGCAGATATTTGCTGTAGAAGCTGCTGTATTTGGCATAGCTGTACATCTGTCCTTCCACCATGACGATGGGCACATCGGGACGTGCCTTGCGCAGAATGTTCACAAAATCATAGGTGAGCGAGTCGCACATGTCCTTGGTGCAGTTGGGGATTGGGTCGATGATGAAGGCTGCCACGTCGGGGATGGTGGCCATGGCGCGTGCCATGCAGTTGTCCATCTTGCCCTCGCCGCTGATGCCGATGTTCACACATTCAATGTTCATGTCGCGCTGAATGATGCTGGTTCCCACCATGCCGGGCCGGCAGGCGCAGCCGCCCTGCAAAATGCTGGTTCCGTAGAAGATGAACTTCTTGCCTGCTTGCGGACTGTTGAGCATGGGCTGTGTGATGGTGGCCGTGCTGTCCACTCCGATTTCAAGCCAGCGCACTCCGTCATAGAGCGGCAGGTAGATCATGTATTCATGCATGCGTCCGTCGAGCTTGTCGACGTAGACCTTGCTTTGGATGGAGTCTTCTCGGGGCCTGATGGGGCTGTCGATGCGACGTGGCCTGTTGCAGTTGACAAATTGCCATGAGCGTGTGTCCTCATCCCAGATGTAAAGGTCGGTACCTTTGATGCCGGTGTCGGCCATGTGCATCATGTGCATATTGGTGAGCAGATTATAACGCACGGCGATGGCGCGGCTGTCGGTGGCAAAGCGGAATGCCTTGCCGCTGGTGCATTTGGCGCGTTCCCACAGTTCGGTGCGCACGCTGTCCTTGAGATAGGCCGGAATGCGCGAATCGAGTGTTTTGTCGAAGGCGTAGTTAATCATGCGGAATTGCAGCGCGTTGTAAAACTTCAATGTGTTGATGTCGGTAAAATCCTGAGCGTTCAATGTGTGGCAACCGACCGCCAGCATCATGATGCAGACGATTGCATTTTTGATAGTGTTGATATTCATAACTTTATAGGTTTATTTGAAAGAGTGAACACAAATGATGTTCAAAGTTAAGGATAATTTTGTTAAGCAACAAAGCATTTGGCCAAAAAATACGGTCACCTCGTGCGAGGCGACCGTATTGTGTGTTACGATTTTTGTGTGAAAATTACTTGAGCGTGCCTGCCTCTGCAGCTTTAATCATAGCGTCGTTGGCGCTGATGTAGATTTCCACGCGACGGTTCTGGGCGCGTCCGGCTTCAGTGTCGTTGCTGGCCACGGGGTAGTCGTAGGCAAGGCCCTGGCTGGTGAGGCGGCTGTTGGAAACGCCCGAGTTGACCAGGTATTTGCGTACTTCCTCGGCGCGTTGGGTTGACACCTTTTCGTTGGCGGCACGTGTGCCTACGTTGTCGGTGTGTCCATAAATTTGCACGTCGGTCTGCGGGTTGTTCTGCAGCGATGCGGCAAACTGGCTAAGCGAGTTCTTGGCGCTGGCGCTGAGGTTGCTCTTGTTGAAGTCAAAGAGGATACCGCTGTCGAAGGTCACCTTGATGGCCGTGAGATTGTTGACATCGGTCACGGTGTCGACCTGGGCGCCGTTGATTTGGGCCAGCTCCTTGGCCTGCTTGTCCATCTTGCGTCCGATGAGCGCACCGGCAGTACCGCCAGCCACGGCACCGATTGCAGCGCCGATTGCGGCACCTTTACCCTTGCCGATGAGAGCGCCGATGCCGGCACCGATGGCAGCACCACCGCCACCGCCGAGCAGACCGCCCTTGGCTGTGTTATTCATGTTACAACTCGAAATGCCCAAAATCATCAAGGCACTTAACAATAAACACATTGTTTTTTTCATAATCGGTATGAATTTAATAGATGAATAATGTTTGTTCAGTTGCTATTTAGATGCAAATATAGTGATTATTTTTTAAGTATTGTTCAATTTCGCGATAAAAACCGACAAATACTCTTGTTTTAAATACGTAAGCCATGAAATCATCGCTTATTGGTGATGGGGCGCCAGGCGCGTTCCTTGATGGCTCCCGAGCGGAATGCGTCGAGCAGGCGGTTCAGGTCGGCGATTTGCTGCATGAGCTCGGTTCCTTTGTCGGTGTCTTTCACCATCATGCGATGGTTGGTCATCTCCACCAGCTGGTAGGTCGACTTGATGTCTTGTCCCTCCTCCACGGCCTTGGTGATGGAAGTGAATGGCTCGTGCTGAACCAGCTGGAAACCCCGCGAGTGGTATACCAGAGTGTAACCGGCAATGCCGGTTTTGGGCTGATAGGCCTTGGAAAATCCACCATCAATGACCATGAGTTTGCCGCCAGCCTTCACGGGGTTCTCACCCTGGATGGTGCGCACGGGGACGTGGCCGTTGATGATGTGGCGGTATTGTCCCTCGACATGAAACTCGTTGAGAATCATGTCGGCCACCTGTTCGTCGTCGCGCAGGAGATAGTAAGCGCCTTTCTCTTCATGATGAGTGACAGGGTCGGCAATGAAGTAGCGCTCAAAGGTAGCCATCTTGTCCTTGTCGAAGACCGGTGAATTTTTGCCGCACCACAAGTACCACACATAGTCGAGGGCAAAGTTTTGTTCTTGCTTGTCGTCGCAGCCGAAGTAGGCTTTGCGGATGAGTTCGCCGGCACGTTTGAGCAGTGCTTCCCCGCTGTATTCGACATTCATGATGCTCACTTGCTTGAAAGTGCCGTCGGGATTGAGTGGAATGGATGCGTGATAGAGCAGGTTGCCGTTGACAACGCTATAGATGCACCCGTTGCGGAACAGGCACCGCATGTGCTTGCGCAGTTTCTCACTGCCCACAAACGACTTGTGAAGTTTGTTGACAAGCGTTTGCTCGTCGGCAGTCAGCTCGTAGGGGTGTGAGGGGTCGATGGTGGGAAAATATTTGTCGGTGAGTTCGTATTCATGCCCCCCGATGTTGATGACACCTCTGTCGTAATCGATGAGATGCAGCAGTTTGCGGTCGGCCATGTCGAAGTCGGGTCGGCGGTCGATGACGGCTGCTTCGAGTTTGAATTGAATGATGGTGATGGCTTTGTGCATGCGGGCAACCAGCAGAGTGTTGTCGGTGTCGCCGTTGTTCATATCCTTCGGCCTGAACATGGCGCAATCGTCGTTGCCGTAATTGTCGATGGCAAATGTGGCCAGCGGCAGCAAGTTGATTCCATAGCCGTCTTCCAGCACGCTCTGGTTGCCATAGCGCAGTGCTCCGCGCACCACGTTGGCAATGGAGCAGTCGTTGCCGGCCGCGGCGCCCATCCACAAGATGTCGTGGTTGCCCCACTGGATGTCGAAGTTGTGGAAGGTGCACAGGATGTCCATGATTTTGTCGGGACTGGGGCCGCGGTCGTACACGTCGCCCAGGATGTGCAGCAAGTCGATGGTGAGTTGCTGGATGAGGTTGCACATGGCAATGATGAAGTCATCGGCTCGTCCTGTACTGATGATGGTGCGCACAATCACATCCACATAGGCCTGCTTGTTGGGGTCGGTAGAACTCTCATGGAGTAGTTCCTGGATGATGTAGGAGAAATCATCGGGCAGTGCCTTGTGCACCTTGGAGCGCGTGTATTTCGACGACACGCTGCGGCACACCTTCACCAGGCGGTTGATGGTGATGAAGTACCAGTCGTTCAGTTCGGCGCCGTCGCTTGCATCGGCTTTGATGAGTGCAAGCTTGCGCTCGGGGTAGTAGATGAGAGTGCACAATTCTTTCTGCTCACGGCCGCCCAGAGTTTCATTGAAAATCTCCTTGACCTTTCGCTTGATGGTGCCGCTGGCATTGCGCAGCACATGCTGGAACGCCTCGTACTCGCCGTGCAGGTCGGCCAGGAAATGCTCGGTGCCTTTGGGCAGGTTGAGAATGGCTTCAAGGTTGATGATTTCGGTGCTGGCAGTGGCAATGTTTGGGAAATTGCGTGCCAGTAGTTTCAGATATCGTAGGTCGTTACTGTCGGTCATGCGGTGGTGATTGTTTATTTGGTGTTGGAACATCTGTATTCTTGGGGTGTCATTCCCGTGTACTTGCGGAAATAACGGTTAAAGGTGGTGGGTGTGTTGAAACCCAGCGACGCCGCAATCCGGCTCACGGTGGTTGAGGTGCCCTTGAGTTGCGTCTGCGCATCCATGATAATCATGCTCATGATGATTTCTTGGGGGGTGTAACCGGTGGTTTTGCGAATTACATTGCAAAAATGCGACAGTGTGAGGTTGGCTTCGTGAGCGTAAAATGAAATTTTGTGCTCCTCATGGTAATTCTCAAAGGCCAGTTGCAAGAACTCCGACACGATGGTCTGCTCGCGGGTGGTGGGCTTGTTGTCGATTTCCACAAGGCCTTGCGCTATGGCGTTGTGTAGAGTGGAAATCATGAATGTGAGTGCCGACTGGGCAATGTCGCTCGAATTGAATACATTATCAAACACGCTACACTTGGTCATCAAGCTGAAAAATTCGTGATAGATTTGTCCCAAGTCTTCGGTGAGCGAGAAGATGGGCTTCTTGAACACATTCACCATGAGCGGTGAGATGATTTTCCAGAAGTTTACCTTGTCGAGAAATTGTGAGGAATATCCGGCGAAGCACACTTGCACATCGTCGCTCACCTCCTTGATTTGGATGAAACTGCCGGGCATCAGCACCACATAGTCATTTTGCTTCACTTGATACTCCCAAAGGTTGACGGTGGCTTTGATGCTGCCTCGCGCCACATAGCAGATGACGCAAGCGTAGATTTTGCACGGAAAAGATGCATAGAATTTAAGCAAGTCGGCCCGGATGTCGTCGTAGACCAAGAAGTCTATGGGCATGTCGAATTGGGGTAGTTGCTTTTTGATGAGCAGTTCTGGTTCTCTCATTGGCTTGTCAATGATGGGCAAGTGCTTGTGCGGCTGCTCGTCCATCGATTAAATGATTATTGAATGTATCTGTACAATTTGTGTAAAGAATGTGCAAAATTAGCGATTACTGCTCATATGGCAAGCGAAATCGACAAATTTGTACAAATTTTAACTCAAAAACGTGAGATTTTGGATGAAATACGCCGCATTTCGCTCGGTTTGCACTAATATTGGATAAATTAGGCTGCGTCGAGGCATAAAAAATGAAAAACTGCGTTTCTCATTTTGTTCTGCCCTCAACTTGCACTAATTTTAGATAAATTAGGCGGCGTCTCGGAAAAACATGCAAGCAAGCTTGATGTTTTTCGCTCAACTTGCACTAATTTTGCGGCAATGAAAGAGGAAGATATTTTACAGCATGTGCGCGGCAGCATGGGAATCAATGAGTTGAATTCTATGCAGCGCCTTGTGGCCGATACCGCCCGCACCCATCGCAAGTTAATCGTGTATTCTCCCACGGGCAGCGGAAAGACACTGGCTTTTGCCTTGCCCCTGCTGAGCAACGTGACCGCCGATGCCGCCGCCGGCGTTCAAGCACTGGTGGTGGCACCGTCGCGTGAGCTGGTGATGCAGACGGCGCAGGTGCTTCGGTGGGCGGCGCAAGGGCTGAAAGTGACGGAATGTTATGGAGGCCATCCTGTGAGCGATGAACAACGGTCGCTCAGCGTCGCGCCGGCCGTGGTGGTGGCCACACCGGGGCGCTTGCTCGACCACATCGGGCGCGGGCATATCAATGTGTCCACTGTGAAATGTCTTGTCCTTGATGAATTTGATAAGTCGTTGGAACTGGGATTTGAGGACGAGATGCGCCGGCTGCTCGGTCATTTGCGCCATGTGGCGATGCGTATTCTCACCAGTGCCACGCGCATGGCGGCTATTCCCGCCTATGCTATGATGGCCGATGCGATGACGCTCGATTGTCTTGCCGAAATGCCTTTGCCCGCATCGCGCACAACCGTGCGGCAAGTGCCGTGCCGCGCAGCCGACAAGCAGGCCTGCCTGCTGCGTTTGTTGCTGTGGCTGCCTCGTGGAAAAATCCTTGTTTTTGTCAATTTCCGCGAGGAGGTGGAGCCATTGTGCCGCTTCCTGAATTCACACCATGTCCAGGCCGAGGCCTATCATGGCGCACTTGAACAGATGCGGCGGGAAATGGTAATAGCCAAGTTCAAAAACGGGACGACCCCGGTTCTTGTGACCACCGACTTGGCATCGCGTGGTCTCGATGTGAGCGATGTGAATCATGTGATACATTATCAACTGCCCGTCTCGGCCGATGTCTATGTCCATCGCAACGGTCGCACGGCCCGCGTCGACAGGGCAGGGGAGGTGTGTGTGCTCACTGCTGAGGGCGAGAGCCTTCCGGCATTTGTGACCGTGGACGAAGTCATCAATTTACCCGAGCCGGCACCCGGCTCTATCATTGAATCGAATGTCTCCACATTATATATCAATGCCGGCAAGAAAGAGAAAATATCGCGGGGCGATGTGGCGGGCTATATTGCGGCTAATGGCGATGTGCCCCCGCAGTCAATCGGGAAAATCGACATTTTCGACCATTATGCCCTGGTGGCGGTGCCGCACGATGTGGCAGCAACGCTTGTAGCGCAGCTGAAGCCCCATAAAATCAAGGGGCGCAGGGTGATGGTGTCGATTGCTTGACGAATTGGACAAAAAACGGCAACTCAGTTTACCGGCTGCAATTGGTCGATGGCACCGCCCATGATGTCGGACAAGTCATTGGCATCGGCCTCATTGTTGTCATCATAAGGCGAACCGCTCTTGATGGCGCACATCACTTTGAGCAACTCCAGTGTGGCATTGGCCGTATCCGACTTGGTGTAGAACCGGCCGTTGCCGTTCAAGTGGTCGGCCATTCCGAATTCAAAGCAAGCGTCGGTGCCTCCTTGACGTGTCTGAACAAAACAAGCCAACGATGATTTGCCGAAAAGTTCCCTTACCGCCGGCAATTCGTGGGCATAGCCCTCGGTCTGCTCATAATCGAGCATTTTTATATAGAGCACACCGTCGGTAACCCCCATTTTTATCATCTTGTTGTCATATTGATAGATATACTCGCCGTCGTAAATTTCGGGTGCTTGCCCCAGTGCAGTGGCAAATGTGCCGATGCTTTTCAGTATCTCCTCGGGACGGGTCGACTTAGCGGCCACCACAGCATTCCATTCGCCGGCGAGATGCGGGTCGCGGGCCGCAGCCACCGTCAGCGGGCCGTCGACCGACGACAAGATGCCCTCGATGTCAATTCGGCCGATGTAAGGTATTCCTTTAAATAAGGTGATCAGTTGCTTGATCTGGGGCAACTGGACGAATTGGGCTCCGTGCACACTCATTGACACGGTGTAGTCCATCGAGTTGGGAACAGCCTTGAGCACCGAGGCGTCGGGTGCGGCCGTAAGGGTTCTCATCAATGTGAGGTACTCGCTGTTTTCATCGGCTATGATGGTTGTCTCAAGGGTGGCTTGTCGCTCTTCAAGCCGAAGAGCCATTGTCATGGCCTGGATGTCGCTCTCCACGAAAATGTCGAGAAGGGGCAGGTGTCGGGTCAGTTCATTGTAGGTGGCACTTTTGTGCAGCAAAGACTTTACTGCCTTGAGTTCCAGATAGGCTTGCACGGCGGCATCACCCGCCAGGTGTTTCATTACATCATTGTTCTCGGCAATGCTCGGCTGGTTGTGCTCAAACATGGCTTGTGCGGCGGCAGCCGCTTTCTCAACGGGCACGGCCTTGTTGACCCGGCCTATGAGCAGCACCTTGTCGTGAATGGCATAAAGGTAGTCCTTCACATAAATGCACTCCACGCCCCCCACGGTGTTGAAATCGCCCCCGCTGCGCCGCTCCACCACCTCGTGAGCGAGTTTCGGGTCGCTGAGAGCCACCAGCAGCACTTGTCCCAGTGTTTTCGACGTGAAAAACATATAGGCCTTGCTGTCTTGGTTCACCCCCATGTACGGCAGGTCGTCGATGACCTGGCACAGCGGTGAGGCATCATTTTCATCGATGATGGTCCGCAAATCGGCGGGCACTTGGAGCTTGCCGTCGGCGATGAATGATGCTTTATTGAGGATCTGAGGCACATCGATGCTAATCACACCTGTGGCATCGGAGGGAATCATTTTCTCCAATTTTTCGCTCACATTGCTGCATGCGGTCATGGTTAAAGCCAGCACCGGCCATAACAAGATTGCCTTTAACGATTTCATAACATAGTCGATTTTCGTTTCTTTAAAATGCAAAGTTACAACGAAAAATTGTGATAACAGCAAAAAATGTAGTATTTTTCATGACACCATGCAGCACGGCTGTGGCGGTGCGTACCGGCGCGAGTCGCGCATCACGTTGTCATGAAATATCATGTACACAAGTTCTTGCACTGCTGTGAGCTTCGTGGAGCGGTCCACACACAGCACTTCGTCGCTAATTAGGGTGTCGAGCAGTACACGTTGTTCTTCTATACTCATGTTTTTCAAGCGGTTGATGACTTGCGGGGAAAGAACGATGGCATTTTTCATTTCAGTGTTGTTTTTAGGGTTTGATGTTGCAAAGAAAAAGAGCATGTGTGCCATTTACGGGCCCACAAAGCTTAAAAAATGTTATATAGAATTGGCGCGGCATCTATTTTTTTGTGAAACGTGGGCCGATTGAGATATTTTTATTAAATTTGAACTGCTCTAAACATGGCTTAGAGCCATGTCGATGATGCTTTTTATCATTAACAAACCGACACATATCATGAACGATATCTCTGAAATATTGCGTGAGTTGCTTGACCGATATGGAAATAGCAACAGGCTCGATAGGGAGTTTGACCGCATGCTGCAGGCCGACGAAATCCTCAGGGAAGACTACGACGAATGGTGTGACGTGCACGGATATTCCCTCGCAACGGGTTACCGCGACTACATCGACGAGTTTGTTGAATCCCAGGATTCCATTTGGGACAATTATAAAGAATTTGGCAACGAAATCTGACCGGGCATGTCGCACTTGAAACGATTTATGCCGGCTGAGTGGCATCAGCAGGACGGCATTCTCATCGCATGGCCGCACCTGGGCACCGATTGGGCCGACATGATTGACGAAGTCACGAGTTGTTACATCGGCTTGGCGAGAGCCATTGCGCGGCACGAGCGCTTGCTCATCGTTGCGCCCGACCCCGAGGAAGTGCGCAGCGCGCTGGGCGAGGACTGCTGTGGCAACATCACCTTTTATGCACTACCCACCAACGACACCTGGACGCGCGATTACGGACCCATCACGGTCATAGACGACGGGCAACCGGTGCTGCTCGATTTCACATTCAACGCATGGGGTATGAAGTTCGCTGCCGACTGCGACAATATGGTGACACGCCGCATGGGGCAGGCTGGTGCCTTCAAAGCTGTCGTTGACAGTCATCTTGACATGGTGCTGGAAGGCGGTTCGATTGAAAGTGACGGCCGTGGCACCATTATGACTACTCGCCAATGCCTGCTTTCCAGCAACCGTAATGACGCATGGAGCGAAAACCGCATTGCCCAGGAATTGTGCGACCGCCTGGGAGCGGCACAAGTGCTTTGGCTCGACCATGAACCATTGGCTGGCGACGACACCGATGCACACATCGACACGATGGCACGCTTTGCTCCAGGCAATGTGGTGCTCGTGGTCGACGAGGCGCTCAGCAGGCAGGTGGCTCGATTTACCGACGCCAGCGGTGTCCCTTATCGCCCCGTGGTGATGCCTGCCCCTCCGCTTATCGACGATGAACTTGGGATGCCGTTACCGGCCACCTACCTCAATTTCTTGATTACCAATAGGCAAGTGCTGGTGCCCACCTATGGATGTGAAACTACCGACCGGCAAGCCATCCAGATGCTTGCCGACTATTTCCCGGGCCGAGAGGTGCACGGCATTGACTGCCGGGCACTTATCAAACAGCACGGCTCGCTCCATTGTGCCACCATGCAATTCCCGGCTAACACTCTGAATAAATGAAAATAGGTATCATTCAACAACACAATGGCCCCGATGTGGCCGACAATCGCCGTCGCCTGGCCGAGAAAATCAGGCATCTGGCAGCGCAGGGCGCGCAGATGGTCGTGCTCCAAGAGTTGCACGACAGTCTCTACTTCTGCCAAGTGGAAGATGTCAATAACTTTGACCTGGCCATATCGCTCCACGGCGATGTGGCCGGTGATTATGCCCGCTTGGCAAGGGAATGTGGTATCGTATTGGTCACGTCGCTTTTCGAAAAACGGACGGCCGGGCTTTATCACAACACGGCTGTGGTGTTCGACACCGATGGAACCGTGGCAGGCAAATATCGCAAGATGCACATTCCCGATGATCCTGCCTATTATGAGAAATTCTATTTCACGCCGGGCGATATGGGTTTTGAGCCCATCGACACTTCTCTGGGAAGGCTGGGAGTGATGGTGTGTTGGGATCAGTGGTATCCCGAGGCAGCACGGCTCATGGCTCTGAAGGGAGCCCAACTGCTCATTTATCCCACGGCTATAGGCTTCGAAAGCACCGATGCCGATGAGGAGAAAGCGCGCCAGCTCGAAGCGTGGACCACTGTGCAGCGAGGCCATGCCGTGGCTAATGGCCTGCCTGTGATTGCAGTGAACCGTGTGGGGCATGAGCCCGACCCGTCGGGACAAACGGCAGGTATCACCTTCTGGGGCAGCAGTTTTGTGGCAGGGCCACAAGGTGAGATGCTTTACCGCGCATCGGCAGTCGAAGAGGTGGAAACCATTGTCGACGTGAGCATGGAACGCAGCGAGAATGTGCGGCGCTGGTGGCCTTTCCTGCGCGACCGCCGCATCGACCATTACCACGGTATCACCAGCCGTTATATCGACTGATTGTGAGCCGAAATTTGGTGGTTTGGTCGATTTTAATGATTAAAAAAGTTAAATAATGCTCTTTTTTATTTGCAAATAAAAAAATAACTGCTACTTTTGGCATCGAATTTATTCGTTTAACTAACAATTAAAATTTGTTTTACTATGAAAAAGTTATTGTTAATGCTTGCTGCTATTGCAGCTTTCAGTTTCACAGCTTGTACCGGTAGCGCCGAAGGCGAAGCTCAGGATGCCGACACCACTGCTCTCACCGTCGAGCAGTTCCAGGAGCAGCTGAATGCTCTCATCGAGAAAGGCGACACCACCGAGATCCAGAACCTGCTGACCAAGTCGCAGGACGAAGTGGCCGCTCTGCTGGCTAAGGGCGACACCGTGGGCGCTCAGGGCTTCTTGGACAAAGTGAAAGAAATTATCAACACTAACAAGGAGAAGCTTGTTGCTCTGGCTCCGTCGCTGGGTGCTGCTGTCGACAAGGCTGCCGAACTGCCTGCCGGCCTCAAAGAGGTTGCTGTAGCTGCTGTGGACAGCGCTAAGAATGCTGTGGCCGATGCCGCTAACGAAGCTGTTGACGCTGCCAAGGACAAAGCTGCCGACGCTGTCGATGCCGCCAAGGACAAAGCTGCTGAAGCTGTTGACAAAGCTGCCGACAAGGCTGCTGATGCCGCTAAGGGCGCAGCCGAGGATGCAAAGAAGAAATTGGGCCTCTGATTTCCTGATGCCCTAAGCATGAAAAAGGGGACCGGCACACATGTCGGCCCCCTTTCATGTTGTCTTGGCCCGATTGCGATTTTTATTTTTCGGGTGTTTTTTTGCTTTGCAATTACGGAATTTTCTTATTTTTGTCAATAATACATTAAATTACTGCTTTATGAGAACCCGAGCAATGTTTTTTATGCTTTTTGCGTTGATGGTGAGTACGGTGGCCGCTCAATTGGTTGAGACCGATGCCGACCGTAAAGCTATGGTCAAGCACCCGTCGTTTCTCACCAACAAGCGCTTGCCAAACGGTGCTGTTTATCTGCCCGCGCCGCCCGACACAGCCAGCCTGCGTTTTTTCAACGACTGGGCACAATATAATTGGGGCAAATCGGTGCGCGGCACCGAGCGCGGCCGGGTCGCCTATGCGCATGCCAGCATGAACATGGATTCCATTCTCACTGGATTTGCGCCGGCTTTGGGATGCCTCATCACCCGCGACGAGTTACCCGAAACCTACCGATTACTGGAATATGTCAAGAACGATGCCTGCAAGGCCACCGAGCTTGCCAAGGAAGCGTACATGCGCAAGCGGCCTTTTGTGCAATTCTCCGAGCATACGCTCATCCCCGGCAGTGAGGCGAGCCATGCTTCTACGGGGTCATTCCCGTCGTCACATGCTTCCACGGGGTGGGCACTGGCACTGGTGCTGGTGGAGCTGGCTCCCGAGCATCAAGATGCCATCCTGATTCATGGCTATGAATATGGGCAAAGCCGTGTGATTGCAGGATACCACTACCAGAGCGATGTGGATGCCGGAAGGCTTGCCGCGTCGGCCGCTGTGGCACGCATTCACGCCGAGCCCGACTTCCTCAGGCAGATGGCCAAGGCCTGTCATGAGTGGGAAGAATTTCAGCGCCGCGGTCGGCAGTGACCACACGTGATTTCACAGGGGGTGATATGGCTTCATCACCAGCCGGCGGTGCAGAGTGGCGGGGTCGTAATCTCCAACGATTTCCCCTGGAAGAGGCTCGTCGACAACGAGTGCCGCACTGTCGATGCCCACAACGTAAAACGTCATTTTGTCACCCACATTCACAGCCTTGCCGTTGATACTGAACGGATGCACTGTCGACTGGCTGTAGGGGTAGTTGGTGGTGCCCACGTTCACTGTCCCATCGGTGTGAAACACATAAAAACTGCGTTGCATGTAATGTGCCTCGGAACGGGTGCCGGCCTTGTTTTTGTCGTAGTAAAAGGCATAGTTCAATGTCCAGCCGTGACAGGTGAGGCTGTCGCGCAGCGTTTTTTCGTTGAAACGGGTCATCATCTTCTTGGTGGTGCCGTTTTCCAGAAACACAAAGCCGTCGCCATCATTGAGTGGTAGCAGCGGTGCGTCATCTTTGCCGCAGGCAAGCAGCAGAGAGACTAGAAGCAGCGTGATGACGCTCATCAGCAGTTTTTGCATCTTATAGTCCTTTTGTTGAGATTGCAAAGTTACAAATTTTTGCACAATATTCCCCGTTTTTGTAATTTTGCCTCAATATTACAATTGCCGGTGACATGATAAATATAGAACTCGATCCCCGCATCATTCAGGTATGTCCCCAAGTTCAAATAGGGGCCATCAGGGCCCATGTGGTGAATCATCCCACTCCCGACGGCCTGTGGGCCCTCATTGAAGAGCGTGCCGAATATGTGAGGCACACCTATGAGTTGTTGCAAGTCAACGAGCGTCCTGCCATTGCGGCCACGCGCCGGCTCTATAAATCGCTGGGAAAAGACCCCGGGCGCTATCGTGTCGCCAGCGAGCAGTTGTGCCGCCGCATCATCAAGGGATTGGGGCTTTACCGGCTCACATCGCTCATCGACATCACCAATCTTGTCTCCTTCACGACAGGATACGCTATCAGCGGGCTCGATGCCGACAAACTGGTAGGCGACACGCTGCGCATGGGTGTGGGCGAGGCAGGGGAGCCCTACTGCGGCATTGGCCGCGGGCCCTTGAACATTGAGGGACTGCCAGTTTATCGCGACGCTCAGGGAGGAGTGGCCACTCCCACCAGCGACGAGGAGCGCACCAAGTTCACCCCCGACACACGCACCGTGCAAATCAATATCAATGCCTTCGCCCCCGAGATGCCACTTGAGCAAGCGGTGGAATGGACGACACAGTTACTGAGGCAGTTTGCTGATGCCACACAAATCGAAACCAAAATTTTTAGCTTCTCCATACCGTCATGAAAGTACTTCCAGTCATTGAAAACAACATCAACAGCCGCTACATTGACGAGGTGGCGCGGTGCCTGCAGGATGGTGGAATTGTTATTTATCCCACCGACACCGTCTATGCTATGGGCTGCGATGCGCTGAATAACCAGGCAATCGAGCGCATCTGTGCCATTAAAGACATGAAGTCGGCCAAGACCAATCTTTCCATCATTTGTGCCAATATTTCGGAAGTGGCTCAGTACGCCAAGTTTGACAATGTGCAGTTCCGGCTAATGAAATCAAATCTTCCAGGGCCGTTCACCTTCATTTTTCCGGCATTGTCAAAGCTGCCCAAGGCGTTTAAAGGGCGGCGCACGGTGGGTATCCGCATCCCGCAGAACAACATTGCGCTCGCCATTGTAGAGTCATTGGGAAGACCGATTCTCACCACGTCGGTTCCCGGCCGTGATGAAGACTATCGGTGCGAGCCTGAGTTGATGGCCGAGGCTTATGCCTCCACGGTCGACATCGTGGTGGATGCCGGCCGCGGTGAGTTGTTGCCGTCGACGGTTGTCGACTGCACGGGCGATGAGCCGGAAGTCATCAGGCAAGGAAAAGGCTCGCTCATTGTTTGACAGTGAGCCTTTAGGGGAAAATTACGAGAATTGCCGGTTGGCGCATTCCAGCGTATCGGGTTTCCCTACGTCGAGCCACAAATAATCGTCGGCCGGCTCATAGCCGTGAAAAATGTGCTGGTCACACTGGTCGATATAAAACGGCGTGATGGAGAATACTTTGCGGCCGGCGGCGTACTGTTCGAGCAAAGGGAAAATGGCGGGAGATATCACATGGATTCCACCAAAGGCACGATGACGAAGCGGGCTGGGGTCAAGTCCTGCCGGGCGAACCTCGCCGGTGCCCATGTGGATCCATCCACGCAATCTGTTTTCATCATCGAGCAAGAAATAGCGTTGCGTGTCACGTTGCTTGACCAGTACCGATGCCACCGCATCACTCTCTGAATGGGCATTGTAAAATGCTTTCAAGTCAAGGTCGGTCAGGATGTCGGCGTTGTGTACCAGAAATGGCTCGTTGCCATCAAGGAATGGGCGCGCCTGCAAAATGCCGCCACCGGTGTCAAGCAAAAGTTCGCGCTCATCACTGATGTGGATGTCGAGGCCGAATCGGTCGTGATTATCGAGAAACTCAATAATTTTGTTCCCGAAATGGTGGATATTGATGGTGATGTCGTCAAATCCGGCCTCGGCAATGCGGCGGATGACCCTTTCGAGCATGGTGACGCCAGCCACTTCGACCAGCGCTTTCGGCCGGTCGTTGGTGAGCGGGCGCAATCGTGTGCCCAGCCCTGCGGCAAAAATCATAGCTTTCATTCCACCACCGGTGTAAAGGTGCGGTCATGCCCCGACTGCTCTCGGTGCGTGAGCTCGACGCGTACGTTGAACTTTTTGTAAATGTGTTCGGCCATATGCTGAGCGGCGTAGACCGAGCGGTGCTGACCCCCTGTGCAGCCGAAGCATACCATCAGGTCGGTGAAATTACGCTTCACATATCGCTCCACGCTTTCATCGACTAAGGCATAGACATGCTCGAGCCACTGGTCGATGGTACTTTCCTTTTGCAAAAATCTGATCACGTTTTCGTCAAGGCCGGTGAATGACTTATACTTGTCGTATTTACCCGGATTGTTCAGCGCGCGGCAATCGAAGACGAAGCCTCCACCGTTTCCCGATGGGTCGTGCGGGATGCCTTTTTTGTAAGCAAAGCTCATGACCCTCACGGTGAGTTTCTTCTCGTCGCTTGTGAAGTCTTTGAGATTGACCAGCTCGTCGATAACACGGCTCAGATAAGGGTAGTGTTTAAACGAGGTGTCGGCCACCAGCTTGCGCAGGTTGGCGATAGCCGGTACGATGCTGTTTTTCATGAAGTCGGGCTTTTTCTCAAAATAGCCCCTGAAACCATAGGCACCCAAAACTTGCAGCGTTCTGAACAGGACAAAGAGGCGCAAATTGTCGTGAAACCGTGCCTCATCGAGCTGTGGGACGTAATTTTTCAGCCGTTCAAGATAGGCTTGCACAAGTTCTTTCTTCAAATCGTCGGGATATTTAGCCCTTGACTGCCACACGAATGAAGCCACATCGTAGTAGTAAGGGCCTTTGCGCCCCCCCTGGAAATCAATGTAGGCCAGCCGGCACTGGGCGGGATGGTCGGCGTCGCCCACGAGCATGACGTTGCGCGACTGAAAATCGCGGTACATGAACGTGTCGCTGGGCACGGCCAGCAAGTCGTGTGTAAGAGTCTCAAAGTCATTTTCCAGCAAATCTTCGTTAAAGATGATGCCGGTGGCTTTCAGAAAACAATATTTGAAATAGTTCAGGTCCCACTTGATGGAGCGCTCGTCGAAGCACTTGGCCGGGTAGCACATGTTGTAGTCGAACCCCTTGGTGCCGCGGAACTGTATGTCGCATAAGTCGCTCATGGAGCGCTTGAGCAAGTCTTTTTCATCGCTGGTAAAGGCATGGGTGATGCTGCTGCGCCTGATTTTATTCCAAAGAATGTTTTCGGGCTTGCGGCCCAGGTCTTCCTGAATGTAGGCCATGTGGTCGTCGCTCACACCGAACACTTCGGGGACCGACAAGCCTTGTGCCTTGAAGTGCCGGGCGATATAGACAAACGCGTCGTTCTCCTCACGTGATTCGCCGATGACACCCACTATCGATTGCTCGCCGCTGAGCCGGTAGTAACTGCGGTTTGAGCCGGCTTTGTCCATCAGTTTGATTTCGGTGGGCTCGCTGCCCACATATTGTTTGTAAAGTTTTGTCAGTCGTTCCATTATGACAATGTTTAGAATTCGGAAGTGAAGTGGAATGTGATGTCGGGAAAATCTTGCTGGGCCATTTGCAGCACATAGCTCGAGTCGGCCAGAAACACGTCGCGCCCCTCGCGGTCAAGAGCCATGAACTGGTGCTTGCGTCGCTTGAAGGCCTCCAGCGTGTCGTCATTGTCGCTCTCAATCCAGCATGCTTTGTACAGGTGGATGGGTTCCCAGCGGCATTGCGCGCCGTACTCATGCAGCAGTCGGTACTGAATCACCTCGAACTGCAGCTGCCCCACGGTGCCGATGATTTTTCGATTGTTGAACTGGTTGACAAACAACTGCGCCACGCCCTCGTCCATGAGCTGCTCCACTCCCTTGTTGAGCTGCTTGGTCTTCATGGGGTCGGTGTTCTCGATGTATTTGAACATCTCGGGCGAGAAGCTGGGCAGGCCCTTGAAGTGCAGTTCTTCACCCTCGGTGAGCGTGTCGCCGATTTTGAAAATGCCGTTGTCGGGAAGGCCTACGATGTCGCCCGGGAATACTTCGTCGATGATTTCCTTACGCTGGGCCATGAACGCCGTCGGTGCCGAGAAACGGTAACTCTTGCCGCTACGCACATGCTTATAATTCTCATTGCGGTGAAAGACGCCCGAGCACACTTTCACGAATGCGATGCAGCTGCGGTGATTGGGATCCATGTTGGCGTGAATCTTGAAAACGAAACCTGTGAACTTTTCTTCACCGGGTTCCACGATTCGTTCCACGGCTTGCACCGGTTTGGGCGATGGCGCAATGCGTACAAAGCAGTCGAGCAGTTCTTTCACCCCAAAGGTGTTGAGCGCCGACCCGAAGAAGACCGGAGCCACGCGCGCATCGAGGTAATCGAGTGTGTTGAACTCCGGGTAAACACCATCAATCAGCTCAATGTCGTCGCGCAGTTTCTGCGCGTCGTCGGCGCCGACGGCCGCATCGATGGCCGGGTCGTTGATGTCCTTGATTTCCACGCGCTCGGTGACGTGTTGTTTGTCGGGCTTGAAAAGATTCAGGTCGCGTTCATAAATATTGTAAACGCCTTTGAAGTGGGCACCCATGTTGATGGGCCACGATAGCGGCCTCACGCTGATTTTTAGCTCTTGCTCCAGCTCGTCGAGTATGTCGAATGGGTCGCGTCCCTCGCGGTCGAGCTTGTTGACGAAGATGATGACAGGTGTGTTGCGCATGCGGCACACCTCCATGAGTTTGCGCGTCTGTGTTTCCACGCCCTTTGCCACGTCGACCACGATAATCACACTGTCCACCGCGGTGAGCGTGCGGTAAGTGTCCTCGGCAAAGTCCTGATGGCCAGGGGTGTCGAGGATGTTGATTTTATAGTCGCCGTAGTTGAATCCCATGACCGATGTGGCCACTGATATGCCGCGTTGCTTCTCGATTTCCATCCAGTCGCTGGTGGCGGTCTTTTTGATTTTATTCGATTTCACGGCTCCTGCCACATGAATGGCGCCACCGAAGAGCAGCAGCTTCTCGGTGAGTGTGGTCTTGCCGGCATCGGGGTGCGAGATGATGGCGAATGTGCGTCGTTTTTGTATTTCTTGAGTAAGACTTGCCATGTGTGAAAATGATTATTGATTCATGAGCCTGCCGATGCAGTGCCGCAGGCTGTCCTCCCAATATGGGATGGTGATGTGGAATGTGGATTTGATTTTCGTCTTGTCGAGCACGCTGAAATGCGGGCGCTGTGCAGGGGTGGGGTAGTCGGCTGTGAGGCATGGCTCCACGTGGCATCCGTTGATGGATGCCAGCCGGTGGATGGCTTTGGTGAAGTCGTACCACGAGATGGCGCCTTCATCGGTGAAGTGGTAGATACCCGGTTGCCAATGTTCGGATTGGATGATGGCAGCGATGGCTCGGGCCAAATCAAGAGCATAGGTGGGTGTGCCCACCTGGTCCACTACCACGCGCAGGGCATCGCGCTCGGCACCCAGTCGGAGCATGGTTTTGACAAAGTTCTTTCCATGAGGTGAATAGAGCCATGCCGTGCGGATGATGATGCTGTGATTGGGTGCTGTTTTGATAATGGCTTGCTCACCGAGGGCTTTAGTCGCTCCATAGACCGACTGTGGGCACACCGTATCATCCTCGCGATAGGGGCGGCAGCCCTTGCCGTCGAACACATAGTCGGTGCTGATGTGTATCAGGTGCGCATCGTGTGCTTGCGAAGCTTCGGCCAGCAGTCGAGGTGCCTCGGCATTGAGCAGGTGGCAACGGTCGGCATCGGATTCGGCGGCATCGACGGCAGTGTAGGCAGCACAGTTGATGATGCAGTCGATGTCGTGCTCGGTGATGAAGCGGTCGATGGCTTGGGCGCAAGTGATGTCGAGTTCGGCCACATCGGTGGGCCACACCTGCAGGTGCGGCATCTCGCCCAGCACCGTGCACACCTCGCGCCCTAACTGCCCATTGGCGCCGGTGACAAGTATTTGATTGATGGTTGAGTTCATAATTAAAAATCGTGGTCGTTGTCAAAAATGGGCGATTGCTCGTCTTTCTTGAAAAATGCGGCGAGCATGCCGATGAAGCGCGATATCTGTGCAATGGCCACCCCCGTGCCTTGACTGATTTCCTTGCCCTGCAATTTGAGCAGCAGCACACCGTAGAGGGCGTTGAAGCATGTTTCCAGCTCGCCTGTCTTCTCGGCCTCTGGCATTTTTGCCCTTAGCTCGACGATAAAAGGCAATGTGCGATAATACTCGGCTCCGTATTCGGGAAACTTATCGCTTTTGAGCAGCTGCTGATGCAGGTCGGTGAGACGGATGAGCACATTTTTGCAGATTTGCATGTGTCCGTGGTCGCGAATGTTCTCCAACTCCATCATCTTGATGAGTCCCTCGTACCACTCGCGCATGTCGTGCCGTTGCTGCTCATCGGCATCGAAACGCTGAATGATGTTTCGGTCAATCACGTCGATGTCGAAGTGCGCCGCGCGAATCATGTCCTCCACTTGCCACAAGTAGAGCAAATATTCGGCGATGTTCTCTTTGCGTTTTTGCTGTGCAATAATCATGATGTCCCTTGGGTGGTTTATCCAAACTTGCTGATGTTTCGCAGCATGGTCTCGTTCACAATTTTGATGCGGCGCCCGTCCACGGTGAGGATGCGCTCCTGGACAAATGATGACAGCGTGCGGATGGCGTTGGACGTGGTCATGTTCGAGAGGTTGGCGATGTCCTCGCGCGCCATGTAGATTTTCAGCGTCTCGCCGTCGTCCTCGTAGCCATAGTTGTCACGCAGCAAAATCAGCGCCTCAGCCAGGCGGCCGCGGATGTGCTTCTGGGTGAGAGTCACCATCTTGGTGTCGCTGCTTCCCAGGTGCTTCGACAGCTCATGGATGAAGAACCATGCCAACTGACGGTTGTCGTCAATGAGCTGCTTCACCAGTTGCATGGGCAGCGTGCCGAGGGTGGCCGGCTCGAACGCGGCGGCCGTCGACACATAAGGCTCTTCGGCAAAGAACGCGCGGTAGCCGAAGTACTGGATGGGGCGGTAAAGTCGTAGAATCTGCTGGCGCCCCCCGATTCCGTCCTTGAACAGCTTCACCTTTCCCTTGAGCAGGCACCACAGAAACTGGGGCTCATCCTTCTCGGCGTAGATGATTTGATTCTTCTTGAAATTGTGAATCACAAAGTTGTCGGCAATCAGGTGCTTCTCCTCGGCATTGAGAATGGTCCAGATAGCCGCCAGGTCTTCGCTGATGATTCTTTCAAGCGTACTTTTCTTAATCATGTCGTTGCTGGTAACATTATAAAATGCAAAATTACATAATTAATGGGTAATTAGCAACCTTGGGCATGAAAAAGGGGATGTGTCATAAATAAAAAACAACTGTTTTTTGAATAAAATGCTCACGCTCGCAAGGCTTTGAGCAAGCTCAGCTTTGACTCGCAAAATCGCATTTTTCAGTAGTTAATATATATTTTCAACGCCACTAAGTTAGTGGTTATTTTAAGATTATACAAGTTCTTCACAGTTTTCTATCAAAAATCTTATATGCACCACCACAATCTAAAATTCAAATCCTGCGCGCAGATGCAGCAATACGGCTTTGTTGTCCACATTTCGAACAATGAACCTATTGTTGGCAATTCCCATGGCAACGTTGAGAGCCATTCTCTTGCTCGACCTAAGCCCAAAGCGACAGCCCAACGATAAGTTATAGTAAAAACCACGGCCGTTATCGAGTGCGCCACCCAAGCGCAAATCAAAGAACGGATTGAACAGTGAACGAGTAAAGAACACTTTTGCGTCGCCAAAAATTATATTAGAATTGACCGAGGTTTTCGCTTCAGTGCCATCAGCATTAAGTACCGATATTCCATTCATGCGCATGTACTGATATCCTGCTCCCAAGCGCAACCACGGCAGGAACTGATAGCCCTGAACAGTGCTGAAACCAAAAGGCACGGGGCTACGGCCTTCCAACTCAAAGTTATACTCCCCGAGATAGCCATACTGAGGACCTGTTACGTCAAATTCTCGGGTGAACGCCATATTGTACGGGCGTTTGCGCTTGATGCGGTAAATCTCCGACTGCTGATAAGTAAGAGTATCGCCGTTGCTGGTCACGATTGTTATCGACTTGCCAGGGTCGTAGCTTATCATGCGTCCCGACTGTTTGTGGTCGCCCTTGAAGATAATGGTCACATCCTTCTCACTGAGTTCTTCCACAAGTTGCGCCCTACCAGCAAACGCAGTCACAAGAACGCATATCAATAATAAAAGTTTTAGTCTTGTATTCATATCTTATTCTTTTTATGTTTATATATCTTTATGTGTTAAACTTAATCTAATCACGATGTCGCAAAGTTATAAACATGTTTTCAAATTACCCCCCCACATTTGTTAAACTGCCTTAAAACGAATGGTTTTGTCGGTATTTTTGGGCTCAAAATTCAGTTCATTTGACTCAATTTGAACAAATTGCTGCGGTGGATAATCTCACAAAGCTGCACCTATAAGTAAGTAATAGAATTCCATATTAAAATAGCAAGAGGGTGTGTCAAAATGACACACCCTCAATCTTGTCAGTTGGATTTATGACGAGGTGTTATTTCACCACTTTCACAGTGCTTGTTGTGCCGTCGGTGAACTTGGTGACCACCAGATTCACGCCGTCGAACGGACGGTCGCTCACCTGG
>ONMF01000014.1 GCA_900318865.1 uncultured Prevotellaceae bacterium
ACGAATAAGCGAGCGCAAAGACAAATTTATTTGAGCTTTGCCGAGCGTGAGTAACTTCGGCGCAGCCAACGTTACGAATAAGCGAGCGCAAAGACAAATATTGTGCAAGGCGAATACAATGTACTGACTTGCCGGTGCACGTGATTTAGAACCAGAGGAAAAAGTCTTCGCGTTGTAATTTGGGATTGGCGACGATGATGGCGATTTTTTCGTTGGTAAAGGTTTGGCCGCGCTGGGCATAGGCCTGGGCATCGAGCCACAACCGCTTCATGAGTGGCTCTCGGCTGAGATTGCGCATCACCAGCACGCCACCGCAGTCGATGGTCCACTGCACGCAACCGAGGGCGTGGTCATAGTCGGCCTCGGCGCATGGCAAATCGTTGACCAGCACAAAGGGTTGCGCGCCGGCGGCATCCACGGCCCGGCGGTAGTCGGCCACAGCTACGGCGGGGTCGTCGTAACATTCCACACGCGGCAACAGCGGCTCCAACACCCTGCCCACGACGGGGTAGCGATCGAGGTGCGGCTCGTAGAGCCACAAGCGGCTGCTGCGGTCCACGGCCATCATGCAGGCTGTGGACACACCGTAGCTCGTCCCCACCTGCAGGATGCACGGCGGGTTGAAAAAATTGACCAGGCGAAACAGCATCTTGGCGTTCTTGGCCGAGATGATGCGCGGGTGGTGCCAGTGGTGGCTCACAGCGTGCACAACGGCCGCGCGCAGCTGCGCGATGTCATCATAGGCATAATAAGGCAGACGCTCGCGCAACACATCGAGCACAAAGCGGAAGGCAAATGGCGAATGAATGCCAAAGCCTTGACTGCGATGGTGCCTGCTCAGTGCCGTGCGATATCTGTGAATGCGCCCCACGTCAAGCTCGGTTGTTTCACTTGGTTTTCTTCATTTGCCTGAACACGGCCACATTGACAGCGGCAAGCAGCAGCACAAAGATGGCGATGATGGCCCAGCGCGCCACAGCATCGGTAGTGTGCACCTCTTCAGGGTCGAACACCATCTCAACCGTGTGGTCGCCGGCCGGCAACTGCATGGCCCGCAGCACATAGTTCACCCGGCCTATCTGAGCCGGCTGGCCGTCGATGGTGGCCTTCCATCCCCAGGGGAAGAACACCTCGCTGAAGACAGCCAAGCCGCCTTGCGCCGAGTGGGCACGATAGGTGAGGCGATTGGGCGCATAGGCCGTGAGGGCGATGGTGTCGCCCGGCTGGTGCGGCCGCGCTGCACCCAGCACCTGCTGGAACTGGCCGTCGGCCACTGCCCAGCGTGCCGGCTCTATCGAGTCGAGGGCGGCCATTTCGGCGTCGGCACCGGCCACATAAGCCAGCGAATCGACAAACCATGCATTGCCCAGCGCACCGGCGTTGAGCTGCGCCACGCTGTCGGTAAGAATCACATATCGGGTGTTGAGCATGTTGAGCACCGCCATGTTGGCACGGCTCAACTGACGCTCAATCAGGTCGTTGTAGCGGGTGAGCTTGGCGGCATGGTAACCGCCCACGGTCTTATGGAAATAACTGGGCATGGCCTCGGCAAAGTGCTGCTGGTCGAGCACGCGATAATGCAGCGTGCTGTCCTGCAAAATCTGCACATCGACGGGTCGCGGCTGGAACGCCGTGGGGGTGACATCGTAGTGCGAAACGAAAGTGTCTTGATTGACATATCGCTTGTCGACGGCGTACATGTCCACCAGCACTACAAGCGCCAGCGCGGCACTCGCCACCGATGCCTTGACCTTGTTCATCACAAAGGCCATCAGCACCGCAAATCCCAGCACCAGCACCAGCAGGCTGCGACCGGCATCGGCGCTCACCATCGAGCCGCGCACCGCACGGATGGCGGCATCCACAGTGGGATATTGCTGGATTTGCCCGCTGGCCACCAGCTGCTCGTGCTCCATGGCCGAATAGCTGCCGAAAATGCCGGGTGCCAGCCAGGTGACCAGGCACACCAGCGCACAGAAGCCAAACGAGCCATAGAACGCGCCGCGGTTCTTCTTCATGAAATCGAGGTCGGTCATCATTTCCTTGAGCGCCAGCACCGCCAGCAGCGGCATGGTTATCTCGGCGATGACCAGGATGCTGGCCGGCGTTCGGAACTTGTTATACATCGGAAAATAGTCAATCATCCAGTCGGTGAGCCACATCATGTTATGCCCCCACGAAAGGAACATGGTGAAGAATGTGACCACCACCAGCGCCCACTTGACCGGGCCCTTGACCACCACGCACCCCAGCAAGAAAAGCGCACAGATGAGCGCCCCCACGTAGACCGGCCCGTTGGTCATGGGCTGGTCGCCGAAGTACTGCGGAAATTGTTGCAAAATCTGGAAATCCTGACCACTCATCTCGCCGGCCTCGGCCATCGACTGTGCCTTGCCGGTGTCGCTGAGCGAGAGAAAAACATTGTCGCCATGCTCGGGACGGATGGTGGCACCGCCTTTCACGTTGGGGATGAGCAAGGTGAATGTCTCATCTTTGCCATAGCTCCACTGCGTGATGTAATCTTTGTCGAGTCCGCCGGCAGTGGCCTGAGCCTGCGGCGCGCCGTCGGTCGAAAGCGGCGTAAGCTCGCTATGACCGCCGCGGATGGTCTCACGAGCGTATTTGTACGACATGTATAGGCTCGGCGCATTGGCTGCCACGGCCAGCATCGCCGCCACGGCCAGCGCTCCGGTGGCAATGCACCAGCGCCCCACTTTCTTGTCGAGAATCGCCTTGACGAGGAATCCCACCACCAGCGCAGCCACCAGGAAGAGCGAGTAATAGGTCATCTGCACATGGTTCGAGAGCAGCTGCAACGCCGCCATGAGCGCCGCCAGTGCCGCACCGCCCAGATAATGGCCGCGGTAGCACCACACGATACCCGCAATCGTGGGCGGAATATAGGCCAGGGTGAGCAATTTCCAGATGTGGCCCGCGCCGATGAGAATGAAGAAATAGCTCGAAAAACCGTAGCCGATGGCACCCAGCACAGCCAGATACCACTTCACTTTGAAGGCCAGCAGCATGATGAAGAATCCCAGCATCATGATGAAAATCCAGCTCACAGGCTGCGGGAAGCCCAGCGAATAGACTTTTCCCACCCATGAGAGCAGCGGCGTGCTGCTGTAGGTGGGCTTGATTTGGAATGTGGGCATGCCGCCAAACAGCGCGTCGGTCCATCGTGAAATTTCACCCGTCTGCTGTTGATAGGCGGTGATTTCCTGGCCGTTGGCCGTTCCTTGCATGACATCGGACTGCTGAAGCACATCGCCATCTACATCGGCCGGATAGAAATAGGCCCACGAGATGGCCGCAAAAGTGAGCACCGCCACCACACACTGCAGCAGCGAGCGCAGCGTGACGGTTCCAAACAGGGTTTTATTGAGCATATTGTTCATTGTTGTTTTGTTTCCGTGATAAGTTTGAGCTGGTAAAATTACGAAAAAGCGAGCGAAAAGCCAAAAGAATTCATTCTTCTTCGCACCCCGTGGCGCATGAGGCAAGGTTGGGCAAGAAAAAATGCCACATCACCAGCGCGGCGGTGTTGGCCACGTTGAGCGAGTGCTTGGTGCCACGCTGCGGAATCTCGATGCAGCAGTGGCAGGCATCGACCACCTGCTGGTCCACGCCGCGCACCTCGTTACCCAGCACCACAGCATATTTTCGGGCCGGGTCCACATCGAAACGCTCCATGCCGATGCTGCCATGCACCTGTTCAATGGCACACACCTCGTAGCCCTGTTCCTTGAGCCGCCGCACGGCCTCGAGGGCCGTGGCGCAGTAGTCCCAGGGCACACTGTCTTCGGCCCCGAGGGCCGTCTTGTGGATTTCGGGGCGCGGCGGGGTGGCAGTGATGCCGCACAGCACCACGCGCTCCACGGCAAAGGCATCGGCCGTGCGCAGGATGCTCCCCACGTTCATCTCGCTGCGCACGTTGTCGAGCACCACCACAAGCGGGGTTTTGGCCATCTTGGCATATTGCTCGGCGCTGACGCGGTGCAACTCGGTCATTGTTTTTTTCTTCATACGGCAAAATTACACACTTTTCAGAGTGCCGCTACAAAAAAGGCGCAAGAAAACTTACGCCTTGGTGATTTTTAAGTCGAAACCGTCATTTTGGCAACGTGAACTTCACAGGAATCTGCAGCCAGCACTCCACAGGAGCACCGTCGCGCGTGGCAGGCTCGAAAGGCGGCAGCTGCATACACACGCGCCGAGCCTCGTCGTCGAGCTCAGCCATGAGTATTTTCACGACCTTAGTCTCGGTCACCTTGCCCGTCTTGTCGATGAGGCAGTCCACCACCACGGTGCCCGCTTCACGCGCTTCGAGCGCCTTCTCAGGATACACGATGGTTTCGCCAATGAATTTATTCATCGCCTGGGTTCCTCCCGGGAACTTGGGAAGCACCACATTGTCGGCCTCGGTGATGTCGCGCTCGGTTTTCTCCACGTCCACGCTCATGTCGGGGTTAAAGGCCGAGAGGGCCGTCACCACGTCGTTATAATGCTCGGCATTGGCAGCATCGAGCGTGGCGGCTTTTTTGAAGGCTTCGATTGCCGCATCGCGGTTGTGCAAGCCCACCTGTGTGTAGCCCAAGGCCACACAGGCCGTCACATCGTCGGGACGGGCACGCAGCACCTCGTTCAGGTCGTCCAGGGCGGCATCGTAATTCTTGGTGTTCTGAAAAGCGATGGCACGTTCCAGCCGGCAGTCCACATTGGTGGGGTCGATGATGATCGCATTCGACAACGCCGAAATAGCCGAGGCGGTGTCGGCCAGTTGCTCGTGAGTGAGCCCCAAGTGATAATACACATTGCTCAGAAACGGCCCGTTCTCCTTGCGGTCGATTTCCCCCGAAGCTTTGTCAAGCAGTTCGAGGGCTTCATGGAAGTTGTTCTGGCGATATTTGATGATTCCCATATAGGCTTGAGCCAGATGGTAGGTGGGGTCGGCCTTGAGCACGCCCTGAAAGTGGGTCAACGCCGCATCGTAATTGCGGGCTGTGAACTCGGTCACACCCTGGTCAAACCGCGATTGAGCCGCCGCCGTGACAGCCAGCGCCACTGCACAGATTGCCATTAAAAGTCGTTTCGTTTTCATCGTTGTCATTAGTTTTAAAAGTAATCGTACTACGGCAAAGTTACAATTTTCTTTGAAACCATCCAACAAACGCCCACAAAATCACTTTTCGCGGAAGAAAAGATTGATCATAGTGCCGCGGAAGTCCCAGTTCTCGCGGATTTTGTTCTCGAGGTAGCGTTTGTAGGGGTCACGAATCCATTGCGGCAGGTTGCAGAAGAAAATGAAGGTGGGCACATACGCTCCCTTGAGCATGGTGATGTACTTGATTTTGATAAACTTTCCCTTCACAGCAGGAGGCGGATAGGCCTGAATGGCGGCTTGCAACACATTGTTCAGCTGCGAGGTGGGAATCACCGTCTGGCGGTTACGGTACACATCGATGGCCGTTTCCAGCACCTTGTAGATGCGTTGCTTGGTGAGTGCCGACCCGAAGATGATGGGAAAATCGGTGAACGGCGCGAAACGGTCGCGGATGGCAGCCTCCATCGTGTCGATGGCCCGCTGCGACTTGTGCTCCACCAGGTCCCATTTGTTGACGAGCACCACCAGTCCCTTGCGGTTCTTCTGGATGATGGAAAAGATGTTGGCATCCTGGGCCTCGATGCCGCGGGTGGCGTCGATCAGCAGCACGCACACGTCGCTGTTCTCGATGGCGCGGATGCTGCGCAGCACCGAGTAGTACTCGATGTCCTCGTTCACCTTGGTCTTCTTGCGGATGCCGGCGGTGTCCACCAGATAGAAGTCGAAGCCGAACTTGTTGTAGCGCGAATAGATGCTGTCGCGCGTGGTGCCGGCAATGTCGGTGACGATGTTCCGCTCCTCGTCCATCAGCGCATTGACAAGCGACGATTTGCCGGCATTGGGGCGTCCCACGAAGGCGAACCGCGGCAGTTGCTCAAGGGGCTGCTCCTCGGCCTGCTTGGGCATGAGGCGCACCACCTCGTCGAGCAGGTCGCCGGTGCCGGTGCCGTTGATAGCCGAAATAGAGAACGGCTGTCCCAGCCCCAACGCATAGAACTCGGCCTCGGCGTAGATGCCCTCGTTGTTGTCGTCTTTGTTGGTGACCACAATCACCGGCTTGCGGCAGCGGCGCAGAATGTCGGCCACATGGTCGTCGAGACTGGTAACCCCGTTTTTAATGTCGACCACAAAGAGAATCACATCGGCCTCGTCGATGGCCAGCTGCACCTGCTTGTTGATTTCGCCCTCGAAAATATCCTCGGAATTCACCACCCAGCCGCCGGTGTCGACCACCGACATTTCCATGCCGTTCCATTCCATCTTTCCGTACTGGCGGTCGCGCGTGGTGCCGCTGGTGTCGTCGACGATGGCCGCGCGGGTTTGCGTCAGCCGGTTGAACAAGGTGGACTTGCCCACGTTAGGGCGTCCCACGATAGCTACTAAGCGTCCCATGATGATATTGTCTGTGTTTTGTTGTTGTCGTTATTCAATGTATCCGAATTGCTTGAGCTTTTTCTCCTGGTTGCGCCAGTCGCGCTCCACCTTGACATAAAGCTCCAGGTACACCCGCTTGCCGAAGAAGCGCTCGATGTCCTTGCGGGCCTCGATGCCCACGCGCTTGAGACGGCTGCCCTGATGGCCGATGACAATTCCCTTCTGGCTGTCGCGCTCCACGTAGATGACCGCCATGATGTGGATGGCTGTTTCTCCCTCTTCGAATTTCTCGACGATGGCCTGCGTGGCATAGGGCACCTCCTTGTCGTAGAGCAGCAGAATCTTCTCGCGGATAATCTCGGTGACGAAGAATCGCGAGCTGCGGTCGGTGAGTGCGTCCTTGCCAAAGTAGGGCGGGCTCACCGGGAGCAACTCCACAATGCGCCGCATCAGGTTGTCCACATTGAAGTTCTCGGTGGCGCTGGTGGGAAACACCTCGGCTCCGGGCAGCAATTGCTTCCAGCGGTCGATGATTTGCAGCAGCTGGTCGTTGCCGGTGAGCAGGTCAATCTTGTTAATCACCAGCAAGATGGGAATCTTCTCGCGGGCCACCTTGTCGAGAAAATCCTGATTCTTGGTGGGCGACTCCACCACATCGGTGACATACAGCAGCACGTCGGCATCGACCAGCGCGCCGGTGCTGTATTCGAGCATGCTCTCCTGCAACTTGAACTTGGGCTTGAGCACGCCGGGCGTGTCGGAAAACACAATCTGGTAATCCGGCGTGTTCACGATGCCCATGATACGGTGGCGGGTGGTCTGCGCCTTGCTGGTGATGATTGACAGCCGCTCGCCCACCAGGCGGTTGCTCAGCGTCGACTTGCCCACGTTAGGATTGCCCACAATGTTGACAAAGCCCGCTCGGTGATTGGGGTTGATATTTGATTCCACTGCTTTGCTACAAGTTAATGATTATCTAAAAAAAGCATCGCCACTCGCATTCAAAGTGAGCAGTGATGCCTTTTGCTTTCGTGACGCAGCGTCACCGTCAGATGCCCCAGATGAGGTACATGGCCCCCCAGGTGAAACCGGCTCCGAAGGCGGTGAGCACCAGCTTGTCGCCACACTTGATGCGGCCCTTGTTCTCATCGAGGCACAAGGGGATGGATGCGGCGCTGGTGTTGCCACGGTACTGGATGTTGACCATCACCTTCTCAGAGTCGATGCCCAGACGGGCGCCCACGGCTTCGATGATGCGCAGGTTGGCCTGATGCGGGACGAACCACTGGATGTCGTCCACGCTCAGATCGTTGCGCTGCATCACCTCTTGCGACGAGGTGAGCATGTCCATCACCGCATGCTTGTAGACGGCACGCCCTTCTTGATAGAGGTAGTGCTCGCCGGCCTGAACGGTTTCAACGGTTGCCGGATGTGCCGAGCCGCCTGCCTTGTATTGCAGGAACTCCAGTCCCGATCCGTCGACATGGAACACCCCGTCCATCACACCCACCGGCTCCTCGGTGGGCTCCATGAGCACCGCTGCTGCGGCATCGCCGAAGAGAGGGCAAGTGGCGCGGTCCTGATAGTTGACCATCGAGGTCATCTTCTCGGCGCACACCACAATCACCTTCTTATACCGGCCGGCTCTGATATAGGCCGCGGCGTCGTAGCTTGCCACGATGAATCCGGCACAAGCGGCCTGGATGTCGTAGGCATAGCATTTCTTCTCCAGCCCGCACTGGTGAGCAATCACCGATGCGGTCGACGGGAAGCGATAGTCGGGATTCGACGTGGCGCATATCAGCAAGTCCACATCATCGGGGTTGGTACCTGTGCTTTCGAGCAGGCGCCGCACCGCTATGGCCCCCATGTAGGACGACCCGACATCTTTCTTGAGCACCCGCCGCTCCTTGATACCCACGCGGGTGGTAATCCACTCGTCGTTGGTGTCGACCATGTGCGAGAGCATCTCGTTGTCGAGCACATCGTCGGGGACATAGGATGCGATACCTGAAATCTTTGCGTTCAGCATAGTGTGAAGATGTTCATTAAAAAGTAAATCCTAAATAATCGTGCCGTGGCACCTTGTTATTTAGGACACACCACTGTGTTTTCAGTCACCAGGATTGTGCGTTGTGCAAGATTACACAGCAGCCTGCTCTCCCATGACGTTCTTGCCGCGATAGTAACCACATTCGGGGCAAACGGTGTGATACACATGCCATGCTCCGCAGTTCGAGCATTGAGCGATGGTGGGTGCTACAGCCACGTCGTGCGTGCGACGCTTGGCAGTACGAGTCTTGGATTGTCTACGTTTAGGATGTGCCATTTTTCGTTCTTCTTTTTATAATGTTAGTTATTTATTCTTTTTCAGTTGTCGCAGCGCCTCCCACCGCGGGTCGGTCGCTTCGGCACCGTCTTGTTCATCATCGTGGGCGGTCTCGGCCGCGCCGCACAAGTAAGTCATCATCTCCGAGTTGCACTGCGCGGCATCGTCGTGCGAGTGCGTCAGGGGGATGGTGAGCAACACCGTGTCGCGCAGCAACGGGGCCACGTCGAGCTCTCTCCAGGCCTCGGGGACGATGAGCAACTCGTCGCGCGAATCGTCCACCTCGTCGCCTTCTTGCTTGACGTCGAGCCGGTAGCGGGCGTCCACCTCGTGCTCCATGTCATCGAGGCAACGGTCGCAAGGGATGATGAGCGAGCCGCTGCACGTCATCTCCAGTTGAAAAAAGTCGGCCTCCTTGCGCGTCACCACCACGGTGGCCTCCACACTGGCACGGCGCACTTCGGTTTTCTCTATATCATTGAAAAAACCGGCATCCAAATGATACTTAATTTCTTGAGTACCAAATGGTATAGCTTTCAGTTTCAACTTGAAATCCTCCACGTTTCCGGTCAATTTCACGTCAAATGCGGCGCAAAGATAGTAACTTTCTTGTTAACAATCAACCATTTTGCGAGTTTTTTAACTTTTTGGCTCCGATTTTAGGCTTTTTCGGCGTTTCCGCGGCAGACCGTCGGCACCGCATGAATCGCCTGAAATCTCATGCCACACGAAGCCGCACGAACACCCGAAAAGAACCGGCGCTGTCCAAAACCCACAGAAAAACGACATTTTAACATAAAATTGTTAAAGTTTGAAATTTATTTGCCAATATTATAACATTCTATTACTTTTGCCGCGTGGATTTGGACTAAATACAACTATTTAGGAAAAACACATTGTGAGTTTTTAACAAATCGGAGGAACGTCCGGTTTCCGCCCAACACACGGCTTACCTGTGGCGCGACTGCGTTTGAAGTATTTATTAAATGTATTAAGCTATGAAAAAATTAGCATTACTCCTCATTGCCCTGTTCACCATTTCACTGGCAGCGAGAGCTGAGAAGAAAGTGAGCGGACAAGTGATTTTTGCGGGAGACAACGAGCCGCTCATCGGTGCCACGGTGCAACCCGTGGGCGGCGGCAACGGAACAGCGACCGACATGGACGGCCGGTTCAGCATCCTGGTTCCCGACAATGTGAAGTACATCAACGTTTCCTACGTGGGCCTGGTCACCAAGCAGGTGGCCGTCGGAACGGGCCTCGTCATCACCCTTGACAACGGCGAAGCCACGCTCGACGAGGTGGTCGTGACCGCCATGGGTGTGAAACGTGAGAAAAAAGCGCTGGGTTACAACACCCAGAACCTCACCGCCGAGCAGCTGAGCACGGCGGGAACCACGTCGCTGGCAAGCTCCATCCAGGGCAAGCTGGCCGGTGTGCAGGTGCGCCAGGCATCGGGTGCCCCCGGCTCGAGCGCACAGATTGTGATTCGCGGTGCACGCTCGTTCGACGGCAACAACACCCCGCTCTATGTGGTCGACGGCATGCCCATCGCCAGCACGGCCGACTTCTCGACGGGGCAGAGCGTCACCGGCGCCGACTACCCCAACCGGTCCATCGACATCAACCCCGAGGACATCGAGAGCATCAACGTGCTCAAGGGGCAGGCGGCCAGCGCGCTCTACGGCATGCGCGCCAGCAACGGTGTGATTGTCATCACCACCAAGCGTGGCCGCCTCAACAGCGAGAAACCGGTGATTACCGTCAACACCAACATCGCGGCCGACCGCGTCTCGCGCAAGTTCAAGCATCAGGACGTGTATGCCCAGGGTAACTACTACATCAAGAACGCCGACGGCACGGTGACCGGCTACGACCCCACCTCGTCGATGACCTGGGGACCCAAAATCAGCGAGCTGGGCAAAGACACCAAGTACGGCTTTGCCGGTGCCGCCGGCAGCGCCTACGCGGGTGGAAAAGAAGGACAATACTACAATCCCAAGTACGCCATCGGCGGCCTGGGAGGCTGGCAAACCCCGGCATACTATGACAACACGGGCGACTTCTTCGGCACCGGGCTGACCGAGAACACCAGCCTGAACATCACCCAGAAGAAAGACAATGTGAACTACTCCTTCGGGCTGAGCAACAGCTACCAGCGCGGCATCATCCCCAGCACCAACATGACCCGCTGGGGGGCACGCGGCAGCGTCGACTGGGACATCAGCAAAGAGTGGAAGACCGGGTTCACCGGCAACTACAGCAGCAGCAAGGTGCTCACCGCACCGGGTGCCAATACGGGCATCGTGAATGTGGTGTATGCCGCACCGGCCGAGTACAACCTCAAGGGGCTGGTCAGCCCCGACCCGTCGCAGCAACTGTCGTTCCGCAACACCAGTTTCAACAACCCCTACTGGTGGGCCGAGAACTGCGAATACTACCGTCACACCAACCGCTTCTTCGGCAACGCCTATGTGGAATTCTCGCCCAAGCTCGGCAATGAGAACGTGAAACTCACCTTCCGCGAGCAAGCCGGTGTGGACTTCTACACCACCGACAACCGCAACGTGCAGGAAATGTACTCCGACGCTTACACAGGCCGCAGCCAGGACTCCGGTTCCATCGAGACGCTGGGCGTGCGCGACAACGTGTTCAACAACTTGTTCACAGCCAATCTCGACTATAAGTTCGGCTCCGAGAAAGAGTTCTTCCTGAACTTCATGCTCGGCAACGAAATCAACCATGAATACGGACGCAGCTGGGAGACCGACGGCTCGGCCTTCAACTTCTACGGCTTCCCCACGCTGACTAACTGTGCCAGCTTGGACTACGCCGAGGACTACGAGTTCCAAGGCCGCACGGTGGGATTCTTCGGCAGCGCCACGCTCTCGTGGAAAGACATGCTCTACCTCACCGTGACCGGTCGCCAAGACATCGTGTCGTCGATGCCTCATGGCAACCGCTCGTTCTTCTACCCCTCCGTGTCGCTGGGCTGGATTTTCACCGAGCTTCCCTTCCTGAAAGGCAACAACATCCTGAGCTACGGTAAACTTCGCGCATCGTATGCCCAAGTGGGTCAGGCAGGCACTTATCGCAAGAACTTCTACTACACGCCTTCCTACGGCAGCGGTATGTACACCTACACTCCGGTTTCTTTCCCGCTGAACGGTGTGGCCTCTTTTGTTCCCTACTATGTGCTCTACGATCCTGACCTGAAGCCCCAGAATACACAGAATGTGGAGTTCGGCGCCGACTTGAACTTCTTCAAGAACCGTCTGCGCATTGAGTACACACTGAGCTATCAGAAGATTACCGACCAAATCTTCTCGGTGCCCCTGGCCGGCTCGGCGGGCTATCAGTACATGATGACCAATGCCGGCAAGATGCACACCTGGAGCAACGAGCTTACCATCGAGGCCGACCTGCTGCAGAACAAGGACTACGACTTCACCATCGGCACCAACTTCTCGACGGTGTGGAACAAGGTCGATGAGCTGGCCCCCGGCGTGGAGAGCATCTTCCTGGGCGGCTTCGTCGAGCCGCAAATTCGCGCCCAGGCCGGCTGCACCTACCCCAACATCTACGGCTACGCCTTCAAGCGCGCCGAGAACGGCCAGCTGCTGCTCAAGGACGGTCTGCCCCAGAAAACGAGCGACAGCCAAGACCTGGGCAACTGCTCGCCCGACTTCCAGCTGGGCTTCAGCATCGGTGGCCGCTACAAACGCGTGTCGCTGTCAACCACCTGGGACCTGAGCTATGGCGGAAAGATGTATCACGGCACCAATATGACGCTCGAGTACTTCGGCGCCACCAAGCAATCGGTCGACTACCACGAGGGAACCATGGTGGGCGAAGGCATCGATGAAGCCACCGGCCTGGCAAACACCAACGAAGTGGACAAGGCCGATTGGTATCAGGCTTACTACAACATCACCGAGAGCGGTGTGTACGACCGAAGCTATCTGAAACTGCGCGACGTCACCCTCACCTATCAGCTGCCCAAAATTGGCAAGTTTGACATCTCGCTCTACGGCTTCGCGCGCAACATCCTGGTTTGGGCCAAGCTGCCCAATTTCGACCCCGAGTCGTCACAGTCCAACGGCAACATGAGCGGCTACTTCGAGCGCTACTCACTGCCGGCCACCTCAAGCTATGGCGGCGGTTTGAAAATCACTTTCTAATGACCTCACTTTTCATCAAGGATTTAATTAAAGAAAGGAGAACACAATTATGAAACTCAAATATATAGCAATAGCCCTTCTACTCGCTGTGGTCGGCACCGCGTGTTCCGAGGACACCATGGACCACATCAACCAAGACAAGGCCAACCCGGCGGCCGAGATTGTGAGCGGCAAGTTCGTCATCCCGGGAGCCATCATGAACACGGCCTTCAATACCATCTCGGGCAACTACGCCTGGTACATCTCGTCGTTCACCGAGCAAGAGTTCGGCACGGGTAACAACCAACTGCGCAACGCCGAGCTGCGCAACACGGGCGAGATTGCCAGCAGCACATGCTTCAACAACGAATGGAACGACACCTATCTGACCATGCACAGCCTTTGGGAGGTCATGCAAAAGTGCAAAGAAGGTGGCTTGAACGAGGGCGAAACCGACCTGCTGGGCATGGCCCAAGTGCTCATGGCCATTGATTTGGGCATCCTCACCGACCTGCACGGAGACATTCCCTACAGCGAGGCTTTGACCGGCCTGAACAACCTGCAGCCCAAAATCGACACGCAGGAATCGATTTACAACGCCATCTTCAAGCTGCTCGACGACGCCATCGACAACCTGGGCAAAAGCAGCGGCAACGTGGGCACCAGCGACATCCTCTTCGCAGGCGACAACGACCAGTGGATAGGCCTGGCCTATGCGCTGAAAGCACGCTACAAACTGCACACCTACTTCCGCAACCGCAACGTGCTGCCCGAGGTCATCGAGGCGGCCAACGCCGCCATTGAAGCCGGCTTCGACGGCGCCGAACTCGACGTGTTCGACGGCGTCACCAAGGACAATCCCTGGGCGGCCTACTTCTGGAGCCGTTACTACACCGGCTCATCGAAAACCGTAGCCGATTTGATGGAAGAACGCGATGACCCGCGCCTGGAGGTCTACAACGTGGATTTCTTCGGTGAGGACTTGTGTGCCGAACCGGGCGACGCCGTTGCCGCAGGCTTGACCTATGCTTGCAACGGACCGGCCTGGCTCGATAATGGCGCCGTGCCTATCCACGTGTTCAGCAAGAGCGAGCTTTACTTTATCCTGGCCGAGGCCAAGGCGCGCCTGGGACAAGATGCCAGTGCCGACATGGCCACCGCCATCGAGGCGTCGTTCGAGGACTTCTATGTCGCCGACCCGGGTTACACTTCTTTCGAATCATCGCTGGCCGGTGAATATATCGCCACACTGCCCGTGACCCTGAAAGAAATCATGGTGCAAAAATATCTGGCACAAGTGCGCGATGAGCAGATAGAAACTTATAACGACATCCGCCGTTGCATGGCACTGGGTGAGGAGCACATCAAGCTCAACAATCCCCATAACACATCAAGCACTGGCAACGCCTGGCCACTGCGCCTGCCCTATGGCAACAGCGACGTGATCAGCAACCCCAATGTGCGCGACGCGTTCGGAACGGGCAACGCGGCCGGCATGTATATCTTCACCGAGAATGTGTGGTGGGCCGGCGGCAGCCGATAACCGACAACATTCCTGACAACAAAACAAGGCGGGGCTTCCCCGCCTTGTTTTTTGTTCACACGAATCGCCGTGCGCATATTGACAAGTCAATACCAGTCGTGCTTCTCGTTGCGATTCAGCGCGGCTATGTCGGCCATTTCCCCATCGGTCAGCACGAAATCGAAGATGTCGATATTTTCAGCAATGTGGGCAGGATTGCTGCTGCCGGGGATAGCCACCACGCGGCGCTGATAGTGCCAGCGCAGAATCACTTGCACCACCGACTTGCCGTGAGCCTCGGCAATGCGTTTCAGCACCGGATCGGCCAGCAACTCCTTCTGATAGCCGCGGCCTCCCAGGGGATACCATGCCTGAACGACGATGCCCTGCCGGTGGATGAAGTCAACCACTTCGGCATCCTGATAATAGGGATGAATCTCGTTCTGCACCAGCACGGGCTTGATGCTCACTTGCGGCAGGAACCTCGTCAACTCGTCGATATAGAAGCAGGAGACACCCAAGGAGTGGATTTTCCCTGCCTCGACCTGCTTCTCCATCGCTTTGTAGGCTTTCACATCGTTGTCGCCGGGATGATGAAGCAGCATGATGTCGACATAGTCAATGTTGAGCTTGTCGATACGCTCCTGAATGGCTTGCCCGGGATTGGCATACTGTGAACCCGGATAAATCTTGGTGATCACCGTCACATCCTCGCGACGGCAGATGCCGTCGGCCACGGCTTGGCGCACAGCACGGCCCACTTCCTCCTCGTTGCCGTACATATAGGCCGTGTCGATGAGCCGATAGCCGTTCTTCAGAGCCGTATAAACCGAGTTGAAACAAGTGGTGTCGTGAAGTGAATAGGTTCCGATGCCGAAAGCCGGCATCCTGAGTCCGTTGTGAAGCATAATCGTCGGAGCTAAATGTTGTTCGTTCTTGTAGATGGTGATGCTGTCCACCCTCGACACGTCTATCTGCTCGGTCCACCCGTCATCATAATGCACCCGCATACACTGGCCGTTGGCCAGCAGGGCGGCCGCCATCAGAGCCAGGGAGGACAGCGCGCGAAGGCGTTTCATCTCCATGTGGCTTTACTTCAGGTTCTTGCTGAAGAAATCGGCGAGTTTATCCCACGGGATGAGATTCTTCGGCTCGCCCTTTCCGGCCAATTCGGTATACCCGCCATCATAGAGGTCGCAATGGGTGGCACCGGGGATGATGAGCAGTTCCTTGTTCCCGGGATTAGGATTGGGATTGCCCACAACACGATAACCTTCGGCTTTGCCTTCCACCATATACTGATAGGCAGCCTCCCCGAAGTAGCGGGAATGAGCTTTCTCGCCATGCATGACAAGGACAGCCGAACGAATCTCGTTGATGTAATAGAGGAAGCGGGCGTTGGCGAATGCCTGAGTGCCTATCGTGCGCCAGCCATCGTTAGAGTTGCCGCTGCGCTTGTGGTAGCCACGCTCGGTGATGTAGTAGTCGTAGTAGTCCTTCACAAACTGAGGCGCATCGGCAGGCAGCGGATTCACCACGCCGCCAGCCATCGCCGCCGGGTCGGCAAGTCGCTGTTTTGCCATTGCCTCACGGGCCGCATGGCGCGACTCCTCCTTGTCTTCGCTGTCGAAGTAGCCGTTACCGCTGACGCGGGTCATGTCGTACATCGTACTGGCGACAGTTGCCTTGATACGTGTGTCGGCAGCGGCGGCATTGAGGGCAATGCCTCCCCACCCGCAGATGCCGATGATGCCGATTTTTCCGGAATCCACATTCTCCTGGCGCGACAGGAAGTCAACAGCAGCCATGAAGTCCTCGGTGTTGATGTCGGGCGAGGCCGTCTGGCGGGGTTCGCCACTGCTTTCTCCCGTGAAAGAGGGGTCGAAGGCAAGGGTCACAAAACCACGCTCGGCCATGCGCATCGCGTAGAGTCCGCTCGACTGCTCCTTGCAGGCTCCGAACGGACCGCTCACTGCGATGGCAGGCATTTTGCCGTGAGCATTCTTCGGCTCATAGAGGTCGGCCGCAAGGGTCAGGCCGTACTGCGTTTCAAACGTGACTTTGCGATGGTTCACCTTGTCGCTCAGCGGGAACACCTTGTCCCACTCTTGCGTTAATTCTAATTTCTGCATATGATTGTCCGTTTTGGTTTGTTTGTTTTCTGTGCAAGCCACTGCCGCTCCAGCCAAGAGCAGTGCCGCGAATAATACTTTTTTCATAGCCATTCTTTATTATTTGATTACTTGATACCTCATCCACACGATGCCGTCCTGTTCTTCCACACTTTTAAAGGCGAGCCGCACGGGTTTTCGCTCCATGGGCCGGCCATCGAAAGCTGCAGTCATGCCCTTGCGCCCGTCAATGCCGTAGCCGTACATCATGCTCACTTCGTCCACCAGCCCCAGGTCGAGCATCGAGCCGTTGATGTTTCCACCACCCACCACGGCCAGACGCTCCACGTCGAAAACTGCGCGCAGCGTTTCCATTGCCGCCACGAGGTCGATGCCGTCGCGGCCTGTGGTGATGTAAGAGATGTGCTTGCTTTTCAGGTAGTCAAGATACTCCTGGCTGGCTCGTTCCGACAGAATCATCAGTAGCGGACGACCAAAAATCTCGGTGGTGTTGTCGTCCCACAGCAGCGTGCCATGAGTGTCGACGCCGATGGCATAACCCGCCTGCTCCACCGCCTTGTAAAGCTGCTGCCCCGCATCTTCATGAGGCATGCGCTGCTTGAAGACGCCATCCTGCGCATAGTGCATGGCCAGGGTCGTCTTGCCCTCCAGCGTTGAAGGACAGCCCAGCCGGGCCAAGGCCTCATAATAATGATTCGTGTCATCAATCTGCTCGGTCATCTCGCAGTCAATCCTGCCGTCGAGCGAAGCCATCATGTGGCAAATAACGTAAGGTCTCATTTCTGTTCTGTTTTAAACCCACCGCAAAGCTACGGCGATTTATCCACAACCCGTATAGACAGATTGCGGACAAAACTACCCAAAACGAGGGAAGTTATTTTTTGCGCTGATTTTCGAAAAATTGTCTCGGGGTCTGGCCGGTGGCGTTTTTGAACATCCGTGTGAAGTGCTGAGGGTATTCAAAGCCCAGTTCTTCGGCCACCTGAGCGATGGATTTGCCGCCCAGAATGAGATTCTTGGCTCGCATGACAATGAAATTGCGTATATAGTCCTTCGGGCTCTCACCAAGTGCATCTCTAATGATATCGCCAAAGTAACCCGCCGAAAGACAAAGCTCGCCGGCGCAGTACTTAACACTGGGCAATCCGCTCTCGCGTTGCAGTCCATGCGCATAATAATCGGTCAGCACTTGCTGGAAACGGCTAAGGATGTCGCTGCCCTCATCCATCATTTCCTTGAACTGACGGAAATAGAAGCGGTTACAGTAGTCGAGAATCAACAGAATATAATTCCTGATAATGTCATGATGCCCATAGGATTGAGACTGCGTCGCCAGCTCCCTGCGCAGGTTGGCCAATAGCTGAGCCAGCATTCCTTTTTCATCGGGAGTTAAGATGAGCGCCTCGTTTGAATGGTAGGAAAAGAATTGGTAGCTGTCAAGCTTTTGTTCGATGGCCGACCCGTGGATGAACTCATTGTCGAACAGCAGCACCCAGCCGTGATACTGCCGGCGTGTGCCGTCATCCCGCTTGCCGCCTATCTGCCCCGGCGAATAGGCCATCAGCGAACCGTCGCCTTCATGATAGGTGCCTATGCCGTAGGTCAGGCCCTCGGGGAACTCCTCCTGCAGGAAAATGCCATAGCAGTTGATTCTGTTCAGCGTGTGGCGTATCTCTCCCACCTCGTCATAGTGTATCACCGAGACGTGGGGATGATAGACCGGCGCGCCGATATCTTGTGCGTAGTCATTTGCTTCGTTGATGTGCAAATCTATCGTCATGGCAGGCGTAAAGTTACGAATTTTTTACGACATGGATGCATCGACGGCACCAAACATTCTTTTTTTGTGGCCTCACGCTTCATGAACGCAATGAAGGCACTCCGCACGAAACTGGGCGGAATGCCTTCACGTGTCGGTATGCATTGATTTCACATTCACATGCTACGTCACTGCGCGCGACTTAGGGAAATTTAGACTAAATGATTTAGTAAGTTTATCTTTACTTCTATTTACAGAGGTGTACTAATCTGTATTGCCAAGCACCATTGCTGATGCTCATAGGTCACAACAAAGATAGAAAAAGTTTGCCACTGTGCCAAATCCCGCACCGGCCGGAGCCGTGCACCCGGCCATTCAGCCCGGCACATGCCTCCAGCTCGAAAAAAGAACAATCCTGCCAGCTGTAAATCAGCAACATAAGCGCCTTCCGGACAAATATTCGACCAAGCCCACCCACAGGAAAAAACGTTCTATCGGTTTATCACAAATAACGGGATTCCCGATTTTATGCTGAACAACACTGTTTTGAAACAGCTTGCCGAGACTCCAATTAATTATTTTTAACACCACAATAGTGACTACAACGTTCTGTTTTCGGGGGCAAACACTTACTTTTGCGCTCAAAAAAGAGAACCTTCATGAATCGGACATCATCAATCCTGCACAGCAACATCGGTGCCGCAGTGTGCAACATGGCGCTGGCCTATGCCGTGTGGATGCTTGCGCGAGTGGCATTTTTTGCCGAAAACTGGACCACATTCGCGCCCTACATGTCGTGGCCACTGTTCTGGAGCGAACTGCGCGGTGCACTCACGTTCGACACTTCGGGGTTGCTCTACGTCAACTCGCTCTATCTGGTGCTCATGCTGCTGCCGCTGCACACCAAGGAGCGCAAACCATTCCATTGCGCACTGCGATGGCTTTTTGTGGTCACCAACGCTGTGGCGGTGGCCACCAGCATGGCCGACGCCGTCTATTTCCAATACACAGGCCGCCGAAGCACGGTGACGGTTTTCAGCGAGTTTGTCAACGAATCACATCTGGGCGGCATCCTGCTCACCGAGACCGTGCGCCACTGGTATCTGCTGCTGGCGTTTGCCGTGATGGTGTGGCTGCTGTGGAAAGCCTACACCACCCCGCGGCTCAAAGTTTACAGCCGCGGCTGGCACTACTATCTGAGCCAAACCGCCGCCTTGCTGATTCTCACTCCGCTGGCCATCATCGGCATCAGGGGCAGCGCCACGGCAGGCACGCGCCCCATCACCATCAGCAACGCCAACCAGTACGTCAACCGGCCCGTGGAGAGCGCAGTGGTGCTCAATACCCCGTTCTCGCTCATCCGCAGCATCGGCAAGCAAGCATTTGTCACGCCGCAATACATGAGCCTCGAAGAAATGGAACGCACCTACACCCCTGTGCACCGGCACCCCGTCACCGACTCGCTGAGCCGTGCCGGGCGCAATGTGGTGGTGCTGATTGTGGAAAGCATGGGAAAGGAATATGTGGGCAGCCTCAACACGGGGCTTGATGGCGGACGATATGCCGGCTACATGCCCTTCGTGGACTCGCTGGTAAGCCGCTCGCTCACCTACCGCTACAGCTATGCCAACGGACGCATCAGCATGGACGCCATGCCCAGCATCCTGTGCGGCCTGCCCATGATGGTGGAGCCGTTTTTCCTCACTCCGGCATCGCTCAACGACGTGGACGGATTGTCATCACTGCTCAAGCCCATGGGCTACACCACGGCCTTCTTCCACGGCGGGCACAACATCTCGATGGGATTCAGCGCGTTTGCCCACAGCATCGGCTACGACCACTACTACGGATTGAATGAATACTGCGAGTCGGACGACTACGATGGCATGGACGACTTCGACGGCAAGTGGGCCATCTGGGACGAGCCGTTCCTGCAATTCACCCTCGACGAGATGGAAGACCTGCCCCAGCCCTTTGTGAGCACGGTGTTCACCGCGTCGTCGCACCACCCCTACGACGTGCCGCGGCAGTACCGCGACAGCCTGCTCGACGAGGGCGGCCAGCCCATCCACAAATGTGTGCGCTACACCGACATGGCGCTGCGCCGATTCTTCGAGCGCGCCAGCCACGAGCCTTGGTACCGAAACACGGTGTTTGTCCTTGTCGCCGACCACACCAACCTGGCCACGCATCCGCAGTACAAGACCGACCTGGGGCTATACGCCGTGCCCATTATCTTCTTTACGCCCGACGGCTCGCTGCCGGCCGGATGCCGCACCGACTTGATAGCCCAGCAAACCGACATCACCCCCACCCTGCTCCACCTGGTGGGGTACGACAAGCCCTATCTGGCTTTCGGCAACGACCTGCTCTCGGTGCAGCCCGGCGACACCTGGGCGTTTTCCTATAACAACGGCATCTATCAGATTGTGAAAGGCGACCTGCTGCTGCAGTTTGACGGCACGGCCACAACGGGTGTCTACAAATTCAAGACCGACACCTTGTTGCAACACAACCTTGCGGGCCGACTGCCCGAGCAGGCCGCGCTCGAGCACGAATTGCGCGCCATCGTGCAGCAGTACATGAGCCGCATGAACGAGAATCGGCTCACCGTGCGCTGACCCGTATTCTCCCCACCGAATCAGCGTTTCCAGTCCACCACGCGGTCGATGCGGCCCAGCCAGTGCCGCTTGAGGTCGGTCCAGCGGCAATAGGGTGCCGTAGGGCCTCCCACGGGAAGCGCTGCCTCATGCTCATTGTAAAGCACCTTCACCAGCACATCCTCGGGACGGGGAGCGGTGGTGCCCACGGGCCGATACAAAACCACCTGGATGTTACAGGCCTTCGGAATGTAGTTGAAGTCCTGCCAGTGCAGATGCAGGCTGTCGAGGTCGGCGCAGGAATAATTCACATTGTCAAGCTCCATGAGGCAGGCCAGCGGCAGCACGCACGTCTCGTGGCCGAAACGCAGCACCGCACCCCGCTCGCCGTCGGCGATGGCACGGTCGGCGCGGTTGATGAAGTCGCGCATCAGTGCACGCTCGATGTAGGGCATCCGGTTGCCGTTGATGGGCGCGTTGGCCCAGTGGGTATACCAATAAATGTTTTTCAGCCGCCACAGCTCGGCCAGCTCGGCGGTAGTGAAGTACTGATAGAGCGTGAAGCCGTCGAACTGGTGATGCCCCTGGAGCGACCCAGCCACATCAAACACATCACGCATCAACTGCTGCACGGGCAGATGCTGCGCCGCCCACACCGTGTCGGTGACCAGCTGAGCCACGAAGCGCTCGGGATGCACATCGGCCCGATAAATGCTGTCGGTGGTTCGGTCCACTTCCTTGCGGATGTGGTTGGCCAGCGTGTCCTCACCAAAACCCCACCCCATGTAATACATGTCGTGGTAGCTGGCATCGGTGGTGATGCGCAGCCGAGGATTGAGGCGGCGGAGTGTCATCGTCTCGTTTTGCATCGACAGGATGCAGCGGATGATGACCGTGGAGCGGGCATCAACCTGCGCTTCGCCGGCAAAAACCTGTGGAAAATTGCGGTACATGCGCTCGGCGATGCCGCGATGCTGCTCGGCGCCCACGTCCGAGAGGTCGCCCGCTCGAAGCTGCATGGCCTGCCGCACCTGCCGCAGCGCAGCAAGCAGCAGCTGGCCCTGGCGTGTGAGCAGGCCCGCCCGCTCGGCCTTGGTCAATGCCTCTACCGGCGCGCTGTAGGTCTTCTCATGCGTGAGCCACCGGCTGCCGTGGCGGCCGTAGTGGTCGATAAAAAACGGTTCGTAGCCCGCAGGGGCGGCAGTGAGTGCCGGCAGGGGCGCGTCGGCGGGATAAGGATAGGCGTAATGGTTGCTGCCGCTGCGATCGGGGTTGGCGGCCAACTGTGCATGGTAGTCGCCGGCGCAGAGGGCAAACGCCGCCATGGACAGGACTATGGTGATGAGTGTTGATTTCATTGTATGGTGGCGGGGATATAGGGTTCGCATGACAGTTTGTTGATGAAATAGTCGCGCACGTCGGCCCAGCGATAATACGGCCCGGTCACGGCATCGATGGGCAGGGAGGCCTCATGCTCATTGAGCAGAATCTTCACCAGCACAGGGTGGTCGTCGGGTGCGGCAGTGTGGCGGTAAAGCACCATCTGCACATTGCAGGCCATCGGGAAAATCTTGTAACTGAGCCAGTGGCGGTCCAGGGTTTCGAGGTCGGTGCTGCTGTAATCGGCGCCGTCCAGCCCCATCAAGCACACCAATGGAAGCACCACGCTCTCGTGGCCGAAGCGCAGCGAGGCGCCATGCACGTCGGGGTGGGCCAGGGCGTGGTCGGCATCGCGCACAAAGTCGCGCAGCAAGTTGGCCTCCATGTAGGGTATGCGGTCGCGAGTGAGCGGTGTGTGCGCCGAGAGCAAGTACCAGTGCGCGTTATTGTAGCGATACACGTTCACGATGTCGTCGGCCGAAAACAGGTCATAGAGGTCCACGTCGCGCCAAGCGCTGTGGCTCTGCATGTTGCCCGCCAGGTCGAAGAGGTCAAGCATCAGCTTCTGGCCATCGATGCTGTCGCGGGCAAATCGCTGGTCGCTGAAGAGCCGCCGCAGCATGTGTTTGGGATTCACCCACTTGTCGCGCAGCGGTTCCAGGGCGGCCGCAGCTGTCTTGCGCAGCGCGGGCACGACGGGGTCGGAGTAATTCATGTAGTACATGTCGGCTTCCGATGCCTCGGTGCTCACTTGCAGGGCAGGGTTGAGCGCCGCCAGCACGTCCACGGCGTTTTGCATCGACAGGATGCAACGAATCACCGTCGTGGAGCGTGCGCGCACCACGGCATTGCCGGCAAAAACCTGCGGAAAGTTGCGGAACATGCGCTCGGCGATGCCCTGATGCTGCAGGGCACCGATGTCGCTCAATTCTCCCTCGCGGCCATCGGCGGCGGTGCGCAGGCGGCGCAGGATGTCCAGCACCTCGAGCCCGCGCGGCGTGAGCGCGCCGTGGCGCTGGCCACGCTCCAGCTGCTCCACGGTGTAGCTGTAGAACCGCTTGCCTATGAGCCACCGGCTGCCATGGCGGCCATAGTGGTCGATGAAAAACGGGGCGTAGCCCTCAGGTGCCTCGGTGAGCACCGGCAATGGCCGGGCAGGATAAGGATAAGCCCAATAATTGTTGGCGCTCATCCATTTGTCGGCCTTGAAATCCTCCTTCAACCCTGCCGTGAGGGTCAACGCCCCCATGGCGGCAAGGACAATGCTAATCAGGAACCTTCTCATGACTGAATAACGCAATAATTGATTGTGGTTACAAAATTAGTGAATTTGTCTCAGCTTTTTTCACTAACTTTGCACAAAATCCTAAAAAAACACCTACCACATCATGGCAGAATCCAATTTTATCGATTATGTGAAAATATTGTGCCGCTCGGGCAAGGGCGGCGCGGGGTCGGCCCATCTGCACCGCGCCAAGTATGTGCCCAAAGGCGGTCCCGACGGAGGCGACGGAGGCCGGGGTGGACACGTCTACCTCAAGGGCAACCACAACTTGTGGACGCTCATCCACCTCAAATACACCCGCCACATTTTTGCCACCGACGGCCAGGCCGGCAGCGAGAACCAGTCGACCGGGCGCGACGGCGAGGACCGCACCATCGAGGTGCCTTGCGGAACGGCCGTCTACGATGCCGAAACGGGAAAATTCCTCTGCGATGTCACCGAGCACGGGCAGGTGGTGAGACTGCTGCGCGGAGGGCGCGGCGGATGGGGAAACACCCACTTCAAGAGCGCCACCCGACAGACGCCGCGCTTTGCCCAACCCGGTGAGAAAGGTGTGGAAAAAGCGGTAATCCTTGAGCTGAAACTGCTGGCCGACGTGGGACTGGTGGGCTTTCCGAATGCCGGGAAATCAACGCTGCTGAGCGTCATCAGTGCTGCCAAGCCCAAAATCGCCAACTACCCCTTCACCACCCTGGAACCCAATCTGGGCATCGTGAACTACCGCGGACAGCAATCCTTTGTCATGGCCGACATCCCGGGCATCATCGAGGGCGCCAGCGAGGGACGGGGACTGGGCCTGCGCTTCCTGCGCCACATTGAGCGCAACGCCGTGCTGCTGTTCATGATACCTGCCGACAGCGACAACATCGCGCACGAATACGAGGTGCTCTGTCATGAACTGGAAACCTTCAACCCCGACCTGGTGGACAAGCCGCGCGTGCTGGCTATCACCAAGTGCGACATGCTCGACGACGAGCTCATGGACCAGATGCGCGCCGAACTGCCGCAAGACGTGGAGGCGCTCTTCATCTCGAGCGTGGCTCAGCGCGGACTCACCGAGCTCAAAGACCTCTTGTGGCGAACCATCAACGACGAGCGCAACCGAATCCCCGAAGCGGTCACCCAGCACGACCTCGACGAGCGACACCGTGAGAAAGCCGAAGATGACTTCATCTTTGAGGCCGAGCCCGACGAGGATTTTGACGACAACAGCACGGGCAAGATGGTGAGCAAGGACAGCAAGGAGTGGAACGACGAATACTGGGCTGAGGACTACATCGACCCCGATGCCGACTGGCAAGTGGTAAGCGACCCCGACGACGCCTGACCACCCTCGTCGGATTCAGCCCTACCGAAACATGTTATACAACATAAATGGCGTTTTTATGCTAATTTATGTTGTATAACTTTTTTTTTCTTTTTATTTTTGCCCTTGATGCCATTTGCCAACCCGCATAAAAATGAGAATTCCGCATTTCAAAATATCTAACACATTCAAGGTCACAGCCATCGTGTTGTGTGGCATCATTGCGGGCACAGCGGCCTACTTTGCCTACACACTGCGCTTTCACTCCTATCTGGGCAACGACCCGAGTGCGTGTGTCAACTGCCACATCATGACGCCATACTATGCCACATGGGCGCACTCATCGCATGGGCGCGACGCCACGTGCAACGATTGCCATGTGCCTCACCAAAACATGGCTCGCAAATATCTGTTCAAAGGCATGGACGGCATGAAGCATGTGGCCTACTATGTGACGCACAGCGAGCGCGATGCCATCATGGCCGAGGATGCCAGCGCACAAGTGATAATGGACAACTGCATTCGCTGCCACACACAGCTCAACCAAGAGTTTGTGAAAACGGGGCGCATCGACTACATGCTGGCCAAGCAAGGCGAGGGATTGGCTTGCTGGGACTGCCACCGCAACGTGCCACACGGCGGCATGAACTCGCTGAGCGGCACACCCGGCGCCGAGAGCCAAACGCCGCTGCCACCGTCGCCCGTTCCATCATGGCTGCGGCAGATGATTGATTGACAAGAATATAAAAACGACAAGATATGGCAAGAGAAATCAAAAAATGGCAAGGATGGGCATTGTTTGGAGCAACAATGGTTGTGGTGTTCCTGCTGGGACTACTCACGAGCGCGCTCATGGAGCGGCGCGCCGAGGTGGCCAGCGTGTTCAACAACAAGCGCACACAGTTCACCGACTCCATCGTTGCGCAAAACGAGAAATTTAAGGCCGACTATCCGAGAGAGTACGAGACTTGGGCCATGACCGAAGACACAACCTTTGTGAGCGAGTTCAACGGCTCTCAGGAAGTCGACGTGCTGGAGCAACGCCCCGAAATGGTGATTTTGTGGGCCGGCTACGCGTTTTCACGCAACTACAACACGCCTCGCGGTCATCATCACGCCATCGACGACATGCGCAAAATTCTGCGCACCGGCAATCCGGGAATCGACGGCGACACCGACATGCAGCCCGGCACCTGCTGGACATGCAAGGGACCCGATGTGCCCCGCATGATGCGCGAACTGGGCACCGATGTGTTCTATCACAAGCGGTGGAGCGAACTGGGTCACGAAATCCACAACACCATCGGCTGCAGCGACTGTCACGACGCGCGCACGATGGACCTGCGCCCGGCACGCCCGGCATTGTACGAGGCATGGGCACGGCGCGGACTCGACGCGAAAAAAGCAACCCATCAGGAAATGCGCTCGCTGGTGTGCGCCCAGTGCCACACCGAGTACTATTTCATCAAAGCCGACGACCCCAACAATCCGGGCAAGGCCGACTACCTGATGTTCCCGCAAGACAAAGGCTTGACGTGTGAGGATGCCGAAGCCTACTACGACTCCATCGGCTTTTACGATTATATCCACCCGCTGTCCAAGACTCCCATCCTCAAAGCCCAGCACCCGGGCTATGAGGTGGCTCTGCAAGGCATCCACGGGCAGCGCGGCGTGTCGTGCGCCGACTGCCACATGCCCTACAAAAGCGAAGGCGGCGTGAAATTCACCGACCACCACATCATGAGCCCGCTGGCCAACATTGACCGCACCTGCCAGACTTGCCACCGCCAAGATGCCGAGGTGCTGCGTCAAAACGTCTACGAGCGCCAGCGCAAATGCACCGAGGTGCGCAACCGCGCCGAGAAAGAACTTGCCACCGCCCACATCGAGGCCAAATTTGCTATGGAGCACGGTGCCACCGATGCCGAGATGAAACCCATCCAGGCATTGCTGCGCAAGAGCCAGTGGCGGTGGGACTATGCCATTGCGTCGCATGGTGCCACATTCCATGCTCCGCAGGAGGTAACAAGACTGTTATCGCACTCGGTCGACTATGCCCAGCAGGCTCGCCTGCTCACCGCCAAGGTGCTTGCACGCCACGGCTTCACCGGTGATGTACCCATGCCCGACATCAGCACCAAGGCCAAGGCTCAAGCCTACATCGGACTTGACATGGCCAAACTCGAAAGCAAGAAAAAACGCTTCCTTGACGAGGTGGTGCCCAAGTGGGTGGACGATGCCAAGAAAAAAGGTAAACTCATAGAATTGTAGCGCCCTATGTGGTCCAAGCCCTGGAACCTTACCGAAGCGTTCACCATAGGCATCGGGCTGGTGACAACCGGACTGCTGCTGCAATACACCGTGGGGCCCGTCGACTGGGACATGCTGGCATGGCCGGTCAACGCCGTTCTGCTGGCGCTGCTGGTGACGGGCATGGCGGCGGTGTGGTGGGCCGGCACCCGGCGCGGGATTTACGCCTGCCACTGGCTGGGAGGGCTTGACAACGCCATAGGAGCGCTGGGCTGGGTGGTGGTGGCCACACTGGTGATGGGACTGACACGCCAGGTGCCGTTCAACGCGCCCACGTTGCACGACAACCCCCTCGACGCGCTGGGACTCACCCGCATGCTGAGCTTTTGGCCATTGGTATTGCTTTACCTGTGGCTCACTTTCTCATTAGGGGTGGTGGTACTGCGGCGACTGATTCCTTTCCACTGGCGCAACGTGCCTTTTCTGCTTCTTCATGCCGGCCTGCTGATGGTGCTGCTGTGCGGCACGCTGGGCAGCGCCGATATGCAACGCCTGAAGATGTATGTGGCCAAATCGACTCCCGAATGGCGCGCCCTGACCGATGACGGCCGGGTAGTGGAACTGCCCCTGGCCATCGACCTGAATCAATTCGTCATGGAGCACCACAACGACTCGCTGCGCACCCCCAAGCGCTATGCCAGCGACCTCGACATCCTCACTCGCGACGGCAGGCGACTGCACACCGTTATCGAGGTGAACCGTCCGGCCAGCGCCATGGGCTGGAGAATCTATCAATATGGCTACGACCGTATGCCCGGCACCACCGGCCACGAAGGAATCGTGAGCATTCTGGAGCTGGTGCGCGACCCCTGGCTACCGGCCGTCTACACCGGCATCTACATGCTCATCGCCGGGGCTTTGTTTTTGCTGTTTATCACCCCACGCAAAAAAAACGACACCGATGACTTGGCAACTGTTTAGTTATTTTGCTCTGGCAGCATTGATTTTGTGGGCAGTGGGGGCGGTAGCCGCATGGCGGCACAACTCTTGGCTGGCACGAGCCGCCACCATCACCGGCCTGGCGGTTTTCGGCACATTCATTGCGCTGATGTGGGTGTCGCTCGAGCGACCGCCACTGCGCACCATGGGCGAGACGCGCCTGTGGTACTCTTTCTTCCTGCCTCTGGTGGGGCTGGTGGTCTACGCGCGGTGGCGCTACCGCTGGATTCTCACCTTCTCCACTGTGATGGCCACCGTCTTTGTGTGCGTGAACCTGTTCAAGCCCGAGATCCACGACAAAACGCTGATGCCGGCATTGCAAAGCCCGTGGTTCGCACCACACGTCATCATCTACATGTTTGCCTACGCACTGCTGGGCGCGGCGTTTGTCATGGCCGTCTATCTGCTGTTTTTCAAGCGCAGGCGGCGCCCAAAAGGCCTCGGTGCCGAGATGTCGCTCACCGACCAGCTGGTGCGCGCAGGCTTGGCATTCATGACCGTGGGCATGATTTTCGGTGCCCTGTGGGCCAAGGAAGCCTGGGGACACTACTGGTCGTGGGACCCCAAAGAAACGTGGGCCGCCATCACCTGGTGGGCCTATCTGGTGTACCTGCATTTGCGCTTGCGCTATCCCCAAAGGCAGGCCGAGGCATTGCTGCTGCTCGTGGCGGCATTTGTGCTGCTGCAAGTGTGCTGGTGGGGCATCAACTACCTGCCATCGGCCCAGGGCGCGAGCGTTCACACCTACGCCTCCTGACACGCGCCCGCCACAGCCCATCCTGCCGCAGCCTATAGGATATTCGCATTATTTTGATTACTTTTGCACCAGTAAAATGAGTGAGCGATGAAACCGGCACTGATGATACTGGGGCTATTGATTGTTGTGGGGCTTGTGCTGTGGCTGCTCGACCGCCGTGCGCGCGCCCATGGCGACGACACCCCCGTGGTGGAGCCTCCTCAAGGATGCTCCGACGACTGCTGCACCACCCACTCCACCTGCCCCAGCACGCAGATGCTGACCGCCGAATGTGGCCCTGTGACTTACTTTGACGACGAGGAACTCGACGACTTCGGCGGGCGCGGAGCCGAGGACTACACCGACGAAGAAGTGGAGCAATGGCGCGATGTGCTCATGACACTGCGTGCATCCGACCTGCTCCCGTGGCGCCAAAGCGTGAAACGCCGCGGACTGGTGATGCCCGGCGCCATAGCCGACGAATTCATGCTCCGCGTGGCCGAGGCACAATAAATGACCGCCGAATGCGTTTAAATCTAAAATAGGCAATTCTTTCATGCACAAGATAAAACGACATATTCCCCTGATGCTGATAGTCGCCGCACTGTTGCTGCCCGGCTGCAGCGCCAAGAAGAATACGGCCACATCACGCTTCTGGCAGGCTTTCACCACGCGCTACAACGTCTACTACCACGGCAAAACCAACTACGACGAGCAACTGCAGGAAATGCTCAGCACCTACGAAGACGACTATTCACAGCATGTGTTCATCCACCCGGCCGAAGCCCGCAACTACCCCAAGGCGCCACAGCCCACGGGCAGCTTCGACCGCACCATCGAAAAGATGCAGAAGGCCATCGCCCTGCACTCCATCAAGAAGAAACCCAAGAAAAAAGCGGGCAAAAGCAGCGACCCGAAATACCGCGAATGGATGAAACGCGACGAGTACAACCCCTTCCTGCACAATGCCTGGTTCACGCTGGCCCAGGCCCAGTACATGAAGGGCGATTTCCTGAACGCCGCTGCCACATTCCGCTATATCTCGCGCCACTTCTTGTGGAAGCCCGACCTGGTGCAGGAGTCGCAAATTTGGGAAGCGTTGAGCTACTGCGCCATGGGGTGGACCACCGAGGCCGACAACGTGCTGGCTCATGTCCATGTCGACAAAATCACCAACAAGCGTATCCGCTCGCTGGCTAACCTGGCCTGGGCCGACTATTATATCAAGGGCCACCGCAACGAGCAAGCCATCCCCTATCTGGCACAAGCCGTGAAGGGAGCCAAAGGCGGGCAAAAAGTGCGCCTGAATTTCCTGCTGGGACAACTCTATGAGGAAACCCAGCAGTACGACCTGGCCTACCGCGCTTTCAAGAACGCCGGCAGCAGCAGCGGCTCGACCTACCGCACCAAGTTCAACGCACGCATCAAGCAGAGCGCCGTCTACCGCGGAGTGAACATCACCAGCGAGGTACGCGCGCTCAAACGCATGACTCGATACGACCGCAACAAGCCTTACCTCGACCAAATCTATTATGCCATCGGCAACCTCTACCTGTCGCGCGGCGACACCACCCGCGCCATCGAAAACTATGTGCAGGCCGCCAAAAAAAGCACACGCAACGGCATCGACAAGGCCATCAGCCAGCTCACGCTGGGCGGGGTGTACTTCGCACAGCACAAGTATGACCTGGCACAGCCCTGCTACGCCGAGGCCCTGCCGCAAATCAGCGAGGACTATCCCAACTACAAGTTCCTGAAGCACCGCAGCGACGTGCTCGACGAGCTGGCTGTGTACTCGGGCAACGTAACCCTGCAGGACTCGCTGCTCAAGCTGTCGAAGATGACGCCCGAAGAGCAGAAGAAAGTCATCAAGAAAATCATCGAAGAGCTCAAAAAGAAAGAAAAAGAAGAGAAAGACGCTGCCGCACGCGAAACCTATCTGGCCAACCAGGCCGCCAAGGGCAATGCCCTGGGCACCAAGGGCAACGCACCGGCCACCTACCAAATCAACGACGACAAGTCGTGGTACTTCTACAACTCGGCAACCGTCAATGCCGGTAAAACGGCTTTCCAGCAACTGTGGGGCAGCCGTAAACTCGAGGACAACTGGCGCCGACGCAACAAGACCACCTTCGCTTTAGGCGACGACGAACTGGCCGACAATGAACTGACCGGCGACTCGACCGCTGTGGCGAGCTCCGACTCGACCAAAGTCGACAAAGAGGCTGCCAAGCGCGAGAACGACCCGCATTACGAAGAATATTACCTCAAGCAGATTCCCAAGACCGAGGAACAAATCCAGGCGGCCCACGATGTGATTCAAGAGGGACTCTACAACATGGGCGTCATCCTCAAGGACAAACTCGACGACTTCGACGCCTCGGCCACCGAATTCAACAACTTGCTGAGCCGATACCCCGACAACACCTACCGCCTCGACGTGTACTACAACATGTATCTGCTCTACATGCGCAAGGGAGACCCCGCTACCGCCGAGAGGTATCGAGATTACATCCTCACCGACTTTGCCGACTCCAAGTACGGGCAAGCCATGCAAGACCCGCTCTATCTCGACAATCTCAAGAACATGCCCTACGAGGAACAAATCCTCTATGAGCAGGCCTACGCCGACTACCTGAACAATTACAACGATGGCGTGCACGCGGCCTACGACCTGATGATGGAGAAATACCCGCTGTCGAAAATCATGCCCAAGTTCATGTTTATCGACGCGCTGAGCTATGCCACCGAGCACAACTACGACAAATTCAAAGAAACGCTCAAGGACATGCTGCAACGCTACCCACAAACCGACATCACCGGCACCGCATCGTCCATCGTGAAGCAACTCAACCAAGGGCGCAAACTCGAAGGCGGTGGAAGCAATGCCCGGGGCATGATTTGGAGCACGCGCCTGAGCAATGACACCACGCCCGAGGCCCTGGAGAAGAAATTCACCCCCTTCAAGGAGGACAACGACAAGCCGCAAGTCTTTATCCTGCTCTATCCCACCGACACCGTGAGCTCCAACTTACTGCTCTACGAGGTGGCACGCCACAACTTCAACTCGTTTGTGGTCAAGGACTATGACCTGGAGCAAATGAGCTTCGGCAGGCTGGGGCTGCTGGTTGTGAAGGGATTTGCCGACTTTGCCGAAGTGTCACACTACCGAACCATCTTCGAGCAAGACGAAACACTGGTCATCCCGCCACAAGTGCACATCGTGCTCATCAGCGAGAGCAACTTCTCGCTGCTGCTCAACGAGGGACGCTCGTTTGAAGACTATTTCAACTATCTGGAAGAGCAGAACGACAAGAAACACAAGAAACTCGAAGGCAGCGAGAGCACCGACAGCAATGATGTGACGGCCGACTCGCTCGCCCTCAAGACCGACTCGCTCGCCCTCAAGACCGACTCGCTCGCCCTCAAGACCGACTCGCTCGCCCTCAAGACCGACTCGCTGGCTATGACCGACAGTACGGCCACGGCCAAGAAAGCGATTGAAAAGAGTGTGCGCGACACCAAGAAGGCTCAGCGTGAAGCCGAAAAGGCCAAAAAAGCGCAAGAAAAAGCCAAGAAAGAAGCCGAAGAGAAGGCCAAGAAGGCGGCCGAAGCCAAACGGATTGCCGACCAAAAGGCGGCCGAAGCAGCGGCCAAACACGCTGCCGAGGAGGCAAGGAAAGCCGAGCTCAAGCGGCAACGTGCCGAAACGGCCAAACGCAAGGCCGACGAAGCACGGCGCAAGGCCGAACTGGAGCGGAAAAACAGCGCTGGCGGAAGTTCCACCGACGGAGGTGGAAGCGCGGGCGGTGATACAAGTGGAGCCGGCGCACCCATGCAAACCGGCACCGATACATCCAAGCCCGCCACAACCACTGCAGCCACGACCGCTGTAGCCCCGACCACCGTAGCCCCGACCACCGTAGCCGACACCGACCGCCGCAGCGTGCGTGACACCAAGCAGAAGTCGCAGGCCGAAAAGAAAGCGCAAGAAAAACGCGAGCGCGAGCTGCAAAAACAGCGCGAGCGCGAAGAAAAAGCGCGCGAAAAGGCCGAAAACGAGCACCTCAAGCAACTGGAACGCGAAGCCAAGGAGAAAGAAAAGGCCGAAATGAAGCGTTACAAGCAGCAGCAAGACTCCATCAAAAAGGCGGAAAAAGCGCAATACAAGGCTCGACGGCTCGCCGAGCTGGCCCGCGAGGACTCCCTCGAGCAAGCCATGCTCGACCACGAGCGCATGATGGACAACGCTCGCAAGTGGCGCGAAGACTCGGTGAAAAATGCGCGCAAGCAAAAAGAGCAAGCGCTCAAGCAGGCCAAAAAAGAAAAAGAACAAGCACGCAAGCAGCGCGAGCGCGAGCGCAAGGAGCAGCTCAAACAGCGTGAGCGCGAGCGCAAACTGAAGGCTCAAGAACGCAAGGAGCGGCAGAAACAGCGCGAGCAAGAACGCAAGGCCAAGCAGAAACAACGCGAGCAAGAACGCAAGGCCAAGCAAAAGGAGGCTCAAGAACGGCAGCAACTGCGCGAGCAAGAACGCAAGGCTGCAAGAGAGGCCGCCAAGACTGCAAAAGAGGCCGAAAAAGCCGAGAAAGAAGCGGCCGCCAAGGCCAAAAAAGAAGCAGCCGCCAAGGCCAAAGCCGACGACGACAAGAAATCAACCACCAAGCGGGCCGAGACCAAGACCGGCGACAAGGCCACTGGCGGCAGCGAGGCTACACGCTCGGTGAGGGACAAGAAAAACAAAGACTGATTTTAAGCAACCTCTATGGCAAAAGAAAAAATACTCTGGGCCGACGACGAGATTGACCTGCTCAAGCCCCATGTGATGTTCCTCAAGAGTAGAGGATTCGAGGTGGAAACCGTGACCAACGGTCGCGACGCGCTCGACGCGCTCGACACCGAGCGATTCGACCTGGTGATTCTTGATGAGAACATGCCGGGCATCAGTGGACTGGAGGCGCTGCAACGCATCAAAATCATGCAGCCCAATGTCCCGGTCATCATGATTACCAAGAGCGAGGAAGAAAACATCATGAACCAGGCCATCGGCAGCGAAATTGCCGACTACCTGATTAAGCCGGTCAACCCCATGCAGATTTTGCTGTCAATCAAGAAAAACCTGCATGTCGACGAGCTTGTAGCCGTCAAGGTCACCGACGACTACCGGCAGCAGTTCATGGCCATCAGCCAGATGATCAACTCGGCATCCACCATCGACGACTGGTACAACGTCTACACCACCCTGGTGCGCTGGGAACTCACCTTGTCGAGCACCGACACCAATCTCGACGAACTGCTGAAAATGCAGAAGGTGGAGGCCAACAATGCATTCGCCAAGTTTGTGAGCCGCAATTATGACAAGTGGCTCACCACCGACCAGCACCCGCTGCGCAGCAACGAGATTTTCAAAACCGCGGTGCTGCCATTGCTCGACAAGGGTGAAAAAGTGTGCCTGGTGGTCATCGACAACTTCAGGCTCGACCAGTGGAAAGCCATCAGCCCTCTGCTGGCCGACCACTTCGACGTGCGGAGCGAGCAACTCTACACCACCATTCTTCCCACAGCCACTCAATATGCCCGCAACGCCATCTTTTCGGGCCTGATGCCCATCGACATCGCCAAGATGTTCCCCGACCTATGGGTCGATGAAGACGAAGAAGAGGGAAAAAACGTGAACGAGGCGCCACTGGTGCAGACCCTGCTCGACCGCTACCGCCGCAAGGCGCATTTCTCCTACAATAAAGTCAACGACAGCGCGGCCGGTGAAAAACTGGTTCAGAACTTCGCCATGCTCAAAAATTTTGAGCTGAATGTGCTGGTGCTCAACTTCGTCGACATGCTGTCGCACGCGCGCACCGAGGCCAAGATGATTCGGGAACTGGCCAAGACCGACGAGGCCTACCGCTCGCTCACCGAGTCATGGTTCAAAAATTCCTATGCCATCGACATTTTCAAGCTCATGGCAGCGGCCGGCTTCACCGTGGTGCTCACCACCGACCACGGCACCATCAAGGTGGACAACGCCATCAAAATCATCGGCGACCGCAACACCAACACCAACCTGCGCTACAAAGTGGGCAAAAACCTGAGTTACAACCCCAAGCAAGTGTTCGAAATCAAGAATCCGCAACGCCTGGGGCTTCCGGCACCCAATGTGTCGTCGACCTACGTGTTTGCCATGAACCGCGACTTTTTCGCCTATCCCAACAACTACAACTACTACGTGCAGTACTACAACGACACGTTCCAGCACGGAGGCATCTCCATGGAGGAAATGCTGGTGCCGCTGGTGGTGCTCACGCCTAAACAGTAACCATCACTCATGAAACAGATTACAATCAACATCCCCACCACCGGTGATCTCAACGAAGCCGCCCGCCAATTCATGGCCCAGATGGGCGACTACACAGTGTACGCTTTCTACGGAGCCATGGGAGCCGGTAAAACAACTTTCATCAACGCGCTGTGCAAGGCTTTGGGCGTGGAAACCGACGTGACCAATTCGCCATCGTTTGCCATCATCAACGAATACCGCAGCGACTCCACCGCCGAGCTCATCTACCACTTCGACTGCTACCGGCTGGAGAAAGAGGAAGAAGCCGTCGACCTGGGAGCCGAGGACTACTTCGACTGCGGCGCCATCTGCCTGATTGAATGGCCCGAGCGCATCGAGAACCTGCTGCCCGACGACACTGTGCGCGTCGACATCAACGTCGACGAAGCCACCCAAGCCCGCACGCTCACCATGACGTTGCCTAACGACTGATCCACCGGTATGCCCACCTACATTCAGCTCGAGTCCACCGCGTCGACCAATACTTACGTGGCGGCTCATGCGGCACTCCTCCCCGATGGCGCCGTGGTCTATACCCACCGCCAAACGGCAGGCCGCGGACAAAAAGGCAACCACTGGGAGAGTGAGCCCGGAAAAAACCTCACCTTCTCCATGCTCATCAAGCGCCCGCCGGTGCCTGCCATCAAGCAATTCGCCATCAGCGAGGCCGCCGCGCTTGCTGTCACCGAGACCCTGTGCTCGCAGGCCGGTGACGGCTTCGCCATCAAGTGGCCTAACGACATTTATTACCACGACAGCAAAATTTGCGGACTGCTCATCGAAAATTCGCTGTCGGGCTCTGACATCGAGCACACCGTTATCGGCGCAGGTGTGAACATCAACCAAAGGCGGTTAGTCAGCGATGCGCCCAACCCCATCTCCCTGACAAATATCACCGGACAAGAACACGATTTGGTACAATTGTTGCACCAGATGTGCGAGCGCTTGGCAAGCTTGTGTGCCGGTCTGGGCCAGGAAGAGGCTCTCAGGCAGCTGCACAGCAGGTATCTGGCTGCACTCTATCGCAACGACCGACGCCAGCACCGCTTTGCACTGCCCGACGGCACCGTTTTCATGGCCTCCGTCGTAGACGTGGCTCCCGACGGAATGCTCACCCTGCGGCACCACGACGGCACTCAGCACGCCTATGCGTTCAAAGAGGTGAAACACGTGATTGAACAACACATTTTATAATTTTATAATTTTATAATTACATAATAAAACCACAATGAAAAGTAAAGTCTATACACTCACTGGCGACAAGGGAACCACCGCACTCGTGGGAGGAAAACGCGTGGCCAAGGACGATGCCCGCGTAGAAGCCTATGGTACCATCGATGAGCTCAACGCCCACCTGGGGCTGCTGGCTCACAACACCAAGCTCGATGAAAACATGCCCAAGCTCATCCGCAAAATCCAGAACAAACTCTTCAATATCGGCGCCTACCTTGCCACCGAGAACGCCACCGAGCCTTTCGGGCTCACCCAGGACGACGTGGCATTGCTTGAACAACGCATCGACGAGATGGATGCCGAGCTGCCGCCCATGCAAGGTTTCATCCTGCCCGGCGGAAGCCGGCTGAGTGCCTTGTGCGACATCTGCCGCACCGTCACCCGCCGTGCCGAACGCCGCGTGGTGGCGCTCAGCCACACAGCCACCGTCCACCCGCTCGTGCTGCAATACTTGAACCGGCTGAGCGATTTCTTCTTCGTTTTTGCAAGATTTAACAATATTCAAAACCAAGTGGAAGAAATTTATTGGGAAAAATAAACCCCATATTTCAAAAATAATATTACTTTTGCGCAATTTTTCTTGAACACTAACCTGCTAAATCAAAACAACTATGTATTGGACTCTTGAATTAGCCACCAAACTTGAGGACGCCCCCTGGCCCGCCACCAAGGACGAACTCATCGACTATGCTGTGCGTAGTGGGGCACCACTCGAGGTGATTGAAAACTTGCAAGAAATTGAGGACGAGGGCGACACCTATGAGTCGATCGACGACATCTGGCCCGACTATCCCAATACCGACGAGGACTTCTTCTATAACGAGGATGAGTATTGACCACTCGCAAAAAAACTTTCTTATCACATAACACAATGAACAAACTTGACCATCCCGCCATTTTGGTCGTTGACATGCTCAACGACTTTGTTACCGGAGCGCTGGGCTGCGACCGTGGCCGCGCTATCGTTCCCGCCACCGCACGCCTGCTCGACGCAGCACGCCAGGCCGGTGTGCCCGTGATTTTCTGCAACGACTGCCACTTGCCTGGCATCGACCGGGAGCTCAAAATTTGGGGCGACCACGCTATTGCCGGCACGCCGGGAGCCGAAGTGATTCCTGAGCTGAACCTCTGCGACAAAGACTTTGTGGTGCCCAAACGGCGCTACAGCGGGTTCTTCCAGACCGATCTCGACATCCTGCTCAAGGAGCTGGGGGTGAAAACGGTTGTCATCACGGGATTGCATGCCCACATGTGCTGCCGCCACACGGCAGCCGACGCCTTCTGCCTGGGCTACGATGTGGTTGTGGCCAAAGAGGCAACCGACTCGTTCACCGAGGAGGATTATCTGAACGGGCTGGCCTATCTCAAGATGTGCTACGGCGCCGATGCTTACAGCAACGACGAACTCATCGCCATGTTCTGACGCACCTCGTTCATTCACTATCCACAAGCAGTGGCGGCTCGTTCATCACAGGGCCGCCACTGCGCTATCTGAGCAACCACCCATGAAAATTTGTGAGAACAACAAAAATGCACTACCTTTGCATCATCAGAAACAAATGTGTTTATTATGAAAAAAATCTTTTTCCTTGCCATTATGGCTGTTGCTGCACTGGCAAATGTCAATGCACAAACTTCAGTTCAACCCTATCTTACCACCAAGCAATTACCCAACCTGATCAAATGCCTACCGGCTCCCCCCGACACTATCGGAGAGCACTTCGCCCATGACATCATGCGCTATTTCTGGGGAAAACAGCAGCGCCTGGACCCCGAGCGTGCAGCCATCGCACGCCGTGACGCCGTGTGGAGCTATGAGGCGCTGTTTGCCGAGTTCAATGTGCCTTTTGGGCTCACCATCTCCAAGACCGAGACTCCCGAAATCTGGAAATTGCTGGAAACCAGCCTTGTCACCACCGACCAGATGCGTGTGGAGCCCAAAGCTTTCTATAAACGCATGCGCCCCTATGTGCGCTTCCATGAGCATATCCTCACCTACGATGCAGAGGAAGACGAAGTGGAGCTGGGACGCGAGGGCAGCTATCCTTCGGGCCACACCATGCGCGGCTGGACAACAGCCTTGCTGCTGGCCGAAATCAATCCTGCCGCGGCCGACACCCTTTATGCGCGTGGCTGGATGTACGGCGAGAGCCGCGTCATTGTGGGAGCACACTGGCAGAGCGACATCGACAACACCCGCGTGGCTGCCAGCATAGGCTTCGCTGCCCTGCACACCAGTGCCGAGTTCCGTGAGCAGATGGCGAAAGCACAGGCCGAATTTGCCGAAAAAACCGGTTACACCGGCATCAACGAGGTGAAGCCCGCCGACAACAAGGCTATCAACAACGACCTCACCTACACCATCAGCGGCACACTGGCCACGAAGGACTCGCAGGGCGTGCTCATACGCAACGGGCAGAAGTTCATCAAGTAACACCGGCACGCATGCGTTCACGCACAAATTAAAAGCGGCTCACCCGTTTCGGGAAGCCGCTTTTTTCAGGTTATGGCCGGTGGTTGCGCGGGTGGTGCTCCAATATTTCCTGCCGCAGGCGGCTACGGTCCAGGTGAACGTAAATTTCGGTGGTGGTGATACTTTCATGGCCCAGCATTTGCTGAATGGCTCGCAGATTGGCACCACCTTCGAGCAGATGAGTGGCAAAAGAGTGACGCAGCGTGTGAGGGCTGATGTTCTTGCGGATGCCCGCCTGGACGCACAACTCCTTGATGATGTGGAAAATCATCTGCCTGGTGAGCTGGCCACCGCGGCGATTCAAGAACAAAATGTCGTCGCAACCTCGCTGCACCGTCAGGTTGCAGCGGTATTCGGTCAGATAAGAGTCGATACAGGTGAGCGCCACCGGCGAGATGGGCACGATGCGCTGCTTGTTGCCTTTGCCCTCGACCATCACATATTCTTCCTCGGCAAATAGCTGCGACCTGCGCAGCCCCACCAGCTCGCTCACCCGCAGTCCGCAGCCGTAAAGTGTTTCGATGATGGCCCGGTTGCGCACCCCTTCGGGCTTGCTCATGTCGATACTGGCTATCAAGGCGTCCACCTCGTCCAGCGTGAGCACCTCGGGCAGATGGCGGCCCACCGCCGGCGTGGCCAGCAGTTGAGTGGGGTTCTGAGCTACATACCCTTCGAGCCGCAGGAATCTATAGAAGTTTTTCACCCCGCTGATGATGCGTGCCTGCGAGCGCGGCCCGATGCCCACATCGTGCAGCGCGCACGCGAAGGCCTCCAGATTGTCGGCCGTGGCATGCTCCACAGCCACTCCTTGCTGCGACAAGAATGTGACGAGCTTGTCCACATCGGCGCTATAGCTCGTCGCCGTGTTGACCGACAGCCCTTTTTCAATGCGCAGATACACCTCGTAGCGCGCCTTGATGTCGGCCAGGTCAGTAATTTCCCTCATAGTCGCGTGAGGGCTTCTCGCCCAGATTGTCGGTGATGGTGACATGCGCCGTGCGGTCGGGCCGCAACTCCACCGCGTAATGGCGGAAACTGATCCAGTCCACCCAGTGCACATCGGCCTCAAATCGTGTGGCACCGGTCCACACATAAGTTCCGGCGGTCGTATAGGGCGAACTGAGGCCGCCAAAACGATTCATGGCCAGCACGGTGTAGGGGGGCGACACCGGCGTGGTGTCATAAGCCCATTGCTTGTGGGCCAATGGCAGGGTGTAGCCATCGTGCCGCAGCGTGACCGTGCCGTCGGGCCCCTGCGACAGCGTGAGCGGCGGCTGGCCGGCGGCTTCGATGGTGCAAGGAAACGCGCTTCGGCCGTTTTTACGGCCCTTCGGGGCGGGCAAGGAAGCCGTGGCGCACAAGCGGTCCAACCGTTTTTGCCATCGGGGCTCGGGCGCCAGCGCAGCCGGGCTCAATCCGGGCATGAGATAATTCCAGATGCAAGCCAGCAGGTCGTGACCACGGTGGCTCAGGCTGTTGATAACCACCACCAGGTCCTCCTGGGGCACCATCACCACATACTGCGCCAGCGCGCCGTCGGCACGGATGGAACCGGGCCACTTGCTGCGCCACATCTGATAGCAATAACCTTGATTGCCGTCGGTGGGCGGGGTGGTGCTGGCGGCGCACTCAATCTGCTTGGACGTGGCCTGTTCAATCCACTGCTCACTCACCAGCTGCCGGCCCTGCCACTTGCCGCGGGCATTGATCAGGAGCCCCAGCTTGGCCAGCGTCTCGGCCTGCACACGCAGTCCCCAGCCACCGGTGTTGATGCCGTCGGGGCTTTGCTCCCACTCGGCTTGCGTGATGTGCATGGCATCGAAAAAGCGGCTTTGCAGATATTGCAGGGTGGTCATGCCTGTGACACGCTGCACGATGGCGCTGAGCAGGAATGTGCTCAACGAGTCGTAGGCAAAGTTCTTGCCCGGTTCTTTCACGGGCTTGGCCAGCCAGGTGGATATCCAGTCGGGGTGAGAATTGCGCATTTCCCAGTCGGGGGTGATGCCACTGGCCATCACCAGCAGGTCGCGCACGGTCATGGCCGCCAGGTTGGCGCCGATGGAATCGGGTAGCCGCTCGGGGAAGAAGGCCGCCACACGGTCGGTGAGGCGCAAGCGGTTCTCGTCGATGGCCTTGCCCACAGCCAGCGCCACAAACGTCTTGCTGCACGAGTAGAGCGTGTGGGAATCTTCGGCGCGGAAGGGTGCCGGATGCACTTCGGCCACCACACGGCCATGCCTGAGCACCATCACATGGTGCACATGGGTGCGCGGCACTGCCATCAGCGAGTCGATGAAGCGCACCACAGCCTGGGTGCTGACACCCTCGGCTGCGGGGGTGGAGCGTGGCAGATCGCCGATTTGGGCGGAGGCCAACAGCGGCAGCAGAGCCAATAGCAATAAGCGGATTTGTTTCATGGTACAACAGTTTATGATTGGATAAAAATATTACTTCGGGTACGGTCGTCGGGGTCGCGCCGCACTACTATCTGCACCGGCACACGCTCCTTGAGGCTCTCCACGTGGCTGATGATGCCCACGCGGCGGCCACCCATGTCGTTCAAGCGACCCAAGGTCTCCATCACCTTGTCGAGGCATGGCGCACTGAGCGACCCGAATCCCTCGTCGATAAACAGCGTGTCGACCGCAAACACGTGGCCCGTCATGCTGGCCAGTGCCAGTGCCAGCGAAAGCGACACCATGAAGCTTTCGCCTCCCGACAACTGATAGACGCTCGACGTGCGGTTGCCGCACTGCAGGTCGCGCACAAGCACGGTGAGCGTGCCTGGCTGGCAATACAGCTCATACCGGTCGTCAAAGTGCATCAAGTAGTGGTTGGCACGCCGCAGCAAGTCGTTCAAAATGAAACTCTGGGCTATGTTGCGGAATTTATTGCCATTGGCGCTGCCCAGCATGTCGCTGAATGCCGCCCATTCGTCGGCATCGGCCTTGAGAGCGGCAAGCCTGGCGGCTTCGGCGGCCACACGCCGCGCCTGCTCGCGGTCGTTTTCGAGTTGTTGACTCAATGCCCCTGCCTCTTGATTGGCCGCTGCAATGGCTTGCGTGATTTCAGCTTGCCGCTGTTCAAAAAATTCACGCGGGCGCTCACCCAGTTTTTCGCGACGCGACAGCAGGTCGGTCAGCAGCTGCTCTATCTGCTTCTGCTCGCCCTCCAGCCGGGCCAGGTGGGATGTGAGCGACTCATGACGTTGCTCGATGCTCTCGATGGATGTCACCGTCATGGCCATCAACTGCAGCAGGCGCTCTCGGCTGCAGTCGTTCTCGGCAATAAAGTGCTCAACCCTGCTGTTATAATCGTCGAAAAGGCGTTGCTGGCTCTCCAGTCGTGAATGCCATTCGGTCCATTTGTGCGATAGCTGAGACCATCGCTCGGCCAATCGCTCGACCTTATTCCGGTTTAAAATAGTTATCTCTTCTTTATCAATGATTTGCATTACACTCTGCTTCGGTAACTCCGCATATTGCAATTCACCATTTACCCGAATGATTTGGTCTTGAAGCTGCTGCGCCCGGTTCATCTGACTACGCACTTGCTTCATCAGGGCAAGCAGGTCGTCGGCCCGCTCGAGTTGAGTGGCAATTTCTTGGTTTTCTTCATTGACCTGGTGAACTTTTGCACTGATTTGCTCCTCGATGTCTTCGGCCGGCTGCAACCCGCACTTGACGAGCGCTTGGCGTGCTACAGCCTCTTGCGTGGCAAGGTTTTTGGCGGCCGCCAGCGCTTTTTTCGCCGCTTTTTCGGCCTCGGCATCAAGTTTTCGGGCGATATCGGTCGCTGCTTTGTGCTTTGCTTGCGCCTCGACCCACCGGTCGTGAGCTTGATTCATGGCCGTCTCAAAGGGCCCCACCAGGTGCTCGAACATCTCCTCTCCGAGCACGCGGTCCACGACTTGCCCGCACACGGGGCAAGTGTCGCCGCTGCGCAACTCCTGCCGCGCACGCTTTGCCCATTGCTCGAGGCTTGTGTGCCGATGCTCAAATTCATTTTTAGCCAGCTTGTAGGCATCTTGAGCCGTCCCGCACTGCCGGGCCAGCGGGTCAATTTCAGCATTGGCATCGCGGGCCGCCCGTTGGGCCGCATCGGCATCGGAACGTGCCGCTCGCGCTGCATCATCATAGTCCTGCCGGCGCTTCAGTTCGTCGCGAGCCTGCTGCAGCAAGAGCCGCTGTTCGTTCAGCAGTTCTTTCCGTTTCTTTTTCTCAGTCACGCCACAGGCTTGGTATTGGGCTTCGAGCTTGTCGAGTTTCTTTTGATAGTCGTCGGGGTGGCCGTGTTGCTCTTGTTGTTGCTTCAGCTCGGATAAGAGGTGCTCAAGGTAGGCATTGCCGGCCAGTAACCGCTCCGCCTCGGCCAGCAATGCGCTTTTTTGAGCGGTCAGCACCCGGCATTGTCGCTGCGCTTCATCGGCTGCGGCAAGCCACTGCCGCGGCTCGGCCGTTGCCCTCCACTGGATGGCATCGGCCAGCCTGCGACGGTGCTCGTCGCTTGAAAGGGTGCTTGTCACCTCTTGTTTTTTCCCTTGCACATCGTTCAGTCGTGCCCGGGCTTGCGTGTAATCGTCGAGCACCTTCACGGCACTGGCGGCGGCATCGGCTTGCTTGCCCAGTTCGTCCACACTTTCCTTTAATTGGGCCAGCCGGACGTTCAACGCCGCCTTTTGCTCCTCGTCAAGCAGCACGATGCCCTCGAGCAGCTGGCGCTTGGCAGCCACCGCCTGGCTCTTCTCGCGCCAGATTTCAAAAATCCTTTTTCCGGCCCGGGCATAAATCTCAGTTCCGGTGATTTGCTCGAGCATACTGGATTTTTCGCTGCCGCTGCTCTTGAGGAACTGGTCGAACTGGCCTTGCGGCAAGATAACGGTGCGATAGAACTGTTCGGCGTTCATCCCCACCGCCCGCTCGATGACCTGTTGGTTCATCTTCACCTTGCTGGTAGTTTCACCGCTTGTGACACAGGTGATGACCCACTTGCTATTTTGCAGCGGGCCGTTCGGCTTTTTGTTTTTACGGTGCACACTCCACTCGGCCAGGTAGTCTTTCCCGTCGATGCCCAGGAAGGTCAGTTCCACGCCCCCTTGGCTTTCACCGCGGCGCAGCAGCTGGCGGGGGTCTTTCACCGACAGCGTTTCGTCGGTTTCAGCTGCGCCGCCCTCGGCGGCCAGTGTATATTTCTCGCTGTTGGAGACCGACAGACGCGGTGTGCTGTTAAAAAGTGCCAGGCACAAGCAGTCGAGGATCGTACTCTTTCCCGCACCGGTGTCGCCACTGATGAGAAACAATTGCTCGCCGCCGAGTTCCGGGCCGTCGAAGTCGATGGTGGCTTGGCCCACCGAGGCAATATTGTGAATATTGAGTGTCTTGATTTTCATGCGTGGTCCTCCTCGTCGATTTGTTTCAACACAAAGTGCAGCATTTGCCGCTCGCGCTCGGTCAGGTCACGGCCCAGGCGGCCCGACACATAACGCTGGGCCACATCGACGGGTGATAGCGCCTGCAACTGCAGCGCGCTGAGCGCAAACTGCTCGCGCTCATCGCGCTGCGGTGAGGTCACACGCATGGTGCAGAAGCGATAGCCATGAGCCTGGGCCACACGCGCCGCCCGGGCATGGGCATCGACAGGCAACGGGTCGTCGGCCAGCACGTTCAAGCGGATGTAACACGGCCGGCGGTCGGTACTCGCCTCCAGTTGCTGCAATGCCTGGGAAAAAGGCAGTGGCTCGGAGGCCGGAATCGTGAGCAACGGGCGCACGTTGCCTATGGCGATGGTGCGCACTTGCGGAGCATCGTGCCCATTCAGAGTGACCAGCGACACCGAGTGCTCACACTGTTCATCGAAGCTCACAGCCACGGGTGTGCCGCAATAGCGCACTCGCCGGTCACCGCCGGCAATGAATTGAGGCCGGTGGATGTGCCCCAAAGCCACATAGTCATAACCAGCCACTCGCGCCGGGGGCACACTGTCGAGCATGCCGATGTTGTCGTGGCCGGTGATGTCGCTGCCGGTCATGGTGAGGTGCGCCATCAGCACCACCGGACGGCTGCGGTCGGCCATGGCGAGCAGGTCGGCAAAAAAAGTGTCGGCGGGCAGCCGGTAACAGTGGGGCACGGCCACTATCGTGCCCAGAAGCTGTCGGCCTGCGTCATGAACAGGGATGATGTGTCTTGCCGCCGCATCGTCGGCACCGCGAGCCACCGTGCCCACTACCGTGATGCCGGCCACACGCCACAATTCCCGGTCGCAATCGATGCGCGACGCGCTGTCGTGGTTGCCGGCAATCATCACAATGGCCATCGTGGGGCAAGCGCTCCGCAAGGCCAGCATGGCACTCACATACGTCTTGACCGTGGCGGCCGAAGGAGCCGGCGTGTGAAACACATCGCCGCTCACGAGCAAGGCATCGGGCTGTTCCTGCCGCACGATTTGCTCCAGTTGCAGCAAGAACGCCGTCTGTTCTTCCTCTCGGTCGTAATGATAAAGCACATGGCCCAGGTGCCAGTCGCTGGTGTGTAGAATTTTCATAGCGGTAAAGTTACGAAAAAACGAGAGCAGAACAAAAGAATTATTCTTTTTTATGCCGAGTGTGAGTAACTTCGGACAGAGAGGGTGTACTCACCACCTTCCTTCAAATTGTAATAACGGGTGATAATGTAAGCTCCGCCGGCAGCAATGTTTCCGCGGTTGTTTAGCGCATTGACAATGTATTTGCCGGTTTCCTCCACGCCGTAAGGCTTGGGTTCAGTCGGTTCGGTTAACTCAGCTTCTTGAGAATAGACGGTAAAACTCTATGCCACCCAAACAAGCACAGTAATTAGTAGATGTAACTTTTTCATTTGCACTCAGGTTTTGTTTTCTTTGCAGAATTACATTAAATTTCGCAAATATCCCTAACTGCTCCAAAGAAATCATTGTATCCATCAAATTTGACTCAAAAATTTGCGTATTACCTTTTTTTGAGGTAAATTTGCCGAAAAAGTAACGAAAAACACAGAACCAACTTCTAAACTTCTTGCCACCATGCCACAAAATGACAAAGAAATCAGAGAACGAATCAAGTATTTGATGCAGGAACTCAACTGCCGCCAGGTGCAGTTCGCACAACGCATCGACGTGGACACATCCAACCTGTCGAAATATCTGAATGGACACCTGCCCATCAGCGAAGCGCTGGTGAATCGCATCGTTGTCAACCTGGGTGTGTCGAAGGACTGGCTGCTCAACGGCACCGACCTCCCCTTTGCCAAAGCGGCACCCGCGGCACTGGCCGTTCCGCCGGTGGCGCAGATGCCCGTGAGCCGGCAACCGCTGGGCACACCCGTCTACGACATTGACGTCACCGCAGGCACCACACCGCGTGCCACGATGTTCGGCGACGAACAGATTGTGGGATATGTGAACCTGCCCGAAATGGCCAACGCCAACTGCAAAATAGTCAGGGTGAGCGGCGACTCGATGAGTCCCGTTATCAAGAACGGCGATTTCATTGCCGTGCGCGAACTCGTCAATGCCCAGCAAATCTATTGGGGACAAATCTATGTGGTGCTGCTCGACGACTACCGCATGGTGAAATACATCCGCCGGCACGCCGACCCGGCCATGGTGACCCTGCGCAGCGAGAACAAGGCCTACGATGACATCGACATTTACCGGCGCGACATCCGTGAACTGATGTTTGTGCAGCACATTCTGCACATTGACACCCGCATGTAACGGCCGCACGGGTCACCACGAGGGAGGCAGCTGGAGGCCGTCGGGGGCGGTGCGCTCAAAGCGCACGCGCACGGTGCTGTCGGCCTCCACCAGCGGCACTGTCACGGCGAGCACATCATCGGGCAGGTGCGGCAGCATCAGCAGGCAACTGTCGGCCTGGCGAAGCCAGTAAAAATACCATTGCTGGGTGTTTTTCAGCACGCCCCACTGGCGGCGTTTCTCGGCCTCTTCGGCAGTAAGCCGGTCGGCTTGCGACGCCAGGTCGATGGTAATCAAGTCGAAATCACGCTTCACATGGCCGGGGGCCACTTTCACGGCTGTGTACTCCTCGTTTTCCCACCCCACGATGCCTGCGGCCAGGTCGGGCCGGTCGCTGACGAAGTGCAGCGGCACACTGCCGGCCATGAAATCACCGCTGGTGTACCGCTTCAGCACCGAGGGCCGCACAAATTGCACATTATCCTTGCCATAGTAGTGACAATAGGCATCGGTATAGGAGCTATAGAGGTAAGAATCGTAGAACGAGGGCGACACCCAGCGGTTGGTGCCCTTCCACTCGGCGGCGGCAATCACGGCCTGCGACGGCGACGCGGCGATGGCACGCTCCACACGGTCGTTGAACCGCTTGTAGTCTACGATGGCCCGCCCCGCCTGAACGGCGGGAACCACACAGGCCAGCGCGCACACCACGCCCGTCCACCGCTGCCAGCGCGGTTTTAGCTTCAGCCATTGCCACAGCCATGCCGCCACCACCACATAGCTGAACACCGAGTAGGCCGTGTAGGCGCGAGGCTTGATCAGGCTCATGCCCACCACCGTGACAAAAGCCCCCACAAACACGCAGTTCATCACATCGTCGGTGACCGCACGCCATCCCCTGCGCCACCAGGTGTAGCCTATCACCAGAATCGCCAGGAAGGGTGTGATGAAATGACCGGTCTTGAGGAACGTGTTGATGACGCGGCGCGACAGCAACTGCTGCCAGCTCACATCGAGCACCACCTCACCATTCTGCACACGTCCATTCAGCACGAGCGACACCACAATCATGCCGATGCCCAGCACATAGCACAGGCAAGCCGTCACCACAGGTCCACGGAACTGCCTGGGGTTAAGCAGATAATAAATGAACAATCCCACTGCCGCAGCCAGGCTCACACTCTCGTTCATCGCTCCGCCGGCAAAGCCCACCACGGCCGCCACCACATGCCAGGCACCGCCGCGTGGATGCCGGTGAAACCACTTGAGCATCAGCAGGAAGGCAAGCGTGAAGGTGGCACTCCACAGATAGTTGCAACTCCCGCACAACCACAGCATCGTCTCGCCGGGATAAGGGAAAATCAGCAATGCGTACAAGCAGCCCATGGCCACGGCAGGCCAGCGACGGCCGGCCAGCGACAACTTGCACAGCAGGTGCAGAAACAACACGAACACCATCGTGTTCACCACATTGAACACCGCCTTGCCGGTAAGGCCCAGAAACACTTTGGCTATCACATCGGCCAGGCGGCCATTGGTGTCGACGTAGTGATACGTCACCGACTGCCACAGCGTGCTCAGGTCGCTCACGCGCACCGAGGTGTTCCCTTCCACGAAAATATAGCAAATGTCATCACCCTTGAGCGTGGTGAACACATTGAAGAAAAAGAAAACCAGTGCGGCCACGGTAAGCGCGCACCAATAGGGCCATTTCCGGCCGTTCGGTTCGACTGTTGGATTCATGATGTTTCTTTTGTGCAAAGATAGTGCAAGCCGAGACCAAAACAAAAAAAAATTTGTTTTGGCGAGGCGCAGCCTATCTTCGAGGCCTTTAGGACTCAACGTAGTGCAAGCCGAGACCAAAACAAAAAAAAATTTGTTTTGGCGAGGCGCAGCCTATCTTCGAGGCCTTTAGGACTCAACGTTGTGCAAGCCGAGACCAAAACAAAAAAAAATTTGTTTTGGCGAGACAATAGAAATTTTTACATTCACACTTTTTGCGGTAACTTTGCGCTGGTTTTTGCACTGATGATGAAACAACAAGCCATCTATTATCACACCTTGCCCAACGGGCTGCGCATGGTGCATGTGGCCACAACGGCCAGTGTGGCCTGGTGCGGCCTGGCCATCAACGCCGGCAGCCGCGACGAGCGCGACGGCCAGTTCGGGCTGGCTCACTTTGTGGAGCACACCATTTTCAAAGGCACCACGCACCGCCGGGCTCATAACATCGGATGCCGGATGGAGCGAGTGGGAGGCGAGCTGAATGCCTACACCACCAAGGAGGCCACCATGCTCTACTCAGTGTTTCCGGCCCAGCATCTGGCGCGGGCCGTGGAGCTGATTGCCGACCTGGTCATGTACTCGGTATTTCCGGCCGACGAGCTGACGCGTGAGATGGATGTGGTGCTCGAAGAAGTGGCTTCCTACCGCGACACGCCAGCCGAGGCGGCTTATGATGACTTTGAGGACATCGCCTTTGCCGGCAGCGGATTCGGGCATAACATTCTGGGATGTGAGGAGCATGTGAGGGCATTCACCTCGCAGCACTGCATGGAGTATCTCAAAGAGCAATATGTGCCGTCGAACATGGTATTTTTCTCGGTGGGTCCCGGGCGGCCCGATGGCGTGTTTCGCCTGGTCGAGAATCACATGGGCGCCATGCACCACCGGCTGCAGCGCAGCCCGCGCTTGGCACCCGCACTGCAGCCGGTGCGCCATGAGGTGATGACGATAGGCGCTCATCAGGCTCACACCGTGATGGGCGCACGGCTGCCGGGAATGTATCACACGAGCCGCCATGCGCTCATGCTGCTCAACAACATCCTGGGCGGCCCGGGCATGAACGCCCTGCTCAATGTGGAAATGCGTGAAAAACGCGGCTACGTCTACACCGTGGAGTCGTCGCTCACGCTGTTCACCGACTGCGGCCTGATGGAGATTTACTTCGGATGCGACCACGCCGATGTGGCTGCAAGCCGGCGCATCGTGCAGCGCGTGATCGACAAGTTGGCCTCCACGCCGCTCAGCGAACGGGCCTTGACGGCCCACAAGCGACAATACTGCGGCGGCCTGCTCGTTTCGGCCGACAGCACCGAGTTTGTGGCCATGAACGCAGCCCGCAACCTGCTCTTCCACAACCACGTGAGCACTGTCGATGAAACGATGGAGCGCATCATGGCGGTGACGCCCGCCCAGTTGTCGCAGGCGGCCGAATTGCTGGCAGGCGACCGGCTGTCGTCGCTCACCTTGAAATAATGAATTTTTCCTGATTGGTGATGTAGATGCCGGGGGCAAGGCCCGATTTCATCTGGCTGCGGGGCACCTGCCGGCGCACGCACACTCCTTGCAGGGTGAACACATCGACCGGCTCGTCGGCACGGGCCGCACGCGTCTCGTCGACCGGCGTGCGGATGTCCTCAACGGGCTGCTCGTCGACCGGCTCAAAATCGGGGTTGATGGCCGAGTAGAGAAAATTGGAGCGTGTCCGCAGCCACACGTTGGTGTTGCTGGCCATGGGCCGGTAGGTGCTGGTGCTGCCATCACGCCATTTGTTGTAATTGAGCGTGAACGACTTCTGGACGTAGGTCTGATAGTTCTGGCAGTAATCCATCACGTCGTCCAGACCACCGTTCTCCATGAAGTCTTTCCACACATTGTAATAGGCCCGCTCCATCTCCTCGCCGCTGTTGAAGCGCAGCGCCTTCAGAAAGCGCTGGCCGCTCTTGACCGTGGCGTTCCAGAAATCAGAGGTGGTGTTGACGTAACTGTAACGATAGTACACCGCGTCGTAGCCGAACGACCAGTCCCAGTCCCACACCGGCCCGAAAATCCACTTGCTCGACTCGTCCTCCAGGTTCTCGCGGTAGCACCACAGGCTTTTGGGGAACAAAATTTCCAGGTTATAGAGCAGCTCGTTCACCATGATATAGCGGGCAAAGCTGTCGTAGTCGAGTAATTTCTGCAGACTCTCCACATTTCCGTCGTAGGCGGCGCGGGCCAGTTTGTTGAACTCGGTTTTTACCTTGGCCTGGGTGAGCACCGTCGACAACGTGTCGGCAAACTCGGGCTCATGCACAAGCATGGGCAGCGAATAGGGCGATGAGCGGAAACGCTGCGGCTCGTTATAGTAGGCATCAATCTCAAGCAGGGTGGCACGGGTTTCGTCGGGCAGGTCGATGCTGTTGTTCGAGAACCCGATCTTCTCTGTCAGGTTGTAGTTTCCTCGGTATTCACCATTGATATAAAGGTTCACCGGGACGATATGGTTCCAGGCTGCGGTGCCCACCACGCTGGCCACTTTCATACCCACGGCGTTGGTCATCATCGACCCGCTTTGCTTGTTGGCCAGCAACACCCAGTTTTTCCCTTTCTTAAGGCCCAAAACGCTTTTTTTAACATCAAACTTCAGGCGGTAGGAATTCTTGGCGTTGGCCACGGTGTCGCCGTTCCAGCTGGAGTTGCCGCGGCCGCGCACGCGCACCGAGTCGGTCATCGACGGATATACCCCCTGGCCGTTGACAATGATTTCGGCCCACAAATAGTCGGTCTTGCTCAATATGGGGCGGCCATCCTCGGTGTTGATGTCGATGCGGGGCACGGGAAGGGTAGCCAGATTGCCGAAATCGACGTGCATGGCATATCGGCGACCGAAGGGAACGCGGTGCAGAGTGTAGAGCGTGGTGTCGGGGCTCACCACCGTGCTGTCTTTCACAGCGATGAGGTGGCATTGCGGCATGGCGGCCACATAAGCCACATCGCCGGCAAAATTCCGCCGGCGGCCGGCCGCGGGCGTATCGGTACCGTCCAGATAGATGGTCACTTGGTCGCTGCCGGTCTTGAAATCGGGGATGAGCCATTTGCCGATGGCGTTGACCTGAGCCGTGATGCTGTCGGGGCCCAAGGTGCATGTCACATCGTCCATCAGCCCATAGTTGGTGCTCACCTTCAATTTGACCTGGGTGATGGCCGGCAGCAAGGCTGGTGGAGCCGTGGTGCCTATGCTGTCGATATCGGTCAATTCCTCCACAAGCCACTCATCGTCGATGGTGTTCAGGATGAGCCACTTGCCATTGTTCTGGGCATGGGTCAGCACCTGGCGCGGATACACATCGATGTGGCCGTCGCGATAGTACACAAACAGCGTGTCGCCGGCAATTTCGGGCTGGGCAGCGACGGCCAGACTGGCTGTCATGGTCACGATGACCGCCAACAGCCGCCACATGCGCCATCGCAGCGATATGTCGGTAAGCACATTCATTTCTCTGTTACAAAAATAGTATATTTTTCGTTTCGTGGCCGGTTTTTCCATAAAATATTTGTCGAATTGCATGTTTTTACCTATTTTCGTAACCCGAAAATGAATTTATTATATCAATAACATAACCACTATGAATGATTTAAATTTCTATCTCGATGCGGCCGAAAAGAAAATGAAAGAGGCCGTTGCCTACCTTGACGACGCTCTGGCTCACATCCGGGCCGGAAAAGCCAATGTGAAAATCCTGGACAGCATCCGCGTGGACTACTATGGAAGCAAGGTGCCCATCGCCAATGTGGCTAACGTGAGCACGCCCGACCAGCGAACCATCGCCATCATGCCTTGGGAAAAATCCATGTTCCGTGTCATCGAGAAGGCCATTATCGACTCTAACGTGGGCATCATGCCCGAGAACAATGGCGAGGTGATTCGCCTCAACATTCCGCCCCTCACCGAGGACAGGCGCAAGCAGCTGGTGAAAGACTCGAAAAACGAGGCCGAGAAGGCACGCGTGAGTGTGCGCAACGCTCGCCGCGAGTGCATCGAAGGCCTTAAGAAAGCCATCAAGGATGGCATGAGCGAAGACGTGTCGAAGGACGGTGAGACCAAAGTCCAGAAAATCCATGACCGCATCATGAAGCAAATCGACGAAGTGTTTGCCGCCAAAGAGAAAGAAATCCTCACCGTCTGAAACACGCGTTAGGCTGCCCCAGGCAGCAAAAGCCGCCATTTTATGCGCGATTACCGGCATAAAATGGCGGCTTTTCTCATGCCCAACTGCTCCCCTAAGTTAGGGGAGCTGGCGCGAAGCGACTGAGGAGTGTGTAAACCCTGCGTGGGTGCAGCGTCGCCGAGCCCTGTCGCCGCTTGACACACTCCCCCGGCCCGTTGGGCCACCCCCTCTAACTTAGGGGGAATCAGTTCTCCACTAAATTGAAGGGGAAAATTGCCACGGCACGGTGTGTGTGATGCGTCGAAGACGCATTATTTGACAGAGCCCCATGTTTCGGTGCCGCCACGGCGGCAAACATGGGGTTGATGATGACGGTTTC